>JNWL01000004.1 GCA_000716465.1 Streptomyces bikiniensis
CACCAACAGCAGCACGTCCTCGACCCGCTCCTCCCCCGCCTCGCTCCCCGCCGGAATCCACCCCCAGTCCGCCAACGCCTCCGCCGTGAAGTCCCGGCAACGCGACACCACCCTCCGCACCCCGCGCACCATCAGCCTCCGCACCTGGATTCCACCTCCCCCGCCCTCGCCGTCAGCCATGGCCCTGTCGGGGCCCGGAACTCTCGCCTCCCGGCTCCTCTTTCCGCACGGACGTCGTGGGTTTCATGAATCTCACCGTTCCTCTCACACCTTTTGCTCCTTTTACCTCTTTCCGAGAACTGTGGGCACATTCCTGAGATGTGAGGGGTTACGAAAGGGGGTTCTGGGAAAACGCGGCGACCGCCTTCTCGTGCGAAAGCGCCGTCGCACTCGCGCGAAAGCGCCGTCGCAGCCGCCGGGCGGACGCCCTTGCGGGACGATTCGGAGCGGACGTCCTGGGAACCCGCAGCGTATGAACGGTCGCCGCGTACATCACGTGCGGCCCATGGCCGCCGAGACCCGCCGGTACGAACTGACGGAGGTCCCCGGGGTGGTGGGCGCGTGCCGGGACCTGACCCAGCGGGCGCTGAGCGAGTGGTTCGGGACCGCGGGCGCGCCCGGGCAGGTCGCCGCCGAGGACGCCCTGCTGCTGGTCTCCGAGGTGGTCACCAACGCGTTCACCCACGGGGGCGTGCCGTACGAGCTGCGGCTCGACCGCACCGGGGGCCGGTTGTGGGTCCAGGTCAGCGACACGAACCCGGTACACCCCCGGCCCCGTGGCCCGCACCGCCCGAGCCGCGCCTCCGGGCACGGCCTGTACCTGCTGGAACGGCTGTCGACCGCCTGGGGCTGCGTCCCGAGGGACGGCGGCAAGGCCGTCTGGTTCGAGGTGGAGGTGCCGCCCGCGCCCGGGACCCCCGGCCTCCCGTGGCCGGAGGGATGAGCGGCCCCGGCGTTTACGGGGCGCACCGCGCGGTCACTCGCAGGGCGTGGCCGGTTCCCCGGCCGGGAGCCGACGGTGGGCATGTCCGCACCGCCTCCCCCGCCCCCCCCGCGATTGGACAAGCACCATGAGGGTCGTCGTCACAGGAGCCACCGGAAACGTCGGAACCAGCGTGGTCCGGGCCCTCGACCGTGACCGCGCGGTCACGGACGTGCTCGGTGTCGCCCGTCGCGTCCCCGAGCTGCGGATCGGCGGAGCCCGCTGGACGGCGGCGGACGTCGACCCCGGCGGCCCCGACCTGGCCGCGCTGTTCGCGGGGGCCGACGCCGTCGTCCACCTCGCCTGGAAGTTCCAGCCCACGCACGATCCGGTCGAGACCTGGCGCACCAACGTCCTGGGCAGCATCAGGGTCTTCGAGGCGTGCGCCCGGGCGGGGGTGCAGTGCCTGGTGCACGCCTCTTCGGTGGGCGCCTACTCCCCCGGCCCGTCCGACGGACGCCCCGTGGACGAGTCGTGGTCCACCCACGGCTGGCCCGGCGCGGCCTACACCCGGGAGAAGGCCTATCTGGAGCGCTACCTGGACGGTTTCCAGTCGGCCCACCCGGACCTGCGGGTCGTACGGATGAGGCCGGCGTTCCTGTTCAAGGAGGGGGCCGCGAGCGAGCAGCGCCGCATCTTCGCGGGCCCCCTCCTGCCGTGGCGCGCCGTACGGCCGGGTGTGCTGCCCGTCGTGCCCTCCATCAAGGGGCTGCGGTTCCAGGCGCTGCACACCGACGACGCCGCCGAGGCCTACCGGGCGGCCGTGGTGCGGCCGGTCAGGGGGCCGTTCAACCTGGCGGCCGATCCGGTGCTCGACACCGACGTCCTGGCCCGCCTCCTGAGGGCCCGCGCCGTCCCGGTTCCGGCGGGCGCGGCCCGTACCGTACTCGCCGCCGCGTGGCGCCTGCGCCTCGTGCCCGCCGCGCCGGGGCTGTTCGACGCGGTCCTGCGGCTGCCCCTGCTCGACTTCTCGCGGGCCCGTGAGGAACTGGACTGGGCGCCGTCGTGGACCTCGGAGGAGGCCGTCGGCGAGTTCCTCGAAGGCCTCGGGCGGGGGGCCGGGCTCGACACCCCGCCCCTGGCCGCCGACGCGGCGCCGGCGGGGGCCGGTGGGAGCGCGGGGAGGTGAATCCGCGCCGGTGGGCGGCCCGGGCGGGCCGCCCACCGGGGCGCTCCGGTCTCGCCCGCGCCCGACCTCGTCCATGTCGGTCTCGTCCGCGCCCGGCCCCGTCCACGTCGGCCTTACGCGTCTCCGGCCCTCATCCGTGGACGACCTCGCGCACGTTCTCCACGCGGCCGCAGTCCGAGGCGAGCTGCCGGGCGCGCTCCTTCAGGAACGCGCCGCCCAGTTCGGCCCTGCGCTCGTCGGGGACGTTCTCCCGGGTGTCGTTGAGGATGGTGCGCTCCTCCTCGTCGAGGTGGTGGGTGACCGCCTCGACCAGCTCCTCCAGGCGCTCGTCCCACTCGTCGGAGCCGACCTCGTCCACTTCCAGGAGGGCGAGGAGGGCCTTGTTCCCCTCCTCGTGCTCCTCCGTGCCGTGGTCCACTTCCTCGTCGTCGACGTTCTTGAAGCGCTTGAGCGCCCCGTAGACCTCGGCCTCCTCGGCCTCGCCGTGCGCGATCAGCAGGGCCGAGAACTCCTTCAGGGCGGCGGCCCGGTCCGCCTCGACGCTCCGCATCCGGCGGAACAGGTCCTCCATCCTGCGGTGGTCCTTCAGGATGGCCGCGACCACGTCCTGGTTCTCCTTGCTGCCCGCCATCGTGCTGTCTCCTCCTCCGCCGGTCTTCCACCGGCCGGTCTGTCCCGCCGTACGGCGCTCCGGTGCCCGGTGCCGTCCGGCGGGTACCCCTGCCGGGGAGAACCAATCGCGCCCGCCGTCCCGGCGCTCGAACCGAACCCGGTGGAGCGCGCGGCGGCCCTGCCCGACGTCCTCCGGGACCCGATCGCCGGGCGTCCCGTCACCGCACCCCGCCTCCCCGGGGCCCGGCCGCGCCCCCGGGGCCCGACGCGGCGGCGAGCAGGTCCTCGCGGTCCACGAGTTTGACGCGGGGGCGGTCCTGGGCTCGGCCCTCGGCGCGTTCGGCGGCGTCGATCGCGCGCCAGCCGTCGAGGTCGACGGCGTCGGGACGGGCCGGGCCCGCCGGCGGGCCCGCGGGGGCGGTCAGCAGGCCCGCTTCGAGGTCGTCCAGGAGGGTGGTGACGGTCTCCTGGGCGCAGGACTTGTTGGTGCCGATGAAGCCGGTGGGGCCGCGCTTGATCCAGCCGGTGACGTAGACGCCCGGTTCGACCCGACCCCGCTCGTGCGGCACGGTGCCGGTCTCCGCGTCGAACGGCAGGCCCGGCACCGGTTCGGCGCGGTAGCCGACGGCGCGCAGCACGAGCGACGTCGCGATGGTCTCGGTGTCGTCGGTGGGGACGGCCCGTACGGTGCCGTCGTCGGCGCGGCGCAGTGCGGTCCGTACGACGGTCAGGCCGGTCACCCGGTCCCCGCCCTCGATCCGCGCCGGGCCGGTCAGGAAGCGCAGCACGATGCGGCGGCGGCCGGGGACGGGGGCGCGGGCGGCGAGTTCGGCGAGGACCGCCGTCTTGGGCGTGGCGTCCGCCGGCAGGCTCTCGGGCCATCCCTCCACGAGGACGTCGACGTCGTCGAGGGCGGCGAGCGCGATCAGTTCGGGCAGGGTGAACGCGGCCTCGGCCGGTCCGCGCCGCCCGAGGACGACGACCTCGCGGACCCGGCTCGCGCGCAGCGCGGTCAGGGCCCGGTCGGAGATGTCGGTACGGGCGAGGGCGTCGGGGTCGGCGGTCAGGATCCGGGCCACGTCCAGGGCCACGTTGCCGTTGCCGACGACGACGGCCCGTTCGGTGTCCAGCGGGTGGGCGGTGCCGTCGTGGTCGGGGTGGCCGTTGTACCAGGCGACGAAGTCGGTGGCGGAGGCGCTGCCGGGCAGGTCCTCGCCCTCGATGCCGAGGCGCCGGTCGGTGGCGGCGCCCACGGCGTAGACCACGGCGTGGTGGTCGCGGACCAGGTCCTCATGGTGCAGGTCGTGGCCGATCCGGGTGTTGAGGCGGTACGAGAAGCCGGGCTGGCCCTCGATGGCCCGGAACAGTTCGGTGACCCGCTTGGTGTCCTGGTGGTCGGGGGCCACTCCGGCCCGCGCGAGTCCGTACGGGGTGGGCAGCCGGTCGTACACGGTGACGCTCACGCCGGGGTGCCGGAGCAGTTCGTCGGCGGCGAAGAGTCCGGCCGGTCCGGCGCCGACCACGGCCACCCGCAGCCCGGTGGTCTCCGCCCGGCGCTGCGGGGGCACGAGGGCCATGGGGGTGCGGTCGGCGTGCGGGGAGGTGTCGTAGTAGGCGCGGTTGAGTTCGAGGAACGGCAGCTCGCCCTCGGTGAGCTTGGTGTGCGGTTTGAGGGCGTCCACCGGGCAGGCCGTCGTGCACGCCCCGCAGTCGACGCAGGTGCGGGGGTCGACGTACAGCATCTCGGTCTGTCCGAAGCCCGGTTCGCCGGGGGCGGGGTGGATGCAGTTGACCGGGCAGGCCAGCACACACGACGCGTCGGCGCAGCACGACCGGGTGACGACGTAGGGCATGGGGAGCGGTTCTCCGTTCACGTTCGCGGGGCCGCCGGGACGGCTCCCGGTCGGCGGTCCCGCCCGGCGGGCGGGTGTGCTGCCCGGACGGCGTACGCCCGCCGGACGAGGAGCCGGTGCGTCAGGCGGCGTGCGGGGCGGGCTCGCCCCGGAAGCGGGACGGGCGCCCGTCGATGCGCAGGGCGCGCCACACCTTCCGGGAGGCCCGGTTCATCAGGCCGATGTCCTCGGCGAGCATCCGCACGTCGGAGAAGAGGTCGCGGAGCATCTTCTCGCCGTCGGGCGACTTCCAGAAGATGTCCTTGATCACCCAGTGGGGGACGCCGATCTTCTCGGCGGTCTTCCGGTCGGGGACCACGATGACGTCGCCGAGGACGCGCATGATGACCGGGAAGGCCACTGAGAGGGCGCCCCGGCGGAACCTGCCGTAGCCGGGGACCTTGACGCGCAGGAACTCGTGGGCGAAGGAGATGTGGCGGGCCTCCTCGGCGACGTGGATCTGCATGAGCCGCCGCATCAGGGGGTGGATGTCCTCGCCGCCGCGCAGGATCGCCTTCTGGAGGTGGTCGATGGGCTCCTCGCCGGCGAGGACGCCGGTGAAGAACGACTCGGGGATGAGGGAGCCGGCCAGCGGCAGGAAGCGGCTGACCACCCGGAAGGAGCGCCGGCCGCCGGGCACGTCGGCGCCCGCGCGGTTGACGAACTCCTGGAACATCTGGGTGTGGTGGCACTCCTCCGTGGCCTCGTGGGTGAGGTAGCGGAACTCCGGGTTCTGGTTCGGCAGCGCGAAGAGGTAGTCCATCACCCCGCGGATGAGGACGTTCTCGAACTGCATGCCGACCTTGACGATGTTGGCGTACCGCCACAGGCCGATCTTCGTCCGGACCTCCAGCGGCTGCGCCCGGTACCACGGGTGGCCGCCGAGCGGGTCGGCCGCGGGGAGCACCCAGCGGGGGTCCTTCGGGTCGATGGCGAACTCGGGGTTGTCCCAGTCGATGTCGGTGAAGGCGTCGAAGTGGATGTGCACCGACGCCTCGGACAGCGTCCGGAGCCTTTCGTGGTAGTTCTCCTGGCTGATGGTCATCGTCGTCCTCGATCTCTCGTGTGCGGTCTCCGGAGGGACGGGCGGGTCCGGGGTCAGACCGCCGGGGCGTGGTCCCGGCGGTCGGTGGCGGGACGTGTCCCGGGGGCGGTCCGCTCGAAGCGGAGGGCGGGGTCCTCGACGGGCGAGTCCCGCAGGGCCCGGCGGTCGCGGTAGTAGTCGTTCCAGATCCGCCAGGGGTCGCGGATGCCCTGGCGGGGCATGATCGCGTCGCCGCGCGCGATGTAGCCGGAGGTCAGCGACTCCCCCATGACGGACACGTCGGAGCGGTCGGACGCGGCGGCGACGGGGGTGGCGCTGGTGAGGCCGTGCCGGTCCATGTGGGCGATCAGGCGGCTGAGGTACGCGCAGGCGAGGTCGGCCTTGAGCGTCCAGGAGGCGTTGGTGTAGCCGATGATCATCGCCAGGTTGGGGACGCCGTCGAGCATCACGCCCTTGTAGAGGAGGTGGTCGCGGGTGACGAGGGGCTTGCCGTCGACCGTGATCTCCATGCCGCCGGCGAGCTGGAGCTTCAGGCCGGTGGCCGTGACGACGACGTCGGCCGGGATCTCCTCGCCGGACTTCACCCTGATCCCGTTCTCGGTGAAGGTCTCGATCCGGTCGGTGACCACGGAGGCCTTGCCGCTCTTGAGGGCCTTGAAGAGGTCGCCGCCGGGGACGACGCAGAGCCGCTGGTCCCAGGGCTTGTACGACGGGGTGAAGTGGCGCATGTCGACGTCCTTGCCGAGCCGGGCCCGGACGGCGCCGAGCAGCACCTTGCGCATGAGCCGCGGGGCCTTGCGGCACAGGGCGTACAGGCCGCGCTGGAGCGCGATGTTGCGGGCGCGGCCCACGCGGTGGACGAGCCCGGCGGGGACGCGGAGCCTGCGCAGGACGGTGGAGACGGGGTCGTCGGCGGGCAGCGCCAGGATGTACGTGGGCGAGCGCTGGAGCATGGTGACGTGCGCGGCGGTGTCGGCCATCGAGGGGACCAGGGTGATGGCGGTGGCGCCGCTGCCGATGACGACCACGCGCTTGCCGGTGTGGTCGAGGTCCTCGGGCCAGTGCTGCGGGTGCACGAGGGTGCCGGTGAAGCGCTCCTCGCCGGGGAACTCCGGGCGGTGGCCGGCGTCGTAGTCGTAGTAGCCGGTGGCGCCGACGAGGAAGCGGGCCTTCCAGAGCTCGGTCGTGCCGGTGGCCTCGTCCAGGGTCTCGACGGTCCACCGGCCCTCGTCGCCCGACCAGTCGGCGCGGACGGCCTTGCGGCCGAAGCGGACGTGCTCGGTGACGCCGCGCTCCTCGGCGGTCTCCTGGACGTAGCGGCGGATGTCCGTGCCCTCGGCGAGGATCCTGGTGCCGTGCCAGGCGCGGAAGCCGTAGCCGAAGGTGTACATGTCCGAGTCCGAGCGGATGCCCGGGTAGCGGAACAGGTCCCAGGTGCCGCCGACCCGTGCGCGCCGCTCGATGACGGCGTACGTGGTGCCGGGGTTGCCGTCGGCCAGGTGGCAGGCGGCGCTGATGCCGGACAGTCCCGCGCCGATGATCAGCACGTCGACGTGCTGGTGTTCCATCTCGTTACCCCTCTGTCGCCGCCCCGCGTGCTTCCGCACCGGTGCACCGGATGCACCAGACCCGAACGCCGTCGCCCGGTACGGGAATTTACCTGTGTCACTGCGTCCAAGGTACCGGCGGTAACACGTCATGCGCCACCCCCGGGAAACGACCGCGCGCGGCCTCTTGATCGGGCCGGGTACGATCCACGCCGTGGCGGAGGACAGAGACGTACGCGGTGACGGACGCCCCGACGGCCGGGACACGCGCTGGTCCGGCCACCGGGCCGAGCGCCGCGACCAGGTCCTCGCGGCGGCCCTCGCCGTCATCGGCCGGGAGGGTCCCTCGGTCAGCGTGGCGGCGATCGGCGCCGAGGCCGGGATGCCCCGTTCCGTGGTCTACCGGATCTTCCGCAGCCGCGAGGACCTGGACGAGCGGATCCGCGCGCGCATCGCCGACGACCTGCTGGCCGAGTTGTACCCGGCGCTCGACCCGAAGGGAACCGTCCGGGAGGCCGTCGAACTCGGCGCCGCGACCTATGTCGGCTGGGTCGCGGAGCACCCCCGGCTCCACCAGTTCCTCGGCACCGGCTCGCCCGAGCGGCACGCCGCCGGCTCCCGGGTGGTGGCGGGCACCCGCACGGCCATCGCCCTCCACCTGGCGCGGCTGCTCGACACGTACGCCGAGCAGTTGGTCGACGGCGGCAAGGCGCCCGCGGGCTTCACCCTCAACCTGGCGTTCGGCATGGTGGGGCTGGTGGACGGGGTGGTCAACCAGTGGGCCGCGCACCCCGAGTCGCGGAGCTCCCTCGACGACCTGACGCATTTCCTGGGCGACGCCCTGTGGGGCGTCCTCTCGCAGTCCACCCTGCGGCTGGGGCTCGTCCTCGATCCGGACCAGCCGATCGGCACGGCCCTGGAGCCACCGGCGCGGCCCCGGCCGTGAGGGGCCAGGGCGGTCGGGCCCCGTGCCGGAAGAAGCCAGGGCGATCGGGCCCCGTGCCGGAAGAGGCCGGGGCGATCGGGCCCCTTCCGGAAGGAGGCCCGGGCGGTCAGACCTTTCGCGCCTCCGCCACGGCCGAGCGCAGCGTCTTCCTGGTCCACGGGCTCTGCGGGGCGAGCCGTTCGACCACGGCCGCCAGCCAGTCCGGGTCTCCGAGGCGCTCGGTCTCCTTCGCCTCGGCCGTCCGCACGAACAGCTCGTCCAGCAGGAGCACGTGGGCCGTGCGGTAGCGGTGCGCGTGCCGGGTGAACCGCGCCTCCCACACCTCGTAGGGGTGACGGAGCGTCGCCCTGACGAGGGGGCCTATCCGGTGGCGCCCCTCGAACCTCGGTCCCACTTCGTGGATCGTCATGAACCGCGACCAGGGGACCAGGGTCTGCCGGACGCCGTCGCACCGCTGTTCAAGGCCCTCGGGCAGGAGGACGACATGGCTGCCGGAGGGATTCCGCTCCCGGTCGCCGAGACCCCAGAAACCGTTGCTGTCCCTCTCCAGCGGCCCCAGAGCCATGGGTCCCTCCCGGTGTGCGGTGTTCCGTTCCTCCCCGCACGGTAGACGGGGAGTACGGGCGGCCGTCATGCCGGACTCCGGCAGTCCGGAGGGCGCTCTGTTGCCTGCCGGTCACCGGCCGGCACCGGGAACGGCGACGCGCCGGCCCCGCGGGTGCGGGGCCGGCGCGGGGTGGTCCGCTTGCCGGGGACGGCGGCCGTGTGGACCGTGGGGTCCTCGTCGGCCGACGAGTCGGGTCCTCGTCAGCCGGCGAGGAGTTCGAGCGTGTCGATGACGCGGTTCGAGAAGCCCCACTCGTTGTCGTACCAGGCGACGACCTTGACGTGGCGGCCCTCGACGCGGGTGAGCTCCGAGTCGAAGATCGAGGAGGCCGGGTTGCCCGTGATGTCGGAGGAGACGAGCGCGTCCTCCGAGTACTCCAGGACGCCCTTGAGCGGGCCCTCGGCGGCGGTACGGTAGGCCTCCAGGACGTCCTCGCGGGTCACGTCGCGGGAGACGGTCGTGTTGAGCTCGACGATCGAGCCGACCGGGACCGGGACGCGGATCGAGTCGCCGGACAGCTTGCCGTCCAGGCCGGGCAGCACGAGGCCGATGGCCTTGGCGGCGCCCGTCGAGGTCGGGACGATGTTGACGCCGGCGGCGCGGGCGCGGCGCGGGTCGCGGTGCGGGCCGTCCTGCAGGTTCTGCTCCTGCGTGTACGCGTGGACCGTCGTCATGAAGCCGTGCTCGATGCCGGCGAGGTCGTCGAGGACCTTGGCCAGGGGGGCGAGCGCGTTCGTCGTGCACGAGGCGTTCGAGACGATCGTGTGCAGCTCCGCATCGTACGCGTCGGTGTTGACGCCGTACGCGAGGGTGACGTCGGCACCGTCGGCGGGCGCGCTGACGAGCACCTTCCTGGCACCCGCGTCGATGTGGGCGCGGGCCGCCTTGGCCGACGTGAAGCGGCCGGTCGCCTCCAGGACGATGTCGACGTCGAGTTCGGCCCAGGGCAGCTGCGCCGGCTCGCGCTCGGCGAGCACCTTGATGCGCTGCCCGTCGACGACCAGGGTGTCGCCGTCCACGCTCACCGGACGGCCGAGGCGGCCGGAGGTCGAGTCGAAGGCGAGGAGCCGCGCGAGCGCGGTGGGCTCGGTGAGGTCGTTGACGGCGACGACCTCCAGGCCGCTGTCGCGCTCCAGGAGCGCACGCAGCACGTTGCGTCCGATGCGGCCGAATCCGTTGATGGCGATGCGAGTCATGGCGATGTCCCTTCGGTTCGCCACCCATGCTCGTGCGCGGCGGGCGCCTGTGACAGCGGCGCGATCGCCACGGTCCGCAAGGATCGCGCCAGAGCGCCACCGGGGCCGGTTCACTCGCCCTGGGCGAAGGTGCGCCGGTACTCGGTCGGCGTGGTGCCCAGGATCCGCTGGAAGTGCAGCCGCAGGTTGGCCCCGGTGCCGAGCCCCACGTCGGCGGCGATCTGCTCGACGCCCCGCTCGGAGCGTTCGAGGAGTTCGCGGGCCCGGTCGACGCGGGCCCGCATGACCCACTGCATGGGGGTGTACCCGGTGTCCTCGACGAACCGGCGCGAGAAGGTGCGCGCCGACACCGCCGCGTGCCGGGCGAGGACGTCGAGGGTGAGGGGTTCGCCGAGCCGGTGCAGCGCCCACTCGCGGGTGGCGGCGAACCGTTCTCCGAGCGGTTCGGGCACGCTGCGCGGCACGTACTGCGCCTGGCCGCCGCTGCGGTACGGGGCGGCGACCAGGCGCCGGGCCGCGTGGTTCGACGCGGCCACCCCGAGGTCGCCGCGCAGGATGTGCAGGCACAGGTCGATGCCCGAGGCGGCGCCGGCGGACGTCAGGACGCTGCCCTCGTCCACGAAGAGGACGTTCTCGTCGACGCGGATCAGGGGGCGCTTCGCGGCGAGCGCCCGCGCGTAGTGCCAGTGCGTGGTGGCGCGTTTGCCGTCGAGGAGTCCGGTGGCGGCCAGCGCGAAGGCGCCCGTCGAGATCGCGGCGAGCCGCGCGCCCCGCTCGTGGGCGGCGATCAGCGCGTCGACGACGGCCCGGGGCGGGTCCTCGCGGTCGGGGAAGCGGTAGCCGGGGACGAAGACGATGTCGGCCCACGCGAGCGCGTCCAGGCCGTGGGCGACCTGGTAGGCCAGACCGTCGCCGCCGGCGACGACACCGGGTTCGGCGCCGCACACCCGTACCTCGTACGGCATGCTCGCGCGGGTCGTGAACACCTGCGCGGGGATGCCGACGTCGAGGGGCTTCGCCCCTTCGAGGACGAGGACGGCGACGCGATGCAGACGGGAAACGGGCACGTCACGAGGGTACGCGGGGCGTGTCGGGGGCGGGGCGGGGGCGTCCGGACGCGGCCGCGGGAGGTGGCGCGCGGGAAACGGAATCAGCCCCTCCGCATCCCGTGGCCCGTGTCAGGAACCTTTCCCGGGCGTTGGCACTCATGATCAAGGGGCCCGGGGCCGCGCCGTGACGGTGGCGCCCTCCGTGCCCCCGGTGCGCCGCCGCCGCGCGTCGTTCCGGACGAATCCGATGAAGTCGAGGAAACCACCGTGCCCCTGACGTCGCACCGACGCCTGGTCGTGAGCGCCACCATGATCGCCGCACTCGCCGCGGGCGTCGCACCCGCCACCAGCGCGTCCGCCGCCCCGCAGGCCCCGGCCGCCGTCCCGCAGGCCCCCGCCGTCCCGAAGACGGCGGACACCGCTCCCGCTCCCGACATGGAGGGCGTGGTCGCGGCGCTGAACGCCGCCGTGGCCAACGGAGCGCCGGGCGCGATGGCCCGGTTCTCCGGCCCCGACGGCGTCCGGAGCCGTACGGTCGGCGTCCAGGACCGGGTGAACGGCACGCCCATGGACGTCCGGTCGCGGTTCCGGATCGGCAGCGTCAGCAAGACGTTCTCCACGGTCGTGCTCCTCCAGCTGGTGCAGGAGGGGCGGCTGACGCTCGACGCGCCGGTCGACGCGTACCTGCCCGGCCTGCTCCCCGACGACCGCATCACGGTCCGTCACCTGCTCACCCACCGCAGCGGACTCGCCGACTACACCGACCCGATGTTCGCGAACACGGTGCCGGGCTTCGAGTCCGTGCGGAACAGGGTGTTCACCTACCAGGAGCTCGTGGACCTCTCCCTGGCGCTGCCCCGGACCACCGAACCCGGAGTGTCGTACAAGTATTCCAACGCCAACTTCGCGGTGGTCGGGATGCTCATCGAGAAGCTGACGGGCAGGCCGGTGGCGGACGCGTACCAGCGCCGCATCTTCAAGCCGCTGAAGCTGCGCGACACCTCGTACGTCCACCCCGAGACCCGCATCGCGGGGCGACACGTCCGCGGGTACCTGTACCCGGACGCGGCCGGCGACCCGCTGGTGGACTCCACGGAGCAGACCGTGTCCTGGGCTCAGTCCGCCGGGGCCGTCATCTCCAGCCCCGCCGACCTGAACACCTTCACCAGGGCCCTCATGCGCGGCCGTCTGCTGTCCCCGGCGATGATGGACGCGATGACGACGGTGACGCCGACGGACGCCACCGGCACCCGGTTCTACGGCCTCGGCCTGCGCCGCTACGACCTGTCGTGCGGCACCCAGGTGTACGGCCACACCGGCACCGTGCAGGGCTTCTACACGTACGCCTTCTCGACGCGTGACGGCCGGCGCAGCCTCTCGGCCATGGCGAACTCCTCGAACCGCGGAGTGGTCAACACGGCGCTCGGCGGAACGCTGGAGGCGGCGTTCTGCGGCAAGAAGCCGGCCGTGGCGCCGTCGTCGCGCGCCGCCTCGCCCTCGGCCGGCGACCTCTCGGCGCTGCCGGCGGAGCGGGACCTGCCCGAGCGCCACTGACGGCCCCGAGGGGGCGTCCGCGGTCCTCACCCGGCCGGACGCCCCCTCGGGTTCACGCCTGGTACTCGCTGAGGTCGATGGCGTGCACGCGCAGGGGGACGCCGAGGACCGGGTGGTCCAGCTCGCGCTCGGGCTCCATGCCGAGCTTGGCCGCGACGTTCTCGGACGCGCGGTCGCCGAGGTGCGTGACGGCGACGACCCGGTCGAGCCCCCGGTCCTGGAGCGCCCACTCCAGGACCGCGTGGGCGGCCTCGGAGGCGTAGCCCTGGCCCCAGAACGGGCGTCCGAGGCGCCAGGAGATCTCGACGTCCGCCGCCGCCTCGTCCGGTACGGAGAGTCCGACGAGGCCGATCAGCTCGCCGGAGGCGAGGAGTTCGACGGCGAAGAGGCCGAAGCCCTCTTCGTCCCACTCCTCCTCGTACCGCTCGATGTCCCCGGCGGTCTCCTCCAGGTCGCGGACCGAGCCGTCGCCGGTCCGGCGCATGACCTCGGGGTCGGCGTTGATCTCGGACAGCGGGACGAGGTCGTCGTCGCTCCAGCGGCGGAGGACGAGGCGGGGGGTGCGGATCTCGGTCATGGTCCCATCCTGGCGCACGCCGCGGCCCGCCCGCGCCACCGGGCCGCGGGGCGGTCCCGCCGCGCGGACAGGGAGCGCCCCGGAGGCGCCGGCTGCCTCCGGGGCGGTCGCGTGCGCCGGGTCGCGGCGCGGGCCTCGTTACGGGACGATCCGCAGGAGGCGGTTCGGGGAGCCGCTGCCCGGGCCGGTGACCTTGCCGGGCGTGGCGCCGTTGACGAGGGCCGTGGCGACCTGGGCCGGGGTGGCGGAGGGGTGCCCGGCGAGGTGGATCGCGGCGGCGCCCGCCACGTGCGGGGCGGCCATCGAGGTGCCCGAGATGGTGTTGGTGGCGCTGTCGCTCGTGTGCCAGCCCGCGGTGATGGAGACGCCGGGGGCGAAGAGGTCGAGGACCGAGCCGTAGTTGGACCAGCTCGCCTTGGCGTCGGCGTTGCTCGTGGCGCCGACCGTGAGGGCCTCGGTGACCCGGGCGGGCGACGAGGAGGAGGCGTTGACCCCGGAGTTGCCCGCCGCGACGGCGTAGGTGATGCCGTCGGCGATGGACCTCCTCACCGCGTTGTCGAGGGTGGTGGAGGCGCCGCCGCCGAGGGAGAGGTTGGCCACGGCCGGGGTGCCGGCGGTGTGGTGGGAGGTGACCCAGTCGATGCCCGCGATGACGCCGGCGGTGGTGCCGGAGCCGTTGTCGTCGAGGACGCGGACGGCGACGACCTTGGTCTTCTTGGCCACGCCGTGGGTGGTTCCGGCGACGGTGGTGGCGACGTGGGTGCCGTGGCCGTTGCCGTCCTGGGCGACCGTGTCGCCCTCGACCGCGTCGTAGCCGTTCACGGCGCGCCCTGCCAGCTGGGAGTGGCTGATGCGGACCCCGGTGTCGATGACGTAGGCCGTGACGCCGCCGCCCGCGCTGTCGGGGTAGGTGTACGTGCCGGAGAGCGGCAGGTTCGCCTGGTCGATGCGGTCCAGGCCCCAGGGGGCGTTGGTCTGCGTCGCGTCGGAGCGGACCACCTGGTTCTGCTCGACGGAGGCGACGGACGGATCGGCGGCGAGGCGGCGGGCGGCCTTCGCGTCGAGGGTGGCCGTGTAGCCGTCGAGGGCGGCGCCGAACGTCTTGCCGACGGTGCCGCCGTAGGCGGATATCAGCTTCCGGCCCTTGTCCGAGCCGGCCTTGAAGCCCGCGTCCTGCTTCAGCGTGACGATGTAGCTGCCGGGGACGGCGTCGGCCGAACCCGCCGCGAGGACGGTGCCCTCGGCCGGGGCCGCCTGGGCGGGGACGGCCGCGAAGGTGCCGAGCAGGGCGGCCGCGGTCGCGGCGGAGGCCGTCACGGCGAAGCGGGTCCTGGTGCTCTTCGGGAGTGCCATTGCGAGGGAGTCCTCCTCGTCCGCGTCGTGCCCGGGGGTGGGGCGGCACGACTGTGGGGGGGGTGCACGCGGGGCCACGTGCACGGTCGGGACCGGTGTGTCCGGTCCCGGCGTGATCAGCAGCCTGGCGGCTCCACGGGCGTGGCTCAAGGAAGTTGACGCCTTGTCATGCATCCGCCACACGCCTGCAATCGAACCCCCTCGGAACCCCGTCGAGGTGGCCGGATCAGGTGTACGACTGGCCGGAAACACGGCCTGCCCGGCCCGGCCGATCCGAACGGCCCGGCGGGTTCGCCACGTCCGGTCGGCCCGTCGCGTCCGGCTCGTCCGCCGGGTTCGCCACGTCCGGTCGGCCCGCCGCGTCCGGCTCGTCCGCCGGGTCCGTCACGTCCGGTCGGCCCGCCGCGTCCGGCTCGTCCGGCGGGTCCGTCACGTCCGGCCTGCCCGCCGCGTCCGGCGGGTTCACGTGGCTTCCGCGAGGGAGCGGGCGAGCGCGGTGGCGAAGCCGTCCGGGTTGTCCAGCATCAGGTTGTGCCCCGCGCCGGGGACCTCGGTCACCGGGATGCCGAGCGCCGCGGCCTTCTCCGCGTCGGCGTCCGGCAGGCTGAACTCCCCGACGAGGAAGGCACGGGGCGCCACGATCCCGGCCAGCAGGTCCCCCGTGGCGGGCGCGCTCCCCTCGACCAGCGCCACGGCGCTGCGGTGGACGGCCAGCGGGTCGGCGAGGCGCAGCCGGGCGGCGTAGTCGGCGCGGCCGGCGAGGGCGAGCATGCGGGAGAACCCCCTCGTCACGAACGCCTCCTCGCTCTGGGCGGCCACCGGTGAGCTGAAGGCGCCCCCGCCCGCGTACAGGTTGGGCTCCGCCACCACGAGCCGGGCGACCAGGTCGGGGCGGGCCGCCGCCAGGTGGATCGCCACGGAGCCGCCCATCGAGTGCCCGACGAGGTCCGCTCCCGTCACGCCGAGGTGGTCGAGGACGGCGGCCACCGCCGCCGCCTGGGACTCCATGCGGTAGTCGAAGTCCGCGGGCCGGTCGCTCAGTCCGTGGCCGAGGAGGTCCACCAGGAGCGCCCGGCCGCCGCGGAGCGCGGGGTGGGCGGCGATGTGGGCGAAGTCCGAGGCGGCCGTGCACCCGAGGCCGTGGACGAAGACCCGTACGGGCCCTTCGCCCGGCAGGTCGATCCACCGGATGTACGCCCGCTCCTCCGCCAGGAACAACTCCCGCATGCCGCTCTCCTCCGTGCCGCACCGATGCCGTACGGCCGTCGTGCCGTCACCGTGGTGCCGCTGTCGTGTCGTCGGGCGTCACCCTATGGGTCGGTACCGACAGCGTCGCCGGAGCGGCCTGCCGCTCCGCGCGCGGGTGGGTCGGATAGCGTCGGTCCGAGCCGATCCGGTGACGCCGGACAGGAGCCGAAAGGACACACATGCCCCTCGAAGGTGAGTACGAGCCCAGTCCGGAGGCGTGGGTACGGGACCAGGTCGAGCTCTACGAGTCGTCCGGCGGCACGGAGGGCACGACCCTGCGCGGCATGCCGGTGGTCCTGGTGACCAACCGGGGCGCGAAGAGCGGCAAGCTCCGCAAGATCCCGTTGATGCGGGTCGAGCACGACGGGGCGTACGCGCTCGTGGCGTCGAACGGCGGCGCCGCGAAGCACCCCTTCTGGTACCACAACCTCGTCGCCCACCCGGAGGTCGAGCTGCGCGACGGCACCGGGGTGTGGGACATGCGGGCCCGCGTCGTCACCGGCGAGGAGCGCCGGGAGTGGTGGGACCGGGCCGTCGCCGCCTTCCCGGACTACGCCGACTACCAGCGGAAGGCGGACCGGGAGATCCCGCTGTTCGTGGTGGAGCGCACCGGCTGACCGGCCGTCGGCGCGGGCCCCGGGCCACGACCGGCCCGGGGCCGTCCCTCAGCCCGTACGGAGGACCCGGAGCCGGTCGGGCTCCGCCAGGTCCCGGTCGACGACCTGGACCGGTGCCCAGGTCCACTGCCGTACGCCGATGCCCGGCGCGCGGGAGAACCGGATCGGGCCGCGGGTCCCCTCCACCTCCAGGTGCGGCCACGACGCGGCGACGGACGCCCGGTCCGTCCCGTGGGAGCGCAGCGCCGCGGCCAGGACGGTGACGGTGTCCCAGCCCTCGAAGGCGACGAAGGAGGGCGCCGCGCCCAGGCGTTCGCGGAGTTCCCGCCCGACGCGCTCGCCGAGCGGGCCGAACCGCTCGGGCAGGTAGCGCAGGAACGGGATTCCGGCGCCGTCCCCGCCCAGCGCCCCGGCCCATTCCGCGAACTCCGGCTGTCCGGCCGGGGCGCCGATCAGGACGTCCGCGAGCCGCCGGTCGCCCCGGACCGCCTTCACGATCGGCACCGCCGGCTCCGGGTGGCCGACGAGGAGCAGGAGGGCCGTCGCGCCGTGCCCGGCGAGCGCGTCGCACAGGGCGCCGGGGGTGAGCGCGTTGGCGTCGAGTTCGGCGACGGTGCCGCCGTGGGGAGCGAGGCGGTCCCGCAGGATGCGGGTGCCGGACGCCCAGTAGGCGCTCGGCTGGGTCGCCACGGCGATCCGGTGCCAGCCCGCGCCGAGGAGGAAGTCCGCGTAGAGCCGCCAGCCGTGGGACTGGGCCGGGGCCAGGCGCGCGACCCACTCCGTCGGCTCCCCGGTGAGCGCGTCGAGCACGGCGGACGAGCAGAGGAAGGGCACGCCGAGGGCGGCGGCACGGGCGGCGGCGGCGCGGGCGACGACGCTGTGGTACTCGCCCGCCACGGCGGTCACGCCCAGGGCGGCCAGTTCGTCCACGGCCGCCGCGGCCCGCTCCGGATCGGCAGCGGTGTCCCGGACGAGGAGTTCCAGCGGTCTGCCGTCGATCCCGCCCGTGCCGTTGACCTCGCGGACGGCCAGGTCGAGCCCCGCGAGGAGGTGCCGGCCCGCCTCGGTCCAGCCGGGGCGCGTCAACGGGATGAGGGCGCCCAGGCGGACGGGCGGCCCGTCCGCCCGCTCCGCTCCGGACGACGGCGACGGTGACGGCGACGTGCCCGGTGACGGCGACGTGCCCGGTGACGGCGACGTGCCCGGTGACGGCGACGTGCCCGGTGACGATGACGTGCTCGGTAGCGGTGACGTATTCGGCAGCGGTGACGTGCTCGGCAGCGGTGACGTGTTCATCGGGTGGCGCCTCCCCTGGGGCGATGCGGTCGCGGTCCGTCCGGATCGCGCGCCGGTCGGGACCGGCGGCCCCGTCGCCCACGTCCCGCCCGGGCAGGCGCACCCGGATGATCACGCCGTCATTGGATCCGCCGCCGTCACCGCCGGGCAACCGGTTATCCGTTTGCCGCGCCCTCCTCCCGGTCAGGCCGGGGCCAGGACCGTCAGGAGGCGGGCGACCTCCCGGGCCACGGCCGCGCGGGCCGGAGCCAGGTACCGGCGGGGGTCGACGGCCTCCGGGTGGTCGGCGAGGTGGTCCCGTACCGCCCGGGTGAAGGCCTTGTTCAGATGGGTGGAGACGTTCACCTTGGTCATGCCGGCCGTGACGGCGGCGGCGAGGTCCGCGTTCGAGACGCCGGAGGAGCCGTGCAGGACCAGGGGGACGTCGACCGCGGCGCGCAGCCGGGCGATCAGGTCGAAGTCGAGGACCGCGTCCCGGGTCAGCATCTGGTGGGAGCTGCCGACGGCGACGGCGAGGGCGTCGACCCCGGTGGCTGCGACGAAGGCGCGGGCCTCTTCCGGGTCCGTGCGCACCCCCGGGGTGTGGGCGCCGCCCTTGCCGCCGACCTCGCCGAGTTCGGCCTCGACCCAGACGCCGTGGCGGTGGCACTCCTCCACCGCTTCACGGGTCGCGGCGACGTTCTCGTCGTACGGGAGCTTCGAGGCGTCGAACATGACGGAGCCCAGGCCGAGTCCGACGGCCTCGCGGACGAGGTCGGGGTTCTCGGCGTGGTCGAGGTGGACGGCGACGGGGACCTTGGCGGCGCGGGCGACCGCCAGGGAGGCGAGGGCGACCGGTTCCAGGGCGCCGTGGTAGCGGACGGTGTTCTCGCTGATCTGGAGGACGACCGGTCTGTCGGCGTCTTCGGCTCCGGCCACGATGGCCTGGGCGTGTTCGAGCTGGAGGACGTTGAAGGCCCCCACTCCGGTGCCCGCCGCGCGGGCACGGCGGGCGATCTCGTCGGTCGGCGTCAGCGGCATGGCGCGTCTTCTTCCGGGGTGCGGTCGGCTGCTTCTCGGGTGCGGCGGACGGGGCGCCGGTCGGGCGTGGGCACAGGACCCTCGGACACGGACACCGGCGCGTCAGGCATGGACGTCGGAGAGGACCACGGAGCGGGTCAGGTTGCGGGGGGTGTCGGGGTTCAGGCCCCGGGCCTCGGCGACGGCGACGGCGAGGCGCTGCGCGCGGATCAGGTCCGCGAGGGGGTCGAGGCCGCTCTCGGAGAGGATGCCGCCGACCTTCCGCACGTCGTCCGCGAGTCCGGCGGGGAGGGCGCCGAGACCCCAGGCGACCCGGCCGGGGCCGGTGATGCTGATCGGGCCGTGGCGGTACTCCATCGCGGGGTACGCCTCCGTCCACGCGCCCGCCGCCTCGCGCATCTTGAGGCCTGCCTCCAGGGCGAGTCCGTAGGTCCAGCCGCTGCCGAGGAAGGTGAACTGCTCGGCCACGAGGACCTTCTCGTCCAGCGGGGCGGCGAGGGCCTGCTCGGCGTCCCGCGCGGCGTCCTCGACGGTGGCCACGCCCTCGGGGAGGGCGTCCTCGGCCTCCAGGTGCGCGCGGAAGAGGGCGAGCGCCGTGGTGGCGAAGCGGGTCTGGACGACGGACTCCTCGTCCGCGAAGTCGAGGACGGCGAGTTCGTCGGCGAGGTCCGCCACCGGGGTGGCGGGGTCGGCCGTGACCGCGCCCGTGGGGACGGTGCCGCGCAGCCGGGAGAGGAGGGCGAGGACCTCGCTGGTGGTGCCGGAGCGGGTGAGGGCGACGACCCGGTCGTAGCGGCGCCCGTACGGGAACTCGGAGGCGGCGAAGGCGTCGGTCTCGCCGTGGCCGCCGGACTCGCGCAGCTCGGCGTAGGCCAGGGCCATGAACCAGGAGGTGCCGCAGCCGACGACCGCGACCCGCTCGCCCCGCCGGGGCAGGGCGGCGACGTGCCGGGGCAGGGTGCGGGCTGCCTGGCGCCAGGTCGCCGGCTGGGAGGCGATCTCCACGGCGGTGCGGGTGGTGCTCATGCCGATCTCCTTGCAAGAAAGACTGCGCGATATTGAATGAACATGCTCGAAGTAGAACTCATTCAAGCAGAAACATGCACGCCGTTTCCAGATCCCACGCTTGTCGGCGGCTAGAATCGGACGCTCGCACGACCGGGAGGGAGGGACCCATGTCCAAGCACGAGCGGTGGAACACGCTCCTCGAACTACTGGCGGCCTCGGGAAAGGTCGAGGTGGAGGAGGCGGCGACCGCGCTCGACGTCTCCGCGGCCACGATCCGCCGGGACCTCGACGAGCTCGCCGAGCAGCAGCTCCTCGTGCGCACGCGGGGCGGCGCGGTCGCGCACGGCGTGTCGTACGAACTCCCCCTGCGGTACAAGTCGACGCGGCACGCCCCGGAGAAGAAGCGGATCGCGGAGGCCGCCGCCGATCTGGTCGCGCCCGGCGAGGTCGTCGGGCTCAACGGCGGCACGACGACGACCGAGGTGGCACGGGCGCTCGCGCTGCGGTTCGCGAGCGGGCGCGCCGAGGCCCCGGTACCGGCGACGGCGCCCGCGGGACCGGCGCTGACCGTGGTCACCAACGCGCTCAACATCGCGGGCGAGCTGGCGGTGCGCCCGCAGATCAAGATCGTCACCACGGGCGGCGTCGCCCGCCCCCAGACCTACGAGCTGGTCGGCCCGCTGACGGCGGGGGTGCTCGGCGAAGTGGTGCTGGACGTGGTGGTACTGGGGGTCGACGGGGTCGACGCCCAGCTGGGCGTGATGGCGCACCACGAGGACGAGGCGAGCATCAGCCGGCTCTTCGCGGAGCGGGCGAGCCGGGTCGTCGTGGTGACCGACTCCTCGAAGATGGGCCGCCGGGCGTTCGCGCGGATCTGCGGTCTGGACCGGATCGACACCCTCGTGACCGACACGGACATCGCGCCGGAGACGGTCGCCCAGCTCACCGAGGCCGGGGTGAAGGTCCTCACCGTCTGACCCACCCATGGCCATTGGTACGCGGTCAGACCAATCACACCGCGGGGAGACCCGTACTTCCGGTTGTTAACCCAGTAATTACCACACGTGTGTATACCTTTGAGCACCCCTCACTTCATCATGTGTCCGACGTGCCGCCGGGGCACGCCGTGACACGAGAGGCGGGGCATGCTTCCCATCAGCCGCAGGGGGTTCGTCGGCATCGGCGCGGGGCTCGTGGCGGGGGCGGCGCTGCCGCCGGCGCCCGCGTCGGCCGTCGCGCGGGCCGCGACCGGCACCCTCACCGACGTCCGGCACGTGGTGATCCTCATGCAGGAGAACCGCAGCTTCGACCACTACTTCGGCACCCTGCGCGGGGTGCGGGGCTTCGCCGACCGCGCGGCGGGCAACCTGCCCGGCGGCTGGGGAACCTTCAACCAGCCGAACCTGGGCGGCCGCCAGTACCCGTGGAAGCTCAGCGACACCCCGCCGGCCGGAGGGGTGGACGGTGAGACCCTGGCGCAGTGCAACGGCGACCTGCCGCACAGCTGGACCTCGCAGCACGCGGCCTGGAACAAGGGACGCCTCGACCACTGGGTGACGGGCGTGGGCAACGTCCGCACCCTCGGCCACCTCGACCGCGAGGACATCCCCTTCCACCACGCGCTCGCCGACCACTACACGATCTGCGACGCGTACTTCTGCTCGGCGCTCAGCGCCACCGGCCCCAACCGCACCTTCCTGTGGAGCGGGAAGATCGACGCCTCCAGCAAGGACGGCGGCGAGGAGCGGGGCCTGACCTGGGAGACGTACGCGGAGGCGCTCCAGCGCGCCGGGGTGAGCTGGAAGGTCTACCAGAACGCCCAGGACAACTACGGCGACAACGGCCTCGCGTACTTCAAGAGGTTCACCGACGCGCGGCCCGGCGACCCGTTGTACGACCGGGGCATGGGCTCGGTCCCGAAGGTGACCGGCTCGACCCCGGACGACATCGCGGCGGCGATCCGCGCGGACGTCCTGGCGGGCACCCTGCCGCAGGTGTCGTGGGTGGTCGCGAGCGAGGCGTTCTCCGAGCACCCCTACGCCCCGCCCGGGGACGGCGCGCACTTCGTCGACCTCGTCTACCGGGCCCTGGCCGCGAACGCCGAGGTGTTCGACTCGACCGTGCTGTTCCTCAACTACGACGAGAACGACGGCTTCTTCGACCACGTGCCGCCGCCGGTCGCCCCGCCGGGCACGCCGGGCGAGTACCTCGACGGCGTGCCGATCGGTCTGGGCTTCCGCGTCCCCATGCTCGTCATGTCCCCGTGGACCCGGGGCGGCTGGGTGAGCTCCGAGGTCTTCGACCACACCTCCGTGCTGCGCTTCCTGGAGACCTGGACGACGGCCCTCGGCACCCCGGCCGCCTGCCCCCACATCAGCGCCTGGCGACGGAAGGTGACGGGCGATCTGACCGGTGTCTTCGACTTCGCCCGCCCGGTGTACGGGGTGCCCGCCGGGCTGCCGTCGACGGCGAAGGTGATCGGCCAGGCCACCTGCAAGCCACTGCCGAACCCGGTCCCGCAGAACAACGCGCTGCCCGCGCAGGAGCCCGGCACCCGGCCGGCGCGCGCCCTTCCGTACCAGGTGAACGGCAATCTGGACCGCTTCGAGTTCGGCTCGGGCGGCAAGATCCTGGCCTGGTTCTCGATGACGAACCAGGGGCCGGAGGCCAGGCGGGCCGCACACTTCTCGATCCACCCGCACCAGCACCGCGACACGGCCGCCTGGCAGTACACCGTGGACCCCGGCGGCACGGCCACCGACTTCTTCAACATCGGTACGGGCTCGGGGTCCGGGAAGTACGACCTCTCGATGATGGGGCCCAACCGCTTCCTGCGCCGCTTCGTCGGCGACGCCTCCAAGGCGGGCAGGGACGTCGAGGTGGCGGCCCGGTTCGCGATCGAGCCGGGGACCGGCAGGACGGCCCTCTGGTTCAGGATGACCAACGCCTCCGGCGGGCCCGTCACCTTCACGATCCGCTCCCACGCCTACCGGACGGACGGCCCGTGGACGTACACGGTGCCGGCGGGCTCCGCCACCGAGGACTTCTTCAACGCCGTCGCCCACCACAAGGGCTGGTACGACTTCACGATCACCGCCGACGTCGACGGGACCTGGTCACGCCGGTACACCGGCCACATCGAGAACGGGGCCCCGAGCGTCAGCGGCTGACCCCGGCCGCCCGGGCGGCGGGCCCTCGCGCCCGGGCGGCGGGGCCCACTCGCCCGGGCGGCACCGTCAGCGGCCGGCGTGCGCGGCGCGGCGGATCGTGGCGTCGAGGAGGGCGAGCGCGTCGTCGGCCGTGCGCCCCGGGGCCCGGTTCCACGGGCCGATGAGGTCCCCCCAGCCGCGCGACCGCAGCTCGGTCATGATCCAGGCGGCCGCCTCGTTCATGGTGTCCGCGCCGCCGTAGCCGAGGCGGTGGGCGGCGAGGAGCGCCCCGCAGACGCAGCGGGCCCCGCGTCTGTCACGGAGTCTGTACGGGGCGTTCTGCCAGCCCCACTCGGTCAGGACGAGGCGCGCGTACCCGAGGTGGACCGAGGGGCGCAGCTCGGCCTGTCCGATGCGGCGCCAGGCGTGGAGGCGGTCCGGCAGTACGGCTCCGATCCGGCCGGGGAGGCGGCGTTCGGCGGGGCCCGGCGCCGGGAGCGCGTCGAGCGCCTCGGCCACGAGCCGGTCCACGGGCACGCTGAGCAGGTCCCGCCAGCTCCGCTCCTCCCCCGGCGACGGGGGTGCGGGGGCGGGCGCGGACGGCTCGGGCGCGGACGGTGCCGGTGCGGACGGTGCCGGTGCGGTCCAGTCGGTGACGATCCGCTGCCAGACTGCGCTCTCGTAGAGGGCGGCGGCCTCGCGGTCGAGGGCGTCGGGGGCGTCAAGGACGCCGGGAGCATCCAGGACGCCGGGGGCGTCGGGGGTGAGCTGGGGGGCGGTGGGGGGCATCGGGCGGCTCCTGGGTCGGTCGACTCCATCCTTGAGATGAATGTCGGCTTTGCGAGCTTTGCCCTTGAGCGACCACGATGCCACCAAAGGTACCCCATCGCCCTCGAAACCCCCACCACATAGATTTTCGCCCTATTTCCCCATCAATGGAATTACGCCGCATATTCGGACATAACTCACCGGGTGATGCGACTCACTCCGCACGGCCCGCCGCACGGCGCCGGCCTCCCCGCCCCGTACCGCGCAAGGAAGTTCGGCCCCTTTCCGGGCCATCCGATCTTGAATTCTCCGAATTCGGTGATCCTTTTACGGGCGCCGCCGCCCTGATCCTCTTGTTATTCGCCGCATTACTGGCCTACGGTCACCCCCATTCGAGCGGAACGCCTAATCCTGCCACCGCTCGGAAACCTCCCTTTTCACCCGACGGCAGGAGCGGGGGACCCACGAATACGCCGGTCCGGTGATCCGGAACGGCTCGGGGTGCAGCCGCGTGCGCGCGGCCGGACACCTCCCGTCCGAACCCGACAGCTCACCTCGTAGGCGCCGGAGAGGAATCCCGTCATGCCTGCACACGGTAAGCACCGCCGCCCCCGCCGCAACCACGTCTCCCGTGGCCTCGCCCTGGTCGGAACGGGTGGGGCCGTGCTGTCCCTGCCCCTGCTCGCCCCCGCCACGGCCGGCGCCGCGCCCGCCGCCGGGGCCCCGGCGATCGCCGCCGAGGCCTTCACCGCCCCCGTCGCCCCGGCCGCCGCCAAGGCTCCGGCCGCCGCGGAGACCACGCGCACGTACACCGTCGTGAGCGGTGACTCGCTTTCCCTGATCGCCCACAAGAAGGGAATTCAGGGGGGCTGGAAGAGCCTTTACCGCGCCAACCAGAGCGCCGTGGGTGACAACCCGTCACTCATTCACCCCGGTCTGGAACTGACGATTCATCGGGGCGCCGCCGAGGCCGCCCCCGCTCAGGCGAAGACGCAGGAAAGGGCGGAGCGGAAGGCCACCGCGAAGGCGGAGGAGTCCACCTCGGCCGACCGGGCGAGCCGCTCCGAGCGCCGCGCGACCGCCTCGTCCGCCGGCACCGCCACGGGCGCCTCCGCCGCCGCTCCGGCCGCCGCCGCCCCGGCCGCCGTCACCCAGTACGCCGACAACCTCGACGGCTGGATCCGGCAGTCGCTGGACATCATGGCCCAGCACGGCATCCCCGGCTCCTACGAGGGCATCCACCGCAACATCATGCGCGAGTCCTCCGGCAACCCGCTGGCCATCAACAACTGGGACATCAACGCCGTCAACGGCACCCCCTCGAAGGGCCTCCTCCAGGTCATCGAGCCGACGTTCCTCGCCTACCACGTGCCCGGCACGTCGATGGACCTGTACGACCCGGTCGCCAACATCACCGCCGCCTGCAACTACGCGGCCGACCGCTACGGCTCCATCGACAACGTCAACGGGGCCTACTGAGTCCCCGTTCGGTGCGGCCGACCGGCCGGACCGCGGGCCGGTACGGCGCCGGACGCCCGCGCGTCGGCTCCGGTGCACGGGAAGGCCCCGCCGGGTCGGTGGACCGGCGGGGCCTTCCTCCGGGGATTCGCCGTGCGGCGGGCTCCCCGGGCGTCAGAGCGGGCGGGCGGGAGCGAGCAGCGTCAGATCCCCACCGGCCTCCTCGCTCCTCAGCCCGGGCCGCGACCGCAGGAGCGTCCGCGTGAGCGGCTCGCGTGCGAGGACCCGGTCCGGGAAGACCGGCGCCCCGTCTCCGTCGTAGAGCACGGCCGAGTCCCAGTCGGCAGGGTCACTCGCACCCTGCCGGTCGACGATCACGGCGCGGGTCGGGACCGGCAGTGCCGTCGTCGCCGCGATGACGGCCGCCTCGACCGCGTCGGCCTGCTCGGGCGTGAGGCCGTCCAGCCACAAGGTCTGGATCTCGCAGCCGAGCGGTTCGTACAGGAACTCGTCGGTCACGTCGACGTCGGCGGAGAACCACCAGTTCACCGTGAGGGACGCGATGCGCAGGCCCAGCAGGCGGCCCAGCTCCTCCCTGCTCATGGGGACGCCGTCGCCCTCGACGTCGAGCACCACGGCCGCGCCCCGCGCGGGGTGCGCGAGCGCGAGGCCGTGCGCACCGAAGACCTCCGCCTGCTCGGCGAGGACCGGCGTGGCCGCCGACTCCCGGTACCACCGGATGAACCCGTCGGTCATGACTGGCAGCTCGGCAGCGTGAAGATGTGGACGTTCTCGTCTCCGAAGACCTTCTCGGCCTGCTTGATCGCCGACTCCGGCGTGTTGTCGGCCAGGTAGGAGACCGCCTTCACGCCGGCCTCGCCGGCCGCGTACTTGTTGATCTTGAGGGCCTTTCCGAACCTGGACGGGTTGGCGGCCTTGGCGCCGCCGCCGACGTAGATGTACTCACCGTTCGGCCCGATGACGTCGAGACCGCTCGATCCCACGTTGGGCATGACGATCTTGATGTCCTGGCCCTTGTCGTCCTCGGCCACCGTTCCGCCGACCAGCTTAGCGATGTTCTCCTCGCGCTTGAGGCCGATGTTCTCCGCGTCCTTGCCACCGGACATCACCACGAACGAGCCGCGCGCGACACCCGCCGACAGCGCGGAACTCCGCGCCGAACCGTTCTTCTTCTTGCCCGTCACGCACGCCGGAAGCTTCTTCCAGACGTCGTCGAGGATCTCCTCGCCCTTGTCGACGAGCTTCTTCGCCCGGGCCGACTTGTCGAGGAAGTCGTTGATGCCGAGGATGATCTTCCCGAGCTTCGGGAGCTTGCCGACCACCTTGACGGCCTTCGCCCAGGGCAGACTGCCGACGATCGCCCACAGGCAGGTCGGAATGTCGGGATCGTCCCAGCACTCCTTGATGTCCTCGGCGACGAGTTCGACGAGCAGCTCGGCGCCGTTGTCCATCAGGTAGTCGAGCAGGTCCTGCTGCGCGAGGGCCTTGGCCGCCTCGTACTCCGCGACGCTGAGGCCCGCCGCTTCGAGCGCCTTGCGCTCGGCCTCCTCCAGGGAGTAGCCGTCCCCCTTCTCCTTGCTCCCGGCGGCCTCCTCGGCATGGGTGCCGGCGTTCTTGGCAGCGGCCTCGGCCGACGTGGCGTGCTTCTCGGCGGATTCCGCGAGCCCGGCGGCGCCGGCGGCGTCCTTCTCCGCCCGGGTCGCCGCGTCCTGCGCGAGGCCGGCCTCCTTCTCCGCCAGGGCGGCGGCGCCGGCGGCGGCCGCCGCGTGGTTCTCCGCTTCGGCGGCGGCGCCCCGGGCCCGCTGCGCCTCGCCCCCGGCCCGGGTCGCCGCGGTGCGTGCCGCCGCCGCGTCCGCGAAGGCCTCGCCGGCGGCCCGGCGGGCGAGCTTCGCGTCGGCCTGCGCCCGGGCGTCGGCCTCCCGGGCCCGTGCCGAGGCGGCCCGGGCCTCGGCACCGTCCTCGGCGGCCTGGGCGGCGGACTTCATCGCGGCCGCCGAGGAGCGCGCCGCGTCCGCGGAGGAACGGGCCGCTGCCGCCGCCGCCTTGAACGCGGGCGCCACCCGGGCGTTGGCGCGTGCGGCCGCGGCTTCGGCCGCCTCGGCGGCCTTGACCGCCTCCGTCGCCCGTGCCTCGGCCTTGACGGCCTCCTCCCGGCCCACGGCCAGGGACGCCCGGGCCACCTCGGCGGCGAAGTCGGCGTTCACGTCAGCGCCGGTGAACGGCGCGGTGAGGAGGATCGCGGTGTTCGCCGTGCGACGGTTCGGAGATCCACTCCGGCGACGTCTCACGATTCCCCCGGCTGTACTGGTGAAACACCCTGGGGTGCCCGGTCCGGCGAAGCATGGTCGGTGCCTCGTCGATCCCCTCCGGCACGCCGCCCGGTCACGCTGTTCGCAACGAACCCAACCCATGCGCGCCGACCCATGCAATGATCTTTCTGACGCAGTGACATCTCTCGTACACGGTGGGTGCAGACCGGCTCGGGCGGGGCGGTCAGGCCGCACGCGGCATGACCGACCGGGACAGCGCCTAGGGGGTGTCCCCGTGCCGGAAGTGCCCGGTGAACCAGGAGGTGGCGAGCTCCGCCACCTCCTCCAGGGCGCCGGGCTCCTCGAAGAGGTGGGCGGCGCCCTCCACCACGGCCAGCCGGTTCTCGCAGCGCAGCAGCGCCCCGGCCCGCCGGTTGAGGTCCAGGACCAGCGGGTCCTCGCCGCCCACCACCAGGAGGGTCGGGGCCCGTACCCCGGCCAGGCGGTCGGCCGCGAGGTCCGGCCGCCCGCCGCGCGAGACGACGGCGGCGACGGGGGACGCGGGGTCGCCCGCCGCCCAGAGCGCGGCCGCCGCTCCCGTGCTCGCGCCGAAGTAGCCGAGCGGCAGCCCCGAGACGCCGGGCTGCCCGGCCGTCCACTCCGCGGCCCCGGCGAGCCGGCCCGCGAGGAGCGGGGTGTCGAAGACGTGCGCCCGGTCCGCCGCCTCGGCCTCGCTCAGCAGGTCGAACAGCAGGGTCCCGAGACCGGCCCTGTTCAGTTCCGCGGCGACCGCCCTGTTCCGGGGACTGTGGCGGCTGCTGCCGCTGCCGTGGGCGAACAGGACGAGACCGGCGGCCCCCTCGGGCACGGCGAGCCTCCCGGAGAGCACGGCGCCGTCGACCGGGATCCGCACGTCCGTCTCCCGGACGACGGGGTCGCGCCCGGATCCGCTCCGGACCAGGCAGGCGATCACCTCGTCGTCCGGCGTCTGCGGGAACTCCCGGTAGAACTGGCCGACGGCGTAGAACCCCTCGGGGGTCCGGACGGCGACGGTCTCGTCGGCCTCGCCGCCGAGC
Source organism: Streptomyces bikiniensis (assembly GCA_000716465.1). GTDB lineage: Bacteria > Actinomycetota > Actinomycetes > Streptomycetales > Streptomycetaceae > Streptomyces > Streptomyces bikiniensis. The sequence goes on from JNWL01000004.1 coordinate 28,400, forward strand.
CGGACCGTCCAGCCGGGCGGCGCGACCGGCACCGCGAGGACGATCCGGGCCGCGCCCCTGGCGCGGACCACCCGGCAGGCCGCCAGGGCCGTGGCGCCGGTGGCGAGCCCGTCGTCGACGACGAGAACGGTCCGTCCTTCGAGGGACACGGGCGTCCTGCTGCCCCGGTAGCGGCGGGCGCGCTGCTCCAGCTCGGCCCGTTCGCGCTCCTCCACGGCGGCCAGCGCACGGTCGTCCACCCCGGCCTCGTGGAGCACCCGGTCGTTGAGCACCCGCACGCCGTCCTCACCGACCGCGCCCATCGCGACCTCGGGCCGGTGGGGCACGCCCAGTTTCCGGACGAGGCAGATGTCGAGGGGGGCGTCGAGGGCGGCGGCCACCTCGACGGCCACCGGCACGCCGCCGCGCGGGAGGCCGAGGACCACGACGTCCTGGTCCTTGAGGTGGTCGAGCCGGGCGGCGAGCTGCCGCCCGGCGTCGCTGCGATCGCTGAAGAACATGGTCCGACGCCCTTCCGCCTGTGCGGCCGCCCGGGCGGGCCCGGGGAGGACGCGGTGTCCGTCCCCTGCCCGTTCCTCCCAGGGTAGACGCGCCGGTCCGTCCCGCCCGGCCGACGGGTCCGGGCCGACCCGGCCGCCGGGCACGGCGGCCGGGCGCACGCGGCCGGGATGCCGCCGTCCGGCGGAGGACCCTCCCGGGATGCGGGGGCTCCGGCCCCGGAGGCATCCTGGCTGTGTGACCTCGCACGGCGCTTCCGGCCCCGGACCGGCGGGCGGTACCGGGCGCCCGTCCGGGAGCGGAGCCGGCGGCGAGCCCGCACCCGTCGCCCTGACGTGGGCGCTCGCGGAGGCGGCGCTCGGGGCGGTGGAGGAGGTCGGTGGGTACGCGGGCGGGGTGTACCTGCGTTCCGAGACGCCCGGTCTGCTGCGGCTCGCGGTCCTCGTGGGGCTGCCGGGGCCGCTGTTCCGCCCGTGGTGGCGGATGCACGCCAACCGCCCGTTCCCGGTGGCCGAGGTCCACCGTTCGGGCCAGGCCGTCCACCTCGCCGACGTCGAGGAGGCGATGCGGCGCTTCCCCCAGCTGGTGGCGAGCCTGCCGTTCCCCTTCGCCTCTCTGTACGCGCCGGTGACGGCGGGTCGCGAACGCTTCGGCGTGCTGGTGGCGCTGCGCGCGCCCACCCCGGGCGTGCCGGTGGACGCGCGGGACCGGGGCCGGATGACGCGGGGCGCGCTCCGGCTCGGCGAGTCCCTCGCCGGGCTGTCCCACGGGGGGACGGCGGTCGAGTGGGCCGGCGATCCGGTGTGCGTGCAGCTGCCGACCGGTTCGGGGCTGCCGGTGCGGTTCGGCTCCTTCGACTGGGACCTGCACTCGGGCACCGTCACGATGGACGACGGGCTCCTGAGGATCCTCGGGGCGGGCGTGACCTCGCCCTGCACGATCGAGGACCTCATGTCCCTCCTGGAGCCGGAGGACGGGTACGCGCTGTGGGCGGCGGCCCGGCACGCGACGGGCGCCGGCGGGCGCCCCCTGGTGCGCAGGCTCCGGCTGAGGGGCCCGGACGGCGGGCTGCACCTCCTGGAGGTGTCCGCACGCGCGCGGCGGACCGGCCCCGAGAAGGGCTCCCGGCTCGCGGGCACCCTCGTCGACCTCGGCACCGGCCTGATCGGCTCGGACGCCACCGACCGCCTGCCGCGGGCCCTCCTGGCCGTCGACCGGCTCGGCCGCGTCACGTACGTCAACGAGCGCACGGAACAGTTGCTCGGCCGGCCGCGCAGGGACCTGGCCGGACGGCCGCTGTGGGAGGCGCTGCCCTGGTTCGGGCACGCCTTCCACCAGGAGCAGCTGCGCACCGCCCTGCTCTCCGGGGAGCCGGTGCGCTTCCTGGCCCGCCCGGAGGGGGGCCGCTGGCTGTCGGTCTCGCTGCATCCGGGGCGGGACGGGGTGACGCTGGTGCTCCAGCCCGAGGAGGGGGCGGCGGACCTCGCGCACAAGACCGGGACGGGGAGGCGCGTCGCGGACGACCTGGCCTCGCCCGGGGACCGGGCGGCGGACCTGTACCGGCCGGTGGCGCTCGCGATCGCGCTCACCGAGGCGGTGACGGCGCGCCAGGTGTCGGCGGTGGTGACGGAGGAGCTGCTGCCGGCGTTCGGCGGGCGGCAGCTGGCGATCTACCTGCTGAGCGACCGGCGCCTGTATCTGGCGTGGGAGACGGGCTTCCCGCAGGGCTTCCTCGAACCCTTCGACGGGGTGGGACTCGACGCGCGGGTGCCGGGGGTGGTGACGCTGACGACGGGCAGGCCCCTGTTCTTCGAGTCGATGGAGCAGCTGGGCCGGGCGTACCCGGGTCTTCCGCTGGACGCGGACCAGGGGGCGCGGGCGTTCCTGCCGCTGATCGCCTCGGGCCGGCCGGTGGGCTCCTGCATCCTCGGTTTCGACCGGCCGCGCGGGTTCGGCCCGGAGGAGCGGACCGTGCTCACGGCGCTCGCGGGGCTGATCGCGCAGGCCCTGGAGCGGGCGCAGCGGTACGACACGGAGTCGGCGGTCGCGCGGGGGCTCCAGGACGCGCTGCTGCCGCACCGGCTGCCGGTGCGGGTGGGGGTGGACACGGTGGGCCGCTATCTGCCGGGCACGCAGGGCATGGACGTGGGCGGGGACTGGTACGACGTGATCGAGACGGGTCAGGGGCGGCTCGCCCTGGTGATCGGCGACGTGCAGGGCCACGGGGTGGCGGCCGCGGCCACGATGGGCCAGCTGCGCAGCGCGGTGCGGGCGTTCGCGCTCGGGGGCCACCGGCCGCAGGACGTCATGCGGGGCACCAACCGGCTGCTGATCGACCTGGACCCGGGGCAGTTCGCGAGCTGCTGCTACGTCCTGCTCGATCCGGAGACGGGCGAGGCGCGGGCGGTGCGGGCGGGGCATCCGCAGCCGCTGCTGCTGCGGCCGGACGGGACGGCGGACCAGGTGGACCTGGCGGGCGGGATGGTGCTCGGGATCGACGACGGCGCCTCGTACCCGGTGACCCGGCTGCGGCTGGCTCCCGGGTCGGTCCTCGCGCTGTTCACGGACGGGCTCGTGGAGCGGCCGGGCAGGGACATCGACGAGGGGATCGAGCGGTTGCGCAGGGCGCTCGCCGCGACGTCCTCCCTGCCGCTCTCGGAGACGGCCGACCGGCTGACCCGGGAGGCCCGGCAGGCGACGGCCCGGCCGGACGACATCGCCCTGCTGCTCGCGGCGCGGTGGCCGGCGAGCGGCTGAGCCGTACGGGCGGTTCCGCGCCGGCCGGACGACCGCGGGACCGTACGCGGGAGGGGTACGGGGCGGTACGCGTGCGCGTGGCCCGTCGGCGCCGGTCGGCGTCCGCGTCGGGGGCGGGGGCGCGGGCCCGTCACCCGGTCGGGCCCGTGGCACTGGTCGGCGGCCGCGCCCCCGGGGAGGCTGGGGGTGCCGTGCCGATCGGGCCGGCGAGTCAGGGCGGCAGCCCGAGGAGGACACGTGCAGCAGGACAAGCAGCCCGAGTACGGCCCCGTGGTCTTCCGCGACCGCTCGGCCGGGTACGCGTTTCTGACCCGTTCCACCGCGACCAGCGACCGGACCATCGAGTGGGACGACGGCAACACGTACCCCGTGATCGACGTCGAGATCTCCTCGGAGAGCCACCCGTTCTACACGGGCAAGGCGCGGACCGTGGACACCGAGGGTCGGATCGCCCGGTTCGAGCGCCGTTTCGGCGAGCAGGGCTCCTCCGAGGGCTGAGCCCTCCCCCCGGGGTTCTTCCCCGGCTGCGACCGGCTGGTGGAACCGGCTTGCCGAACTGGCCGGGAGACGACCACTTCGGCTTCCAGGATGGGGTCACGAGGACGGCGGGGCACTCGCGCTCCGCCGCGGACTCCCTGGAGGGGGAAGAGTCGTGATCGTGGTGACCGGAGCGACCGGGAACGTCGGGCGACCGCTGGTGGAGGCGCTGGCCGCGGCCGGCGAGGAGGTCACGGCGGTGAGCCGCCGTGACGCCGGGGAGCTGCCCGCCGGGGTGGCGCACCGGCGGGGCGACCTGGCCGACGCCGACGGCCTCAAGGGGCTGTTCGAGGGGGCGGAGGCGGTGTACCTGCTCGTCCCGGGCCTCGGGGACGAGCTGCGTCCGCGCGAGATCGTGGCGGCGGCGGTGGCCCGCGGGGTGCGGCGGATCGTGCTCCAGTCCTCACAACTGGCGGGAACGCGGCCCGGGTCGGTGTCGCACGGGCCGCTGCGCGCGTTCGAGGCGGCGGTGCGGGAGTCAGTCCCGGAGTGGACGGTGCTGCGTCCGGGCGGCTTCGCCTCCAACGCCTTCTTCTGGGCCGGGCAGGTGCGGGCGACCCGTACGGTGGCGGCCCCCTTCGCCGATGTGGCCCTGCCCGTCGTGGATCCGGCGGACATCGCGGAGGTCGCGGCCACCGCGCTGCGCGGTCCGGCGCACGCGGGGCGCACGTACGTCCTCACGGGCCCGGCCGCGGTGACGCCGCGCGAGCAGGTGCGGGCCCTCGCGGAGGCGATGGGCGTCCCGGTGGGATTCGCGGCGCTGGGCGCGGACGAGGCCCGGGAGCGGCTGGTGCGGTTCCTGCCGGAGGAGGCCGTCGACGGGATGCTGTCGGTGATGGGCGATCCCCGCGAGGAGGAGCGGCGGGTGAGCCCGGACGTGGAGCGGGTCCTCGGGCGCGCGCCGCGGCCGTTCTCGGCGTGGGCGGAGCGTCACGCGGACGCGTTCGCCTGAACCCGGGGCGGGCCGGGGACGGGCGCGCGGCGGGGCGGGGACGCGGGTCCGTCGGACCGCGCTCCCGCCCCGGCCGGGGCTGCGAGCGGGGGCGCGGAGCCCTCCGCTCGGTTCCGGAAGGCGATCAGGCCTTCACGATGCCGGACTCGGCGACCTTGATGGAGGCGCTGGTGGCGCCGGTCGGGGAGGAGCCGTAGGACTCGATCTTCTTGACCAGGTCCTGGCCCTCGACGACCTCGCCGAAGACGACGTGCTTGCCGTCGAGCCAGTCGGTGACGACCGTGGTGATGAAGAACTGCGAGCCGTTGGTGTTCCGGCCGGCGTTGGCCATCGACAGCAGGAACGGGCGGTCGTGCTTCAGCTTGAAGTTCTCGTCGGCGAACTTCTCGCCGTAGATGCTCTTGCCACCGGTGCCGTTGCCCTCGGTGAAGTCGCCGCCCTGGAGCATGAACTGCGGGATGACGCGGTGGAACGGGGAACCGGCGTAACCGAAGCCGTGCACGCCGGTGGCGAGCTCGCGGAAGTTCTGCGCGGTCTTCGGCACGACGTCGTCGAACAGCTTGAAGACGATGCGGCCCGCGGGCTCGTCGTTGATGGTGATGTCGAAGTAGACGTTGTCGCTCATGGGGACATCCTGTCATTACTCGCGCACCGGGTGCGCACGGGCTGCCTCCGGCCGTGTCACGGCACGCCGGCGCCCCGCCGCCCGTGAGGGCGCGGGGCGCCGTTCGCGTCGTCGGACGCGGTGGGGGAACGGAGTCAGAGCAGTCCGCCGGTCTCCGGGGACTGGAGGGCGCCTCCGGCGTCCTGGACGGTGTCCTGGAGGACGGCCTCGGCGCCCTGGTCCTCCTGGAGGAGGCCGAGGGGGGTGCCGATGGGGTTGTCACCGACGACGGCGTTCGCCTGCGGCGGGGGCGTGACGAGGGCGGTGACGACACCTGCGGCGAGGGAGGCGATGGCGAGCATGCTGCGCTTCTTCATGCCCTGGTCAACTGCTGAACGGCCGGGGGGGTTACGGGCTCTCCCCGATCGGACGCGGATCGGGTCCGGTCCTGCCCCGCACCCAGACGAGCAGCAGCAGCGAGGCGACGGCGGCGAGGGCGCACCAGGTGGAGACGAACTCGGTGGTCCACAGGAGGGCGCAGACGACGGCCCCGGCCCCGGTCAGGAGGCCGAGGAGCCGCAGGAGCCGGTCGCGGGCGAGGAGCAGGGCGCCGACGGTGGCGAGGAGGTACGCGGCGAGGAGCAGCGGCGCGTACGGCAGGTCGACGACGTAGCCGAGGGTGCGGCCGCGGACCTCGGCGGTGACGGGGCGGGTGGCGAGCCGGTACGCGAGGACGCCGGCGGTCGCGAGGCCGGCGGCGAGCGGGACGAGCAGGCGCGGCCGGTCGGCGGGGCGGGCGGCGGTCAGGACGCCGACGGGGAGCCAGAGGGGCAGCAGGGGAAGCGCGATGACGGCCCAGGCGAGGGTGGCGGGTCCGGCTCCGCCGCCGGCGTGCCAGACGGCGGCCTCCACGACCTGGTGGGCGCCCAGGAGCAGGGGCAGGGCGGCGAGCGGCGCGTCCCCGGGGCGGTGCACGGAGGCGAGGGAGGCCACGCCCACGGCGCCGATCCCGAGGCCCGCCCAGAGGTCGGCCGTCGCACTCCAGCACATAGCGCACTTCTACCCCATATCGGGTGGAACCGTACGGTCGTGGTCGGTGTCTTCCCCGGTGACACCACCGTCCCCGAGCACGAGGAAACGGGGGACGTCATGCGCCACCGTCATCTGTTCGCCGCCGGCGCCGTCGGCGCCGCGGGAGTCCTGCTGACCGCCGGAATCGGCGCCACGGTCCCGGTGGGCGCGGCCGGCGCTCCGTCCCGGAGCGGGTCCGTCCCGGCCACGGCCCTGGTCGTCGGCGTCCGCTGGAGCGGCCATCCGGGCTTCGACCGGCTCGTGGTCGACGTACGGGGCGCCGTGCCCGCGGTCACCGTGCGCCGGGTCCCCGCGCTGTACCAGGACGGATCGGGTCGGAGGGTCCCGTTGGCGGGGAAGTACTTCCTGGAGATCAGGCTCTCCCCCGCCGCCGCCCACGACGGTGCCGGCAGGTCCGTGTACCGGGGGCCCCGGACGGCCGCGGTCCCGCTGCCCGCGCTCAGGGGGGTCGCCCCGACCGGCGACTTCGAGGGCGTGGTGACGGTCGGGGCCGCCTTCGACGCCGAGCCCGTCCACAAGACCTTCCGGCTGCGCTCCCCGGAGCGGTTCGTGGTCGACACGGCCCACCCGGCGGGCTGCCGGCCCTGAGGGGGCCGTCGGCGGGGCCGTCCGTCCGGGCCGGTCCCGCCGGCGCGCGGTCAGCGCTCGCCGGGGCCGGCCTCCAGGTACACGGGCGCGCCGGTCCGGCGGGCGCGGTCGATCGCGGCGAGGCGGGCGAACTCGGCCGGGTCCATCTTCCGCTCCCACTCCTCCAGGGTGCGCAGGGCGTACGCGCTGTGCTCCTCGGGATCGAGGACGACGGCGGCGATCTGCTCGTCCGTCAGCTCGCCGCCGTCGAAGAAGAAGCCGATGCGGTTGGCGGGCCAGTCGTCGCCCCGGTCGGTCGTGAAGTGGGTGCCGAGCAGCCGGGGCTCCCCGGTGAAGACGATCCCGGTCTCCTCGCGGCACTCGCGCACCGCCGTCTCCCAGGGCGTCTCCCCCGGGTCCATGTTGCCGCCGGGCCACTGCCACATCCCGGAGTAGTGGACGGTGCGCAGTTGGAGGGGGCGGCCCCTGGTGTCGGTGAAGTGGAGGCAGGCGTAGGCGGTCGCTCTCGGGAGGGTCGCCACGTACTCGACGGGCGGCAGCCAGGTGTTCGTCATGGGCGGCTCTCTCTCGACGGGCCGGTGGGATCGCCTCCATCCAAGTGGCCGTGGGGGCGCGGCCCGGCCGTTCACCGGTGGATCACCGGATCGTGTGATCACGCCCTGTCCGCGGGTCCTCCGGGCCGGTGCGGGAGGCGGCGCAGACGGCGCCGGACCAGGTGCTCGTGGACGAGCCGGCCGACGAGGGCGCCTCCGTAGACGACGAAGCCGACGCCGACGAGCCAGGACTGGAGGACGAGGACGGTGCCGAACTGGCCGTACGTCACCGCGTTCGAGGCGATGAGGGGGGAGAAGACCAGCTGGGAGAAGATCCGCAGCCCGAGGAGGCCGAGCGCGGTGAGGACGGCGCCGGGGAGGAGGGCGCGCCAGCGGATGCGTCCGCAGAGCAGGAAGCGCTGGGACCACCAGAAGAAGAGGAAGGTGCCGAGGGTGTCGCCGAGGGCGACGGCGGCGGTGGCGAGGGCGGGGGCGTTCTCGGGGGCGGGGAAGGCGACGAAGACGAGGAGGGCCGCGATGAGGACCGCGAGCCAGACGACGTGCCGCCACATGGTGTGCCAGCGGGCCGTGGGGAGGTCCCAGACCCGCTCGTACCCGGTCTGTACGGCGGATCCGAAGGTCACGCCGAAGGCGGCGAGGGCGGCGAGACCGAAGGCGGTGGTGCGCTGGAGGGCCTGTCCCGGCTGCCCGAAGAGCCGTTCGACCTCCTCCTGGGAGACCTCGGTGACGCCGAGGCCCTGGACGAGCCAGCGGGCGAAGCCCTGTCCCCGGGCGAGGTCGGCCGCCGCGACGACGATGAGGAGGGGGACGAGGGTGAGCAGGCTGAGCGCGGCGAAGCCCATGGCGCGGTGCATGAGTTCCATGGCGCGGCCGCGGTTCCACGCGAGGCCGACGGGGGAGGCGGCGACGCGGTCGTGGACCCGTCGGAACCAGTGGCCGTGTTCGGTGGGGGCACCGTCGTGCGGCGGACCGGGTGTGGAGGGCATGCCTCGTGAGGTACCCGGCCCGGCGACGCGGCATCGCGGGGTGCCGCCGAACGGGTGGGGGCGGCGCTCGGGGGGCGGCCCCGGGGCCGGGGCTCAGGCGGGGAGCGGGCGGGCGCCGGGGCCGGGGCGGACGGTGACGTCGCGGACGGAGAGGGCGGCCCGCTCCTCGCCCTCGCACTGGACGACCACGCGGACGGGGGCTCCGCAGCCGGTGTGGCGGATGTCGAGGACGGGCCCCTCGGGGACCTCCGCGTGGGTGTCGCCCCACTGCTTGAGCGCGAGGAGCACGGGCCAGAGGTCGATGCCCCTGGGGGTGAGCCGGTACTCGTACCGGGTCCGGGCGCCGGGTTCGCGGTAGGGCTCGGCGCGCAGGATCTCCGCCGCGACCAGCTTGCGGAGGCGGTCGGCGAGGACGGCCTCGGAGAGCCCGAGGTGCCGGCGGAACTCGTCGTACCGGCGTACGCCGTTGAACGCGTCCCGCAGGATCAGCAGGGTCCACTTCTCGCCGACCAGGTCCAGGGTGCGCCGGACCGAGCAGTTCTCCGTGTCCGTCTCCAGCCACTTCATCGTCACACTCTAGCCACCTGACTGCGTCGTTGACAGTCAGCTTTCGGGGAGGCTAGCTTCGCCGTGCAGAGTCAGCTGGTCGAGTCGGGCGGAGAGTGGTCGTGGCACGGACGCGTACGGTCGAGTGGGAGGACCCGGCGGCTTCCGCGCGGGCCGCGGGGACGACGGCGGGGCTGGACTTCCTGCGGGAGATCGCCGCCGGGCGGCTGCCCGGGCCGCCGATCGCCGCGCTCCTCGGCTTCGCCCTCGAAGAGGTCGAGGACGGCCGGGTGGTGTTCTCCTTCGAGCCGGCCGAGGAGCACTACAACCCGATCGGGAGCGTGCACGGCGGCGTGTACGCGACGCTGCTCGACTCGGCGGCCGGGTGCGCGGTGCACTCCACGCTCCCCCGGGGCACGGCGTACACCTCGCTCGACCTGTCGACCCGCTTCCTCCGCCCGATCACGGTCGCCACCGGCAAGGTCAGGGCGGTCGGCACGGTGCTGACCCGGGGACGCCGTACGTCGCTCGCGGAGGCGGGTCTGTACGACGCGCAGGACCGGCTGCTCGGTCACGCGACCAGCACGTGCATGCTGTTCCCGGTCCCTGCGTAGTACCGCGCGACGCGCGGGGACGGGCCGGGTTCAGCGGACGCCGGGGACCGGGCGGGTGCGGGTGCAGCCGTCCGGGACGGCGTCGGGGGCGCCGCTGGCCTGGAGGGCCGCGCTCACCAGGGTGGCGAGCAGGTCGATGTCGGAGCCCATGTCCAGACGGACCGTCACCCACCCGGACCCGGCGCGCAGGCGGACGGCGCTCGATCCGAGGAGGGCCGGGCGCAGTTTGGCGATCATGGCGCGGGTGAGGTGGACGTCGGCCTCGTGCTCGCCGTGGAAGTGCACGATCTCCTGCGTCGCGGTGCCCAGTCCGACCTCGGCGCCGCAGTGGGCACGGCCGGGGGTCAGCGAGGGCCAGCTCATCAGACGTTCACTGGCATGCCTGGCCGTGTTCATACGAGGAGCGTGCCGGGCGCCGGGGCCGCGCACAAGCGTCCTGCGGAAAGAATCCCGCCGACACGCGGAGCGGGCCGCCGGAAGGACCCTCGCGACCGTGCGTGACGGCGGCGCGTGGGACCGAAGTGACTCTGTGTCATGGCGGAGAGGGGTGGGGACGCCTCCGCCGGGCGGTGCTCCTCCGCCGGCGGTTCCGGGCCTTCCGGTGGTGGGCCCTCCCGGTTGTACGGCGGGCGGGCCGTCGAACTAGCGTGGCACCCATGGAACTCTTGGGAGAGATCACGGGCGACCGCCCCCTGCTGGTGCTCGCCGTCAAGGAAGAGGCGCAGTTCCTCGACACGGGGCTGCCGGTGCTGCTCACCGGCATGGGCAAGGTGAACGCCGCGACCGCGCTGGCGACCGTGCTCGGCCGGGGCCCCCGTCCGTCCGGGATCGTGAACCTGGGGACGGCCGGGGCGCTGCGGCCGGGCCTGACCGGGACGCACGTCGTGGGCACCGTGGTGCAGCACGACTTCGACGGGCGGCTGCTCGCGATGCTGACGGGCGAGTCGTACGGGGCGCCGCTGACGCTGCCGGACGGCGGGGACGTGGTCCTGGCCACCGGCGACACCTTCATCTCGGACGAGACCGCCCGCGCCCGGCTCGCGGAGCAGGCGGCCCTGGTCGACATGGAGGGGTACGCCCTCGCGCACGTCGCCTCGGTCGCCGGGGTGCCGCTGCGCGTCGTGAAGCACGTCAGCGACGAGGCCGGGGAGGGCGCCGCGCGCACCTGGCGCGAATCGGTCGCCGGGTGCGCGCGGGTCCTGGCCGACTGGGCGGCGGAGAACGTTCCGTACCGTCCCTGAGGGTTCCGGCCGCGGTCACCGGTTCTGGAAGTGTGCCTCCGGGTCGGCCTCGGTCGGGCCGTCCAGGACCGGGCGCGAAAGTCCGCGCAGGTGCCGGTCGAAGAAGGCGGAGACGTACGTCCGGGTGAGGGCGACGGCCCGGTCGGCGGGCAGCTGCGGTTCGGGCAGGCCGAAGTGACGCGAGATCACGGGGCCGTCCGAGAAGGAGAAGTGATCGGATCCGGCCAGCGTGATCCAGCGCTTCCAGCCGTCGAGCGCGGACCACGTCCGGTCCCAGCTGGTGTCGATCCCGCCGGGCAGGTGCATCCCGTCGTGGGTGCCGAGCATCATGAACGGGCGGCCCCGCAGGCCCTCCGCCGGAAGGTCCTCCCAGAAGGAGCCGTCCATGTTGATCCCGGCGTCGATGCGCCGGTCGGCGACCATCGCGGTGGCCGCGCTCGCCCCTCCGATGGAGTGGCCCGCCATGCCGATCCGGCGCGCGTCGATCACGTCGGCGTGCCGCCAGACGGACCGGGGGCCGACGAGCCGGTCCAGGACGTACCGCATGTCGGCGGCGCGGGTCGTGGTGACCACGCTCCCGTGCACCCCGCCCTCGTCGAGGGCCGTGCAGGCGACGCAGGTGAGGGTGCGGCCGCCGGGGAGGCTGATCCCGTACGACTCGTAGGCGTGGTCGACGGAGGCGACGACGTAGCCGCGCGAGGCGAGGTCCTCGGCGAGGGAGGTGAGCGTCCAGCGGGAGACGCTGAAGCCCGGCGAGAGCAGCACCAGGGGGTGGCGGCCCGGCGCGGGCCGGACGCCGGCCCTGCTATGGGTGCGTGTCCGGGCGAGCACGTCGCCGGAGACGCCGGGTCCCAGCTGCTCGGCGAGCAGTCGCGCCTCCTCCCGGGTGGCGTACGGGGCGGGGTGGCCACCGCCGGAGCGGGCGGCCGGGTAGTGGAGCGTGACCATGAGGGCCCGTCCGTCGGCGGTGGGCACCCAGGGGTCGGTGCGGGACCGGTCGACCAGCGGCAGGACCGTGCTGCCGACGGCGTGCGGCCCGGTGGGCGCGGGGAGGGCGGCGGGCCGCACCGGCTGTGCGACCGTCGCGCTCGCGCCGGGGGCGGGTGTGCCGGGAGGGGCCGCGGTGGCGACTCCTGCCGTCAGGGCGAGGGAACAGGTGAGAATGGTGGCCGCGACGGCCCTGGTGAGTCGAGTCATGCGGGCACGGTAGGCGCCGGGAGCGGTCCGGCGCGTCCGCCCGTGGGCTCACTTTCGATCAACCTCGGGTCGGAGAAGGGGCCTTGCCCGTCATCCACGGGTACGTCCATGGGCTCCGACGTCCGGCTCACCCCCAACTCCCTTCCCCCGTACCGGTCCTGATGTGCCGACCGGTCGGGTGGAGCCATGCGGCGGGACGACCTTGACAGCGTGGAAGGCCGCCTGCCTATGGTGAGGAGTCTCCGTCCGCGTCCGGACGGGGCCGAGGGACCCGGGGGAGGCGTACGTGCGCACAGCGACCACGGCGCCGCACGCCCCGGTCCGGGCGGGTGCCCGCCTCGTCTGCCGCCGGCACGTCGACCTCTGCCGTACCGCGTCGGCCATCTGTCCTTCTCCGCGCGTCTGACCCCGCCCGGCGGGTCCGCCCGTCCCGTCGCCCGTCCGGCGCGGGGCGTCGCGGCGATCCCGCCGCGCCCGGGTCCGCGCTTCCCGTGACGTCCCGTCGCCCGGTCCCGCGCAGCCGTGCCCCGCACCGCTGCCGCGCCGCCGCGCGTCCCCCGCCGCCCGGAAGGACTCCCATGCCCCGCCCCGCCCTGCACCTGGCCGTCGAGATCGACGGCGACGGTGCCCATCCCGCCGCGTGGCGCCGTGCCGCGCACGCCCCCGGAGAGCTGCTGAGCCCGCGCCGGCTCGCCCGGACCGCGGCCGCCGCCGAGAACGCCGGATTCACCCTGGTCACCCTGGAGGACTCGATCCTGCCGCCCGGTTCCGCCGACGGCACCGGCCCGGTGGGCCGGATCGGCGCGGTGGAGCGGGCCGCGTTCGCGGCCGCTTCGACCAGCGTCCTCGGCATCGCCCCCGTCCTCGCGACCACCTACGCCGAGCCGTTCCACGTCTCCTCGCAGATCGCCTCGCTCGACCACGTCTCGGCCGGCCGGGCCGGCTGGGTGGTGGGGACCGAGGAGGACCCGGCCGCCGCGCGCGCCTGGGGGCGGCCGGTGGTCGGGGGCGCCGACGCGATCGCCCGCGAGGCCCGCGACGGGCTCCGGGTCGTACGGGACCTGTGGGACTCGTGGGAGGACGACGCGGTGATCCGGTCGGTGGCCACCAGCCGCTACCTGGACCGGTCGCGGCTGCACTACGTCGACTTCGAGGGCGAGACGTACTCGGTGAAGGGGCCGTCGATCGTGCCGCGTCCGCCGCAGGGCCGGCCCGTGGTCCTGGCGCCCGCCGGTCTCGTCCCGGCGGAGCTCACCGACGTGGCGCTCGTCGGCGGCCCGACCCCGGCCGGGGCGGGCGCGGCGGCCTCGGCGGCCGGTGCGCCGCTCGCCTTCGCCGAGGTCGAGGTGGCCCTCGACGCCCCGCGCGAGACGGCGCGGGAGCGGATCGCGGACCTGGAACGGTACGCGCCGTGGGAGGGCCGCCCCGACCGGCTGCGGTACACCGGTCCGGCCGCCGGTCTGGTGGAACTGCTCGCGGACCTGGCCGGGCGCGTCGACGGGGTGCGGCTGCGTCCGCTCGTCCTCGACGAGGACCTCGCCGTGCTCTCCCGGCTCGTCCTGCCCGAGCTGTTCGTGCGGCGGCTCGCGGCCCGGCCCCTGCCGGGCACCACCCTCCGCACCTCCCTGGGCCTTCCCCGGCCCCTCAGCCGCTTCACGACCGCCGGCGCCGCCGCGCCCGCTCCGGAGGAGACCCGATGACCCGCACCGACCCGCACGACGTCCCGCGCCCGGACGCGCGACTGCACTTCGGGGTGTTCTTCCAGGGGGTCAACCACTGGACGATCTGGTCGGACCCGTCCAGCGGCTCGCAGATCGATCCGGCCTCCTTCCTGCGGGTGGCCAGGGCCGCCGAACGCGGGCTCTTCGACGCCTTCTTCCTCGGCGACGGCCTGCGGCTGCGCGAGTCGGAGGGCGGCGTCCACGAGCTGGACGTGGCGGGCCGGCCCGACTCGATCACCCAGCTGTCGGCGCTCGCCGCCGCGACCGAGCGGATCGGGCTCGTCTCCACCTCGAACACCACCTTCAACGAGCCGGGCGACCTCGCCCGGCGGCTCGCCGGCCTCGACCTGCTCTCCGGCGGCCGGGCCGGCTGGAACGTGGTGACCACGCACAACGCCTGGACCGGCGAGAACTTCCGGCGCGGCGGGTTCCTCGACCACGCCGACCGGTACCGGCGCGCCGAGGAGTTCCTGTCCGTCGCGCGGGCCGTGTGGAACGGCTGGGCACAGGGCGCGGTGGCGGACTCGGCCGAGGCCCGTTCCTGGTCGGTGCCGGGGGCGGTGGGGCGCGTACGGGTGGAGGGGGCCCACTTCGACGTCGACCTGGCGCCGACCCTGCCGCGCAGCGCCCAGGGGCATCCGGTGATCTTCCAGGCGGGCGACTCCGGGGAGGGGCGGGACTTCGCGGCCCGCAACGCGGACGTCGTCTTCTCCGCGCACGGCACGGACTTCGACGACGCGCTCGCCTTCGCCGAGGACGTCCGGCGGCGGCTGCGGGCGGCGGGCCGGGCCGAGGACGCGCTGCGGATCCTGCCGGGTACGGAGATCGTCATCGGGGCGACCGAGAAGGAGGCGGAGGAGAAGGCCCGCTGGGTGCGCCTCCACCAGGTCACGCCCGCGGTGGCGCTCGGCATCGCGAGCCGGCTGTGGGGCTTCGACCTGTCCGGGCGGGACGCCGACGGGCCGCTGCCGGCCGAGGACCCGGTGGTGGCCGCGTACGAGGGGAGGTTCGGCACGCGCTGGGTGGACGACCCCCGGGCGGTGGTGGCCGAGTGGCGGGCGAAGGCCGACGCCAACGGCTGGTCGCTGCGCGAGACGGTGATCGAGCTGGGGCCGCAGCGCGGGCACGTGGGCACTCCGGCCGGGCTCGCGGAGAAGTTCGCGCGGTTCGTCCGGCACGGGGCGCTGGACGGTTTCAACGTCTCGCCGTACCTGGTGCCGGACGGTCTCGACGACATCGTGGAGCTGCTCGTGCCGGAGCTCCAGGAGCGGGGCGTGTACCGGACGGCGTACACGGGGACGACGCTCCGGGAGCATCTGGGACTCGCCCCTGTGGCATGACCCCCGCGGTCAGGGGGCGTCGGGCGGGCGGACCACCAGGAGGGCGGCCACGTCGTCGTCGGGGCCTTTGCCGCCGTAGGCGGTGAGGTCGCGGTGGAGGAGTTCGAGGAGGCCCGCGGAGGGCTCCCGGTCCCAGCTCCGCAGGCGCGCCTCCAGGGGGTAGAAGGCGCCCGCCCGGTCGCGGGTCTC
Source organism: Streptomyces bikiniensis (assembly GCA_000716465.1). Taxonomy (GTDB): domain Bacteria; phylum Actinomycetota; class Actinomycetes; order Streptomycetales; family Streptomycetaceae; genus Streptomyces; species Streptomyces bikiniensis. The sequence continues at coordinate 43,816 of JNWL01000004.1, forward strand.
GCTGACGCCGTCGGTGTAGAGGAGCAGCCGGTCCCCCGGGCCGAAGGGCGCCTCCTCGATCCGGTGGCGGCCGTCGGCGAGGCCCGCGAGGTTGACGGGGAGCGAGGGGTCGGTGAAGCGCACCGGTTCGACCCCTCCCCCGTGCTGGAGGAGCGGGGCCGGGTGGCCGCAGCTGAGGAGCCGTACGACGTCCCGGTCGTCGGGGAGTTCCACGAGGACGACGGTGGCGAAGCGTTCGGCGGCATCGGAGTCCGGGTCCCAGGCGCCGTACCGGGCCAGGCCCTCGTCGAGGCGGTCGGCGAGGACGGCCAGGTCCCCGGCCTCGTGGACGGCGGCGCGGAACGCGCCGAGCAGCACGGAGGCGGTCTCGACGGCGCCGAGCCCCTTGCCCTGGACGTCGCCGAGCATGACGCGCACGGCTCCGGGGACCTTGACGGCCTCGTAGAAGTCGCCGCCGATCCGGGCCTTGGCGGCGGCCGCGACGTACAGCAGGTGCAGTTCGAACCGGCCGAGGCGGCGGGGCAGCGGGCGCAGCACGACCCGCTGGACGACCTCGGCGACGGCGGTGAGTTCGCGCAGGTCCCGCTCGTAGCGGGTGCGGACCCGGCTGATCCAGGCCGCGGCGGCGGTCACGACGGCGAGGACCGTCTCGCTGGCGAGGAGTTCGGGCAGGGGGTCCCCGCCCCGGTTGAAGCCGAGCAGCACGCGGACCGCCATGGTGAGCAGTCCGATGCCGAGGGTCCCGCGCACGCTCCAGGTGACGGCGGCGAGCGCGGGCGCGGCGACGAGGAGGCGGTCGAAGCGCTCCTGGCCGGGGGTGAGCACATCGGCGAGGGCCGTCAGGAACAGGACCAGGAAGGGCAGGGCGCGACCGACGTTGAACTGGGTGCGCGTCGCCGTGCCTGGGCTGCGGGGACCGGCTGCGGGCATTTCATGATCGTACGCAGGGCCGTCGGCCGGGGCGGGGCGGGGCCTGCTCCGGGCGTGTCCCCCGGGCGCCGCCGGGCAGGGCGAGGGCTGCGGGCAGCGCGAGGGCGGTGATCGCCGCCAGGGCCGGGAGCGCGGCGCCCTGCGCCGGTACGAACCCTCCGTCCGGTACGAGGGTGAGCAGGAGGGTCGCGGTGGCGACGCCGAACGCCGGGCCGACGTTCATCGCGGTCTGCTGGAGGCCTCCGGCGACTCCGGCGTGGGCCCCGGGGGCGCGGTGCACGACGACGGAGGTGGCGGTGACCATGAGCGTGACGAAGCCGGCGCCGAGGAGGGCGGAGCAGCCGCCGACGGGGAGGGCGCCGGCCGTGGCGTCCAGGCGGGAGAGCAGCAGGACGCCGAGGGTGAGGAGGGCGGCGCCGGCCGTCGCCGTGCGGCGGGGGCCGTAACGGCGCTGGAGGGGCGGGCAGAGCGGTGCGCCGAGCACCATGAGGAGGGCGAGCGGCAGGACGCGCAGCGCGCAGGTGAGGGGGTCGAGCCGCTGCACGTCCTGGAGGAAGTACGTCGCCACGAACAGCGTGCCGAAGAGGGCCGCCGAGGCGGCGAGGAGCGCGGCGGTCCCGGCGACGACGGGCACGCTCCGGAGCAGCTCCGGGGACAGCAGGGGGTGTGCGGCGCGGCGTTCGTGCCGGGCGAGGACGGTTCCGGCGACGACGGCCCCGGCGACGGCGAGCGCCCCGGGTCCGGCCCCGCCGGGCCGCGCGGCCTCGACGAGCCCGTGGACCAGCAGCCCCAGGGCCACGGCGAGCAGCAGGGCCCCGAGGGGGTCGAGCGCGGCGAGCCCGGGGGGCGCGGGTGGGCTTGCGGGGGTGGTTCGGGGTGGGGGTGCGGTGCGGTCGGGGACGGGCGCGGTCCCGCCGGGTGCGGTCCTGTCGGAGGCGGTCCCACCGGGCGCGGTCCCGCCGGGTGCGGTCCTGTCGGAGGCGGTCCCACCGGGTGCGGCCTTGGCAGGCGCGGTCCTGGTGAGCGCGGTCCCGACAGGGGTGGTCCCGCCGGGTGCGGTCCTAACAGGGGCTTCGGTTTTTCCCGGGTGCGGCTCCCTGGTGGTGAGGGCCAGGAGCCCGAGGGCGAGGGTCGGCGGCACGCTCAGGAGGAAGACGGAGCGCCAGCCGTACGCGGAGACCAGCGCGCCGCCCACGAGCGGTCCGGCGGCGGCCGCGAGGCCGATGACGGCGGTGCGGACGGCGATCGGGGTCGCGAGCCGGTCGGGCGGGAAGGCCGTGCGCAGCATGCCGAGGGTGGCGGGCTGGAGGAGCGCCCCGCACACCCCTTGGAGCACGCGCAGCACGATCACGGCCCCGATGCCGGGGGCCAGGGCGATGCCCGCGGAGGCGGCGGCGAAGCCGAGGGCGCCGGCGGCGAAGACCCTGCGGTGGCCGTGGCGGTCGCCGAGGCGTCCGGCGAAGACCAGGAGGCTCGCGACGGCCACGAGGTAGCCGGTGCTGGTCCACTGGACCTGGCCGACGTCGGCGTGCAGATCGCGCTGGAGGGCGGGTTGGGCGACGGTCAGGACCGTGCCGTCGAGGGCGACGACGGCGGCTCCGACGACGCTGCAGGCGAGGACGGGGGTGCGGCGTCGCTTCACGGGGTCGGCTCCGCGGGCCCGAGATGGGCGTCGAGGGCGGCCGCGAGCAGCGGGGCGGGATCGGTGCCGCCGGTCGCGAGCGGGAGGCTGCCCCGGTACCAGAGCTGGGCGATGCCGTGCAGGTTGGCCCAGAGGGCGCCGGCGGTGACGACGGGGTCGGCGTCGGGGCGGACGCGGGCGACCAGTTCGGCGAGCCGGGCGAAGAGCGGCAGGCTCGTCTCGCGGAGCCCGAGCCTGCCGCTCTCCAGCAGGTCGTGCCGGAACATCAGCTCGTACATGCCGCGCCGCGCCCCGGCGTGGTCGAGGTAGACGCGGGCGAGGAGTTCGATCCGCTCGCGCGGCGCGGCGTCCTCGCGGTCCTCGGCGGCGACGCGGTCGGCCAGTTCGGCGAAGCCCTGCCGGGCGATGGCCGACAGGAGGTCGAGGTGGGTGGGGAAGTGGCGGCGGGGCGCGCCGTGGGAGACACCGGCGCGGCGGGCGATCTCGCGCAGCGAGAGGGCCTGGGCTCCCTCGGCGTCCACGAGCTCGACGCCGGCCCGGACGAGCCGCCCGCGCAGCCCGTCGTCCCCCTGTTCGTGTCGCTCTTGTTCGTGTCCCTCGCGGCTCTCGCGGTCTCTTCGCACAGACACTGTCTACCAAGTCCGAGTAGACAGTGTCTACCCGCTCTCGCGCCCCGGTCCGTTACACTGGACGGCAGCGAAGGGGAGTAGCCCTGCGAACCGGTCGTCGACACACTGGAACCCCCGGGTTCCCGGTGACCGGGTCCGCGCACGACGCGGACGGGCGAGACCTTCGGCCAGGCATCAACCGCGTCCGCGCATCCGTGGGCGCGGTCCGTCATGCCGGGCCGAGTGGTCCTCCCGTCGCCCACCGAGGTGCCGTGCGGGGCCCGGAGGCCCGGACCGAGCAGAGAGCACCGGTATGCACCTCGACCCCTTGGCGATCCTCACCGCCTTCGGGCTGATCTTCCTCGCCGAGCTTCCCGACAAGACGATGTTCGCGTCCCTCGCCATGGGCACGCGCATGCGTCCCCTGTACGTGTGGATCGGCACCTCCACCGCCTTCCTGGCGCACGTCGCCATCGCGGTGGGCGCCGGCAGCCTGCTCGGGCTGCTCCCGGGCTGGACCGTCAAACTCGTCTCGGCGCTCCTGTTCGGCTTCGGCGCCTTCGTGCTGCTGCGCGGCGGGGGCGACGAGGAGGACGACGACACGGGCGGCCGGACGGTCACCGGCTTCTGGCCCGTCTTCTCGACCGCCTTCACGGCCGTCTTCATCAGCGAGTGGGGCGACCTGACCCAGATCACCACCGCCAACCTGGCCGCCACCAACGGCACCTGGTCCACGGCGATCGGTTCGTTCGCCGCCCTGACGAGCGTCTCCGCCCTCGCCCTGGTCGCGGGCCGCTTCATCGCGAAGCGCGTCCCCCTCAAGACCGTCCAGCGCATCGGCGGCGTGTGCATGGCGGGCCTCGCCGTCTGGTCCCTGACCGAGGTCTTCACGGGCTGACGCCGCCTCCGACGCCCTTACCCCGCCGCCCCGGCCAGGACTGCGGGGCGATTCGTCCCCCTCCCGTTCGGGCCCTTGATGAAGCAGTGAATCACTGCTTCACTCCTTCCATGCCCTACCGACGCACCCCCGCCGTCCAGGCCCGGCTCGACGCGCAGCGTGCCTCCGTCGTCGAGGCGGCCCTCGGGCTGCTCGCCGAGCAGGGGTACGCGGGGTGCACCGTGGCGGCCGTCGCCGCCCGGGCCGGGATCGCCACGGGCAGCGTGTACCGCCACTTCGACGGCAAGTCCGAACTCGCCGTCGAGCTCTTCCGGACCGTGGTGGGCCGGGAGGTCGCGGCCGTCTCCGAGGCGGCCGGGCACCCCGGGCACCGTACGGCCGCCGAGCGGGTGGTCGCCGTCGTCGAGACCTTCGCCCTGCGCGCCCTGAAGTCGCCGCGCCTCGCCTACGCGCTGCTCGCCGAGCCCGTCGACCCGGCTGTGGACGCGGAACGGCTCGTCTTCCGGCGCGCGTTCCGGGACGTCTTCGCCGCCCGCGTCGAGGAGGGCGTCCGCTCGGGCGAACTGCCTCCCCAGGACCCCGTCCTGACGGCCTCGGCGCTGGTCGGGGCGGGCGCCGAGGCGCTCGTCGGCCCGCTGGCGGAGAGGTCCGTCGGGCCCGGCACCGTACCCGCACTCGTCACCTTCACCCTGCGAGCACTGGGAGTCCCCGATGCCGACCACGCATGAGGTCACCAACCAGGTCCCCCCGCCGACCGGCCACGACGTCTCCGCCGACCCCGCCCTCCTGGAGGCGCTGCGCCGGGAGGGCGCCGGCTGGGCCGAGGCGGAGGTCCGCGAGCTGGGGACGCGGGCGGGTGGCGCCGAGGCCCAGGAGTGGGGGCGGCTCGCCGAGCGCCACTCCCCCGTCCTGCACACCCACGACCGGTACGGCCACCGCGTCGACGAGGTCGAGTTCCACCCGTACTGGCACTCCCTGATGGACGTGGCCGTGCGGCACGGACTGCACGGCGCGCCCTGGGCCGACGGGCGGCTCGGCGCCCACGTGGCGCGCGCGGCCAAGGTGTTCGTGTGGGGGCAGGCCGACGCCGGTCATCTGTGCCCGGTCTCGATGACGTACGCCGCCGTGCCCGCGCTGCGCGTCCAGCCGGAACTCGCCGAGGTGTACGAGCCGCTGCTCACCTCCCCGTCGTACGAGTTCGGGCTGCGGGTGCCGACGGAGAAGCGCGGGATCATCGCCGGGATGTCGATGACCGAGAAGCAGGGCGGTTCGGACGTCCGGGCGAACACGACCCGGGCGGTTCCGGCGGGCGAGCCAGGTCTGTACGCGCTGACCGGCCACAAGTGGTTCACCTCGGCCCCCATGTCCGACGTCTTCCTCACCCTCGCGCAGGCGCCCGGCGGGCTCTCCTGCTTCCTGGTGCCGCGCGTCCTGCCGGACGGCACCCGCAACGCGATCCGCCTCCAGCGCCTCAAGGACAAGCTGGGCAACCGGTCCAACGCCTCCTCCGAGATCGAGTACGAGGGCGCCCTCGGCCGACTGGTCGGCGAGGAGGGGCGCGGGGTGGCGACCATCATCCGGATGGTCAACATGACGCGGCTCGACTGCGCGGTCAGCTCGGCGTCCGGGATGCGCCTCGGGCTCGTGCAGGCGGTCCACCACGCCACGCACCGCCGGGCGTTCGGGGCGCGGCTCGTCGACCAGCCGCTGATGCGGAACGTCCTGGCCGACCTGGCGGTGGAGGCGGAGGCGGCCACGCTGGCGGCGCTGCGGCTCGCCGGGGCGGTGGACCGGGCGGCGCGCGGCGACGCGGAGGAGGAGCAGCTGCGGCGGCTCGGGCTCGCGGTCACCAAGTACTGGGTGTGCAAGCGGGCGCCCGCGCACGCGGCGGAGGCCCTGGAGTGCCTGGGCGGCAACGGCTACGTGGAGGACTCGGGTCTGCCGAGGCTCTACCGGGAGTCGCCGCTGCCCTCGATCTGGGAGGGGTCGGGGAACGTGGCCGCGCTCGACGTGCTGCGGGCGATGGCCCGTCAGCCGCAGGCGGTGGAGGCGTTCTTCGTGGAGGTCGACCGGGGCGCGGGTGCCGACCGGCGCCTGGACGCGGCGGTCGCCGGGCTCCGCAAGGAACTGGCGGGGCTCGGGGATCCCGACGCGATGGCGTACGGGGCGCGGCGGCTCGTGGAGCGGCTCGCGCTCGTGTTCCAGGGCTCCCTGCTGGTCCGGCACGGGAACCCGGCGGTGGCGGACGCGTTCTGCGCCTCGCGGCTCGACGGCGACCGGGGCCTGGCCTTCGGCACGCTCCCGGCGGGCCTGGACACGGCATCGATCATCGAGCGGAGCGGGCCGGACGCGGCGGTCTGAGGAGACGGCGGCGGGGCGCCTCGTACGGCGGGCTCTCCCCTACGGCGGGGCGCCTCGTACGGCGGAGCTCTCCCGTACGGCGGGGCTACCCAGTACGGCGAGACTCCCCCGCACCTTCAAGGCGGACAGAATCTGTCCTAATTCGCGCCTACTGTCGCCGGAGCGCCCCACCCCGGGGCGTACCGACGGAAGGACCCTGAGATGGACGAGCAGACCGGCGCGGCGCCGAAGGGCTACACCAGCGTGGCGCCCTGGGTCGTCACCGACGACACCGGAGCCTTCCTCGACTTCGTCGCCGAGGTGTTCGGAGGCGAGGAGCTGGCGCGCGTGCCCACCGAGGACGGCTCGATCGGCCACGGCGAGATCCGGATCGGGGACACCGTCGTCCTGGCCTTCGACCGGCGCCCGGACTGGCCCGTCCTGCCCGCCCTGCTGCGCGTGTTCGTCGCCGACGCGGACGCCGTGTTCGCCCGGGCCGTCGCGGCGGGCGGCCGCGTCGTCACGCCCCTGTCCGACAGCGCCTTCGGGCAGCGGGGCGGGCGCGTCCGGGACCCCTTCGGCACCATCTGGTGGGTGACGAGCCACGTCGAGGACGTCTCCGAGGAGGAGATCTGGAAGCGGCTTCAGGAGCCGGTGTACGCGGAGGGCATGCGGGTGGCGCAGGCGACGCTCGACGCCGAGCTGAGCGGCCGGGAGCGGGGGCGCAGCAGCGCCCCGGTCGGACCGGCCGCCTGACCCCCGCACGCGCCCGGCGGGCCGGGGTCCTGCCGTGCCTCCCCGGCCTCCCGGTGGCAGGCTGAGGGGGCGCGTTCCCCGGGGCGTGTTCTTCCCGGAGGGGCGTGCCCCGTGGCACGCCCCTCCGGGTCACGGCGTTCGCCTGAGCGAGAGGGAGGAGTCCCGTTGGACGGCGAGGCGATGCACGGCGAGCTGGACGCGCGGGCGGCCGGGACGGCGGAACGGGTGGTGGCCTGGCGGCACCATCTGCACCGGCACCCGGAGCTGTCCAACCGGGAGGTGAACACGGCCCGCCTGGTGGCGGACCACCTGCGCGCCCTCGGCCTCGACGAGGTCCGTACGGGCATCGCGGGCCACGGGGTCGTGGGGGTCCTGCGCGGCGGGGCGGCGGGCGAACGGGTCGTGGCGCTGCGGGCGGACACGGACGCGCTGCCGGTGCGGGACCTGTGCGGGGCGGACTTCGCCTCCGAGGTGGTGGACGCCGACTACCCGGGCGGCCCGTTCCCGGTGTCGCACGCCTGCGGCCACGACTGCCACACGGCGATGCTGCTCGGCGCGGCAACGGTCCTCTCCGGGGTCCGCGACCGGCTGCCGGGGACCGTCCTGTTCGTCTTCCAGCCCGCCGAGGAGGGCCCGCCGGTGACCGAGGAGGGCGGTGCGCGGGCGATGGTCGAGGCGGGCGCCTTCGCCGATCCGGTGCCGACCATGGTCTTCGGCATGCACGTGACGCCGTACCCGAAGGGGTACGTGGGGTACCGGACCGGCAACCAGTACGGCGCGTCCGTGCTCGTCCGGATCGTCGTCACCGGCCGGCAGACGCACGGCTCCACGCCCTGGCAGGGCGTGGACCCGATGCCGGCGGCCGGCGCGATCCTGACGGGCATCGGGCAGCTGTACCGGCAGGTCTCGGCCTTCGACCCGGTCACGGTGTCCATCGGGCACGTGGAGGACGTCGGCCGCTTCAACATCGTCGGGGAGACGGTGACGCTGTGGGGCACGGTCCGCACCGCCGTCGAGTCGGACATGGCGGAGGTGCGGCGGCGGCTCACGGCGCTCGTGGAGCACTCGGCGGCGGCGTACGGGGCGGCGGCCACGGCGGAGTACCTCCAGCCCGTGCCGCCCGTGCACAACAGCGGGCCGTGGGTGGCGGCCGGGCTTCCGACCTTCCGCCGAGTGGCGGGCGAGGGGCGCGTGGTGGAGACGGGCGGGACGCTCGGGTACGACGACGTCTCCGAGTTCGTACGGCGGTTCGGCGGCCTGTACGTGACGCTCGGCGTCCAGGACGCGGCCCTGGACGCGTCGGGCCGGCCGGTCCCCGTGGAGGGCGGGCGCGGTCTGGTGACCAACCACAACCCCGGCTTCTACGCCGACGACTCCGCCCTCGTCACCGGTGTCCGGCTGCACGCGCACGTGGCGTACGACCATCTGAGGGGCTCCCTCGTCGTCCCGGAGGAGACTCCCGACGCGGGCGATCGACTCCCGGCGCGGCGACCGCCGTCGCGAAGGCCCTGAGCGGGGCGGAGCCGGTGGACCCGTCCCGGTGGTGGTGCGGGCGCGGTCGGCGGTCCCGACTTGCGTCTCCGTCGCCAGGCGGGAGGCTGGGGGGTATCCACCCGCGCACCCCGCAGGGAGAGACATGATCCTGGACCTCACCGCCCTCGCCGACGAGCACCTGGCCGCGGCCCGCACCGCGCCGCACGGGCGGAGCGCCCATCTGGTGATGCACGACGGGGTGCTCCGGCAGACCGTCATCGCCCTGACGGCGGGCACGTCCCTGGACGAGCACAACGCGCCACCCGCCGCGAGCCTCCAGGTGCTGCGGGGCCGGGTGGACCTCACGGCGGCCGACCGGGCGGAGGAGCTGCGGGCGGGCACGCTCCGCATGATCCCCAAGGAGCGGCACGGCCTGACCGCCCTGGAGGACGCGGTGGTCCTCCTGACCGCCGTGAACGACTGACGTTCCCTCGGCACCGGGTAGGTGACGGGCCGCCACATCGGGCGGGCCGGATTGTGGCGTCCTCACCCATGGAGGACGGCTCCGGGGAGGCCGTAGCGTCCCGGCCGATCCCCCGTCAGGAACGAGCCGCCCGGGAGCCTCCATGCGTTCACCCCGTCCCGCCCGCTTGCGCGGGCCACGCCGTCTCGCGGCACTGCTGCTGTGCGCCGCCGCGACCCTCTTCCCGACCGCGAGCCCCGCCGGGGCCGCCGCTCCCCCGCCCGTGCCCGGCACGCTCCAGGGGTACGACATCGGTTCCGTGTTCAGCGCGGGCGTCTCGTCCGGCGGGTACATGGCCACGCAGCTGCACGTGGCGTACTCGGGGACGTTCGAGGGCTCGGCGGTCTTCGCCTCGGGGCCGTACGACTGCGCGCGGGGCCAGCTCGCCACGGCGCTCAACGCCTGTATGGACACCGTCCAGAACCTCCAGCTCACCGCCCTGGAGCAGGCCACCCGCGACCGGTCCGCGCAGGGGCAGATCGATCCGGTGGAGAACCTGGCGGGTGACCCGGTGTACGCCTTCAGCGGGTCGGCGGACACCACGGTGAAGCGGCCGGTGGTGGACGCGCTCTCCGACTACTACGGGCGGTTCGGCGCCCGGGTCCGTCACGACCGGTCCACGGCGGCGGGCCACGCCTGGATCACCCCGCTGGGGCCCAACTCCTGCGGGGTGACGCAGACCCCGTTCCTGAACAAGTGCGGCGTCGACGCGGAGGGGGCGCTGCTCGGGCACCTCTTCGGGTCGGTCGCGGCGCCCGGGTCGGGGACGGGCGGCTCGCTGATCCGCTTCGACCAGAACGCGTACGCGCCCGGCGGTTCGGCCTCGGCGATCTCGATGGGCGCGGAGGGCTTCGCGTACGTGCCGCGGTCCTGCTCGGACGGGGCGCGCTGCCGGCTGCTCGTGGCGCTGCACGGGTGCAAGCAGGGGTACGCGTACCAGGGCTTCGGGACCCGGTTCGTGGAGGGCGCGTACCTCAACGAGTACGCCGACACCAACGACATGATCGTGCTGTACCCGCAGGCGGCGGCCACGGGGACGCTGGAGAACCCGAACGGCTGCTGGAACTGGTGGGGTTACCTCGGTGACACGGCCTACGCCCGGCACGGCGGGAAGCAGATCGAGGCGATCATGGGGATGGTGCGGGCGCTGCGCGGCACCGGGACTCCGCCGCCCTCGTCCGACCGGACGGTTCTGGCCAGCACGGACGCCGAGGACGGCTACGTGAAGGCGGGGGCGGACGGTTCGGGGGCGGCGGTCGGCACCCTGGAGGACGTGTCCGGGCTGGCGCTGGGCCGGGGGACGGACGGGAAGGTGAACCGTACGGTGGTCTCGTTCGACACCTCGCGGATCCCGGCCGGCAAGGAGATCGCCCGGGCCTGGCTGACCGTCGCGCGGTCGAGCGGCTCGGGCGACCCCTGGGCCTCGCCCGCCGGGAACCGGCTCCTGGTGGACGTGCGGACGGGCTGCTTCGGCGGGTGCGCGGTCGAGCCGGCGGACTGGTCGGCGCCGGCCTCGGTGGCGGGCGGCGCGCGGATCGACGCGTTCCCGTCCGGGAGCGCGGTGTCGGCGGACCTGTCGGCGGAGGCGGTCGCGGCCCTGAACCGGGGCGGGACCACCCAGTTCCGTCTGGGCTTCGCGTCGGCGCCGGCCGGTACGGCGTACCTCTTCGTGAACCGGGACACGCCGGTGACTCTGACGGTCGAGTACAGGTAGAGGGTTCGTCGGCGTCCGCCCGCCCGACCGCCCTTTCGTCTCCGTCCGTCCGTCCGTTCGGGAGGGCTGATGTGTCCGGTTCCGCGCCGGACGGGTCAGCGGGGCGGTTCCGGAAGCTCCTCCCCGGTCTCCAGGAGGGACTTGAGACTGGAGATCAGCGCGGGCCAGCCCTCGGCGATCTGCTCCTTGATGGAACCGTCGGGGGCCAGGCCGCCGTGGCTGACCGTCAGCCTGACCGTGTCGCCCGACGGCTCGATCGCGAAGGCCACCCGGGAACGGGGCTCCGCGGCGAGGCGTTCGTACGCGTCGTGACCGAGGCCGACGGCCTCCGCCCACTCCAGGGTGAAGGTGTGCCAGGTGTACGAGAGGAGGCGGCAGGGCTCGGATGCGAGGACCACCTGCTCGGGGTCGGCGGTCCTGCGGCCGCCCTCCTCCCAGACCACGGGTGCGCCGGGCGTCCAGTCCGTCTCGAAGGCCACGCCCCAGTAGCGGCGGGTGAGCTCGGGATCGGTGAGCGCCTTCCAGAGCGCGTCGGGGGTGGTCCGGATGTAGGTGGTGTAGACGAACGTGTCGCTGCCCATCGCGCTGCCCTCGGATCTGCTCCCCCGCGGCTTCCCCTCCCCTCCCCTCCAGCCTAGGCGGGTGCCGGACGTACGTGCCAGTGAGGGACGCCGGGGGCGCCACGGGCGGGTGACCCCCGGCCGGTCCGATGATCCTTCTTCCGTTGAATAGGTGCGGAAGAAACTAATCAACGGGCTGCTAGCGTGGCCGAATGTCCCTCAAGCACGCCGTCCTCGCCACTCTCCTGGAGGGCGAGGCCTCCGGATACGACCTGGCCAAGATCTTCGACGTGTCCGTCGCCAACTTCTGGGCCGCCACTCCCCAGCAGCTCTACCGCGAGCTCGACCGGCTGGCGGAGGCCGGTCTGATCACGGCCCGGGTGGTGGAGCAGGAACGGCGCCCCAACAAGCGGATGTTCAGCCTCACCGAGGCGGGCAGGCGGGATCTGGCCGCGTACACGTCGACGCCCCCGCGGCCGAGCGCCATCCGGGACGAGCTGCTGGTCCAGGTGCAGGCCTGTGACGGCGGGGACACCGCGGCCGTCCGCGCGTTCGTGGCCCGGCGGATGGAGACGGCCCGGACGAAGCTCGCCCGTTACGAACGGTTGCGGGAGCGGATGCTCGCCGGTCGGGACGAGGATGCCTACCTGGCGGAGGCGGAGCGCGTCGGGCCGTATCTCACGCTGATGCGCGGCCGGTTCCTGGAGGAGGAGAACCTGCGCTGGGGCGCCCGCGTCCTCGCCGTGTTCGACCGCCGCGCCGCCGCGGAAGCCCCGGAGGGAACGGGGAGTGCCTCGGCCGGGGCGGCGCGGGGAGCATGACGGGCCCCGAGGGGTGACCGGCGCCCTACTCTGCGGTAACGTCACCGGCCGGCCGCCGGAGGCTCCGGCGGCGCATCGGGACGGATCGGGGACGGACCTCCATGAACGTCGGTGACCTCGTCGAGGACTTCAGCCTTCCGGACGAGACGGGTGCCTCGCGCTCCCTGACCGGACTCCTGGCCGAGGGGCCGGTCGTCCTCTTCTTCTATCCGGCGGCACTCACCCCGGGCTGCACCGCCGAGGCCTGCCACTTCCGCGACCTCGCGGCCGAGTTCCGCGCCGTCGGCGCGCTGCCCGTGGGGATCAGCTCCGACGGGGTGGAGCGGCAGCAGGAGTTCGCCGAGCGGCACTCCCTCGGCTATCCCCTGCTGTCCGACGCGGACGGTGCCGTGCGGGAGCGGTTCGGCGTCAAGCGCGGGTTCTCGCTCGCGCCGACGAAGCGGGTCACGTTCGTGATCGGCCAGGACCGGCGGGTCCGGGAGGTCGTGCGCAGCGAGCTGCGGATGAACGCGCACGCGGACCGCGCGCTGGCCGCCCTGCGCGGCGCATGAGACGCGCGTGGACCGCGCCTCCGTCCGGACCGCCGGGGCGGGCGGACCGCCACGACGTACGAGCGGGCGGCGACCGGGTGAGATTCGCGCCAAGGCCGGCTGTCTGATCTTCTGCATCCTGCCCCCTGCCTCGGAGTGCCGGCCTACGTCATCGTCCGCGGCAAGGGCACGAGTCAGCGTGCCATCAAGCAGGCGAAGGACAGCGAGGCCGCGTTCCAGGACTACATCCGCAAGGCCGCCGGGGCTCAGGGCGCCGAGGCTCGGGCCGCCGGGACTCAGGGCGCCAGGACTCAGAGCGGCGGGACTCAGGGCGGCGGGGCGAGCGCCACGGACGAGCCGGCCCGGCTCGCGGAGCTGAAGGACAGGGGTAGATCATCTACCAGATGAGGAGTCCTCCATGCTGTCCGAGCAGGCCGTCCCGGTCGTCCGCGCCACCCTGCCCGCCGTCGGCGGTGCCCTGGACCGGATCACGGAGCGTTTCTATGGGCGTCTCTTCGCCGCCCACCTCGAACTCCTGCGCGACCTGTTCAACCGGGGCAACCAGGCCAACGGTGAGCAGCGGCAGGCGCTCGCGGGCTCCACAGCCGCCTTCGCCACGGCCCTCCTGGAGCACCCGGACCGGCGTCCGGACGCGATGCTGGCGCGGATCGCGCACAAGCACGCCTCGCTCGGCGTGACCTCCGAGCAGTACAAGGTCGTGCACGAGCACCTCTTCGCCGCGATCGTGGAGGTCCTCGGCGAGGCGGTGACGCCCGAGGTGGCGCGCGCCTGGGACGAGGTGTACTGGCTGATGGCCAACGCGCTCATCGCCGTGGAGGCGCGCCTCCACCAGGAGGCCGGCGTCGCCGAGGGCCAGGTCTGGCGGTCGATGGAGATCGCCGAGCGGCGGGAGGAGACGGCCGACACGGTCTCGTTCGTCCTGCGCCCGGCGGACGGGGGCCCCGCGGTCGCGTTCCGGCCGGGACAGTACGCGAGCGTCCGGGTCGCCCTGCCCGACGGCGCCCGGCAGATCAGCCAGTACAGCCTCTCCTGCGCCCCCGGGCGCCCGCAGTGGCGGATCACGGTGAAGCGGGTCGACGGCGACCCGGCGGGCGAGGTCTCGTCCTGGCTGCACGCCCACGCCCGCGAGGGGGACGCGGTGGAGGTGTCGGCCCCGTTCGGCGACCTGGTCCTGCCCGAGGGCGACGGCCCCCTGCTGCTCGCCTCCGCCGGGATCGGCAGCACCCCGATGCCGGCGATGCTCGACCACCTCGCGGCCACCGGCTCGACCCGCCCCGGCGTGGTCGCGCACGCCGACCGCGCCCCCGCGTCCCCCGCGCACGCCGCCGAGCTGCGACACCTCGTGGACGCCCTGCCGCAGGGAACCCTGCACCTCTGGTACGAAGAGCCGGGCGACTCCGGTGCCCGGCCGGGCCGCGCGAACGTCAGCGTGCTCGACCTGCCGGCGGGCACGACCCCGTACCTCTGCGGGCCGCTGCCCTTCCTGCGCGCCGTGCGCGGCGACCTTCTCGGGCGGGGCGTCGCCGCGGCCGACATCCACTACGAGGTGTTCGGCCCCGATCTGTGACTGGGCGCCGACAGTTGAGCCGTTCCCCTCGGAATCCCTTCGATGTCCAAGCAGCGTGGCGCCTTTGCCACGGATACTGCATAGTGAGGTGCCGTATCGGCCTCGCATTTTGCGGGTCCGGGAGGAACGAACGGAAGCGACGGAGACGATGGGATCGTTCGGGTCAGCACGCGGTGGTCGGGGCACCGGGCGGCCGGTGCGCGGGATCGCCCTCGACATCGGCAGCTCCCGGACCCGCGCCTGGGCGCCGGGAGCGGGTGTCTTCGCGGACGTGCCGAGCGGTCCGGTGCTGCGCGGCCGGGTGACCGACGCCGATTCCCAGCTCCGGCTGCTGCGGCGGCTGACGGCCGCGGCCCCGGGCGGCGAGGGGCACGACACCGTCGTGATGCTGACCCACCCGGTGCTCGCCGGTCGGGAGGAGCGGGAGGCGGTGAAGCGGGTGGTGGACGGTCTGGGCGCGGTACGGGTCTTCCCCGTGGACAGTGCCCGTGCCGCGGCGGCCTATGCCGCCCCGTCCGGCGAGGGCCCCCTGCTCGTGGTGGACCTCGGCGCGCAGCTGACCGAGGTCACGCTCGTCGTGGACGGCCTCGTCGTGGACGCCCGGCTCGCCGAGGTCGGTCTCGACGACCTCCCGGAGCCGGGGGACGCCCAGGACTCGGCGAGCGCCCCGGACCCGGTCGCCGGGACGGCCGCCGATCTGGTGAGCGACCTGTGGCGGCGCGACCGCACGGGTGCCGTGCGCGGAGCGCTGCGCCGGGGCGTCCTGGTGACGGGCGGCGGCGCCCTCCGGCTCGACGTGACCGGTCGGCTGGCCCACCTCCTGAGGGCCCGTCTCCGCCTGGCCAACGACCCGTCGACCAGCGTCGTCCGCGGCGCGGGCCTGATGCTCGCCTCCGCCCTGCGCCACCCGGCCGCCTCTCCCGCCCGCAAATGAGACCGGCCGGGTCCGGCACCGGCGGGCGGGGAGGCGGGGCGGGACCGGGTCAGCAGCCGGTCGCCCAGATGTGGGAGTCGCCGCGGTCGTTGGCGGCGCCGTTGTACCCGACCTCCTGGCCGGGGGCGAGACAGAGGGTCATGCCGCCGCCCTGCCAGGCGTTCTCGTAGACGCGGACGTGGTCCTTGATGCCGGGGCCGGAGATGCCGTGGTTGGCCCAGGAGGAGTCGGTGTCGGAGATCCAGCTCTCCCACCAGCCGTCGTCCCCGCTCCAGTTGGCGCGCTGGCCGCCGAAGCCGGCCTCCTGCCAGACGCAGAAGTTGCCGCTGGGGCATTCGGCGGCCCCGGCGGAGGGGGCGAGGGCGAGGCCGGTGGTGACGGCGAGCAGGGTCGCGGCGGCGGTGGCGAGGATGTGCTTCACGGGAGGGTGTGGCCTTTCTGCGGGTGGGGCGGTCGGGTGGGCGCGGGCAGTTCGGCCGCCCGCAGCAGCGCGCGGTCGCGCAGCTGCCGGTATGCGGTGAGTTCGTCGTGGTGCAGGGCGCGCACGGCGGCCAGCTCGGCGGACTCCAGTCGCGCGCGTACGGTGTCGAGTCCGGTCTCGCGGGCGCAACGGGCGGCGGCCGCCGGATCGGGGCGGTCGGGGCGGGGGCGGCCCGGCGGGGCCACGCACGCGGTCCAGCGGGCGAGGGCCGTGCGGTGGGCGGGGGCGGCGCGCATCCGGTGCTGGGCCTCGGCACGGAGGTTGTCGACGGTGACCTGGGCGCGGAACCAGCGCCGCTGATCGCCGTAGAGCCGGTGGCGGGCGGCGGCGAGGCAGCCGTCCGTGTGGGCGGTGACCGTGGCGCCCGTCGCGAGGGTGACGGAGAGTTCGCGGGGTCCTGCGCCGAAGAGCGCCGCACGGAAGGCGCGGTCCTCGTCGGGGGCGCGGGGCCTGGCCGTGGGGGCGGCGCCCCGGGCGCTCAGGCAGTCGGCGACGAGGCGGTGCTCGGCGGCCTTGAGGAGTGCGTCCCGGGCCGCCCCGGTGGTCGGGACGCCGGGCGCCGCGGGTGCTCCGGCTTCGACGGTGGCGCAGCCGGCGAGCAGGAGCGAGGCGGCCGCCGCGGCGAGGGCGTGGCGGGTGCGCGAGGCAGCGCGAAGCATGGGGTCCCCCTTCGATCGTCCCTGGTCGGAGAGCCGGCGGATGGTCGTCCCACCGGCTCGGGGTGATCGTTTCCCGGGAGTGCGGCCACCATTCCGCCCCTCACTCGAACGAGTCGAACGCGCCGGTGTGCGCGCCTCTCGCGCGCCGTGGGCTCGTGCGCCATGAGGGTGCCGCGAGCGGAGGAAGTACCGCGGACGGCGGGAGGGGGAAGCGGGACGGAACGACAAAGCCCCGGTTGGACGGGGGATTCCAACCGGGGCCGATCGCCGTGACGGGCGAAGGGCGGTCACCTCTCGGGGGGGAACCTCGGGGACCGGGCCCCTTCGCCGTCACATACATATGAACGGTAAACCTTTCCCGAATGTTCCGAGAGTTCCCGAGTGGGTGATGTGAGGCACCTCACCCTATTTCGACAGGCCCGGCAGACCCGGCGCGGTCGGCGCGGTCGGCGTGGTCGGCGTGGTCGGCGTGGTCGGCGGGACAGTCAGTCCTTCTCGGGGCGGTAGACGGTGCCGGGCTCCGCCTTCCCGGGAGCGAGGAGCTCCGGCACGGTCACGAAGGTGAAGCCCCGCCGCTTGAGTTCATCGATGATCGGAGGGACGGCCGGGACCGTGCCGTCGTAGATGTCATGGAGCAGGATGATCCCGTCGCCGTGCGCCTGGTCGAGGACGCGCTGCTCGATGAGGGCCGAGTCGTCGGTCGAGTAGTCCTTGGCCGTGATGCTCCACAGGATCTGGGCGAGTCCGAGTTCCTTGCTGACCTCGGACACGGTGTCGTCGGTACGGCCCTGCGGCGGGCGCATCAGGGTGGGCTTCCGGCCCGTGATCCGCTCGACGGCGTCCTGGGTGCGCTCCAGTTCCTCACGGACCTCGGCGGCGTCGAGGTCGGTCAGGATCCGGTGCGTCCAGGTGTGGTTGGCCACCTCGTGGCCCTCGTCGGCTATGCGCTTGACCACCTTCGGGTAGCGGTCGACGTGCTTGCTGCCGAGCAGGAAGAAGGTGGCCGGGACCTGCTTCTCCTTGAGGATGTCGAGGAGCTTCGGCGTGTCCTTGCCCGGTCCCGCGTCGAAGGTCAGCGCGATGCACTTGGCCTTGGCGCAGTCGACGCGGCGGCCCTCACCGCCCGGCTTGTCGTCTGATCCGGCCTCCTCCCGCGCCTCCTGTGGAGTGAGCGGATCGACGCCGCAGCCGCTCAGCGTCACCATCAGCGACGCGGCGGCCAGCAGGGCGACGGCGGTTCCCCCGCGTCGGCGCAGCCTGGATCGGAACATGGTGGAACCCGCTTTCCCCGGTGACGTTCGACAGGGTCGCGGCCGTCGCCTGGTCAGGGCGGGCCACGCGACCGAACACGCACACTACACAGGGTGTATACCGGGGAGGACGGCGGGGTCGGGTGCCCCTTCGCGAGCACGCGAGAGCCCCGGGAGCGCCCGTCCGCGTCCCCCGGGGCGTCCTTGGCGGCGGCGTCTCCCGCCGTCGGCGCCGGTGGCGCCCGCCGCTCAGCGGGAGGCGAGCAACAGGCGCGCCTCCGTCTCCTGGTCACCGGAGACGGTGTGCCGGGACCGGACGTCGAAGCCGGTGGCCAGGACCTTCTCGACCTCGTCGACGGCGTGGTAGCCGCCGGTGAGCGTGATGCCGACCATGGCGGACAGATGGGCGGGAGACACCTCCCGGTGCTCCCCTCCCGCCGTGTCGAACGTGGCCGTCCAGACGGTGGGGGACGGCCCCGTGGCCGCCCGCGGGACGGACGTCGTCATGTCCTCCAGCCGGTAGACCGCGTCGAGGACGCCGAACACGGCCTGGGCGTCCTCCCGGTCGCAGTCGCTCAACTGGACGGTGACGTCGGTATCGATGTGCAAGTCGTACACGTCGCTCATCTCCTCACGGTCCCCCGGTCGCCGGTGGCGCCCCGGGCTCCTCGTGCCGGGCGCTCCTCACGCCTCCCCTCCAGCATCCCCCCGGCGCCGCCGCACCGCGAGGGCCGCCGGCGGACGCCCGGCGCCCTCTGCGACGGCCTGCCACCGCCGCCCCGTGCCGCACCCGACCGGATCCGGCGTTCAAGGCCACGCCACCGGACGCCTCCGCCGCCGGGCACGCGCTTCGCCGCCTGTCCCGCCCCGGCGGAACCGGTCGAGAAACCGCGCGCGGGCCGGTCGGGAAACCCGGCGGGAGGGCGCCACCGGCGACGCGGCGGGCCGGGGCGGCATTCCCTGGAGAGGCGGCCCCTCCGAGGGCGGCGGCATCTCCCGAAGGGACTGTCCCTCCTGGAGAGGCGGCACCTCCCCATGGGGCCGCCCTTCCGGAAGAGGCTGCGCCTCCGAGGGAAACCATGTCTCCGAGAGAGGTGGCACCTCCGAGAAAGGTGGTACCCCCGAATGAGGTGGCGCCTCCGAGAAAGGTGCCACCTCCGGGAGAAGCGGCGTCCCCGGGAAGGGCCGCGCCGTCGGCACCGGTCGCGCCGACAGGGCCCGCGGGCCGCCGCTCACCGTCACCGGCACACTCCACGGGTCCGCCGGGACGGGCCGTACGAACGGCACCGCTTCGGGCCATGCGGAAGGCTCGACGCCGGTCTTCCGGGCGCCCGGCACCGCCCACACGGACGGCGCGACCGGCGCGGTCCCGGTGGCCTCTCCGGGATGCGGGGCCTCTCCCGGATACGGGGCCGGGCTCGCGGCCCGCGCCTCGTCCAGGGCGAGCGCCAGGCTCAGCCGGTGCCAGAGGATCTCGTCCGGGTCGTCGGCGCGCGCGAGCCGATCGGCGATTTCGCGCGCGGCGGCGGGCACCGGCATGCCGGGCGGTGGCGGCGGACGCAGCCGGTCGAGGTGGGCGCGCTCGTACGGGTCGTCCACGACCTCGGCGACCTGGAGCGGATCGAGCAGGGAGGCGATGGCCGAGGCCCGCGCCCACGGGTCGTCGGCGGCGCGGAGCAGCAGGGCGAGCCGCCGCGCCCGCCAGTTCCTCGGCCGCAGGTCCTCCCGCGCGGCCAGGCGCTCGCGGAGCTCCAGCGGGAGCCGCCCCGTGAGCAGCGCGGGACAGGTGCGGCCGAAGTCGGCGACCTCCTCCGCCAGGTACGTCCACACCACCGCCCGGTAGCGGTTCAGCGAGAACCGCACCGGACTGAGGTGCCCCGTCCGGGCCAGCCTGGTGAACCGGTCCGCGGTGATCCCGAGGAGCGCGGCGGCCTCACCGGTGCCCACCGCGCGCACCCGGTCGCGCAGGCCGGCGGGAAAGTCCGGCGCGGCCCTGAGGCGGTCGAGCTCGCGCCGCTCGACCCGCCGCCGTCCGCCCTCTCCGACCGGCACCGTCCGGACCAGGCCGAGCTGCACCGCGAGCCGGAACTCGTCGCGTTTCAGCTCCAGTTCCTGTGCGGCCCGCGCCGGTGTCACCGTGCGCGCCCCTCCGTCCGCCGTCCCTTCGCCCGTCGCCCTTCCGCCCGCCGTCCCCTCTTCCGCCGCCCTGTCGTCCGCCGCCCTGTCGTGGCCGTCCACCGTCGTCACGTGGTCCTCCCCCGTACATCCGTACTCTCCGTGGCGCGGATCCGTCCGACCCGCCGAAGAGAACGTAACGCAGAGTGACGAACCTCGCACCGCCTGTGGAAAACCACCTGTGGAGAACTCATGGCCGGAACCCCGGAGCGGAACCCTGGAGCCGAACGTCGGGCGGGCGGGAGCGGTGCGTCAGAACGGGCCGTCACCCGGTTGGCCGGGCTGTCGTGCCTCCACTCCGAGGTGTTCGCCGACGCGGTTGACCAGCAGTGTCATCTCGTACGCCACCTGACCGACGTCGGCCTCCGCCGCGCTCAGGACGCACAGGCAGCTGCCCTCGCCCGCGGCGGTCACGAAGAGCAGCGCCTCGTCGAACTCGACCATCGTCTGCCGCGCCCGACCCGCCTTGAAGTGCAGGCCCGAGCCCCGGGCGAGGCTGTGCAGGCCGGAGGAGACGGCGGCCAGGTGTTCGGCGTCCTCGCGCGCCAGGCCGCTGCTCGCGCCCGTCACCAGGCCGTCGTTCGACAGCACCAGTGCGTGCCGTATGTGTCCGACCCGCTGCGTCAGGTCGTCCAGGAGCCAGTCCAGTCCCTTGTTCAACGCCATCAGTGGTCCTCCCCCTGTGCGGTGCGTCCCCGTCGACCCGGATTCCCGTGCTCCCCGTGCCGCCGCGGTCCGCGTGTCGGCGCAAGCCTTACGCACTGTCGTGAACGGGGCAAGCACTGCACCGCGCCCGCGCGTGCCGCAGGATGGGGGACATGACGAAGATGACCGAGGACCAGTGGCGGACCTTCGTGTCCGCGGGTACCCGTACCGGCAAACTGGCGACCGTCCGCGACGACGGCAGCCCCCACGTCGTACCGGTCTGGTTCGTGCTCGACGGCGACGCCTTCGTGTTCAACACCGGTAAGTCCACGGTGAAGGGCCGCAACCTCGCCCGTGACGGGCGGGTGTCCCTGTGCGTCGACGACGAGGAGCCGCCGTTCTCCTTCGTCTCGCTGTTCGGCCGCGCCGAACTCGGTGAGGAGCCGGAGGCGTTGCGCCACTGGGCCACCCGCATCGGCGCCCGCTACATGGGCGAGGACCGGGCGGAGGAGTTCGGCGCGCGCAACGCCGTCCCCGGCGAACTCCTCGTCCGGGTCAGGATCGACAAGGTGATCGCCGAAGCCGGCCTCGCGGACTGAGCGCCCGGCCGGCCCCGAACCTCTGGCCCTGACCGCCCGCGGCTCAGCCGACGGTGTCCAGGAGCCGGGCGGTGTGCATCCGTCCGGCGTACTCGACCAGGCGGATCAGCACCTCCTTCCCCGAGTCCCGGTCGCGCGCGTCACACAGGACGACGGGCGTGCCCCGGTCCAGGTCGAGCGCACGGGAGACGTCGTGCGCGCCGTAGGCACGCGCGCCCGTGAAGCAGTTGACGGCGATCACGAAGGGGATCCGCCGGTGCTCGAAGTAGTCGACCGCCGGAAAGCAGTCTTCGAGGCGCCGGGTGTCGGCGAGGACGACCGCTCCGAGGGCGCCCTGCGACAGCTCGTCCCACAGGAACCAGAACCGGTCCTGCCCGGGGGTGCCGAAGAGGTAGAGGGAGAGTCCGGAGCGGATCGTGATGCGGCCGAAGTCCATGGCGACGGTCGTGGTGGTCTTCCGGTCCACACCGCCGGTGTCGTCGACGAGTTCCCCGGCCCGGCTGAGCCGTTCCTCGGTGCGCAGGGGCCTGATCTCGCTGACCGCGCCGACGAGGGTGGTCTTGCCGACGCCGAATCCGCCGGCGACGAGGACCTTCAGGGCGAGAGCGGTGTCCGCGTCGTCCTCCGCACCGGTTCTCTCAGAGCGCTCGTAGGCCATCGATTACTTCCCTCAGGATTCTTTCGTCGGGGAGCCGCGCGGGCGGCACGGGTCGGCTGACACGGACGAAGCCCGATTCGAGGAGGTCGCCGAGGAGCACCCGGACGACTCCCACGGGCAGGTCGGCGTCGGCGGCGAGTTCGGCCACCGACTGGGTCTCCGCCCGGCACAGGGCGAGCAGGGACCGGTGCTCGGGGCCGAGCAGGGACTCCTCGGCCGGTCCGGGCGGGTCGTCGTCCACGACGACGAGGGCGATGAGGTCGAACCGTACGTTGCCGGGTCCCGGCTTCGTCCGGCCGCCGGTCATCGCGTACGGACGTACGAGCGGCCCGGCGTCGGAGTCGTACCACCGGCCGCCCGGCACGGACGGGTCTCCGCCGGCGCTGTGCTCGTTCACGGGGCTCTCCGGATCAGTCGGCGGCCGGCGGGGTCACCGTGAGGCGCGGCGGGGTGTGCAGGTGCTCGCCGACGCGTTTGACGAGACGGGCCATCTCGTAGGCGACGAGGCCGATGTCGGCGTTCGCGGAGCTGAGGACGGCGAGGCAGGAACCGTCTCCGGCGGCCGCCACGAAGAGGAAGCCGTCGTCCATCTCGACCATCGTCTGACGGACCCCGCCGGTGCCGAACTGGCGGCCCGCGCCCTTGGCGAGGCTGTGGAAGCCGGAGGCGATCGCGGCGAGGTGTTCGGCGTCCTCGCGGCCGAGGCCGCTGGAGGCCCCGACGGCGAGTCCGTCGCTGGAGAGCACCACGGTGTGGCGGACCTCGCGGACCCTCGCCACGAGGTCGTCGAGGAGCCAGTCGAGTTCGCCGGAGCGCTGGTGGGAGACCCTCTCGTGGTCGATCATGCGTCGTCTCCTTGGAGGTGAGGGGGGTGCAGGGGGGCGGGTCCGGGGCGTCCGCGGTCATGGCCGGTACCGATGCCAGCGCCAGTGCCGATATCGGTTCCGGTGCCGGTTCCGGTGCCGGGTGGGCGTCTGCCGCCCGGGGCCGGGCCGCCGCCACGCCGCCAGCCGTCCTGGTAGGCCGTCATCCGTTCCCGGACCCGCTCCGGGGTGCGGGCGCCCACGCCGGGCGGGGCCGGTACGGGGACCGGCTCCTGGGGTGGCGCCTCGCGCAGCTGCGGGACGAGGCTCGCCTGCCGCACGCGGCGGGGCAGTTCGCCGTCGGGATCGCCGGGGGCGGTGGGATCGGCGGGACCGGCGGCGGGTGTCGCGGGCGGCTGTGCGGAGGAACCGCGGGGGCGCAGGGTGGTGACCCCCGCGGGCGCCGCCCCGGGTTTCGGCCCGACTCTCGGACCGGGTCCCGCCCCGGCGTCCGGACCGGGTTTCGATGCCGGCTCCGGACCGGGTTTCGACGCCGGCTCCGGACCGGGTTTCGGCGCCGGCTCCGGACCGGGTTTCGGCGCCGGCTCCGGACCGGGTTTCGGCGCCGGCTCCGGACCGGGTTTCGGTCCGGTTCCCGGATGCGCCGTGAGCGCGGGGACGACGGTCGGACGCGGCAGGGACGGCGGACGGGCGGGCGACGGGATCCGGGACAGCGGTGTCCGGGACTCGTCGGGCCGCCGCGGCGGGTCCCCGTGCCGCCCGCTCCCCCGCGGCCGCGGGGCGGTCCGGTGTGCGTCTCCGGAGCGGGCCGGGTCGGGCCGCTCCCCGGAGGGCCGGGGCGCCCCGGGGGTGCCCTCCGGTGTGCCGCGGCCCGGTGGAAGCGCGCCCTGGAGGACGTCGGTGGGAAGCAGCACGACGGCCGTCGTCCCGCCGTAGGGAGAGGTCCGCAGATGGACCTTGATGTCGTGGCGGGCGGAGAGCCGGCTGACCACGAAGAGGCCGAGCCGGTCGCTGTCGAAGAGGTCGAGGTCCTCGGCCCGGGCGATGCGGACGTTGGCCTCGGCGAGGCTCTCCCTGCCCATGCCGAGCCCCCGGTCCTCGATCTCCAGGGCGTAGCCGTTGCCGACGGGTTCGCCGCTGACGCGCACCTTGGTGTGGGGCGGGGAGAACTGGGTGGCGTTCTCGATGAGTTCGGCCAGGAGGTGGGTGAGGTCGGCGACGGCACCGCCGACGACGGCCGTCTCGGGGAGCCGGGGCACCTCCACGCGCGCGTAGTCCTCGATTTCGGAGACGGCGGCGCGGACCACGTTGGTGAGGGGGACGGGCCTGCGCCAGGCGCGGCCGGGGGCGGCGCCGGAGAGGATGATCAGGCTCTCCGCGTGGCGTCGCATGCGGGTGGTGAGGTGGTCGAGCCGGAAGAGGTCGTCGAGTTCGCCGGGGTCGTCGGCGCGCCGCTCCATGGCGTCCAGGAGGTTGAGCTGGCGGTGGACGAGGACCTGGCTGCGCCGGGCGAGGTTGACGAAGACGCCGGAGACGCCGTCGGCGAGTTCGGCGCGTTCGACGGCGGCGGAGAGGGCCGCGCGGTGGACGGTGGCGAGGGCTTCGCCGACCTGGCCGATCTCGTCCTGGGGGCGGGGTCCGACCGGCGCCTCGGTCCGGATGTCGATCTCCTCGCCGGCGCGCAGCCGGCTCATGGCGGCGGGGAGTTCGCGGCGCGCGATGCCGAGGGCGGTGTTGCGGAGGCCGACGAGCTCGACGACGAGGCCGCGCCCGATCCGTACGGAGACGAGGAGGGAGGCCACGACGGCCGCGAGGCCGAAGGCCACCGCGGCGCCCCCGGTGGTGAGGGCGCCCCCGGCGAAGGGGTCGGTGCGGTCGGCAGCCCCGGCGCGGGCGCCGGTCTCGATCGCGGCGAGCCCGTCGCGTACGGCGGCGAGGGGGACGTCCCAGTCGGCGGAGGTGACCGCCCGGGCGGCGGGGCGACCGGGGCTCGCGGCCCTGATCAGGTCCTCCGCGCGGGTGAGTCGGGTGTGGTCGGCGCCGGTGGCGAGCCGGATCCACGCGGCGCGTTCGGCGGCGGGCAGGTCGGCGGTGGCCGAGGCGACGAGGGTGCGGCGGGTCTCGACGGCTCCGGAGAAGGCGCGCAGCCGGTCGGCGGTGAGCTTGCCGGTGAGGTGGGCGGAGCCGAGGAGGGCGTCCTCGCGGGACAGCATCTCGCCCGCCCGGCCGAATTCCAGGAGTACGCGCGCGTCGGCTCCCCGTTCGGCGTCCTGGACGCCGCTGAGGGCGCCGCCGACGGCGAAGGCGGCGGAGATCGCCCCGGTGTACTCGGTGTACACCTGGTCCCAGTCGGCCCGCCCCTCGGCCGCGGCGGCACGGAGCAGGGCGAGGCCCTCGACCTTGCCGACGAACGCGCTCACGCGGTCCGCGACCTCGTCGGGCAGGTCCCCGGTGTCGCCGACGGTGTGGGTCGCGTCCAGGCGGAGCCGGTCGACGGCCGCGTCCGTGCGGCGCTTCCGGTCCTCGAACTCGGCGGCCCGGGCGGCGCCGGGGGCCGCGACCTGGCGTACGGCGGCGCGCCGTTCGGCCTGGAGTGCCGTGAGGGCGGCCGACACGGGCTCCCGGACCTCGGCGTCGAGGCGCTGGAGCCGGTGGAGACGGGCGACGTCCTGGGCGGTGGTGACGGTGGCGAAGCCCCACAGGGCGAGGAGCGAGACGATCGGGACCATCAGGAGCGAGACGATCTTGGCGCGGACCGTACGGGGACGCGGACCGGGGCGCGCGGCGGTCCGGACGCGGTCTCCGCCCGAGGCGGAAGGGCCTGTGGGAGCTGAAGGTCCTGCGGGGGCGGCGGGGCCCGCGGGGGCGGAGCTGCCCTCGGGGTCTGCGGCCCCCGCCGGGGCGGAGGGACCCTCGGCGCCCGGAAGCCCGGACGGCGGCCCGTCGGCCGTGCGGCCGGCCGCCGGGGAGGTCCCGGGGACGCGCTCCTCCGGCTCGTCGGCGGGCGGCCCCGCGTGGGCGCGCCGCCCGCGCACGGCGGTCGGCGGTGCCGGCGCCCCGGCGTCCTCGGTCCTGCGGGGAGTTCTCATGGCCTCCTCGTTCCGGCTGCGGCTGTCTCTGGTGCGATGGGGCGGGCGGGGCACGGAGCGGGTGGGGTGGCTCGACCGGCGGGAGCGCACCCGGCTCAGTACGTACGCGTGCGCGTACGGGCGGCTCCGGCGTCCACCGGGTGTCCGTCCGGTTCGGCGGGGCGCTCGGCGAAGGCGTACGCGGCCCGTTCCCCGGCCGTCGGGGAGAGGGCGACGAAGGCGGCGGTGATGAAGAGGTACGAGCCGAGGCCGACGGCGAGCGGGAAGACGAACTGCATGACCGTGGCGCCGGGGAGGGCGGCGCCGGAGGGGGCGACCTCGACGCTCACCGCGAGCATGCCGGTGTAGTGCATGCTGCTGACGGCCGCGCCCATGACGAGCGAGGCGACGGCCACGGCCGCGGGCGCGTGGATGTGGAGGGCCGCCCACAGCGCCGCCGTGGCGGCGACGACGGCGATCAGGACGGAGAGGCCGACGAGCAGGGGGTCGTACCGGACCTGTCCGTGGAGGCGGAGGGCGGCCATGCCCAGGTAGTGCATGCTCGCCACGCCGATGCCGGTGGTCAGTCCGCCGATCAGCAGGGACCGGACACGGTCGCGGCCGTGGCCGACGGCGAACACGCCGACGCCGACGACGCCCATCGCGACGACGAGGCTGAGGACGGTGAGCGGAACGTCGTAGCGGATGTCGGTGCCCCTCACGCCGAATCCGAGCATCGCCACGAAGTGCATCGTCCAGATGCCGCTGCCGATCGCGGAGGCGGCGGTGAGCAGCCAGTTCCGTCGGGACCGGCCGGTCGCGTCGAGCGCCCGTACGGTGCAGCGCAGCCCGAGGGCGGCGCCGATGCAGGCCATCGCGTACGACAGCACGGGGGTAAGTCAGCCGAAGGCGGCGTGGTCCAGGTGTCCCATGGCCCAGGGACGCTAGTGCGCATCGGGGGGCGCACCGGGGGCGCATTTCGAAAGCTGATGGAATGTGACAGAGAGCTGACTCCGAACGATCGCACCGGGTTCGAACGCTCACCCAGAAAGCCCGCGTCGAACGTTCACCCCTCCGGGTGGTGTGCGCGCCCGCCCGTCGTCCCTCCGGGTGAGGGATCATGGGCGCATGAGCGACGACCCCGCACGCGTCCGAGAGTTCTTCGGTGCCCGCGCCGCCGATTGGGACAGCCGGTTCCCCGACGACGGCCCCGCGTACGCCGCCGCCGTGGCCGAGCTGGGCCTGCGGCCGGGCGACTCGGTGCTCGACGCGGGCTGCGGGACCGGCCGCGCACTGCCGCCGCTCCGCGCCGCCGTCGGCCCCTCCGGCACCGTCGTCGGGGTGGACCTCACCCCCGAGATGCTCGAACGGGCCGTCCGCGCCGGACGTGACGGCGGGGACGGCGGGACGCTGCTGCTCGCCGACGTCGGCCGGCTGCCCGTCCGCGACGGCGCGCTCGACGCCGTCTTCGGCGCGGGGCTCGTCTCGCACCTCGCGGACCCCGCCGCCGGTCTGCGGGAGCTCGCCCGTGTCGTACGGCCCGGCGGCCGGCTGGCGCTGTTCCACCCGATCGGGCGGGCCGCCCTGGCGGCCCGGCACGGCCGCTCCCTCTCACCGGACGACCTGCGCGCCGAAGCCCGGCTGCGCCCCCTGCTCGCCGGGGCCGGCTGGCGGCTCGTCGAGTACGTCGACGAGGACGCGCGCTACCTGGCCCTGGCCGTCCGCGAGGGCTGAACCACCGGCGCCCACCGGCCGAGCCCGGGGGCACGCGAGACTCCGTGAGCCGGACGCCGGACACCGACGCGCCCTTCTGCGCCGGCACTTCACTGTCTACGGTGGACCTGCCGGGCAGCCGTGCCCGGGAAAGGCGGCGGGCCGTGATCCAGGTACCGGAAAGACTCCGCAGACTCCTCCCCTTCGCCCGGAGGCCGCCCGGGGCCGCCGCGCCGACGACGGCGCGCCCCGCCCGGCAGGGCCACAACCTCTTCGAGGCGGCGGCGGTGTACGTGGCCGCGTGCGCCGAGGACGACCAGGTCCGGGCGGAGGAGGCCGCGAACCGCGTCTCCCCCGGCGCGCTCTCCTTCGGCGTGAACGAACTGGCCTGCCGGGCCCTCGTGACGCTCGCCCGGCAGCGGAACGAGTCACCGCTCGTCGTGGCCCGCTCGCTGCTCGGCCTGCGGAACGAATCGGCGTGACGCCCGGCCGACGGGCACGGCCTTCCGCGGCGGGACCCTCGACGCACGGGTTACTCACTGGTTAAGGTGCGCCGACGACCGGATGGGGAGGATGCTGTGGCTGGGACGGACCCGATCGCCGACGGCGCCGGCGACGCCGACGCGCTGTTCGTGCTGACCGCCGCGCTGCTGACGCCCGCGCGCTTCCCGAGCGTGCTCGGGGACGACTATCCGGCGGCCTGCGCGGCGCTGGGACTCGGGCCGCACCCGGCGGGGTACGGGCTCGTCTTCGGCCAGGACGGCCTGGGGGCCCGCTGGACGGTGGTCGTCGACGACGTCTCGCTGGTCGCCGTGGCCATCTCCTCCTGGGACTGCGGCATGGCCTACGACCTGTCTCCGGACGAGCGGTCCGTGGTCGCCGGGCTGCCGGGCTGGCCGCTTCCCGTGGCCACCGCGGCCCCGGGGGTGCCGGCCCCGCACAACCCGGAACCCGAGGAGGGCGACCCCGCCCCGCTGGCCCCGCCGTCGGGCGACGAGTGGGGCCCGGCCCAGCGCCGGCTGGGCGCCGACCAGGTGGCGCTCCAGTGGGCCGCCTGGCGGTCCCGGATCGGCGACGACGGCACGTACGCGGAGGACGCCCCGGAGGCCCGTGACGGTGACGGCACGTCGTCGGCCGTGCCCGCCGGAGCCGGAGAGGGCAGCGGGAGCGGCGGGGCCGGTGATCCGTACGACGGCGTCAGGAGGGTCCTGGACGAGCTGCACGCCTATCTGGAGGAGCCGCCGCCGGTGGGGCGGGTGCGGTCGGCCGCCGGCGCCGAGGAGGACGCGCGGCTGCTGCGCGCGGACGGCCCCGGCTGGTCGCTCGTGGCGAAGGTCGACGACATGGCGTTCGTCCTGCTCGACGCGGTACCGCGCGAGGTGCTGCCGGTGGCGCGGGGGGAGAGGCTGCCCGCGCTCCTCAAGGGCCTCGACGCGATGGCCGTGCGCCCGGCCTGAGCAGGCCCCTTCCCCGCGGCTCCGGAGATCCCGCGGCTCCGGAGATTCCGCGGCTCCGGAGATCCTGCGGCTCCGGGCCTCAGGTCAGGGCGTGCCCGTACGCGGCGGCCAGGCCGTCGAGCTCCGGGTCCCCGTAGGCCGCGCGCAGCGCCCCGAAGGCCGCGACCTTGTCCCGGCCGAACCGGCCCACGGACACCGCGTAGGTCTCCGGGGACAGGAACCTCGGCGGTGTGCTCTTGCTGTGGAACTTGTCAGCGTACATGACCAGGCGTTCCTCCGGCGTGACCGCGACGTAGTCGGCCGGCGGCAGCGGCAGCCCCTGCGCGAGCACGTCCTCCTCGGTCAGTCCGACGCCCGTGTGGCACGAGCAGAACCGGCACACGGCCTCCGGGAGCCCTTCGGCCGCCAGGAGCTCGTGGCCCAGGATTCCGTGCCGTATGTAGTTCCCGCCGTCGAGGCGTCCCTCGGCGTCGTACAGGCGGTACACCCCGATGTCGTGCAGCAGGCACCCCGCGCGCACGAGCTCCGGATCGGGGTCCCCGTCCGCGTGCGGGAGCAGGCTTTCGGCGATCCGCCACACGATCTCGCAGTGGGTGAGGACGAGTTCAAGTGCCTCCTTATGAGGAGCGTGTTTCCTGTGCAGCGCGCGGATCTCGTCGACCGAGGGAATGTCCATCCCCGCAGCCTAATGAGCCGGGGACGCGACGGGTCCGGGGCCCCGATCCGGCCCCGATCCGCGGACCGGTCCGCGGCCCGGTCCGGGGTGCTCCCCATAGAACGACGGCCCGAGGTGTGGTCTCCGACCATGGCCCGGCGGAAGGGGCACGCCGCACGATGTGGCGCTGATCCCCTTCTTTCCCGTCCCACCGGAGGCCCACCATGCGCCTGTTCCCGGGCGTCTCCCTGTTCGCCGCGTTCCTGGCCGGGGTCACCGTCCTCGCGCCCGCGTCCCCCGCCGGGGCCGAGCCGGGGGCCGCCGCCGCGCACTGCGCGCGTCAGGACCGGCTCCACGTGCCCGGCGCCGCACACCAGCGGTCCGCCTGTCTGGACGACCTGACGACCGCGGGGCTCGCGGGCACGCCGTACACCGACATGGCGGACCAGGCCGGTCTCGCCGCGAAGGGGACCCGCAACCCCTCGGGGGTGCCGGGTGTCCAGATCGACGGCTACTTCCCCGACGACTCGCGGCTCAACGCCACGCACGGCTGGGCCCACGACGCGCAGTTCGTCATCCGGCTGCCGGACCGCTGGAACGGCGGGCTCGTCGTCACCGGTGCGCCCGGCACCCGCCGCCAGTACTCCACGGACGCGCTGATCTCGGACCAGGTGCTCGCCCGGGGCTTCGCCTACGCCTCGACCGACAAGGGCAACACCGGTCCGGACTTCTTTACCGACGGGCGGAGGCCCGGCGACGCGGTCGCCGAATGGAACCGCCGGGTGACCGAGCTGACGCTCGCCGCCGGGAAGGCCGTGCGGCAGCGGTACGGGCGGGCCCCGGAGCACACGTACATGACCGGTGTCTCCAACGCCGGCTACCTGACGCGCTGGCAGCTGGAGAACCGGCCCGAGCTGTACGACGGCGGGGTCGACTGGGAGGGCGTGCTGTGGACCGCCGACGGTCCCAACCTCCTGACGGGCCTGCCCGTCACCGTGGCGCGCTCCCTGGGGCGGGCCACCGACGAGGACCTGGTCGGGGCCGGTTTCGCACCGGACTCGCGCTTCCTCTGGCCGTACCACGAGCGGGCGTACTGGGGGTTGACGCAGAAGATCTTCCGGGCCGAGTTCGACCCCTCGTACGACCCGGCCTGCCCCGGTTCCACCGCCGGCCGGACCACGGAGGAGATCTTCGCGCCCTGTGCGTCGGACGCGTCGTACGACTACGCCTCCCGGCCGGCGTCCGTCCACCGCGCCGTCGCGAAGGTCGCGCTCACGGGGCGGATCGGCAAGCCCCTCATCACCCTCCACGGCGACCTGGACGCCCTGTTGCCCATCGCCACCGACTCCGACGTGTACGCGCGGATGGTCGACGACCGGGGGCGGGGCCGGCTGCACCGGTACTACACGGTGCGGGGCGGGACGCACACGGACGGCCTGTACGACACGTACCCGGACCGGCTGCGGCCGATCCTGCCCTGTTACCGCTCGGCGTTCGACGCGCTGACGCGCTGGGTCGAGGAGGGCGCGACGCCGCCCGCGGACCGCACGATCGCGCGGCCGGCGGGCGGTGACGTGGTCAACTCCTGCGCGCTGACGGGATGAGTCCCCCCGGTGTCGCGCCTTCTCCGGCCGGCGGCACGCTCCCGGAGCGCAGGGGCGCTCCCACCTCGTGCAGGTGCCCGAGGGCCTGGCGGTACGAGTCCACGAAGCCGGTCTCCGTGTACGGCACGCCGAGGGCGGCGCAGTGGGCCCGTACGGCGGGCTGGGCGAGCCGGAGGTTGGGGCGGGGCATGCTGGGGAAGAGGTGGTGCTCGACCTGGTAGTTGAGGCCACCGAGGAACCAGTCGGTGAGGGCGCCGCCGCGGATGTTGCGCGAGGTGAGCACCTGGCGGCGCAGATGGCCCCAGCCGTCGCCGTCCTCGTGCTGGTCCGGCCGTTCCATGCCCTTGTGGTTGGGGGCGAAGGCCATGCCCAGGTGGACGCCGAGGAGCATCTGGTGGAGCAGGGCGAAGACCAGGGCCTGGGCGGGGGTGAGAAGGGCGAGGAGCAGGGTCGCGTACCCGGCGAAGTGGGCGAGGAGCAGGCCGCCCTCGACGAGCCGTTCGCGCCGGGTGCGGCAGGGGCCGTCCTTCGCGAGGAGGGCCCGGATCCCGTACGCCTTGAGCGCGATGCCCTCCAGGGTCGTCAGCGGGAAGAACAGCGCGGCCTGGTGGCGGGTGAGGAAGCCGCGCAGGCCCGTGCGGCCCGCCGTCTGGTGCTCGGCGAAGACGAGGACGTCGGCGGCGACGTCCGGGTCCTTGTCGAGGTGGTTGGGGTTCGCGTGGTGGCGGTTGTGCTTGTCGTTCCACCACTCCCGGCTCATCCCGAGGAGGAGGTTGGCGTGGACGAGCTGGACGGCGCGGCTCGTTCGGCGGTCGGCGGTGATCTGTGCGTGGCCGGCGTCGTGGCCGACGAAGGCGGCACGGGCGGAGAACAGGGCGAGGGGGACGGCGAGCGGGAGGGCCCACCAGGAGGGCCCGACGAGGGCGAGCCCGGCCACCACGGCGGCGATGCCGAGGAGGTTGAGGACGATGGCGCGGGCGTACCAGCCGGGTCGGTGTGCGAGGAGGCCCTGTTCCTTGACCGTCCGCAGGAGCGGGGCGAACTCGCTGCCGCCCCTGACGCGGGCGGGCGCCGCGGGGGGTGCGGCGGCCGGGGGCAGGACGGTGGTCTGGGACATGGCGGGCTCCGGTTTCCAGGGGGCGGCGGGTCGTTCGGTGGGCGCCCACCGAACGTACGGACGCGTGACCACCGGGAGCCATGGCGTCACCACCCGTCCCGGGCCGGGGGCGGTCCGGGGGAACCGGGTGGGGAGAGCCCCACCCTCGTGAGGGGGAGTCCGCCCCGTGGCGCCCCTGTTGCGCGGTCGCGGCGCGCCTGTGGCGTGGTCGCGGCGCCTCTGTGGCGCAGTCGCGGTGCGCTTGTGGCGTGGTCACGGCGCCTCCTGTGGCGTGGATCACTCGAAATGAATGCCCACCGAGTGCTCCCGTGAGGTATCCTCGGCCGCTCGAAGCTCCAGTAGTCAAATTTGAGGAATGCGTTGTCGCTGCCGCACGGACCCGATGATTCCGCCCGTGAACCCACCCGGAAGCTCTTCCACCACTCCGCGGTCTTCCTCCCCGCCGATCCGCCCCGCGCCGGACGGATCGCCTTCTGGTCGCCGGACGGCGAGCCGTTGCCGGGCCCCTCCGGAACCCCGGCGGCCGTCACCGAACTCACGGTTGTGCACGACGACACCCTCCGGCCCGTGACCGTCCCCGCCCGCACCCTCTCCGTACGGGACGCCCTGCCGCTGCTCGTCCGCGCCCGGTTCTCGGAGGGCGCGTCCCCCGCCGCCGCCTTCTGGGGCGCCGCCGGGCTGCTCGCCCTCGACCTCGTGGCACGCGGTCTGCTCCTGCCCGGTCTCACGCCCGGCGACCACGACGCGTGGCGGGCCGGACCGCTCGGCCCCGGGGAGCTGGAGAAGCTCCGTACGCTCGCCGCGTCGATGCCGCCCACGGCCCACGCCGTCCCCCTCCCCCTCGCCTCCCCCGGCGCTCCACCCCTGCTGCCCGAACCCGAGGCGCTGCTCCGGGCCTTCGCCGACGCCGTCGCGGACGCCCTGCCGCGCACCCCGGCGGCCCCGCTGGCGGCCGGCGGACCCGCCTTCGCCGCCGAGGAGCCGGGGACGTTCCCCGAGCAGCGGGCGTGGGCGGCCGACGTGGCCGCCGTGCACGACGCGGGCGTCCGCCTCTCGCTCCGCCTCGAACTGCCCGGCTTCACCGCCGAGTCGGAGGAGGCGCCCGGCTTCCGCGCGGTGCTCCAGCTGCACGGCATCGCGGATCCGGCCCTGGTCGCGGACGCGGCCGAGGTGTGGTCGGGATCCGGGCCGGTCGGGGCGGCGTTCGGGCCCCGCGCCCGTATGGACGCCCTTCTCGCCCTCCGGCGCGCCGCCCGCGCCTGGCCCCCGCTCTCCCCGCTCCTGTCGGCGGCCGTTCCCGACACGGTCGAGCTGGCCGACGAGGAGGTCACGGAGCTCCTGGGTCCGGCGGCCGACGCCCTCGCGGCCCTTGGCGTCCAGGTCCACTGGCCGCGCAAACTCGCCGACCGGCTGACGGCCCGGGCGGTGATCGGCCCGTACGCGCCCGACTCCGCTCCTGACACGGATACCGGCGCTGCCCGTACCGACGTCCGCGCCGAGGCCGACACCGATGCCGGTCCCGGGACCGGCGCGGGTGCCTCCTCCCTGCCCTCCCTCCTCGCCGCCGATTCCCTCCTCGCTTTCAACTGGCGTTTCGCCGTGGGGGAACACGAGCTGTCCCGTGCCGAGCTCGACCGGCTCGCCGAGGCCGGGCGGCCCCTCGTGCGGCTGCGCGACCGATGGGTCCTCGTCGATCCGGCCGAGGTGCGCAGCGCCAGGACCCAGCAGGACCGCAAGGTCACGCCGGTGGACGCGCTCTCGGCCGTCCTCACCGGGACGACCGAGGTCGACGGGCGGACCGTCGAGGTGGCGGCGACCGGCCCGCTGGAGCGGTTGCGGGAACGGCTCGCACACCCCGAGGGCGGCCGGCCCGAGGTGGTCCAGCCCGCCGCGCTCGCCGCGACCCTGCGCGACTACCAGCTGCGCGGGCTCGACTGGCTGCACCGGATGACCTCGCTCGGTCTCGGCGGCTGCCTCGCCGACGACATGGGCCTCGGCAAGACGATCACGGTCATCGCCCTGCACCTGCACCGGCAGACCGACCCGGCGACGGCGGGCCCCACCCTCGTCGTCTGCCCGACCTCGCTCATGGGCAACTGGCAGCGGGAGATCGAGAAGTTCGCGCCCGGCACGCCGGTGCGCCGCTTCCACGGGACCGCCCGCGACCTGGACGGGCTCCCCGACGGCGGCTTCGTCCTCACCACGTACGGCACGATGCGGCTCGACGCCGAGCGGCTCGCCGAGCGGAACTGGGGGCTCGTCGTCGCGGACGAGGCCCAGCACGTCAAGAACCCGTACTCGGCGACGGCCCGCCGGTTGCGGACCATCGGGGCACGCGCACGCGTGGCGCTGTCCGGCACCCCGGTGGAGAACAACCTCTCCGAGCTGTGGGCGATCCTCGACTGGACCACGCCGGGACTGCTCGGCACCCTGGGCGCCTTCCGCACCCGGTTCGCCGCCGCCGTCGAGGGAGGCGGGGACCCGGCCGCCGCCGCGCGCCTCGCCGCGCTCGTCCGGCCGTTCCTGCTGCGCCGCCGCAAGTCGGACCCCGGGATCGCGCCCGAGCTGCCACCGAAGACGGAGACCGACCGGACCGTGTCGCTGACGCCCGAACAGGCCGGTCTGTACGAGGCGGTGGTGCGGGAGACGCTGGCGGCGATCTCCGCGGCCGACGGCATGGCGCGCCGCGGCCTCGTGGTGAAGCTCCTGACGGGGCTCAAGCAGATCTGCAACCACCCCGCCCAGTACCTCAAGGAGGAGGCCCCGAGGATCGAAGGACGGTCGGGCAAGCTGGAACTGCTCGACGAACTCCTCGACACGATCCTCGCCGAGGGCGCCGCCACCCTGGTCTTCACCCAGTACGTGGGGATGGCCCGGCTCCTGGAGACGCACCTCGCGGCGCGGGGCGTGCGGACGCAGTTCCTGCACGGGGGCACGCCGGTCGCGGAGCGGGAGGCCATGGTCGCCCGCTTCCAGGACGGCGAGGTCCCGGTCTTCCTGCTCTCCCTGAAGGCCGCCGGCACGGGGCTCAACCTCACCCGCGCCGAGCACGTCGTGCACTACGACCGCTGGTGGAACCCGGCGGTGGAGGCCCAGGCCACCGACCGCGCGTACCGGATCGGGCAGGACCGGCCGGTGCAGGTCCACCGGCTGATCGCCGAGGGCACGATCGAGGACCGGATCGCCGCGATGCTCGACCGCAAGCGGGAGCTGGCGGACTCCGTCCTCGGCGCAGGCGGGGACATGCCGCCGGAGCTGACCGAACTGACCGACGCCGAACTGGCCGAGCTGGTGCGACTGCGAGGGGACGGACGATGAGCGAGTACGGACACGGGAACGACGAGCGGACGTTCGCGGCGCTGCCGCCGGCCCGGGGCGGGGCGTTCACCCGGACCTGGTGGGGCCTGACGTGGCTCAAGGCCCTGGAGGACACGGCGCTCGACAACCAGCAGCTCAAGGCGGGACGCCGGCACGCGCGCGCGGGGGCGGTGGGCGCCGTGTCGGTGCGGCCCGGCCGGATCACCGCGGTGGTCAAGGACCGGGACGGCACGGCGCACCGGAGCGACGTGCTGGTGCGGGAGTTCTCCGAGGAGGAGTGGGAGCGGCTGCTCGACCTCGCGGTGGACAGCGCGGGCCACATCGCGGCGCTCCTCGACCGCGAGATGCCGCCGCACCTGGTGGAGGACGCGGCGGCGGCCGGGATCGATCTGCTGCCGGGCGTCGGCGACCTCGATCCGGAGTGCGGCTGCGAGGCCTGGGACCACTGCCCGCACACGGCGGCGCTCTGCTACCAGGTGGCGCGCCTCCTGGACGAGGACCCCTTCGTGCTGCTCCTGATGCGCGGACGCGGCGAGCGCACCCTGCTGGACCAGCTCCAGGCGCGCAGTGCCTCGCGCGCCGCCGCTCCCGTGGCGCGCGACGGGGACGGCGGTTCCCCCGAGGACACCGGTGGGATGCCGGGCGTGTCGGCCGAGGAGGCGTACGCGTCGGCGTTCCTGCTGCCGCCGCTGCCCGCGCCTCCGGTCGCCCCGGAGGCGCCGGGCCGGGTGCCGTGCCTGGACACGGACACCGAGCCGGAGCCGGGAGTGGAGCCGGCGGCCCTCGAATTCCTCGCGGCGGACGCGGCCGGCCGTGCGCACCGGCTGCTCGTCGAGGCGCTGGGGGCGGGCGGGGACGCACCGGAGTTGGCGGAGGCGGGCCTGACGGGTGCCCAGGACGCGGTGCGGCTCGCCGCGGACGCCCCCGCTCCGTGGGTCGCGGCGCGGCTCGCCGCCGGTTCGGGCCGGTCGCGGGCGGACATGGACCTCGCCACGCGCGCGTGGCGGTTCGGGGGCGCCGCCGCCCTCGCCGTACTGGAGGAGGAGTGGACACCGGACGCCGAGGCGCTGGTCCGTGCCGGGGCGCGGCTCGCGGAGGCCTGGGAGGACGACGAGCGGCCGGTGCTGCGGCGGGCGGGCGGCGCACGGTGGACGGCCGTGGGCGCGGAGGCGCAGCTGCGGCTCGGCGAGGACGGCCGCTGGTGGCCGTACCTCAAGTCCGCCGGCCGTTGGGCTCCGGCGGGTCCGTCGGACCGGGACCCGGCGGCGGCCCTGGCCACCGCCTTCGCGGCGGGCGCCGGCTGAGTCGGGAGGCCGCACGGGGCCGGGGCCGCCGGGTCCCGGCCCGACGGGACGCCACCCGGACGCACAGGGTGCCGACCACCCGGCCCGGCGGAGTACCGGCCGCCCGGACCGACGAGGTCCCGCCCGCACCGGTTGGGTGTCATCTGAGCCGGTGGCTGATCCTGCCGCCGGCCGTGGAGGGGGCGACCAGGCTGCAGGCGACGGTGTCCGAGCCGAGGAGGTGGCTCGTCCGGTACGGGTACTGGACGAAGGTCGTCCAGCGCGTGCCGAGCGGCTGCCGGGCGGCCTTGCGGCGCAGCGGCTCGCGGCAGAGTGCCGCGGCCGCCTCCTTCACCGCCCGGTCCGTGGCGTAGCGGCCGGTCAGCCGGGGCCGGGCGACGAGTTCGGCGGAGTGCGGCGTGTCGCAGGGGCGGCGGACGGCGGTGCCCGGCGCGTCGCGGTCGATGTCGAAGCAGTCGCCCACGCGCAGCGCCTCGAAGGAGACGGGCCGCTCGGGGCGTCGTTCGCCCTTCGGGCGCCCGGAGGGGGCCGGGGCGGTCTGCGCGGGTGCGGTGTTCCCGTCCCGGGACGGCGCCGGTGGCGTGCTCGTGCGCGGGGTCCGTCCCTCGGACCCCGTACGCGTCGGCGTGCCGTCCCGGGCGGGCGCGGTCGTCGGCGCGCCGTCCCCCGTCGTACCGGGCTCCGGCGTGTCGGTGGCCCCGGCGCCGGACGTGCCGGACGTGCCGGGCGCCGGGCCGCCGGTCGCGGAAGGGGTGGTGTCCGGGCCGGCGGCCCCGGTGACGGTGGAGGACGGTGCGCCGGTCGTGGTCCCGTCGTTCCCGCCGTCGTCCCGGACGGAGAGGAAGACGGTCGCCACCAGGGCGGCCGTGAGCAGCGGGACGAGCGGCGTGCCGAACCGGCCGACGCGCCGCGCCGCCGGTCGGCGCCCGCGCCGCGGGCTTTCCCCGTCGGCCGGGCGCCGCCCGTACAGCACGGTGCGGACCGCCGAACGCGCGCCCTGCCGCCTCTCCGCCACGGTCGTCCTACAGGCCCAGCTGGCGCTCGGCGCCCTCGACCGTCTGGGCGAGGAGCACGGCGATGGTCATGGGGCCGACACCGCCGGGGACCGGGGTGATGAGGGAGGCGCGCTCGGCGGCCGACGCGAAGTCGACGTCGCCGACGTTGCCCGGGTTGTATCCGGCGTCGACGACGACGGCACCGGGCTTGATGTCCTCGCCCTTGATGAAGTTCGGCCTGCCGACGGCGGCGACGAGGACGTCGGCCTCGCGGACGACCGAGGAGAGGTCCCGGGTGCGGGAGTGGCAGTAGGTGACGGTGGCGTCGCGGCCGAGGAGGAGCAGACCGGCCGGCTTGCCGAGGATGGCGCTGCGCCCCACCACGACGGCCCGCTTGCCGCTCAGCTCGACGTCGTACGCGTCGAGGAGGCGCATGATGCCGCCGGGCGTGCAGGAGACGAAGCCGGGGAGGCCGAAGCCCATGGCGGCGAAGGAGGCCGTGGTGACGCCGTCGACGTCCTTCTCCGGGGCGATCGCCTCGAAGGCGGCGCGCTCGTCGATGTGGGGGCCGACCGGGTGCTGGAGGAGGATGCCGTGGACCTCGGGGTCCAGGGAGAGGGCGGTGATCGCGGCGACGAGCTCCTCGGTCGTCGTGGTGGCGGGCAGCTCGACGTGCCGGGAGCGGATCCCGGCCTGCGCGCAGCGGTTCCGCTTCATCTTCACGTACGTCACGGAGGCCGGGTCCTCGCCGACCAGGACGGTCGCGAGACAGGGGGTGACGCCGGTGCGGCGGGTGACCTCGGCGGCGCGGGCGGCGGTCTCCTCGACCGTGCGGCGGGCGAGGGCCGTACCGTCCATGAGGGCGGCGGTGCTGGTGGACATGGAAACTCCCGGGCGTCGTCTCTGACCGAATGGTTCGCCCAGGCGCACGGCATTCGGCACGATCGCGCCAGGGGGCGCGCTCCGCCGGGCCGCTCCCCGGTGGTGGTCCACCTCAAGCGCCAGTCACGGCCCGGGCCCCACTCTACGTGAGGGACCGGAGGCGGGTCTCGGACAGGTCCGGGCCGGGCTCCGGGGGGCCGGCGGCGGCCGCGCGGAACGGATCGCCGCTGACCACGCCGGGCGGCCGCCGCCGCGACCGCCGACCGGTTTCCGGCCGGGGCGATCCGGATTCGATCCCCTTGTTATTCCTGGCAGTTAGTGATCAATTCAAGTAATCTTCGATCGCGCCGGGGGGCGTTGGGGGCACCCGGGCCCGATGCTCTGGGGGTGCCCGTGTTCCATGCCGCAGTGCTCGACCTTCCCTTCCCGCCGCACAGCCATCCGGACCGGGAGCCCGCCGCCCTGCTCCACCAGGAGTGGCTGCGGCGCCACGAGGGACTGGGCGGGGCCGTCGACCGGGCGGTGTACGACCGGTGGGACGTGCCCCGGCTCGCCGCGTTGACCAGTCCCGACTGCGCCACCGGCGACCTCGCCCTCGCCGTGGACCTGCTCGGCTTCTACTTCCTCTTCGACGACGGGTTCGACAGTGGTCTCGGCCGGTCCCCGGCGCGGGTGGCGGAGGTCTGCACCCGGTTGACGGCCCTCCTGCACGGGGACGGCCCCCCGCCCGGCGCCCGCACCCCCGTGGAGCGGGCCTTCGCCGACCTCTGGGAGCGCAGTGCGCGCGGCATGTCCGCCCGGTGGCGGGCCAGGAGCGCCTACAACTGGGAGTGGTACTTCGCCTGCCACCCCGCCGAGGCCGCCGGGCGGCTCTCCGGGCGGCGCCCGGACCGGGAGGGCTATCTGGCGCTCCGCCGGGGCACGGCCGCCATGGAGACGCTCTTCGACATGGTCGAGCGGCTCAACCGGTTCGAGGTGCCGCAGGAGGTGCTGCACCATCCGACCCTCCGTCTGATGCGCCAGCTGGCGGCCGACATACCGTCGTTCACCAACGACGTGCACTCGTACGCGCAGGAGCTGGCGCGGGGCGATGTCGCCAACATGGTGATGATCGTCCGCGAGGAGCGCGGCGGCACCCCCGAGGAGGCGGCCGCCCAGGTGATGCGCGAGGCCCAGGGGATGGTCGACCGCTTCGTGGGGCTCTCCGCCGAGGTCCCGGGGATCTGCGACCTCCTCGGCCTCTCCCCCGCCGGGCACGAGGCCGCCCGCCGGTACGTCGACGGTCTCGCCTCCTGGATCGCCGGCTACCACCGCTGGGAGGTCGACACCGGCCGCTACGGCGACTGAGCCGCGGTCGTGGAGACGCCCCGCACGGAAACGCCCCGCACGCGTGCGCGTGCGGGGCGCCCGGGCCGAGGCCGGCGGATCAGACGTCGCGCCACTTCGCCTGGCCGAAGGAGAAGGTCCCGAAGAGGACGAGTCCGACGGCCACGGCGACCAGCAGCCACGGCCCGGCGGGGGTCTGTGCGAACGAACGGATCGCGTCGTCCATGCCCTTGGCCTCGTTCGGGTCGAACTGGACGGCCGCCTTCAGGCCGAAGAAGCCGATGGCTGCGAAGACGAGTCCGCGTCCGACGCCCCCGGCGACGCCGGTCACGTCCATGAAGCGCCGCTGCTTCTCGGACATCGCGGCCCACGTCAGGCGCTTGCGGTACTTCCGCATCACGGCCCGGCCGCCCATCCACAGGCCCGCGCCCAGGAAGCCCACGGCCGCCGCGCCGACCAGCCACTGCCCTGCCGGAAGGTCGAGGAGGCGGCCGGTGATGTCGTGGCTCTGACGGTCGGTCGAGCCGGCGCCGCTGTCCCGGTTCCCCGCCGCGAAGGACAGGACGAAGAAGGCCGAGACGGCGTAGAAGACGAACCGGGCGGCGGACACGGCCCGCTTGGCAGGTTTGTCACCCTTCGGGCCCGCGCCGCCGAACAGGGCCTCCGAGAGGCGCCACAGCGCCATCCCGACGAGCCCGATGCCGAGGGCCCAGAGGATCACCGCTCCGAACGGCGTTTCGGCGACCTGCGCGAGGGCGCCCCCCTTGTCGGCCTGCTCGCCCGTGCCCGTCAGGCCGATGCGGACGGCCAGGACCCCGATGAGCAGGTACAGGACTCCGCGCGCGACGAATCCCGCCCGGGCTCCCGCTCGCACCACGTCCCCACGGGCCGCTCTTCTCGCGACGGCCGTGGTCGACCCCCCTGCGCTCATGCCCCTTCACCCCTCTCTGATCGGAATGACCGGGTGCCCCGTCTTCTCCGTTCGAACCCCCGTGGCGTGTTCGAACGCCGGCCGGCGGGTGCCGCGCGGGCCGGTGGGACCACCGTTTGCGGCCCTCCGGCGCCCGGCGGAGACTGGGCGGGGGCAGGGGGCGAGCCGGAGAGGGCCTGGGACGATGGGCGCATACGCTGACCTTCCTGGGGTCAGGACCTGGTACGAGACCGAGGGCGAGGGCGACCCGCTGGTCCTGTTGCACGGCGGCTTCTGCACCAACGAGACGTGGGGCGCCCAGCGCCCCGACCTCGCCGCCGCTTACCGCCTCTTCCTGCCCGAGCGGCGCGCGCACGGGCACACCCCCGACGTGACCGGGCCGCTGTCGTACCGGGACATGGCGGACGACACGGTGGCGTTCCTGGAGCGGGTGGTCGGGGGGCCCGCGCATCTGGTCGGATGGAGCGACGGCGGTGTCGTCGCGCTGCTCGTCGCCGCCGCCCGGCCCGACCTGGTCCGCGGGATCGTGGCGATCGGGGCGAACTTCCGCCCCGGTCCCGAGTGCTTCACCGATCCGGCGGTGCTCGACGAGATGACGCCCGACAGCCCGGACATGGAGTTCTTCCGCGAGATGTACGCGGCCGTCACGCCGGACGGCGCCGACCACTGGCCGGTGGTGGCGGCCAAGGTGGTCGACATGTGGCGGACCCAGCCGACGCTCTCTCCCGAGGAGCTGGGAGGCGTACGGGCGCCCACCCTGGTCGTGGTCGGCGACGACGACCTGATGACGCTCGAACACACCGCCGCCCTCTACCGCGCGATCCCCGGGGCACAGCTGGCCGTGGTGCCCGGCGCCTCCCACCTGGTGCCGCTGGAGCAGCCGGAGCGGATCAACCGGATGATCCTCGACCACCTGGCACGGGACGCCGCCGTCGAGACGATGATGCCGGTCCTGCGGGCGAAGCCCGGAGGACCGGGCGGCGCCGCCGGCTGATCCCGGGCGGAGCCGTACGGAGCGGGCTACGCTCGTGGCCATGGCTGGCGACGGTGAGTACGAGCGCGACCGGAACTACATCACGACGAGGGTCACGGCCGACGGCCGGGACGGGTATCCCGTGGAGCCCGGACGGTACCGGCTGGTCATCGCCCGCGCGTGCCCGTGGGCGAACCGGGCCGCGATCGTCCGGCGCCTCATGGGCCTGGAGGACGTCCTGTCGATGGGCATCGCGGGGCCCGTGCACGACGAGCGCAGTTGGTCCTTCCACCTGGACCCGGACGGCAGGGACCCGGTCCTCGGGATCGAACGGCTCCAGGAGGCGTTCTTCCGGCGGGACCCCGCCTACGCGCGCGGGATCACCGTGCCCGCGATCGTCGACGTCCCCACCGGCGCGGTGGTGACCAACGACTTCGCGCAGATCACGCTCGACCTGGGCAGCCAGTGGACGGCTCATCAGCGGGACGGCGCGCCGGAGCTCTATCCGGAGAAGTGGCGCGACGAGATCGACGACGTGGCCGAGAAGGTGTACCGGGACGTCAACAACGGCGTCTACAAGTGCGGTTTCGCGAGCGGCCAGGAGGCGTACGACAAGGCGTACCGGAGGCTGTGGGACCGGCTGGAATGGCTGGAGGAGCGGCTTGGGAACCGGCGCTATCTGGTCGGGGACACGATCACGGAGGCCGACGTCCGCCTCTTCACGACCCTCGTGCGGTTCGACGCCGTCTACCACGGCCACTTCAAGTGCAACCGCCGGAAGCTGACCGAGCTCCCGGCGCTGTGGGGGTACGCGCGGGACCTGTTCCAGACGCCCGGTTTCGGCGACACCGTCGACTTCGAGCAGATCAAGACGCACTACTACGTCGTCCACCGCGACATCAATCCGACGGGGATCGTCCCCCTGGGCCCGGATCCCCGCAACTGGCTCTCGGCGCACGGCCGGGAGGAGCTCGGCGGGCGCCCGTTCGGCGACGGCACGGCGCCCGGGCCGCCTCCCGCGTCCGAGCGGGTGCCGCCGCTCGGCACCGGCTGAGCTCCCCGGCCGGACGGCCCGTCCCGTACGCGCGTCGGCCCCGCCCTGTCTTCCTCGGGCGGGGCCGACGCGCGGAACGCTCAGGTCACCGGTTCCGGTCCGGGGCCCGGCGGGGGCAGCGGGCCGGGTTGCGGGAAGGGCTCCGGGGGCGGGGTCGGGGCCGGCGGGTCCGGTTCCGGCTGGGGCGGCGCGGGCGGGACGGGGTCCGGACCGCCGGGTCCGGGGGCCGGTCCCGGCAGCGGTCCCGGCCCGGGCGCGGGGCCGGGCCCCGGCGGAGGCGTGGGACTCGGAGGGACGGGATCGTTCGGGGGCGTGCTCATGAACCCTCCTGACGGTTCGCCGTGGTCTCGCTGTCGAAGCCGCGCCTACCCGCGTCCGGAGCGATCACTCGCCCTCCGGGATCCGGTCGTGTCCTTCCGCCGCCGGCCGTGCGCCTCCGCCGCGTCCGCTCGGATGCCATTCGGTGAGCAGGATGGTGGCGTCGTCGCGCAGTTTGTGGCCCTGGTGCTGCCGCAGGCCCTGGACCAGGCGGCGAAGGGCCTCGGGGGCGGGGGCGCCGGCCGCCGTGGCGCGGATGACGGTGTCGGCCAGCCGCTCCTCGCCGTAGAAGTCCCCGCCGAGCGAACGCGCCTCGGTGACGCCGTCGCTGTAGAGGAGGATCCGGTCGCCGGGCTGGAGGCGCGCGGTGTGCTCGGTGGGTGGTGAGTCCCTGAGGAACCCCCAGCCGAGCGGCAGGTCGGGCTCCCGGTCGAGCACCTGCGGGAGGACCCTGCCGTGGCGGATCAGCAGGGGCGGCGGATGCCCGCAGTTGATCCAGGTCAGCCGTCCGTCGGAGGTGTCCAGATGGGCGACGACGGCGGTCATGAGGCGGTCGGTGAACCAGGTGTCGAGGATCCGGTCGATCGAGGTGACGATGTCGGTCAGCGAACCGCCGGAGCGGCGGGCCGCCCGGCAGGCGGCGAGTCCGGCCGCACTGGCTCCGCCGGAGGCGAGGTCGTGGCCCATGGAGTCGATGACGGTCAGGTGCAGACCGCGGTCGTCCAGGGTGTGGTCGAAGGTGTCGCCGCCGATGTCGTACGCGGGTTCGAGGACCGCCGAGGAGGTGACCTCCGTCGTGCCGATGGTCCGCGGCGGCAGGAAGGCCCACAGCAGTTCGGCCTGCACCGTCATGGCACGCGCGCGTTCCGTCTCGACCAGCAGGTCGCTGTGGGAGGACTTCGACACCGTGAGGAGGGCGGCGATCCCGGCGAGCGTCCCACCCCGTCCGAGCAGGGCGTCGTCCAGGGCGGGCGCCGTCACCATCAGGACGCCGATGCGTTCGACCCCGTCGATCATCGGCAGCCAGGCGGTGGCTCCGTCCCTCGACCGCTGTGCCTGCTGCGTGCGGTAGGCCAGGCCCGCGAGGGAGGTGTCGACGTCGAGCGTCGGCTGGTGGCCGGCGTCCGGCTGGGGCAGGGCGATCAGCCGGATCTGCTGGAGGTCGGTGACGTACATGGCCGTGCTCCGGAACCCCATGCGGCGGCCCGCGTCCTGGACGAGGCCCGCGAGCTCCCGACCGGACCGCAGGTGGGAACGGGCCAGCAGATCGCCCAGGACATCCTCGTACGTCGACACACGA
Organism: Streptomyces bikiniensis; assembly: GCA_000716465.1. Lineage (GTDB taxonomy): Bacteria > Actinomycetota > Actinomycetes > Streptomycetales > Streptomycetaceae > Streptomyces > Streptomyces bikiniensis. The sequence goes on from JNWL01000004.1 coordinate 88,439, forward strand.
CCTCCGCGGCTCTTCTCCGGCGTCTTGCGGCGGCGTGGAGCGGCTCGTCCTCCCCCCGAACGCCTCCGGGGTGGCTCCCAGGCTACGCAGGCCCTCCGGTGATCGCACTCCTCAACGCGCGCGTGCCCGCCGCCGTCCGCCGGGCCGGAACGGCGGGCGGCGCGCACGCTGGGAGAAGGAAAACTCGGGCGGATGGGATGCGGACCTGCGGGAAAGAGGACGCCATGGCTGAGGACGAGATACCCGAGAGCGACCGGCGGACCAGAAGACGCGAGGCCCCCGAGGAACGGGCGGACCGGCGCTGGACCGAACTCATACAGGAGATCAGGGTCGCCCAGACCGGCGTGCAGATCCTGCTGGGCTTCCTGCTCACCGTGGTGTTCACACCGCATTTCCAGAGTCTGGGGCAGACCGACAAGACGATCTACATCGTCACCGTCGTGCTCGGTTCGCTGGCGACCGGCGCCCTCATCGGGCCCGTGGCCTTCCACCGCATCGTGTCGGGGCGCCGCATCAAGCCCCAGGCGGTCGTCTGGGCGTCCCGGCTCACGTTCCTCGGTCTCATCCTGCTCCTCGCGACGCTGGTCTCGGCGCTCTTCCTGATCCTGCGCGTGGCCACGCACGACGGTTACGTGCCGTGGCTGGTGTCCGGGGTGCTCGCCTGGTACCTGGTCTGCTGGTTCGGCCTGCCGCTGTGGGCGCGGATCCGCTACACGAACGGGGACGGCCTGTCGTCCGACGAATGAGGCGGGCCCGGTCCGGACGGGGAGCCAGGTCGGTTTCCCCCGTCCGGACCGGAGGAGGGCCGCGATCGGGTGGTTGCGCGGCCCGGTGCGTCACGGAGCGGGGAAGCCGGGTCAGGAATGGACGCATGAGTACCTCTCTGCGACATCGACTGCGCGGCCCGGCCGTCGCCTGCCTCGCCGCGTCCTGCGCCCTTCTGCTCGCCGCCTGCGGCTCCGAGCAGAAGGAGACCACCACGACCTCCGCCCGTATCGCACCGGCCCAGACCACCGCCACCACCGGTCCGACGGCGACGGGCTCCGCGTCCGCCTCCCCCTCCGGGTCCGCCTCGCCGCGGCTCACCGACGACCAGGCCGAGCGCCAACGGCTCGTCCCGGCCACGAAGATCACCTGGGACAAGGCCGTGCAGACCGCCGTGGCCGCCGTCCCCCAGGGCAAGCTGGTCGAGACCGAGCTCGCCTGGGCACCGCCGAACGCCACCGCCAGCGGGAGCGCCCGGCCGAGCGGCAGCGCCACCGCGTCCGCCTCCCCGTCCGCGAGCGCCGGCGCGACCGCCTCCGCGAGCCCGTCGGAGGGCGCGGGAGCGCGGACACCGGCGTGGCACACGAGCGTCGCCACGGCGGACGGCACCCTCCACGACGTCTGGGTCGACGGCGTCAGCGGCAAGGTCATCAGCGACGAGCCGGACGCGGACCAGGACGCCGAGGACAAGCAGGAGCTGGCCGACCGGCTGAAGCGGACCACGGTCACGCCGGAGCAGGCGGTCCAGACGGCCACCCAGGACAACAAGGGCACCGTCACGGCCGTGGAGCTGGACGACGACTCCTGGTCGGTGGACGTCGTCGACACCAGCAGTTGGGACAAGACGACGTACGAGGTCTCCACGACCGAGCGGCGGGTCCTCCGCCAGGAAGTCGACCGCGACTGACCGCGCCTCCCGACCCGCCTCCCTGCCGTTCCCCCGCCCGTTCCGGCCTGTCCGGAACGGGCGTTCCTCCGTCAGCGGACGGAAGGAAGGCCGGAGGAAAATCCGAAGGAAAGGCCGCAGGGAAGGCCGGGGCACGGCTCTTGACGCCTTCCGCCGGTACGGGGACACGCTCCTGGCCGAGCTGGACGGCGACGGCGACGGCGACGGGCGGATCAGCCCCGAGGGGTTCACCGCCGCCGTGCTCGACCCGCGGCGGTTCGACGCCGCCGTGAACGAGTTCGCCGACGCGCTCGCCCGCGACTTGTTCGCCGCCGCCTTCGTCCGGGTGGCGCCGGACACCGCCGACTGGCCGCCCCACCCCGACGAGGTCCCCGGCTGCGACTCGGACCCGCTGTGGGGCAGGCTCGGCCGTGCTTCGGGCTGAGGACCCGCATCCTGGACGACCACCTGATGGCGTCCGCGCGGGCGGGCGCGCGCCAAGTGGTGCTGCTGGGCGCGGGCCTTGACTCCCGAACCTTTCCGGCTCGACGGGCCCGCCGGAACCGTCGTCCACGAGATCGACTCGACCGGCGTGCCGGCCTTCAGCCAGTCGGTGCTCGACGGCACGGGGCGGAGCCCGTCGCCGAGCACCGCCCGTGCGCCGCCGACCTGCGGCAGGACTGGGCGACGCCCCGGCGGCCAACCGCTGGATCTTCGCCACGGCCGGCCGTTCCTGACCCGTGGGGCAGGGCCGGCGGGGCCGTGCGGCCGGTCGCCGGGGGGACCGTACTGTTGGTGTGATCATCATCGGGGCGAGAACGCACGGGGGCACGCATGACCATTCACCGGCCGGGACTTCCGGAGGACCTTCCGCCGGGCGAGGCGCTGTGGGGCCGGTGGGCACTGCTCGCCGCCATCGGGGCGACCACCGCGGAGGAGGGGCGCGCGAGCGGCTACCGGACCGGGCTCTGGATCGATGCCGAGGGGCTGCACCACGACGATTCCGGCTGCACCTGGTGGACCATGTCCCGGATGGGCGAGGGCCGTTTCGTGCTCTACGGCGAGGACGAGTCGAGCGGTGTGAAGTGGCACGCGACGCCGATCGACATGCTGGCGGGCGGGCCGGACTGGCTCCCGTACGCCGAACTGCGCGACCTGATCGAGGGGTACGAACTGGGCTGCGTCTACTGGTACGAGGACGGGGCCTGGGCCCGTGCGCCGTATCCCGGTGACCTCCGGGACGACGGTCTGGACTGCGGCATGAGCGGCTTCGTCGACGGGGAGCAGGTGCGGGGAGCGCTGTCGGACCACCTCCACGCCCCGGACGGCGGCGGGGCGGACGCGGCGGGTTTCCTGGCCGACGCCGAGGCGCACCGGCTGCGACCCGAGCTTCTCCTCGGACGGCTGCGGCCCGCCCGGCACGACGACGCGCCGCTGGACCTGCCCGCCGTGGCCAGGGCCCTCGACCTGGCGGGCATCACCGTCTCCGCCCGATGACGTGAACCGGAGCCGTGGGGCTCAGTCCTCCCGCGGCAGCAGGGGGCCGAGCGGGCCGAGGTCGAGGTTGAGGTCCTGGAGCGTGTAGCCGTGCTCGGCGCAGAGGTCGGACAGGGCGTCGTGCAGGGCCATCAGGGTGGCGCCCAGTTCCTCTTCCTGGTCGTCGGTGAGGTCGCCCGCGTCGACGCGCCGCAGCGCCTGCCTCTCGATGAGCTGGCGCAGGAGCTCCACGACGGTGAGGACGAGCTTGAGCAGGTCCTCCTCCACCGATTCGTGGTCGGTCCGGAGCCTGCGGGCGGGTCGCGGGGGTTCGTCGGCCGGGGCGGGCGGGGCCTGGAGGAGGCGGAAGGCGTCGTTCAGGGCGGCGCCCGCTCTGCGCAGGGACGGGGGCGGCTCGGGAGGGCGCCTCCGCTCCCCCGGCGCCGGGTCCGCCTCGTCGTTCACATCCGCTCCCGGTCCGGTGGGGCGCTCACCGTCCGCTCCCGGTCCGGTGGGGCGTTCACCGTCCGCTCCCGGTCCGGTGGGGCGTTCACCGTCCCCTCCCGGTCCGGTGGTGCCAAGGGGTCCGCCTCCGAGTCGACGGAGACGATCAGGGCGCGGAGCGAGATGCGGACGAGGTCGATGTCCGCGATCGACAGGACGAGGTCGCCGGAGAGGACCACTCCCCCGCTGAGCAGCCTGTCGAGCAGGTCGACCAGGGCGACCTGCCGGCCGGGCAGCGACTCGGTGGGCCGGGAGGCGGTCATGGCGCCGCCCCCTCCCCGGCGGCCCCGGGGCCGGACGGTGGTGACGGCGTGGCGAAGGAGTAGGGGGCCCACGGCCCGGTCACCTCGACGCGTACGCCGTCGAGGCCCTCCACCGCGGCGGCGAGCGCCGTGCGGAACTCCTCGGCGCGGTCGTGCGGGACAAGGTAGGCGTCGTTGAGGACGTTCTCCTCCGGACCCGCCAGGGCCCCGGTCTGGGCGGGGTGGCGCACCCGGTGCGTGCTGAACCGGGGGGCCAGGGCCTCGACGCGGGCGGCGGCCTCCTGGGCGTACCGGTAGCGGGTCTCTTGGGCGCTGTGCTGGGCCCGGCGGCGGCGCAGATAGGCCTTGCCGGGGGTGAGGGAGGCGTCGTCGGCGGCGCCCTCGCGGGACTCCGCGCCATCGGTGCGGCCGGTGCGGTCGGTGGAGCCCGCGGGGCTGACGTACAACTTGACGCCGAACTCGCTCCGGCCGCGGAGGAGGGCGATCCGTTCGGTGAAGGCCCGGCTCTGGTCGGTGAGGGCGCGGCGGGCGCGGTCGTCGTTCTGGTAGACGGTCGCCAGGCGTAGCGGGAGGACGGTGTCGTGGCGGGCGACGGTCTGGACGACCTCGTGGTGGGCGCGGGCGACGCCCTCCAGCCATTCCAGGTCCTCGAACCGGGCCTTCAGCGTCCGCTCGTCGAACTCGTCCGGCGCGACCCGGCTGACGACGAACGCGACGGGCGCCGTCCCGGCCGCCAGGAGGGAGACGGGAGCGCCCGACACCCCTCGGAGTCCCCCGAGGGACGCGCGTACCTCCCGCGTGTCCGGGACCGCGGCGTACACGTAGGTGAGGTCCTCGCGGGCGTTCATGTGCCGCGCTTCCGTGGCGGCCTCTTCCGCGTCGCCCGGGCGGGGGGCGCTTCGTCTTCCGGCTCCGCGCCGTCGGCGGCCTCCACGTCCTCGAAGACCTCGGCTTCCGGTGGCTCCCCCGTCGCGAGCCTTTCGCGCCGCAGCGCCTCCAGCTCCGCGCGGAGCCTGCGGTTCTCCTCGGCCAGGGGCCCGCCGGTGTGCTTCGAGGAGAGGGAGGGATCGTGCTCCCACCAGTCGATGCCCATCTCCTTCGCCTTGTCCACGGAGGCGACCAGGATCCGCAGTTTGATCGTCAGCAGTTCGATGTCGAGCAGGTTGATGCGGATGTCCCCGGCGATGACGATGCCCTTGTCGAGCACCCGCTCCAGGATGTCCGCGAGGTTGGCGGAGGAACTCGGCCCGTACGGCACCGGCGCCGCCCGGGAGGGGACGGACCCGAACCGGTCGGGCAGGGGGTCAGACACGGCGGCCTCGCTTCCGGGTCATCGCGGACCCCGCCGGTAGGCGTCGATCTCGTCCAGCCGGTCGAGCAGTTCGTCCTCCCGCCGGTCGAAGGCCTCCTGGTCGATCTCTCCCCGTACGAGCCGGCCCTCCAGCTCCCGGAGCTCCCGCCAGACGGGGGCCGGGTCGTAGTACTCCTCCTCCGCCGTCTCCACGACCTTCCGGGCGACCCAGACGGCGCCGCGCACCGGGGCGACGGGAAGCGTGAGCAGCTGCGTGAGCAGTCCCATCCCCGTTCCTCCTCCTTCCTCGCCCGTCTTCCGCTACCGCACGAAGCTGTACGGCGGCAGGGGGCCGCTCAGCCGGAACTCCACCCCGTCCCCGAGCTGCCGGACGAGGCCCGCGTGCGCCGTGAGGAACTCCTCCCTCCGGTCGTCGGGGACCAGCAGCGAGAGGTTGAGGAAGTCGTCGCCGGACGCGGGCCGGACGTCGTGCTCCCTGGCGTACGGGACGAGGGCGTCGGTCAGTCCGGCCGCGAGCGCGTCCTGCCGTTCCTGCACCTGCGCGGCGACCGCGCGGCCGAGGGTCAGCGGGAGCTGGGGGTCCGGGTCCCCGGCGCGGATCCGGTCGTTCAGCTCCCGGGTCTCGGGGGTCTCCCGCAGGATCTGCCGCAGGAGCTCCTCCTCGTTCCGGGAGGCCCGCACGTGGTACTCGGCGCAGCCGTCGAGCCGTTCCAGGTTGGCGAGGTAGCCCTCGGCGTCCTTGCGGAGCGCCTGTTCGACCACCTCCTCGTCGACGGCGGTGTAGCCGAACTGGAGGGGCAGGACCGGGCCGCCCTCCATGAGGCGCTCCTGCACCTCCTGGTGGATCAGCAGGTCGCGCCGTTTGGGCCGGATCTCCTCGGAGACGTCGCTGACCACGGCGTACAGCGGTCCGCACGCGAGGGCGCGCACCGGGGACGGATCGGCGCCGACGCCGGTCACGTCCCCGACGGCGAGGGGGTGGTCCTTCCCCGTGATCGCGTAGACGTAGAGGGCCATCGGTCACTCCTTCTCCCGGCGCGCCGCGCGTCGGGCGGGGGGTCGCCGGCGTCGGGGAGCGGGCTCCTCCTCCGCTTCCTCCTCCTCGTCCGGTTCCTCGTCGCCGCGGGACTTCCCGGTCAGGGACTCGGTGACGGCGTCGACCGCCCCGCTGAGCGCTCCCTTGGACTTGCCGTGGGCCCCGCCCTCCATCATGCCGCCGACGACCTCGGGAAGCTGCGCCGGAGCCTTGCGGCCGGATTCCAGGTCGAGCCTGTTGCAGGCCTCGGCGAAGCGCAGATAGGTGTCCACGCTGGCCACCACGATCCGGGCGTCGATCTTGAGGATCTCGATTCCCACCAGCGAGACGCGGACGAAGACGTCGATCACCAGGCCCCGGTCCAGGATGAGCTCCAGGACGTCGTAGAGGGTTCCCGAGGAGCCTCCGCCCCTGCCGACGGCACTGCCGCCGCCCTGCGGCACCATCGTCATGGTGCCTCCCTTCACGGCCGAACCGTGCTCAGAACGGCCGATCGATCATCCCGCGGCTGTAGCGGCGGGTGCGTTCGAAGGAGATCAGCGCGCCTTCCTCGTCGAGTGCGACCTTGTAACTGGCCAGCACGCTGGTCGTGTCGGGGATGCGTTCCAGCTCCACCACTTCCACCTGCGCCTCCCACCCCGAGTCGGTGGGTCTGAGCGAGGAGACCGATTCGGGCGGTCGGCCGAGCAGCTTCGCCAGTTGCTCGGCGGCCGAACTCATCGCCGAACCGGCGTCGACGGCCTTGGCCCGGCGCGGTGCGGGTCGGCGCCGGGAGGGGGCGCGTTCCCGCTGTTCGGCGTCGGCGCGCGGGGCGGCCCGCCGGGGGCGTTCCGAATCTGCTGAAACCATGTGGCACTTCCGGAGGACGTGCAGCCAGTTGAGGCTAGAATTTCATGATATAGGGATAAAAGCCATGCCCGGGAGAGCAGGCTCGTTCCCCACCGCCCGAAAGGGACGCCCTCCACGGAAGTGTGCGCGGAGGTGCGACCCGGTACGGAGAGTTCCGTACGAGGTGACGGCGAGGCCGCGTGCGCCCGGTGAAGGGACAGAGGCCATGGATGACGCGTCCAAGATCGCTCTGGCGGCCGCGGTGGCCGGGGGCTACGTGTTGGGACGGACGAAGAAGGGGCGCCTCGCGTTCACGGCGGCGACCTATCTGGCGGGGCGGCGCTTCGGCCTCGAACCCCGGCAGCTCGTGGCGGAGGGTCTGAGCAGGCTCAAGGACATACCCCAGGTCGCGGAGATGGGCGACCAGCTGAAGGGCGAGACCCTGAACGTCGGCCGCCAGGCGCTCAAGGCCGCGGCGGACCGCAAGCTCGCCGACCTCGCCGACTCGCTGCACGAGCGGACGCTGGCGATCGGCAGCGGCGGGGGCGAGGAGGACGAGGAAGGGCGTTACGAGGACGAGGAAGAGGACCGGCAGGACCAGGAGGGCTACGAGGACGAGGAACCCGAGGAGTACGAGGAGGACGAGGACGCGTGGGAGGAGGACGAGGAACCGGAGGAGGACGAAGAGGCCGAGGAGGACGAGCCGGAGGAGCAGGAGGAGCCGGAACCGAGTCGGCCCTCGCGTCTGTCGTCCCGCACGCGCAAGCCCTCCCAAGGACGCGGTACGGCTCCGGCGAAGAAGACCGCTCCTGCCCGGAAGAGCGCACCCGCCAAGAAGGCCGCGGCGAAGAAGACGGCCGCGGAACCGGCCGCGAAGAAGGCACCGGCCAAGAAGACGGCGGCGAAGAAGAGCGCCCCTGCGAAGAAGGGGACGGCGGCGAAGAAGAGCGCTCCCGCCAGGAAGACCGCGGCCAAGAAGACCACGGCACGCAAGCCGGCGGCGAAGAAGACCGCCGCGAAGAAGACGGCCGCGCGCAAGCCGTCGGCGCGGAGGTAGGTCATGGCACCCGAGAACCGCACCTCCGCCAAGGAGTCGGGATCCGGACTGGACCGGCTGCTCGGCGAAGTCGGCGACTACCTCTCCGCCCAGACCGGCCAACTGGCCGAGAAGGCCACGGACAAGCTGGGGGACGTCACCGACCGGCTCCAGGACGTGGCCGACAACGGCGGCAGCATCGCGGACATCGGCGGGCGCATGCTTCAAGGCGACTCGCCCGTCAAGGCGATGGTGGGCCACACGTTCGGCAGCCTGAAGGACAAGGTCACCGATACTGCGTCGAACCTGTTCGGCGGCAAGGGGAAGGGCAAACGGAAGAGCGGGACCCAGAAGATCACCAGCATCGTCGAGACGATCGACGTGGGCGCTCCGCTCCGGAGGGTGTACGACCACTGGACGCAGTACGAGGACTTCAGTGGCTTCACGAAGGGCGTGCGCAACGTCTCCCAGGGCGACGAGACCTCCAGCGACTGGAAGGTCAAGGTGGGGCCCTCCACCCGCAGTTGGAAGGCGACGGTCCAGGAGCAGGTGCCGGACGAGCGCATCGTCTGGACCTCGGACGGGGCTAAGGGATCGACCCGGGGCTGTGTCAGCTTCCACGAGCTGGGCCCGTCGCTCACCCGGGTCCTGATCACCGTCGAGTACTACCCCTCCGGCTTCTTCGAGAAGACGGGCAACCTCTGGCGCGCCCAGGGCCGTCGGCTGCGGCTCGACGTGAAGCACTTCCGCCGGCACGTGACCCTCACCGACGACGAGCCCGAGGGCTGGCGCGGCGAGATCCGCGACGGCGAGGTGGTCCGCACGCACGAGGAGGCCCTGGAGGAGGAACAGCAGCAACAGGAAGAGGGAGAAGGGGACGAGGAGGGGGAGCCCGAGGACTGGTACGAGGAGGACGGCCCCGAGGAACCCGGGGAGGGGGACGAGGAGGAGTACGAGGACGAGGAGTCGGAGCCCGGCGAGGAGTACGCCGAGGACTACGAGGACGAAGGGGCGGAAGGAGACGAGGAAGAAGGGGAGGACGAGGAGGACCGCGGGCCCGCCGGCCGGGGGCGGCGCGGGCGCTGACCCCGTAGCCGAAAGAACCCGCCGCGCCCTCCTGGGAGGGGGCGCGGCGGGCCGTCGTCGGGCGGGTGGGGGCTACTCCACGATCTTCAGAAGCTTGTTGGCGGTGCCGGGCGAGGCGTTGCCGATCTTGTCGGCGGTCGCACCGCCGGTCAGCGCCTCGGCGACCTGGGCCGGGGTGGCGTCGGGGTGGCCGGCGAGGTAGACGGCGGCGGCGCCGACGACGTGCGGGGTGGCCATGGACGTACCGGAGATGGTCTTGGTGCCGGTGTCGCTGTCGTTCCAGGCGGAGGTGATGTCCGAGCCGGGGGCGTAGATGTCCACGACGGAGCCGAAGTTGGAGAAGCTGGACTGCTGGTCGTCCTTGGTGGAGGAGGCGACGGTGATCGCCTCGGGCACGCGGGACGGGGAGCCCTGGCCGGCGTCGGAGGACTCGTTGCCGGCGGCGACGCCGAAGGTGACGCCGGAGGCTATGGCCTTCTTGACCGCCTCGTCGAGGGCAGGGTCGGCGCTGCCGCCGAGGCTCATGTTGGCGACGGACGGACCCTGGTGGTTCTCGGTGACCCAGTCGATGCCGGCGATGACCTGCTCGGTGGTGCCGGAGCCGTTGTCGTCGAGGACGCGGACGGCCACGATCTTCGCCTTCTTGGCCACGCCGTGGGCGGTTCCGGCGATGGTGCCGGCGACGTGGGTGCCGTGGCCGTTGCCGTCCTGGGCGGTGTTGTCGTTGTCGACGGCGTCGAAGCCGTCGGTGGCGCGTCCGCCGAAGTCGCCGTGGCTGACGCGGACGCCGGTGTCGATGACGTACGCGGTGACGCCCTCGCCCGCGGCATCGGGGTAGGTGTACTTCCGGTCCCCGGCGGTGTCCGCCTGGTCGACCCGGTCCAGGCCCCAGGAGGGCGGGTTGTCCTGGGTCTCGTTGATGGTGAAGGTGCGGTTCTGGACGACCTTGGCGACGGCCGGGTCGGCGGCGAGCCGCTTGGCCTCCGTCTCGGTGAGGTCGTTGACGGAGAATCCGTTGACGCGGGAGTCGTAGCTGCGGCGCAGCGTGCCGCCGTACTCCTTCGCCAGCTCGGTCTTGCCGGCCTTGTCGGTCGTCTCGTTGAGCAGCACGACGTAGCTGCCCGCCACGGCGTTCGCCGCGCCGAGGCCGTGGACGGTGCCCTCGGCGGGGGTGGGGGCCGCGCCGGCGAACGGGCCGGTGGCGACGGTCACTCCGGCCGCCGCGGTGATCGCGGTCGCGACGGCGACGATCCTGAACTTGCGGACGCGCTTGTGAGTTGCCATGAAAGAAGGCTCTCCTCGTCAGGATTTGTGGGGGGTTGGGCCACCGGAAGGAAACTCTCCGGCGGCTCGCTCGAAACCCTGACCGATTGACGAGTGCAAATCAACGGGCCTTCACAGAGCTATGACTTTCTCAACAAGGTTTCTTAAAAAGTGAAGGGGCAAATCGCCGCAACTCGCCCGGTCAGATCGCCACTTCCCTGCCCGTGTGCGGCAACGGACCTTCCGAAGAAGGACGTTGGCGGTACGGAGGCGTGGGTTCGCCCCGTACGCGGATGTGCCCGCCGTCCGGGACGGCGGGCACATCCGTGGCGCGTACGGGGCGGGTCAGAGCGCGGCGGGGAAGCGGTCCCAGACGCGGTGCTTGGCCAGGAGCGGGGTCAGGCCGGACAGGACCGCCTCGCCGCTGTCGGCGAGGATCACGCCCGGGGCGCCGGTGGGCACCGAGGCCGCCGCCAGGACGGTCTCCGCGCCCGCCCAGCCGCCGATGGCCTTGGCGTGCCGGAACGCCTCGGAGACCAGCATCGCGAGGCGCGGGTCCACGGCGGCGCCCCCCTGGCCCGGTTCGCCGGCCTTGGCGTCGCGGGCCCCCAGGGCGTCGGCGCCCGGGGCGGGGGTGCCGGCGAGGACGAGGGCGTCGAACTCGACGGAGCGAGCGGTGGCAAAGGTGCGCTGGACGGTGATCGCGTCGGCGCCGTCGCCGAGCTTTCCGCCCGCGGGCGCGACGACCAGCGGCACCATGCCCGCGTCGAGCACCGCCCGGCGCAGGGCGCGGACGCCGTCCGCGTCGGCGGTGCCGTCGGTGACGATGCCGATGATCCGCCCGTCGGCGGGCCATTCCCCGCCCACCTGGGAGAGCGCGGGGCTGGGCCGCACGTCCGCGAGCGGCTGGGTGGCCTCGGGGGCGGGCAGGCCGAGGCCCGCGGCGACCTGGGCGCACAGCTCGGGGTCGATGTTGGCCAGGGCGAGGAGCTGACGCTCCTTGATGGCCTGCTCGTAGCACTTGCCGAGTTCGAAGGTGTACGCGGCGACGATGTGTTCGCGCTCGACCGGGGTCATGCTCAGCCAGAACAGGCGCGCCTGGCTGAAGTGGTCGGAGAAGGAGGCAGGCGCCTCGCGGACCTTGCGCGCGGCCGGGAGCTCGACGGGCACCTCGACGAAGGCGCCGGTGTCCGCACCCGCGAAGAACGGACAGCCGCCGTCCAGCGAGTTCGGCTTGTAGGGCGCGACGCCGGTGTGCACGGCCTGCTGGTGGAAGCCGTCGCGGAGCATGTCGTTGACCGGGGCGTGCGGCCGGTTGATCGGGATCTGGTTGAAGTTGGGTCCGGCCAGACGCGTGATCTGGGTGTCCAGGTAGGAGAAGAGACGTCCGGCGAGCAGCGGGTCGTCGGTGACGTCGATGCCGGGGACCAGGTGGCCGACGTGGAAGGCGACCTGCTCGGTCTCGGCGAAGAAGTTGGACGGGTTGCGGTTGAGGGTGAGCAGGCCGATCGGCCTGACCGGGGCGAGCTCCTCGGGGACGATCTTCGTCGCGTCGAGCAGGTCGATGCCCTCGAAGGTCTGCTCCGGGGTGTCGGGGAAGGTCTGGATGCCCAGCTCCCACTGCGGGTACGCGCCCGCCTCGATGGCGTCGGCGAGGTCCCGGCGGTGGAAGTCGGGGTCCACGCCGCCCGCGATCTGCGCCTCCTCCCAGACCTGGGAGTGCACGCCCAGCTTGGGCTTCCAGTGGAACTTCACCAGGGTCGTGGCGCCCTCGGCGTTGACGAGCCGGAAGGTGTGGACGCCGAAGCCCTCCATCGTCCGGTAGGAACGGGGGATGCCCCGGTCGGACATGTTCCACATGGCGTGGTGCTGGGCCTCGGTGTGGAGCGACACGAAGTCCCAGAAGGTGTCGTGGGCGCTCTGGGCCTGCGGGATCTCCCGGTCGGGGTGGGGCTTGCCCGCGTGGATGACGTCGGGGAACTTGATCGCGTCCTGGATGAAGAAGACCGGGATGTTGTTCCCGACGAGGTCGAAGACGCCCTCCTCGGTGTAGAACTTCGTCGCGAAGCCCCGGGTGTCGCGGACCGTGTCGGCCGAGCCGCGCGAGCCGAGCACGGTCGAGAAGCGGACGAAGACCGGGGTCTCGGCGTCGGCGGCGAGGAAGGCCGCCTTCGTCACGCCCGCCGCCGTGCCGTACGACTGGAAGACGCCGTGCGCGCCGGCACCGCGGGCGTGGACCACGCGCTCCGGGATGCGCTCGTGGTCGAAGTGCATGATCTTCTCGCGCAGGTGGTGGTCCTGGAGGAGGACCGGCCCGCGGGGGCCCGCCTTGAGCGAGTGGTCGGTGTCGTACAGCCGGGTGCCCTGCGCGGTGGTCAGGTACGCGCCGCTCTGGGCGACCCGCGCCTGGTCCGCGCCGGTCGGCTGGCCGGTGGGGCTCACCGTCTCCGGGCCGGTCTGGTCCGGCTTCGGCGGCAGCGGGCCGTGCGGCTCGGTCGGCTCCTCGACTGTCACCGGCCCCGAGGAGGGGGCCCCGGGAACGCCCTCGGCGGGGCCGTTCTCGCGGAAAGGCTCGGTCAGCTTGTCGACGGCGGCTTTGAGGGGGTTCTCGTGGGACATCGTCTCTCCGAGGTCGGGGCAGGGGGCTCCATAGCCATGACCGGTCACCGGGGCGCCGTAACGGAGGCGCCGCCGATCTCCGCCCAACGGAACAACGCCGGTCGCACCGGCCTGCCGGCGGGCCGCTCGGACGCGACCCCTCCGGTGGCCGGGCACGGACGGGCCCGCCGGGTACGAGCGGAGGTCCCGGTGGCGTCACCCGCGGGGAAGGGAACCGCAGGTGACGGCCCGTACGGGAGCCGCTCGCTCACCCGCCGCCTGCCCCCTCGTCCGCACCCCACACCTGCTTTCCCGCTCCGCGCCCGAAAAGTATTTCCGGGCTCCGAGGCTGCAACGGGTGGACCAGGTGCCGGCCGGCGCCAGTCGTTCTCCGTCGGCCCGCGTGACGACGACTCCGTCCCTTCCGAGGGCGACGCGGTCGCCGGCGGCCAGGAAGAGCGGGCTCGCCAACGCGAAGGCGTATCCGTCGTCCGTCTCGAAGTCGTTCACCAGGACCGACCGGGAGACCGGTGTGGTTCCGTCGGCTGTCAGACGCATGCCGGAAGGGTCCCATGCGGCTCGGGCGGGGCGGTTCCTCAGGAGTGCGGTTTCGGCGTCTCGGCCCGGACGAGCCGGTCGAACGTCTCCTCCGTGGAGTGCTGCGCGGGCCGGTGGCGCACGCCGAGGAGCTTCCGGCTCTTGGTGGTGTCGCCCCGCAGCGCGAAGCCGATGTCGCGTCGCGGGTGGCCGCGTTCGAGCCCGGCCGCCGGCGCGAAGGCGACGGCGGCCCGGGGCGTTCGGGGCCGGGCGTCACGGGGTGTTCGCGCGCCGCGCCGAGCGACGCGGGACGGCCCCTCGGGCGCACGTCCGTCCCGTCACGCGTTCCCGTCGTTCACGAGCAGGATCTTGCCGAGGTGACCGCCCGCCTCCATGAGGCGGTGACCCTCGGCGGCCTCGGCCATGGGTACGGTCCGGTCGACGATCAGCCGCACGGCGCCGCTCTCGATCAGGGGCCAGACGTTCTCGCGGACCTGGGACACGACCTCGGCCTTGTACTCCTCGGAGCGGGTCCGCAGGGTGGTGCCGTGCACGGAGGCCCGCTTGAAGACGATCTCGGCGAGGTTCAGCTGCCCCTCGAGGCCCTTCTGCAGACCGATGACCACCAGCCGCCCGTCGGCCGCCAGGGAGCGGACGTTGCGCTCCAGGTAGTCGCCGCCGACGACGTCGAGGATCACGTCGTAGGGGCCGTGCTCGGTGAAGTCCTCGGTGCGGTGGTCGATCGCCGCGTCGGCCCCCAGCTCCCGGGCGCGCTCGGCCTTCTCGGGGCCGCCGACCGTCGTGACGACCCGGGCGCCCAGGGCCTTGGCGACCTGGATCGCCATCGTGCCGACACCGCCGGCGCCACCGTGCACCAGGAGCGTCTCGCCCGCCTTCAGGCCCGCGGTCATGACGAGGTTGGACCAGACGGTGGCGGTGATCTCGGGCAGGCCCGCCGCCTCCACCAGGCCGATCCCCTTCGGGACCGGCAGGAGCTGCCCGGCGGGGACGGCCACCTTCTGCGCGTAGCCGCCGCCGGTCAGCAGGGCGCAGACCTCGTCGCCCACCTGCCAGCCGGTGACCCCCTCGCCGACGGCGCCGACGCGGCCGGAGACCTCAAGGCCCGGGTACGGCGACCAGCCGGGCTGCAACGGGTAGAGGCCCCGGCGCTGCATGACGTCCGCCCGGTTCAGCGCACTGGCCGCCACGTCCACGACCACCTCGCCGGGGGCGGGCGTCGGGTCCTCGACCTCGATCCACTCCAGGACCTCGGGGCCGCCGTGCTCCCTGATCGACACAGCCTTCATGACAACTCCGTTCCCACAACCGAGGTGAAGGGCTCTCGCGGGGTCTCCGGGACGCGGTGTCCGCGGCGTCCCGCCGGGCCGGCGAACGCCGGGCGCGTGCCGCGCGCGACATCGAGCAGAGAGGAATGCCCGCACACATTCGAGAGCCAAATGTTTACATAACAAACATTACGTCCGGGACGTATGCACTGTCAACATTCGGCTGGCCGTGCTCGGCGCCCCGTCGGCGGACCCGGGCCGTCCGACCGCCCCGCCCCGAGGCGGGCGCACCCACCACTCCCCTGGAGCCGGCGCTGGCGACTCGGCCGCCCCACCGGGTTCAGCCGGCGGACCGCTACCGGTCCCGCACGGGCCTCGACCTCAGGCCGCTCCCTCGGTACCGAACCCTCGCTCTGCGGAAGGCCGCGATCTCCTGCGAGGCGATCCGCACCCGCCAGCGGCGCATCGAACGCCCATGCTGCGGTCGAGGCGCACGCCCCTCTTCTCCGGCACGGTCGGCAATGTCCTCGGGCAGTACGAGTGGAGCGCGTACGCGGTGTTCACACCCTTCGTCGCCACCATCACGTCCGACCCGTCCGAGCGGGTTTCGGCGCTGCTGTCGGCCCTGGCCGTCTTCGCGGCCGGCCTCCTGGTGCGCCCGCCGGGCGGCACCGTCCTCGGGCGGATCGCCGGCCGGCGGGTCCGCGCACTCCGTCTCCGTCGCCGCCTTCGGGGGCACCCGCGCCCCGTCTGAACCAGCTCTTCGCCGAATGGGGCGCGGACCGGCTTTCCGGCCTCTGCATCATGCTGCTGCGCTCCTTCACGGGGCTCGCGTGCCACCTCGTGCGGGAGAACCAGGGGCATCCGCCTGAAGGACGCCCAACGCGGCTCACGGCGCGGCGGGCGGCAGGGTGAAGCGGAAGGCGCCCGCGCCGCCGCCCAGTTGGAGCCAAAGGTACTCGGACTGGGTGACGACGCGCAGGGCGACGGCGGCGCAACCCGGACAGCGGGCGGTCAGGCCGGGCTCGGGGCCGTAGACGTGCAGTTGGGCCACGGTGGCGGGCAGGCGACAGGAGGGGCAGAGCCGCCAGGCCGTGGTCGGGTCGACGGCGAAGACCTCTCCGAGCGGGCCGGCCAGGGCGTTGCCGTCGAGGTACAGGGGGTGCTCGTTCATGGAAGGCTCCTCACCGTGCGGCGCGGGCGTGTCAGCCGAAGCGTTCGGTACGGATGCGGTCGGGCGCGTGTCCGGCGGCCAGGAGCAGAGCGCCGGCGTGCTCGACGAACCCGGTGGGGCCGCAGACGTAGCAGCGGGCCTGCGCCGGGGACGGCAGGACCGGCAGGTCGCGTTCCGTCATGCGCCCCGGGGGGCGTGCGGAGCCGTCCGGGGCGGTACGGGTGTAGAGGCGCCGCACATCGACGGTGCCGCCGACGCTTCCGGCGCTTCCGGCGCTTCCGACGGCGTCGAGTTCCGCGGCGTACCAGACCTCGTCCGGGTCGCGTACGGAGTAGAGGAGCGCGCAGGGGTCGTCCGACTCCGACGCGAGCCGCGCCCGCAGCATCGCCATCAGCGGCACGATGCCGGAGCCCCCGGCGATCAGGAGGAGCGGGCCGGGGTCCCCCGGTGTCCACACGAACCAGCCGCCGAGGGGCCCTTCGACCTCCACTTCGGCGCCCACGGGGAGGTCGTCGGCCAGGTACGGGGAGACCTCGCCGCCGAACGCCGCCTGGACGCCCAGTTCGATCACGTCGGCGTCGGCGGGAGCGGCGAGGGAGTAGCTCCGCACGGCCCGGTAGCCGTCGTCGGCGGTCAGTCGTACGTCGACGTGCTGGCCCGGCAGGTGCCCCGGCCATCGGGGGACCTCGAACCTCAGGGTGCGGCCGGTCGCGGTCTGCTTCGTCCGCTCCGCGAGGCGGGCCCGTCGCCACCCGTGCATCAGTCGCCCCGGTGGCGCTGCTCGCGCCAGGGGTCGCCGTAGTCGTGGTAGCCGGCGGACTCCCAGAATCCGGGTTCGTTCTCCCGGGTGAGGACGAGGCCCTTGACCCACTTGGCCGACTTCCAGAAGTACAGGTGGGGGATGACGAGCCGGGCCGGTCCGCCGTGGTCCGGGGAGAGCGCGTAACCGTCGAAGGAGTGGGCCAGCCAGGCCTTGCCGTCGGTGACGTCCTCCAGCGGGAGGTTGGTGGTGTAGCCGTCGAAGGACTCGGCGACGACGAAGTCGGCGGCGGTCCCGACCCCGTCGAGGAAGGCGTCGAGGGGGACGCCGCGCCAGCGGGTGTCGAACTTCGACCAGCGGGTGACGCAGTGGATGTCGACGGTGGGCTCCTCCTGCGGGAGCGCCATCATCTCCTCCCACGTCCACGTGCGGCTCTCGCCGGTCTCGGCGGTGACGGTGAACGACCACCGGTCGGTGGGGATGTGGGGGGTGGGGCCGGCCGACAGGACGGGGAACGATTCCGTCGGGTACTGCCCCGGCGGCAGCCGGGCCATGAGGTCGCGGGCCTTCCCCCGGAACCCCGGTGACAGGTCGCCCACGGGTTCACTCCTCCCGCTCGAAGTCGGCTTCCGCCCGTTCCTCGTCGCGGTCGGCCCGGGCCGCGGCGTACAGCTCGCGCACGAAGGTGCGGGCGTCCTCGGGAGGGATGCCGGTGCCGAGCCGGAGCGGGCGGTCCGTCCGGGGGGCGAGAGGGTCGCCGGGTTCGTTCACGGGGGCCTCCGCGCGGGAGTGGAGGGATGCGCCTGCCTGCCGGTGACAGGCCCGGCGGGGTGGTCGTCCCTGGGGGCCGCTCCTCGCCCTCCCTCCCATGGTCCCCGCCCCTCGTACGGGTGCAACCCGGCGCCCGGAGGCCCTGCGGTGTGTCCGGCGGCCGGACCACGGTGGGGGCGTGGCGGTGTGCCCCACCGGACAGTGGGGCGTGGCGGTGTGCCGTACCGGACTTCAGCGCGTCGCGGTGGCGTTCACGTCGGCGACGAGGCGTTCGGCGAGGCTCTCGGAGGACGGCGGGTTCTGCCCGGTGTACAGGTTGCGGTCGACCACCACGTACGGCCTGAGCGGGAGGCGGGCCTTGGAGTACTCCGCCCCGCTCTCCCGCAGCCGGTCCTCCAGGAGCCAGATCGCCTTGCGGCCGAAGCTGTTGAACTTCTCCTCCAGGTTCGACAGGCCCGTCATCCGGTAGCCGGTGAACGGCCACGACCCGTCCTCGTTCCTCGCCGCGAACGCGGCCGCCGGAGCGTGGCACAGCAGCGCCAGCGGCCTGCCCGACGCGAGGACCCGGGTCAGCAGCGCGCCGGAGACCGGGTCGACCGACAGGTCCTCCATCGGACCGTGTCCGCCCGGATAGAACACCACGTCGAAGTCGTCCGGGTCGATGCCGTCCGGCGCGGCGGCGAGCGTCTTGTCCGACCAGGTCACCGGCTCCGTCGTGCGCTCCGCCTCGTAGTGGTCCCGTCGGCACGGGGGGGGAGGTCCAGGGTGAGGCCATCCGGTTCCTCAGCACCTGGCCGGAGCAACAGAGAACGGTTCACCGGTCATCCCGAGTTCCCTCTTCCTTTTCGATCCTTTAGGATGTATGCACCATTTACATTTGACGGGCGAGCAAGCAGTGGACTCAGGAAGAGCGAGCGTGGCCCATGGCACAGAACAGTACGTACCATCACGGTGATCTGCGTGCCGCCTGCCTGCGGGCGGCACGGGAACTCCTCGAAGAGGACGGCAGCGCGGGCCTCTCGCTGCGCGCGGTCGCGCGCCGTGCCGGAGTCTCGGCGACCGCCCCCTACCGCCACTACGCGGACCGCGAGGCGCTCGTGTCCGCGGTGGCCGCCGAGGGCTACCGCGAGCTCGCCGAGCACCTGGCGACGGCCCACCCGGTCCCGTCGACGCCGGACGACCTGGCCGCCGTGGCCGTGGCCTACGTCCGGTTCGCCCTGGAGCACCCGGCCCTCTTCCGGGCGATGTTCGCCGAGCCCTGCGACCCCACAAGCGAGGAACGGGTCGCCGCGACCGCCGCCATCTCCGAGTACGTCCGGGGCATCGTCCGCGACGCCTTCCCCGGCGTCGAGGACACCGACGCCCTGGCGACCACGGTCTGGGCCCTCGTCCACGGCCTGGCGTTCCTGCACCTCGACGGCAAGCTCGACACCTCCACCCCCGAGGTCGTCGCCGACCGGGTCCGCGCCTCCGTGTTCGCCCTGTTCGCCGTCGCCCCCGCCCTGAGGGAGGCGATCGCAGCCCGCTGACGCGCGGCGGGCAGCTCGGCCAGCGCGACGCGGGCGCCCCCGGCAGGCTCGGGCCCTCCCTCCACGCCGCCAGGGCGTGGTCGAGCAGGGCCCTGCACGGACCGCTCCCCGTCGGGCGGCGGGGCGTAGCGGGCCGGCAGGGCGAGGTGGTCGCACTCGTTCCGGCGCGCGTCCCGGTGGAGCGGGCCCCGGAATTCGGCCGCCTCGGCGGCGATGCGGGCCGTGTCGCGCCGGCGGTTCGGGGTCTCGGAGACGAGGTGCGGATCGCGCAGGCCCCGTCGGGCGAGTTCCCGGCCGACGGCGGCGGCCGGGGCCGGACAGGACGTCGTCGTCCTCCGCTCCGGAGGAGGCCTGGCCGTGGCGGACGAGACAGATGAGGGGCATGGCGGCACTCAGGCCTGCCCAACCGCCGCGGGTGCGGCGGCTGGTGGTGCGGCAGCGGTGGTCGAGGTGGTGGGCGGCCGGCCAGTCCCTAGCGAGCCGTTCCGTGGGAGCGGACCGTGCCGGTGGCGGAGGCACGGGACAGCTTCACCGCCCTGCCCCGGGCGGTCTCGAAGGCCGCCTTCGGGCCCCCTTCCCTGCGCCAGGGCTCGGCACCGCACCACGGATCGATCAGACGGAACTGCTCCAGGGCGGGCCCGTACATCCTCGACCGGAGCATGTAGTGCGCGAGGAGGTGGCGCAGGGCGGGCAGGCGCTCGTCGGCGGGGTCCACCTCGGCGAACGAGGCCGCGACCCGCTTCAGGTGCCCCCTCACCAGGGGCGTGGAGGAGAACGCGGTGGCCGGGCGGCCGACCAGCTCCTCCAGGGCGTGCAGGTACATGCCGGCGAGCGGGCTGCCCTGCGGTGCCTCGCGGACCGCCCGCCCGGCGAAGCGCATCATCAGCCTGTCGCTGCCGTACCACTTGGCGCACCAGTACTGGAGTGCCTGCCAGTGCCCCTCGTAGTGGTGGGGCGCCCGGGCGACGAGGCCGTCCCAGAGCGGCCGGAACCGGGCACGGCCGTACTGGGCGCCCCGGGCGGCGGTGACCATCACGACCCAGGGGCCCGGGTTCGCGGGGTCGAGCAACGCGGCCCGCCGCGCTTCCTCGATCGCGGCCGGGAGCATCGCGCGGAAGCTCTTCATCCGGTCCTTGGAGACCTCGTGGGCGAAACCGCCGCCCCGGACCGCCCAGGCCCGCTGAACCATGATCCGGGCGCGGAGGGTCGCCGCGTCGCAGTTCCCGGGCTCGGCCGCGCGCCACGCCTCCAGCCAGGCGTCTTCCTCGCGGGCGACCTCCTGGAGGAGTTCGGTCCGGGACCAGCGCTCGTCCCAGTCCTCGCCGGCCGCCCGGACATAGGCCTCGGCGACCCGCCAGTCCCCGTTCCACGCCGCGTCGGCCACGGCCTGCCCTTCCCGGTGCCGGTGCGGCGGCGGGGGCGGGCCGGGGCGGCTGGAATCGAGCTGCCCACGGGGGGCGAGTCCGTAGTCGGAGGCCACGAAGTGCTTGCGAACCCAGCGGTCGGCGAGGTCGGGAACGATGACGCAGGGGTAGAGCCCACAGAGAAGCAGGCCGACCAGGACGGCGAGGAGGATCGTCACGGCCGGGATCATTCCCCACGCGATCACTCTCCGCAACAACCATGGTCGGCGACGAGAGGCGGTCGGGGGCGGGACGCACGGAAGTCGGCGCCCCGCACCGGTCCGCGCTCCTCTCCGTAGTCGCCGCCCCTCGTCTCGTTTTTGGTATGGACCTGCCAAGTCGGTGGCGCTAGCGTAACGGTCGGCGCTCGGTGAGAGCGCTCTCAAGCGTTCGGTCCCCCACACCAGGAGGCTTCGTGAAACGCACCACCCCCCTGGGCGCCGCCGTCGCGGCCCTGTTGCTGACCCTCGGCCTCGGCGCCGCCCACGCCGGGGCCGCGAACGCCGCCCCGCTCCCCGAACCGCCCGCCTCCCCCTCCGCGTCCGCCGGGCTCCTCGACGCCCTGCGGCAGGACCTCGGCCTGACCCCGGCTCAGGCCGAGGAGCGGCTGCGCGCCGAGAAGGCCGCGACCGAGGTCGAGAAGGCCGCCCGGCAGACGGCCGGGGGCGCGTACGGGGGCTCGTGGTTCGACCCCGCCTCGGGACGGCTCGTCGTCGCCCTCACCGACCGCGCCGAGGAGGCCGGGGTGCGGGCGCTCGGCGCCGACACCCGGGTGGTCCGCCACAGCGCCGCCGCCCTCGACCGGGCCAAGTCCCGCCTCGACGCGCTCTCCGCGCCGCGGGGCGTGGCCGGCTGGCACGTCGACCCGAAGGCCAACAGCGTCGTCGTCACGGTCGTACGGGCCGAGCGGGACGCCCCCGCCGTGCGCGCCTTCGTCGAGAAGGCGCGGGCGAACGGGCCCGTCACCGTCGCCGAGGCGGCCACCGCGCCCCGTACGTACGCGGCGGGGACCGTCGGCGGCGACCCGTACTACACCGGCAACGTGCGCTGTTCGATCGGCTTCTCCGTGCACGGCGGGTTCGTGACCGCAGGTCACTGCGGCCGGGCCGGGGCGGCGGTGCGCGGCTGGGACGGCTCCGCCATGGGCACCTTCCAGGGCTCCTCGTTCCCCGGGGACGACTACGCGTACGTGAGCATCCACAGCGGCTGGTGGACCGTGCCCGTCGTCCTCGGCTGGGGCGCCACCCCGGACCGGCTGGTGCGCGGCTCCGCCGAGGCGCCCGTCGGCGCGTCGATCTGCCGCTCGGGCTCCACCACGAAGTGGCACTGCGGCACCGTCCTCGCCAAGAACCAGACGGTCAACTACAGCCAGGGCGCCGTCCACCAGATGACGAAGACCAGCGTCTGCGCGGAGGGCGGCGACTCCGGCGGCGCGTTCATCAGCGGCGACCAGGCCCAGGGCGTCACCTCCGGCGGCTGGGGCAACTGCTCCTCCGGCGGCGAGACCTGGTTCCAGCCCGTGAACGAGATCCTCGGCCGCTACGGCCTCACCCTGCACACCGCCTGACGGAAGCCGGTGCGCGGCCGTTCCCGGCGGCCGCGCACCGGCGCTCCCGCGCGCCCCCACCCCTTCCCGCGTCTCGCTCCCCGTTCCGTGTCGGGCGGTGGTGTCCCGGCGGCGCCCGTTATCCTGGAGGCGCGACCGCCCCCGGGCGGTCGCGCGGCGGTGGGGCCCGCCGTCCCCGAACCGCGGCACGCGACGCCGCCAACGGTCCCTACTCGTGACCCGTCCCCGCCCGCGGCGGGGGACCACGCGTAGGGAGAGGTATGCGTTCCGACGAACCACCGCGGTCCGGGGCCTCCGAGCCGATCGATCCCGACCTGGGCCCCGTCGCCCCCGAGCCCGGCCCGACGGACAGCCGCCGGCGCCGGGAGTCCCCGCGCCACGGCGTCCCCGTGGTGGTCGCCGTCGTCGCGGTGGGCGGTTCGCTCGGCGCCCTGGCCCGTTTCGGGGCGTCGCTGCTGTGGCCCACGCCCGCGGGCGCCTTCCCCTGGACGACGCTGACGGTGAACGCCGCCGGCTGCCTGGCGATCGGCGTCCTCCTGGTCGCCGTCACCGAGGCCCTCACGGCCCATCCGCTCCTGCGCCCGTTCCTCGGGACCGGGTTCCTGGGCGGGTTCACCACCTTCTCCACGTACTGCGTGGACGTCGAACGCCTCGTCGCCGCCGACCGCGCCGCCACCGCGCTCGTCTACCTCGTGGCGACCGTCGCCGCCGCGTTGGCGGCGGTGACCGCCGGCGCCCGCGGCACACGGCGCCTCCTGGCGCACCGGAGCGCGCCATGACCTCCCGTACGCGACCGGCGGTCCGCCCGGCCGCCCCCGCAGACGACCTGCCCGTCCCCGCCGACGACGCCCGGGAGGGCCGGCCGTGAACGACTTCCTCCTGGTGGCCGCGGGCGGCGCCGTCGGCGCGCCCCTGCGTTATCTGGCCGACCGCGCCGTCCAGGCCCGCCACGGCACCGCCTTCCCGTGGGGCACCCTCACCGTGAACGTCGTGGGCTCCCTGGTCCTCGGCCTGCTCACGGGCGCCGCGCTGTCCGGCGCGGCCGGGCACACCGTGCAGCTGCTCCTCGGGACCGGGCTGTGCGGCGCGCTGACGACGTACTCGACGTTCTCCTACGAGACGCTGCGGCTGGCCGAGACCGGCGCGCGGTTCTCCGCCGCGGCCAACGTCGTCGCCTCCGTCCTCGCCGGGCTCGGCGCCGTCTTCGCCGGCCTCGCCCTCGCCAAGGTCCTGTTCCCCTGAGAGCCGCCGGACGGGCCCGGGGCCCGTCCGGCGGGTCGGGTTCTAGCGGCCCTGGAGCGCCTTGACGTTGTCGCCGAAGGTCCAGCCCTTCGAGCCGTCCCAGTTCGCCGACCAGGTCATCAGGCCCTTGAGGGCACCCTTGTAGTGGTTCCACGCCTGGGCCACGGCCGACGGCGCCATGTGGCCGCCGCCCGCGCCCGGCTGGGCGGGCAGGCCGGGGACCTGCTTGTCGTACGGGACCCTGATCGTGGTGCCCTGGATCACCAGGCCCCTGTTCAGGCAGTCGGTCTGGGCGACGAACCCGGCGACGGTGCCGGCGGAGTAGGAGTCGCCCGAGCAGCCGTACATGCTGCCGTTGTAGTACTGCATGTTGAGCCACCACAGGCGCCCGTTGTCCGCGTACTTCTTGATGATCGGCAGGTACGCGCCCCAGATCGAGCCGTAGACCACGCTGCCGCCGGTGACGTACGCGGTCTCCGGGGCCATCGTCAGGCCGAAGCCGGCGGGCATGCGGGCGAGGACGCCGTCGATGATGCGGATCAGGTTGGCCTGGGAGGTGGAGAGGGCGGTGATGGAGCCGCTGCCGACCAGACCGGTCTCGATGTCGATGTCGATGCCGTCGAAGTTGTACTTCTTGAGGATCGGGACGATCGTGTCGACGAAACGGTCGGCGACGGCGGTGGAGTTCAGGTCGATGCCCGCCGTGGCCCCGCCGATCGACATCAGGATCGTCGCCCCGGCCGCCTTGGCGCGGCACATCTCGGCGGGGGTGGCGACGCGGACGGTGCTGTCCATGCCGTCCTCCCACAGCACCGTGCCGTCCGAGCGGATCACGGGGAAGGCGGCGTTGAGGACGTTGTAGCCGTGGGCGGCGAAGCGCGGGTCGTCGATGGGGGCCCAGCCGAAGGGCGGGTGGACGCCGTTGGCCGCGCCGTCCCAGTTCTCCCAGTACCCCTGGAGGACCTTTCCGGCGGGCTTCGGCTTGAGGGCGCAGGTGTCGGCGGCTCCGGTGGTGGAGACGGGGGCGGACACGGCGGTCCTGGTGGGCTCCGCGCCTTCGGCGGCGGCGGGCGCGGCGAGGGCTGCGGCCGCGAGGAGGGCGGCGAGACCCGCTCCGAGGACACGGGGGATCCAGGGGCCTGGCATGCGTGCTCCTTGGGACGTGGGGGGATGGGTCCTGGGGTGGCGCGCGCTCCAGCAGACCGTAGGTTGGTCCAGACCATCCGTCAACCACTCCTACGGACGAGGGAGTTGACTCGTCCTTGCCGGAGCACCGCACGTGACCGGTGGCATCGTGCGCCCCCGGCCTCCCGCACCGGCGGCTTCGTACGCCGGTGGGTGCCGCGTACACCCGTCGGTGTACACCCGTAAGGATGAGACCCCGGCGGACCCCGCTCCGCTTCCCCTCCCCGCAAGGGGGCGCGTAGGAGAGTGGTCGGACGATCCGCCGGCCTCTTTCGAGCAGGGAACCACATGGGCAGTCGCCTGATCCTCCGATGCCGTCACGTCCTCGTCCTCGTGGTGCTCGTCGCCGCGGCGGCGGTGGCCCCCGGCGCGCTGTCCCCCGGGGGCGGGGCCGTCTCCGCCGCCGCGGCCCCCGCCGCGCCCGCCTTCGACGCGGCGCCCGCGCGGGCGAGCCTGGAGCGCCTGCTGTCCTCGCAGGCCCGGCAGTTCACCCTGGTCCCCGTCGCGCGCACGGAGTCCGGCGACCGCTTCGAGGTCTCCGGCACGGCCGGCCGGATCCAGGTGCGGGGCACCTCGCCGGCCACGCTGCTCGCCGGAGCGGGCTGGTACCTGGAGCGGGTCGCCAAGGTGGACATCGGCTGGCCCGGCGACAGCCTCGACCGGCTGCCCGCCGTGCTCCCCGCCGTCCCCGGGACCCTCACCAGGTCGGCGAGCGTGCCGCACCGCTACGCCCTGAACGACACCGACGAGGGCTACTCGGGCGCCTACCGGGACTTCGAGACGTACCGCCGCGACATCGACCTGATGGCGCTGCACGGCGTGAACGAGGTCTTCGTGCCGACCGGGGCCGAGTACCCGTACTACCGGGCCCTCCAGGAGTTCGGCTACAGCGCCGCCGAGCTGCGGGACTGGATCCCCGCCCCCGGCCACCAGGCCTGGTGGCTGCTGCAGAACATCTCCGGGTTCGCGGGCCCGGTCTCCGAGCAGCTGATCGAGGCCCGCGCCGCGCTCGGCGCCCGGATCGCGCGGCAGCTGCGCTCGCTCGGCATGACACCCGTCCTGCCGGGCTACTTCGGCACGGTGCCGCCGGGGTTCGCCGAGCGGAACCCGGGCGCGGTCACGGTCCCGCAGGGCAAGTGGGTGGAGTTCGACCGGCCCGACTGGCTGAACCCGACCGGCCCCGTCTTCGACCGCCTCGCCGCCGCCTACTACCGGGTCCAGCAGGAGCGGTTCGGCGACAGCGACATGTTCAAGATGGACCTGCTGCACGAGGGCGGCGCGGCGGGCGGGGTCGACGTCGCCGCGGCCGCCGGGGCCGTCCAGCGGGCCCTGGAGGCCTCCCGTCCCGGCGCCACCTGGGTCCTGCTCGGCTGGCAGCGGAACCCGACCCCCAAGCTCCTGAGCGGGGTGGACCGCGACCGGGTCCTGATCGTCGACGGCGTCTCCGACCGCTACAACGGCCTCGACCGCGAGAAGCAGTGGAACAGCACCCCCTACGCCTTCGGCACCATCCCCAACTTCGGCGGGCACACCAGCATCGGCGCCAACACCGCGCTGTGGGGCGAGCGCTTCCACACGTGGCTGACCAAGCCGGGCTCCAAGCTGCGCGGCATCGCCTACCTGCCGGAGGCCACCGGCGGCAACCCCGCCGTGTTCGACCTGTTCACCGCGCTCGCCTGGGAGCCGGGCCCGGTCGACCAGCGGGCCTGGTTCGCCGACTACGCCGCCCGCCGCTACGGGGGCGCCGACCCGCACGCCGCCGCCGCGTGGGAGCAGCTGCGCCTCGGTCCGTACAGCACGCCCGCGGGGACCTGGGGCGACCCGCAGGACAGCGTCTTCGCCGCCCGGCCGAGCCTCACGGCGACCACGGCCGCGCTCTGGAGCCCGCCGTTCGCCCGGTACGACGCCGCCACGGTGGAGCGGGCGCTGTCGGAACTGCTCCGGGTCCCGCCCGCGCTGCGGACCACCGACGCGTACCGCTACGACCTCGTGGACGTGGCGCGCCAGGCGCTCACCAACCGCGGCCGGGTGCTGCTGCCGAGGATCAAGGCCGCGTACGACGCCGAGGACCTGGAGCGCTTCCGGGCGCTGGTGCGCGAGTGGAACGCCGACACGGAGCTGCTGGGCCGGCTCGTCGGCTCCGACCGGCGCTTCCTGCTCGGCCCGTGGCTGGAGAGCGCCCGCTCCTGGGGCGCCGATCCGGCCGAGCGCGACCGGCTGGAGTACGACGTGCGCTCGATCCTGACCACCTGGGGCGGCCGGGGGCCGAGCGAGGGAGGGCTGCGCGACTACGCCAACCGCGAGTGGGACGGGCTCGTCCGCGACCTCTACGCGCCGCGCTGGGCCGCGTACTTCGAGGGCCTGGACACCGCCCTGGCCACCGGCGCCGCGCCGGCCGACGTCGACTGGTTCGCGACGGACGACGCCTGGGCCCGTAGCCACCGGCGCTACCCGACCGCGCCGGCCGGCGACCCCTACGCCCTGGCGGCGGAGGTGCGGGACGCCCTCGCGGCGGCGTCCACGGCCTGAGGCCCCCTCCCAGCGGCGTCCACGGCCTGAGGTCCCCCTCCCGGCCCCGGGCCGCGTTCCGGTCTCCGGCACCGGAACGCGGCCCGTCCGCGTAGGCTTCGGCCGGTACGACGGACGGGGCAGGGGGCGAGGCGCATGTCGGAGGAGACGGCCCGGAGGTGGGGGTCTACCCTCGATTCGGTCGTGGTGTACGCGGAGGGCGCGGTCTGCCGCCGCCTGGCCCGGGGCGCCGTGCCCCCGGACGGCCGGGTACGGGTCGCGGGACTGCCCCGCGCCCTGGAACCGGGCTCGCTGCGGGCCCGGGTCCTGGGACCGGCCGGAGTCCGGGTCACCGAGGCCCGGGTGGAGGTCGCGTCCGAGCCGCTCGGCGACGGCGCGCCCGACGCGCTGCGGCGCGAGGTCGAGCGGCTGCGCGACGCGTGCGCGGCGGCCCAGGGGCGCCGGGACCGGCAGCGGACCCTGATCGCGGAGGTCGAGGGCCTGCACCCGGTCTCCCCGGCCCGCAAGCGCGAGGACCCGTACCGCCGCACCGCGGTCGACGCCTGGCTGGAACTCGCCGACTTCGTCGACGAGCGGCTGGCCCGGCTGCACGCGCGCCTCGTCGAGCTGGAAGAGGAGCTGCGCGACGCCGAGCACGCGCTCTCCGTCGCCGCCGACCGGCTCGCCCGAGCCTCCACCGACGCCCCTTCGCCCCACGTCGGGACCACCGTCTCCGCCGTCCTGACCCTGGAGGGCGCGGTCGGCGGGGAGGCTCCGGCGGAAGTGGAACTGGAGCTGGAGCTGGAGTACGGGGTGCCGGGCGCCGTCTGGGTGCCGGCCTACCGCCTCTCGCACCACCGGGGCGACGACGGGGGGCGGTTGGTGCTGCGCGCCTCGGTCGCCCAGCGGACCGGCGAGGACTGGACCGGGGTGCGCCTCGCCCTGGCCACCGCCGACCTGCGGCGCCGCACCGACCTGCCCCGGCTGCGTTCCGTGCGGATCGGGCGCCGGCAGGCGGCCCCCGCGCCGTCCGGCTGGCGCGAGCCCCCGGCGGGCCTCTCCGACCTCTTCGCCGGGTACGAGGCGGCCGGACCCCGGCCCGTTCCGGCCTCCGCCTCCGGCGGTGCCGTGGCGGGCTCCGTCGCCGTGCCGGTCGCGGCCGCCCCCGCCCCGACGCCGCCTCCGGCACCGACGCCCCCGGCCTTCGCCGGGCCGCCGACCCTCACCGGGGCTCCCCCGCCGCCCGGCGGCGGGTACGGCTTCGCGCCCGAGCCCTACGGCGGGCCTCCGGCGCCGGCGCCGCAGGGCTACGGCGGGGCGCCCGGCGCCGCACCGGGCTCCGTCTCCCGGTCCCCCCGCCGTGCCATGGCGCCCGCCGCTCCCGGCGCTCCCGCCCCCGCCGCGGCGGCCCCGCCACCGCTCCCGGCACCGTCCGGTCCGCCGCGGCCGAGCGGCGACGAGCTGGACTACGCCTCCCTCGTCCTGTCCGGCCCCGACGACCGGGGCCCGCGCCGGGGACGCCTGTTCCCGGACTCCTCCTCCGACGCCGTGACGACCGAGTACCGCCGCCGCGCCGAGGGGGTGGCCGCGCTGCCGCTGCCCCGGCACGCCGTGCGCCCCCGGGAGTCGGCGGGCTCCTTCGACCACCGCTTCGACGCCGCCGCCCGCGCCGACGTCCCTTCGGACGGCACCTGGCACACCGTCACCGTCGGCGAGATCCCGGTCGGCCTGCGCACCGAGTACCTCTGCGTCCCGTCCGTGGAGGAGACCGTGTACACGACGCTCGTGGTCTCCAACGCCACCGGGCAGGCCCTCCTCGCGGGCCCGGTGGAGGTCACCGTCGACGACGAGTTCCTGCTGACGGCCGCGCTCCCCACGCTCGCCCCCGGCGGTGTCCGGCGGCTGGGCCTGGGCCCGGCCGAGGCGATCCGCGTGACCCGCCGCACCCACCTGCGGGAGTCGACCGCGGGCCTGCGCAACAACGTCACCGTCCTCGACCACCAGGTCCACGTGGAGCTGGTGAACCGCCTCGCGGCGCCCGCCGTCGTGGAGGTCCGCGAGCGGGTGCCGGTCACCTCCGAGCCCGACGTGCGGATCGAGGAACGGGCCGGCTGGGCGGTGCCCGAGGACGGGCCCGAGGAGCACGCGGCGGGCACCCGCGTCCGGCGGGTCGAACTCCCCGCCGGCGGCACCGCCGTCCTCGAAGGCGGCTACGAGATCCGCATCCCGGCCGGCAAGGCCCTGGTCGACGGCAACCGCAGGAGCTGACCCACCATGACCACGGAATCCCGGCCGATCCCCCTTCCCGTCACCGCCGTCACCTGTCTGGAGGACCGCGCCCACGTCGAGCGCGCCGCCGTCGTCGACCTCGCGGCCGGTGTCCAGCGGCTGCGCCTCGGCCCGGTCAGCGCCCTGGCCGTCGACCGCACCCTCCACGCCGAGCCGGCCTCCGACGCCCCGGTGACCGTGCTCGCCGCGCGGATCGTCCGCACCTGGACGCCGCGCGGTCCGGTCCCCTCCTCCGAGGACGGTTCCGCCCTGCGGCTGCGCGCGCACGCCCTCGAAAAGGAACGGCGCACCGCGGAGCAGGAGCGCGACCGGTTGCGCGTCCGGCTCGACCTGCTCGGCAGGCTCGCCGCCGACCTGCTGCGCGAGATCCGCGAGGGCAGCGGCTCCGGCGAGAGCGAGGGCGAGCGCTGGGGCCGGGAGCTGGACCGCGTGGACGCCGAGCGCGACGCGTACGCCGAACGGCTCCGGGCCGTCGAGGCCCGGCTGACCGGGCTCGACGCCGAGGACGACGCGATCCTGCGGGCCCTGGCCGAGGGCGAGCGGGAGCCCGCCGAGCTGGTCGCCCACGTGGAGCTGACCGTGGAGGCGGCGGAGGCGGGTCCGGCCCGGCTGCGGATCGGCCACCTCACCCCGTGCGCGCTGTGGCGGCCCGCCTACCGGGCCGTGCTCGACGGCGGTTCGCTGACCCTGGAGACCGAGGCCGTGGTCTGGCAGCGCACCGGCGAGGACTGGTCGGACGTGCGGCTGACGCTGTCGACGGCCCGCTCGGCGCTCGCCACCGAGCCGCCGGGCCTGGTCGAGGACCGGCTGACGCTCAGGGACCGCTCCGCCGCCGAGCGCCGCACGGTCGACGTCGAGGTGCGCGAGGAGCTGATCGGGGACCTCGGGCCGGCGCCGGTGCTCGGCCTGCCGGGGGTCGACGACGGCGGCGAGGCGCGCATCCTGCACGCCCCCGCGCCGGTCTCCGTCTCCTCCGACGGCCGGGCGCACCGGGTGCCGCTCTCGGTGTTCACGACCGGCGCGGGCGACGAGTACGCCTGCTCCCCCGAGTTGTCCCCGCTGGTCACGCAGGTGGTGCGGTTCGACAACCGGTCCGGGCACGCCCTGCTGGCCGGACCGGTGGACCTGGTGCGCGGCAGCGGTTTCATCGGCCGCGGCGCGCTGGAGTTCACCGCTCCCGGCGCCGCCGCGGAGCTGGCCTACGGCAGTCGCGACGACATCCGGGTCGTCCGGTACGCCGAGGAGTCCCACGGCGCCGCCGGGCTCACCCAGCGGACCGTGGTCACCCATACGGTCCGACTGCACCTGTCCCGGTTCTCCGCCCCCGGCGAGGACGGGGAGCGGGTGGTCGTCCTGCGGGAGCGGATCCCCGTCTCCGAGGTCTCGGCGGTGGAGGTGCGCCTGCGCGAGGAGTCCTGCTCCCCCGCGCCGGCCTCGGTCGACGCGGAGGGCATCGTCCGCTGGGACGTCTCCCTGCCGCCGGGCGGCCGCCGGACGGTCACCCTGGTGTACGAGGTGTCGGCGTCCGCCAAGGTCGTGGGGATCTGAGGGCGGGGCGCCCGGGCCGCCCCTCCTCCGGTCCCGTGTCGCGGAGGGTCGCCCCCGGGTGACTCCTCGTGGCCGTGGACGTACTTGCGCGGATTGCTTCCGCATGCCTGATGCACTGTGGCCTCTTCCGGTGCAGACTGTGCAACAGATGGCGTCACATCCTGTCTGGAGGCCGAAAGAGTGAACGGCGGGAGCGACAGGCGGCGCCTGACCGGCCGCGCCTCGGCCGGGAGCGGTCCGTCGGCCCGCCGGTCGGCCGGCGCGGGCGCGCGGTTCCGCAGGAGCAGGGGTCTGTTGCCGCCCGACCGGTTCACCACCCGCAGTCAGCTGGCGTGGCTGAATTCCGCCACCTCCAGGATCGGTACGACCCTGGACCTGGAGCGCACCGCGCAGGAGCTGGCCGAGTTCACGGTGCCCCGGTTCGCCGACGGCGCCGCCGTGGACGTCCTGGAGAGCGTGCTGCGCGGCGAGGAGGGGGCGCGGTGGACCGGGGAGGGCCTTCCTCCGCTGCGGGCCACGGCGCTGTGCGCCATCGAGGAGCTCGCCTCCCTGGAGCCGACCCCGGTGGGCGAGACCTACGTCCAGTCCGAGGAGCGGCACGAGACGCTGCTGCACCGGTACTGCCTCCGGCAGGGCAAGCCGGTCCTGCTGAGCCGGATGCGGGGCGACGACTTCGCCCGGGTGGCGCCGTCGGCGAGCGCGGCGGCGCAGATGCGGGCCGCCGGGGTGCACAGCTACCTGGCCGTTCCGCTGATCGCGCGCGGGCTGCTGCTCGGGAGCGCCGACTTCGTGCGCGGCCCGGGGACGCCGCCGTTCTCCTCCACGGACCTCGCGCTCGCGGAGCAGCTCGCCTCGAAGGCCGCCGTCTTCATCGACAACGCGCGCCTGTACGGGCGTGAGCGCGAGCACGTGGTGTCGTTGCAGCGCAGTCTGCTGCCGCGCGCGACGCCGGTGACGCCGGGGCTGCGGCTGCACTCGGAGTACGCGCCCTCGACGGCCGGCCACGGGGTGGGCGGGGACTGGTACGACGTGATGGCGCTGCCCGGCGGGCGGACGGCCCTGGTGGTGGGGGACGTGATGGGGCACGGGCTGCCCGCCGCCGCCACGATGGGGCGGCTGCGGGCCGTCGCCCGTACGCTGATGACCCTGGACATGGCTCCGGAACGGGTCCTGGCGCGGCTCGACCTGGCCACCCGCGACCTGGAGGACGAGCAGGTCGCCACGTGTCTGTGCGCGGTGTACGACCCGGCGGACTCCAGCTACACGCTGGCCAGTGCGGGGCACCTGCCGCCGCTGCTGCTCGACGGGCGGGGCGCGGCCGACTTCGCGGACGTGCCGGCCGGCGCTCCCCTGGGCGCGGGGGTGATCCCGTACGATCCGATCCGGCTGAAGGTGCCCGACGGCGGTCATCTGGTGATGTACACGGACGGGCTCATCAAGACCCGGACCGAGGATCTGGACGAGCAGTTGGAGCGGCTGCGGTCGGCCGCGCTCGGCCTCACCCCCGGGGCGCTGGAGGCGGGCGGTCTGGTGGAGCGCGCTCCGGCCGGGGCCGAGCGGTTCGACGAGGCGGTGCTGCTCGTCGCGACGGACGCGCCGTCCCCGCGCGACGACCTGCGGGTGTGGGAGCTGCCGAAGGACGGGCGGGCGGCCTCCGCCGCCCGGAAGCTGGTCACGGAGCAGCTCTCCGCGTGGGGTCTCGCGGAGCTCGCGGACGTCTGCGAGCTGGTCGTCTCCGAACTCGTGGGCAACGCGCTGCGGTACGGCAACGGGCCGGGCGAGCTGCGGCTCTGGCGCGGCGAGCGGCTGGTCGTGGAGGTCTCGGACACGGGCCCCGACCTGCCGCAGATCCAGCACGCGGACCTCAGCGACGAGGGCGGGCGGGGGCTCCAGCTCATCAACATGCTCTGCCGCCGCTGGGGTTCCTGCCGCACCGTCACCGGCAAGGCGGTCTGGGCGGAGCAGAACATGCCGGGCGCCCAGGAGTTGTAGCGGAACGGGGCAGAGTACCAGCGAGCCGCCGTTCCCGTACGCAGTACGCAGACTCTCCACACACGCGCGAACACACGGGGTAGTCATGGAGGCCAGGAGGGAACACCTTGGTCTTCAGTCTGCGTCTCCGACGGAAGTCGGCCCCCGTCGGCGTCTGTCCGTTCACGTCCGACGCCACCCCCGGCCCGCAAGGGCCCCCACGAACGCCGGAGGCGCCGCCGCGCGCCACCGACCGGCGGGAGGCGGAGCGCTTCGTCCGGCAGTTCCACCAGGAGGAGCCGCGGACGGGTGACGCGGAGCGCCGGGTCCGCGAGGTGCTCGCCGAGATCGACCGGACGGGCACGTACGCGCACACCCCGGAGGAGCTGGCGTTCGGCGCCCGTGTCGCGTGGCGCAACGCGGCCCGCTGCATCGGCAGGCTCTACTGGCGCAGCCTCGTGGTGCGCGACCTGCGGCACGTCGCCTCGGCCGACGGGGTCGCCGGGGCCTGCTTCGAGCATCTGCGCCTCGCGGGGAACGACGGCCGGATCCGGCCGGTGATCTCGGTCTTCGCACCGGACCGGCCGGGCCGTCCCGGGCCCCGGATCGTCAACGACCAGTTGGTGCGCTACGCGGGGCACCGCACCCCGGAGGGGGACTGGGTCGGCGATCCGCGCGGTGCGGAGCCGACCGCGCTCGCCCGCGAGCTGGGCTGGAAGCGGACCGACGACCCCTTCCAGGTACTGCCGTTGATGGTGCGGGAGCGTCCGGACGCGCGGCCGGAGTGGTACGAGCTGCCGGAGGGCTGCGTCATGGAGGTGCCGCTGCGGCACCCGGACCACCCGTGGTTCGCGGAGCTCGGCCTGCGCTGGTACGCGGTGCCGGCTATCAGCGACATGCCGCTGGAGATCGGCGGGGTGCGCTATCCGGCGGCGCCGTTCAACGGCTGGTACATGGGGGTGGAGATCGGCGCGCGGAACCTCGCCGACACCGACCGCTACGACCTGCTGCCGGTGGTCGCGGACCGGCTGGGCCTGGACCGCTCGTCGGAGCGGACGCTGTGGCGGGACCGGGCGCTGGTCGAGCTGAACGTGGCGGTGCTGCACTCCTTCGAGGAGGCCGGGGTGATGATGGCCGACCACCACACCGAGTCCGAGCGGTTCCTCCGGCACATCGACCGGGAGGCCCGCCACGGCAGGCCGACCCCGGCCGACTGGAGCTGGATCGTCCCGCCGGTCTCCGGCTCGGCCACCCCGGTCTTCCACCGCTACTACGACCCGGTCGACGACTCCCTGCGGCCCGCGTTCGTCGAGCGCGAGCGATAAGGGCTGCCGGCCCGCGGCGCCCGGCGCCCGGCGTGAACCCGGAGGCCGCGGCCCGGCGGCTCCGCCCAGGGCGGGCGGGACGACAGGGCGAAGGGGTCACGTGGAACAGCGGGTGCGGGTGCACAGGGTGCGACTCGGCGGGAGCGAGGTCCGGGTGGTGCGGTCGGCCCCCGGGCCCGGCGCGACGGGTCTGGCGCTCCGCGACGACGGGCACTGGCTGTCCATGTACGCCGACCGGGAGGGCGCCGACCGGCTCGCCGCCCTGTGGGCACTGGCGGCCAGGTCCCCCCGGTCGCTGGTCCACCTGCCCCTCCGGAACGGTCCGGCCCCCCGCGACGGCGCCGGTGACGGCGAGCCGGTCGCGCTCGACCTGGTCCTCCTCCACCACAGCCTGCAGTTTCCGACCTCGTCGTGGAAGGAGGTCCGGGCGCGGCTCGGCGCCGGCACGCCCCACACCGTCTCCCTGCCGGACGACGACCTCCCGGACGCGGACGCCGTCGACCACGAGCGGCGGCACCACCGGACGTACCGCGACCGCCTCGGCTTCGACGTCGCCGCGCACACCCTGTTCGTCGTCGGCAGCTCCACCGCCTTCCGCGAAGAGGGCGCCGCGCTGCGGGACTTCGCCGGCCGTGCCGCGGCCCACCGGCGGCGGTATCCGGCCTCCCCGCACTTCTGCGTGGAGCTCTTCCCCGGTCCGGGGGGCCGGGGGCGGACGCGCCGCCATGTGCCCGGGTCCTTGCACATCGAGTACCGCGACGACCGGGAACGGACGGCCTGAGCGCCCGCCAGGGGACGGACGCGCGCTGGCACTTCGGTGAACTCCGAGTAAATTCGATCACTTCTGATCGCATAAATAGGGCAGTTAAACCTTTACCTGGATGCCGATCCGATCAAGCCAGTTCCTAACTGATCAACAACGCATCTATAGTGCCGTCGTTACGACTCCCTTCCCGCGTGCCCGTTCTGAGAGTCTGGTTGATGTCGGCGCCGTCCACCCCCTTCCGCCCCGCCCTGCTCGCCTCGTTGCTGACAGCCGCCGCAGGTGGTGCGCTCGCCGCGGCGGCGACCGCCGCGGCGCCGGCCGGGGTCCGCCCCGCGCTCGCCTGGTTCGCCGTCTGCTGCGTCCTGCTGCTCGCCGCCTCGGCCTTCGCCGTCATCTGGTATGGACGCACCTCGCGCGCCCTCGGCCGCCGGGTCGAGACGCTGACCGCCGAACTCGCCTCCCGTGAGGCGTACGCCACCGCGGCCGCGGCCTCCGCCGAGCGGGAGACCGCGGCCCTGAGGGAGCGGTACGCGGCGGACACCGCGGCCGCCGAGGCGGCCCGCGCGGCGCGGACCGAGGAGCTGGTGCGCGCCCACGCGGCCGAGACGGCGGAGCTGACCCGGGCCCGGGCCGCCGACGTCGCGCGCCTGGAGGAGAGGCTGCGCCGCGCCGAGTCCGGCCGGTCCGCCGCCATGGCCGCCGCCGCCAACGCGGCCGGC
The DNA here is from genome assembly GCA_000716465.1 of Streptomyces bikiniensis. Classification (GTDB taxonomy): domain Bacteria; phylum Actinomycetota; class Actinomycetes; order Streptomycetales; family Streptomycetaceae; genus Streptomyces; species Streptomyces bikiniensis. The sequence goes on from JNWL01000004.1 coordinate 124,072, forward strand.
CGCATGCAGGCGCTCGCCACGAGCATGCTGGCCGACCTGCGGGAGATGGAGCACCGGCACGCCGACGAGGACGTCCTGACCGACCTCCTCCACCTCGACCACCGCACCGCCCAGGCGGGCCGGCTCGCCGACTCCGTCGCCGTGCTGACCGGGGCGCGGTCCGGCCGCCGCTGGGCCCGCCCGATCGTCATGGAGTCGATCCTGCGCGGCGCCATGGGCCGGATCAGCGGCTACCAGCGGGTGCGGCTGCACTCCAGCAGCGACGCGGCCGTGGCGGGCCACGCCGCCGAGGGCGTCATGCACGCCCTGGCCGAACTCATGGACAACGCCGCCAACTTCTCCCCGCCCACCGCCGAGGTCCACGTCTACGTGGAGGAGGTCCCCGCCGGCGTCATCATCGCGGTGGAGGACAGCGGCCTGGTGATGAGCGACGTCCAGCTGCGCCGCGCCGAGGCGGCCGTGAGCGGGGAGAACCAGGACCTGGCCGGTCTGTCCGGGACCCGGCTCGGCCTGGCCGTCGTCGGCCGGCTGGCCCGCAAGCACGGCCTGACCGTGTCGTTCCGCCCCTCGGCGCGCGGCGGCACCGGCGCCCTGCTCATGCTGCCGCAGGAGCTGATCAGCCACGTGCCCGCGGAGACGCCGGCCGCGCCCGCCGCCGTACTGCCCCCCGTCTCCGGCCGCGGCCTGTCCGCCCCCGACCGCGCGCCGGCCGGGACCCCGGCGCCCGCCCCCGCCGCGGCACGGGCCGGGGAGCCCGAGACCGTGCACGAGCCCGACACCGACCGGGGCACCACCGGCGAGGGCACCGGTGAGCACCCGCAGTTCGGCGAGAGCGGCCTACCGCGCCGCCGCCGCGGCCGGGCGCTCGCCGCCGCCCACCCGGAGGGGCCCGACGCCGCCCCGAAGCCCCGCGCGGCCGGCCCGCGCAGCGGCGCGGCGGCCGGGGCCGCGTCCCGCTTCGGCACCTTCCGGCAGGCCGTCCGCGCCGCCGAACGGTCCGACGCCGGCACCGGAGCCGACGCCTCCCCGGCATCCGACGTCCCCCCGGCGTCCGAGACCTCCCCGGCGGCGGACGGCTCCCCCGCCGCCCCGCCCGTCCCGTCCGACCAGGCCGGCCGGACGTCCACCCCCCGGACGTCGCCGTCCTCGAACTCCCCGCACCCGGAAGGCACCCCGTAAATGACCGGCACCACCACCGACGAGAAGCTCAGCTGGCTCCTTGAGGGCCTGCTCGAACGCACCCCGGGCACCCGGCACGCCCTGGTGCTCTCCCGTGACGGCCTCAAGCTCTGCCGTACCCCCGAGCTCTCCGTCGACCAGGCGGACCAGCTCGCCGCGATCGCCGCCGGCATCCAGAGCCTGTCGCACGGGGCGTCCGTGGAGTTCGGCGACGGCACGGGCGGCGTCCGTTCCGCGATGGCCGAGTTCTACGGCGGCATCCTGTTCATCGTGGAGGCCGGCGAGGGCGCCCACCTCGCGCTCGTCGCCGACGAGGACGCCGACGCCGGGCTCGTCGGCCACAACATGTCCGAGCTGGTCGAGCAGCTCGGCGAGCATCTGGTCGCGAGGCCCCGGGGATGAGCCGACCCAGGCCGGGCCGGGACGACTCCCCCGACCGGCTCTACACCCTGACCGGCGGCCGCAGCCGTGCCGGGTCCGACGCCTTCGACCTGGTGACCCTCGTGGTCGCCGAGAGCGACCCGGTCCCCGGCATGCAGTCCGAGCACGCCTCGATCCTGCGCATGTGCCGCTTCCCCACGGCGGTGGTGGAGGTGGCGGCCGGACTCGGCCTGCCGGTGTCGATCACGCGGATCCTGCTGGCCGACCTCCACGACACCGGCCGGATCAGCGCACGGCACCCCCGCGCGTCGTACCGCCTTCCCGATCACGACATCCTGGAGCAGGTGCTCGTTGGACTCCGTAACCTCTGAACAGCGCCAGACCCTGCACAGCACCGCCGACAACGGACTGAAGATCGTCGTCGTCGGCGGTTTCGGCGTCGGCAAGACCACCCTGGTGCGCTCGGTCAGCGAGATCCGCCCGCTGAACACCGAGGAGACCATGACGCAGGCGGGCGAGGGCGTCGACGACACCGGCGGCGTCGCCGCGAAGACGGCCACCACCGTGGCCTTCGACTTCGGCCGGATCTCGCTGGACGCCCACAACGTCCTCTACCTGTTCGGGGCGCCGGGCCAGGAGCGGTTCTGGTTCCTCTGGGACCGGCTGTTCTCCGGGACGCTCGGCGCGGTCGTGCTCGTCGACACGCGCCGGCTCGCCGACTCCTGGTACGCGATCGACCGCCTGGAGCACCACGGCACGCCGTTCGTCGTCGCCTGCAACGACTTCGGCGGTCCCGTCCACACCGCCGGGCAGATCCGCGAGGCCCTCGACCTCGCCGACGAGGTCCCGCTGGTCTTCTGCGACGCCCGGTCGCGCGAGTCCAGCAAGCAGGTCCTGATCACGCTCGTCGAGCACCTGCAGTCCGTCGTCGCCCAGGACCCGACGCCGCAGCCCATTCCGGAGCCCGCCCCGTGACCTGCCCCGTGCCCCACTCCGAGCCCCGGCCCGTCCCGCTGGGCGGGCCCCGGTTCCAGACCGACCCCACCGAGCTGTACCGGCAGATGCGCCGGGAGCACGGGACGGTCGCCCCGGTCGTCCTGGACGGGGACATACCCGCCTGGCTGGTCCTCGGCTACCGCGAGCTGCACCAGGTCACCAGCGATCCGGTGCTCTTCTCGCGCGACTCCGACCTGTGGAACCAGTGGGACCGCATCCCGGCGGACTGGCCGCTGCTGCCCATGATCGGGCGCAAGCAGCCGTCCATCCTCTACACCGTCGGCGAACGGCACCGCGAGCGCGCGGACGTCGTCTCGGGCGCCCTGGAGGCGATCGACCCGTTCGTCCTGCGGGCGCGCGCCGAGCGGTTCGCCGACGAGCTGATCGACGCGCTGTGCGGCAAGGGCTCCTGCGACATCATCGCCGAGTACGCGATGCTGCTGCCGGTCCGGGTCCTCGCCAGCGTCTACGGCTTCGCCGACGAGCAGGGCCCCGGCCTCGTCAAGGCCATGAACGACATGATCAACGGCCAGGAGGGCGCCCTGGAGGGCCAGCGCCACCTGGGCGAGTCGATGTTCGGGCTGCTGGCCGCCAAGGCGGAGGCGCCGGGCGACGACGTCGCCTCGCGGATGCTCGCCAACACGGCCGGCTTCACGGTCGAGGAGGTCGCCCAGGACCTCATGGTGATGATGGCCGCCGGCCACCAGCCCACCGCCGACTGGATCGGCAACTCGCTGCGCCTGATGCTCACCGACGAACGGTTCGCGGCCTCGCTGTCCGGCGGCCGGCACAGCGTCGGCGAGGCGATGAACGAGGTCCTGTGGGAGGACACCCCCACCCAGAACGTCGCCGGGCGGTGGGCCTCGCGCGACACCCGCCTCGGCGGGCGCCGGATCGGCGCCGGGGACCTGCTGCTGCTCGGCCTGGCCGCCGCCAACTCCGACCCGCACGTACGGACCGACTCCGGCGCGCTCACCGGCGGCAACAACGCCTACCTGTCCTTCGGGCACGGCGAGCACCGCTGCCCGTTCCCCGCGCAGGAGGTCGCCGAGACCATCGCCCGGACGGGCATCGAGGTGCTGCTCGACCGGCTGCCGGACGTGGACCTCGCGGTGGCCCCGCAGGACCTCGCCCGCCGCCCCTCCCCCTGGCTGCGCGGTCTGACCGCGCTCCCCGTGACCTACACACCGACCCCCGCCCTTGGAGCCCTCGGATGAGCTGCCCGTACGACCACACCGCCGCGTCCGGCGCCGGCGTCATCGAACTCGACCCGTTCGTCACCGACCTCGACGGCGAGAGCGCCCGGCTGCGCGCCGCCGGTCCGCTCGCCCGGGTCGTCCTGCCGGGCGGGGTGCCCTGCTTCGCCGTCACCCACCACGCGGAGGCCCGGAAGCTGCTCACGGACCCGCGCCTGGTCAAGGACATCGATGTCTGGGGCGCCTGGCAGCGCGGCGAGATACCGCTGGACTGGCCGCTGATCGGCCTGGCCAACCCCGGGAAGTCGATGCTGACCGCGGACGGCGAGGAGCACCGGCGGCTGCGCGGTCTGGTCGCGCAGGCGCTGACCGCGCGCCGGGTGGAGCGGCTGCGCTCCGGCATCGAGGCCCTGACCACGGAGATGCTGGACCGGCTCGCCGAGCGCCCGGCGGGCGAGACCGTGGACCTGAAGGCGGAGTTCGCGTACCCGCTGCCGATGAACGTGGTCTGCGAGCTGATGGGCGTCGAGCGGGCCGACCAGCCGCGGATGAAGGAGCTGTTCGACAAGTTCTTCTCGACGCAGACCCCGCCCGAGGAGGTGCCGCAGATGATGGCGGACCTGGGCGCCCTGTTCTCGCGGATCGTGGCGGGCAAGAAGGAGGCGCCCGGCGACGACCTCACGAGCGCGCTGATCGAGGCGTCGGAGGACGGCGACCGGCTCACCACGGAGGAGATCACCAACACCCTCCAGCTGATGGTGGCCGCCGGTCACGAGACGACCATCAGCCTGATCGTGAACGCCGTGGTCGCCCTGAGCACCCACCCCGAGCAGCGCGACCTGGTGCTCAAGGGCGAGGTGCCGTGGGAGAACGTGATCGAGGAGACCCTGCGCTGGTCGACGCCCACCTCGCACGTCCTGATCCGGTTCGCCGCCGAGGACATCGAGGTCGGTGACCGGGTCCTGCCCAAGGGCGAGGGGCTGATCGTGTCGTTCGGCGCGATCGGCCGGGACGAGGCCCAGTTCGGCCCGACGGCGGGCGACTTCGACGTGACCCGCACGCCGAACCGGCACATCTCCTTCGGCCACGGCCCGCACGTCTGCCCGGGCGCGGCGCTGTCCCGCCTGGAGGCGTCGGTGGCGCTGCCCGCGCTGTACGCGCGCTTCCCCGAGCTGCGTCTCGCGGTGCCGCGCGAGGAACTGCGCAACAAGCCGGTCGTCACCCAGAACGACCTGTTCGACCTGCCGGTCGTCCTGGCCTGAGGATCGCACGGACCGGAAGGCTGTACGGTGGGCGCATGCGTTCTTCGTCGTGTCTGAGCCGGTGGCGCTCCTTTTAGGAGCGGCCACCCCTCACGCATGACCCAAGGGCCGTTCGGACGAACGGCCCTTTTCGCGTTTCCCGGACCGGGTCCTGTCGTTCGGCGGCGTCCTCGACCCACCAGGAGACCCCGTGAACACGACCGTCCTTCCCGACACCGCCCCCGCCGCCGTGACGACCGACGCGCGGGCCCGCAGCGCCGCCCTGGAGGAGGAGGTCCTCCGGAGTCCGGGGCGGTTCCGCGTCCTCACCGGCGACCGTCCCACCGGGCGGCTGCACCTGGGGCACTACTTCGGCACGCTCCACAACCGGGTCCGGCTCCAGGACCTCGGGGCGGAGCTGTTCGTGATCGTCGCGGACTACCAGGTCCTGACCGACCGGGACGTGGCGGACGACCTGCCCGGACACGTCGAGGAGCTGGTCCTGGACCACCTCGCGATCGGGGTGGACCCGGCGCGGAGCACGATCTTCGCCCACAGCGCGGTCCCCGCCCTCCACCAGTTGATGCTGCCCTTCCTCAGCCTGGTGTCCGTGGCCGAGCTGAACCGCAACCCCACGGTCAAGGACGAGATCGCCCACTCCCGGCAGTCCGCGGTCAGCGGCCTGATGTTCACCTATCCCGTCCACCAAGCGGCCGACATCCTCTTCTGCAAGGCGAACCTGGTCCCGGTCGGCCAGGACCAGCTGCCGCACCTGGAGGTCACGCGGACGGTCGCCCGCCGCTTCAACGCCCGTTACGGGGAGGGCGTGTTCCCCGAGCCCGAGGCGCTGCTCTCCCACGCGCCGCTGCTGCTCGGCACCGACGGCACCAAGATGAGCAAGAGCCGGGGCAACGCCGTCACCCTGGCGGCGAGCGCGGACGAGACCGCCCGGCTGCTGCGGGGCGCGAAGACCGACTCCGAGCGCCACATCGCGTACGACCCGGTCCACCGCCCCGAGGTGTCCTCCCTGCTGCTCCTGGCGGCCCTCTGCCAGGGCCGCACGCCCGAGGAGGTCGCCGCCGGGATCGGCTCCGGCGGGGCCGCCGCGCTGAAGGGGACCGTGACGGAGGCGGTCAACGAGCACCTGGCGCCGATCAGGGCCCGTCGCGCCGCGTACGCGCGGGACCGGACGTACCTGCGCGAGGTGCTGCGGGAGGGGAACGAGCGCGCCCGGGCGGTGGCCGACGCCACGCTCGCGGAGGTGCGCACGGTCATGAACAGCCGCTACTGAGGGGCGGGCGGGAGCCGTGTCCGAGGGGCACGCCCGGCCCCCTTCCGGGTCCGGTACTCATGCCGGGGCCGGTTCCGGCGGGACCACGACCACGAGGGCGCACCGGTCCGGAGGGGGAACGGCACGGGCAGGGTCGTGGGCGCGTTCGTGGTGGCGGGTCTCGCCGTCGGGGCGCTGGTCCTGGCGTACGCGGTGGGGGCGCCGCCCGGGGCGGTGCTCGCCGGCGGGTCCTCGTCCTGGACGCCGGGGAGGCCGTGAGCGCCGAGTCGATCCGGCCCTCCGTGCAGAAGGCCCGCGACGCGGGCGTCGAGGTCGTGGCGTACGACCGCCTCGCGCAGGGTCCGGTCGACGCGTACGTCTCGTACGACAACCGCAAGGTGGGCGAGCTCCAGGGCCGGGCGCTGCCCGATGCACTCGGCGACGAGGCGGGCAGCGGGCAGCGGGCAGCGGGCAGCGGGCAGCGGGCAGCGGGCAGCGGGCAGCGGGCAGATCGTGCCTCAGGCGCTTCCCCGGCCCGGCGCCCCGGGGCCGTCCTGCCCCGGTTCGCCGGGACCGATCCGCAGCTCGAAGTCCCCGGCGTACTTCTCGTGCCCGGCGATCACGGCGAGTTCGACGGCCTCCTCGCCCATCTCGCCGCGGACGATGAGCGGGTCCCTGCGCAGGTCCCGCATGAGCGCCACGCACATCCCGATCATGACGAGCACGAACGGCGCGGCGACCAGGATGGTGAGGTTCTGCAGGCCCGCGAGCGCGTCGCCCTGACCGTCGCCGATGAGGAGCATGATCGCGGCGACCGCGCCGGTCACCACGCCCCAGAAGACCACCACGGGCCGGGTGGGTTCGAAGGAGCCGCGCTGCGAGAGCGTCCCCATGACGATGGAGGCGGCGTCCGCGCCGGAGACGAAGAAGATGCCGACCAGGATCATCACGAGCAGGCTCATGGCGCCGGCGACCGGGAACTCCTGGAGGACGCCGAAGAGCTGCCCCTCGGGGGTGTCCTCCCCGGCCAGCGCGCCCTGCTCCCTGAGCTTCATCGCCGTGCCGCCGAAGATGGCGAACCAGATCAGGCTGACGGTGCTGGGGACCAGGATGACCCCGCCGACGAACTGCCGGATGGTGCGGCCCCGGCTGATGCGGGCGATGAACATGCCGACGAAGGGCGTCCAGGAGATCCACCACGCCCAGTAGAAGACGGTCCAGCTGCCCAGCCAGTCGTGGATGTTCTCGCCGCTGGTCGCCTCGGTGCGGCCGGCGAGCTGCGGCAGGTCTCCGATGTAGGCGGCGATCGAGGTGGGCAGCAGGTCGAGCACGATGATGGTGGGGCCCGCCACGAAGACGAAGACGGCGAGGATCGCCGCGAGCACCATGTTGGTGTTGGAGAGCCACTGGATGCCCTTCTCCACGCCGGAGACGGCGGAGAGGACGAAGGCCACGGTGAGGACCGCGATGATGGCGACGAGCAGGCCGGTGCCGGTCTTCTCCATCCAGTTCAGCTCCTCGAAGCCGCTGCCGATCTGGAGCGCGCCGAGGCCGAGGGAGGCGGCGGAGCCGAAGAGGGTGGCGAAGATGGCCAGGATGTCGATGACCCGGCCGGGACCGCCGTACGCCCGCTTCTCGCCCATCAGCGGGACGAAGACGGCGCTGATGGTCTGGCGGCGGCCGCGCCGGAAGCTGGAGTAGGCGATGGCGAGGCCGACGACGGCGTAGATCGCCCACGGGTGGAGCGTCCAGTGGAAGAGCGTGGTGGCCATGGCGGTCTGCATCCGCTCGGCCGAGTCGACGGGATGGGTGCCGGGCGGCGGGGTGCCGTAGTGGGCGAGCGGTTCGCTCACTCCGTAGAACATCAGGCCGATGCCCATGCCGGCGCTGAACATCATGGCGATCCAGGACACGGTCCGGAACTCGGGGCCCTCCTCCTCCCGGCCGAGGGTGATCCGGCCGTAGCGGCTGACGGCGAGCCACAGCGCGAAGACGACGAACCCGGAGGCGGCGAGCATGAACGCCCAGCCGCCGTCGCGGATCAGCCCGTCGAGGAGGGAGCTGGAGACGTCCTCCAGGCTCTCGGTGGCCGTGGCTCCCCAGACGACGAAGGCCAGGGTGAGGACGGCGGCGACCCCGAACACGATCCGGTCGGTACGGGCGTGGTGGCGGCGGTCGGAGCGGACGAGGAGCGTCGGCAGCACCGGCAGCCCCCGGCTCCTCGCCCGTGCGGCGCCCTTCCGGCGTCCTTCCGGCCTCTCTTCTTCCTGCGACACGGGCGGCACCTTTCGCGGCATTGCGCTGCATTACGGGGCAAACTTCACAACGTCTCCGTAAGGCAGTACCACAGGCGCGGCCCGTTCCGGTGGACCAACGGGCCTTCGCGTCCCCTCCGTCTTCCCCCCCTCCCTCCGCGGTCGGACCGCCGGTCAGACCGCCGCGTCCTCGAACGGCGTCGTCGGGACGAAGAGTTCCCGCAGCCAGTGGGCGCTCGCCTCGGCGCAGCCGGTGGTCGGGGTGCCGGGAAAGAGGCGGAACCACGAGGCCGCCCGGCCGAGGGCGGCGAGGCGGGTGGCGAGGGCCGCGGCCCGGCGCAGCTCCGGGAGGGTGGGGCCCAGGTCGGTCCAGGGCCCCAGATAGGCGTCGCGCAGCCGGCCCGCGTGCTCGGGTCCGTACCGTTCGAGGACGGCGCGGGCGGGGACGAGGAGGCTGCCGAAGGGATGGCCGACGGCGGCGTCGCCCCAGTCGAAGAAGGTGAAGCGGTCGGGGGCGGGGGCGAGCACCTGCCCGTCGTGCAGGTCGCAGTGGTCGAGCGAGTCCGGGACGCCGTACGCGTCGAGCTCCGCGCACCAGTCGAGCAGGCGGGGCCGGCCGGCCGCGAGGGCGCGGCGGGCGTCCGGGTCCAGGGTGGGGTTCTCCGCGACCAGGCCGTCGAAGAGGGCGGGCAGCCGGGCGGTGCGGGCGTCGGGCACGCCGAGGGCCGTCATGCGGTCCGTGTACGGGGCGAGCGCCCGCTGCATGCGCGCGTACTGGGCGAGGGCCCGGACCCAGGAGTCGGGGCCCGCGTCGCCGGCGTCCAGGACGTCCCGGAAGAGGGGGCCTCCGTCGGGGAGCAGCGACCAGGCCCGTGCGGCGTCGACCGCCAGCGGGGTCATGACGTGGCCGGGCACCCATCGCGCGAGGGCGTCGCCGAGCGGGGCCTCGAAGCCGTTGTCCGGCGCGCCGGCCTTGAACCAGACGGCGTCGCGCTCCCCGGGCCCGGTGCGGAAGCGCACGAGGACCGACCAGGGGCGGACCCTGACCTCGCGGGTCCCGGTCTCGCGCAGCCCGTGCCGGGCGAGGGCGCGCTCCGCCCACGCGAGGGCGGCCGCGCGCCAGTCCTCCTCCTCCCAGGGGGTGACCGCGTCCGCGAACTGCCCGCGGTCGACCGTCATGGGGATCGTGGATGTCTCTCGTCGCATCGGTCGATCCCATCATCGGGGTGGGCGGGGCGCACGCGAATATCCGGGACCGCCCGGGGCCCGGCGCATCCTCGCCCCGGACGCGCTCTCCCGCCGCACGACGCCGGCAGGGGCCGCCGCTCCGGCCGGGACGGCCGTGGTCTTCCGCGATGTGCGCCCGTCCGGCACGGCGAAGCCCGTGGACCCGGTGGTGGTCGACGGCCGGATCGCGGCCGGTCAGGCGCCCCGGCCGACCTCGTCCTCGTGCGGGGCGAGTGTCTGCCGCAGGTGGTGGTCGACGTGCCCCGCCGGGACGTGGTGGCCCACGGCGGGGTCGTCGTGGCGCGCGACGGGGAGCTCCTCGACCGACCCCGCCCGCGCGGACTACAGGTACGGGCGGGTGATCAGTTCCATCGCGTGGCCCGCGGGGTCCTTGAAGTAGACCCCGCGGCCGCCGTGCTCGGTGTTGGTCTCGCCGGGCCGCCGCATCTGCGGGTCGGCCCAGTGCTCGATCCCCCGCTCGCACAGGCGCCCGTAGGCGCGCTCGAACAGCTCGTCGTCGACGAGGAAGGCGTAGTGCTGCATCTGGATCTCCACCGGGGGCTCGGCGAACTGGATCAGTACGCCGTCGGGGAGCTGGACGTTGACGAACGGCCCCCAGGAGGGCGCTTCGGGGAGTTCCAGCAGCTCCCGGAGGAAACGGGCCGACTCGTGCCGGTCCTTGGCCGCGACGATGGTGTGGTTGAAGGTGACTGCCATGGGGATGACCTCGCTCTTGTTCGACAGGGAAGGGACTCGTCAGCGCGTGTGCACTGGGGGTCCTCGTGTCGAACGGCAGGGGTGCGCCCTGCGCACCCGCCGAGCCGTCAGTCGTCCACCGGGTCGCCCGTCCGTGTGTGGCGTATAGCCGGTCCGGTGTTCACGTCGCAGGACGTTACGTGATCGGCACGGGCCACGGCAAGGCCGCCGGAGGAGCCCGGTCGCTCGGACCCACGGCGTGCGCGGACGAGGAGCGGACCGGGACGGGGCGGGGCGGTCGACGGCTCTTCACGGATACGGACGGGGTTCTCCCCACGGACGGAGTCTCCCCTCCCCGGCAGGGACCTCCTCCCGGACAGGGCTTCTCCCGGCGCACCCCGTGGGTGCACCCGCCGGTGGGCGTCCTGCCGTACGCGGCCTCGCTCCCCGGCGCCTGGACGATCACGGTCTCGTGAGGGCGCGGGCGGTCAGCCGTTGGGCAGGATGACCGCGCGTCCGTCGACGCGCCCCTCGTGCAGCCGCTCGTAGGCCTTCGGGGCGTCGTCCAGGGCGTACGTCTCCACGTGGACGTCGACGGCTCCGGTGCGGGCCAGGTCGAGCACCTCGATCAGCTCGGCGCGGGTGCCCCAGTACGGGGAGGCCACGGAGACCTCGTACGCCGGGGAGCCGAAGCCGACGGGCAGGGCGCCGCCGCCGAGGCCGACGATCGTGACGTCGCCCTCGGCCGCGGCCATGGCGCCCGCCGAGCTCACCGTGGGCGGGGCTCCCACGAAGTCGAGGACGACCTCGGCGCCGCGGCCGCCGGTCAGTTCGCGGACCTCGGCGGCCGCCGACGCGTCGGAGAGCACGGCCTCGTGCGCGCCGACGGCACGGGCGAGGGCCAGCTTCTCCTCGGTGACGTCCAGGGCGACGACCCTGGCCGCGGTCATGGCGCGCAGCAGCTGGATGGCGACGTGGCCGAGCCCGCCCGTGCCGATGACGACGGCGGTGCTGCCGGGGACGAGCTTCGGCAGGGAGCGTTTGACGGCGTGGTACGGGGTGAGGCCCGCGTCCGTGAGCGGTGCGGCCCGCACGGGATCGAGGCCGCCGAGCGGGACGAGGTGGCGGGGGCTGTCGACGACCATGTACTCGGCGATGGCGCCGGGGGCGCCGAGGCCGGGCGGCCTGATGCCCAGCTCGTCGGCCCGCAGACAGTAGTTCTCCTTGCCCTGGGCGCACATGAAGCAGGCGCCGCAGCCCCAGGGGCCGTACACGGCGACCGCGTCGCCGACGGCGAACCCCTCGGCGCCCGCGCCGAGCGCCTCGACGGTGCCGACGCCCTCGTGCCCGAGGGTCAGGGGCAGCGGAAAGGGCAGCTGGTCGGCGGGCCGACTCATGACGGCGATGTCGGAGTGGCAGACGCCGGCGGCGGTGACCCTGAGGAGGACCTGGCCGGGGCCGGGCTCCGGGTCGGGAACGGTGACGACCTCGGGCGGGGCGCCCACCGTGCGGTACTGGAGTGCCTTCATGACGGTGCGTCCCCTGCTCTCTCGCTCTTTCCTGCGCCTCCCGACCGATTCCGGCGAAGAGGAGGTGTCGGTGCAGCCGGGTCCGACGCCGTTGATACGTACCCCCCGGGCGGCGTGTTCGAGTGCCGCCGTCCCGGTGAGGCCGACGAGGCCGTGCTCGGCCGCGGCGGGGGCGGTCCGGCCGCCCCCGCCTGCCGGGACGCGGTGAAACGCGGCGGAGCCAGGTGACGAGTTGTCGCCATCTGGTCACCCTCCGTGTCATCCCTGGTGGGGCGGGGCAGATCGTCGGTGGGCCGATGGACGCCCGTGTGACGAGAGGAGCGAGCCGTGCTGTCCGACTTCTTCGAACGACTGCTGCGCCGCGGCGCGGGTTCCGGTTCCGGCTCGGGGCCGCCCCCGGGGGCCGGGGCGCCGACGGGGACGGGGGTGCCCGGACAGGCGCGGCCCCCTCGGAACCTGGTCCTCGACGCCGACTTCTCCTCCGCCGAGCAGTGGGTCGCCGGTCGCTCCTGGGCCTATCCCCACGGCGGTCCGACCAACCCCGGCGACAACAAGCTCGACCACCTCACGGACGATCCCGCGTACAGCAGGAGCGGGGTCTTCCGGGCGACCCCCCGGCCCGACGGCCGCTGGACCGCCGGACTGCTCACCACCGAGGGCAGTGCCGAGGGGTTCCTCGTGCGCACGGGCGACGTCCTGGAGGCCCGGGTGCGGCTGCCGGTGGAGATCGGCGCCTGGCCGGCGATCTGGACCTGGCGCGACGGCGGCCAGGAGATCGACGTCTTCGAGTACCACCCCGACAACCCGGACCTCCTGGAGCTGTCGAACCGGGTCAGGGGACGCCACCACTACTTCCGGGACCCGGCGGTCCGCCCGGGGGCGTGGATCGACTTCCGGGTCGAGTTCGGCGCGCGCTCGGTGGTGTGGTGGGTGAACGGCGCGCGGGCCTTCGACGACCGCAGGGGGGTGGGCCGTTCCTGGCGCGCCTATCTGATCGTGAACCTCTCGGTGTGCGCGGGCCGCTACCACCCGGCGCCCGAGCCGGGCACGGCGGAGATGTCGTACGAGGTGACGGAGCTGCGCGTGTACCGGGGCTGAGCCGGGGCCGGTCCGCGTGCTCCTCCGCACGGCGAGCGGTGCGCCGACGCGCGCGAACGACGGGGGAAGCGTCGTCGGGGCAACGGGTGTTGCGTAGGCTCGAACGGAGCGTTCCGCGCACCCGCACCGTGCCGCCCGTACGACGAGGAGGACCCCATGACCACCGCCGAAGAGGGACGGCAGCGGCTCGACGCGGCCAGTGTGCTCAACGCGAAGAGGACGCTGCTCCAGCTCCTCGCCCGGGCCGGCGTCTGGTCCGGCGACGCGGAGGAGCTGATCGGGTTCGTCGAGGCGGGCGCCCTGGCCCTCGCGTACGAGGAGATCGGCGGGGCCGGGCGGAGCGCCCCGGACGGCAAGGGCGGGGAGTACGCGGCCGGTTGGCTCGACGGCGCCCGCGCCGTGGCCGACGAGCTCGGCGGGGTCGCCGAGCGGGCCCTGCGGCAGGCCCTCGCCGCCGATCCCACGGCCGACTCCCCCGACGACCGCCCTCCCGTGGGGCGCACGGAGATGGAGCGGACCAAGGTGGCGGTCACCCCGATCTACCTCTCGTTCACCGACGTCTCCGATCTGGACCCGGAGGTCACCGAGCAGGTGCTCGGCGCCGTCCTGCGCACGATGAGCTCCCGTCAGCGCTCGCGGTACGCGGGGCGGTTGGCGGAGTTCGCGACGACCCACCGGGAGCGCCTGGAGCGCCTGTACGCGGAGTACGGGCCGGGCAGCGCCATCGCGATCCACGGCCGCTACACCCTCGTCCACTCCCCCACCAGCGTCGCCGTCCTGGAGCGGCTCGCGGCGGCGTCCTCCGCCCTGCACGAGGAGTGGGACGCCGCCGAGCTGCCGCCCGCCTGGCTGGACGGTCTGACGAAGGCCTGGGGCGCGCCGTCCTGACCTCCTGCCGCCCGCCGTTCCCGAAGGGGCGGACGGGTAGGAGGGTGAACGTTTCTTCACAGGCTGTCGTCAGTCGGGGAAGGGGCGTTCCCCCGCCCCCGGCGGGCGTCGGTCCAGACGGCCTCGATGCCGAGGGGCCGGGGAAGCTCGCCGGAGCGCCAGGAGGAGGACGGGAAGGCCGCCGTCTCCTGCGCGTGCGCGGGGTGCGGGGACTCCGGCGGGACATCGCGCGTCAGCCGGCCGGTTCCGCGCGGAAGGCGATCATGGCGGTGTCGTCGCGGTGGTCGGAGAGGTCCTGCAGGAGGCGGAGCAGGTCGGGCAGGTCCTCGTCGCGGTGGAGCGCGGCCGCCTCCAGGAGGCGCCGCTGCCCGGTGTCGAGAGAGGTGCCGGGGGTCTCGATGAGCCCGTCGGTGTACTGCAGGAGGGTGTCGCCGGGGGCGAGGGCGTGCGTGTGGCTGATCCTGGGGAGCCCCGGGGCGACGCCGAGCGGCGGGTCCTCGCCGTTGCCGTCGAGGAAGCGGGGTTCGCCCCGCGCGGGGATCAGCAGGGGCGGCGGGTGCCCGGCGTTGGACCAGGTCATCCGCCAGGTGCCGTCGGGGCGCCGGCGCAGATGGGTGTGGACGACGGTGGTGAAGGAGCCGACGTCGAGCCCTTCGGCGGCGTCGTCCAGCATGCCGAGGACGGCCGCGGGCGTGCACGCGGACCCCTTGTTCCAGGCGAGGGCGCGGAGCATGCTGCGCATCTGGCCCATGACGGTGGCGGCGCCGAGGTCGTGGCCGGCGACGTCCCCGATGTCGAGGACGAGGGTGCCGTCGGGGAGCGTGATGGCGTCGTACCAGTCGCCGCCGATCTCGTTGGCCGGGCTGGCCGGCTGGTAGCGGGCGGCCAGGCGCGCGCCGGGGACCGCGGGCGGGCGGGTGAGCTGGGCGCGCTGGAGGCGGAGGGCGGTGCGGCGGGCCTGCTGGAGGTCGAGCACCTTGCGGATGGGCCGCTGCGCGTGGTGCAGGACGTCGCGCAGCAGCTCGACGTCGACGGCTTCGGGGACGGGGGTGTCCCCGCTGGTGGCGGTGGTGGCGTAGCCGAGGACGATGTCGTCGACAACCAGGGGGAGGAGGGTCATGCTCGTGGCGCCGGACGCCGTGAGCCACCGTTCGGTGACCTCCGGCACCAGGCCGGACGGGACCCGGCCGTCCGGGGACAGCCGGAACGTCCGCGGTTCGCGGCTTTCGAGGACCTCCCGCATGACCGGGGTGACCGTGACGGTCTGCCCCATCTCCTCGGGCGCGGGCGGGAGTCCGGGGCGGGTGGCGGAGGCGACCCGCCGGGCCGTGACCGTCGCGTGCTCCGGCAGCGGCCACTCCTCGTGGGTGAGGAGCAGGATCACGCAGGCGTCGGCGAGTTCGGGGACGACCGACTCCACCACCGCGGCGAACGCCGCGTCCAGGCCGCCGCCTGACGCCTGCGCCACCCGGGCGAGGAGGTGTTCGCGCAGTTCCGCGTTCCAGGTGTCCTCGGCGTCGACGGTGGCGGCGATCCACTCCTCGGCGCGTCCGTCCCGGACGACGGGGACGCAGCGGGTGGTCATGTGGCGGTAGGAGCCGTCGGCCGTGCGGAGCCGGAAGGTGTTCTGGTAGATCTCGGGGGGACGCCGGGCGAGCGCCCGGTGCCAGGCGTCGACGAGCGCCTGCCGGTCCCGGGGGTGGACGTGGTCGTACATCTCCTGGCCCTCCCGGTCGGGCAGGGGGGTGCCGGTCAGCTTCTCCCAGCCGGGGACGATCTCCTCGACGCGTCCGTCCGCGCGCACCGCCCACACCATCTGGGAGACGGCCGTCACCAGGGCCTCGAAGCGCTGGAGCGCGCGGGTCTCGGCGGTGGTCTCCAGGGTCACGACCAGGACCCCGTCGCCGAGCGGGGTGGTGACGGGGGTGCAGGAGGAGACGAAGTGGCGGACCTCGTCCGGGCCGTCGGGGGCGGGGAGCAGGGAGTCGTTGAGCTGGTGGGGGCGCCCGGTGGCGAGGACGTCGTCCAGGACGGAGAGGAACCGCTCGGCGGCCGGTTCCGGGTAGGCCTCCCGGGCGGGCCTGCGGAGGGGGCGGGCGCCGAGCATCCTCCTGTACGCGGCGTTGACGTAGACCAGCAGGTGCTCGGGTCCCGCGAAGAGGGCGACCGCCGCCACGGTCGCGTCGAACAGCTTGGGATCGAGGGCCCTCGCCGGACTCATCGCCCGTCCGCCCCGGTCCGGGCCGGCGGGGGGTCCGGCCGCCCGTCGGTCCGGCGGCGATCCGGTGCGATCATCCCGTGAGCCTTTCGTCCTTCCGGCACATGAACCCCTGCATCCTCCAGGGGACCGTGTCGCGGGGGCCCGCGCCACACGGGCGGCTACCCCGTTCGTGTGCGCCCCGAACGCCGCCCGCCTCGCCTTGCGGCCCTTCCGCCCCGCCCCCCTCCCGGCCTCGTCCCGAAGATCGGCACCCCTGGCGTTCGAGCCGACGAACGAATAGGTTAGGCTCACCTAACAATCGTTCGCGATGACCCGTGTCCCTCCGTGATCATGTCCGGAGGGGCGCGGGCGCGGCGCGTGCACACCTCTGCCCGGAGACAAGGAACCGTCATGCCTTCTGTGTTCACCCCTCTTCGCCGCCGCGTCCTCGTGGCGGGGGCCGCCGCGGTCTCGCTCGGCCTCCTGGTGACCGGGTGCGGCTCGGACGAGAAAAAGGACGACGCGGCCGGTTCGGCGTCCAAGGCTCCGGCGGGCGCGTTCCCCGTCACCATCAAGAGCGCCCTCGGCGAGGCGGTCATCAAGGACAGGCCCAAGCGCGTCGTCACCCTCGGCCAGGGCTCCGCGGAGACCGCCATCGCGCTCGGCAACGTCCCGGTCGGCATCGAGGAGTACCCCTGGGGCAGCGACAAGACCGGTTACCTCCCCTGGATCCACGAGGCCGTGACCAAGTCCGGCGCCGCGCTCCCCAAGCAGTTCAAGGGCGGCGAGGAGCTCGACATCGAGGCCATCACCGAGCTGGAGCCCGACGTCATCCTGGCCCCCTGGTCCGGCATCACGCAGAAGCAGTACGACGTCCTCAAGGACATCGCGCCCACCGTCGCCTACCCCGAGAAGGCGTGGAGCACGAACTGGGACCAGCAGATCGAGATCGTCGCCAAGGCGCTCGGCCAGCCGGAGAAGGCCAAGGAGCTGGAGGCGAAGATCGACAAGCAGCTCGCCGACGCCGCCGCCAGCCGCCCGAACTACAAGAACGTCACCTTCTCGTACATCTACAACACCGGCCCCGGCACCCTCGGCGTCTTCAAGCCCGAGGAGCAGCGCGTCGCGATGGTCTCCAAGCTCGGCCTCAAGGTCGACCCGGTGGTGAACACCTTCAAGGAGACCGAGGGCACCGACTCCGCCCTGATCGGCCTGGAGAACGCCAACAAGCTGGCGAACAGCGACATCGCCTTCACCTTCTACATGGACGAGAAGTCCCGCAAGACGGTCGAGGCCCAGCCCCTGTACGCGGCCATCCCCGCCGTGAAGAAGGGCGCGCTCGTCTACAGCCACGACACCCCGTTCGTCACCGCCTCCTCGATGATCAACCCGCTGACGGTGCCGTACAGCATCGAGCGCTACCTGCCGATGATCGACAAGGCCGTCGCCAAGGCCGGGAAGTAACGACGGACTCCGGCGTGACCACACTCTCCCGAACCACCCAGGGCCCCGCCGTCGCACGGCGGGGCCCTGCCCGGTACCTGGCATCCGCCGTCCTGTGCCTGGTCCTGCTCGCCCTGGCGCTGCTCGCCAGCGTGATGTTCGGCAGCAAGGCGACGTCCCTGTCCGACGTCCTGCGGGTCGTCACGGGCGGCGGCGACGAATACCTCCGCACCGTCGTCGAGAGCCGCTACCCGCGCACCGCCCTCGGCGTGCTCGCGGGTCTCTGCCTGGGGATCGCCGGCACGCTGATGCAGGGCATCACCCGCAACCCGCTCGCCGAGCCGGGGCTCCTCGGCATCAACGCGGGCGCGTCGGCGAGCATCGTCGCCGCCACCGCGTTCCTCGGCGCGTCCGGGCAGCGCGAGACCATCTGGTGGGCCCTGGTCGGCGCCCTGGCGACCGGCGTCCTCGTGCATCTGGTCGGCACGGCCGGCGGGGGCGGCAGCCCGGTGCGGCTCGTGCTCGCCGGCGCGGTGCTCTCCGCGATCCTCGCCGCGTTCATCCAGGCCGTCGCACTGTCCCGCCCGAAGGTCTTCGACACGTACCGCTACTGGGTGGTGGGGTCGCTCGGCGGGCGCGGTTTCGACGCCCTCTGGGCCGTGCTGCCGTTCGCCGCGGCCGGGCTCCTCCTCGCCGTCGTCCTCGCGCCCGGGCTCAACGCCATGGCGATGGGCGACGACAAGGCCGCCTCGCTCGGCATCAGTCCCGCCCGCGTCAAGGGCGCCGGGCTGCTCGCCGCGACGCTGCTCAGCGCGGCTGCCACGGCGGCGGTGGGCCCCATCGCCTTCGTCGGGCTCGCCGTCCCGCACCTGGTCCGGGCCCTGGTGGGCGCGGACTTCCGGATGCAGATCCTGTTCACCGCGCTCGCGGGTCCCACGCTGCTGCTCTTCGCGGACGTCGTCGGCCGGGTCCTGCTGCGTCCCGAGGAGCTGATGGTCGGCGTCGTCACCGCGTTCGTGGGCGCGCCGGCGCTGCTCTTCGCCGTCCGTCGCATGAGGGGGGCGTCATGAAGACCGCCGAACGGACCGAGGTCCGGACCGGGACCACGGCCGCGGTGCCGGCGCGTCCGGCGGGGCGCGTCCTCGTACGGGTCGGCCCCCGGGTCGCGATCCCCGTGCGCCGCTCCTCCCTGATCGCCGCCGCGCTGTCGGTGCTGCTGCTCCTGGGGGCGGGCGTGGCGACCCTCACGATGGGCAGGCTGGGCATCGACCCCGCCGACCTGCCGTCGGCGCTCATGGGCGAGGCCACGGGCAAGAACGCCTTCGTCCTGAACCGGCTGCGGGGCCCGCGGCTCGTGGTGGCCATCGCCACCGGCGCGGCCTTCGGCCTGTCCGGGGCCCTGTTCCAGTCGGTCACCCGCAATCCGCTGGGCAGCCCCGACGTGATCGGGCTGAGTGCCGGCTCCGGCGCGGGGGCCGCGGCCGCCGCGCTCTTCCTCCCGGGTGTCGTCCCGGTCTCCGTCGGCGCCCTGGTCGGCGCGGTCGGCGCCATGGGGCTGGTGTACGTCTCCACCGGGACCGGGTTCCGCAACCCGGGGCGCCTGGTGGTGGCGGGCATCGGCGTGGCCGCGATGTCGACGGCCCTGACCCAGTACGTGGTGTACGCCGTCGAGCGCGACAAGGCGAGCGCCCTGACCGCGTACATCAACGGCAGTCTCTCGGCCCGCTCCTGGGACGACGCGACGGTCATCTGGGCGGTGCTGCTCGTCTGCCTGCCGCTCGCGGCGCTCCTCGCGCGGCCGCTGGGCATCGGCGAGATGGGCGACGACCTCTCCACCGGTCTGGGCGCCCGCCCGGACCGGACTGCGACGGCGGCGGTCCTCCTGTCGATCGTGCTGTCCGCGGGCGCGGTCAGCGTGGCCGGCCCGATCGCCTTCATCTCCCTGACGGCACCGCAGATCGCCAAGCGGGTCACCCGGAGCGGCGGGCCGCAGCTGGTCATGTCGGCCCTGCTGGGCGCTCTGCTCCTGGTCCTCGCGGACCTCGCGGCCCAGCAACTGCCGCTCTTCGACGACCTGCCGGTCGGCCTCTACACGATGGCCGTCGGAGGGGCGTACCTGGGCTATCTGCTGCTGAAGGAATGGAAGCGTCCCCTCTAGGGGCGCGTACGGAGAGAGGGGGCCGCCCGGTGGGCGGCCCCCTCTCTCCGTTCCGTCACCCGGTGAGCGGTTCGCCGATCCGCAGGTTCCAGCGCCCGCCGCGTCCGCTGAGGTGGACGGCCGTCAGGGGGCGGACGTCCAGGCGCCGGGCGGTCGCGTCCGGCACCCCGAGGGCGTGGACCGTCGCGGCCCGTACGACGTCGGGTTCGACCACGGCCGTGACGCGCCCCGTTTCCTCCCGGAGGGCGTCGAGCCAGGCGCCGACCCGGACGCGCAGGTCGCGGAGGGACTCCCCGCCGTGCGGCGCGGCCTCCGGGTCGGACAGCCAGGCGGCGAGCCCTGCCCCCTCGGTGGCGGCGACGTCCTCCAGGGCCCTCCCCCGCCACCGTCCCATGGCGCAGCCCGCCAGGCCGGGAGCCGGCTCGGCGCTCAGACCGAGGGCCCGCGCGGTGCCGAGGCAGCGCGCGGACGGCGAGGCGTACGCGCGCGTGGCGGGGCCGAAGGCGGGTGCGAGGGCCTCGGCGCGGGCGAGTCCCGCCGGGTCGAGGGGGCCGTCGGCGTCGAACCGGACCTCGCGCAGCGACGCGTTCACGGCGGGCGGGACGAGCGTCAGCCGGACTGTCATCGGGGTTCCCTCTCGGTCGGAGGCGGCGGGGGCGACCCCTCTCCGGCGGCCCGTACCGTACGGGGGTGGCGGGGTGCCTCCCGTACGGTACGGGCCGCCGGAGGGCGTCGATCCGGCCGGGGGCGCACGGAAGGTGATCCAGGCCTCACGCTCTTAACAATGTCCACGTCACGCGGTACCGTCAGTCGACATTTGAACAGCGTGACGACGGCGAGACGGAAGTCCGGTGGGAACCCGGCACGGTCGCGCCACTGTGTGCCGAGGCCTTCTCCGTACGGGGGAGGTCCCGGCGAGTCAGACCCGTGGACCGTCGTCCTGCACCACCGTTCGGGACGCGCGTTCCCGCAGGAGGTTTCATCATGGCCGAGGCTGCCGTCTCCGCTGCCGTTTCCACCCCGTCCGCGGCCGTACCGGCTCCGCTGCCCGTCCGGGCCGTGCTGCCCTGGGCCTTCTTCGTCGGTCTTCTCGCGCTGATCGCGCTGTACTTCGTGGGCGCGGAGCAGGGTGCCACCTCCCTCTTCGCGGGTTCCGACGTGCACGAGTGGGTGCACGACGGGCGCCACCTGCTCGGCTTCCCCTGCCACTGAGGGGCGAAGAGCACATGCACGCCTCGACCGTGAGAACCCTGCTGGTCCGCGGCATGCTCGCGGGTCTGATAGCCGGTCTGTTCGCCTTCGCCGTGGCCTACGTGGGCGGCGAGCCCTCCGTGGACGGCTCCATCGCCGTGGAGGAGGCCCAGGCCGCCCAGGAGGCCGCCCACGCCGGACACGGCGGCGAGGAGGCCGAAGAGGAGGAGGTGGTCAGCCGCTCCGCGCAGTCCACCTTCGGCCTGGCCACCGGCGTCCTGGTCTACGGGGTGGCGCTGGGCGGCGTCGCCGCGCTCGCCTTCTCGTTCGCGCTCGGCCGCGTCGGCCGGTTCAGCCCCCGGGCCACTGCGGCGCTGACCGCGGCCGCGGCCTTCACCACCGTCTACCTGGTGCCGTTCCTGAAGTACCCGGCGACCCCGCCGGCCGTCGGCAACCCCGACACCATCGGGAAGCGCACCACCCTGTTCTTCCTGATGATCCTGCTCAGCGTGCTGCTCGGCGTCGCCGCGGTGATCCTCGGCCGCCGTCTGGCGCCGCGTCTGGGCAACTGGAACGCGAGCCTGGTGGCCGGGTTCGGCTTCGTCCTCGTGACGGGCGTCGCCTTCGCGGTCCTCCCGGCGAACGACGACGCGGTCAAGGCGGGCTTCCCCGCCAAGCTGCTGTGGGAGTTCCGCCTGGCCTCGCTCGGCGTCCAGGTCGTCCTGTGGGTGGTGTTCGCCGTGGTCTTCGGCTTCCTCGCCCAGAAGGCGCTGGCCGCCCGGACGGCCGGGGCGGAGCCCCCGGCCCGGGTCGAGGTCCCGGCCGCGGGCTGACCACCGACGCGTACGACGCCGCCCCGCGTGCTCCTGGCACGCGGGGCGGTGTCGTGTCACGCGCGGGGGGTCTGGCCCCGGAAGTGCGGTGGATCGCCCCGGGGGCCCGGTGGATCATGCCCGCGTGGACCGGTCCCGGTCCCCGCACAGCCAGTGCTCGCCCGTCGTGGTCCACCCGGTCAGCCGTCGGGCGCGTCCGGCGTCCGCCGTGCCGTCGGCGGCGAAGGAGCCGCCGTCGGCGACCAGCCGGAGACCGGCCAGGGCCGGCGCCAGGCGGGCGGCCACCGGGGCGGGGTGGCGGACGGCCACCTCCGGCAGCCGGGCCAGTACCCCGGCCGCCGTCGCCGCGTCGCACAGCGACAGGTGGAACAGCATCTGCCGCCAGGCGTACGCCGCGTCCTTCACCGTGCCGAGCGGGCGCCGCTCGTGCCGGGCCCGGTCCGTCAGGCGGCACACCGCGGCGAAGCAGCGGAGGGCGAGTTCCGCCCAGCCGGAGGCGGGTGCGGCACCGACGCGGTGGACCAGGACGGCGAGGTTGTGGGTGGTGAGGATCTGGGCCTGCTCGATCACCGCGCCGTCCTCCGCCACGCCCCCGGAGCCGCCGGAGGCGCGCACCCCGGCCCGCTCGTGGCAGAGCGCGGCGAAGTCCGGCGCGTGCCGGGCGCCGCTCCCCCGGAACGACGATCGCCGGGAGCCCTGTTCGGACAGGACGTGGACGGCCGCGTAGTCGATGCCGTAGTACCTCTCGTACAGCGAGCCTTCGAGCAGTTCCCCCGCCACGGCGGCCGCGGCCGCGAACTTGGGGCTGAAGGTGCCCATGAAGATGTCGGCGGCCAGCTCCTCGACCAGGGGCGCGTCCAGACCGGCCCGGCGGGCGAGCACGGCGAGTTCGCGGACGAGCGGGTTGGGCAGCAGGGTGCCGGGGAAGCCGTCCACGGCGACCTCGGCGAGGTGCCGCAGCGTCGCGTGGGCGGAGTCGCGGACGCGCGCGTCGGAGCGGTGCTGCGCGGACACCGCGCGGACCCAGGGCAGTTCCTCGGGCCGGACCTGCCGCTCCAGGCCGAGCAGGAGCAGCGAGCGGCGGTTGCGGAACGCCCGGTGGTGCGCGGCCATGAGCGCGCGCAGCGGCGCGTCCCGGTAGGCCCCGGCCGTCTCGGCGGCGACGAGCTGGGGCACCAGCTCGGCCAGCACCTCGGCGGAGGGGACCACGCCGAGCTCCACCAGGACGGGCAGGGGCGCGCTCCGCGTCCGTTCGACCACGCGGCGGACCGCGGGCGGCACGGCCGTCCCGGCGGGCAGGCCGGAGCGCCGCTCCTCGGCCCCGGTCACCGGGGTGAGGAGCGCGTCCGGGTCGGCGGCGCCGGCGTCCTGCGGGAGGGCGGACAGGCGGCCGGCGACGAGGCGGGCGAGGTCGTGGTGGGAGGGCAGCGCGGCCTGGGCCGCCTGGGCGCTCCGTACCGCCGTGTGCCGCTCCGAGCCGGGCAGGCCCCGCTTGCGCACCATCGAGGCGACGGCGTGCCGCAGGAGTCCGAGGCGCCGCGCGTCGAGCGGGCGGCCGGCGGCGGTCTCCTCCAGGGCTCCGCGCAGGATCCCGAGGTTGCCCTTGGGGTCGCGGTGGCCCCGGCAGCGGGTGTGCTCGCGGGCCAGGAGCCGGTAGCGGTCGAGGAGGGCGGCGCCGCGCGCGTGCCACCCGTCGCCGGGCTCGCGGTCGAGGGCCCGGTGGTCGGGTCCGGCCGTCTCCAGCCAGTGCCGGAGCAGGTCGTCGGCGAAGGGCCGCCAGACGCGGAGCGCCTCGCGCTGGGTCTCGACGGCGTCGTTCGGGCCCCGGCGGGCGAGGGCGGCTCCGGCCTGTGCGACGGTGCGCCGGTGTACGGCGTCGGTGGCGGGCGCCGGGGACGCGGACGGGCGCGGGGTGAACCGCAGCGTGCCCGCGAACGGGCGTATGTCCCGGACGAGTTCGAGGGCCGCGCCGGTCTCCCCGGCGCGCACCAGCCAGGCCACCGTGAGCAGCGCGGCCTCCTCGGGGACGGTGACCTCGTAGCGGGTGCCGTCGAGCAGCGCCCACAGCTCCGCGAGGCCCTTCTCGGTGAGGCAGTGGGCGAAGAGGGCCTCCCGGTCCTCCGGGACCCCGGCCCCGCGCGCCGCCTCGGCCTCGTACGGCAGGAGGGGGCCGCCGGCCCGGGCGGTGCCCGTGGCGAAGCCGCCGTGCAGCACCTCCGGGGTCACCCAGGCGGGCAGACCGCGGACGGGGGTGCGCGAGCCGACCCGCAGCGTTCCGTCGGCCATTCCGGCGAGCACCTGGCGCCAGCCGCGGACCCGTTCCCCGGCACGCGCGCGTGGCGGGGTCCGCGTGGGTGAGCGCGGTGGTGAAGGCACGGGCCAGCCGACCCTCGGCGTAGGAGGCGGACGGCATCCGGGGCTGCTTGTCAGCGTGGGTGTCCATAAGCCGACGTGGCGGGTTCCGCCCCCGCGCCCTCCGGGTCCCGAGCCCGGCGCTCTGCTGCTGAGCTACACGTCGCAGGGCCCGTCCGGCGGATGCACGTCCGGGCGGGCGCCAGGGCCCTGACGGTAGCGAGGAGCGCCGGAGAGGGGCAACGGGGTTTCCGGGGGGCGGTGTCCGCGGGGACGGGTTCCTCTTGGGAGCGCTCTCAGAAGGTGGGGGTTACAGATATCCTGAACCGTACGAGAACGCGCACCGCACCCGTTGCGCGCCTCCGTACGACCGACCGGTACACCGCCCAGCCGACGCAGTCGAGGAGCGCCCGCCTTGTCCGAGCAGACCACGGGGTCCCGCCCCACGCTGGAAGCCGTCGCCGCGCGCGCCGGCGTGTCCCGCGCCACGGCCTCCCGTGTCGTCAACGGGGGCGCCGGCGTGCGCGCCCCCCTGGTCGAGAAGGTGCGCAGGGCCGTCGAGGAGCTCGGTTACGTCCCCAACCACGCGGCCCGCACCCTGGTGACCCGGCGCAACGGCGCCGTGGCCGTGATCATCGCGGAGCCTGAGTTCCGGATCTTCTCGGACCCGTTCTTCGAGCAGCAGGTGCGCGGCATCAGCCGGGAACTGACGGCGCACGACGCCCAGTTGGTGCTGCTGTGGGTGGAGGGCCCGGGGGACCACGAGCGGATCGCCCGCTATCTCGGCGGGGGCCACGTCGACGGCGCGCTCGCGTTCTCGCTGCACAGCGACGACGCCCTGCCGGCCGTGATCGAGGGGGCGCGGATCCCGGTGGTCGTCGGCGGGCGGCCCGCTCCCGGCACCGATCCGGCCGTGCCCTTCGTGGACTGCGACAACCGGGGCGGCGCCCGGGAGGCGGTGCGGCACCTGGTGGACCTCGGGCGCCGGAACATCGCCCACATCTCGGGCCCCGCCGACCAGACCTCGGCGATCGACCGGCTGCACGGCTACCGGGACGTCCTCCTCGACGCCGACCCGGAGCTGCTGTGCGCGGGCGACTTCACCGAGGAGAGCGGCGCGCGGGCCATGGCGGAGCTGCTCGACCGGCGGCCGGACGTGGACGGGGTGTTCGTCGCCAACGATCTGATGGCGTCGGGCGCGCTGCGCACCCTGCGGGAGCGCGGGGTGCGGGTGCCGGAGGACGTGGCGGTCGTCGGCTTCGACGACATGGCCTCGGTGGTCGGGCGGACCTCCCCCGCCCTGACCACCGTGCACCAGGACATCGAGGGCATGGGCCGTCTGATGGTGAAGCTGCTGATGCGGCTGCTGGACGGGACCGGGCCGGAGATCCCCGGCTCCGTGGTCACCCCGACCTCGCTGGTCCGCCGCCCCGTTCCCCGCTCCCCTGCGGGGTCAGTCGTACGGGATGACGACCACGGACCCGTCCGTGCCCGTCCGGAGCCGCGCGTCGCCGTTGCCGATCGCGCTCCAGACCTCCAGGCGGACCGTTCCGTTCCGGAGGTTGCCGAGGGTGCCGGTGGCGGACTTCAGGCCGCGGGACTGGGCGTACTCCTCCCAGCCCGTCACCGGGTCCGTGGCGAAGTAGTGGTACGTCTCCGTGCGGTCGAAGGTGCCGTCGCCGGTGAGGTCGTAGCTGATCCGGGCCTGCTGGCCGAGGCCGACCGACGTGCCGGCGTCGACCTGGAGCCGGAAGGCGGTCGAACCGCCCGCCCGGAGCGTGCCGTTGACGTTCTTGGCGACGTAGACGAGCGGCTTGTTCGGGGTGCCGTCGTGGTTGGCGCCCTGCGCCGAGGCGAGGGTGTCGGCGCCCGCCGCGGCGCCGGTGGCCGTGGTGAGCGTGCCGCCGGTGCGGAGCTGGAAGGTGTCGCCGGTGCCCGGCTCCGGGTCGGGGTCGGGGCCGGGACCCGCCGTGCCGTTGCCGGAGGCGGTGGAACGGGCCGGCACGGAGAGGGACTTGCCGTCGGAGAAGGTGACCGTGCGGGCGGTCGAGCCGTGGTTGTGGGCCACGTAGGTGCGCGTGGTGCCCTTGGTGAAGACGGCGGAGGTGGGGATCGAGCCGGTGACGGTGGCGTCGGGGGCGCCGAGCGCGTCGAGCGCGGTGAGCCAGTGGTAGGTGTGGGCCTTGGACTCGCCGGCCTCCGGGGTGTATCCGGCGTGTCCGGCGTCCCACTTGGCCTTGGCGGCGGCGGGGTCGGCGAGGGACTGGAACTCCCAGAGGATGTCGCGCCATTCGACGGCCGGGCCGCCGTTCTCGCGCTCCATCTCGGCGATGTTGCGCCGGATCGCGTCCTTGCGGCCGCCGAGGTGGAGCGAGCCGCCGCTGGTCACGGGCAGGACGTTGATGCCGTGGATCTCCTCCGGGTTGGCGGTCCACCAGGTGGAGTAGGCGCCGCCGCTGCCCCAGACCATGCCGACGGTGTCGTGCTGGAAGGAGCCGGGGAAGACCTGCTGGTCGGCGTCGAACCAGTACTGGGCGATGGCCTCGCCCTCGGTGGTCAGGAGGTAGGTGCCGAGGTCGCGCAGGGAGGTGTCGCCGGTGGCCGCGCCCCACAGGACGAGGGCGGCGCTGAGGTTGGTCGACTCGGAGGACGACTCCTGGTTGTTTCCGGCGGCGAAGCCCTGGTGGCCGCTGGCCCAGCTGTGTCCGGCGTAGACGTCGAAGCCGCGCAGGAAGGGGAAGGCGCTGTCGGTGCGGCTGGGGTTGGCGGTGTCGCGGACCAGGGTCTTGACCATGGTGCCCCAGGCGGAGTCGGCGGCCCAGTTCGGGTCGTACTGGGCGACGATCGCGGCGGCGTACACGTAGTAGCCGTAGTGGAAGTGGTGGTCGTTGAGCTCGGTGTCGCTGCCGTAGGAGGCCGGGTAGCCGGTGAGGGTCTTCCAGGCCTTGTCGTACGAGAACTCGGTGGCGCCGCCGGCCGTGAACCACTCCTGGAGGCGGCCCTTGACGAGGCCGAGGAGCTTGTCGCGGACCGCGCCCTCGCCGATCTGGTCGGCGAGCGGCACGAGCTGGGCGAGCTTGCCGAGGGCCTTGCCGGTCCAGTAGGTGTCGACGGCTCCGGAGAACGGGTCGGAGGAGTTCGCGACCTCGTTGAGGTAGCCGCGCAGGCGGGCCGGGTCGACGCCGGCGCCGGGCAGGCCCGGGAGGGTGGCGGCGGCCTTCTGGGCGGTGGTGAAGGAGGCCCCTTCGCGCACCTTCATGGTGCCCCGGGGCGAGACGTAGGTGTAGGGGGTCAGCGGGTCGGTGGTGTGCAGCCACTGGTGGCGGTAGAGCGCCTGGAGGGTGCCGCGCTCGGTGCCCTCCCTGGCCTCGGTGGTGAGGCTGTAGGTCGCGCGGACGGTGCCGGCGTCGTAGCTCCAGTTCACCGTGGAGCCGGTGACGAAGCTGTAGGCGTACGTGCGGTAGGTGGCGAGCGCGTCGGTGGAGGGCAGGACGGCGACGGAGAAGTAGTCCTTGCCGCCGAGTCCGGCGGTGATCGTGGAGCCGGAGACGTTCCAGTCGGTGCCGCTCGGCGAGAAGAGGGCGTAGTGGTGGCCGGCGACGGTGATGCCGAGGACGTTGCCCTGGTCGGCGAAGACGGCCGGCGCGGTGGCGGTGGTGATCCGGGCGTCGCCGCCGGTTCCTCTGGCGTACACGAAGGGCAGGCCGTGGCCGATGGTGGTGCGCAGGGTGCGGGCGCCGTCGGACCAGTAGGGGGTGACGGTCCAGTCGGACCAGGCGTCGGCCTTGGTGTCGGGCGAGTTCAGACCGGTGAGGCCGAGGGTGAGGTCGCGCTTGTGGGCGAACTCGTACTGGCGCCCGTCGCCCACGATCGCGGGGCTGGTGGGGTAGCCGACCTCCAGGCCGCCGGAGACGGCCTGGTAGGTGAGCGGGTGGCCGTACATGGGGGTGGAGTAGGGGTTGTCCCCGTAGCGCTGGAAGGCGAGGGAGGACCACCAGTCGTTGGTGGGGACGGGCTTGCCCTGGGCGGCGGCGGTGACCTTGGGGGTGACGGGGGCGCCGGTGTTGGTGGTGGGGCCCGAGGTACCGGCGGGGCGGGTGTCGGAGTAGCTTCCGGCGCCCGCCGGGACGGTGGCCGCGGCCGCGGGGACGGCGGCGGGGCCGAGTCCCACGGCGGCGAGGGCGGAGACCAGGACCAGCGCTGCGGCGGGCCGGGTGCGGGGGGATGGCATGAAGGGGCACCTCATGTCGTCTGCGGCGGATGGAGCTCGGGTGGGTGGAGCTCGGGGTGCGGAGCCCGGAGGCGGGGACGCGAGTGGGGGCCGGGGCCTGCGTTCGGGAGTCCGGAAGTCCGGCCTCCAGAATGGCTGAGAGCGCTCTCAGAGTGACGGAAACGTAAAACCCGCGAAACGAGCGTGTCAAGAGGTTGAACACGGACGGGAGTCGGGATCTCTTCTCGTCCGTTACGCCTTCGAGCCTTGACGGATGCACCACCGCACGGGCACGCTCCCCACGCACGCTTGAGAGCGCTCTCAACCGCTCTCGCTCGTTCCGGAGCCAAGGGAGGCTTCCCATGCCCATCGCCCGAGCCGCCAAGAGAGCCGTCGTCCGCCTGGGTGCGGTCACGCTCGCCGGGGCCCTGCTCGCCGCCTGCGGCGGGTCGTCGGACGACTCGTCCTCGGACAGCGCGGGAGGGAAGGTCACGATCACCGTCGACCTCTTCGGCTCCTTCGGATACAAGGAGGCCGGGCTCTACGCGGAGTACGAGAAGCTCCACCCCGGCGTCACCATCAAGCAGACCGACACCGAGGACGAGGCCGACTACTGGAAGTCCCTCCAGACCCGGCTCGCGGGCGGCGCCGGCCTCGCCGACGTGCAGGGCATCGAGGTGGGCCGCATCGCCTCCGTCGCCCAGCAGCAGGCCGACCGCTTCGAGGACCTGAAGAAGTACGGCGCGGACTCCCTGAAGGACCAGTTCGCCCCCGCCAAGTGGGCCGCCGCCACCGGCAGGGGCGGCGAGGTCCTCGGCCTCGGCACCGACGTCGGCCCCGAGGCCATGTGCTACCGCACGGACCTCTTCGAGCAGGCCGGGCTGCCCACCGACCGCGAGGAGCTCGCGAAGAAGTGGGCCACCTGGGACGGCTACCTGGACCTCGGCAAGCAGTACAAGGCGAAGGCCCCCGCCAAGAGCGCCTGGCTCGACAGCGTCGGCAGCCTCTACTCGATCATGATCGGCCAGGAGAAGGAGCGCTACTACGACGCCTCCGGGAAGCTGATCTGGGAGCAGAACCCGGCCCTGCGCTCCGCCTGGGACCACGCCGTCCAGGCCGCGGACGCCGGTCTGAGCGCCAAGCTCGACCAGTGGTCCCCGCAGTGGAACCAGGCCTTCTCCGCCGGGTCCTTCGCCACCATCCCGTGCCCCGCCTGGATGCTCGGCTACATCAAGGGCCAGGCCGGCGAGGCCGGCAAGGGCAAGTGGGACGTGGCCGAGCTGCCCGGCGGCGCCGGCAACTGGGGCGGCTCCTACCTGGCCGTGCCCAAGGCCGCGAAGCACAAGAAGGAGGCGTACGAGCTGATCAAGTGGCTCACCGCCCCCGAGCAGCAGACCACGCTCTTCCAGAAGCAGGGCAACTTCCCCTCCGCCACCGGCGCCATCGAGAAGGTCGCCGACGCGAAGGACCCGTTCTTCTCGAACGCCCCCATCGGCAAGATCTTCGGTGAGGCGGCCAAGGAGGCCCCGGTCCAGGTCCTCGGCGTCCACGACCAGAACATCGCCCAGCAGATCACCAACGCCCTGAGCGAGGTCGAGCGCAAGGGCACGGCACCCGAGAAGGCCTGGTCGAACGCCAAGAAGGGCGTCGAGAACACCATCGGCTGACCCGCGCCGCCGGACGGACGCCCCCCGACGTCACCGAGGGGGTCCGTCCGCCCCGCCTCCCCCGCTCCGACCCCACACCGAAGGGCCGCACCGTGACCCTCACCGCACCCGAGACACCGGCCGGTCCCCGGCAGGCCCGGCCGAAGCCGGCCGCGCCGCCCCGGCGGCCCGGACCCGCCCGGCGGACCTGGCAGAAGGTCTCCCCGTACGCCTACGTCGCCCCGTTCTTCACCCTGTTCGCCGCCTTCGGCCTCTTCCCGCTGATCTACACGGCCTTCGTCTCGCTGTACCGGGTGGAGCTCCAGACGCCCGGCGACATGGAGTGGCGCGGCCTCGGCAACTACACCGCGCTCTTCGGTGACGAGTACTTCTGGACCTCGCTGCGCAACACCTTCACCATCGGCGTGCTCTCCACCGTGCCGCAGCTGGTCATGGCCCTCGGCCTCGCGCACCTCCTGAACTACCGGATGCGCGGCCGCACCTTCCTGCGCACGGCCGTGCTGCTGCCGTACGCCACCTCGGTCGCCGCCGCCACCCTCGTCTTCGCCCAGCTCTTCGGGCGGGACTTCGGCCTCATCAACTACGCGCTCGGGCTCGTCGGCGTCGACCCGGTCGACTGGCAGAACGGCACGGTGGCCTCGCAGATCGCCGTGTCGACGGTCGTCGTCTGGCGCTGGACCGGCTACAACGCGCTGATCTACCTGGCCGGCATGCAGTCGATCCCGAACGAGCTGTACGAGGCGGCCGCGATGGACGGGGCCTCGCGCTGGCGCCAGTTCTTCCACGTCACGCTGCCCGGGCTGCGGCCCACCATCCTCTTCACCGTCATCGTCTCCACGATCGGGGCGACCCAGCTGTTCGGCGAGCCGCTGCTGCTCGAAGGGTCGATCTCGGGCGGCATCTCGCACCAGTACCAGACGCTCGGGCTCTACATGTACGAGCAGGGCTGGGGCTTCTTCCACCTGGGCCGGGCCGCCGCCATCGCCTGGGTGATGTTCCTGCTCATCGTGGTGCTGGTCGGGGTCAACGCCCTGATCGCGCGCCGCCGTTCCCGCAAGGAGGCCGGCCGATGACCGCGCCGATCGCCCCGGCGGCGCCCGCCGCTCCCCCGGCCGCCCCGCCCGCCCCGGAGCCGGGCCGGGCGCCGCGCCGGGGGGCCTCCCGGGCGGGCCGCACCCTGCACGCGGGCCCGCTCGCGTACGGCATCCTGATCGTCGCCGTGCTGTTCTCGGCGTTCCCGTTCTACTGGACGATCGTCGCCGCCAGCCGCTCCAACGCCGATCTGGCGAAGGTCCCGCCGACGCTGCTCCCGGGGCCGAACCTGATCAAGAACTTCGAGGCGGTCCTCGAAGAGGCCGACATCGGCAAGGCGCTGCTCAACTCGTTCCTCGTCTCCGGCTCGATCACCCTCGGCACCGTCCTGTGCTGCACCCTGGCCGGCTTCGCCTTCGCCAAGCTGCGCTTCAAGGGCCGGGGCGCGCTGCTCGCGGTCACCGTCGGCACCATGATGATCCCGCCGCAGCTGGGCGTGATCCCGCTGTTCATGCTGATCGCCGAGCTGGGCTGGGTGAACCAGCTCCAGTCGGTGATCCTGCCGGGCCTGGTCTCCGCGTTCGGGGTGTTCTTCATGCGCCAGTACCTGGTGCAGTCGCTGCCCGACGAGCTGATCGAGGCGGCCCGGGTGGACGGCGCGTCCACCGCCAGGATCTTCTGGTCGATCGTCGTGCCGATCGCCCGGCCCGGCATGGCCGTGCTCGGTCTGCTGACCTTCATGGCCTCGTGGAACGACTTCTTCTGGCCCGTCGTCGCCCTGACCTCCTCCGAGCCCACCGTCCAGGTCGCCCTGCGCCAGCTCGGCGGCGGGTACGTCCACGACCAGTCCGTGATCATGGCGGGCACGCTGCTCGGCACCCTGCCGGTGCTGCTCGTCTTCGGCCTGCTCGGCCGGCAGATCGTCGGCGGCATCATGCAGGGCGCCGTCAAGGGCTGACCGCCCCCCCCTCTCCTCCCACCCCTCCCCGCCGAACGTCTCACCCCAGGGAGTTCCCACCCCATGACCGCGCTCGACGCCCGCACCGACCCGGCGACCACGCTCCGCTTCCCCGAGGGCTTCCGCTGGGGCACCGCCACCGCCGCCTACCAGATCGAGGGGGCGGCGGCCGAGGACGGCCGCACGCCGTCCATCTGGGACACCTTCAGCCGTACGCCGGGCAAGGTCCGCAACGGCGACACCGGCGACATCGCCGCCGACCACTACCACCGGCTCGACGAGGACGTCGCCCTGATGCGCCGGCTCGGCGTGACCGACTACCGCTTCTCGATCGCCTGGCCCCGGGTCCAGCCCACCGGGCGCGGTCCGGCCGTCCGCAAGGGCCTGGACTTCTACCGGCGCCTGGCCGACTCCCTCCTGGAGGCCGGGATCCGGCCCGTGGCGACGCTCTACCACTGGGACCTGCCGCAGGAGCTGGAGGACGCGGGCGGCTGGCCGCACCGGGAGACCGCACACCGCTTCGCCGAGTACGCGGGCATCATGGCGGACGCGCTCGGGGACCGGGTGGCGACCTGGACCACGCTCAACGAGCCGTGGTGCGCCGCCTTCCTCGGCTACGGCAACGGCGTGCACGCGCCGGGCCGCACCGACGACCTGGCCGCGCTGCGCGCCGCCCACCACCTCAACCTGGCGCACGGCCTGGGGGCGCGGGCGCTGCGCGGCGCGCTGCCCGCCTCCGCCGAGGTCTCCCTGACCCTCAACCTGCACGCCGTACGGGCCCTCACGCAGGCTCCCGAGGACCTGGACGCGGCCCGCCGGATCGACGCCGTCGGCAACCGGATCTTCCTGGACCCGGTCTTCCACGGGCGGCTCCCGGAGGACCTGGTCCGCGACACCGCGCCGGTCACGGACTGGGCGTTCGTCCGGGACGGCGACCTGGAGGCGGCCGCCGCGCCGATCGACTCGCTCGGCATCAACTACTACTCCCCGTCCGTGGTCGCGGCGGGCTCCTCGGAGTCGCCGTCGCCGTGGGCGGGCGCGGAGCGGCACGTGCGGTTCGTGCCGGCGCCGGGGCCGCGCACGGCCATGGACTGGCCGGTGGACGCGGACGGCCTGCACGAGCTGCTGATCCGGCTGCGGGACGAGCTGCCGGGCGTACCGCTGGTGATCACGGAGAACGGGGCGGCGTACGACGACTACGCCGACCCGTCGGGGAACGTGAAGGACCCGGAGCGGGTGGCCTATCTGCACGCGCACCTGGCGGCGGTGCACCGGGCCCTGGAGGACGGGGCGGACGTGCGGGGCTACTTCCTGTGGTCGCTCCTGGACAACTTCGAGTGGGCGTACGGCTACAGCAAGCGGTTCGGCATCGTCCACGTGGACTTCGCGACGCAGCGGCGGACGCTGAAGGACAGCGCCCGCTGGTACGCGGAGGTGATCGCCCGGGGCGGCCTCGCGGAGGAGTGACGGCCCCGGGAACGCGAGGAGGGGGTGCCTCGGCACCCCCTCGGAGCCGCGGCACCCCCGGTCACCGCGAGGACGGACCCCGTGTCAGACGCGCTGCCACAGGGCGGGGACGTTGGACGGTTCCCAGCCGGTCTGGGCCTGGTGGCCCTGGAGGCAGCGGTAGGTGGAGCCGCCGTAGGTGACGGTGTCACCGGCCTTGTAGACCTTGCCGGCCGCCCAGGTGCCGCCCGGCTCCGGCTCGGGGCCGGGACCCGGGCCCGGGTCGGTGGTGGTCTTCAGGGTCAGGCCGTAGTTCTGGAGGATCGGGTTCAGCGGCTGGAAGAAGGTCGTGCCGCCGCTGGAGCAGTTGCCGGAGCCGCCCGAGGTCACGCCCTGGGCCTGGCTGCCGGAGATGTACGAGCCGCCGGAGTCGCCGGGCTCGGCGCAGACCGTCGTGCGGGTGACGCCCGAGATGGTGCCCTCGGGGTAGGTGACGCTGGTGTTGTGCTGCTGCACGGTGCCGCAGTGCCAGCCGGTGGTCGAGCCGGAGCGGCAGACGGAGGAGCCGACGGGCTGCAGGACCGAGCCGGTCACCTGGACGTTGGCGCCGCCCGCGCCCTTCACGTACGGGGTGGCGGTCCAGTTGGAGTTGGTGGCGACCCAGGCCATGTCGCTGCCGGGGAAGACCGAGGCCTGGAAGCTGCCCTGGGCGACCTGGTTGTAGCCGCTGGTGGAGGTGCCGGCGCGACCGCAGTGGCCGGCCGTGGCGAAGCCCTGCGTGGTGCCCTTGGTGATCGGGAAGCCGACGGAGCAGCGCCCGCTGCCGTTCATGTAGTACGCGTCGCCGCCCCGGAGGTCGTACAGCGGGCGGGGCGCCTCGGCGGTGCGGACCACCTTCACGAGGTCACGGGGGACGCCGGTGGCGGCGACGAGCCGCGCGCCGGCCCCGGCGCGCGCCTCCTCGACGACGAGGACGTTGGCCCGGACGTCGACGTAGCGGACGGGCACGTCGGCGGTGGCGGCCCGGTCCAGGGCCTCCTTGGCCCGCTCCAGGGCGCTCAGACCGTGCGTCACGACCTCGGCGTGCGCGCCCGCGGCGCGGATCGCGGCGGCGTCAGCGGCGCGGGTGGTGGCCACGGTCAGGGTGCCGGACTCGGCACCGTCCACCCAGGCGCCGGCGAAGGCGCCGCCCAGGTCCAGGCGGAGCCCGGCGGCGCGGGCCCCGGCCTCGGCCTCGTTGGCGAGCCGGTTCTCGGCCTGGGCGCGGGTGAGACCCAGGTCGCGCTGCATGGCGCGGAGGAGTTCGGGCTGGGCCGAGGCGGCGCCGAGGGCGTCGGCGGCCGTTCTGACGGTGGGGGCGCGGTCCTTGTCGTGCGGCGC
The DNA here is from genome assembly GCA_000716465.1 of Streptomyces bikiniensis. GTDB lineage: Bacteria > Actinomycetota > Actinomycetes > Streptomycetales > Streptomycetaceae > Streptomyces > Streptomyces bikiniensis. The sequence continues at coordinate 158,898 of JNWL01000004.1, forward strand.
CGCGGTGGCGGAACCGGCCTGGAGGCCGGCCAGTGCCAGGCCGGCGGCGGCCAGCACGGTACACGCCGTGCGGGCGTGTCGTCGGAGCATGGGGAGTCTCCTCGGTTGGCGGTGGGGGATCTGCTGAAACCGTAGGGATCCCGCCGGGGAGACGGCAGTTGCCAGTCGGCCCCTGCCACGGCGTTATGGGCGGGGGCCGAAGGGGCGGTACGGACGGGGGTTCGGGTGCGCGTCAGCGCGGGGTGCCCTCGCGGGGCGCCGGGGTCGTCGTGCGGCCGGCGCTGCGGGCCAGGGCCTCCTCGTGGGCGGCCCTGGTGTGGTGCAGTACGGCGGCGGCGCGGCCGGCGGCCCGGCCCTCGGGGTGCCAGCCGAGCAGGTGGCGCCAGATCAGCGGCGCGCCGGCGAGGGGCCGGGTCACGAGGCCGGGGGTGACGGGGAAGGTGGCCCGGCACAGGCCGACGGCCCGGCCGACCTGGACCAGGTGCACACAGGAGGCGGTGTCCGTCTCGTACACGCAGGCCGGGGTGAACCCGGCGCGTACGCACGCGGCGGCGAAGCAGTCGCCGAAACAGCCGTCGCCCGGCACGTCGGTCCAGGCCTCCGCCGCCAGTTCGGCCAGGTCGATCTCGGCGCGGGGCGCCAGCGGGTGGTCGGCGGCCAGCATCACGTAGACCGGATCGCGGGCGACCTCCGTCCAGGCGAGCCGGCCCGCCTCGGGCGGGCCGCTCTCGCCGCAGACCCCGACGAGGGCGAAGTCGAGCCGGCCCGCGACCACCCCGCCGGCGATCTCCCGCTCCGACCAGGAGGTGTACGTCGTGACCGGCGCCCCGGGGTCGGTGCGGGCGATCCGGTCGACGAGGCCGCCGAGCAGCGGGCCGTGCGTGCCGCCGAGCCGGTAGCCCTCCGCCCCGTCCCGGGCGAACCGCACCGCCTCCTCCTGGAGTTCGCACACGGCGGGCAGCACCACGCGGGCGCGTTCCAGGACGAGGTCGCCGAGGGCCGTGGTCCGCACGCCCTCCCGGCCCCGCTCGAACAGCTCGCCGCCCAGGGCGCGTTCGATCCGCTTGAGCTGGGCGCTGAGGGCGGGCTGCGCGAGGCCGAGCGCGGTGGCGGCGCGGGTGAGACTCCCCGCGTCCGCGATGGCCCGGATCGTCTTGAGGTGCCTCAGCTCCAAGTCCATACGGAGAGCTTGGCGTCCCGCGCCCGGGAGGTCCAGACCAACGACGGCCCTCCACGACGGGAACCAGGGGGAAACGTTCCGCCGTCCTTCCGTGCGAGAAGACGGCCGGCCGGAAGAACGGGCGCCGGGAACGTACGACAGCAGGAGGTACCGGGTGACGGTCACGCTCGCGGAGGAGATCATGCTGCTCTCGCTCGACGACGGGTCGGGTGCCGCGAAGGAGAAGCAGTCCGCCGCGTGGGCCGTCGCCGGCGGCCTCCTGCTCGACCTCGTCCTGGCCGGGCGCGTGGCGGTCGACGGGGGACGCCTCCGGGTGGCGGACAAGACGCCCACGGACGTCCCGCTCCTCGACGAGCGGCTGCGGCTGATCACCGAGTGGGCGGGGCGGAGGAGGCGGGCCCCGAAGGCCACGGAGTGGCTGACGAAGGACTGCCCCAGGGCCGTGAAGGCCACGACCGAGAGCCTGCAGGGGCGGGGGCTCGTCCGGGCCGAGCAGCGCAGGGTCCTGGGGCTCTTCCCCGTCACCCGCTACCCGGAGGCGGACGGCTCCGTGGAGCGCGAGCTGCGGGACCGGCTGGGGGCCGTGGTCCTCGGCGGCGCCGAGCCCGACACGCGCACGGCGGGCCTCCTCGCCCTCGTGCACGGGGCGAAGCTGCACCGCGTGGCCTTTCCCGACGTGCCGCGCAGGGAGATCGCCCCGCGCCTGGAGGAGATCGCGGCCGGTCAGTGGGCGGCCGAGGACGTGCGCCGCGCGATCCGCGACATGCAGGCGGCGATGGTCGCGGTCATGGCGGCCACGATGGTCACGGTCACGAGCTGAGGGCTGCCGGGGACGGCCGCCGGGGACTGGGCCGCCGGGGAGGGCGGCTGTTGGGGGGCGGCCGGGACACGGCACGGTTCCGACCGGGCGGGGCCGCCGGGGAGGGCGGCTGTTTTGGGGGGCGGCCGGGACACGGCACGGTTCCGACCCGGGCGGGGCCCGGGGCGATCCCCACGGCTCGCTCCGGGTCCGGCCCGGTCGGGTCCCGTCCCCCTCCGTCCGGGCGGGCCCGGAGCGGCGCGTGCCGGGAGCCGTCCCGGTCCGCCGGCCCGGATCAGCCTGCCGTCCGCCGCTCACGTCCCGCTGTCGTCCCGCTGACGTCCGCCGGGCCTCGCCTCTCCCGCCCCCTTCTGCTCCTTCCTCGCCTTCTTCCAGGGGCCGACGCCGAGCTTCCCCGTCGTCCCCAGGTCGAATTCGGGGGTCACCATCACCGGGGCGGCGCCGGGCTGCGCCCACACGCGCGCGTAGGGGGCGTTCACGGGGCCGTCGGTCACGCCGTCCACGGTGTTGCGCCAGACCAGACCCGCCTGGGCGCGCTCGCCCGGCGCGAGGACCAGCCGCTCGGGGGCGCCGTCGGCCCCGGTACCGGACGCGATCGCGTCACCCCCCTTGAGGACCGCCACGCCGTCGACCCGGTCGTGGGCCTCGTCCAGGACCTCGACGCGGGGGTGGCCCTCGATGCGGTACGGCCGGGTGCCGCAGTTCTCCAGGTGGAGACCGACGACGCGCAGGCCCATGGCGGCGTCGCCGTCGTCGGCGTACACGCGCACGCCCGTGGGCGGGCAGGTGCCTCCCCGGGAGGGCTCCTCGGCCACCGGGACGCTCCGCACCGTGAGGACCTTCGCGCGCACCTGCCCCGTCTCCGCGTCCGGATGGATGTCGTCGGGGACGACGGTGCGGCGCACGGTCCGGCCGGGGGCGACGTCCCGGACGGTCTCCTGCGGCATCGCGAGACCGGTGCCCGTCTCCGCCGACAGGAACTGGAGCGTGACCGTGTAGGTGAGGGGCTCGGTCCCGCGGTTGGTGACGGAGTACGTGGCGCAGGGGCGGGTCCGGCCGGCAAAGGGTTTCGTGCCCGTACCGACGATCACGACCTCCTCGCCGTCCGGCGAGCCCGTCCCGGCGCCGGCCGTCCCGGTGCCCGTCCCGTCCCCGCAGTCCTGCGCGGCGGAAGGGCTCGCGTCGGTGGCGGTCCCCTGTCGTTCGGTCCCGCAGGCCGTGAGCAGCAGCAGGCCGATGGCGGGAAGGAAGGCGGCGGGGAGAAGGGTGCGGCGCATGGGGAGAGTTGATCAGCCCCTCCCCGCCCCGCCTGTGACGGAAGCCACCCTTCCGGTAACAGGCCTGTCACAGGGGTGCGGGGACCGGCCGTGCGTTCCTGGCGGCAGAGGCCGACGGGCCGGTCGCGCGGACTGGCGCATCGGCCGTGCGTGTCGGCGTCTCAGCCGCGCGTGTCGGCGACGAGGTCCGACGTGTGCCTGATCTCCTCCAGGATGCGCGCCGCCTCCACGAGGACCGTGCCGTGCACGGGCCACTCCCCCTCCCGGCCGGACCGGGCGGTGGTCACCACCTCCTCGTAGCGGCGCTCGGCCTCCTCGACGCGGCGGCGGAGCCGGGCGGGGTCGTCCGGTCCCCGGGGCGGGGCGAGGCATTCGAGCCCTTCGGCGGTGGCGTGCAGCAGTTCGGCGTAGGAGGCGGCGAAGTCCGCCGAGACGGACGCCTCGAAGGCACGCCGGGGCCCGGACGGCTCGGGGGTCCGGGGCTCGTACGTCAGGGCACGGCCGATGGAGCGGACGTGGGTGCCGATGCGCTCGATCATGCCGATGGTCTCGTGGCAGCGCCGGAGGGACGCCTGGGCGCTGTTCCAGGGACGGCGGGGGTTGAGCCTGGCGTTCTCCTGCTCCCTTTCGAGCACGGAGCGCGCGTCCGCCGCCTGTGCGGCCAGCTCCTCGCAGCGGCGCGGCCAGTCCTCCCCCCGTACGTCCTCGCCGGCCGTCTTCCGCTCGGCGGTTCCGGCCAGGTCGCGCAGGAGGGTCTGCGTGCGGGCGGTCAGCTCCTCGACCCGGCGCCGTGCCGTGTCCGTGTGCGGCGGGGGAGCGACGGCGAAGTGGGCGGCGAGGCCGCAGCACACCCCGATGGCGGCGGACGCGACCAGATGGCCGATGTAGTCGACCCGTCCGCCGCCGCCCGCGAAGGCGAAGAGGGCCACCACCGGGATCTGGGCGCCCTGCCCTCCGAGGAGGCGGAGGCGGGCCACCCCGAGGGCGACGAAGACCAGGACGCAGAGGGTCCAGGCGTGGACGCCGACGGTGCTGCCGAACCCCGCCGCCACCGCCGTGCCGACCGCCATCGCGCCCAGGTACTGGGCCGATTCCCACACCGAGCGGTAGACCGTCGCCTGGAGGGCGAGGAGCGCCGTGAACGGGGCGAACGCCGTGACGTTCACGGGCAGCAGCCACGAGGAGAGGCACCAGGCCACGGTCGCGGCGGCGGCCCCCTTGACCAGGAGCAGCACTCCGTCGCGGGCCTCGCCGGGTCCCCGTACCGCCTCCTCGAGGGACGTGCGGACGGTGTGCCACCGGCGCCGGCACCAGTCGCCCGCCCGGGTCTTCGATTCGGACACGCCTCTCCCGTCCTCGGTGCATGCTCGTGTCCGCCGCTCCTACCCGTCCCGCGGGGATGTACGTGCGCGTTCCGGGGCTCCGGAGACGAAGCGGCCGCTCCGGGCATCGTGCGCGCCGGACGTGGAAGACGCGGGGTGTCGGCGACCGTTCGCATCGGAGGAGGCCCCATGTCCCGCACCCCGGAAGCACGCGCTCCCGAGGCCCGTGACCCGGAGTCCGTGTACGCCCGCGTCCGGGAGGAGGTGGCCGCCCGGGCGGACCGCCTCTGGGACGTGGGCCTCGCGTTGCACCGCGAACCCGAGACGGCCTACGAGGAGCACGGGGCGTCCCGGCTCCTCGCGGACGAGCTGGAACGGGAGGGGTTCCGGGTGGAGCGCGGCGTGGCGGGGCTGCCGACCGCCTTCGCCGCGCGCGCGGGCGGCAGTGGAGGAGGCGAAGGGGGCACGGCGGGCGGGAGGCCGTGTGTCGCCCTGCTGATGGAGTACGACGCGCTGCCGCTGCTCGGCCACGCCTGCGGGCACAACCTGATCGCGGCGGCCGGGCTCGGCGCGGCGCTCGCCGCGCGGGCGGCGCTCGGTGAGGGCGGGGACGGGACCGGGGGGACGCTGCTCGCGGTCGGGGCCCCGGCCGAGGAACGCGGCGGCGGGAAGGTCGCGGAGGTGGCGGCGGGCCTGTTCGAGGGGGTGGACGCGGCGCTGATGTTCCATCCCGGCGTGTACGACTGGAGGTGGGCCCCGCTGACGGCCAGCGCGCAGATCAGGGTGGGGTTCCACGGGCGGGCCGCGCATCCGACGGGCAGCCCCACGGAGGGGATCGACGCGCTCGGCGCCCTGATCCAGCTGTTCAACGCGCTCGGCGTGCTGCACAAGCGCCTGCCGTCCGGGTCGCACGTCCAGGGGATCGTCACGGACGGGGGCCGGGCCACGAACATCGTCCCCGAGTACGCGGAAGGCCTCTTCGGGCTGCGCGGCGGGACCACGGCCGCCCTGGAGGAGCTGGTGGAGGAGCTGCGCACGTGCGCCCGGGGCGTGGCCCTCGCCACCGGGACGACGGTGGAGGTGACCGACGCGGCCGGCCGCTACGAGCACTTCCGGGACAACGACGTGCTCTCCGGTCTCTTCGCCGGGCACCTGGAGCGGTCGGGGATCACGCTGTCGGAGCCCGTGGCGGGCGTCTACCTGGGATCGTCGGACATCGGGAACGTCAGTACGCGCGTGCCCGCGATCCACCCGTTCCTCGCGATCATGGGCGCGGACGGTTCGGACCACACGCCGGAGTTCGCGGAGGCGGCCGCCGGGCCGCGGGCGCGGCGGGCGATGCTGGCGGCGGCCGAGGCGCTCGCCTGCACGGCGGTGGACGTGCTGCTGCGGCCCGACGTGCCGGAGCGGGCCTGGGACCGCTTCCGGGAGAAGGCCGCCGCGGGACTGTGACGGTCATCCCGCCTCCCCCGGCGCCGGGGGAGGCGGAGGGTGTCAGTCCTCGACGGTCACGCGTACGGTCCTGACCTCCGTGTCGGCCGCGTCCGGTACGACCATTCCGGCCTCGACGCCGCTGCGCAGGTACTGGAGGACCTCGGCGTTCAGCCTCTCGCCGGGCAGGGCGGCGGGGATGCCGGGCGGATAGGGCGTGAGCATCTCGGCGGCCACCCGTCCGACGGCCTTCTCCAGGGGCACCTGCTCGACCCGCCCGAAGAAGGCGTCGCGCGGCAGCATCACCTGCTCCAGGCGCAGGTCCGCCGGGTCGGGGACCTCCACCCGGGGCGCGGGGCGCAGCTCGTCGGCGTGCGCGGCGGCGTCGCGCAGGGCGTCCAGCAGGAGCTGGGCGCTGTGGATGTCGTCCGCGTGGGTGAGCTGGGCGCTGGTGCGGCGGTGGTCGGACAGGTGCAAGTTGACGTGGTGGCGCTCGCGGATCCAGTCGGCGACGCGGTAGCCGGTGGTGTCGAGGCCGGTGACGTCCACGATGACCTGGAGGGGGTCGAGGTCGGCCGCGCGGCCGGGGCCGCAGAAGTCGTCGCGCCCGTGGACGCGCATGCCGTCGAAGCCGTCGATCCGCGTCCGTACCGTCTTGGCCAGGGAGAGCGCGTCGTCGTAGAGGGCGTGGCCGTGCTGGACCATCTGGCGGCGCCAGCCGTCGAGGGCCGCGTACATGAGGACGGAGGGGCTGGTGGTGCCCAGGAGGTCCTCGCGGTTCTTGAGGACCTCGGGATCGATCAGGTCGCCCTGGAGGTGGAAGACCGAGCCCTGTTCGAGGCCGGAGCCCATCTTGTGCACGGAGGTCACGCACACGTCCGCGCCGGCGTCCATGGCCCAGGTCGGCAGGTCCGGGTGGAACGGCAGGTGGGCGCCCCACGCCTCGTCGACGATGAGCGGCACGCCGTGTTCGTGGCAGGCCTCGGCGATGGCGGACAGGTCGGAGCAGGTGCCGTACGGGGTCGGTGTGGTGACCAGGGCGCCCCGGGCGTCCGGATGCTCGGCGAAGGCGGCGCGGAAGGCGTCGGCGGACGGCGGGTGGGCGAGGTGGAGTCCGGCGTCCCACTGGGGGTCCACCCAGACCGGCACGATCCCGGCGAGGACGAGACCGGACACCACGGACTTGTGCGCGTCCCGTCCCACCAGGAGCTTCTCGTGGGGTCCGGCGACGGACAGCATGGCGGCCTTGACCGAGAGCGAGCTGCCGCAGGTCGAGAAGAAGGTGTGCTCCGCGCCGACGGCGTCCGCCATCAGCTCCTGCGCCTTCTCCACGACGCCCCTGGACGACGTGCGGTCGTCCAGACCGCTGGTGGCCAGCACGTCGGACCGGAAGACGGCGTCGCCGAGGACCGCGCGCACGCGGGCGTCCGCGCCGCGGCCCTGCTTGTGGCCGGGCGGGGTGAAGGGGGTCTGGTTCTCCGCGTGATAGGCGGCCAGCGCGTCGAGCACGGGTGCTTGTGAGTGGTCCATGCTGCTTCGACTGCCCCGCCGAATGGGACAAAAACCCCAGGTGGCGAGGACGGAGGGTGTACGCGGCGTGACGCTCCGGAAGGCATGATCCCGGCCCTGCCGGGCACTCGCGATACGGAGCGGGTCGCCGTGTGCTCCGTACCGAGGGGCGCGCGGACGCCTGCTCCCTGTCTTCGAGGAGTCTGCAGTGAGCGATGCACATGAGGTCGAGGAGGGCTGCGAGGCCCCGGACGCGCCGGGGGCGGCGGGGGAACGACGGACGGATGTGACATGTGCGGTCTGAGCGGTGAGATACGTTTCGACGACCGGCGGCCCGACGTGGCCGCGGTCGAGCGCATGACCGATCGCCTGGCGGCCCGGGGCCCCGACGGCCGGGGCGTCTGGTCGCAGGGCCCGGTGGCCCTGGGGCACCGCCGGCTCAAGATCATCGATCTGTCCGAGCGCGGCGCCCAGCCGATGGCGGACGCCGAGGCCCGGCTCACGGGCGTGTTCAACGGGTGCGTGTACAACTACCAGGAGCTCCGGCGGGAGCTGGAGACCCTGGGGCACCGGTTCTTCTCCACCTCGGACACCGAGGTGGTCCTCAAGGCGTACCATCAGTGGGGCGTCGACTGCGTCGACCGCTTCAAGGGCATGTTCGCGTTCGCCATCGTGGAGAACGACACCGGCCGGCTCGTCCTGGCCCGCGACCGGCTGGGCATCAAGCCCCTGTACCTGTCCCACGCCCCCGGCCGGCTGCGGTTCGCCTCCACCCTGCCCGCGCTGCTCGCGGGCGGCGGCGTCGACACGTCCCTGGACCCGGTGGCCCTGCACCAGTACCTGAGCTGGCACGCCACGGTGGCGGCCCCGCGCACCGTCCTCAACGGGGTGCGCAAGCTGCCGCCCGCCACGGTGCGCGTGGTGGAGCCGGACGGCACGTACCGCGACCGGGTCTACTGGCAGCCGTCGTACACCCGCCGTGCCGAGTACGCGGGCATGGACGCGGCCGACTGGCGCGACGCGGTCCTGGACGCGCTGCGGACGGCGGTGCGCCGCCGGATGGTCGCCGACGTGCCGGTCGGCGTGCTGCTCTCCGGCGGCCTCGACTCGTCCCTGATCGTGGCGCTGCTCGCCGAGGAGGGCCAGCGGGACCTGGCGACGTTCAGCGTCGGGTTCGAGTCGGAGGGCGGCGAGGAGGGCGACGAGTTCGCGTACTCCGATCTGATCGCCCGGCGCTACGACACCGAGCACCACCAGCTGATGGTCCCCTCGGACCGGGTGTCGACCGCCCTGGACAGCGCGGTCCTGGCCATGAGCGAGCCCATGATCAGCCATGACGTGGTGGCGTTCCACCTGCTTTCGGAGCTGGTCTCCAAGGAGGTGAGCGTGGTCCAGAGCGGCCAGGGCGCCGACGAGGTGTTCGCCGGCTACCACTGGTACCCGGACCTGGCGTCCGTGCCGCGCGAGCGGGAGCCGGAGCGGTACGCGGAGGTGTACTTCGACCGTCCGCACTCCGACTTCGCCCGGATCCTGCAGCCGCACCTGCTGACCGGCCACGACGAGTCCGGCCGGTTCGTCCACGAGCACATGGCCGCGCCGGGGGCCGAGACCGCGCTCGACGCGGCGCTGCGGCTCGACACCCACGTCATGCTCGTCGACGACCCGGTCAAGCGCGTGGACAACATGACCATGGACTGGGGCCTGGAGGCCCGGGTGCCGTTCCTGGACCACGAGCTGGTCGAGCTGGCGGCGGCCTGCCCGCCGGAGCTGAAGCTGGCCCAGGGCGGCAAGGGCGTCCTGAAGGACGCGGGCCGCAAGGTGCTGCCGCGCGAGGTCGTGGACCGGCCCAAGGGCTACTTCCCGGTGCCGGCCATCCGCCACATGGCGGGGCCCGTCCTCGAACGGGTGCGTCAGGCGCTGTCCGCGCCGGAGGCACGCGCGCGGGGCGTCTTCCGGGACGAGTACGTCGCCGAGCTGCTCTCCGCCCCCGACCACCACCGGACGAAGCGAGGAGCGAACGCCCTGTGGCACGTGGCGTTGCTGGAGATATGGCTGCAGACGCACGGGATCGACTGATCGGGGCGATGTCGGCGGCGCCCGTGCCGGTGCCGCTGGCCGACGCGGCCGGGGCCCGCGACACGCCCCGGCCGCTGGTGGCGCACGGCTGCTGGTACCCGTCCGCGGACCCCACGGGCGAGTGGGTGGCGTTCATCTGCGACCGGACGGGCGTCCCCCAGCTGTGGACCGGGGCCGTGAACGGCACGGAGATCCACCTCCTCGACGCGGACCCCGACCCGGTCACGGAGGTGTCCTGGTCCCCCGACGGGCGCTGGATCGCCTACACGGTCGCCCCGGGGGGCGGCGAGCACACCCGCGTCCTGTGCGTACGGCCGGACGGCACCGGCCGCCGGATCGTGGCGGGCGCGGACGCGGGCAGCTCCGCCTATCTGGGCTGCTGGACGCGGGACGGCTCGGCCGTGGCGGTCACGGTGGCCGAGCCGCCTCCCCCGACGGGCCCCACGGTCCGCGCGGTCCTTCCGGAGCCGTCCGCCCCGGACCACGGGACGGCGTTCGGGGACCTGCCCGCGGGCTGGGCGGAGCGCGACGGCCCTGCCACGCTGCTGGGCGGCGCGGGGCACGGGGAGGTGGGACCGGACGGCGGCGGGCCGGGGCACGGGCCGGAGGGCCCGGTTCACGAACCCGGTGCACCGGACCGCGCGTCGGACGCACCCGTCCACGAGGAGGGCGGCCTGGACGGCGGGGCGCAGGACCGGCTCACCGCGTACCTGGTCGACCCCTCCGGGCTCGGATCGCCCGTGCTCGTCGCCGCCGAGTCGGGGGCCGCGACGCTGCGGGTGTGCGACGTCGACCAGGACGGGCGGTTCGCCCTGGTGCGCCGGGGTCCGCGCGGCCGGCGGGAGGCGGTGGTGGTGCGCACCGCCGACCTCACGACCGGGTCCGTCCTGCGGGTCGGCGACGGGGACCCCTGGATCGGCCGGTTCTCGCAGGACGGCCGCACCCTGTGGCTGCGCAGCGACCACGAGCGGCGGTTCGCGGCACTCCTGGCGGCGACGCTCGACGAGGACGGCGGGCGCGTCGGCCTGTCCGTGGTGGCCGAGCGCGAGGACAGCGACCTCGAACTCCTCGCGTTCGCCGAGGACGGACGCACGGCCGCGCTCGCGTGGAACGTGCGGGGCGCGAGCGAGCTGGAGGCCCTGAGCCTGTCCACGGCGGCCCGGCCCCGGGAGGTGCCGCTGCCGCACGAGGTGGTCACCCGGATCACCCGGGCCGGACCGGGCGGCATGGTCCTCGCCCTGTCGGGCTCGCAGCGCCGCCCTGGCGTGTGGTGGGCGCCTCCCGGGGCCGGGACGCTGTCGGCCCGCACGCCGTGGTCCTCGCGGGACGAGGACGCCGTGCCCCCGGGGAGGCCGCCCGTACGGCCCGTGCCGCTGCGGCCGACGGCCCGGGACGGGCTGCGCCTGGGCGGCTGGTACTACCGGGCGCCCGGGCGCGACGCCGGGCGCCCGGGCCCGTGCGTGATCCATCTGCACGGCGGGCCGGAGGAGCAGGAGCGGCCGGTGTTCGACCCGCTGTACCACGAGCTGCTCGGCCGGGGCCTGGACGTCTTCGCGCCCGACGTGCGCGGCTCGTCCGGCTGGGGCAGGCCGTTCGTGGACGCCGACCTCGGTACGGGGCGGTTCGCGGCGATCGACGACGTGGCCGACTGCGCGGCGCACGTGGTCCTGGAAGGCCTGGCCGATCCGACGCGCCTCGCGGTGATGGGGCGCTCGTACGGCGGCTATCTGACGATGGCGTCCCTCGTGTGGCATCCGGAGCTGTTCCGCACCGGGGTCGCGGTGTGCGGGATGTCGGACCTCTCGACGTTCTTCGCGGGGACGGAGCCGTGGATCGCCGAGTCGGCGGCCCACAAGTACGGGCATCCGGTGCGCGACCGGGAGCTGCTGCGCTCCCTGTCCCCCATGAGCCGGGTCGACGCGCTGCGCGTGCCGCTGCTCGCGGTGCACGGCGAGCACGACACGAACGTCCCGCCGGGCGAGTCGGAGCAGATGGTGCGGGCCGCGCGGGAGCGGGGCCTGCCGGCGGAGATGCTCACGCTGCGCGACGAGGGGCACGAGTTCCGGCGGGCGGACAACCGGCGGCTGTTCCGGCGGGCCGCCGCCGACTGGATGCAGCGGCATCTGGGCCTCTGAGGGGGCTCCCCCTCGCGGTCCGCAGCCGGGCGGTGCGGCGGGCGGCGCGGGCCGGCGTGTTCCCTCACCGTCCGCAGCCGGTCGGTATCGCCCGCGTGACCTGCGGAAAAGGGATGCCGCAGGACCGATTCCCCCGGCCGATCGGGGGTAGTCGGGGAGGCATGATCACTATTGGGGTCGAGGAAGAGTACTTGCTGCTCGATCCGGACACATGCCTTCCGGTGCCGCTCGGGGACCAGGTGCGCGCGTCCGCCGGACTGCAGCCCCTCGTCGAGGGTTCCGAGGTGCAGTCGGAGCTGCTCCAGGCGCAGGTGGAGGTCGCGACGCCGGTGTGCACGGACCTGGAGGAGGTCGGCGGCCACCTGCTGCGCCTGCGGCACGCGCTGGGCATGGCGGCGGAGAAGAGCGGCTGCCTGCTCGCCGCCTGCGCGACGGCCCCCTACCGGGAGACGGCGCCCGTGCCGGTCACCCGCAAGGCCCGCTATCTGGCGATGTCCTCCCAGGCCCCGCAGCTCGTGGCGGAGCAGCTGGTCAACGGGATGCACGTGCACGCGGCCGTGCCGGACCGCGAGATGGGCGTCGCCGTCCTGAGCCGCATCCGGGTCTGGCTGCCGGTCCTGGTGGCCATGTCCGCGAACTCCCCCCTGTGGGACGGCGGCGACACCGGGTTCGCCAGCTGGCGCACGGTGATCTTCGGCCGGTGGCCGGTCAGCGGCCCGCCGCCGCGCTTCACCTCGCTCGCGGACCACGAGGAGCGCGTGCGGTCGCTGCTCGACACCGGCATCATCACCGACACCGGTCAGCTGTACTGGCAGGCCCGTCTGTCCGACCGGTATCCCACGGTCGAGGTGCGCTGCGCCGACGTGCAGCTGCGCGCCGACGAGGCGGTCATGTTCGCCGGGATCGTGCGGGCGCTCGTCGCCACCGCGATCGACGAGGAGAAGGCCGGGGCGCCGCTCCCCGACTGCTCGCCCGAGCTCCTCCAGGCGTCCAACTGGCACGCCGCCCGGCACGGTCTCAGCGGTCTGCTCGTGGACCCGGAGGGGCGGTCGCGCCGGGCGGGCGACGTGCTGTGCTCGCTGCTCGAACACATCACGCCCGCCCTGGACGAGTCGGGCGACACCCGTGAGGTGTCGTCCCTGCTGCACCGGCTGCTCCAGAAGGGCACCTCGGCCGACCGCCAGCGTCGCGCCCTGGCCGAGGGCGGTCTCCCGGGCCTCGTCGAACTGATCACCACGGAGACGGTCGCTCCCTGAGCCCCGACCTCGGCCTTCCGCCGGGGCCGGGCGGCCGGCGCTCACCCCGGGAGCCGGGGAAGGGCTTCCCCGTCGCGCGGTTCGCGGCGCTGTTCGAGCCGGAAGAGGCAGCCGCGCAGACAGGCCTCCGGACCGCGGGTTCCGGTATCCGGTCACGCCCCCTCCTGTACGAGTGCGTCGCCGTCACCAGACGAGGACCCCGCCGCCCTCCGCCCTGGCGCGCAGCGCGGCGGCGACGATGTTCTCGAACCGCTCGGCGACGTGGTCGGCGCGGTAGCCGCCCTGTTCGGCGAGGTGGTCGAGGTGGGGGCGCAGCGTCTCGCACTCGGCGAGGAAGGCGTCGATCTCGTCCCGTTCCACGGTGAGGTCGCAGCCGTCGAGCCGTGGGAAGAACCGGGCGCCCAGGGCGCGGACCGCCTCTGAGCCCCACAGGCGGGCGCGGGTGCTCTCGAATCCGGCCAGGTGCCGGCCGCCCGGGGGGTCTTCCAGGAGGACGCGTTCGCCGTCGGCGCCGCGTACGAAGGTGTGTACGAGAAGGCTCATGCGCCGATCCTCCGGGGAACGTCCCGGCGCGTCGACCCCATTACTCCCCCGCGGCCCGGCCGACCGGGATCCGCATCGTGGGCGGCCGACCGTCCACGTGGTGGGCGGACGGGTGGCGGAACTCCCCGCCCCTCCGGCGTATCCGCTGGTCAGGGGCGTGCGGAGGGGGCGTCAGGTGGCGCAATGTTGCGGCAACACCACCGGCTCCCGTCCGCCGCTACGTTCCGTGTCATGCCCGCCGAACACGCTCCCGCCGCCCGCCCCGTCGCCGCCGCCCGCCGCCGGCGCCTCCGGGCGGACCGGGCGCGGCAGCTCGCCGACCTGCTGCGCCACCAGATCCTGGCGGGCGGCTTCCCCGGCGGGGTCCTCCCCCTGGAGGACGTCATCGCGGCCGACTACCGGGCCAGCCGGAACACCGTGCGGCAGGCCCTGGACCTGCTGCGCGGCGAGCAGTTGGTCGACCGGCAGCCGGGGGTCGGCACGGTGGTGGTCGGCGAGAAGTACCCGCACGGCCTGGACCGGCTCCAGGGGCTCGCCAAGACCCTGCACGAGCACGGCCGGGTCACCAACGAGGTGCGGACCGTGGGGCCGGTCGGGGCGCCCGGCCCGGTGGCCCACCGGCTCGGCCTTCCCGAGCACTCCGACGTGCTGTGCATCGAGCGGCTGCGGCGCCTGAACGGGCTGCTGCCGCCCCTGGAGGGGCGGGTCACGCAGGACGGGGAGCCGGTGCGCGGGCCCGGCGCCGACCGGGCGCTCGTCTTCCAGCACGACGCCCTGCTGCCGTGGCGGACGGTCCGCGCCAACGTGGAACTGCCGCTCGCGATCCGCCGGGTGCCCCGGGCCGAGCGGCGCCGTTCGGCGGAGGAGTGGCTGGAGCGGGTCGGGCTCGCCGAACACGCCCTCAAGCTGCCGCACCGGCTGTCCGGCGGACAGCGGCAGCGGGTCCAGCTGGCCCGCGCCCTGGCCGGGCGGCCCCGCGCGGTCCTGATGGACGAGCCGTTCGGCGCGCTCGACGCGCACACCCGGGCCGGGATGCAGGACCTCCTGGTGGAGATCCTGCGCGGGACGGGCGCGACCGTCGTCTTCGTCACCCACGACGTGGACGAGGCGCTCCACCTCGGCGACCGGGTCGCCCTGTTCGCGTCCGGCGAGGTCCTGGACGTGCCGCACCCCCGTGCGCGGGACGCCCTGCGCGCGCCCGCGACGGCCGCGCTGCGCCGTCGCGTCCTCGACTCCCTCTGACCGATCCGTCCCGGCCGGCCCCGCCCGGACCCCTCCGCACCCCGAAAGGCACCCCCGTGGACACCCCCCTGACCGTCCCCGACCCCGCCGGCGCGACCGAGCTCTCCTGCGACGTGCTGGTCGTCGGCGGCGGGACCGCCGGCACGATGGCCGCGCTGACCGCCGCCGAACGCGGGGCGCGCGTGCTGCTCCTGGAGAAGGCGCACGTCCGGCACTCCGGCGCCCTCGCCATGGGGATGGACGGCGTCAACAACGCGGTCGTGCCGGGCCGGGCCGAACCGGACGACTACGTCGCCGAGATCACCCGCGCCAACGACGGCCTGGTCGACCAGTCCACCGTCCGGCAGACGGCGACCCGGGGCTTCGCGATGGTCCAGCGCCTGGAGTCGTACGGGGTGAAGTTCGAGAAGGACGAGCACGGCGAGTACGCGGTCCGGCAGGTGCACCGGTCCGGCTCGTACGTGCTGCCGATGCCGGAGGGCAAGGACGTCAAGAAGGTCCTCTACCGGCAGCTGCGGCGGCGCGAGATGCGGGAGCGGATCCGGATCGAGAACCGGGTCATGCCGGTCCGGGTCCTCACCCACCCGGACGACGGGCGGGCCGTCGGCGTCGCCGGATTCCACACCCGTACGGGCGAGTTCGTGATCGTACGGGCCGGGGCCGTGATCCTGGCGACGGGCGCGTGCGGGCGGCTCGGACTGCCCGCCTCGGGCTATCTGTACGGCACGTACGAGAACCCGACGAACGCGGGCGACGGCTACGCGATGGCGTACCACGCGGGCGCGGCGCTCACCGGGATCGAGTGCTTCCAGGTGAACCCGCTGATCAAGGACTACAACGGGCCGGCGTGCGCCTACGTCGCCAACCCGTTCGGCGGGTACCAGGTGAACCGGCACGGCGAGCGGTTCGTGGAGTCGGACTACTGGTCGGGGCAGATGATGGCCGAGTTCGCGGCCGAACTCGCCTCGGACCGGGGGCCCGTGTACCTGAAGCTGAGCCACCTTCCGGAGGAGACCGTCGGCGCGGTCGAGTCGATCCTGCACACCACGGAGCGCCCCACCCGGGGCACGTTCCACGAGGGGCGCGGCCACGACTACCGGACGCACGACGTCGAGATGCACATCTCCGAGATCGGCCTGTGCGGCGGCCATTCGGCCTCGGGGGTACGGGTGGACGCGCACGCCCGGACGACCGTGCCCCGGCTGTACGCGGCCGGCGACCTGGCCTCCGTACCGCACAACTACATGATCGGCGCGTTCGTCTTCGGCGACCTGGCGGGCGAGGACGCGGCGGAGTACACGGCGTACGAGGGGGAGCTCGACGCCCGGCAGGTCCTGGACGCGCACGAGTTGATCTACCGGCCGCTGCGGAACCCGTCCGGCCCTCCGCAGCCGCAGGTCGAGTACAAGCTGCGACGGTTCGTCAACGACTACGTCGCGCCGCCGAAGACGGGCGCGAAGCTCTCCCTGGCCGTGGAGGCGTTCGACCGGATGTCCCGGGAGATCGCCGGGATGGGGGCGCGCACGGCCCACGAGCTGATGCGGTGCGCGGAGGTGTCGTTCATCCGGGACTGCGCGGAAATGGCGGCGCGGGCCTCGCTGGCGCGGACGGAGTCGCGGTGGGGGCTCTACCACGAGCGGCTGGACCACCCGGAGCGGGACGACGAGGGCTGGCTGCACCACCTGGACCTGCGCAAGTCGCCCTCCGGGGCGATGGAGTTCACGGCGCGGCCGGTGGAGCCGTACGTGGTGCCGGTGCCGGAGTTCGCGCCGCCGGGCGGTCCGGAGCGGCACCTGGGCGAGGTGGAGCTGGTGCCGGTGGCCACGGCGGGGCCCCGGGAGGCGGTCCCGGCGGCCCGGCCGGCCGACACCGCTCTCACGGGGGTGAAGGGACCGGAGGCGGAGGACCCGGCGGCGACGGCGACCTCTCCCCGGCTGCTCGAACTGCTCGGGCTCGTCGAGGACTCCCCCGGTCTGGACGTGCTCGGTCCGTACCTGGAGGACGCCGATCCGGCGGTGCGGGCCGCCGCCGTCACCGCGCTCGGGGAGACCGCTCCGGCCGGGACCGGTCCGGCGCTCGCCGCACGGCTGCGGGACGGCTCGCCCCGGGTGCGGGCCGCCGCGGCGGTGGCCCTGCGCGAGCTGGTCGAGGTGCTGCCGGCGGAACCGGTGCTCGGGGAAGGGCTGCGGAAGGCCCTCGGGGTGCCCGATCCGGCCGTGCGGGCCGCCGCGCTCGACGTCCTGCGGGCGCTGCGGCTCGGGGACGCCCCGCTGTACGCGGCGGCGCTCGCCGACGCGGAGGTGGACGTACGGGTCGGGGCCGTCCGGGCCCTGGTCTCGGTGGACGCGGTCGAGGAGCTGGCGCGGGCCGCCGCCGATCCGGCGCGCGAGGTGCGGGTCGCGGTGGCCCGGGACCTCGCGGCCGTGCGGGACCCCCGGCCCGGTCCGCTCGCGCCGCTGCTCGACGACGCCGATCCGCTGGTCGGGGGCGCGGCCCTCGCCGCCCTGGCCGGCGCCGGCTGCCCGCCGGAGTACGCGGCGCGGGCCGCCGGCGCGCTCGGCGCCCCCGCCTGGCAGGTGCGGGCCGGGGCGGCGACCGCGCTCCGGGCGGCCCCGGCCGCCCTCGCCGTGCCGGCCCTGGCTCCGGTGCTCGCGGACGGGAACGCGGACGTGCGGAAGGCGGCCGTCCTCTCGCTCCTCGCCCACCGGGACGATCCGGCGGCCCGGGCCGCGCTGGCCGGGGCGGCCGACGACCCCGACGCGGACGTCCGCGCCTACGCGGCCCGGGCGGCGCACGCGGTCCACTGACCCGTGTCCCCCTCAGCTGTCCCGTGTCCCCCTCGGCTGAGCCATATCCTCCTCGGCCGGGTGGTGATCGGCGGCACGTGGGTGAATCCGCGCATGGGGGCCGGCGGAACGGGGAAGGGGCGCACGGCGCACTCCGGACGCAGGGGCACTCTGGTCGGGACGGACGCGCTCTGGACGCAGGACGACGAGGAGGTGGCGCCGGTGGCGGAACCGACGACCGGAGAGGCCATGGGAGCCCCTTGCTGGCTGAACCTGTCCGCACGGGATCTCGGTACGGCGGAGCGGTTCTACGGGGCCGTGCTGGGCTGGACCTTCCGCCGCGGAGCCCTCGGCGACGCGTACGCGGTGGGCGAGCGGGACGGGGTGCCGGTGGCCGGGATCGCGGCGGTGGCGGCGGAGATGCAGGTGCCGGTCGCCTGGACGGTGTTCTTCGCCGTCGACGACGCCGACGCGGCGGTCGCGCGGATCCGGGAGCGCGGCGGCACCGTCGGCGTGGGACCGGTCGCGTTCCCGCCCCGGGGCCGCGCGGCGCTCGCCACCGACCCGGAGGGCGCGGCCTTCGCGGTCTGGGAGGGGCGGCGGGTGTCGCGCTGGGAGATCGGCGAGCGGAAGGCGCCGGCCTGGGTGGAACTGCACACCCGCAACGCGTTCGACGCGGCCGTGTTCTACGGCGGGGTGCTCAAGTGGGCGGACGGCAGTCCGGACTGCTGCGAGGTGTCGTACGAGGACGACCGGGTGGTGCTGCGGCACGGCGGCGAGGCCGTCGCCCGGCTGAACAGCGGCCCGGTCGAATCCGCGTCCCCCCGGCCGCAGCTGCGGCCGCGCTGGCTGGTGCGCTTCCGGGTGCCCGATCTGGCGGCGGCGGAGGCGGCCACGCTGGAGCACGGCGGGTCCGTGGTGCCGGGCGGCGAGTGGGGCGGGGTGCGCGAGCCGGGCGGCGGCGTGCGGCGCGCGGTGGTGCGGGACCCGGACGGGGCGCTGTTCACGCTGGAGGCGGAGGACTGAGGAGGCGTACTTCCCGGACGGTCGAGAGGCGTGATCCCCCGGCCGTCCGAGGGGCGTGATCCCCGGACGGCCGGGGGGGCGTGATCCCGGACGGCCGGGGGGCGTGATCCCCGGACGGCCGTGAGGGCCCCGCCGGCCGTGGCGCACGGTCGGCGGGGCCCTCCGGCGTCCGGCGCCCGGGTCAGGCGGGGGCTTCGGCTCCGGCTCCGGCGGAGGCGCGTACGGCGGCGGTCCCGTTCCCCTCCGTACCCGCGTCCGCCGCGTCGGCGGGGCCGGCGACGGGGCGGGCCGGGATGAGGGCGGCGACGGCCGCGGCCACGAGGCCGACCCCGCAGCCGATGAGCATGGCGACGCGGAAGCCGTCCTCGGAGGGCAGCGCGTGGCCGCCGAGGGTGGTGGTCATCTGGGCGAGGACGACGCCGATGACGGCGGCGGAGACGGAGGTGCCGATGGAGCGCATCAGGGTGTTGAAGCTGTTGGCCGAGGCGGTCTCCTCCTGCGGCACCGCGCCCATGATGAGCGCCGGCATGGCGCCGTAGGCGAGTCCGACGCCGGTGTTGCAGACGAGGGTGACGGCGAGCAGGCCCCAGGTGGAGCCCATCAGGGCGAGGGAGGAGCCGTAGCCGGCGGAGATGACGAGGGCGCCGAGGGAGAGGGTGACCTTGGGGCCGCGGGCGGCGGAGAGCTTGGCGCCGAGCGGGGCCAGGACCATCATCATCAGGCCGGCCGGGGCCATCCACAGACCCATGGCCATCATCGACTGGCCGAGGCCGTAGCCGGTGGCCTCGGGGAGCTGGAAGAGCTGGGGGACGACCAGGGACTGCGCGTACATGGCGAAGCCGACCAGGACCGAGGCGGCGTTGGTCATGAGGACGACCGGGCGGGCGGTGACCCGCAGGTCGACGAGGGGGTCGGGGGTACGCAGCTCCCACGCGCCCCAGGCGAGCAGGACGACGACCGCGGCGGCGAGGAGGCCGAGGGTGGTGGCGCTGCCCCAGCCCCAGTTCGCGCCCTTGGAGACGGCGAGCAGCAGGGCGACGAGGCCGGTGCCGAGGCCGAGGGCGCCGGGCAGGTCGAAGCGGCCGGGGGCGGCGGCGCGACGGCCGGCGGGGACGAGGCGCAGGATCAGGACGCCGACGAGGAGGCTGAGGCCGGCGGCGACCCAGAAGAGGACGCGCCAGTCGGCGTTCTCGGCGACGGCGGCGGAGAAGGGCAGGCCGAGGGCGCCGCCGACGCCCATGGAGGCGCTCATGAGGGCGATGGAGCCGCCCAGCCTCTCCGGCGGCAGGATGTCGCGCAGCAGGCTGATGCCGAGGGGGACGACGCCCATGCCGAGGCCCTGGAGGCCGCGTCCGACGATCATCGGGACGACGGAGGAGGCGAGCGCGCAGACGACCGAGCCGGCGACGAGCGGGACCACGGAGGCGAGCAGGACCCGGCGCTTGCCGAGGGTGTCGCCGAGGCGGCCGGCGACGGGGGTGGCGACGGCGCCCGCGAGGAGGGTGGCGGTGATCACCCAGGAGGCGTTGGACGCGGTGGTGTCGAGCAGCTTCGGGAGGTCGCCGATGAGCGGCACCACCAGGGTCTGCATGAGTGCGGCCACGATGCCCGCGAGCGCGAGGACGCCGACGACGCCTCCGGGTCGGGCGTCGGGCTTGGAGCCGTCCACGTGTTCTTCTCCTCGGGTCTTCACGACGATGCATATGCATCATGCACATTAATTGCTGAATACACAAACTGTGTACGATGCACATCGCATCGCCGCAGGAGAGAATGCCCCCATGGAAAAGCCCGTGGACAAGCCGGTGGACAAGCCGGTGGACAAGCCCACTCACCTGGTCGAGTTCGAGACCATGCTGCTCGGCCGGCACGCGCACCTGTACGCGCCCCGCTCCCGCGCGGGCGGCGGTCAGCTCGACCGCAGCGCGTACGTCCTGCTGAGCCGCATCCGGATGCACGGGCCGATGTCCATCGGGCAGCTCAGCGAGGCCTTCGGACTCGACGCGTCCACCCTCAACCGGCAGACCGCCGCGATGCTGCGCGCCGGGGTCGTGGAGCGCATCCCCGACCCGGACGGCGGCATCGCCCGCAAGTTCCGCATCACGGAGGAGGGCGAACGCCGCCTGGAGGCCGACCGGTCCTCGAACGTCGCGGGCCTGGAGCGCGTGATGGAGCACTGGTCCCCCGAGGACGTCGCCCGCTTCGCCGCCTTCCTGGAACGTTTCAACCGCGACATCGAACGCCTGGAGGGCCGCCCCTGGCCGCGCCCCTGATCGGGGTCCGGTCGCACATTCGGGCAAGCAGGCACAGGAGGGTGGGAAAGTCTCACCGCACCCCCGGGCACAGACGCGCGGACTCTCGCCCGCGGACGCCGCGGGTGCCTCAGCCATGCCCACCGGGGCGCGGCCCACCCTGCCGAAACCCTTTACGCAAGGGACGACCGGCGGTAACTTCCGGCCAGCGCAAGATGTTTCTGCAATTTTCCGATCGCGTTTACAACAGGCTTCGCCCTCCTTCCCGGGCAGAGGTCTGCCCGAACGCGCGTCCCCCGCCTGGAGATTCGGATGACACGCACCCGCCCACGGCCACCGGCGCGCCCCGTCGCCGCCCTGGTCGCCGCCGCCGGCCTCGTCGGTCTCGTCGCCGCACCGCCCGAGACCCCCTCCCCGCGCACCGCCCCCGTCGCCGCCGCCGTCGAGAGCACGGCGACCGTCTACTACTGGACCAAGACGAAGAACTGGACCCGGTACAACCTCCATTACGCGCCCGACGGCGGCTCCTGGACCAGTGTCCCCGGCACCGCCATGGAGGCCGCCTGTACGGACTGGGTGAAGAAGACCGTCAGTCTCGGCGCGGCCGCCGGCCTCCAGGCCACCTTCAACGACGGCGGCGGCACCTGGGACAACAACGGCGGCCGGAACTACGCCCTCGGCACGGGCTCCGTCACCGTCAAGGACGGCGTCGTCGCCCACTCCGACCCCTGCGCCGACACCCCGCCCGCCGAGTCCCGCACGGCCACCGTCTACTACTCCACCGCCTCCCTCGGCTGGTCCACCGCCAACGTCCACTACCAGCCGACCGGCGGCGCCTGGACGACCGCTCCCGGCGTCGGCATGCAGGCCGCCTGCGCCGGCTGGTGGAAGCGGGAGATCGACCTCGGGACGGCCACCGGCCTCAAGGCCGCCTTCAACAACGGCAACGGCACCTGGGACAACAACGGCGGCTCCGACTACGCCCTCGGCGCGGGCGTCTCCACCGTCCGGAACCGGGGGGTGACGGCGAACGCCACCGATCCCTGCGCCGCCACCCCGCCCGACACCCAGGCGCCCACCGCCCCCGCCGGCCTCACCGCGACGGCCGACGGCACCTCCGTCCTGCTCGCCTGGAACCCGTCCACCGACGACCGGGGCGTCACCGCGTACCAGGTCACCCGTACCGGCGGCAGCGGCGGCACGTTCGTCACCGACGTCGGCTCCACGGTCTTCTCCGACACCGGCCTGGCCGAACGGACCGCCTACACCTATACGGTGCGAGCCGTGGACGCCGCCGGGAACGTCTCCCCCGCCTCCTCCCCCGCCACCGCGACCACCGGCGACGAGCCGGCCGGCCCGGCGAACGGCAAGCCCCTGGGCACCGACCCGCGCAAGGACCCGATCTACTTCGTCCTCACCGCCCGCTTCCACGACGGCGACCCGTCGAACAACCGGGGCGGCAGCCAGCACGCCAAGTCGGGCAACGCGGCCAACGACGACCCCATGTTCCGGGGCGACTTCAAGGGCCTGATCCAGAAGCTCGACTACGTCAAGGCCCTCGGCTTC
Source organism: Streptomyces bikiniensis (assembly GCA_000716465.1). Lineage (GTDB taxonomy): Bacteria > Actinomycetota > Actinomycetes > Streptomycetales > Streptomycetaceae > Streptomyces > Streptomyces bikiniensis. Next base: position 181,319 of record JNWL01000004.1, read on the forward strand.
TCGGCGATCTGGGTCACCCCGGTCGTCCTCAACCGCTCGGACTACGACTACCACGGCTACCACGGCTGGGACTTCTACAAGGTGGACCCGCGCCTGGAGTCGGCCGGCGCCTCCTACCAGGACCTGATCGACGCCGCCCACGCCAAGGGCATGAAGATCTACCAGGACGTCGTCTACAACCACTCCTCCCGCTGGGGCGCCAAGGGCCTGTTCACGCCCACCGTGTACGGCGTGCGGGACAGCCAGTGGAGCTGGTACTACGACGAGAAGCAGCCGGGCTTCGAGTACGACGGCCTGAGGGTCGACCCGAAGAGCGGCAAGTCGTACTACAACGGCGACCTGTGGTCGACGGCCGAGCCGACCGGCAACACCTGTGTGAACTGGGGGAAGCCGACCGGCGGGAAGAGCGCCGAGGGCTACACCGTCTACAACTGCCAGTGGCCGAGCCCCACGTCCGGCATGTTCCCCAAGGACCTGTACCACCGGTGCTGGATCGGGAACTGGGAGGGCGAGGACTCCCGTTCCTGCTGGATCCACGAGGACCTGGCCGATTTCAACACCGAGAACCCGGTCGTCCAGAACTACCTGATCGGCGCCTACGACAAGTACATCGACATGGGAGTGGACGGCTTCCGCGTCGACACCGCCGTGCACATCCCCCGCACCACCTGGAACCGCCGCTTCCTGCCCGCCATCCAGGAGCGGGTGGCCCAGCGCCACGGCGCGGAGGCCGCGAAGAACTTCTTCGTCTTCGGCGAGGTCGCCGCCTTCGTCAACGACAAGTGGAACCGCGGCTCGGTGAACCACTCGGCGCAGTTCTACACCTGGAAGGAGCGCAAGGAGTACGCCCTGGACGACACCAGGGCCGCCCTGGAGATGTACGACCACGAGCAGCAGCGGGGCACGGGCGACCAGCCCACCTCCACCAACGCCTTCCTGAACGGCAACAGCTACCACGCGCCCGACCACAGCCGCTTCTCCGGCATGCACGTCATCGACATGCGCATGCACATGAACTTCGGCGACGCGCAGAACGCCTTCTCCAACGGCAAGGACTCCGACGACAGCTACAACGACGCCACCTACAACGTCGTCTACGTCGACAGCCACGACTACGGCCCCAACAAGTCGAACGAGCGGTACGCGGGCGGCACCGACGCCTGGGCCGAGAACATGTCCCTGATGTGGACCTTCCGCGGCATCCCGACGCTGTACTACGGCTCCGAGATCGAGTTCCAGAAGGGGAAGAAGATCGACTGCGGGCCGTCCTGCCCGCTCGCCGACACCGGTCGTGCCTACTTCGGCGCGCACCTCGCCGGCTCCGTCACCGCCTCCGACTTCTCCGCGGTCTCGTCGGCGTCCGGCACCGTCGCCACCACCCTCCAGCAGCCCCTGGTCCGGCACGTGCAGCGGCTCAACCAGATCCGCCGGGCGGTCCCCGCGCTCCAGACGGGCCAGTACTCCACGGAGGGCGTCTCGGGCGGCATGGCGTTCAAGCGCCGCTACACCGACGCGGGCACGGACAGCTTCGCGCTCGTCACGGTCTCGGGCGGCGCCACCTTCACCGGCGTCCCCGACGGCACGTACACCGACGCCGTCACCGGCGACGTCCGGACCGTCACCAACGGCACCCTGACGGTCGCGGCGCCCGGAAAGGGCAACCTGCGGGTGTACGTCCTGAACGGGCCCGGCCGGATCGGCACCGCCGGACCGTACCTCAAGTAGCCGCCGGGCCCTGCCTCACACAACCGCTGGTACGGACCTGGAAGGGGAGGTCGGGGCCCCGGGAGCGGAGGGCGCAGGCCGTCTTCCGCTTCCCTCCCCCGCGGGACATCCGTCCAGGAAATCCCGCCTTTCCGGCGCCATAGGTCAACAGTACGTAACGCGAACACGCTTCTCGGACAGAACACTTCCTTCCGGGGAGCGATTCTGGGATCTTGCGTCCACCCCACACATCACAGGGCCCGGCACGCGCCACAGGCGCCACCGGGCCATCGGAGGACGCAATGTTTTCCCTCATACCCGGCCGGACGGCCGGCCGGTCGAGATCCTCGGCCATCGCCGTCGCGGCCCTCGGCACGATCGTGGCGCTCGCCACCCCCGCCGGACTCGCCCACGCAGCAACGTCGGACACCGCGCCCGTCGCGGCCCGTTCGACGGGGGCGAGCACGGCCACCACCGCCGCGAAGGCGGCGGCTCCCGCAGCCTGGGCCGCGGGCACGCGCGCGTACCTGGTGATCACGGCCCCCGGCGGTACCGCCGCCGTGGCCGGCTCCGTGGCCACCAAGGGCGGTTCGGTCTTCGCGACCTACGACGCGATCGGCGTGATCGTGGCGCACTCGACGTCCGCGTCGTTCGCCTCCTCGATGCGCACGGTCTCCGGCGTGCAGCAGGTCGGCGCGACCCGGACGTCCGACGTCCCGGCCGACGCCTACGCCCCGGCGCTCCCGGCCGACCCGTCGCAGTCCACGACGACGCTCACGGAGTCCAACCGCTGGGACATGACGCAGATCAAGGCCGACCAGGCCTGGGCCGTCACCACCGGTTCGGCGTCGGTGAAGGTCGGCGTCCTGGACACCGGCGTGGACGACCGGCACCAGGACATCGCACCCAACTTCAACGCCGCCGACTCGGCCTCCTGCGCCTACGGCAAGGCGGACACCCGGGCGGGCGCCTGGCGCGACGTCGACACCCACGGCACGCACGTGGCGGGCACGATCGCGGCCGCCAAGAACGGCAAGGGCGTCATCGGCGTCGCGCCGGGCGTGAAGATATCCTCGGTCCGCATCGCGGAGCCCGGCAGCACGCTGTTCTTCGCGGAGAACACGATCTGCGGCTTCATGTGGGCCGGCGACCACGGCTTCAAGGTCACCAACAACAGCTACTACACGGACCCGTGGCAGTTCAACTGCCCGGACAACCTGGACCAGGCCGCCATCATCGAGGGCGTCCGCCGGGCGCAGGAGTACGCCGAGGGCAAGGGCTCGCTCCAGGTCGCCGCCGCCGGCAACTCCAACTACGACCTGGCGAACAAGACGACCGACACGGCGAGCCCCAACGACTCGACCCCGGTCACCCGCACGATCACCAACGCCTGCATCGACATCCCGACCGAGCTGCCCGGCGTCGTGACCGTCGCCGCGCAGGGCAACGGCGGCGCCAAGGCCTCGTACTCGAACTTCGGCAACGGCGTGATCGACATCGCGGCCCCCGGCGGCGACGGCTCCTCGGGCGTCTACTCGACGCTCCCGGGCGGCAAGTACGGGAACATGAACGGCACCTCGATGGCCTCCCCGCACGTGGCCGGCGTCGCGGCGCTGATCGCGAGCGTGAACCCGTCCTTCACCCCGGCGCAGATCCGGGACCAGCTGGGCGTCCAGGCGACCGACCGGGCCTGCCCGTCGGACACCCGCTGCAAGGGCACCGCGACCAAGAACGGCTTCTTCGGCGAGGGCGCGGTCGACGCCCTGAAGGCCGTCGGCGGCTCGACCCCGCCCCCCGGGAAGTACTTCGAGAACCTGACGGACGTGGCGGTCCCCGACAACACCACGGTCGAGAGCCCGATCACGGTCAGCGGCGTGACCGGCAACGCGCCGGCCGCGCTCAAGGTGGGCGTGGACGTCAAGCACACGTACATCGGTGACCTGAAGGTCGACCTGGTGGCCCCGGACGGCAGCGTCTACACGCTGCACAACCGGACCGGGAGCGGCACGGACAACATCGCCCAGACGTACACCGTCAACGCCTCCTCCGAGGTGGCGAACGGGGTCTGGAAGCTGCGTGTGAACGACAACGCGAGCCAGGACACCGGGAAGATCGACGCCTGGAACCTGACCTTCTGACACCGCGCGCCCCCCTGACGGGGCCGGAGCCGCCTCGGCTCCGGCCCCGTTCGCGCACCCGGGAGGAAAGCTTCCGGAAACAAGTCCTCACCGAGGGGTAGGCCCGGGCGGGCACCTTGCTATACGTTCCGTCTAACAAGCTTGCTAGACGGGACGTCTAACAAGCCTCCGAGTCGATCGCGACCCAAGGAGCCGCACCATGGCAAGCAGCACCGTTCGCCCGGACGGCCACGACGGAGCCGAGGACAGGGACGTCTCGGACGCGGACGTCGCCGAGCGGCTGCTCCGGTCCGCGGCCAGGCTCTCGTACGACCCCGCCGCCGAGGTGGACTGGGACACCCCCCTCGACAAGAACTTCCACGGCCAGAGCCCCGAGTGGAACAGCCTCTACGGCACGGCCTACTGGAACGAGATGACCGAGGAGCAGCGCAAGGAGCTGACCCGGCAGGAGGCCGCCTCCGTCGCCAGCACCGGCATCTGGTTCGAGATGATCCTCCAGCAGATGGTGCTGCGGGACATGTACGCCAAGGACCCCACCGACCCCCGGTTCCAGTGGGCCCTGACCGAGATCGCGGACGAGTGCCGCCACTCGATCATGTTCGGCCGCGGCTCGGCGAAGCTCGGCGCCCCCGCCTACCGGCCGCGCCGCGCGGTGCTCGAACTGGGCCGCGCCTTCAAGACGGTGGGCTTCGGCGAGGCCGCGTACGCCGCGATCCTCGTCGCCGAGGAGGTCCTCGACGTCATGCAGCGCGACTGGATGCGCGACGAGCGGGTCGCCCCCTTCGTGCGCACCATCAGCAACATCCACGTGGTCGAGGAGTCCCGGCACATGAAGTTCGCCCGGGACGAGACGCGCCGCCGCCTCGCGCGGGCGAGCACGGCCCGCCGGCACTTCCACGCCCTGGTCGTCGCCATCGCCTCGTACTACATCGTCACCAGCATGGTCAGCCCCGACGTGTACGTACAGGCCGGACTCGACCCGGAGCGGGCGCGCCGCGAGGCCGCGGCCAACGAGCACTACAAGTCCCAGCTGCGCTCCAGCTGCGCCGGGCTCATGGAGTTCCTCGCCTCGGCCCGGCTGCTCACCCGGCCCGCGCTCCTCATCTACAAGCGCGCCAGCCTGATCTGAGCCCGCGTCCGCACCCCCCTGCCCGCACCCCGCACCCGAACCGAGTCGACGAGATGACCTACGCGATCACCCAGACCTGCTGCAACGACGCGACCTGCGTCGCCGTCTGCCCGGTCAACTGCATCCACCCGACGCCCGAGGAACCGGACTTCGGCACCACGGAGATGCTGTACGTCGACCCCAGGGCCTGCATCGACTGCGGCGCCTGCGCCGACGCCTGCCCGGTCGACGCCGTCTTCCCGGCCGACCGCCTCACCGGCCGGCTGCGGGAGTACGAGGCGATCAACGCGGAGTACTACGCGGACCGTGAGCCCGGCCCGGCCGTGGCCTCGCCCAACTTCCACACCTGGGGCGAGCCCTCCTTCCCGCGCTCGCTCCCGTCCGACTTCGCCCCGCTGCGGATCGCGGTCGTCGGCACGGGACCGGCCGGCATGTACGCCGCCGAGGACCTGCTCCTGCACACCAACGCCGAGGTGACGCTGATCGACCGGCTGCCGGTGGCCGGCGGTCTCGTCCGCTACGGCGTGGCGCCCGACCACCCGGCGACCAAGGGCGCCGGGGAGTCCTTCGCCCGCTTCCACTCCCACCCCCGCGTCCGGATGCGGCTCGGCGTGGAGATCGGCAGGGACGTCACCGCCGAGGAACTGGCCGCCCACCACGACGCGGTGGTCTACGCGGTGGGCGCGCCCTCCGACCGGCGGCTCGGCATCCCCGGCGAGGACCTGCCGGGCAGCGTCTCCGCGACCTCCGTCGTCTCCTGGTACAACGCGCACCCGGAGACCGGCGCGGACGCCGTCCCGCTCTCCGCCGAGCGGGTCGTCGTGGTCGGCAACGGCAACGTGGCGCTCGACGTGGCCCGTGTCCTCGTCATGGACCCAGCCGCCCTCGCCGGCACCGACATCGCCGACCACGCCCTCGCCGCCCTGAGCGGCAGCCGGGTCCGCGAGGTGGTGCTGCTCGGCCGCCGGGGCCCCGAGAACGCCGCGTACACGGCCTCCGAACTCCTCGCCCTCAAGCACCTCCCGGACGTGGACCTGGTCGTCGACGAACGGGACCCGCGCACCGGCGCCGCGATCGACGCGGCGGCGGCCGGGGAGAAGGCGGCGCTCCTCCGGGACGTGGCCCGCGAGGCGGTGGACTGGACGCGGTCGCCCGCGCGGGACCGGCGCCGGATCGTGCTCCGCTTCCACTCCGCGCCGGTCGAGGCGCTCGGCACCGACGCGGTACGGGCGGTCCGGGTGACCGGGGACGGGCCGGAGTCCGGTACGGAGATCGGGGCGGGGCTGCTGGTCAGGGCGGTCGGCTACCGGGGCGTGCCGCTCCCGGGGCTTCCGTTCGACGAGGCCACCGGCACCGTGCCGCACGAGGCGGGGCGGATCAGCGGCCTGCCGGGCGGTTACGTCGTCGGCTGGATCAAGCGCGGGCCCTCCGGCGGCATCGGCGCCAACCGGGCGTGCGCGGAGGAGACGGTCGGGACGCTGCTCGCGGACGCGGTCGCGGGGGCGCTGCCGAAGCCGACGGGCACCTCGGCGGAGTTCCGCAGGCTGGCCAGGAGCCGCAGCAAGGGGCTCGTGGACGCGCGCGGCCTCGCGGCCATCGACCGGACCGAGCGGGCGCGGGGCCGGGACGCGGGCCGCCCCCGGGTCAAGCTGGCGACGATGCCGGAGCTGGTGGCGGCGGCGCGGGGCGGCCGCTGGCGCAGGCCGGTCTGAGGACGGCACGTCCTCCCGGACCGGTACGGGGGTCCGGCCCGGGACGGCGGGCCGGCGGTGGCGGGTGCGGACGGGCGGTCCGTCAGGCCGCGAGGCCCAGGGCCTGGCGGATCACGATCGCGTTCAGCCGCACCGCGAAGGGCGCGACGTCCGTCAGGTCGAGCGCGACGGCCTCCGCCTTCGGCAGCCCGACGGTCACGTCCACGCAGAAGGCCAGGGCGTACATGTGCTCCCCGGTCTCCTCGTCCTGGAGGGCGAAGAACAGGTCCCGGTAGAAGCGGGTGCGCTCCCCGGACTCCTCGTAGAAGGAGAGTCCGGGCTGCCCCTCCTGGGCGGCGAGGCCCGTGAAGGCCGCGACGAGCTCCCGCTCGACGGTGGCCCAGAAGCCGGCGTCCGCGCACTCGGGCGGGAGCGCCTGCCGGACGGCCTCCTTGAGGGAGAGGACCATGACGAGGACGGGGGCGTGCTCCTGGAGCCCCCAGCCCCTGACCATCCGCACCACGGTGCTGTCGGGGACGGCGGCGGCCGCCTCCCGTATCGCCTCGAAGTCGAAGTTGACGGTCGCCGGGGCGATCGCCTCCTGGAACACGCGGTCGATGGACCGGGCCTGGTCGAGGTGGTCCGGGCCCACCTCGACGACGGTCCTGAAACTGGCGGCCAAAGCTCCTCCTGTGTGATCGGTGTGATCGGTGTGATCTCGGTGATCAGGAGGGGTCAGTATGGCGAGCGAGCGCGGTACGGGCGGGGCGTGTCCGGCGTACGGACGCGCCGGCCCGGACGGCGCTCAGGACCTGCGGCGGGGCTTTCCGCTCCGGCCGCCGCGCGCGGAGCCCCCGGTGCTCCCCCTGCGGGCCGCGGGCCGTCCCGACGTACGGGAACCGGCCCCGGGCTTGCCGGACTTGGCGGGCTTCCCGGACGCGGACCCGGTGGACTTCTGTTCCTTCCGGCCCTTCTTCTCCTCCGCGCGGCGGCCCCGGGTGCTGTTCACCGTCCGGCCCCGCACGATGCCGATGAACTCCTCCACCAGGTCGGGGGCCTCGTCGGCGGCCGGCCACGACAGGGCGACGCGCGACTGCGGGACGCTGGTGAGGGTCCGGTAGGTGAGGTCCTTGCGGTGGTGCAGCCGGGCGAGCGACTGGGGGACGACGAGCAGGCCGACCCCGGCCGCGACGAGTTCGATCGCGTCGGCGGTGGTGGCGGGACGCTCGAACGCCGGGCGGCCCGGCGGGCGCTCCCAGCCGAGGGTGTCGTCGAGGGGGTGCAGGACGAGTTCGTCGGCGAGGTCCTCCGCCGCCACCTCCTCGACCGCCGCGAACAGGTGGTCCTTGGGGACGACGACGACCGTCGTCTCCGTGTAGAGCGGGATCGCGCTGAGGTCGTCCCCGTCGACGGGGAGCCGGACGAGGCCCGCGTCCGCCGCGCCCTCCCGGAGCGTGCCGAACGCCTCGGCCGGGGTCACGGCGTGGAGGGCCAGCGGTACGTCGGGCAGGCGCTCGTTCCAGATCCGCACCCACTTCGAGGGGGTCACGCCCGGCACGTACGCGAGCCGGAACGAGGGGGTCTCCGGGGAGGAGCCGGAGGAGGAGTCCGGGGTGGGGTCCGAGGGGGAAGCGTCCGTGCCTGTCACTCCGCCAGGTTACCGGTAGCCGCCGTGGTCGGAGTCCGTCCGCATGCTCGATACCCTGGTCGTATGACGTCGCACCAGAACACCCAGACGATGAAGCCCGCGACCGCGGCGAAGAAGCTGGGTGTGTACCTCGAGGCCACCCCCGCGGAGTTCCAGGAGGGTGTCGTCTCGCGCACCGAGCTGAACGAGCTCCAGGCCGACCCGCCCGCCTGGCTCCAGGAGCTCCGGAAGAACGGTCCGCACCCCCGCCCGGTGGTCGCGTCGAAGCTGGGCGTCTCCATCGCCGGCCTCGCGCGCGGCGGCATCACCGAGCCCCTCACCACCGAGCAGATCGACGCGCTCAAGCAGGAGTCCCCCGAGTGGCTCCGGAAGGAGCGGGCCACCCAGGCGGAGGTCCGCAAGGAGACCGCCCGCATCAAGGAGCGCGACGCGGAGCGGGCGCGCCGCGCGCAGGAGGCCTGACCTTCCCGCCCGTTCCCCGCTCCCCTTCCTCCGGCCCGGTCACGACCGGGCCGGACCGGTGTGGCGCGGGGACCGGTGAGGGAGTCATCCCTCATGAGCGATCACCCCCTCGCGAGGGACACGAGCACCGCGCACCGGCCGCCGGTCGTCGTCGGCGTGGACGGGTCCGAGCACGGCCTGCGGGCCCTGGAGTGGGCCCTGGGCACCGCCGAGAGCACCGGGTCCCCGCTGGTCGTGGCCCACGTCCGTCCCGAGGAGCTGCAGCTCGGCAGCGCCCGCGTCGAGTCCCTGGGCGGGGCGCCGGAGCTTCCCGACACGGTGTTGAACGGCGTGGCGGCCGGGATGGAGCGGCGGGGGACGCGCGTCCCCGTGCGGTACGAGTCCCTCGACGGGTCCGTGACCGACGCCCTGGCGGCGGTCGCCCGGGGCGCCCGGCTCCTGGTGACCGGCTCCCGGGGCCGCGGCGGCTTCGCGAGCCTGCTGCTCGGCTCGACGAGCCGCACCCTGGCCGCGAGCGCGCCCTGTCCGCTCGTCGTCGTCCCGCACGAGGCCCGTACGGCCGCCCCGGAGGGCGGACCGGGAGCGGGCCGGGTGCTCATGGGCCTGCACCCGGAGGAATCCCCGGACGAGGTGCCGGCCTTCGCCTTCGAGGAGGCGCACCACCGGGGCGTGCCGCTGGAGGCCGTGACCGCCTTCCGGCTGCCCCCGCCGCAGGGCGCCCTGCTCGCCGCGCCGTCCCCGGCCCTCCAGGTGCCGCCCCCGCTGCCCCTGGCGGACGACGCCGAGGAGCTCGTACGGGGGGCGGAGCGGGAGCAGGAGGAGCGGCTGCGGCCCTTCGCGGCGCGGTGGCCGGACGTGGAGCTGCGTCCGGTGGTGGTGCCGGGGGACGCGGTGGGGCGGCTCGTGGAGGGCTCGCGGGACGCGGGCCTGCTGGTCGTGGGGCGGCACCACCGGCACCGCCTCGGCTCGCTGCTCGTCGGTTCCGTCGCCCACGCGGTGCTGCACGAGGCCCACTGCCCGGTGGCGGTGGTGCCCCCGGCGCCCGCCGGGTGAGGGCGCGCTGGTAGAAGGAGTGCCATGACCGCCTTCGAGCACGCAGCCGCAGCCCGGCGCAACGTCCAGCCGCCGCCCGCCCACGCCTCCCTCGGAGCGGGGGTCGTCGTGACCGACGCCTCCGGCCGGGTGCTGCTCGGGCTCCACCGCTCCGGGGTGTGGGAGCTGCCGGGCGGCAAGGTCGAGCCGGGCGAGTCCGTGGAGGCCGCGGCGGCCCGCGAGCTGGCCGAGGAGACGGCGCTGGTCGCGGACGCGGCCGAGGTGGAGGTCCTGGGGCTGATCCTGGACTCGGTCACCTCCGGCCGCATGACCCGGATGACCGTGGCCACGACGGTGGGCGCCTTCCGCGGGACGCCGGCCGTGACCGAGCCCGACAAGATCGAGCGCTGGGAGTGGACGGACCCGGACCGGCTGCCGGAGGCGCTGTTCCTGCCCTCGGCGCAGGTGCTGCGGATGTGGCGGCCGGACCTGCCGATCCCCGGCGGCCCGTTCCACCGGTACGCGATGGGCCCGCTGCCCGGCTGACCTCCGGCCCGGCGCTCCGGTGCCGCTCCGCGTCGCCGCGCGGGGTGCGGCGGCCCTGACTAGCGTGGCTCACAGGAAGCGGACGTCATCGACCGGAGGAGAGTCACCGTCATGGCCGCACGACCTGAAGGCACGCCGATCTGGACCGACGCGATGTTCACCGACGCCGAGGCCGCCAAGACGTTCTACGGCGACGTGCTCGGCTGGACCTTCGCCGAGGCCGCCACGGAGTTCGGCGGCTACACCCAGGCCTCCAAGAACGGGAAGGCGGTCGCGGCCGTCGTCCCGCCGATGCCGGGGCAGGACACCCCGCCGCAGTCGGCCTGGTGTCTCTACTTCTCCTCGCCGGACGCCGCCGCCACGGCGGAGCGGATCCGGACCGCGGGCGGCACCGTCCTGATGGAGCCGATGCGGATCGGCGAGTTCGGGACGATGTGCCTCGCGCGGGACCCCGCGGGCGTCGTGTTCGGCGTCTGGCAGCCGGGGACGCACGAGGGCTTCGAGCTGGAGGGCGAGACCGGCTCGTACGCCTGGGCGGAGGTGTTCACCCGGGAGCCGGAGAAGTCCGACGCCTTCTTCACGTCCGTCTTCGGCTACGGCTCGAAGCGGATGAAGGACCAGGAGGTCGACTACCGGGTCTTCGACCTGGGCGACGACCCGGTCCTCGGACGGATGACGATGACCGACGACTTCCCGCCGGAGGTCCCCTCGTACATCCAGATCTACTTCGCCGTCGACAACTGCGACAAGGCGGTGGAGGCGGCGGAGCGGCTCTCCGGGCGGAAGGTCTTCGGGCCGGTGGACAGCCCGTTCGGCCGGTTCGCCGCGATCCTGGACCCGCAGGGGGCCGCCTTCGCCGTGATCGACATGAGGACCACGGTGGGCGAGATGCCCGAGATGGAGTGACCGCCCCGGGCCCGGGTGTCACGGCTTGAGGCTGGAGACCACGTCGGCGGTGGCGGCGACCCCCTCGTGGATGGTGGGCGCCATGCTGGTGCCGGCGAGGAAGAAGCCGAGCAGGGCGCAGACGATCGCGTGCGAGAGCTTGAGACCGCCGTTCCGCAGGAAGATCACGGCCAGGATCAGCAGGAGCAGCACCACAGAAATGGAAACGGCCATCGCCTTCACGTCCCTCCGACGCCGCACCGGAATTGCGGCTTTCGGCGGACAGTGTGGCGGAATGAGCGCTCCGTCCGGGCGTACGGCGGGGCGGCCATCCGGGTGAGATCCGGTCCGGGGCCCCGCCGGGGCGGTCACTTCCCGGCCGGCAGGCAGTCCTTCCACTCCACCGTGCGGTCGCACCAGCGGTTCAGGAGGACGCGGTCGTGCCCGACGGCGAGGAGGCCCGCGCCGGTCTCCGCGCGGTAGGCCTCGACGGCGGCGACCAGGGCGGCCGTGGTGGAGGCGTCGAGCATGGCGGTCATCTCGTCGCAGATCAGCCAGCGGGGGCGCAGGGTGAGGGCGCGGGCGAGGCAGGCGCGCTGGAGCTGTCCGTCGCTGACCTCGTGGGGACGGCGGACGAGCAGGTCGGGGGTGAGGCCGACGGCCGGAGCCAGCTCGGCCAGGCGCGCGTCGGCCTCGGCGCGGCGGCCGGTGGCGCGCAGCGGTTCCACGACCAGGTCGGCGAGGGTGAGCCGGGGGTCGGCGGCGGTGCGGGGCTGCTGGAAGACGACGCCGACGGCGGTGCGCAGCTCGCGCGGGGCGCGGTGGCGCCAGGCCCGTACCTCGGTGCCGTCCAGGACGAGCCGGCCCGCGTCGGGGCGGTGGAGGAGGGCGGCGACCCGGGCGAGGGTGGACTTGCCGCAGCCGCTGGGGCCGAGGAGGCCGACGGACTCGCCGGGGGCGACGGTGAGGGAGGCGCCCCGGACAACGGGGGCGCGGCGGTCGTAGCCGGCGGTGACGGCGTCGAGTTCAAGCACGGGGGCGCTCCGGGTGGTGGCAGGCCACCCCGGCCGCGGGCTCGGGGCGGGTGGCGCAGAGGTCGGTGGCGCGCGGGCAGCGCGGGGCGAAGGCGCAGCCCCCGGGCAGGTCGGAGAGCTCCGGCGGCATGCCGGGGATCGGGGCGAAGGCCCGGTCGGGCAGGGCGTCGAGCAGGCCGCGGGCATAGGGGTGGCGGGGTCCGGCGGGGCCGAAGAAGCGGTGGGCGGGGGCGATCTCCACGATCCGGCCCGCGTACATGACGGCGACCCGGTCCGCGATCCGCTCGGCGGCGGCCAGGTCGTGGGTGATGAGGAGCAGGGCGCGGCCGTCGTCGGCGTGGCGGCGCAGTTCGTCCACGGTGCGGTCGACGAGGTCGCGGTCGAGGCCGGTGGTGGGCTCGTCGGCCAGCAGCAGCCGGGCGTCGCCGATGAGGGCGAGGGCGGTGGCGGCGCGCTGGGCGAGGCCGCCGGAGAGCTCGTGCGGGTGGCGGTCGAGGTGGTCGGCGGGGAAGGCGGTCCGCCCGGCCGCTTCCTCGGCGGCCGCGCGCCGGACGCGGCGGGAGGTGCCGGTGAGGGCCCGTACGGTCTCCTCGAGCTGGGACCGTACGGTGCGGACGGGGGTGAGGTGGGCGGCGGGGCTCTGCGGTACGAGTCCGGCGCGGCGGCCCCGTACGGTGCGGGCGAGGGTCTTCTCGTCGGCGGCGAGCAGGTCGGTCCCGTCCTGGCCGTCGGGGCTCACGAGCAGGGCCGTGCCGGAGGTCTCGGCGTTGCCCGGGAGCAGGCCGAGGAGGGCGGAGGCGAGGACGGACTTGCCGCAGCCGCTCTCGCCGACGAGGGCGAGGCACTCCCCCGCCGCGAGGTCGAAGTCGGCGTCGCTGACGGCGTCGACGGTCCGGCCGCCGCGCAGCCGGAAGCGGACGGTGAGGCCGCGGACGCTGAGGACGGCGTCCTCGGCCCGCCCGGCGGTCACGGCGTCGAGCGCGCGGAGGAGCTTGTCCTCCGGGACACCGGGGACACCGGGGGTGCCGGGGGTGTCGAGGGTGCCGGAGGCTCCGGGGGCACCAGGGGTGCCGGGAGTCTTCGGGGCTTTCGAGGCGCGGGGCGCGTTCACAGCATCAGCTCCGATCGGCGGCGCGGGTTGAGCCGGTCGCGCCACACGCCCGCGAGCCCGGCGATGGCGAGGGTCGGCACGATGAGGAGGAGGCCGGGGAAGAGGGTGGGCCACCAGTACCCGGCGAGGAGCGAGGAGCGCGCGTTCTGCACCAGGTTGCCCAGGCTGGCCTGGTGGCTGGGGAGGCCGAGGCCGAGGAAGGAGAGCGCGGACTCGTGCCACATGGCGTGCGGGACCATCAGGACGGCGGCGAGCCCGGCCTGCGGCAGGACGGCGGGCAGCAGGTGCCGGACGGCGACGCGCCACCGTCCCGAGCCGCCGGAGACGGCGGCGTCCACGAAGGGCCGGGTGCGCAGCGAGAGGACCTCGGAGCGCACGATCCGGGCGGTGGAGAGCCAGTGGGTGACGGCGACGGAGACGATGACGGGCCAGACGCCGGGCCGGAAGAGGGCGACGACGAAGATGCCGAGGAGCAGGTGCGGCACGGAGGAGAAGGCGTCCACGAGCCGCATGAGGGTGCGGTCGGCCCAGCCGCCGAGCGCGCCGGCGGCGGCTCCGACGGCGGTGCCGATGACGGTGGCGACGAGCGCGGCGACGAGTCCGACGAGGAGCGAGACCCGCAGGCCGTAGACGCAGCGCAGCAGGAGGTCGCGGCCGAGGTCGTCGGTGCCGAAGGGGTGGTCCCAGGACGGCGGCAGGAGCTTGCGGGAGAGGTCGACGGCCTGCTCGTCCAGCTGGACGAGCGGCGGGACGAGCAGCACGGCGAGGAGGACGGCCGCGACGGTGACGGCGGAGGTCCAGAAGCGGATCCGGTGGGTGCGCGGGTCAGCCATCGAAGCCCACCCTCGGGTCGGCCAGGCCGTACAGGAGGTCGGAGAGGAGGTTGCCGAGGAGCACGGCGGCGGTGGCGAGGACGGTGAGCGCGGCCAGCAGCGGGAAGTCCACGGAGGTGGCGGCCGTGACGGTGGCGGCGGCGATGCCGGGCCAGCTGAAGACGGTCTCCACGAGGAGGGCGCCGGTGATCAGCTCGGGGACGCGGGAGCCGACGAGGGTGAGCATGGGGAGCATTCCGGAGCGGAGGGCGTGGCCGGTGAGGACGGTCCGCTCGCTCAGGCCGCGGGCGCGGGCGCCGCGCACGGGGTCCTCGTCGAGGGCGTCGCCGACGCCCTGGCGGACGTACAGGAAGAACCACGGCAGCTGGGAGATCCCGAGGACGAGCGCGGGCAGCACGAGGTGGCGGGCGACCTGGTCGAAGGTGACGGTGTCGCTCGCGGTGTCGGTGAGGCCGCCGGCGGGCAGGGCGCCCAGCTTCAGGGCGAAGAACCAGATGGCGAGGAGGCCGAGCCAGAAGGCGGGGGCGGCTTCCAGGGTGTACGCGACGGAGCTGACGGCCCGGTCCAGGAGGCCGCCGCGGCGGCGTCCGGCGAGGACGCCGAGGAGGGTGCCGAGCGCGATGGCCACGGCGAAGGCGGTGGCGGCGAGCAGGACGGACCAGCCGAGGCGTTCGGTGATGACCTCGGCGACGGGCCGGCGCATGACGGCGGAGTCGCCGAGGTCACCGGTGAGGGCGGCGGTGAGCCAGTCCCACCAGCGGGTGAGGAGGGGCCGGTCGACGCCGAGGTTGGCGCGGAGCTGGTCGAGGTTCTCCTGCGAGGCGGTGAGGCCGGCGGTGCCGGCGTAGGCCTTGACCGGGTCGAAGGGGGAGGCCTCGGCGACGGCGAAGACCGCGAGGGTGACGGCGAGGAGGACGGGGACGGCGGCCAGGGCGCGCCGTCCCGTCATCCGTGCCATGGCCCCCCAGGGGAGGCGGCGCTTCACTTCTGCGCCGCTCCGGCGCCCTTGGGCTTCCAGCTCTCGACGTTCCACCAGGGGCCGGCGGCGAGGCCGTGGTCGTGCGGCTCGGTCTGGGTGGACAGGCCGTCCCAGGAGTCGTTGACGACGTAGAGGTGGTCGATGTGGGTGAGGAAGGTGTAGCCGGGGTTCTTCACCAGCTCGCGCTGGACGGTGTCGTACGCGGCGTGCCGCTCGGCGGGGTCGTTGGTGCGGCGCCCGTCCTCCAGGGCCTGGTCGACGGTCTTGTTGTCGTACCAGGCCATGTTGTTGAAGCCGTCGCCGCCGAGGGAGGACTTCAGGAGGAGGTACTGGTCGAAGTCGGGGTCGCCGGGCGAGCCGCCGCCGGCGAGGACGGCGTCGGTCTTCATCCGGGGCTCGATGACCTCCCAGGTGCCGGCCTGGGTCTTGATGTCGATGCCGGCCTTCTTGGCGTCGGAGGCGTAGGCGAGGGCGTGGTCCTGGCGGAGCTTGTCGCCGGAGAGGTACCAGAGCGGGAAGGAGGCGCGGACGCCGTCCTTGACGCGGACGCCGTCGGGGCCGGGCTTCCAGCCGGCCTCGTCGAGGATCTTCTGCGCCCCGGCGAGGTCGTGGCGGCGCTCGGTGCCCTTGGTGAACCAGGGGCTGTCGGTGGGGACGGGCCCGTAGGCGGGCTTTCCGGCCCCTTCGAGGATCTTGTCGACCATGGCCTCGCGGTCGACGGCGAGGTCGAGGGCGCGGCGGACGGCGGTGTCGCCGGTCACCTCGTTGTGGGTGGGGAGGGTGACCGTGCGGTAGTCGTAGGTCTTCGCCGCCCAGGTCTTCCTGCCCTTGTCGGTCTTGAAGCCGGCGGCGAGGTTGGGCGGCAGGATGGCGCCGTCGAGGTCGCCGGCGCGCAGCCGGGTGGCGCGGACGTCGTCGTCCTTGATGATCGCCATGGTGAACTTCTTCACCTGGGGCGCGCCGTTCCAGTAGGTGGGGTTGGCCTTGAAGCTGAGCTTCTCGCCCTTGGACCAGCCGGTGAGGACGTACGGGCCGGTGCCGATCGGCCTGGTGGTGAAGGCGCCGGTGTTGACGTCCTGCTTCGCGGCGACGTGCTCGGGGGCGATGGCGTGGACGGTGCGCTCGGCGAAGGGCGCGTAGGGGTACTTGAGCCGGAAGACGACGGTGTCGTCGCCGACCGCCTCGACGCTCTTGAGGGCGTCGAGCTCGGTGCGGGAGGGGTTGTTCGTCTTCGGGTCGAGGATCGTGCGGTACGTGAAGACGACGTCCTTCGCGGTGAAGGGGGCCCCGTCGCTGAAGGTGACGCCCTTGCGGAGGGCGTAGGTGTAGGTGAGGCCGCCGTCGCTGACGCGGGGCAGCTCGCGGGCGAGGGCCGGCTTCAGCTTCATGTCGGCGTCGAAGGCGAGGAGGCCGTCGAATATCTTCGAGTTGCCGTCCTTGCCGTAGCCGAGGAGGGGGCTGAGGCTCTCGGGCTCGTAGGCGATGCCGACGACCGCGGAATCCTTGGGCCCGCCGGTGCCGCCGGTGGCGGAGCCGGGGTTCGAGCAGGCTGCGGCGGTGAGGGCGAGGGAGCCCGCCAGGGCCGTGGCCGCCGCGTTGCGGATGGATCGGGCGGTCATCGTGTCCGTACCCCTTTTGAAGATCAAACGTTCTTGCCAACAGCTCGCAATTAAACAGTATGTATAAGGGGTACGGACAGACGGCCCCTTACCGGGCGCGGGGAGGTCCGCTCACCGGGGTGCCGGGAGGTCCGCCAGGGCGGCGACCGTGTCCTGGTGGCGGCCCGCCGGGCCGAACGCGAGCTGGTCGGCCTTGGCCCGCTTGAGGGCCAGGTGCGCGGGGTGCTCCCAGGTCATGCCGATCCCGCCGTGCAGCTGGACGCACTCCTCGGCGGCGCGGACCGCGACCCGGGAGCAGTACGCCTGGGCGACGGCCACGGTGAGCGGGGCGTCCGGAGCGCCCTGGGCGAGGGCGTCGGCGGCGGCGCGGGCGGCCGCCCTGGCCCCGACGACGTCCAGCCAGACCTGGGCCATGCGGTGCTTCAGTGCCTGGAAGGAGCCGACGGGCCGGTTGAACTGGTGGCGCTCGCGGGTGTACCGGACGGTGTCCTCCAGACAGCGTTCGGCGAGGCCCAGCTGCTCGGAGGCGAGCAGTCCGGCGCCCGCGAGGAGGCCGCGCCGGACGGCCGCGCGGGCCGCCTCCGGACCGGCGAGCCGGGTGCCGGTGCCGGGTTCCGTGGTGACCCGGGCGAGCGGGCGGGTGAGGTCGAGCGGGGTCTGCGGCTCGATCGCCGCCTCCTCCGCCGGTACGGCGTACAGGCCGTCGGCGCGCGGGGCGAGGAGGACGTCGGCGGCGGGGGCGTCGGCGACGGCGGGCACGGCCGGGCCGTGCGGCGGGTCCGCGTCCGGGGCGGTCGACAGGGGTACGGCGAGGACCGCGACCGTGCCGCCGTCCGCGACGGCGGCGAGCAGTCCGGCCGCCGGGGCGCTCTCCGCCGCGAGGGCGAGCAGGGTCTCGGTGGCCGCCACGGCGCTCGTGAGGTACGGAACCGGGGTGACCGCGCGGCCCAGCTCCTCCAGGACGACGGCGGCCTCGCGGTGGCTCGCGCCCTGGCCGCCGAGCTTCTCGGGGACGAGGAGCCCGGCGGCCCCGATGTCGGTCGCGAGGGACTTCCAGAGGCCGGGGACGTACGGGGCGTCCGTCTCGATCCGGTCGAGGAGGACCGTGTGGCCGGCCCGGTCCGCGAGGAGGGCGCGGACGGCCGCCCGCAGGTCGTCCTCGGTCTCGGAGTAGAGGAGGTCGAGGCGGTCGGTCATCGCGCGAGGTCCTTCCAGGGGACGTCCTTGTCGTTGCGGGGCTCGGAGGGCAGGCCGAGGACCCGTTCGGCGACGATGTTGAGAAGCACCTCGCTGGTGCCGCCCTCGATCGAGTTGCCCTTGGAGCGCAGGTAGCGGTAGCCGGCGTCGCGGCCGGTGAAGTCGACCAGTTCGGGGCGGGTCATGGCCCACTCCCCGTACAGCAGGCCCTCGTCGCCGAGGAGTTCGACCTCCAGGCCGCTGATGGCCTGGTTGAGCCGGGCGAAGCCGAGCTTCATGGCGCTGCCCTCGGGGCCGGGCTGGCCCGCGACGAGCTGCTGGCGGAGGCGTTCGCCGGTGAGCCGGGCGACCTCGGCGTCCACCCAGAGGTCGAGGAGGCGCCGGTGCAGCTCGTGGGTGCGCAGCTCGGGGCGCTCGCGCCAGGTGGCGGCGAGCTTCCCGATCATGCCGCCCTCGCGGGGGACGCGGGCTCCGCCGATGGAGACCCGCTCGTTCATCAGGGTGGTCTGGGCGACCCGCCAGCCGTCGCCGGCCTCGCCGAGGCGGTGGGCGTCGGGGATGCGGACGCCGGTGAGGAAGACCTCGTTGAACTCGGCCTCGCCGGTGATCTGGCGCAGGGGCCTGACCTCCACGCCGGGGTCGGTCATGTCGCAGACGAAGTAGGTGATGCCCCGGTGCTTGGGGGCGTCCGGATCGGTGCGGGCGATGAGGATGGCCCAGCGGGCGAGGTGGGCGCTGGAGGTCCACACCTTCTGCCCGTCGACCACCCAGTGGTCGCCGTCCCGGACGGCCCGGGTGCCGAGGGCGGCGAGGTCGGAGCCGGCGCCGGGCTCGCTGAAGAGCTGGCACCACACCTCCTCGCCGGCCCACAGCGGCTTGAGGAAGCGGCGCTTGACCTCGTCGGAGCCGTACGCGAGGAGGGTGGGGGCGGCCATGCCGAGGCCGATGCCGATCCGGCGCGGGTCGTTGTCGGGGGCGCCGGCGGCGGCGAGTTCGGCGTCGACGACCGCCTGGAGGGCACGGGGCGCGTCGAGTCCGCCGAGGCCGGCGGGGTAGTGGACCCAGGCGAGTCCGGCGTCGAAGCGGGCGCGCAGGAAGTCGGTGCGGTCGGTGGTGGCGGGCGGGTGCGCGTCGAGGAACGCCCGGGTGAGCGCCCGGAGTTCGTCGGCGCCGGGCGCGGTCGGGTGCGGGCCGGTCACGCGTGGACCCCTTCCGGGAGGACGACCAGGCGGCCGGTGGTGGTGCCGTCGGCGACGCGCCGGACGGCGTCGGCCGCGCCCGCGAAGGGGACGCGCTCCGCGACGAGCGGCTTGATCAGGCCCTTGGCGGCGTAGGCGGTGAGGGTCTCGTGGCAGCGGCCGATCGAGGCGGGGTCCTTCACCGCGTACAGGCCCCAGTGGAGGCCGAGGACCGAGTAGTTCTTGACCAGGGCGTGGTTGAGGGCGGGGGCGGGGACGGTGCCGCTCGCGAAGCCGACGACCACGATCCGGCCCTCGAAGGCGACGCACTTCGCGGACTGCTGGTAGGCCTCGCCGCCGACCGGGTCGTAGATCACGTCGGCGCCCCGGCCGCCGGTCGCGGCCTTGACGGCGGCGACGACGTCCTCGGAGCGCCGGTCGATGACCAGGTCGCAGTCGAGGGCGCGGGCGACAGCGGCCTTCTCGGGCCCGCCGACGACGCCGATGACGGTGGCGCCGGCGGCCTTGCCGAGCTGGACGGCCGCGCTGCCGACGCCGCCGGCCGCCGCGTGGACGAGGAGGGTCTCGCCCTCCTTGAGGGCGGCGCGGCGGTGCAGGCCGAACCAGCCGGTCTGGTAGCCGATGTGGAGCGCGGCGGCCTCGGCGTCGTCGAGCGCCTCGGGGGCCGGGAGCAGCCCGGCGGCGTCGGCGAGGGCGTAGTCGGCGAAGCCGCCGTGCGGGAGGGCGGCGGTGGCGACGACCCGGCGGCCGTCCTCGGTCTCGGCGCAGACCTCGACGCCGGGGGTGAAGGGCAGCGGGGGGCGCACCTGGTAGTGGCCGCGGCAGAGCAGCGCGTCGGGGAAGTTGACGTTGGCGGCGCGGACCTTCAGGAGGACCTGCCCCTCGCCGGGGACGGGCGGCTCCACCTCCTCGCGGCGCATCACCGCGTCCGGTTCGCCGTTCTCGTACACACGCCATGCCTGCATCCGGGATGCCTCCTCCGTACCGCGTGGTCGGTTGCATACTAAGCGGTCGCTTGCCCGGAGGGAACGGGTCGGCCGGACTTCCCCGGAAACGGATCGGCAGGACTTCCCCGGAAACGGATCGGCCGGACTCCTCCCCCGGAAACGGATCGGCGGGTCCGGTGGGGCACGGGGCCGCGGGTCAGTGGGGCACGGGTCGGCGGGACTTCTCCGGCCGGGCCCTGACGTGCATGCGCTCCCCCTGCGGGCCGAACAGGCTCAGGAACTCCACCGGTCCCTCGGCCGTCGCCCCGAACCAGTGCGGAACGCGCGTGTCGAACTCGGCCGCCTCCCCCGCCGTCAGGACGACCTCGCGCCCGCCGAGGAAGAGCCGGAGCTTCCCCGAGAGCACGTACAGCCACTCGTACCCCTCGTGCACCCGGGGCTCGGGGCAGTCGTACGGCTTCTCCTGGATCACCTTGTACGCCTGGAGGCCGCCGGGCTGGCGGGTCAGCGGGTACATCGTGCGCCCGTGCCGCACGATCGGCCTGGCCTTGACCCGGGGGTCGCCCACCGGCGGCGCGCCGACCAGCTCGTCCAGCGGGACCTGGTGGGCGCGGGCGAGCGGCAGGAGCAGTTCGAGGCTGGGCCTGCGCTGCCCGGATTCGAGGCGGGAGAGGGTGCTCACGGAGATGCCGGTGGCGGCGGAGAGCTCGGCCAGGGTCACCCCGCGGTCGCGGCGGACCCGGCGCAGACGGGGGCCGACCTCGTTCAGGACGGCGTCGATGCGGTCGTCTTCGGTCATGGGTCCAGTGTTGCAGGAACGGCAACTTTACTTGCGGCCACCGCAGGTCCGGAACAGCCTCGTCCCCATGAACGCACACACGGAGCAGTACGAGGTGGTGGTCGTCGGCGGCGGCGCGGCGGGGCTCAGCGCGGCCCTGGTCCTGGGCCGGTCGCGGCGGCGGACCCTGGTGGTCGACGCGGGCGAGCCCCGCAACGCCCCCACCGCCCACATGCAGGGCGTCCTCTCCCGGGACGGCATGAGCCCCGCCGCGTACCTGGCGGCGGGCCGGGAGGAGATCGCGGCGTACGGGGTGGAGTGGCGGGCCGGCCGGGTGACGGGCGCGGAGCCGGACGGGCGGGACGGCTTCGCCGTGTCGCTCGCGGACGGCACGAGGGTCGGCGCGCGGCGGCTCGTGGTGACGACCGGGCTCGTGGACGAGCTGCCGGAGGTCGAAGGGGTGGCCGAGCGGTGGGGGCGGGACGTGCTGCACTGCCCGTACTGCCACGGCTGGGAGGTGCGCGACCGGCCGTTCGGGGTGATCGCCCATCCGGCGATGCCGGCGCACCAGGCGCTGATGGTCTCCCACTGGTCCTCGGACGTGACGCTCTTCCTGCACACCGCCGCCGGGCTCTCCGAGCGGGAGGCGGCGCTGCTCGACGCGGCGGGGGTGGAGGTCGTGGCCGGCGAGGTCGCCGGGCTCGCGGTGGAGGACGACCGGCTGACCGGGGTCCGGCTCGCCGACGGGCGGTTCGTGCCGCGCGAGGCGGTCTTCGTCGGGGCGACGCGCCTCGCGGCCCGGGACGGGGTGCTGCGGCAGCTGGGCGCGCGGATGGAGGAGACGCCGTTCGGGGAGTTCGTCGCGGTGGACGGGACGGGCCGGACGAGCGTGCCCGGGGTGTGGGCGGCGGGGAACGTGACCGGCCCGCAGGAGCAGGTGGTCAACGCGGTGGGCCTGGGCTACCGGGCGGGCGTCACGATCAACACCGAGCTGCTGTTCGGAGACCTGGAGGCGAAGGCGGACGGCGGGGCCTCCTCCTGATGCCGCCCGGTCAGCGCGGGAACAGCTCGAAGGTGACGGCCGGGCGGCCGCCGAAGCGGTCGGCCGCCCCGCCCGTCGTCCCCGCGAGGAAGGACCGGACGTACTCCTCCGGGTCCTGGTCCGTCAGGGCCTCGATGTAGGTGCGGTGGCAGAGGAGCGAGCGGACCGCGCGCTCCAGGCCGGGGCCCGCGTCCACGGCGTGGGTGGGGGTGCTGGAGGCGGCGACGGCGACCCAGCGGACGCCGTCCCACGGCGCGAGCCCCCGCTCCTCCAACTCGGGGAAGATCCAGCGGTTCCCGGCGTCGGCCGCCGCGTCCAGGACGGCGCGGCCGACGGCCCGGTGGTCGGGGGTGTTCCAGGGGGCGCCGGGGCCGCCGCCCCAGGTGTCGCGGTGGTTGAGGGTGACGACGAGTTCGGGGCGGTGGCGGCGGATCGCGGCCGCGATGTCGCGGCGCAGCGCGGTGCCGTACTCGACCACGCCGTCCCGGTGGTCGAGGAACTCGACGGCGTCCACGCCGACGACGGCGGCGCTGTCGCGTTGTTCGCGCTCGCGCAGCGGGCCGCAGGCGTCCGGGGCGAGGGTGTCGATGCCGGCCTCGCCGCGGGTGACGAGGACGTAGACGACCTCCTTCCCGGCGTCGGTCCAGCCGGCGACGGCGGCCGCGCAGCCGTACTCCAGGTCGTCCGGGTGGGCGACGACGGCGAGGGCGCGCCGCCAGTCGTCCGGCATCTCGGCGAGGTCGGGGACGTCGTTTCCGATCATGACCGCAGGATACGGGCCGCCTCCGGGCCGGTGGGCCGGAACGCACCGGCGAGGATCACCGACCGCGAGACGTGCCGGGGCCGGTCGGGGTTGAGGCCGCGCCGGTCGGCGAGGGCGACCGCGAGCCGCTGGGCGCGGACGAGGGCGGCGACCGGGTCGATGGCGTCGGCGGCGAACAGGGCGCCGGTGGACTCCACTTCGTCGCGCAGGCCCGAGGGCGCGGGGCCGAGGCACCAGACGAGGCTGGAGCGGTCGCTGATGCTGATCGGACCGTGGCGGTACTCCATCGCCGCGTACGACTCCGTCCAGGCGCGGGCCGTCTCGCGCAGTTTGAGGGCGGCGTCGTCGGCGAGCCCGACCGTCCAGCCGGTGCCGAGGAAGGTGAACTGTCCGCGCCGCTCCCAGGCGGCGGGCAGCCGCTCGTAGAGGACGAGTTCGGCGTCCGCGATCGCCGGCCCGAGGTCCACGCCGAGTCCGGCGCGCAGGAGTTGGAGGGCGGTGGTGGCGAACCGGGTTTGGACGACGGAGCGTTCGTCGGCGAAGCCGAGGTCGAGGACCCGGTCGGCGAGCCGCCCGGCCGGGCTGTCGGGCGCGCCGGTGAGGACGAGCGCGGGGACGCGGCCGGCGGCGCGGGCGAGCAGGTCCACGACCTCCGTGGTGGTGCCGGAGCGGGTGAGGGCCACGATCCGGTCGTAGCCGCGCCCGAGCGGGGTCGCGTCGGAGGCGGGGAAGGCGTCGGTCTCGCCCGCGCCGAGGGACTCGCGCAGGGCGGCGTAGGCGCGGGCCATGAAGTACGAGGTGCCGCAGCCGACGACCGCGACGCGCTCGCCCGGGGCCGGCAGCAGCCCGGCGCACCGCTCGGCCTCCTCGGCGGCCCGGCGCCAGCAGTCGGGCTGTCCGGCGATCTCGGCGCCGACGTGGGTGCTCATGGTCCGGGTCCTCTCCTCGCGGGGGCCCTCGGGGCCCTGCCGCGAGTTCTACCGGCGCCCACCGGGAGGACGCCATGTGCGCGGGAGCCCCACCCCTTGGACTTTTGCGCGCCGCCGGGGACTGCGCCGAGGACACGGCGGAGATCGGCCACCCGTGGACGTGGACGCCCCCGCCGGGGCGGCGGGCCGCGCGGCGGGGGCGTGTCGGTCGAGTGGGGCCGGGTGGGTCGGTCAGGAGGTGGGGAAGTCGTCCGCCGTCCTGACGCGGTCCCGGATCCAGACGCCGGCGGGCTTGAGGGATCCGGTGCCGGTCCAGGGGCCGCCCCTGCCGCAGGTTCCGGTCTTGAAGACCGCGCCGCTGCGCTCGTCGTCGGAGAAGTTCCAGTTGACCCAGCTGATCTTCTTGGAGGCCATGAGGTCCAGGTACTTCTGCGTCATCGTGAAGTCGTCGGTCCCCTCGCCCGCGTAGTTCTGGGTGCCGAACTCGGTGACGAAGACGGGCAGTCTGTCGGCGGCGCGGGAGAGGGTCTTCAGGTACTCGTCCCGGTGCGAGTACGCGTAGAAGTGGAAGGTGTACATGATGTTGGACGCGTTCACCGGCTGGGCGACGACCTCGGACTCGTTCGCGCCCTCCGAGACGCCGAACGAGGACCACGCGCGCGTGCCGACGAGGACCGGGGTCTCGGGGTCCTTGGCGCGGACGACCGGGATGAGCTGCTCGGCGTAGCTCTTGATCCTGGACCAGGACACGCCGCTGGGCTCGTTGGCGATCTCGTACAGCAGGTTGGTCTTGCTCCCGTGGCGCTCGGCGATCTCGGTGAAGAAGGTCTTGGCGCGGGAGAGGTTGTGGTGGGGGTCGCCCGGGTCGAGCATGTGCCAGTCGACGATCACGTACATGCCGCGCGCGGTGGCCTGCTCGATGAGCGCGTGGGCGAGGTCGGTGTACTTGCGCGGGTCGGTCTCGTAGCCGCCCTCCTGGACGTACGTGGAGACGCGCAGGACGTCGGCCTTCCAGTCCTTGGCGAGGGCGTCGAGCGAACCGCCCGTCAGACACCGGCTGTACCACTGGGTGCCGTGCGAGGACATGCCCCGGAGCTGGATCGGCTTGCCGTACCGGTTGCAGAGCTTGGTGCCGCAGACCTTGAGCTGTCCGTTGATCGCGGCCGGGGTGGTGGCCGCCGTTCCGGCCGGCGCGACGGGCGCGGGGGCGGCGTTCACGGTCGGCGGGGCGGCGGCGAGGCCGAGGAGCAGGGCGCCGAGGGCGGCGCCGGCGACGCCGAGGCGGCGCGCGCGGGGCCGTACGGTTCGTGCGGAAGTCATGGGGTCTCCACGGAACGGCGAACGGGGGCTGGACGCCGGAGGGTTGACGCCTCCGGAACCCGGGACTGGAAGGAAACCTTCCTAACAGATGGATAGCAGGGCTGCGGACCACCCCGCAAGGGTCGTGAAGACAGAGGCTGTTCAGCGGGCTGGAAACCGTCTGGCCGGAATCCGTCGCGTCGTCATTTCGCCAGAAGGCCTCTGCCCGCGAGGTAGTTGCGCGCCGCGTCCTCCGGAGGCGGCGCCAGCCGTCCACCTGCTCGTCGAGGTGCGCCAGGTCGGCGGTGGAGGCGGTGTTCAGCGGACCGCGCCGGGTCCAGGGGGGTGAGCAGCCGCTGGGCGCCGAGGAGGAGCGGGTCGGCGGCGAGGAGGAGCCGGAACGGCCCGTGACCGAGGCCGCGCGCGGCCTGCCGGGTCCCCTCGGGGACGGCCCGGAGCCGGGCGAGAATCTCCCTCCGGCTGGAGAGGTGGGCGCCGCAGATCCACTCGTCGGGGGCGAGGCAGTCGTCGGGCGGCGCGGTCACGCTCCGCTTCGAGGCGGTACGGATCCCCCGCGCACCCCGGCCGGGCCCGTTCGGGCCACGGGGGGGCGAACGGACCGGGAGGGTGCGAGGAGCCGGAAGGCGGAAGGCGGCGGCCCGGTGGTCGCCGCCCTCCGCCCGTACACCCGCTCAGGGAGCGATCGGCAGCTGCCGCTTGTGTTCGGTGAGCTCGTAGCGGCGGACGATCGCGTCGAAGGCCTCCTGGGAGACCGGCTTGCCCTCCAGGAAGTCGTCGATCTCGTCGTACGTGACGCCGAGCGCCTCCTCGTCGGGCTTGCCCGGGTCGAGGGTTTCCAGGTCGGCCGTGGGGACCTTCCGCACCAGGCCGTCCGGGGCGCCCAGCTCGGCGGCGACCGCACGGACGCGCCGCTTGGTCAGGCCGGTCAGCGGGACGACGTCGGCGGCGCCGTCGCCGAACTTGGTGAAGAAGCCGGAGACGGCCTCGGCCGCCTGGTCGGTGCCGACGACGAGGCCGTTGTGGGCGCCGGCGACCGCGTACTGGGCGATCATCCGCTGGCGGGCCTTGATGTTGCCCTGCACGAAGTCCTGGTGGTGGGCGTCGCGGAAGGTCACGTCACCGGCGAGGCAGGCCTCCAGGGCCGCGTCGCTCGCCGCCTTCACGTCCACGGTGAGGACCTTGTCGGGGCGGATGAAGTCGAGGGCGGCCTGCGCGTCCTTCTCGTCGGCCTGGACGCCGTAGGGCAGGCGCATCGCGTAGAAGACGGCGTCGTGGCCGGCGGCGCGGGCGCGCTCCACGGCGAGCTGGCAGAGCCGGCCGGCGGTGGTGGAGTCGATGCCTCCGCTGATGCCGAGCACGAGCGCGCGCAGCCCGGTGGAGGTGAGGCGCTCGGTGAGGAAGGCCACCCGGCGCTCGACCTCCGCCGCCGGGTCGAAGGTGCCGGACACCTGGAGGTCCCGGGCGATCTGCTGCTGGAGGGCGGTGGACGCCGGGTCGGTCACGTGAGGTCTCCTCGTCGGGGGTCGTTCGCTCGTACGACGCGCGGGGCTCGTACTCGCTTGGTACGGGTGTTGTTGCGGGAACCGACTCTACGCACCGGGGCGCCGTGCCGCCGCCCCGCACCGCCCCGGTGCGTTTCGGCAGGTGGGCGGCGTGTGCGGGCGTGACGGCGGTGCCGACGGCGGCCGGTGGCGTGTGCCGGCCCCGTGTCGCGGATGTCCCGGTCCGCCGGGTTCAAACGCGCCGGACGCCGCCGGACGCGTCAGTCGTGCTGCCCTGGGCCGCGCAGGGCGCGGTCGAGGCCGTCCTGCGGGAGGCCGGTGAGGGCCCGGACGAAGATCTCCTCGTAGGCGGGCCCGCCGATCGAGGCTCGGACCGTGTCCGTGTACTTCTCGTGCAGGGCCCGCAGGCCGGGCAGGCCGCGCCGGGGCTGGCCGGTGGAGCGCCAGTACGCCTCCCCGGTGCCGGAGACGTCCGCGGCGCGCTCGCCCTCGCCGGCCGCCGCGAGGGCGGTGGCCAGGACGTCGAGGCCGAGGGCGACGCCGAGGCTCGCGCCGAGGCGACGGGTGCCTTCGAGCATGGCGCGGGCGTGGCCGGAGGCGGCGACCGGGTCGCCCTCCAGGAGGCCGGTGAGGGCGAGCTGGTACTCCAGTGCGGTGCGGGTCCAGTGCTCGTCGAGCTCCTCGCACAGGGCGCGCAGCCGGAGCGCCTTCTCCCGGGCCTCCGCGAGCCGGCCGAGGCCGGTGAGGGCGAAGACCCGCACCAGGTGGCAGCGGAGCCGGGCGGCGGAGTCGGCGGGCCCGCCGCGGGCGGCGTCGAGGACGTGGCCCACGACGACGTGGGCGGCCGTCGGCCGGCCGGTGGTGAGGGCGAGGAGGCCGGCGAGGGCGGCGGCGTCGAGGGTGAGGTCGCCGGGCCGGTCGCGCCCGGCCCCGGCACCGGGCCCGGTCGCGCTACCGGCTCCGGTTTCCGCTCCGGCCCCGGTTTCCGCTCCGGCTCCGGCCGGTTCGGCGTACTCCGCGTGCCGGGCCTCGCGGGCGCACCGCTCGCTGATGTCCTGGGCGGGCCCGAACTCGCCCTGGAGGACGAGGGTGACGCCGAGGGCCCACAGGGCGCGGGCCCGGACGCGGCCGCGGGCCTCGCTGAGGAGCAGGGCCTGTTCGAGGCCGTCGCGGGCCTCGCGGAGGCGGCCGCGGCAGGACCAGGCGAAGGCGACGGAGCCGACGAGGTCGAGGGCCGCGTCGGGGTCGGTCCGCAGGAGCCGGTCCAGGGCGGTGCGCAGATCGGTGTGGTGGGCGTCGACGGTGCGGTACCAGCGGAGCTGGCGGGCGCCGTGCCACTCGGTCTCGGCCCGGCGGGCCAGGCCCCGGAAGTGGGCGGCGTGCCGGTCGGCGACGGCCGCGGCCTCGCCGGTGCGGTCCAGCCAGGTCGCCCCGTACTCGCGGATCGTGTCGAGCATCCGGTGGCGCCCGGCGGCGTCGGGCGGGCGGATCACGGAGGCGCGGACGAGTCCGTCGAGCGCCTCCGGCAGGGTCGCGCGGTCCAGCGGGCCGCCGGCGCACACGGCGGTCGCGGAGACGAGGTCGAAGGGGCCGCGGAAGACGGAGAGCCGGGCCCAGAGGAGGCGTTCGAGCGGGGTGCTCAGCTCGTGGCTCCAGCCGATGGCGGCGCGCAGGGTCTGGTGGCGGCTGGGCCAGACGCGCTCGGTGTGGGCGAGCAGGTCGAAGCGGGCGCCGGGCGCGGCGTCGAGGCGGGAGCCGAGCTGGTCGCGCACGGCCTCGGCGCCCTGGAGGCGGATCTGGGCGGCGGCGAGTTCGAGGGCCAGCGGGATGCCCTCCAGGCGTACGCAGATCTCCCCGGCGGGTCCGGCGGCGGGGAAGTCCTCCCCGGCGGCGCGGCGGAGCAGGGCCAGGGCGTCCGGTCCGGCGGGCGGCAGCGGGTCGAGGGCGATCGTCTCCTCGCCCGCGACGCCGAGGGGGCGGCGGCTGGTGGCGAGGACGGTGAGTCCGGGGGCGGCGGCGAGGAGTTCGGCGACGAGCCGGGCGCAGGGCTCGGCCAGGTGCTCGCAGGAGTCCAGGACGAGCAGCAGCCGGTCGTCGGCGAGCCGGCGGCAGAGCCCGGTGGCGGCTGTGCCGGGGGTGTGGTCGGCGAGGTCCACGGAGTCGGCGACGAGCGCGACGAGCAGCCGCTCGCCGTCGAGCTGGCCGAGGTCGGTCCACCAGGCGCCGTCCGGGTACCGCTCGGCGGCCCGGTGCGCGGCGCGCAGCGCGAGCCGGGTCTTCCCGACTCCCCCGACGCCGGTCACGGTGACGAGGCGGTGCTCCGCCAACGCGGCGGAGACGCGCTCCAGTTCCGTGCGGCGTCCCACGAAACCGGGGTTCTCGTCCGGCAGATGTCCACGCACGGAAGCAGTGTCCCTCATATGTCCCTCGAACGGGTGGGCGCGGCGGCTTCGTTACGCGGCCACGACCACGGGCGGCTACGACCAGGGGCGCCTACCCGCCCTCCTCGACCGTGACGACGACCGAGTGCCACCCCTGGGCCCCGTCGGGCATCGTCCCGGTGCGCCGTTCGGGCTGGGTGGCGCCGGTGCCGCCGGTGGCGCGGACGGTGAGGGTGTGGCGGCCGGGGGTCGCCTCCCATTCGACACGGACCGCCTCCCGGATGGGTGCTTTCGGGGTGTTCTCGGGGTCCCTTCACCCACGGGAGGGACCCCGCCCCGTCAGCCGTGACGGGGCGGGCCCTGAGGGGCGTCGGGGAACTCCCCCACCCAGGGCCACAGCTTCTCCGGGTTGCGGACCGCCCAGATCCGGACGACGCGCCCCCCGGCGACGTCGAACGAGGCCACGGTCGCGACGACGCCCTCGCGCAGGGCCACCAGGCCGGGTGCGCCGTTGACCGACCGCTCCAGGAGTTCGAGCCCGGGGGCCCTGTCCGCGATGGCGACCATGTACTGGGCGATGCGCGCGCCGCCCTCGACCGGGCGCAGCACGGTGCCCACCATGCCGCCACCGTCGGCGGTCATCACGGCGCCCGGGTCGAGGAGGCCCACGAGGGCCGGGACGTCCCTACTCTCCCACGCCTCCTTGACGCGCCGGACCACGTCGGGCCGGCCGGTCGCCGGCACCGGGCCGGACGCGGTGTCCACCCGCCGCCGGGCGGAGGAGGCCAGCTGCTTGCAGGCGGCGGGGGTCCGGCCGAGGACGCCGGCGATCTCGGCGAACGGGTACCGGAAGACGTCGTGCAGGACGAACGCCACCCGCTCGGCGGGCGTCATCGACTCCAGGACGACGAGGAAGGCCATGGAGACCGACTCGTCCAGGACGATCCGGTCGGCGGGGTCCGCGGGACCGGCGGAGGCGCCCGCGCGGTCCCACTCGGCGCGGTCGGGCAGCGGCTCGGGGAGCCAGGCGCCGACGTAGCGTTCGCGGCGGGCCCGTGCCGAGCCGAGCAGGTCCAGGCAGATGCGGCCGGTCACCGTCGTCAGCCAGGCCCCCGGCGACAGGATCTCCTCCCGCCGGCTCCTCGGCAGCCCGTACCAGCGCGCGTAGGCGTCCTGCACGGCGTCCTCGGCCTCGGTCACCGAACCGAGCAGCCGGTAGGCGACGTTGATCAGCCGGCCCCGTTCACCGGCCGTGTCGTCCCCGCCGTCCGTGCCGACCGTGCCCGTCCCGGCGGTCCCCATGCTCCGGCCGTCCCCCTCGTCGTACCTTCGCGGGCCCTCGCCTTACCTTTCGCAGGCCTGCTCCGTCGAACAGGTGAGACCTTATCGATCCACTGCCCGAGGGCGGGAAGCCCGGGGCGGAAACCCGGAAACCCGGAAAACCGGAAAAGGGGACTGTGACATGGCCACCCAGGCGACGGCACGCACGGAGCGCGGCTTCTCCTTCCTGAGGACCGCGATCGCCCTGCAGACCCTGACGCTCTTCCTCCAGGCGGTCTCCGCCGGGCTGCTGCTGACCTCGTCCTCCGGGGGGACGCTGCACGACGTCGGGGCCCGGGTGATGTACGGGGCGTCGATGCTGTACGTGCTCGCCGCGGTGCTGGCGTGGAAGCCGGGCGGCGGCTCGCTCCGGCCCGTGTGGCACGCGTCGGGCTTCCTCGCCCTCGCCTCGGTCCAGGTCGTGGTCGGCATCGCCCACGTCCCGGCGGTCCACGTCCCGCTGGGCGTCCTGATGTTCGGCCTGAGCGCGCTGGCGCTGGCCCGGCGCTAAGGGGCGTCCCTCGGTGACCCCGGCGGCGGCCGTGAGGGACCTGCCGGTCCTGAGCGGATTCATGAGGATCACCCCAGGGGGTCTTTCGGCCGGGCCCCGGCCCGGCGCTTGCTCAGTGGTGGAGGATCTCGGAGAGGGGGTCCTCGGCGCGCTCGCTGCGCGGGGCGGTCGGAGAACTCCTCCGGAGGCGTCGCCTCGGCGATGCTCCCGCCGGCCCCGGGGCCGCCGGTTCGCGCCCCCCCGGCCGACAGGGGCCGTCCGTCGACGACGGTCTCGCCCCGGTGGACCGTCGAGGGCGACGGAGCGCAGGACGTGCGGGGTGCCGAAGTGCTTGTCGGCCCCGCGCGGCACCACGGCGGCACCACGGGTGCGTCGCCGCCGTCCGGGACGGGCACGGCACCCTCCTGGGTCACGCCCCCGCTTCGGGTCGCCGCGCCCGCCGCTCCGGGGCATGCCCCCGCTCGCCTGCCCCCTCCTCGGGTTCATGCTCCGCCCTCCGCGGGAGCCGCGCACGCCGGGCCCGCGCACGCCGGACCCGTGCGCGCCGGGCGGGGGCGTACGGAGGGTGAGGGGGCGGTCCCGGAGGCGTGACCGGCGGTCCGAGCCTGCGCGCGCGGCGGCTCCTTGGCCGACACTGGGGGTGGGAGTCGAGTGTGCGAGGAGGGACCGCCATGAGCAGTGCCACGCCCAAGGTCAGCACGTTGCCCCCGGAGCACCGGGAGCGCCTGATGGCCTTCGCCGAGGACGTGTACTTCGAGTCCGGCCACCGCCTCTTCGAGGAGCAGCAGCACGCCGATCGCTTCTGGATCGTGAAGACCGGCGCGGTGACGCTCGACGCGCGGGTGCCGGGGCGCGGGTCGCCCGTGATCGAGACCCTGCACCACGGCGAGCTGGTCGGTCTCTCCTGGATGTTCCCGCCGTACCTGTGCCAGTCGGGGGCCGAGGCGATGACGCCGGTGCGGGCGTACGAGTTCAACGCCCCGGCCGTCCGGTCGATGTGCCGCTCCGACCCGGAGTTCGGCGCCTCGGTCCTGTTCTGGCTGGGCTCGGTCCTGGCGCACCGCCTCCAGGTGACCCGGGTGCGGCTCCTGGACCTGTACGCCCCGCACGGGAGCGGGATCATGGCCTGAGGGCCGGGCCAGGCGGGGCCGCCCCGGGGCGGCGGCGGACCGGGCGGTACGGTGGGGACGCACCGCTGCTCCACCCGTACGCGTTCCCCGTACGCACCGGCGACCGGCTGCGAGGCCCGCATGAGCGACCCGACGACGGCACGCGGGGCGATCGCCCTGGTGGCCGACGAGTTCACCGAACTCCCCTTCGACGAGGGTCCTTTGGCCGACGACGGGCCGATCGGCTGGCCCGGCTACTCCGCCGCGCACGCGCGTGCCGCCGCCCGGACCGGCGAGAGCGAGTCGGTGGTCTGCGGAACGGGCTCGGTGGGAGGGGTGGAGGCGGTCCTCATCTCGTTCGAGTTCCGGTTCCTCGGCGGTTCCCTCGGGGAGCGGACGGGGGCGCGGGCCGTCGCGGCCCACGCCCTGGCCCGGGAGCGGCGGCTGCCCGTGGTGGTCCTGCCGGCCACCGGCGGCAGCCGGATGCACGAGGGGATGCGGGCCCTGCTCCAGCTCCAGGTCCTGGCCCGCGAGTCGGAGCTGACCCGGGCCGCCGGGCTGCCGCAGATCGCGGTCCTGCGGGACCCGACGACCGGGGGCGGCTGGGCCACGCTCGGCGCGGGCTCCGACGTCGTCCTGGCCCTGCCCGGCGCGCAGGTCGCCTTCGCCGGGTCGCGGGTGCGCCCGCCGGACGCGGACCCGGCCGCGTACACCGCCGAGGCGCAGCTCGCGCACGGCCACGTCGACGCGCTCGTGCCGCCGGACGCGCTGCGCGCCGTCCTCGGGCGCTGGCTGTCCCTGCTCACCCGTCCGGCCGAGGGCCCGGTCGCGCCGCCGTACGCGCTCGGGGACCCCGGCGCGGCGCCCGCCGCGAGCGGCCGGGAGGCGGTGGCACGGGCCCGGCGCCCGGACCGGCCCCGGGCCGGCGCGTACCTCGACGCCCACTTCACCCTCCGCGAGGAGATCTCCGGCGACCGCTGCGGCGGCGTCGACCCGGGGACGCGGTGCGGCTTCGGGCGGCTTCCGGACGGGCGGACCGTCGCCTACGCCGCGCAGTGCGGCACCGCGACCCGTCCGGCGGGCTTCCGGACCGCCGCCCGGCTGGTGCGCCTCGCCGGGCGCCTCGGCATCCCGGTGCTCACCCTGGTCGACACCCCGGGGGCCGCCAACGACGCGGAGGCGGAGCGTTCGGGCGCGGGCAGCGCGATCGCGGACCTGTTCGCCGCCGTCGCCGGCGCGCGCACCCCGGTGACCTCGCTGCTCGTCGGGGAGGGCGGCTCGGGCGGGGCGCTCGCGCTCGCCGCGCCGGGGAACACCTGGACCACCCCGGACGCGTACTTCTCCGTCATCGCGCCCGAGGCCGCCGCCGCCATCCTCAAGCGCCCGCCCGAGGAGGCCGGGGCGACGGCCGACCAGCTGCGGCTGCGGCCCCGGGACCTGGTCGACCTCGGGATCGCCCGTGGCGTCGTGGGGCCCCGGCCGGTGTCCCCGGAGGACGTCCGCGACGGCGCATGAGCGCGGAGGAAGCGGGCAGGGGCGGTGTAGCGGGTCTCCGTGCGGACCGCGCCGGACGACACCGTGTACGACGGAGGTGACGTCATGGTTCCCCTGCTCCTGGTCCTCCTGGTGATCCTGGTCCTGTTCGGCGCGGGTTTCGCGATCGACGTGCTCTGGTACATCGCCATCGCCCTGCTGGTGCTGTGGGTGCTCGGCTTCTTCATGCGGAGCGGCAGCGGCCGCTGGTACCGCTGGTGAACGGAGGTTCCGAAGGGCCTCGTGCCGTGTCCCGGACGATCATCGTCCGGGACACGGCACGAGGCCCTTCGGTCCGCCGGACCCGTC
Source organism: Streptomyces bikiniensis (assembly GCA_000716465.1). Lineage (GTDB taxonomy): Bacteria > Actinomycetota > Actinomycetes > Streptomycetales > Streptomycetaceae > Streptomyces > Streptomyces bikiniensis. The sequence continues at coordinate 214,970 of JNWL01000004.1, forward strand.
ACTCCCCCAGGGCCTTCTTCGGCTCCGCCTTGTCCATCGAGGAGCGGCCGTGGACGTTGCGCCGCCTGGCCTCGGCGTAGAGCCGGTCGTACCTCGGTCCCTGCGCGCCGCTGTGCGAGCGCTTGCCGCCCCGGTCCAGGTCGCTGTCCTTGACGTGCTCGTACCGGCGCTCCCGCTCGGGGCTCGATCCGCGCGGCATCGTTCGCTCCTCCCGGTCGGAGACGCCCTCCGTCTCCCGCCCTGACGACCTCCCCGGGAAATCGTGCCAAACCCACAGATACGGGGCATCCTGATTCAAGATGCTTGACCGGCGGGCCCGCGCCGTCGCCCTCTGTACGGGGTCGGGGCGGGTCCCGAGCACCGTCGAAGGAGCCTCATGTCCACCCCCCGCGTCCGATCCGCCATCCCCGGCCACGGCCCGGAGGCCGTCGGGAATCCGGGGGCTTCGATGCGCCGGGCCGCTCTGGACGGACTGCCCGAGCTCACCCGCCCCACCACCGTCTCCACCGACGACGCCCAACCCCT
>JNWL01000005.1 GCA_000716465.1 Streptomyces bikiniensis
GGGCGGGGGCGGGCGCGGGTGCGGGAGTGGGGGCGGGTGCGGGGGCGCCCCGGGTGCGGGAGACCTCGAACCCGCTCTTCCTGCACCTCCTGGAGGCGCCGGACGACGTGATCCTGCTGAGCTGCGCGGCCCCGGACCGGGCGCCGGACGCGCTGGCGGAGGCGTACCGCTCCCTCGAACTGCCCGTCGGGGACCTCGGCTACCACCCGGCCGGGCTCGGGGCGCTGCGCGAGGCGGTGGCCGCGCGGTACGCGGCGCGGGGCGTGCCGACCGGTCCCGACCAGGTCCTGGTCACCACCGGCGCCCAGCAGGGGCTCGCGCTGCTCGCGCGGCTGCTGCTCGCCCCCGGGGACGGGGTCCTGGTGGAGGCGCCGACGTACCCGGGGGCGCTCGACCTGTTCCGGGAGGCGGCGGCCGTGCCGCTGCCGGTGGCGGTGGGCCCGGACGGGGTCGACGTGGCGGAGGCGGTGCGGCTGATGGAGCGGCACCGTCCCGCCCTGGCCTATGTGGTGGCCCGCTTCCAGAACCCGACCGGGACCGTGCTCCCGCCGCTCGCGGGGCGCCGGCTGGTGGAGGCGGCGAACGCGCTCGGGGTGCCGCTCGTCGACGACGAGGCCCTCTCCGACCTGGCCTTCGACGCCGGGGCGCCGTGGACGCCGCTCTCGGCGTACGGGGAGGTGGTCGCGGTCGGCTCGCTCAGCAAGGTGGTGTGGGGCGGCCTCCGGATCGGCTGGGTACGCGGACCGGCCCCGCTGATCGCCCGGCTCGCCCGTCTGAAGGCCCTGCACGACCTGGGCAGCGACGTCCCGGCCCAGTTGGCGGCGGTCCGGCTCCTGGACGGTTTCGGGCCGGTCCTGGAGGCCCGCGTGCGGACGGTCCGGGCGGGCCACGACCACCTGCGGGCCGAGCTGGCCCGGCTGCTGCCGTCCTGGTCCTGCGCCCCGGCGGCGGGCGGTCAGACCCTGTGGGTGCGGCTCCCGCACGGCGACGGCGTCTCCTTCGCGCAGCTCGCCCTCCGGCACGGGGTCGCCGTCCTGCCCGGCGCCACCGCCGACGCCCTCGGCGGCAGCGTCCGCCACCTGCGGCTGCACTTCCTGGCGGCCCCGGAGGTGCTGACGGAGGCGGTGCGGAGGCTGGCGGCGGCCTGGGCGGAGTACACGCCGGGTCCCGAGCCGGTGCGGGCGGCCCTGCACGCGATCACGCTGTGACGGCCGGGGCCCTGCTTCGGACGGGTCCCGGGGCGTGTGCCGAAAGTCCCGCCTGCCCTTCGGGCGGACGGCACTGCTTTCGGCACAGGCCCTAGGGCCGCTTCGGCTCCGGCGCCGCCACGCCCAGGACCCGGTCCTTGAGGGCCGGGAACTCCTCGCGGGTCGCGGCGACCCGGCCGGGGTCGAGTGCGACGCGCAGGACCTCCTCGCCGGGCCCCGCCTCCGCCAGGACCTCGCCCCAGGGGTCGACCACGATCGAGTGCCCGGCCTGCTCGATGCCGGCGTGGGTGCCGGCGGTGCCGCAGGCGAGCACGTACGCCTGGTTCTCGACCGCGCGGGCCCGCGCCAGGAGGGTCCAGTGGGCGCGGCGGCGGGCGGGCCAGCCGGCCGGGACGACGAAGGCCTGGGCGCCCGCGTCGACCAGGCCGCGGAAGAGCTCGGGGAAGCGCAGGTCGTAGCAGGTGCCGACGCCGACGGTGAGGTGCGGCAGGTCGACGGTGACCAGGTCCTCCCCGGCGGCCATGAGGACCGCCTCGCCCTCGTCGAAGCCGAAGCGGTGGATCTTCCGGTAGGAGGCGGCGAGTTCGCCGTCGGGGGAGAGGACGAGCGAGGTGTTGTAGAGGGCGCCGGCCTCCGCCTCCACGAAGGAGCCGGCGTGCAGCCAGACCCCGGCGTCCCGGGCGGCCTCGGCCATCGCCCGGTGCGTGGGGCCGTTCAGCGGCTCGGACCCGGCGGCGAAGAGGTCGGACGCGAAGGCGCCGACGGTCCACAGCTCGGGGAGGACGACGAGGTCGGCGCGGCCAGATTCCGCCCGTACGAGACGTGCCGCGCGGGCACGGCGGGCGTCGACCGGTTCGTCCGGGTCTACCGCGATCTGGATCAGCGAGGCGCGCACACTACCACCGTCCTGGCATTCGAGCCGTCAACACCGGCCTACGATCGTCACACGAAAGCACTGCCGGGGTGCCTTCGGGCAGCGTAACTTAGCGTCCGAGCCTCCCACCCAGTCGTGTTATTCAGCCCGCGCACCGAAGAACCGCCGAGGGGTCCCGTGACCGTCCATCCCAGCCTCCAGAACCACGCCGACGCCTGGACGCACTCGATCGAGGCGATAGCCGAGCTGGTGCAGCCGCTCGTGGAGGGCGAGTGGAACCGGCGGACCCCCTGCCCGGGCTGGTCGGTGCGGGACGTCGTGTCGCACGTCATCGGCATGGAGACGGAGATGCTGGGCGACCCCCGGCCGATCCACTCGCTGCCGCGCGACCTCTACCACGTGCGCAGTGACTTCGCGCGCTACATGGAGGTCCAGGTCGATGTGCGGCGGCACCACACGGCGCCGGAGATGACGTCGGAGCTGGAGTACGTCCTGATTCGCCGGGCCCGGCAGCTCCGCAACGAGAACCGCTCGCCCGACCATCTGATCCGGGCCCCGCTGGGCGCCGAGCAGACCCTGGAAGTGGCCTACCGGATGCGGGCCTTCGACGTGTGGGTGCACGAGCAGGACCTGCGGACGGCGCTCGGGGTGCCGGGGAACCTGGACTCGCCCGGGGCGCACGTGGTCCGGGACGTGCTCCTGGAGGCGCTGCCGAAGGTGGTCGCCAAGGACGCGGGCGCGCCGGCGTCCTCGGCGGTGGTGTTCGACGTGACCGGCCCGGTGGAGTTCCTGCGGACGGTGCGAGTGGACGCGGAGGGGCGCGGGTCGATCGACGGCGCGCCCTCGCTCGGCCCGGCGGCGACGCTGGCGACGGACTGGGAGACGTACGTGCGGCTGGCCTGCGGCCGGGTCCGGGCGGCCGACGCGGCCGACCGGATCAAGGTGGAGGGCGACGAGCGGCTGGCGCGGGCGATCCTCGACAACTTCGCGGTGACGCCGAACTAGGGCCTGTCCGGCGGGTCAGGGTCGGACAGGCCCTGGCCGTGCGCTACACGGGTACGTGCACGGCCTCCACGCGGCTGGCGACGAGCCGTTCGCGCTCCCGGCGGTGGGTGCGGGCCTTGAGGCGCAGGATCTGCGCGACGCCGAGGGCTTCGAGGACGAAGACCGAGGAGAACGCGATCCGGTAGTCGTCGCCGGTCGCGTCGAGCAGCACGCCGACGGCGAGGAGCGTCGTCATCGAGGCGACGAAACCACCCATGTTGACGATGCCGGAGGCGGTGCCCTGACGCTCCGGCGGGTTGGCCGGGCGGGCGAAGTCGAAGCCGATCATCGAGGCGGGACCGCAGGCCCCGAGGACCAGGCAGAGGGTGACGAGCAGCCACATCGGGGCGTGGTCGCCGGGGTACGCGAGGGTGGTCCCCCACAGCAGGGCGGTGGCCGCGACCGTGCCGAGGGCGAGCGGGGCGCGGGCCGCGTGGTGGCGGGCGATGATCTGCCCGTACGCGAGGCCGACGACCATGTTCGAGAGCACGACCAGGGTGAGCAGCGTCCCGGCGGTGGAGCGCGAGAGGCCCTGCGCCTCGACGAGGTACGGCAGTCCCCACAGGAGCAGGAAGACCATGGCCGGGAACTGGGTGGTGAAGTGCACCCACATGCCGAGCCGGGTGCCGGGCTCGCGCCAGGACTCGGCGATCTGGCGGCGCACGTAGGCGGCGCCCGCGTGCGGGGCGGGCCGGGGCTCGTACCCCTCGGGGTGGTCCTTGAGGAAGAGCAGCAGCAGGACGAGGACGAGGACGCCCGCGAGGGAGCTGCCGACGAAGGTGGTGGTCCAGCCGAGGCCGTGCAGGGCGCGGGCGACGACGACGGTGGAGACCAGGTTGCCCGCCATGCCGAAGAGGGCGGCGACCTGGCCGATGAGGGGGCCGCGCCGGGCGGGGAACCAGCGGCTGCCGAGCCGCAGGACGCTGATGAAGGTCATGGCGTCGCCGCAGCCGAGGAGGGCGCGGGAGGCGAGGGCCGTGCCGTACGACGGGGAGAGCGCGAAGCCGAGCTGGCCGACGGTGAAGAGGACGACGCCGAGGACCAGGACCTTCTTGGTGCCGAGCCGGTCGACCATGAGGCCGACGGGTATCTGCATGCCGGCGTAGACGAGCAGCTGGAGGATGGAGAAGGTGGAGAGCGCGGAGGCGTTGACGTCGAAGCGGTCGGCGGCGTCGAGTCCGGCGACGCCGAGCGAGGTCCGGAAGATGACGGCGACGAAGTAGACGGCGACGCCGACGCCCCAGACGAGGGCGGCGCGGCGGCCGCCGGGCGGGTCTCCGGGGAGGGTGACGGCGGAGCCGTATCCGTTGCGGTTGCTCACCGGTGCTCACCCCGCACCAGGACCTTGACCCAGCTGAGGTGCTGGCGGACGCAGTGCGCGGCGCCCTCGGCGTCGCCGGCCTTGATGCGGTCGAGGATCTCGGCGTGCTCGGCGATGTTCTTGGCGACGCGGTCGGGCTGGGACTGCATCACGGCGACGCCCATGCGCAGCTGGCGGTCGCGGAGCTGGTCGTAGAGCCGGGCGAGGATCTGGTTGCCGGCGTGCTGGACGATCTCGGCGTGGAAGCAGCGGTCGGTGACGGCGACCTCCGCGAGGTCCCCGGCCCCGGCCCGCCGCTTCTGCTCTTCCAGGAGCTCTTCGAGACGGGCGATCAGGGCGGCGGGGGCGGGCACGGCCCGGCGGACGGCGAACTCCTCGACGAGCAGCCGGGTCTCGACGACGTCGGCGATCTCCTGCGCGGAGACGGCGAGGACGAGGGCGCCCTTCTTCGGGTAGAGCTTGAGCAGCCCTTCCATCTCCAGCTTGAGCAGCGCCTCGCGGACGGGGGTCCGCGACACCCCGACGGCCGTGGCGAGTTCGCCCTCGGTCAGGAGGGTGCCCCCCTCGTACCGCCGGTCGAGTACGGCCTGCTTGACGTGCATGTAGACGCGGTCGGCGGCGGGGGGAGCGGAAGACATGGACACAGCATAGATACAACAGGGGTACAACAGAGAGCCCCGTCCGCATGATGGACGGGGCTCCGCCTGTCACCTTCTCGCCGGTTTCACGTGAAACCGTGCAAGTCGGGCCTCACTCCCGGGTGACCGCGCCGGGCATCACGCCCAGGTGACCGCGCCGGGCATCACGCCCAGGTGATCAGCCGCTTCGGCTGTTCCAGGATCGCGGCGACGTCCGCCAGGAACTTGGAGCCCAGCTCGCCGTCGACCAGGCGGTGGTCGAAGGAGAGGGCGAGCGTGGTGACCTGACGCGGCTTCACCTTGCCCTTGTGGACCCACGGCTGGAGCTTGATCGCGCCGACCGCGAGGATCGCGGACTCGCCGGGGTTGAGGATGGGCGTGCCGGTGTCGACGCCGAAGACGCCGACGTTGGTGATGGTGAAGGTGCCGCCCTGCATCGCCGCCGGGGTCGTCTTCCCCTCGCGGGCCGTGGCGACTAGCTCGCTCAGCGACTTCGAGAGCTCGGGCAGCGTCTGGGCGTGCGCGTCCTTGATGTTCGGCACGATCAGACCGCGCGGGGTGGCCGCGGCGATGCCCAGGTTCACGTAGTGCTTGAGGACGATCTCCTGCGCCGCCTCGTCCCAGGCCGCGTTGATCTCCGGGTTGCGCTTGACCGCGACCAGGACGGCCTTGGCGATGAGGAGCAGCGGGTTGACCCGCAGGCCCGCCATGTCCTTGTCGGACTTGAGCTCCTCGACCAGCTTCATCGTGCGCGTGATGTCGAAGGTCACGAACTCGGTGACGTGCGGGGCGGTGAAGGCCGAACCGACCATCGCCGCCGCCGTGGCCTTCCGTACGCCCTTGATGGGGACACGGGTCTCCCGGGCGCCGGACGGCGCGGCGGGCGCCTCCGCGGCGGGTGCTGCGGCGGGAGCGGCGACGGGCGCCGGCGCCTGGGCCGGGGCGGCCGGAGCCGGGACCGGGACCTCGACGGCCGGTGCGGGCGCCGGGGCGGCGGCCGCGTGGACGTCCTCGCGGGTGATGATGCCGTCCGGGCCGGTCGGGACGACCGTCGCCAGGTCGACGCCGAGGTCCTTGGCGAGCTTGCGGACCGGCGGCTTGGCCAGCGGCCGGCCGGCCCCCGCCGCGTGCCCGTTGAGCTGCTCGGGCACGGAGACGGCGACGGACGCCTGCGGTGCGGGGGCGGCCTCCCCGGCGCCCTTGCGGGGGCGGCGCTTGGTGGAGCCGGCGGCCACGCCGTAGCCGACGAGGACCGGCTGACGGCCCTGCGGCTCGTCCTCCTCCTCGGCGACCGGTTCCGCCGGTACGGCCTGGGCCGCGACGGACTCGGTCACCGGGGCCGCCGGGGCGGGGGGCGCGCCGCCGCCGACGTTCACCGAGATGATGACCTGGCCGACGTCGACCGTCGTGCCCTCGGGGAAGCACAGCTCGTGGACCGTGCCGTCGAACGGGATCGGCAGCTCGACGGCCGCCTTGGCCGTCTCGACCTCACACACGACCTGCCCGTCGGTGACGGTGTCGCCCGGCTGGACGTACCACTTGAGGATCTCGGCTTCGGTGAGGCCCTCGCCCACGTCGGGCATCTTGAATTCGCGGATCGTCACGGTGCTCTCCTCAGTACGCCAGCGAGCGGTCGACGGCGTCGAGCACGCGATCGAGACCCGGCAGGTACTCCTCCTCCAGGCGCGCCGGCGGGTACGGCGCGTGGTAGCCGCCGACCCGCAGGACGGGGGCCTCCAGGTGGTAGAAGCAGCGCTCGGTGATCCGGGCGGCGATCTCCGCGCCGGAGCCGAAGAAGACCGGGGCCTCGTGGACGACGACCAGGCGGCGGGTCTTCTCGACCGAGGCCTGGAGGGTGTCGAAGTCGATCGGGGAGATCGAACGCAGGTCCACGACCTCGACGGACTTGCCCTCCTCGGCTGCGGCCGCGGCCGCCTCCAGGCAGGTCTTCACCATCGGGCCGTAGGCCACCAGGGTGAGGTCCGTGCCCTCGCGGGCGACCCGGGCCTTGTGCAGCTCGCCGGGGATGGCCTCGGTGTCGAGCTCGCCCTTGTCCCAGTAGCGGCGCTTGGGCTCGAAGAAGATGACCGGGTCGTCGCTCTGGATCGCCTGCTGGAGCATCCAGTAGGCGTCGGAGGGGGTCGCCGGGGTGACGACCTTGAGGCCCGCGACGTGCGCGAAGAGCGACTCGGGGGACTCGGAGTGGTGCTCGACGGCGCCGATGCCGCCGCCGTACGGGATGCGGATGACGACCGGCACCTTCACCGCGCCGAGCGAGCGGGCCCGCATCTTCGCGAGCTGCGTGACGATCTGGTCGTACGCCGGGAAGACGAAGCCGTCGAACTGGATCTCCACGACCGGCCGGTAGCCGCGCAGCGCGAGACCGATGGCGGTGCCGACGATGCCGGACTCGGCGAGCGGGGTGTCGACGACCCGGTCCTCGCCGAAGTCCTTCTGGAGGCCGTCGGTGATCCGGAAGACGCCGCCGAGCTTGCCGACGTCCAGGCCCATGACGACGACCTTGGGGTCGGTCTCCAGGGCCGTGCGCAGCGACTCGTTGAGCGCCTTCGCGAGGGGAAGCTTCTGAACAGCCATGATTACTCGGCCTCTCCGTCCGCGAAGGACGCCTGGTAGGCGGCGAACTGCGCGCGCTCCTCGTCGACGAGCGCGTGCCCGTCCGCGTACACGTTGTCGAACATCGCCATGTGCTCCGGTACGGGCATGGCGCGGACGACCTCGCGGACCTGCTTGCCGAGGGCCTCGCTCTCCGCCTCCAGCTCCTCGAAGAAGGCCGCGTCGGCGTGGCCCTCGTTCTCCAGGTACGCCCTGAGGCGCAGGATCGGGTCCTTGGCCTCCCACGCCTCGCGCTCCGCGTCGCGGCGGTAGCGGGTCGGGTCGTCGGAGGTGGTGTGGGCGGCCATCCGGTAGGTGAAGGCCTCGATGAGCGTCGGGCCCTCGCCGCGGCGGGCGCGCTCCAGGGCCGAGCGGGTGACCGCGAGGCAGGCGAGGACGTCGTTGCCGTCGACGCGGACGCCGGGGAAGCCGAAGCCGCGGGCGCGCTGGTAGAGCGGGACGCGGGTCTGCTTCTCGATGGGCTCGGAGATGGCCCACTGGTTGTTCTGGCAGAAGAACACGACCGGGGCGTTGTAGACCGCGGAGAAGACGAACGACTCGTTGACGTCGCCCTGGCTGGAGGCGCCGTCGCCGAAGTACGCGAGCACGGCGGAGTCCGCGCCGTCCTTGGCGATGCCCATGGCGTAGCCGGTGGCGTGCAGGGTCTGCGAGCCGAGGACGATCGTGTACAGGTGGAAATTGTTGCTGTTGGGATCCCAGCCGCCGTTGTTCACGCCGCGGAACATTCCCAGCAGGTTCGTCGGGTCGACGCCCCGGCACCAGGCGACGCCGTGCTCGCGGTAGGTCGGGAAGACGTAGTCGTCGTCCCGCAGCGCGCGGCCCGAACCGATCTGGGCGGCCTCCTGGCCGAGGAGCGAGGCCCACAGGCCCAGCTCGCCCTGGCGCTGGAGGGAGGTGGCCTCGGAGTCGAAGCGACGGGTGAGGACCATGTCGCGGTAGAGGCCGCGCAGCTCCTCGGCGCTCAGGTCGATGTCGTAGTCGGGGTGCTGGACGCGCTCCCCTTCGGGCGTCAGGAGTTGGACCAGCTCGGGCTCCGTCGCTCCCGCCGCGGCGCGCGTGCTCGTCTTCTTGGTGGTGCTCGGGCTCGCGCTTGCGGTGCGCTTGGTGCCGCTGCTGCGTCGCGTCGTCTTGCGCGCGGCAGTGCTCTCCACGGTCACGTGCGTGCTCCTCCGTCGGTCCGGCCCCCGGGTTCGCCGGTGAGGCCAGTGCGGCTCTCCGCCTTATCCGTACCCTTCGCACGGGGTGGGTGCGACGCGGCCGGGGTCGGGCGTGACAAGTGCCCCGGCGAGCGCCCTGTCATAGGCACGTTACCCACAGCGCGGCATTCCCGCGAAACCCCTTTTGACCTGCGTTTTTGCTTGGATTTCCAAGTAAATCGAGAAAAGGGGGAACAGCGGCTGGTCAGCGCGTCGGCAACGGCCTGGAGGGCCGCCGGAACAAGCGGCACGTTATCCCGCGCACCCCGGGCGCGGGAAGAGCCAGTATGTGAGACTGACCCCGTGCGCGAAGAAGGAAAAATCAGGGTATTCCTGCTGGACGACCACGAAGTCGTCCGGCGCGGCGTCCACGAATTGCTCTCCATGGAGGAGGACATCGAGGTGGTCGGCGAGGCGGGCACGGCGGCGGACGCGCTGGTCAGGATCCCTGCGACCCGTCCGGACGTCGCGGTGCTCGACGTGCGGCTCCCGGACGGCAGCGGCGTCGAGGTGTGCCGGGAGGTCCGCTCCCGGGACGAGGACGTCAAATGCCTGATGCTGACCTCGTACGCGGACGACGAGGCCCTCTTCGACGCGATCATGGCCGGGGCCTCGGGATACGTCCTCAAGGCCATCCGGGGGACGGAACTCCTGAGCGCGGTGCGGGACGTGGCGGCCGGCAGGTCGCTGCTCGACCCGGTGGCGACCGCCCGGGTCCTGGAGCGGCTGCGCGACGGGAACGCCCCGAGGGGCGACGACAGGCTCGCCGGCCTGACGGAGCAGGAGCACAGGATCCTGGACCTGATCGGCGAGGGCCTGACCAACCGGGCGATCGGCGAGCGGCTGCACCTCGCGGAGAAGACCATCAAGAACTACGTCTCCAGCCTGCTGTCGAAGCTGGGCATGGAGCGGCGCTCGCAGGCGGCGGCGTACGTGGCGCGGATGCAGGCCGAGAGGCGCTGAACCGTTCCGCTTCGGGACCTACGTCCCGTCCCGAGGGGGCGGGGGCCCCTTTTCGGGCACCCGGTGGTGACGGAGAGTGGAAGCCATGTCCACCGAAGAGATCCGCGCCGTCGAGCTGCTGAACCGCGTGTCGTACGGGCGGGTGGCGGCGAGCATGCGGGCGATGCCCTTCGTCGCCCCGGCCCGGCACGTCGTGGTCGACGGCCGGGTGCTGCTCCGGATGCACCAGGGCCTCGGCCACCACCGCGCCTGCAACGGGGGCGTGGTCGCGTACGGGGCGGACAACTTCGGCTCGGGGGCCGAGCGGATCTGGTCCGTGCAGTTCAGCGGCACCGCGCGGGTCGTCGAGCCGACCGCGGCGGAGCGCGCGGCCTTCGGGCCCGAGCCGGAGCTGGTGGACGGCGAGCCGTTCGTCCCGGTCTACCTGCGGATCGAACCGCAGTTCGTGACGGTGCACGCGCTCGACTACCCGAGCGAAGCCCCCGGGGTTCCGGCTGCGGCCCGTCCCGTACGGCGACACCTCCACCACGTAGCGTGATCTAACATCTGGCGGGTGCCGCGCTCATCTGAAACCCTCCTCCCGCCGACCGGCGCACCGCCACCGCCCCCCGGGACCGCCGCCGCCCCACCGCCCCGGACCTCCACCCCACTGCCCTCCCGGACCGCCGCCTCGCCGCCCTCCCAGGCCGCCACCGCCCTGCCGCCCCGGACCGCTGCCTCGCCGTCTTCCCGGACCGCCGCCGCCCCACCGCCCCGGACCTCCACCTCACTGCCCTCCCGGACCGCCGCCTCGCCGCCCTCCCGGGCCGCCACCGCCCTGCCGCCCCAGGCCGCCGCCTCTCCGCCCTCCCGGACCGCCACCGCCCTGCCGCCCCGGGCCGCCGCCTCTCCGCCTTCCCGGACCGCCGCCGCCCTGCCGCCCCGGGCCGCCGCCGCGGTCCGGTCCGCCGGGGGTGCCGGAGCCCGGCCCACCGGGGCCCGTCCCGGGGGCGCCCCGGCCGCCCGGCTTCCCGGCACCCCGCCCCGACCGCTCGTCGGCGCCCCGACCGCCCCGGTGCCCGGGACCCGGCCCGTGCCGGCCCCCGGCCCACCGAACCCCCCCGGCGTCCCGCCCGTCGACGTCCTGCTGCGCCGGTACCGGCACGCCGGGGAGCCGCTGGCCTGCGTGCCGGTCACCGAGGGGCTGCTCAACCGGGGGTTCCGGCTCACCACCACCCGCGGCACCTACTTCCTCAAGCAGCACCTGGACGCCGCCACCGCCGACCGGGCCACCGTCGCCCGCCAGCACCGCGCCACCCAGCGCCTGCACGCCCTCGGCCTGCCCGTCGCCCCGCCGCTCACCGACGCCCGGGGGCGCACGGTCGCCGTCGTCGGCGGCCACTGCTATGCCCTGCACCCCTGGGTCGAGGGCCGCCACCGGGACGGCGGCCAGCTCTCCACCGGCGGCTGCCGTCGCCTCGGCACCCTCCTCGGGCAGGTGCACACCGCGCTCGACAGGGTCATGGGCGCCCCCGGGGCCGCCGGGGCCGACGGGGCGCCCGGCGGGACGGACGCGGACGCGTGCGCGAGCGCGGACCCCCAGGACACCTTCCGCGCCATCGACGAGCTGATCCGCCTCGTCCGCGCGCACCGCCCCCGCGACAGCTTCGATGTGCTCGCCGAGCACCGGCTCAGGGAGCGCCGCAGGCTGCTCACCCAGCACGCCCACCACCGGCCCCCGGCCGCCTCGGGCGCCGACTGGGTACACGGCGACTTCCACCCGCTGAACCTGCTCTACCGGGGCGCGGAGCCCGCCGCGATCGTCGACTGGGACCGGCTCGGGCTCCGCCCGAGGGCCGAGGAGGCGGTCAGGGCCGCCGCCATCTTCTTCGTACGGCCGGGGGGCGAGCTGGCCCTGGGGAAGGTACGGGCCTACGCGCGCGCGTACCGGCGGGCGACGGGCGCCGACGGCGCCGAGCTGGCGGCGGCGGCGCACCGGGTGTGGTGGGAGCGCCTGAACGACTTCTGGACCCTGCGCTGGCGCTACCAGCTCCACGACCGGAGGGCCGACGCGCAGTTCCCCGCGGTGTCGGCCCTGGCGGTCTGGTGGACCCGCGAGTACGAGGCGGTGCGGGAGGCCTTCGCGGGGTGAGCCCGGCGTTCTCGGAGTGAGCCCGGCCTTCGCGGGGTGAGCTCGGCCTTCGCAGGGGCGAGCCCGCCCTTCGCAGGCGCGAGCCCGCCCTTCGCAGGGGCGAGCCCGCCCGTCACCGGACCCTGCCTGTCCCGAGCCCCGCCGTCACCCCGACGGCGTCTCCTCGGCCGGGCCCCGCCGCCGGGTCCTCCGTCAGCCGGAGGCGCCGCTGGTGGCCGTCGGCTGCGTGCCCGTGCCGCCGCTGTCGTCGCCGCCGCCGTCCCCGCCGTCGCCGCCCCCGGAGGGGTCGCCGGTCGGGTCGGTGGTCGGCGTGCCCCCCGTGGGCCGGGTCGTCGGCTCGCCCGTGTGCGTGGGCGTGTCCGTGGGGTCGACCGGCGGCGTGGTGGCCGGTTCGGTCGGCGCCTCGGTGGTCGGCCTGCCCGTGGGCCAGTTCGGCTGCCGCGTCGGCTGCTCGGTCCACGGCTCCCGCGTCGAACCGCCGCTGGACGTGCCCGGGTCCTGCGTCTGGTCCTGGGTGGGCTCCGGCGAGGCCGTGGGCTCCTCCGAGGCCTTCGTGGACGGCGAGGTGGTGACGGTCGGCGTCTTGTTCTCCGTACCGCCGCCGCCGTTCCCGCCCGCCTTGCTGAGGGCGAACGCGACCCCGGCGACCACCGCGACCACCGCGAGCGCGGCGAACAGCCACATCCTGCCCCGGCCGCCGTTGCCGCCGCCCTGCGACCCGTACGAGCCGCCCTGGCCGTAGCCCCCGCCGCCCGCACCGCCGTCGTAACCACCGTCGTCGGGGTTCATCGGCGGGAGGATCGGGCGCTGCGCGGTCTCGCCGTGCGCCGGGTGGCCCATCGCGGTCGTCGCGGCCACGCCGCCGGCCGGGGTCCGGCCGCCGTCGTGCACCTCGATCGGGCCGGTGTTCCACGTGCCGGTGTAGCCGCCCTGCTGCTGGAGCATCTGGAGGGCGTACTGGATGAGCCCGCGCATCTCCTCGGCGCTCTGGAACCGGTCGTCCGGCTCCTTCGCGAGCGAGCGCATCACCAGGCCGTCCAGCTCCGGCGGCACGGACCCGGTCACGTCGGACGGCGGGACCGGCGCGTCCTGGACGTGCTGGTAGACGACGGACAGCGGGGTCTCGCCGGTGAAGGGGGGCCGCAGCGCGAGGAGTTCGTAGAGGAGGCAGCCCGTCGCGTACAGGTCGGAGCGGTGGTCGACGGCCTTGCCGAGCGCCTGCTCGGGGGAGAGGTACTGCGGCGTGCCCATGACCATGCCGGTCTGGGTCATCGTCGACTGCGCGCCGTGCAGGGCGCGGGCGATGCCGAAGTCCATGACCTTGACGGCGCCGCCGTGGGTGATGATCACGTTCGCCGGCTTGATGTCGCGGTGCACGATGCCGTGCTGGTGCGAGTAGGCCAGCGCCTCCAGGACCCCGGAGACGATGATCAGGGCCTGCTCGGGGCCGGGTGCCTCGGCGCTCAGCAGCAGGTCGCGGATGGTGCGGCCCTCGACCAGCTCCATCACGATGTACGGCACGGGGCGGCCGCCCACCAGGTCCTCGCCGGAGTCGTACACGGCGACGATCGCGTGGTGGTTGAGGCCGGCGACCGACTGCGCCTCGCGCGTGAAGCGCGCCTTGGAGACCGGGTCCTCGGCGAGGTCGGCGCGCAGCAGCTTGACGGCCACGGTGCGGCCCAGCCGTACGTCCTCCGCCGCGAACACCTCGGCCATGCCGCCGCGTCCCAGACGGTGCGTCAGGCGGTAGCGCCCGTCGCCGACGACGCCGCCGACGCCCCAGGATTCCGCGGCCGCGTCCGGCGCACCGCCACCTGCTCCGGATTCGGGTGCCATCAGTCCTCGCCGTCGTCTGTCGTGCCGTGTCCAGTCGTCACGCTACAGGCTCCGTACGACATCGCGGTCCGAGATGGACCGGCCATCCAATCCCGTTCACGTACACCTGTGCAAATTCGACGCATTCCCGCACCGGTTCGGAAACGCTTCCTGTGCGGAGGGTCACGTAACGGGCACCCGGCTTGACGTGTCACCGCCCTGGGGCAGACTTGGCCGGGAAAATCACGGGTCGACGCCGCACGCGCGCGTACGTAGGGGGAAGCACAGATGAGCCAGGACGGCGCACAGGGCCGCTACGCGGGCGGTTCGGTCGCGGGCGGCCGGTACCAGCTGCGCGATCTTCTCGGCGAGGGCGGCATGGCGTCGGTGTACCTGGCGTACGACAGCGCCCTCGACCGGCAGGTCGCCATCAAGACGCTGCACACGGAGCTGGGCCGGGAGCAGTCCTTCCGCGAGCGGTTCCGGCGCGAGGCGCAGGCCGTCGCGAAGCTCTCCCACACCAACATCGTCTCGGTCTTCGACACCGGCGAGGACACCCTCGACGGCGCCGTCATGCCGTACATCGTCATGGAGTACGTGGAGGGGCAACCGCTCGGCTCGGTGCTCGCCGCGGACGTGCGGCAGTACGGCGCGATGCCGGCCGACAAGGCGCTGAAGGTCACGGCCGACGTGCTCGCCGCCCTGGAGGTCAGCCACGAGATGGGCCTGGTCCACCGGGACATCAAGCCGGGCAACGTGATGACGACCAAGCGCGGCGTGGTCAAGGTCATGGACTTCGGCATCGCGCGGGCCATGCAGTCGGGGGTCACCTCGATGACGCAGACCGGCATGGTCGTCGGCACCCCCCAGTACCTCTCCCCCGAGCAGGCCCTCGGCCGGGCGGTGGACGCCCGCTCCGACCTCTACTCGGTCGGCATCATGCTCTTCCAGCTGCTCACGGGCCGGCTCCCCTTCGACGCCGACTCCCCGCTCGCCATCGCGTACGCGCACGTGCAGGAGGAGCCGGTCGCCCCGTCCTCCGTCAACCGCTCATTGACTCCGGCGATGGACGCGCTCGTCGCCCGCGCGCTCCGGAAGAACCCGAACGAGCGGTTCCCGAGCGCGGCGGCCATGCGCGACGAGTGCCTGCGGGTCCTGTCGGCCGGGCAGACCGGTGCCCCCGTGATCGTCGCGGGCGGGCCCGTCAGCAGCGGCGCGGGCGTCGGCTCGGCGGTCTTCCCGCCGGTCGGCCAGGCCCCGCCGCCCGGCCCGCACGGCGTGCAGCAGCCGTACCTGCCGCCGACGCCGCAGCCGGGCCCGTACGGCCCCGCGACCCCCGCGCCCGCCCCGTCGTACGGCTACCCGCAGCAGGCCCCGACGCCCGCCCCTTACGGCCAGCAGGCCCCCACGCCAGCGCCGTACGCCCAGACGCACGCCCAGACGCACGCACCCGCCCCGGCGGGCGGCGGCTCCCGGCGGAACACGTCGGTGATCGTCGGCGCGATCGCGGTCGCCGTGATCGCGATCGGCGGCCTGGTCCTGGCGCTCAACCTGAACAAGGGCGAGGAGAAGGACCCGCAGGCGGGCGGCACCGGCGGCACGGGCACCCAGCAGAGCGAGACGGCGAAGCCGGGCTACAAGGGCCCCGACCTGACCAAGACCATCGACACGAAGAAGTGCACCCAGCCGAGGGAGTCGAGCGACGACCCCGAGAAGTTCGAGGTGCCCGACTTCAACTACAAGAACATCCAGTCGGTGAAGGACTGCATCCGGGCCGCCGGCTGGAAGATCAAGGTCCAGACCCCGGTGGACGAGGCGACGTACGGCGACGGGACGGTCCTGGAGCAGTACCCGCCGTCCGGTACGGACATCAGCGCCAAGGACGCGGAGTTCACGCTGAAGATCTCGACGGGCAACCCGCCGCAGTAGCCCCCTCGGGCCCGCCCCCTCCTGCCGTGCGCCCACCGGGGGCCCGTCGGGCGCTTGCGGGCGTCTGAAGGACGCCTACCGGGTGCCCACCGGGTGCCGGAATCGTCCCGGCATGTGACGCTGAGTCGAACACCTCGGCGGCTCGGTACGGGAGGGGGTCACCCGGTGACTCCAGTACTCCGCGGGGCACGGGCGCGAGCCCTGCGCCCCGCGCTCACCTGCGCGTTCGCCTGCGCCTGCGCCCTGTACGCCGCGCCCCTCGCCCATCCGGCGGAGCCCCCCGGCACCACGGCGAGCGCCCCGACGGACACCACGGCGGACACCAGGACGGGCGCCACGCCCCCCGGCACCACCCCTCCGGCGCCCCCGCCGGGCCCGCCCTCCACGACCGCCCCGCCGCCGGTCTCCCCCTCCGCTCCCGCTCCCGCGTCCGGTTCCGTCCCGGCCTCTGCGCCCGCCTCCGCCTCCCCGGGGCGCGCCGGAAGCGCCGTCCCGCCCGCTCCCGCGCCCGCGGGCAGCGGACCGGCCTCCCCGGCCGTGCGGCCCGCCGGGCCCTCCGGCGCCCCCGCCCCGGAGTCCTCCGCCTCCCTCGCGGGGCGGCCCGCCGCCGAGGGCAGGACCAGGCCCGGCCGCACCGAGACCGCCCCGACGCCCTCGGAGAGCCGTTCCCGTACCGAAACCGTCACGGAATCCGAGTCGCGGGAGGACGGGGAGGAGGAGGGCGGAGCGGTACGCGAGGAGGAGGACGCGTCGCCCGAGGCGGCCTCCGCCGGCCTGCCCGCCGCCGTGCCCCGGACGGAGGGCGAGTCCGCCTCCGGCCTCGTCCACCAGCGGGTTCCCGTGCTCACCCTGGGGGTGGGGCTGGCCCTGATGGGGCTCGGGATCGGCTTCCTGGGGCTCCGGATGCGCCGCCGCTGAGCCGCGGCGGAGGGCCGGCGTCCCCCTTGAGGGGGACCCCCCGCTTCCGCCTCAGGTCGGTTGTCCGCGACGATATACCCGGTATACATACTGAGTATGTCCATCCGCCACGGGCTCCTCGCCCTCCTCGAACGCGGCCCGCGCTACGGCTCTCAGCTCCGTACGGAGTTCGAGTCCCGCACGGGCTCCACCTGGCCGCTCAACGTCGGGCAGGTCTACACGACCCTCAGCCGGCTCGAACGCGACGGCATGGTCGCGCAGGGCGGCGAGGACGGGGCCGGGCACACGCTCTACACGATCACCGACGACGGCCGCGCCGAGCTGAGGGCCTGGTTCGAGAAGCCGGTGGACCGCACCAGCCCCGCCCGTGACGAGCTGGCCATCAAGCTCGCCATGGCGGTGGGCGCGCCGAACGTCGACATCCGCGACGTCATCCAGTCCCAGCGCCGGCACACCGTGAAGGCGATGCAGGACTACACCCGGCTCAAGGCCCAGGCGCTCCTGGCCGTCGAGAGCGGCGGGGCGCGGGAACGGGACGACGTGGCCTGGCTGCTCGTCCTGGAGCAGCTGATCTTCCAGACGGAGGCCGAGGCGCGCTGGCTGGACCACTGCGAGTCCCGGCTGATCCGCCTCTCGGCGACCGCCCGGTCGGCCCCGGACGCCCCGGACGCGCAGAGCGAGCCGGACGCGCCCGCCGCCGGGGCCCCGGCTCCCGCCCCGGCCCCTGTCGCGCGGGCGGGCGCCCGCACCGACCGCCCCTGACGCCGGGGCGCGCCGACCGCTCGCCCGCGCCCCGCCCGTACGTCCGACGCACCACCTTCCACCGCACGCTCCGTGCCCGGCCGACCGCCCGGCACGCCAAGGGGGGAACCCTTCCATGTCCGCACAGCAGCCCGTGCTGCAACTGAAGAACCTGACCCGGGTCCACGGCTCGGGCGCCACCGAGGTGCACGCCCTGCGCGGCATCGACCTCGCCGTGTACCCCGGTGAACTCGTCGCCGTCATGGGCCCGTCCGGCTCCGGGAAGTCCACCCTGCTCACCATCGCGGGCGGTCTGGACTCCCCCACCTCGGGCGAGGTGATCGTCGAGGACACCGACATCACCAAGGTCGGCATCAAGGAGCTCGCGGCCCTCCGCCGCCGCAGCATCGGCTACGTCTTCCAGGACTACAACCTCATCCCGGCCCTGACCGCCGCCGAGAACGTCGCCCTGCCCCGCGAGCTGGACGGGACCCCGGCCCGCAAGGCGCGCGTCGAGGCCCTCGCCGCCCTGGAGGAGATGTCGCTCGGCCACCTCGCCGACCGCTTCCCCGACGAGATGTCCGGCGGCCAGCAGCAGCGCGTGGCCATCGCCCGCGCCCTGGTCGGCGACCGCCGCCTGGTCCTCGCCGACGAGCCGACCGGCGCCCTCGACTCCGAGACCGGCGAGTCCGTCCTCGCCCTGCTCCGCACCCGCTGCGACGCGGGCGCCGCCGGCGTCCTCGTCACCCACGAGCCGCGGTTCGCCGCCTGGGCCGACCGCGTCGTGTTCCTGCGGGACGGCGCCATCGTCGACCAGACCGTGCGCAGCGAGGCCGACTCCCTCCTCTCAGGTCGGGTGGCCGAGGCGTGAAGACCTGGTTCCACTCCTGGCGGGCCGCGATCCGCATAGCCCGCCGTGACGCCTGGCGCGCCAAGGGCCGCAGCGCCCTCGTCCTCGCGATGATCGCCCTGCCCATCCTGGGCGTCAGCGCCTTCGACCTGACCTTCCGCAGCGCGGAGCTGTCCCCCGCCGAGAAGCTGGACCGGACGATCGGCGCGGCCGACGCCCGCTTCCGGGACGCCGACATGGCCGGCGTGCCGATCCTCCAGGACCCGGCCGGTGAGATGAGCGCGCCGGCCAGGAAGGAGGACGACGAACGGTGGCCGTCGGGCCCCACCGACGTCACCAAGACCTTCCCGGCGGGCTCCACCGTCCTCACGGACCGCGTCGGATCGGCGAAGCTGACCACGTCCCACGGTCTGCTGATGACCGAGGTGCGCGAGCTGAAGGCGTCCGACCCCGTCGCCCGGGGCATCATGCCGCTCCTGGAGGGGCGTTACCCGGAGAAGAACGACGAGGTCATGGCGACCTCGCACTTCCTGGAGACCAGCGGTCTGTCGATCGGCTCGACCCTTTCCGCTCGCAACTTCGAGCGCCCGTACCGGATCGTCGGCTCCTACGAACTTCCCGACTCGCTCAAGGCGGATCAGGTCAACGCGCTCCCCGGCGCCTTCCTCGCCCCGTACGGGAAGGCCGCCGAGAAGGCCGGTCTGTCGGCCCCGGACTCCTCCGTGTCCTACCTGGTGCGGAAGCCCGGTGGTTTCACGTGGAACACGGTCCAGGAGATCAACACCAAGGGCGTTCTCGTCGCCTCGCGCGCCGTGCTGCTCTCCCCGCCCGCCGACGCCGACGTCCCGCTCTACCAGAAGGACGGCTGGGGCAACTACGAGGCCGGGCCCACGGACCGCGCCGCCGAACTCGCCGCGGCCGCGACCGTCGTGGGCCTGGCGATGCTGGAGATCTGCCTCCTCGCCGGTCCCGCCTTCGCGGTCGGCGCCCGCCGCTCGCGCCGCCAGCTCGGGCTCGTCGGTGCCAACGGCGGTGCCCGCAGCCACATCCGGGCGATCGTGCTGAGCGGCGGTCTGGTCATCGGCATCGCGGCGGCCGTCGTCGGCACCGTGCTCGCCGTGGTCCTGACCCTGGCGCTCCAGCCGCTCCTCGAACAGGCGATGGGCCAGCGGTTCGGCTCCTTCGACGTCCGGCCGCTCGAAATCCTGGCCATCGCGCTGCTCGCGGTCCTGACCGGTCTGCTCGCCGCGATCGTCCCGGCCGTCACCGCCTCCCGGCAGAGCGTCCTCTCCTCGCTCACCGGCCGACGCGGTGTCCGCCGCAGCAACCGGGTCCTGCCGGTCATCGGCCTCGTGGCCCTCCTGCTCGGCGGGTCCGTCGCCCTCTTCGGTTCCCTCGTCACCGAGCAGGTCGCCGTGGTGGCGGCCGGCTCCGCCCTGGCCGAGCTGGGCGTCGTCGCGATGACCCCGGCCCTGGTGGGCCTGTTCGGCCGCAGCGGACGCTGGCTGCCGCTCTCGCCGCGCCTCGCGCTGCGGGACGCCGTCCGCAACCGGGGCCGTACGGCTCCGGCCGTCGCCGCCGTCCTCGCCGCCGTCGCGGGAACGGTCGCCGTCTCCACCTACATGGCGAGCAGGGAGGCCGAGAACAGGGCCTCGTACGAGCCCCAGCTGCCCTACGGCGCCGTCGCGGCCTTCGTCCGGGAAGAGGGCGGCCGGGACGTCCCGGCGGTCCGCGAGGCCGTCCAGCGGTACCTGCCCGTCGAGCTGCGCGCCGACGTCGACCGCGTCTCGGTCGGCAGGCCCGGCTGCTCCCCGTGGGGCGACGCCGCGGGCTGCGGCCGCTTCGAGGTCGTCGTGCCCCCGGCGAACGAGTGCCCGCTGTACGCGGCGCTCCCGGGCGGCGGCGACCCCACGGAGAGGTTCACGCCCGACCAGCGGCGGAAGATGGTCACCGACGACTGGCGCTGCAAGGAGTCCTCCCACGGCGGGATCTACGTCGACGGCGGCCTGCTCGTCGGTGACGCCAAGGTCCTCCAGGTCCTCGGCGTCGACGACCCCGGGGCCGTGAAGGCCCTCGCGGACGGCAAGGTCGTCACCTTCGACCGCACCCAGATCGACAAGAACGGCACCGTCGGGCTCAAGCAGATCACCGACACCGCCGCCGCCGACAAGGCCATGGAGGAAGGCCGCCCCGTACCCGGCAAGGTCAGCTCCGTGCCCGCCTACCTGGTGCCCGGCGACGAGAAGTCCTACGGGGTCCGGGCCCTGATCACCCCGGCCGCGGCCAAGGCCGCCGGTCTCTCCACCGTGCCGCTGGGCATGTACGCCGCCACCGACCGGCTCGCGGACAGCGAGCAGCGGCAGAAGCTCGACGGCGAGATCGCCAAGCTCGGCAGCAACGTCGAACTGCACGTGGAGGAAGGTTTCGTCAACGAGTACGGGATCGTCCTGCTCTCGCTCGCGATCTTCGCGGGCCTCGTCACCATCGGCGCCGCCGGCATCGCCACCGGGCTCGCCCAGGCCGACGCCGAGGCCGATCTGAAGACGCTCGCCGCCGTGGGCGCCCCGCCCCGGGTCCGCCGCACGCTCAGCGGCTTCCAGTGCGGAGTCGTCGCCGCGATGGGCGTGGTCCTCGGCTCGGCGGCCGGGCTGCTGCCCGCCGTGGGGCTCCGGCTCACCGAGGAGCGCGACCGGCTCCGCTACCACGAGATGAGCGTCGCCGAGGGCTGGACCGGCACCGACACGGCGCCGCCGGACGTGCCGATCGTCGTCCCCTGGGAGACGCTGGCCGTCCTGCTCGTCGCCGTCCCGCTGGGCGCCGCCCTGCTCGCCGCCCTCGTGACCCGCTCGCGCGGCGCGCTGGCCCGGCGCGCGGCGACCTGACGTCCTTCGTGGCCCATCTGTGCCCCTGTACGAGGGTGGATCACCCTCGTACAGGGGCACACCCCGTGGTGAGGCACGTGTACGAGAGAATGGCGGCATGGAGATGCCGAGGAATGACAGGTCGCAGGAGAGCCCCCAGGTCCTCATCGTGGGACAGGACGGGATGGCGCTCGGCGGCACTCAGGGCGACGACGAATCCCGCGAGGTCCCGGTGACGGAAATGGTCGAGCAGCCTGCGAAGGTCATGCGGATCGGCAGCATGATCAAGCAGCTCCTGGAAGAAGTACGCGCGGCACCTCTCGACGAGGCCAGCCGGGTCAGGCTCAAGGACATCCACGCCAGCTCCGTGAAGGAGCTGGAGGACGGGCTCGCGCCCGAACTGGTCGAGGAACTCGAACGTCTCTCCCTGCCGTTCACGGACGAGGCGATCCCCTCCGAGGCGGAGCTGCGCATCGCGCAGGCGCAGCTGGTGGGCTGGCTCGAAGGCCTCTTCCACGGCATCCAAACGGCGCTGTTCGCCCAGCAGATGGCGGCCCGCGCCCAGTTGGAGCAGATGCGCCGGGCGCTGCCGCCGGGCGCCGGTCACGACGATGACGATGACCACGGCCCGGGCCACGCGGTCCGCTCGGGGCCGTACCTGTAGGACGGCGGCCGTACGGAGCCGTACGGCGGCCGTACGCGGAGGGGCCCGGCACACACGGTGTGTGCCGGGCCCCCGTGCGTACCGGCTCAGGCGCCGGGCGCGAGGAGCAGGACCTTGCCGACGTGGTCGCCGGACTCCAGCGCCCGGTGCGCGTCGGCGGCCTCCGGCAGCGGCAGCGTGCGGTCGACGACCGGCCGGACCGTGCCCGCCTCGATCAGTGGCCAGACGTGCTCCCGGACGGCGTCGACGATCGCCGCCTTCTCCCGCAGCGGGCGGGACCGCAGCGTGGTCGCCATGACGGCGCCACGCTTCGCGAGCAGCGCCCCGAGGTTCAGCTCGCCCTTCACCCCGCCCTGGAGGCCGATGATCACCAGGCGTCCGTTCACGGCGAGCGCCTTCACGTTCCGTTCCAGGTACTTGGCGCCGACGATGTCCAGGATGACGTCCGCCCCGGCCCCGTCCGTCGCCTTGGCCAGCTCCTCGACGAAGTCCTGCTCGCGGTAGTCGATGAGGACGTCCGCGCCCAGCTCGGCGCAGCGCTCCAGCTTCCCGGCGCTGCCGGCGGTGACCGCGACCCGGGCCCCGACCGCCTTCGCCAGCTGGATCGCCATCGTGCCGATCCCGCTGGCGCCGCCGTGCACGAGCAGCGTCTCGCCCGGCCGCAGATGGGCGATCATGAAGATGTTGGACCAGACCGTGCACGCCACCTCGGGGAGGGCGGCGGCGGTGGCCAGGTCGACGCCCTCCGGCACCGGCAGGAGCTGACCGGCCGGGACGACGACCTTCTCCGCGTAGCCGCCGCCGACCAGCAGCGCGCACACCTCGTCGCCGACGGCCCAGCCGGACACCCCGGGACCGAGCGCGGCGATCCGGCCCGAGCACTCCAGACCGGGGTACGGGGAGCTGCCGGGCGGCGGGTCGTAGAAGCCCTGGCGCTGGAGCAGATCGGCGCGGTTGACCGCGCTCGCCGCCACCTCGACGAGCACCTCGCCCTCGCCGGGCACGGGATCGGGCACCTCGGACCAGACCAGGGCCTCGGGTCCACCGGGTTCCGGAATCGTGATCGCATACATGGCGGCGAGGCTACTCCCGCGATCACCGCCGGCCGCGATCACCACCGGGGCGGGTTCGCCGCGGAGGCGATCGCGGCCGGCGGGCGGGCTCAGTCCTCCGGCGGGGTGGAGAGCCGGGTCACGGGCGTGGCGCGCACGATGGTGATCACCCGGTCGGTCAGCTGGAGCGGGTTGGCCGCGGGGTCGTCGTAACTGAGCAGCCGGTGGCCCCGGAGCACGCTCACCACCAGGTCCTGGGTCTCCCGCGGGCTCTTGCCCGCTTCGCTCTTCGTCACGGGACGCTCGACCAGGTCGAGGCCGGAGCCCTGCTGGATCAGGTCCTCCATCACCGTACCGGCGCTGGGGCTCAGCACCGAGAGGCCGAGCAGGCGTCCGGCGGCGCTGGCGCTGGTGATGACCGCGTCCGCGCCGGACTGGCGCAGCAGCGGCGCGTTCTCCTCCTCCCGGACGGCGGCGACGATCTTCGCGCCCCGGTTGAGCTGGCGCGCGGTCAGGGTGACCAGGACGGCCGTGTCGTCGCGCTGGGTGGCGATGACGATCTGGCGGGCGCGCTGCACCTCGGCGCGGAGCAGGACGGCGCTGCGGGTCGCGTCGCCGATGACACCGACGAAACCGTCCGCGTTCGCCGTCTCGATCACCTTGCTGGAGGGATCGACGATGACGATCTGCTCCTTGCTGAGACCGGTCGCGCAGAGGGTCTGGATCGCGGACCGCCCCTTCGTGCCGAACCCGACGATGACGGTGTGGTCGCGCAAGGTGGACCTCCAGCGGTTCAGCCGGAACTCCTCCCGGGTCCGCTCGGTGAGGACCTCCAGGGTGGTGCCGACCAGGATGATCAGAAACAGCACGCGCAGGGGCGTGACCAGCAGGATGTTGACGAGCCGCGCCGTGTCGCTGTGCGGGACGATGTCGCCGTATCCGGTGGTGGAGAGCGTCACGGTCGCGTAGTAGGCGCAGTCGAGGAAGTCGAGCGTCTCGTCGGCATTGTCGTGGTAGCCGTCACGGTCGAAGTAGACGAGGAAGATCGTCACGACGAGGACGCCGAGCGCCATGAGCAGCCGCTTGCCGACCTGGCGCAGCGGTCGCTCCACCTCCCGGCGGGGCAGGGTGACCCGGGGGCCGGCGATCTTCTCGTCCGCGTGGCGGGCCATCACGTCACGGCTGGGAAGTTTCACGTGAAACACGCTCCTTGGGCCGGTACGGCCCCCGCCGCCGGCGGCCAGGGAAGATCGAGGACGTCCAGTTCCTGTCCGGGCCGTGCCCCGCCGGGCGGGACGACGGCCAGGCCGTCCGCGGCGGCGATGCCGCGGAGCATGGCCGGACCGTTGTAGCGCAGCGGAACGGCCGATCCGCTGCGGCGGACGACCGGGACGAGTCGTGTGTCATGGGGGTGCCCGTGCACCTCGTCCCGAACGGGCACACGGTACGGCACGGGGGTACGGGGGTCTGTTCCGGCCCCGCCTTCCGCGGGGGTACGGGGCTCTGCGGGGTGCTCGGGCTCTGCGGGGTGCTCGGGCGCCGTGAAGGGCTCGGGCTCTGCAGGGTGTTCGGGCGCCGTGAAGGGCTCGGGCTCTGCGGAGTGCTCGGGCTTCGTGGCGGGCTCGGGCTTCGTCAGGGCGTCGAGCAGGGGCGCGGCGAGGGTGAGGAGCCCCGAAACGGCCGCGAGCGGGTTGCCGGGGAGGCCCACGAGGTGGCGCACGTGGTGCGGGCGGGCGGGGTCGGCGCCGAGGCGGGCGAGGAGCATGGGGTGCCCCGGCCGTACCTTCACCCCGTCGACCAGGAGCACGGCACCGGCCTCGTCGAGCACGCGGTGGACGTGGTCCACGGGTCCGGCGGCGGTGCCTCCGGTGGTGACGACCAGATCGGCGGCGGAGCCGGTGACGGCCGCGTACAGCGCTTCGGCGTCGTCGCCGATCCGGCGGGTGTCGAGGACGTCCGCGCCGAGCGCCGCCAGCCAGGGGCCGAGCATCGGGCCGAGGGCGTCCCGGATGAGCCCCTCGCGGGGGAGGCCGGCCGTGAGGAGTTCGTCGCCGAGGACCAGGATCTCCACGCGGGGACGGGGCAGTACGGGGAGTTCGTCGTACCCGGCGGCGGCGGCGAGGCCGAGGACGGCGGGGGTCACGGTGGTACCGGCGGGCAGCAGTTCGTCGCCGGAGCGGCACTCCTGGCCCCGGGGCCGGATGTCCTGCCCGGCGACGACCTCGCGCAGGGCGCGCAGGAGAAGCCGCCCGTCGTGCGGGGGCTCGTCGGTGCGGGGGTGTTCGGGGCCTTCGGTACGGGGCCGTTCGGTCCGGGAGTGCTCCGCACGGAGGACGGCCGTGGTCCCGGGCGGGACGGGGGCGCCGGTGGCGATCCGTACCGCCTCCCCGGCGGCCAGGGCGGCGGCCGGCACGTGCCCGGCGAGGACGGCGGTCTCCTCGCGCACGTGCCAGGGGCCGGGTCCCGCGACCGCCCAGCCGTCCATGGCGGAGGTGTCGAAGGACGGCAGGTCCGCGAGGGCCGTGAGCGGCCCCGCCAGGACCCGGCCCAGCGCCTCCCCCAGCGGGAGCCCCGAGGGCTTCCGGCCGACCCGTGCCCCGGCCCCGGCGCGGCGCGCGGCGGCCCGCGCCTCGGGCCAGGCGGTGGCCCGGTGCACGTGACCGGCCTTCGCACCGCCGGCGGGCCCGGCGGGGCCGGTGGGACCGGGCGCGTCGGCGGCAGGCCCGGCGGGGCCGGGTCCGGCGGCGGCGGGTTCGGGGGCCATGGGAGCGGGCTCCTTCAGGCTCATCCGGCCCCGTCCTGCTCGGCCTCCCAGCGCAGGGCGAGCGCCGCGGCCTTGCGGGCGGCCTCCGCGACCGCCTCGGGCCCGCCCTCGCCCGCGCGCGCCGCCGCGTACCCCACCAGGAAGGTGGTCAGGGGTGCGGCGGGGCGGGCCACGTTGTGGGCGGCGTCGCGGGCCAGATCGAGCAGGACGCCGGTGTCGACGTCCAACTCGATGCCCAGTTCGTCCTTGACTGCGGTGATCCATTCATCCAGCACGCTCCCATGCTCCCTGATGCGGGCGCGGGCCGTGGCAACGTCCTCCCAGGTGTCGCAGTCGAAGGAGGCGAGGGGACCCGCGGGAAGCCGGGCGAGCCGGAGTCCGTGCGTGAGGTGACGCAGCGGCAGGTGGGCGAGGCCGCCGTGCTCGTGCGCGAGCCGGTCCAGTTCGCGGCGCAGCGGGCCGGTCCGGTACGCGGCGACGAGCGGCTGGTCGCGCCCCTCGGCGTCGGTGAGGAGGACGGCCTCGGCCCCGGGACCCCCGTCCAGCGCGCCGAGGAGTCTCCGTACGGTGGCGCCGTCCAGGAAGGGCAGGTCGGCGGAGAGGACGAGCAGGACGGCCGCCTCCGTCTCCCGCGCCCCCGCGTCGAGGGCGGCCACCGGGCCGCCGCCGGGCGGGTCCTCCCTGGTCCAGCGGACGGGCCGGCCGGTCGGCCGGGGGGACCCGACGACCACGGTCCGGCCCGCGCCGGAGCAGGCCGCGAGGACCCGGTCGAGGAGGGTCCGGCCCCCGACCCGTACCCCGGGCTTGTCCGTGCCGCCGAGGCGCCGGGCGGCGCCCCCGGCGAGTACGACGGCGTCGTGTGCGGTGGTCACCCCAGCAGTATGGGCCGCCGGGGGCCGCGGGCGCCCGGCCCGTCCCACGGGGAGAGACGGACCGGGCGGTGACGGGTGCCGTCAGACCGTGCGGAGCAGCACCGCCGGCTGTTCGACGCAGTCCGCCACGTACCGCAGGAAGCCGCCCGCCGTGCCGCCGTCGCAGACGCGGTGGTCGAAGGTGAGCGAGAGCTGCACGACCTGACGGACGGCCAGTTCGCCCCGGTGCACCCAGGGTTTGGGGATGATCCGGCCGACGCCGAGCATGGCGGCCTCGGGGTGGTTGATGATCGGCGTGGAGCCGTCGACCCCGAACACCCCGTAGTTGTTGAGGGTGAACGTGCCTCCCGTCAGATCGGCCGGGGTGAGCGCGGACTGCCGGGCGGCCTCGGTCAGGCGCCCGAACTCCTCCGTCAGCGCCTCGGCCGTCCGCCTGCCCGCGTCCTTGACCACGGGGACGACCAGGCCGCGCGGGGTCTGGGCGGCGAACCCGAGGTGCACGTCCGGCAGCCGGACGATCTCCCGGGCGGCGGTGTCGACCGTGGAGTTGAGCTCGGGGAACCGGGCCAGGGCGTGGACGCAGATCCGGGCGAGGAGCGCGAGCAGCGAGATCTTCGGCCCGCCCGCCGCGTTCATCGCCGCCCGCGCGGCCATCAGCTCGGTCGCGTCGGCGTCGACCCAGCAGGTCGCGTCGGGGATCTCCGTACGGCTGCGGGACAGCTTGTCCGCCACCGCGCCGCGCACCCCGCGCAGCGGGACCCGCTCGCCCGCCGAGGTGACGGAGGGGGCGGAGGGGGCGGGCTCCGGCGCGGTGACCTGCCGGTCCCGGGCGGCCGCGAGGGCCAGTTCCACGTCGGCGCGCAGGATCAGCCCCTCGGGCCCCGAACCGCGCACCTGCCGCAGGTCGAGCCCCCCGTCCCTGGCCAGCTTCCGTACGAGCGGGGAGATGACGGGAACGGGTCCCCGGTGCGCGGGCGCGGGCACGGGCGCGGGGACCGCGACCGGTGCCGGGGCGGCGGCCGGAGCCGTCTGCCGCACCCGGCGGCGCCGGGCGGCGGGCCCGGCGGTTCCGTACCCGACGAGGACGTTGCCTGAATACTCAGAAGACACAGCAGACACGGCGGACTCGGCGGACCCGGCCTGCGCGGCGGCGGTCCCGGCGTCCTCCTCCGCGGCGACGGGGGCGGTCGCGGGGCCGGCGCCCCCCGTGCCGCCCACGGCGACCGTCAGGAGCGGTGCGCCGACGGGCAGTTCGGTGCCCTCCTCGCCGTACCGGGCGGTGACGACGCCGCCGTACGGGCAGGGCACCTCGACCATGGCCTTGGCCGTCTCGACCTCGACGACCGGCTGGTCGACGGCGACGACGTCGCCGACGGCGACCAGCCAGCGCACGATCTCGGCCTCGGTGAGCCCCTCGCCGAGGTCGGGCAGCTTGAATTCGAGGACCTGGGCCATCAGTTGTCCGCCTCCCACTGGAGCCGGGCCACCGCGTCCAGGACCCGGTCCACGCCGGGCAGGTGGTGCCGCTCCAGCATCGGCGGCGGGTACGGGATGTCGAAGCCCGCGACCCGCAGCACCGGCGCCTCCAGGTGGTGGAAGCAGCGCTCGGTCACCCGGGCGGCGATCTCCGCGCCGGGGCCGCCGAAGCCGGTCGACTCGTGGACCACGACGGCGCGTCCGGTGCGCCGCACCGAGGCGCAGACGGTCTCGTCGTCGAAGGGCACGAGCGAGCGCAGGTCGACCACTTCGAGGTCCCAGCCCTCCGCCTGCGCGGCCTCGGCGGCCTCCAGGCAGACCGGCACCGAGGGCCCGTAGGTGATCAGGGTGGCGCCGGTGCCCCGGCGCCGCACGACGGCCCTGCCGATGGGTTCGACGGGCGCGGGCGCCTCGGGGGACCAGTCGGACTTCGACCAGTAGAGCCGCTTGGGCTCCAGGAAGACCACCGGGTCGTCGGAGGCGATGGCCGCTCGCAGCAGGCCGTAGGCGTCCTCGACGGTGGCCGGGGTGACGACGTGCAGGCCCGGCGTGGCCGTGTAGTAGGCCTCGGAGGAGTCGCTGTGGTGCTCGACGCCGCCGATCCCGCCGCCGTACGGCACCCGGATGACGATCGGCATCGGCATCGCGCCGCGCGTGCGGTTGCGCATGCGGGCCACGTGGGAGATCAGCTGCTCGAACGCCGGGTAGGCGAAGGCGTCGAACTGCATCTCCACGACCGGCCGCAGGCCGTACATGGCCATGCCGACGGCCGCGCCGAGGATGCCGGCCTCGGCCAGCGGGGTGTCCGTGCAGCGGTCCTCGCCGAACTCCTTCGCGAGCCCGTCGGTGACCCGGAAGACCCCGCCGAGGGTGCCGACGTCCTCGCCCATCACGTGGACGGTCGGGTCCTCGGCCATGGCGTCGCGCATGGCGCGCTGGAGCGCCTGCGCCATCGTGGCGGGCTTGGCCTTCCCGGCCTTCCCGCCGGCCCCGGACGCCTTGGGTCCGGTCGTCGCGGTCGTCATCACGCCTCACCCTCGGCTTCGAGCTCGGCGCGCAGCTGCGCCGCCTGTTCGCGCAGCTGCGTGGTCTGCTCCGCGTACACGTGGGAGAACAGGTCCATCGGGTCGAGCACCGGGTCGGCGTTCATCCGTTCGCGCAGGTCGGCGGCCATGGTCTCGGCGGCCTCGGCCGCGGCGCGCCTGCCGTCCTCGTCCAGCAGGCCGCGTTCGGTCAGTTCCCGTTCGAGGATCAGGACGGGGTCGTGCGCCCGCCAGGTCTCGACCTCGGCGGACTCGCGGTAGCGGGTGGCGTCGTCGGCGTTGGTGTGGGCGTCGATCCGGTAGGTGACGGCCTCGACCAGGGTCGGCCCGCCGCCGCGCCGCGCGCGGGCCACGGCCTCGGTGAGCACCTGGTGGACGGCGACCACGTCGTTGCCGTCCACCAGCCGGCCCGGCACGCCGTATCCGACGCCCTTGTGGGCGAGGGAGGGGGCGGCGGTCTGCTTGGCGAGCGGCACGGAGATCGCGAAGCCGTTGTTCTGCACGAGGAAGACCACGGGGGCCTGCCAGACGGCCGCGAAGTTCAGCGCCTCGTGGAAGTCGCCCTCGCTGGTGCCGCCGTCGCCGACCATGGCGAGGGCGACGACGTCGTCGCCCTTGAGGCGGGCGGCGTGGGCGAGGCCCACCGCGTGCGGGAGCTGGGTGGCCAGGGGCGTGCAGAGCGGGGCGATCCGGTGCTCGTGCGGGTCGTAGCCGGTGTGCCAGTCGCCGCGCAGCAGGGTCAGGGCCTGGACGGGGTCGAGGCCGCGGGCCACCGCCGCCAGGGTGTCGCGGTACGAGGGGAAGAGCCAGTCCCGGTCCTCCAGGACGGCCGCGGCGGCGATCTCGCATGCCTCCTGGCCGGTGGTGGACGGGTACACGGCGAGCCGGCCCTGCTTGGTGAGGGCGGTGGCCTGGGTGTTGTACCGGCGGCCGCGGACCAGCTCCGCGTAGAGCCGCAGCAGCAGCGCGGGATCGGCGTCGGCCATGGCGTCCGTGCCGAGCACGCGCAGCGGCTCGGCGTCCGGCAGCAGCGGCGCGGGGTCGGTGCGCGGCCGCCACTCCGGCGGGGTGGTCCGGCGGGCGGGGGCGGCACCGGGCGGCTCTTGGACTGTCGAACTGCGCTGTTGCAACGAGTCCACCTCCTCGTGGGAGCGGGCATGAAGCCCGAAGGCGGGCGGCGCGAGTGTGGTGCGCCTCACCTACCGATTGTTCGGTCGTGGAGGCATTTTGGCTACAGGCACCTCCAGCCTGTGGACAAACGGTTCTCCACAGCCTGGGATAAGAACAGGTCGTCCACCGGAGAGAGGCGGGGGCACATGGCGGATGAACAAATGGCCGACGACTGGGAGCAGGTCGTCTCCCCGGCCCCGGCGGCGGCGCTGCAGGGCCCGCCCGCGCGCCCGCTGGACGCGATCGACCGCGACATCCTGCGCATACTCCAAACGGACGGCCGGGCGTCGATCCGCTCCGTGGCCGAGCGGGTGCACGTCTCCCGGGCCAACGCCTACGCGCGGATCAACCGGCTCATCGACGACGGGGTGATCCGGGGCTTCAGCGCCCGCGTGAACCACGAGCGGGCCGGCCACGGCGCCTCCGCCTACATCACGCTCAAGATCGTCCAGAACTCCTGGCGGACCGTGCGCGAGCAGCTCCAGGCCCTGCCGGGGGCCGCGCACATCGCGCTGGTCAGCGGCGATTTCGACGTACTGCTCCTGGTGCACACCCCGGACAACCGGACCCTGCGCGAGCTGGTGCTCACCAAGCTCCAGTCGATCCCGGAGGTGCTCTCGACCCGGACGCTGCTGGTCTTCGAGGAGACGGACCTCGACCCGGACCACTGAGACCGCCCGGGCCGGGGCGCGGACCGCTGGGACGCCCGGGCCAGGGGCCCCCGGACCACTGAGGCGCCCGGGCCAGGGGCCCGCCGAGGGCGTCAGCCGGCCGTCCGCAGCCCGTCGAAGGCCAGGTGGACCACGGTCCCGGCGATCCGCTGCCGCTCCGCCGCCGTGTCCGTATGCGGCCGGTACCACTCCACCAGCGAGTTGATCATGCCGAAGAGAAGCCGGGTCGCGAGCCGGATGTCCACGTCGGCCCGCAGGTCGCCCTCGGCGACGGCCGCCTTCAGGAGGTCGGCCACCCGGTGGTCGAACTCGCGGCGCCGCTCCATCGCCCACCGCTCGGTGGCCGTGTTGCCGCGCACCCGCAGGAGCAGCGTCACGTACGGCAGCTCCTCGATCAGCACCTCGACCGTGCGGCGCGTGACGTACTCGACCCGCTCGACGGCCCGGCCCTGCCCGGCCCCCGGCTCGTCGAGGACCGCGAACAGGCCGTCCAGCGCCCGGCTGACCGCCCGCCGGAGCAGCTCCTCCTTGCCGGACACGTGGTGGTAGATCGAGGACTTGGAGATGCCCGCCGCCTTCGACAGGTGCTCCATGGAGGTGCCGTCGTAACCGCGCTCGTTGAAGACCCGCACCGCGACCGAGAGCAGCGTCTCGGGGGTGTACGTGTCGCGCTTCGCCGTGGTCATCGGGAGCCCTCCTCGTCGCGGGTCTCCTCGGCGTACGCCCGGCGTACCAGACCGGTGCCCGGCGCGTACCGACCCGTCGGGTACCGCTCGTGCAGCGACTTGAGCAGGCCGCACACGCGCCGGTAGCCCACCCGCTCGGCCCACTCGAACGGTCCGGCCGGGTAGTTGACCCCGAGCCGCATCGCGGTGTCGACGTCCTCGGCGGTGGCGACCCTCCGGTCGACCGCGTCGACCGCGAGGTCGACCAGCATCGCGACCGTACGGGCCACGATCATGCCGGGCACGTCGCTGATCACGGACACCCGCTTGCCGAGCGCCTGGAAGAGGCCCACCGCCTCGGCGAGCACCTGCGGCTCGGTCTCCTCCGCGGTGGAGAGCACGATCCGGTCCGCGCGCGCGTAGTCGAGGGCCAGGTCGAAGTAGACGACCTCGTCACGGCCGTACTCGAAGGAGGTCTCCCCGTCGGCGAGCAGCAGCACGGCGCCGCCCGGCAGCTCGAAGAAGCCGTTCCCCCGCTTCTTGCGCCGGACCGTGATCCCAGCCTCCTCGAAGAGACCCACCAGCGGCTCGGCCGGGCCCAGGTCGCCCCGGACGGTGATCCGCTCCGGCGCCTTCGCCGGCGGGGCCGTGTGCGGCTCGGAACACTCGGCGCCCTCCGCGTACGAGAACCAGCCGTGGCCCGTCTTGCGGCCGAGGCGCCCGGACTCGACCAGCCGGCGCTGCGCGAGCGACGGGGTGAACTTGGGGTCCTGGTGGAAGGCGTCCCAGACGGAGCGGGTGACGGCCTCGTTCACGTCCTGGCCGATGAGGTCGGTCAGCTCGAACGGACCCATGCGGAAGCCGCCGCTCTCGCGCAGGGCCGCGTCGATGGTGGCCGGGTCGGCGCCGCCCTCCTCGTACACCCGGAACGCCTCGGCGTAGAAGGGGCGCGCGATCCGGTTCACGAGGAAGCCGGGGGTGTCCGCGCAGCGCACCGGCGTCTTGCCCCAGCCCTTCACCGTCTCGTACGCGCGCGTGGCGGTGTCCGGGTCGGTGGCGAAGCCGCTGACGACCTCGACCAGCGGGAGCAGCGGCGCCGGGTTGAAGAAGTGCAGTCCGACGAACCGGCCGGGCAGGCGCAGGCCTCCGGCGATGGCGGTGACGGAGAGCGACGAGGTGTTGGTGGCGAGGACGGTGTCGTCGCCGACGACCTCCTCCAGGTCGGCGAAGAGCCGCCGCTTGACCTCCAGGTCCTCCACGATCGCCTCGACCACGAGGGCCGCGTCCGCGAGTTCGGCGAGCTCTCCGGCCGCGTGCAGCCGTCCGACGGCCGCCTCGCGCGCGCCCGCGTCCAGGCGGCCCTTCTCCACGAGCCGGTCGAGGCGGGCGGTGAGGGCGGCCACGGCCTCCCCGGCCCGGCCGGGGGCGCTGTCGTAGAGGCGCACGGGGTGGCCGGCGACCAGGGCGACCTGGGCGATGCCCTGGCCCATGGTCCCGGTGCCGACGACGGCGACGACACGGCCCCGCCCGACGGACTCCACGGCCCCGGCGCCCTCCGTCCCCACGGCTGCAACGCGGTCCTGCTCCACGGCGGCGGGCTCATTGGCGGTCACGTCGTCGTTCCCCCTGACGGTCACGTCGGCACTCATGGGAGTGATCCTCCCCGATGGGTTTTCCACAGGATCGGCGGACCCCCTTGTCCCGACCGATCGTTCGGTTACTCTAACTCCGTACGTGTCTCCCTGCCCAGCTCGACGAGGAGTTGGTCCACCCATGGCCACCGCTCAGCCGACCACCGACCGTCTGGCCGAGAAGCACCGGTCCACGCTCGACCAGGCGCTCGACACCATCCGCACCCGCGCCTACTGGTCGCCGCACCCCGAGCACCCGAAGGCCTACGGGGCGGACGGCTCGCTCGACGCGGCGGCCGGCCTGACCGCGTACCAGTCCCTGCTGAACGGCCGCTTCGAGCTCGACCAGCCCGGCACGGACGGCTGGACCGGCGGCGAGGTCTCGCCGTACGGGCCGGAGCTCGGCGTCGAGTACCCGCACGCGGACCTCGACGTCCTGCTGCCCGCCATGCGCGCGGGCATGGGTGCCTGGCGCGACGCCGGGGCCGAGACGCGCGCCCTGGTCTGCCTGGAGATCCTCGCCCGGATCTCCGCCCGCACCCACGAGTTCGCCCACGCCGTCATGCACACCAGCGGCCAGGCGTTCATGATGGCGTTCCAGGCCGGCGGCCCGCACGCCCAGGACCGCGGCCTGGAGGCCGTGGCGTACGCGTACGCGGAGCAGACCCGCACCCCCGCCGGGCGGGCCGGCTGGTCCAAGCCCCAGGGCAAGCGGGACCCCCTGGAGCTGAGCAAGGAGTTCACCCCGGTCGGCCGGGGCGTCGCCCTGGTGATCGGCTGCAACACCTTCCCCACCTGGAACGGCTACCCGGGACTGTTCGCCTCCCTCGCCACCGGCAACCCGGTCCTGGTCAAGCCCCACCCGCGCGCGGTCCTGCCGCTCGCGCTCACCGTCCGGGTCGCCCGCGAGGTGCTCGCCGAGACGGGCTTCGACCCCAACCTGGTGGCGCTCGCCGTCGAGCGTCCCGGCGAGGGCATCGCCAAGACCCTGGCCGTGCGCCCCGAGGTCCGGATCATCGACTACACCGGTTCGACCGCCTTCGGCGACTGGCTGGAGGCCAACGCCCGCCAGGCCCAGGTCTACACCGAGAAGGCCGGGGTCAACACGGTCGTGGTGGACTCCACCGACGACTACCGGGGCATGCTCGGCAACCTGGCCTTCTCGCTGTCCCTCTACAGCGGCCAGATGTGCACCACCCCGCAGAACCTGCTGATCCCCCGCGACGGCATCGCCACCGACCAGGGCCCCAAGTCGTACGACGAGGTCGTGGCCGACCTCGCGGCGGCGGTCGACGGCCTGCTCGGCGACGACGCCCGGGCCAACGGCCTGCTGGGCGCCCTGGTCAACCCGGACGTGAAGGCGCGCCTGGAGGCCGCCGCCGACCTCGGCGAGGTGGCGCTGGCGTCCCGCGAGGTGGCCAACCCGGAGTTCCCGGACGCCGTGGTCCGCACCCCGGTGATCGTGAAGCTGGACGGCTCCAAGCCGGAGGCGCAGGACGCGTACTTCTCGGAGTGCTTCGGCCCGGTCTCCTTCGCCGTCGCGGTGGACTCCACCGCCGACGCCCTGGAGCTGCTGCGGCGCACGGTCCGCGAGAAGGGCGCGATGACGGTCGGCGCGTACACGACCTCGGAGGAGGTCGAGCGCGCGGTGGAGGAGGTCTGCCTGGAGGAGGCGGCCCAGCTGTCGCTGAACCTGACGGGCGGGGTGTACGTGAACCAGACGGCCGCGTTCTCCGACTTCCACGGCTCCGGCGGGAACCCGGCGGCGAACGCCGCGCTGTGCGACGGCGCCTTCGTCTCCAACCGCTTCCGGGTGGTGGAGGTCCGCCGCCAGGCCTGACCTGCCGTGTGCGGCGGGGCCCCTCAAGGCCCCGCCGCCCCGGGGCCCTAAGGGGTCTCGATCTCCGCGTACCGCTGGATCCACGCGTGCATGGCGATGGCGGCGGCGGCCCCCGCGTTGATCGACCGGGTGGAGCCGAACTGGGCGATCGAGCAGACCGTCTCCACGTGGGCGCGGGCCTCCTCGGTGAGCCCGGGGCCCTCCTGTCCGAAGAGCAGCACGCAGCGGCGGGGGAGCACGGTCCGCTCCAGCGGCACGGCGCCGGGCAGGTTGTCGATGCCGATGACGGGCAGGCCCTCGGCCGCCGCCCACGAGGTCAGCGACGCGGTGTCCGGGTGGTGGCGGACGTGCTGGTAGCGGTCGGTGACCATGGCGCCGCGCCGGTTCCAGCGCCGCCGGCCCACGATGTGGACCTCCTTGGCCAGGAAGGCGTTGGCGGTCCGCACCACCGAGCCGATGTTGAAGTCGTGGCCCCAGTTCTCCACCGCCACGTGGAAGTCGTGGCGCCGGGTGTCCAGGTCGGCGACGACCGCCTCGCGCGTCCAGTACCGGTAGCGGTCGACGACGTTGCGCCGGTCGCCGCCGGCGAGCAGCTCGGGGTCGTACCGCTCGCCCTCGGGCCACGGCTCCGGGTGCGGTCCGACGCCGACCTCGGTGCCGAACCCCTCGTCGTACTGGACCGGCTCCTGCTCGGCCCCGGGCCTCTCTTCGGTGCTGCTCACCCGACGAGGGTACGGGGGCCGTGCTCCCCGCCCGCAGGGCGCTCCCCGTCCGCGGGGCCCTGCGCGTCCGTATGGCGCTGCTCGTCCGCGGGACCCTGCGCGTCCGTACGGCGCTGCTCGGGCAGTGCCTTCTCCGGTGCCCGTCGCAGCAGCCGGTCCCGGATCCGGGTCGCCCGCGCGCCCAGGGCCACCAGGAACACCGTCGGCAGGAACACCGCGTCGGCGGAGATCATCGCCAGCGAGAAGACCGGCAGGCCGAGGAGCACGGCGATCCCGGCGTGCTCCAGCATCATCGCGACGAGCAGGACGTTCTTGACCTTGCGGTTGAAGAGCGTGAAGGGGAAGGCGACCTGCACGATCACCGTGCCGTAGGTCAGCACCATCACCATGATCCCGCTGGCGGCGAGCAGCTCGGAGAGGGTGGGCCAAGGCGTGAAGTAGTCGAGGTGGAGCGGGTAGAACAGCGCGGTGCCGTCCTGCCAGCGCGAGCCCTGGACCTTGTACCAGCCGGCCGTGGCGTAGATCAGGCAGACCTCCGCCATGAGCACGAGCAGGGCGCCGTTGTGCGCGAGGTTGGCGAGGGCGTCGAGCAGGGTGCGGGGCTCCCCGGGGGCGTACCGGCAGACCAGCCACCACAGCCCGTTCCCCAGCCAGAGCACCCACAGCAGCACCGGGATCCACCACTCGCCGGTGACGTCGGCGAACCAGGTGGTGGCCACGAGGAAGCCGCCGAGCACGACCCACAGCAGCGGGCCGGTGAGGTCGCGGCGCGGGGGCTCCCCGGCGCGGGCGGCGCGGTCCTCGCGGGCCGCCCGCCGGGCGTCGAGGGACCACACCTGCGAGCAGCGGATCAGGACGAGGTAGATCGCGGCGAGGTGGAGGACGTTGTCGCCGCCGTCGCCCACGAAGACGGCGCGGTTCTGCAGCGACAGCACCCCGGCCATGAAGACCACGGAGACGGCCCGGGTGCGCCAGCCCACCAGGAGGAGGGCGGCGGAGAGCACCGCGAGTGCGTAGACGATCTCGAACCAGATCCGCCCGTCCGACCAGAGGAGCACGGTGAAGGCCCGGTTGTCGGCGATCAGCCGCTCGGCCATCCCCCATGACCAGGGGCTCTCGAAGCCGTACAGCTGGTGCCGGTGCGGCAGCTCGCGCAGCAGGAAGAGCAGCCAGGTCAGCGAGAAGCCGATCCGTACGATCGCGCTCTGGTACGGGCCGAGGGAGCGGCCGGTGACGGTCTGGACGGCGCGGGTGAGCCGGCGGTCGAAGGGCTCGCGGGCACGCGCGCGCGTGGGCGCGGACACGGGCGTCGGGGCCGGGGCGCTCATCGGGCCTCCTCCGTACGGTTCGGAGCCGCGTCCGCGGGGTTCCGGTCGGCGCCGGCGCCGGGGGACCGGTCGGCGTCGGTGATCCGCCACCACGGGAAGTCGCGGTAGGTGGGGGCGGAGGTCTTCGGCTTCTCGGTGCCCCACCGCGGCGCGGGGACGGGCCGGGTGACGGCGCGGAGCTGGACGCGCCGGACGTCGGAGCCGCCGAGGGAGGGCAGGGCGTCGAGCCGCTGCACCGCGATCCGGCGCATGTACTGCTCCGAGAGGCGGCCGCGCAGTCCGTTGGGTCGGTGCTCGTCGTTGTGCGAGTTGAAGTAGAAGTCCACGGCCCTGCGGAGCTGGTTCTGCTGGGTGTGGCTCGGCATCGGGTTGTGGCGGACGGCCTCGGCGTCCTGGGCCGTGAGGTCGATCCAGCCGGTGGTGCGGCGGCCGCCGTCGGCGGTGGCGAGCTCGGCGCGGGCCTCGACGGAGACGTTCTGCTGGAGCGGGTTGGGCGCGAAGAGCTTCCAGTTCTGCTCGAACTCGGGGTAGATCCAGTCGTCGACGGCCTGGCCGTTCTGCTTGGTCAGCGTGTTGGACGGCGCCACGTGCAGGAAGACCATCGCGAGGTGGACGCAGGCGAACACGCCGGTGACGGCGAGCGCGACGGCGACGACGACCTGGTACGGCAGGGAGAGGGCCATGATCCCGGCGCCCGTCCTGCCCGCCCCGTCCGCCCCGGCCGCGCCCTTTTCGACGTCCGTGTCCATCCCGCCCCGATCCCGATCGGCCCACCTCGGTTATCCACAGGGTTGACACCATACGGGCCGCCGTCTCACCATTGAAGCCAATGAACCGAACGATCGGTCGGTAGGGGATCTGATGACTGCGGTGACGGCGGGAACGGCAGGGAGCGCGGGTACGGCGGGCGGCGCGGGCACGATCGGCGCGGCGGACGCGGCCGCGGTGGAGGCGGCCGCCCACGAGGCCGTGTTCGACGCCGCCGTCGCCGCCGACGAGCGCATCGAGCCGCGCGACTGGATGCCCGAGGCCTACCGCGCCTCGCTCGTCCGGCAGATCGCGCAGCACGCCCACTCCGAGATCATCGGCATGCAGCCCGAGGCGAACTGGATCACCCGCGCCCCCTCGCTGCGCCGCAAGGCGATCCTGATGGCCAAGGTGCAGGACGAGGCGGGCCACGGCCTCTACCTGTACAGCGCGGCGGAGACCCTCGGCACCAGCCGCGACGAGCTGCTCGACAAGCTCCACTCCGGCCGCCAGAAATACTCCTCGATCTTCAACTACCCCACGCTGACCTGGGCCGACGTCGGCGCGATCGGCTGGCTGGTGGACGGTGCCGCGATCACCAACCAGGTCCCCCTGTGCCGCTGCTCCTACGGCCCGTACGCCCGCGCGATGGTCCGGGTCTGCAAGGAGGAGTCCTTCCACCAGCGCCAGGGGTACGAGGCGCTGCTCGCCCTGTCGAACGGCACCGAGGCCCAGCACGCCATGGCGCAGGACGCGGTGAACCGCTGGTGGTGGCCCTCGCTGATGATGTTCGGCCCGCCGGACGACGAGTCGACCCACACGGCCCAGGCGATGGCCTGGAAGATCAAGCGCCACTCCAACGACGAGCTGCGGCAGCGCTTCGTCGACATCGCCGCGCCCCAGGCCGACGCGCTCGGCCTCACCCTCCCCGACCCGGACCTCCGGTGGAACGAGGAGCGCGGGCACTACGACTTCGGACCGATCGACTGGACCGAGTTCTGGGACGTCCTCAAGGGGAACGGCCCCTGCAACGACCAGCGGCTGAGCAAGCGGCGCCAGGCCCACGAGGACGGCGCCTGGGTCAGGGAAGCGGCGGCGGCCCACGCGGAGAAGCACACCGGCGGGAACAACGGGAAGGCACAGGCATGACGAGCGACGGTTGGCCGCTGTGGGAGGTGTTCGTGCGCTCGCGCCGCGGACTGTCCCACACCCACGCGGGCAGTCTCCACGCGCCCGACGCGGAGATGGCCCTGCGCAACGCCCGCGACCTGTACACCCGCAGGAGCGAGGGCGTCTCGATCTGGGTGGTGCCCTCCGCGGCGATCACCGCCTCCTCGCCCGACGAGAAGGACCCCTTCTTCGACCCGGCGGCGGACAAGCCCTACCGCCACCCGACCTTCTACGAGATCCCGGAGGGGGTGAAGCACCTGTGAGCACCCCCGACACCTCCGGGAGCGCCACCGCCGCCGTGCCCGTCGGCGCGGCCCTCGCCCTCGCTGACGACGCCCTGGTCCTCTCCCACCGCCTGGGGGAGTGGGCCGGTTCCGCCCCCGTCCTGGAGGAGGAGGTCGCCCTGGCCAACATCGCGCTGGACCTGCTCGGCCAGGCCCGCGTCCTGCTCTCACTCGTCGGTGACGAGGACGAACTGGCCTACCTCCGCGAGGAGCGCTCCTTCCGGAACGTCCAGCTCGTCGAGCAGCCGAACGGCGACTTCGCCCACACCATCGCCCGGCAGCTGTACTTCTCCACCTACCAGCACCTGCTGTACGCGCGGCTGGCCTCCGGCGACGGGCCCTTCGCCGGTCTCGCGGCGAAGGCCGTCAAGGAGGTCGCCTACCACCGGGACCACGCCGAGCACTGGACGCTGCGGCTCGGCGACGGCACCCCCGAGAGCCACGAGCGGATGAGCCGGGCCTGCGAGGCCCTGTGGCGGTACACCGGCGAGCTGTTCCAGCCGGTCGAGGGGCTCGACGTGGACCACGCGGCCCTGGAGAGCGCCTGGCTGGAGTCGGTGGCGGACGTCCTCGGCAGGGCGACGCTCGCCGTGCCCTCCGGGCCGCGCACCGGCGCCTGGAGCGCGGGCGCGGGCCGCCAGGGCCTGCACACCGAACCCTTCGGGCGGATGCTGGCCGAGATGCAGCACCTGCACCGCAGCCACCCGGGGGCGTCGTGGTGACCATGACGGCCCTGGAGGAGGAGCTGAGCCGGATCGCCGGCGCGGTCCCCGACCCCGAGCTGCCCGTCCTCACCCTGGAGGAGCTGGGCGTGATGCGGGGCGTCCACGTCACCGGACCCGGCCGGGTCGAAGTCACCCTCACCCCGACGTACACGGGCTGCCCGGCGATCGAGGCCATGTCGTCGGACATCGAGAGCGCCCTCCACGCCCACGGGGTCCCCGAGGTCTCCGTCGTCACGGTCCTCACCCCGGCGTGGTCCACCGACGACATCAGCGAGGAGGGGCGGCGCAAGCTCACCGAGTTCGGCATCGCCCCGCCGCGCCCGCAGGGCCCGGCCGGCGGTCCCGTGCCGCTGACGCTCGCGATCCGCTGCCCGCACTGCGGCTCCACCGACACCGAGCTCCTGAGCCGCTTCTCCTCCACCGCGTGCAAGGCCCTGCGCCGCTGCACGGCCTGCCGCGAACCGTTCGACCACTTCAAGGAGCTGTAGATGGTGTCCTCAGGCGCGGGACGGGCCGGGTTCCATCCGCTCAGGGTCAGCGAGGTCGAGCGGCTCACGGACGACTCCGTGGCCGTCACCTTCGCGGTCCCGCCCGAGCTGCACGAGGCCTACCGGCACCTGCCCGGCCAGCACCTCGCGCTGCGGCGCACCGGCGAGCGGGGCGAGGAGGTCCGGCGCACGTACTCGATCTGCGCCCCCGCCGCTCCGGTCGGCGAGCCGCCCGTCCTGCGCGTCGGCATCCGGCTCGTGGACGGCGGCGCGTTCTCGACGTACGCGCTCAAGGAGCTGGCCGCCGGCGACCTCGTGGAGGTCATGGAGCCGACGGGCCGCTTCACGCTCGCCCCGCGCCCCGGCTACTTCGCGGCCGTCGTCGGCGGCAGCGGCATCACCCCGGTGCTCTCGATGGCGGCCACCCTGCTCGCCCGCGAGCCGGAGGCCCGGTTCTGCCTGGTCCGGAGCGACCGCACCACCGCGTCCACGATGTTCCTGGACGAGGTGGCCGACCTGAAGGACCGCTACCCCGGCCGCTTCCAGCTGGTCACCGTGCTCTCCCGGGAGGAGCAGCAGGCGGGCCTGCCGTCGGGCCGGCTCGACCGCGAGCGGCTCGCGGGGCTGCTCCCCGCACTGCTGCCGGTCGGCGAGGTGGACGGCTGGTTCCTGTGCGGCCCGTTCGGCCTGGTGCAGGGCGCCGAGCGTGCGCTGCGCGACCTGGGCGTCGACCGGGGCCGGATCCACCAGGAGATCTTCCACGTCGACGACGGCTCCGCACCCGTGGCGGCTCCGGCGGCCGACGCCCCCGCGCACGCCACCCTGACCGCGACCCTGCACGGCCGGTCCGGCACCTGGCCGGTGGAACGGGGCGAGACGCTCCTGGACACCGTGCTCCGGGCCCGCGCGGACGCCCCGTACGCCTGCAAGGGCGGGGTGTGCGGCACCTGCCGGGCCTTCGTGGTCGGCGGGGAGGTGCGGATGGACCGCAACTTCGCCCTGGAGCCGGACGAGACGGAGGCCGGTTACGTCCTGGCCTGCCAGTCCCGCCCTACCACCGCCGACGTGGAGCTGGACTTCGACCGCTGACGGAATCTGAACGAAGGGAACGGGGAACGGCGCGGGCCCTGTCTCCGGGCCCCGGCCCGGGGGTCAGAGGACGAACGCCTCGGCGCCGTTCTCCGCCACCATCGGGCGCCCGGCGCCGTCCCAGGCGAGCATCCCGCCGTCGATGTTCACCGCGTCGAAGCCCTGCTGGAGCAGGTACTGCGTGACCTGGGCCGACCGGCCGCCCACCCGGCACATCACATAGGCCCGGCCGTGCTCGGCCAGGGACTCGGTGACCTCGCCGAAGCGGGCCACGAAGTCGCTCATCGGCACGTGCACCGCGCCCTCGACGTGCCCGGCCGCCCACTCGTTCTCCTCCCTGACGTCCAGCACCAGGGCATCGGCCGGCACGGAAGCCGCGTCCACCGAGGGCAGCGGGGAGACATTCATGGGACCGGCCTTCTCTCGTCAGAACCGCCCGAAGGGCCTCGGGCGCACGGAAAAACCTACTGCACCAGACCGGACAGCTCGTTCTCCCGCTCGGAGACCTGCGCGAGCAGCTGCTCGGCGATCTCCTCCAGGAGCCGGTCCGGGTCGTCCGGCGCCATCCGCAGCATCGCGCCGATCGCGCTCTCCTCCAGCTCGCGCGCCAGCGCCGACAGCATGTCCTTGCGCTCCGCCAGCCACTCCAGGCGCGCGTACAGTTCCTCGCTCTCGTCGAGCCGCTCCTCGGCCGGCGCCGGACCGGCCTCCCACTCGGCGGACAGCTCGCGCAGCAGGCGCTCGTCGCCCCGGGCGTAGGCGGCGTTCACCCGGGTGATGAACTCCTCGCGCCGCTTCCGCTCGCCCTCCTCGCGGGCCAGGTCGGGGTGGGCCTTGCGGGCCAGCTCGCGGTAGAGCCTGCGGGCCTCCTCGCCGGGCCGGACCCGCTTCGGCGGCTGGACCGGCCGCTCGGTGAGCATGGCGGCCGCCTCGGGGGAGAGGCCGTCGGCGTCGATCCAGTCGTGGAACAGCTCCTCCACCCCGGGCATCGGCATGACCGCCGCCCGGGCCTCCCGGGCCCGCCGCAGGTCCTCCGGATCGCCGGTGCGCGCCGCCCGGGCCTCGGCGATCTGCGCCTCCAGCTCGTCGAGCCGCGCGTACATCGGGCCGAGCCGCTGGTGGTGCAGCCGGGAGAAGTTCTCCACCTCGACCCGGAAGGTCTCGACGGCGATCTCGAACTCGATCAACGCCTGCTCGGCCGCCCGCACGGCGCGCGCGAGCCGTGCCTCGGGACGCTCGTCGCCCCCGGTGTCCGCGCCCTGCTCCAGGCCCTGGTCCACGTCGCTGTCCTCGCTCCGGCTCGTCACCCTCCCAGCGTAAGGGGCGGGGACTCCGGCCCAGCGCCGCGTCAGACGCCGAGCTCGGCCGCCACCCGCCCGGAGCGGACGGCGGAGAGCAGGTCCGCGTGGTCGGCCGTGGTGCGGTCGGCGTACGCGACGGCATAGGAGGCGACGGCCTCGTCCAGTTCCTCGTTCTTTCCGCAGTAGCCGGATATCAGGCGCGGGTCGGCGCTGTGGGCGTGGGCACGGGCCAGCAGGGCGCCGGTCATCCGCCCGTAGTCGTCGACCTGGTCGGCGGTGAGCGCGGCGGGGTCGACGCTGCCCTTGCGGTTGCGGAACTGGCGCACCTGGAACGGTCGCCCGTCGACGCTGGTCCAACCGAGCAGAATGTCGCTGACCACCTGCATCCGCTTCTGCCCGAGCACCACGCGCCGCCCCTCGTGGCCCGCGTCCTTCACGGTGAAGCCCGCGGCCGGCAGGTGGGGGAGCAGGGCCGAGGGCCGGGCCTCCTTG
This sequence comes from Streptomyces bikiniensis, assembly GCA_000716465.1. Classification (GTDB taxonomy): domain Bacteria; phylum Actinomycetota; class Actinomycetes; order Streptomycetales; family Streptomycetaceae; genus Streptomyces; species Streptomyces bikiniensis. The sequence continues at coordinate 43,318 of JNWL01000005.1, forward strand.
ACCTGGAGCACCAGCGGCTCGCCCCGGTGGTCGAGGAGCAGCACGACGTAGGAGCGGGTGCCGACGCTGCCGGTGCCGACCACCCGGAAGGCCACGTCGTGGACGGCGTACCGCGCGAGGAGCGGCAGCCGGTCCTCGGACACGGTCTCCAGGTACGGGCCGAGGGAGGCGGCGACCCGGGCCGCCTCGGCGTCCGGGACCCTCCGCAGCACCGGGGGAGCGTCGACGAACCTGCGGCCTCCGCCCTCGGCGTCCGTCACGGCCTCGGTCGACCGGGCGGCGAACCGGGCGCTGGTGTTGTTGCGGGCCTTGGCGGAGACCTTCTCCAGGATGCCGAGGAGGTCGTGGGCGTCGGCGTGGGAGACGAGCTCCTCGTCGGCGATCGCGTTCCAGGCGTCGGCGGCGGGGAGCCGGGCGAGCAGGCGCATGGTGCGCCGGTAGGCGCCGACGGCGTCGAAGGCGGCGGCCCGGCAGGTCTCCTCGTCCGCGCCGACCTCCCGTCCGGCGAGGACGAGGGAGGTGGCGAGCCGCTTGAGGTCCCACTCCCAGGGGCCTACGACGGTCTCGTCGAAGTCGTTGAGGTCCATGACGAGACGGCCGCGGGCGTCCCCGTAGAGGCCGAAGTTGGCGGCGTGCGCGTCGCCGCAGATCTGCGCGGCGATCCCGGTGGCGGGGGTCCCGGCGAGATCCTGGGCCATCAGTCCGGCGGAGCCGCGCAGGAAGGCGAACGGGCTCGCCGCCATCCTGCCGACCCGGATCGGCGCGAGCTCCGGTACCCGGCCGAAGTTCGACTCCTCGACGGCGCGGACGGCGTCCGGGCGGTCGAGGACGGGGTCCTGCCGGGCGTGCGAGGAGCGGGGGACCCGCTCACGGAGCGCCTTGCCCCGCTCCTTGGGGGAGGCGCCGGACCCGGGGGCGACCCGGCGTGCGAACCCCGGCACGTACGGGATGCGCGCCGCGTCCCGCACCCCGTCCGTACCGCCAGTACTGCCAGTACCGCCCGTACCGCGCTGTTCCGGCGCGACAGCCGTGATCACGTCCATGGGACGCCCTCCCCCGATGCGTTGTCCGTCCTCGCTCGGCCCCGACCGTACATCCGTCGCGGATCGGTCGTCTTCCCCTGTGGACAAGCACCTGTGGACAACCCCTCCGGACGCGTCCCGGCCGTACGGACCGGGGTGGAGCGGACCAGTATGGGGCGCACCGGGACGGGCGGACCGGGACAGGGCGGACCGGGACGGGGCAGGCCTCAGACCGCGACGGCCTCCTCCATCTCCTCCTCGGCCTCGGCCTTCTCCTCCGCGGACCCCTCGACGGAAGGCCCGGCGACCGCCTTCGCGCGCCGCGCCTCCGTGAGGCCCGCGACGGTGACGAGGACGGCGCCGACGACGAGCCAGAGGGCGAGGACGAGGACGTTCCCACCGAGGTCGTGGCCGTCGAAGTACACATGGGCGCGCACGCCCTCGACGAAGCCCGCGCCGTTCCAGAAGGCGTGCAGGGCGCCGAAGAAGCCGGGCTGGAGCTCGGGCCGGTAGATGCCGCCGGAGCTGGTGAAGTTGAGCATGACGAAGAGGACCATCACGCCGAGCGTGGTCCAGCGGCGCAGGAAGGTGTGCAGGCCGACGCCGACGAGCAGGATGCCCGCCGCGTACAGCCAGGACATCGCCCACACCCCGCCGAGTCCCCGGTCGACCAGGTGGAAGACCGGTCCGGCGAAGAGGGTGCCGATCAGGCTGACGACGAACGACATGCCGGCGGCGAGGAGGACCCTGATCCGCATGGGCAGGACGGCCCCGGCGCCGCCGATGACGGCGACCGAGGCGTACGCGCCGATGCTGAGGGCGACAAGGAGGAAGAAGACGCCCTGGCCGGTGGGGTCGCCGGAGGCGGTGGGGGCGATGTCGGTGACCTTCAGCGGGGCGTCCTGCGCGGCGGCGACCTTGGTGAACACCTTCTCGACCGCCATGGCGCTGGTGTCGGAGGAGCCGGAGGCGACGAGGAGTTCGGGCTTCTCGCCGGGCACGTAGGCGCCGAAGCTGTGCTGCTCGCGCAGCGCGGTGACGGCCATCTCCCGGTCGGCGACGGTACGCACGTCGAGGGCGCCCGCCCCCTCGTCCTGCAGCGACTGGGCGAGCACCCGGGTCGTGGGGCCCGAGCCGACGACGTCGACGCGCAGGTCGTGGGGTTCGGGGGCGTGGAAGGCGCCGAGGTAGGCGAGACCCATGCCGACGCACATCAGCAGGGGGGTGAGCAGATGCCCGAGGACGTGCTTCAACGCTCCCCTGGTGTTCGGTCCTGCGGACACCGAGACCTCCATGGTTGGCCTTTACAACTAAAGAACCGTTGTACTATACAACTGAAAGGTCGTGGTGGGCGAACAGCGCCCGCACGACGACGAGGGAGCCCCCATGACCGGCGGCGCGCAGCCACCCCGCGAGACGTCCCTGGACGTCATCCAGCGCGAGCTGACGGCCTTCGCCCGCCGGGCCCGCGCCGCGGCGGCCCGGGTCCATCCCGAGCTCCCGCTCGTCTCCTACACGCTCCTCGCCCACATCGAGGAGCGGCACGGCTGCCGCGCCACCGATCTCGCGGCCCACTACCTGCTGGACAAGTCGACGGTCAGCCGCCAGCTCGCCGGCCTGGAGAAGCTCGGTTTCGTGGAGCGCCGGCCGGCCCCCGACGACCACCGCGTACAGGTCCTGCACGCCACGGAAGCGGGCACGAAGGTCCTCGCCACCGCCCGGACGAACCGCCAGGCGGCCTACCAGGAGCGCCTCAAGGACTGGTCCGCCGAGGACCTGGCCCACTTCGCCGCGTACCTCCTGCGCTACAACGACGCCGGCACGAACGACCTCCCGGACCGTCCCTCGCCCTGACCCGCGCACGCCGGGAGGCGTCTGCACGGCTACGACGACACGGCCACAACGACGCGGTTACAGCCCCGCGTCCCGCGCGAGCAGCGCCGCCTGGACCCGGTTCTCGCAGTCCAGCTTGGCCAGGATCCGGCTCACGTACGTCTTCACCGTGCCCTCGCTCATGTGCAGCCGCTTCCCCGCGTCCGCGTTGGAGAGCCCCTCCCCGAGCAGCGCCAGGACGTCCCGCTCCTTCTCGCTCAGCGCCGCCACCCGCCCCCGCGCCTCCTCGGCACGGGCCGCCTCCCGGCCCTTGGCGAGCCGCTCCACCACGTGCCGGGTCGCCGCCGGCGACAGGTACGCGTCTCCCGCCGCGGCCGCCCGCACCGCCCCGATCAGCTCCGCGGGCGCCGTGTCCTTGAGCAGGAACCCGGCACCCCCGTGCTCCAGCGCCCGCAGGACGTTCTCCCGCTCGCCGAAGGTCGTCAGGACGACGACCCGGGCCCCGGGAGCCGCCCGCCGCAGCTCCGGCAGCGCCGAGAGCCCGTCGAGCACCGGCATCTGGATGTCGAGCAGCACCACGTCGGCGGCGTGCGCCCGCGCCGCCTCGACCGCAGCCCGCCCGTCGGCCGCCTCCCCGACGACCTGGATGTCGGGGTCCGAGGTGAGGATCATCCTGATCCCTGCCCTGATCAGCGGCTCGTCGTCGGCGATCACGACCCTGATGGGCTGCCCTGCCACAGCTTCTCCCCCACGGCTCCGGTACGAGCGGCCGCGCTACCGCTGCTCGGCCATGTACGACTTCTTCTCGATCAGCTTGCCGTCCTTGAAGCAGAACCGGAAAACGGGCTCCTCGTCCCAGTTCTCGCTCGTCTCCGAGGACAGCAGCATCAGGCACTCGGCCCCTTCCGGCCGCGCGGGCCCCGAACTCTGGAGGCCCACCGTGGCTATCGAGTCGCCCGAGGGCAGTTGGGCACGGACCTCCTGCTCGCTCGCCCCGACCCTCACCGCCTCGTACTCCGCCGGATCGATCATCCCCTTCTCCAGCGAACCGATCAGGAAGTAGAGGCCGAAGCCCCCCGCCACCAGAAGCAGGACGAGCGCCCCGAACGCGATCCCGCAGCCCAGCGCGACCCCCCTGCCCGTGCTCGCGCCCCTGCCCCCACGCATCGCCATCGCCAGCTCCCGCTCGGTGAAAGTCCAGTCGGCCGGTCCGACCACGACCGGACGACCATCGCCCACCAGCGGCTTCGTGGTCTGCTGCCGGAAGTCGTCGACCGCATCGACCAAAGGCACCTCCTCCGCGACCGGCGCCGCCCCGTACGGCAGCATCCCGGCCACCCGGAACCCGCCGTCGTCGGCCGGGCCCGCGTGGCACATGCCGCCCACCAGCCGGGCCCGTTCGGCAAGGCCGGTCAGCCCCTGCCCGCCGCTCACCATGTCCTCTGCGGGTCCGTCCGCCGGCTCCTCGTTGACGACCTCCACCACGAAGGCGTCCGGCTCGTAGCGCAGTTCGACGCCGATCGGTGCCCCCGGCGCGTACTTGTAGGCGTTGGTCAGGGCCTCCTGCACGATCCTGTACGCAGCGTGGTCGGCCGCCGGCGCGAGCGGCCGCTCCTCCCCCGTCCGGCGCAGCCCGACCTCGGTGCCGGCCGCCCGGGCCGCCGCCACGAGCCCTTCGATGCCGGCGATCCCCCGGGCCGCCCTCCCCGTCTCGTCCCCCGGGGGCGCGGGCACCACGGGGCCGTTCGCCGCCCCGGTCCCGTCGCGGAGTATCCCGACGACCTCCCGCAGCTCGTGCATCGCGGTCACCGAGGCGCTCCGCAGGACACCGACCGCCTCGCGCTGCCGCTCGTTCAGCTCGCGGTCGACCTCCAGGGCCCCCGTGTGCACGGCGATCAGGGCCAGTTGGTGCCCGAGGCTGTCGTGCATGTCCTGGGCGATGCGCTGCCGCTCCCGCAGCCGCGCCTGCCAGGCCACCATGGTTCTCTCGCGCAGCAGTTGGGCGTTGCGCTCCTGGAGCGCGTGCAGCAGGGACCGCCGCTGGGTCCAGTAGCGGTGGGCGAGTCCGGGGGCCAGGGTGGTCCCCAGGTAGTAGAGGGTCGCCATGAAGACGACGGTGAAGAGCCGCTGCCGGTCCCAGGTGTCCAGGAGCGTCCCGCCGACGTCGAGGACGAAGGCGGCGATGAACGCGGCGAGCGCCCGCCCCGCGCTCGCGATGTACCGGCCGGCCGACCAGCCGGCCACGATCAGCAACGGCCCGAACCCGGGGACGAAGGGAGAGAACGCCGCCGTCAGAACGAGCACGCTCGCGGGGAGCCGCCGTCGCAGCAGCGAAAGCACGGCGGCACCGGCGGCGACCGCCGCCAACCCCCACCCCTCGCCGCCCAGCAGCTCCTCGGCCCCGGCACCGAGCAGCCCCACGACCACGGCGAGCGCCACCTCACCGGTGGTCCTGCGCCCCGACCACTGCCCGGGCACCGCGAACCAGGCCCACCCGGCGGCGAGTGCGGCCCCGATCCCGTACGAACCCCGGTCCCCCGACTTCGACATAGCGTCCACGCCCGCACCCTAGGCACCGGCCCCACCGCCGGCCTTCCCTCTTTCGTCCCACCCCTCGACGACGAAGGTCGCGCATCCTGTGGAGTACCTCACAGCCGGAGTGCCCCACAACCGGAGTACCTCACCACAACGACCCGGCAAGCACCGCGAAAACCAAGAAGGTCGGCACCATTTTCATGGTGCCGACCTTCTCATCGGTACAGCTGGAGCGATGCTCCTGGTGCGCGAGGGGGGAGTTGAACCCCCACGCCCTTTCGGGCACTGGAACCTGAATCCAGCGCGTCTGCCTATTCCGCCACCCGCGCATTGGGTGTGCTCCGGACTCTCTCACTTTTCGGTGGGAGCGCCTGGCGACATCAGAAGATTAGCACGTCGCAGACCGTGGATTCACATCCGTTGTTTCGGCTCCGCTCGCGGAGACCAAGGTGACCAGGGTGAGGGGAGGCGGAACAGGGGTAGGGCGGACGGAGGCGGGTGGAAGCAGGCGGCCGGCAGGAGGGGGAGACGGGTGGAAGGACAGGAAGGACGGAGGGACGGGAGGGAAGACGGGCCGAAGGAGAGGGAGACGGCTGGAGGGGAAGGGAGAAGGGGGACAGGGGGAAGGGGGGAGAGGCTGGAGGGGAAGGAGAGGGAGGGGGAGGGAGAGGGGAGGAACAGGGACGGACCGCCCGGACCCCGGACCGAGCCCCCGCTTCCACAGCAGGGTGCGGGACACTGTCCACAGGCCGCCTCTACGATCCGTGGGGGCAACCTGTGAGAGGTGACACTCGTCCACAGGGCAGAGAAGGGGAACCAGCCGATTTCCCGACGCGTGGATACGATCAGTAAGCAGTGCCAGGACGGCAACGACGGAGGAGGTGCCCCATGGGAGTCCTGAAGCGTTTCGAGCAGCGTCTCGAAGGTCTGGTCAACGGCACCTTCGCCAAGGTCTTCAAGTCCGAGGTCCAGCCGGTCGAGATCGCCGGCGCGCTCCAGCGCGAGTGCGACAACAACGCGCAGATCTGGAACCGCGAGCGGACCGTCGTGCCCAACGACTTCATCGTCGAGTTGAGCACACCGGACTACGAGCGTCTGAGCCCCTACTCGGGCCAGCTCGGCGACGAGCTCGCCGGCCTGGTCAGGGACTACGCCAAGCAGCAGCGGTACACCTTCATGGGACCGATCAAGGTCCACCTGGAGAAGGCCGAGGACCTTGACACCGGCCTGTACCGCGTCCGCAGCCGCACGCTGGCGTCGAGTACGTCACAGCCGCAGCCGCCCACGGGCGGACAGCAGCAGGGCCGCGACGGCTACGGGTACCCCCCGGCCGGCGCCCCGCCCATGCCCGCCTCACCACCTCCCGGCGCGCCCGGTCACCGGCCGCCGACCGCCGCGGGCCGCCCCTCCGGCGGCCCCGGCGCCATGCCCGGCCCCGCCACCCACGGCGGAGCGGGCACCCAGGTGCGCCGCTGGATCGAGATCAACGGCACCCGCCACCAGATCTCGCGCCCGACCCTGGTCCTCGGCCGCAGCACCGACGCGGACGTGAGGATCGACGATCCCGGCGTCTCCCGCCGGCACTGCGAGATCCGGACCGGAACGCCCTCGACGATCCAGGATCTCGGATCCACCAACGGCATCGTGGTGGACGGGCAGCACACCACCCGCGCTACGCTCCGCGACGGCTCGCGGATCGTCGTGGGCAGCACCACCATCGTTTACCGGCAAGCCGAAGGGTGAAGCGGGGGCAATGTCAGAGCTGACCCTGACGGTCATGCGGTTGGGTTTCCTGGCCGTTCTGTGGCTGTTCGTCATCGTGGCCGTCCAGGTCATCCGCAGCGACCTCTTCGGTACGCGGGTCACCCAGCGCGGTTCGCGGCGCCAGGAGGCGCGGCCCCAGCAGGCCGGGCGCCAGGCCGCCGCGCCCCCGCAGCAGCGCGGCCAGCAGAACACGGGCGGCGGGCGCCAGCGCCGCGGCGCCCCGACCAAGCTCGTCGTGTCCGAGGGCACCCTCACCGGCACGACCGTCGCCCTCCAGGGCCAGACGATCACGCTGGGCCGGGCGCACGATTCGACGATCGTCCTCGACGACGACTACGCCTCCAGCAGGCACGCCCGGATCTACCCGGACCGGGACGGCCAGTGGATCGTCGAGGACCTCGGGTCCACCAACGGCACGTACCTCGACCGGGCCCGCCTCACCACCGCCACGCCGATTCCGCTGGGCGCGCCGATCCGCATCGGCAAGACCGTCATCGAGCTGCGGAAGTAGTGGCTGCATCATGAAGAGGCGCGAGCGGAGCGAGCGAGCCGGGGCGGTCCCCGCCGCGGGACGTGCCGCGCTCCCGGCCGGAGCGGTTGACGCGTCCGGAGCGACTGAAGTGACCGGAGCGACCGGAGGGTGGGCAGTGTGGGTCGAGACCGGCTGTACCCCGATGCAGCGTCGACAGGGCAGGTGCGCATGACTCTGTCGCTGCGATTCGCCGCGGGCTCGCACAAGGGCATGATCCGCGAGGGCAACGAGGACTCCGGCTACGCCGGTCCCCGGCTGCTCGCCATCGCCGACGGCATGGGCGGCCAGGCCGCCGGCGAGGTCGCCTCCTCCGAGGTGATCTCCACCCTCGTCACGCTCGACGACGACGTCCCCGGCTCCGACATCCTCACCTCGCTCGGTACGGCGGTGCAGCGCGCCAACGACCAGCTGCGGATGATGGTCGAGGAGGACCCGCAGCTGGAGGGCATGGGCACCACGCTCACCGCCCTCCTCTGGACCGGCCAGCGGCTCGGTCTGGTGCACGTCGGCGACTCGCGCGCCTACCTGCTCCGCGACGGCGTCCTGACCCAGATCACCCAGGACCACACCTGGGTCCAGCGGCTCGTCGACGAGGGCCGGATCACCGAGGAAGAGGCCACCACCCACCCGCAGCGCTCGCTCCTCATGCGCGCGCTCGGCAGCGGCGACCACGTCGAGCCCGACCTCTCCATCCGCGAGGTCCGGGCCGGCGACCGGTACCTGATCTGCTCCGACGGCCTGTCCGGCGTGGTCTCGCACCAGACCCTCGAGGACACCCTCGCCAGCTACCAGGGCCCGCAGGAGACCGTGCAGGAGCTGATCCAGCTCGCGCTGCGCGGCGGCGGCCCCGACAACATCACGGTGATCGTCGCCGACGTCCTCGACGTCGACGGCGGCGACACCCTGGCCGGCCACCTCAGCGACACCCCGGTCATCGTGGGCGCGGTCGCCGAGAACCAGGCCCAGCTGAACGACGGCGGGGCCATGCAGACCCCGGCCGGCCGCGCCTCCGGGCTCGGCCGCCACGCCGCCCACCGGCAGCCCCCGGCCGGCGGCTTCGGCCCGCCCGGCAGCGGCGACGACCACGGCTACGACGGGATGCCCCCGGAGGGCTCCTTCGAGTCGTACACCGAGGACGACTTCGTCAAGCCGCGCAAGGGCCGCACGTGGCTCAAGCGCTCCTTCTTCCTGCTCCTGGTCCTCGCCCTCCTCGGCGGCGGCCTCTACGGCGGCTGGCGCTGGACGCAGACCCAGTACTTCGTGGGCTCCAAGGACCAGCACGTGGCGCTCTACCAGGGCATCAGCCAGGACCTGGCGTGGATCTCGCTGTCGAAGGTCGAGAAGGACCACCCCGAGATCGAACTCAAGTACCTCCCCGCCTACCAGCGGAAGCAGGTCGAGGACACGATCGCGGGCGGCAGCCTGGGCAAGGCCCGTACGAAGATCGCCGAGCTGGCCGTGCAGGCCTCCGCCTGCAAGAAGACCGAGCAGCGCCGTGCCGCCGCCGAGCAGGCCGCCGACCAGGCGAGCAAGCCGCCGGCCCAGAAGCCCGACGGCACCGCCCCCGACTCCAAGCCCACCACAGCCGCTCCGTCCCCGGGTCCCACCCTCACGGGGGAGGAGCAGAAGCTGGCCTCGAACTGCGGCAAGCAGTAAGCACCCGTAGGGGGGCCTTTCACCACCATGAGCGTTGTCACCAACACGACCACCATCGGCGCGATCGAGGCGCCGAGCCGGCGCAACACCGAGCTGGCGCTGCTCGCGTTCGCCGTCGTCATCCCGGTGTTCGCGTACCTCAACGTCGGCCTGGCCATCGACGGCAAGGTCCCGGCCGGCATGCTCGGGTACGGGCTCGGCCTGGCCCTCCTCGCGGGCGTCGCGCACCTGGTGGTCCGGAAGTGGGCCCCGTACGCGGACCCGCTGCTGCTGCCCCTCGCGACCCTGCTGAACGGCATGGGCCTGGTACTGATCTGGCGCCTGGACCAGTCGCCGCGGCTGATCGCCACCTCGATGCGGCGGTACGGCAGCTTCAGCCCGGACGCCCCCAGCCAGATGATGTACTCGGCGATCGGCATCGCCATGTTCGTGGGCGTGCTGCTGCTGCTCAAGGACCACCGGGTCCTCCAGCGCTACACGTACATCTCCATGGCCGTGTCCCTCGTCCTCCTGCTCCTGCCGCTCGTCCCGGGCCTCGGCATGGACAGCTTCGGCGCCAAGATCTGGATCCGGGTCGCCGGCTTCTCGATCCAGCCGGGCGAGTTCGCGAAGATCGTGCTCGCGGTCTTCTTCTCCGGCTACCTCATGGTGAAGCGCGACGCGCTCGCCCTGGCCAGCCGCCGCTTCATGGGGCTCTACCTGCCCCGTGGCCGCGACCTCGGCCCGATCCTGACGATCTGGGCGGTCAGCCTCCTCATCCTGGTCTTCGAGAACGACCTCGGCACCTCCCTGCTGTTCTTCGGCATGTTCGTGATCATGCTGTACGTGGCGACGGAGCGGACCAGCTGGATCGTCATGGGTCTCCTGATGTCCGTCGCGGGAGCGGTGGGCGTGGCGTCCTTCGCGGGCCACGTGCAAGCCCGTGTCGACGCCTGGGCCGACCCCTTCAGTTGCGCCACGGAAGGCGTCGCCGCCTGCCAGCAGATGACCCAGGTGCTGATGTCCTTCGGCTCCGGCGGCATCCTCGGCACCGGCCTCGGCCAGGGCAACTCCGACCTCATCGGTTTCGCGGCCAACTCCGACTTCATCTTCGCCACGGTCGGCGAGGAGCTGGGCCTCACCGGTGTGATGGTCTTCCTGCTCTTCTACGGGCTGATCGTCGAGCGCGGCATCCGTACCGCCCTCGCCGCCCGCGACCCCTTCGGCAAGCTGCTCGCGATGGGCCTCTCCGGCGCCTTCGCACTCCAGATCTTCGTGGTCGCCGGCGGTGTGATGGGCCTCATCCCGCTCACCGGCATGACCATGCCGTTCCTCGCGTACGGCGGTTCCTCCGTGATCGCCAACTGGGCCCTGATCGGCATCCTGATCCGGATCAGCGACACCGCGCGCCGTCCCGCGCCCGCGCCCGCCCCGTCCCCCGACGCCGAGATGACCCAGGTGGTCCGTCCGTGAACAAGCCGCTGCGCCGGGTCGCGATCTTCTGCGGCCTGCTCGTCCTCGCCCTGCTCGTACGGGACAACTGGATCCAGTTCGTCCGCGCCGACGAACTGAGCACCCACGCCACCAACCGGCGGGTCCAGATCGAGCGGTACGCCAACGAGCGCGGCAACATCATCGTCGACGGCAAGCCGATCACCGGCTCCGTCGACTCCAAGGACGAGTACTACAAGTACAAGCGGACCTACGTCGACGGCCCCATGTGGGCCCCGGTCACCGGCTTCGCCTCGCAGGCCTACGACGCCACCCAGATCGAGAAGATCGAGGACGGCATCCTCACCGGCAACGACGACCGGCTCTTCTTCGACCGCACCCTCGCCATGTTCACCGGCGAGAAGAAGAAGGGCGGCGACGTCGTCACCACCCTGAACGGCGCCGCGCAGAAGGCCGCCTTCGAGGGTCTCGGCAAGAAGACCGGTGCCGTCGTCGCCATCGAGCCGAAGACCGGCAAGATCCTGGCGATGGCCTCCACCCCCTCGTACGACCCCTCCTCCATCGCCGGCTACTCCCGCGCGGACGAGAAGGCGTGGATCGCGCTGGAGAAGGACAAGAACAAGCCGAAGCTGAACCGCGCGCTCCGCGAGATCTACCCGCCCGGTTCCGTCTTCAAGGTCGTCACCGCCGCCGCCGCCCTGGAGAACCGCAAGGTCACCGACATCAACGCGCCGACGAAGACGCCGGAGCCGTACATCCTGCCGCTGTCCACGGTGCCGATGAAGAACCACGCGCAGGGTTGCGAGAACGCCTCCCTGAACCGTGCGCTGGAAGTCTCCTGCAACTCGGTCTTCGCCAAGCTCGGCGACGAGGTCGGCCGGGACAAGATGGTGGAGATGGCGGAGAAGTTCGGTTTCAACGCCGAGCAGTACGTGCCGGTCCGCTCCGCCGCCTCCGTCTACGACAAGAAGATGGACCGCGGTGGCAACGCCCAGTCGTCCATCGGCCAGTTCAACACCGCCACCACCCCGCTCCAGATGGCGATGGTCACGGCGGCGATCGCCAACGACGGCAAGCTGATGAAGCCGTACATGATCGACGAGCTGCGCGCCCCGAACGTCGACCTGGTCAAGAAGAACGAGCCCGAGGAGATGAGCCGCCCGGTCTCGCAGGAGACCGCCCAGCAGCTCCAGCAGATGATGGAGAACGTCGTCTCCAACGGCACCGGCGGCAACGCCGACCTGAAGATGGACGGCGTGAAGGTCGGCGGCAAGACGGGTACGGCCCAGCACGGCGAGAAGAACGCCAAGCGCCCCTACGCCTGGTTCATCTCGTACGCGAAGACCTCCGAGGGCTCCCCGGTCGCGGTCGCGGTGATCGTCGAGGACTCGGCGGGCACGAGCCGCGAGGACATCAGCGGTGGCGGTCTGGCCGCCCCGATCGCGAAGGCCGTGATGAAGGCGGTCCTGAAGACCCGGGGCTGATTCCCCGTCCCCGTAGGGACCCCGTAAGGACCCGGTCCCGACCCGGTACGGGCCAGGTACCGGTCGGGTATCAGCTACCGGCCCCGGGCGGAACGCCTGCCCGGGGCCGGTAGCGTATGCGCGAACAGCACACACCGCCGGACCACCCATGGGTGCGGTCGGGACAGACGGAGAGGGCTGGATTAGCTATGGAAGAGCCGCGTCGCCTCGGCGGCCGGTACGAGCTGGGCTCGGTGCTCGGCCGTGGTGGCATGGCCGAGGTGTACCTCGCCCAGGACACCCGGCTCGGCCGCACCGTCGCCGTGAAGACGCTGCGGGCCGACCTGGCCCGTGACCCGTCCTTCCAGGCCCGGTTCCGCCGTGAGGCACAGTCCGCCGCCTCGCTGAACCATCCGGCGATCGTCGCGGTCTACGACACCGGCGAGGACTACGTCGACGGGGTCTCCATCCCGTACATCGTGATGGAGTACGTCGACGGTTCGACCCTGCGTGAGCTTCTTCACTCCGGGCGCAAGCTGCTTCCCGAGCGCACCCTGGAGATGACGGTCGGCATCCTCCAGGCGCTGGAGTACTCGCACCGCGCCGGCATCGTGCACCGCGACATCAAGCCGGCGAACGTCATGCTGACGCGCACCGGCCAGGTCAAGGTCATGGACTTCGGCATCGCGCGCGCCATGGGCGACGCGGGCATGACCATGACGCAGACCGCCGCGGTGATCGGCACGGCCCAGTACCTCTCCCCGGAGCAGGCCAAGGGCGAGCAGGTCGACGCCCGCTCCGACCTGTACTCCACCGGCTGCCTGCTCTACGAGCTGCTCACCGTCCGTCCCCCGTTCATCGGCGACTCCCCGGTCGCGGTCGCGTACCAGCACGTCCGCGAGGAGCCGCAGCCGCCGAGCAACTTCGACCCCGAGATCACGCCCGAGATGGACGCCATCGTCCTCAAGGCGCTGGTCAAGGACCCCGACTACCGCTACCAGTCCGCCGACGAGATGCGCGCGGACATCGAGGCCTGCCTCGACGGGCAGCCGGTCGCGGCCGCCGCCGCGATGGGCATGGCGGCCGCGCCCGCGTACGGCGGGGGCTACGGCGGCTACCCGCCGGAGGACCAGCCGACCACGGCCCTGCGCCAGGCGGACCCGGGCGGCCAGACCGCCATGCTCCCCCCGATCAACCCGAACGACGGCGGCTACGGCTACGACGACCGCCCGGACCGGCGCCGCGGCGGCGGCCAGAAGAAGTCGAACACCTCGACGATCCTGCTGGCCCTCTCCGGCATCCTGGTGCTCGTCGGGGCGATCTTCATCGGCGTCTGGGTCTTCGACAAGAACGACGGCCCGCAGCCGGTCACGGTGCCGAACCTGGTCGGCGAGAAGCTGGACGTCGCGACGAACCGCGCCGCCAACGTGAACCTGAAGGTCCAGCAGGCGGGCACCGAGCGCTGCGAGCAGCCCACCGGCGCCATCTGCCGCCAGGAGCCGGTCGCGGACAACGTCACGAAGCTGGAGCCCGACAGCACGATCAAGGTGTTCCTCTCCGAGGGCGCGCCGCTCGTGGAGGTCCCGGACGTCCAGGAGCAGTCCCAGGAGCGGGCCACGAAGTCCCTGGAGGAAAAGGGCTTCAAGGTCAAGGTCGAGGAGGAGGAGTCCGACGAGGACCCCGGCTCGGTCCTGCGCCAGAACCCGGGCGGCGGCACCAAGGCGGAGAAGAACTCCGAGGTGACGATCACCATCGCGAAGAAGAAGCTGAGCACGGTTCCGCCGGTCGTCGGCAACCAGCTCGCGCAGGCCGAGCAGCAGCTGAAGGCCCTGGGCTTCGTGGTGGTCACCGAGGACGTGGACTCCGACAAGCCGAAGGGCGAGGTCCTGGAGCAGTCTCCGGAGGGCAACGCCTCGGTCGCGGGAGGCTCCGAGGTGAAGCTCAAGGTCTCCAAGGGCCCGCAGCAGACCCAGGTCACGATCCCGGGCGACCTCGGGAACCGTCCCTTCAAGGACGTCAAGGCGCAGCTCGAGGGCATGGGCCTGACGGTCGTCCAGAAGGGTTCGGACAAGGAGGACGCGCTGGTGTTCGGCACCAACCCGCCCGCGAACACCCCCGTCAACACCGGTTCCACGGTGGAGGTCTACACCGCGGGCGGCGGGCTCCCCAGCAACCCCGGCGACAACAACAACGGGGACAACAACGGCGGTAACAACAACGGCAACGACAACGGCGGCATCGGCGGCTGGTTCGACTGATCCCGCCCCCCGTACGAACGGGAGAGCCCCGGCATCCGGAAGGTCGGACGCCGGGGCTCTCCCGTTGTCGCGCGCGGAGGGCGGAGGGGTCAGCGCAGCTCCGCCGGGGGCGTCCGGTCGCGGTCGACCCGTTCCGTGCGCTCCAGTTCGCCCCAGACGACGTACCGGTAGTCCGAGGTGTACATGGGGGTGCAGGTGGTCAGCGTGATGTACCGGCCCGGCTCGGTCCTGCCGGACTCCTTCGGGACGGGCTGGAGGACGTCCACGTTGTACTTCGTGGTCTCGGGCAGGGTCCTGTAGACCTTGTAGACGTACCAGGTGTCCTTGGACTCGAAGACGATCGCGTCCCCGGTCTTCACCTTGTGGATGTTGTGGAATTTGGCCCCGTGCCCGTCCCGGTGCGCGGCCAGCGTGAAGTTTCCCTGCTTCTCCTGCGGGAGGGCGGACTTGATCGGGTCGGTGTAGTAGCCGGCCACGCCGTTGTTGAGGACGGCGGGATCGGTGCCCCGCTTCACCAGGACCTCGTCGTCGCCCATCGCCGGCACGTGCAGGAAGCCGATGCCGTCCCGGGTGTCGAGCGCGCCCGGGGCGTCGTCGGCCCAGTGGTCGCGCACCTGGGCGCCGTCCTTGTCGGCGGCGCGGTCGGCGAGGACGTTGGTCCACCACAGCGAGTAGAGGACGAAGAGACCGAGCACCAGGCCCGCCGTGATGAGGAGTTCGCCGAAGACACTGATGATCCCGGCGATCCGGTTGCGCGCTCGTGCCACTAGGTCGTCCCGTCGTCCTGTCCGGAGGTGTGGGGACTCAGCCTACGAGCGCTTCGGGCTTCCCCTTGCTGCGCGGACGCTCCTCCAGGAGCCTGCCCCACACGATCATGCGGTAGGTGCTGGTGAATTCCGGCGTGCACGTGGTCAGCGTGATGTACCGGCCGGGCTCGGTGAAGCCGGAACCCTTCGGAATCGGGTCGATCACCGCCACGTTGGAGGGCGGGGTCTGCGGCAGGATGCTCGCCATCTCGTACGTGTAGTACGTGTTCCGGGTCTCGACGACGATCGGGTCTCCGGGCTTCAGGCGGTTGATGTACCGGAAGGGCTCGCCGTGCGTGTTGCGGTGGCCGGCCACCGCGAAGTTGCCCTGCTTGTCGGAGGGCATGGCCGTCTTGAGACTGCCCTCGGCGTAGTGGCCGACCATGCCCTTGTCGAGGACCTTGGTCTTGTCGATGCCCTCGGCGATCGGGACGACGACGTCCAGCTTGGGGATGTGCATGATGGCGAAGCCCTCGCCGGGGGCGAAGACGTCGGGCCCGTCCTCGTTCCCGCCCTTGGCCCAGGTGTCCTCGATCCGCTCCTTGGCCTGGTCGGTCTCCTGGCCGGCGAGGACGTTCGTCCACCACAGCTGGTAGGCGACGAAGAGCAGCATGACGACACCGAAGGTGATGAAGAGCTCGCCGACGGCCCGGCTGACGACGACGCCGGCGCTGTCCTTGGCGTCGCGGGCGGCCCGTCGGGCCTCGACCCGGGAGAGGGGCGCGGCCGGCTTCGCCCCGGCGGTGGCGGGCGGGGCGGTGGCGGGCGGGGCGCCCCGGCGGCCCTTCCCCCGGCCGCCCTTGGCGGCACGGCGGCGCTCGGCCCGCCCGGGCCCGGGGGCCGCCTGCTCGGCCTCCTCGACCGCCTGCTTCTCCGGTTCCTTCTCCGAGGGCTCCGGAGGGCCTTCGGAGACCGGTAGGACGGCCGCCCCGTCCGGACGCGACGCCGGACCCTCCTCGGCCCCGTACGGCCCGTAGCGGGCCTCGTAGGGGCCCTCGGGGGAGGCGGTCCCGCGCCCGGAGGGCCGCTCTCGGGGATACGACTGGGCCGGGACGTGGGAATTGTCCGTTACGTACGGATCGGGCGGTGCGTAGGGACCGGGCTGCGCGTGCGGCTCGGCGGGCGCGTACGGGTCGGCGTACGGCCCGGCCTGTTGCGGGTAAGGCTCCGCGGGGGCGTACGTCCCCGGGGCCCCGTACGGGTCGGCGGGCGCCGCGTACCGCTCCGCGTGCGCGTACGGATCGGTGGCGGAGGCGTACGGGTCGGCGGACGCGTAGGGGGCGGCCGGTCCGTGCGGCTGCGCCTCCGGCGCGTAACCGCCTCCCTGTACGTAACCGCTTTCCGGCGCGTAACCGCTCCCCGGCGCGTGCCCGTCTCCCGACGGGTACCCGTTCCCCGGCGCGTACCCGCCCTCCGGTACGTGTCCGCCCTCCGGTACGTACCCGTCCCCCGTCGTCGGCTCCTGCCCCGGCTCGTGCCTCGCCCGGAACCACGGCGAGCCCGTCGTCACGCGACGGCCTTGCCCACCACCGGCGCGAGCCCCGCCGACCGGCCGACCGCCCCCTTGTCCCCGCACTCCTCCAGCCAGTTGGCGAGCATCAGGTGGCCGTGCTCGGTGAGGACGGACTCGGGGTGGAACTGCACTCCCTCGACCGGGAGTTCGCGGTGCCGCAGGCCCATGATGATGCCGTCCTCGGTCCGCGCGGTGACTTCGAGCTCGGCGGGCAGGGCGGCGGGCTCGGCGGCCAGCGAGTGGTAGCGCGTCGCGGTGAAGGGCGAGGGCAGGCCGGCGAAGACGCCCCGGCCCTCGTGCGTGACGGGCGAGGTCTTGCCGTGCAGCAGCTCGGGCGCGCGGTCGACGACGCCGCCGTACGCCACGGCCATCGACTGCATGCCGAGGCAGACGCCGAAGACGGGCACACCGGTCTCCGCGCAGTGCCGGACCATGTCGACGCAGACGCCGGCCTCCTCGGGCGTGCCGGGTCCGGGCGACAGGAGGACGCCGTCGAAGCCGTCCTGGGCGTGGCTCAGCTCGACCTCGTCGTTGCGCAGGACTTCGCACTCGGCGCCGAGCTGGTAGAGGTACTGAACGAGGTTGAAGACGAAGCTGTCGTAGTTGTCGACGACGAGAATTCGCGCGCTCACTGGCCGTCCACCGTCACATCGTTGAACGGAAGCAGCGGCTCCGCCCAGGGGAACACGTACTGGAAGAGGACGTAGACGATCGCGAGGACCAGCACGATCGAGATCAGCGCCCGCACCCACGCGTTGCCCGGCAGATGCCGCCAGATCCAGCCGTACATGACGTCGACCGCCCCTTCCGTTCGTTACGGGACCAGAGTACGGGGCGAGGGGGCCGGGAGGGGCCGCCTGTCCAAAGCCTGTGGACAACGGGTGGCGCCCCGGAATCGCGGCCCGTTGTCCACAGGTCGTGGACGGGCTCGCGGCCGGACCGGAAGGGAGGGGCCCCGGTCGGGATCCGGTCAGCCGGCCGGCGTCGCGTGGTGGAGGTCCACCGTGCCCGCGTACCCGGGGAGGGTGACCGCCCGGTGCTCGTCGACCTTCCAGCCGAGCCCGTACGCCTTGACGTACAGCTGGTAGTTCCGGATCGCCGGGGAGTCGGCCAGCGCCCTGCTCAGCCTTCCCCGGTCGCCCACGGCAGTGATCTTGTACGGCGGTGAGTAGACGCGGCCCTGGAGGATCAGGGTGTTGCCGACGCAGCGCACGGCGCTGGTGGAGATGAGCCGCTGGTCCATGACCCGGATGCCCTCGGCGCCGCCCTGCCAGAGGGCGTTGACGACGGCCTGGAGGTCCTGCTGGTGGATGACCAGGTCGTTGGCCTGCGGCTCGGGGTAGCCGGGGGCGGCCCGGGCGTCCGGCGGGGCGTCGTTGAGGGTGACGGTGAGGCCGGAGCCGGAGATCTCGGTGGTGCCGGCCGCCGCTTCGAGCGCCGCCAGCTTCTCGTCCTCCGCGCGCGTGGAGCCGTCGTCACGGGCGGCGAGGGAGTCCACCTGGGAGCGGAGGGCGGCGGCGGCCTCGTCGAGTCCGGCGTTCTTGTGGCTGCGTTCCTCGATGAGGTCGGAGAGCCTGAGGAGGGAGGCGTCCGTGCGGAGGTTGGTGCCCCTGGCGGTGTTGAAGCTCGTGACGAAGATCAGACCGGCGAGGGCGAAAACGGCGAGGGTGAGCAGCCGGACGGGGCGCCACCTGGTGGTGCGGCCCGGCCCTTCGGGAGTGCCGGCGGAATTGCTCAACGTACCCTGATCCCCTTCGGTGCCGCGGAACCACTACGCTAACGGACGCCTGGGGGACGCAGACGTCCTCCTTCGTCACATCCCGGCGCCAGCCACAGTTCCCTGCGCGGTCACGCAGCGCATCGACAGGAGAGTCCCTCGTGCCGAAGTCACGTATCCGCAAGAAGGCCGACTTCACGCCTCCGCCCGCCAAGCAGGCCACGAACATCAAGCTGACCAACCGCAGCTGGGTGGCGCCGGTGATGCTGGCGCTGTTCGCCATCGGACTGGTGTGGATCGTGGTCTTCTACGTCACCGACGGCACCATGCCGGTCGAGTCGATCCGGAACTGGAACATCGTGGTGGGCTTCGGCTTCATCGCGGCCGGTTTCGGCGTCTCCACGCAGTGGAAGTAGCGGCGGTCCGACACGTGCGGCGGGGGCTGTAGCGCCCGCACCGGGGGCCCGTCAAGCTCTCCCCTGAGTTTATCCACAGCGTTGTGCACAGCACTGGATAACTTAAGAAGATCTGTGGATAACTCTCACGATGTTGACGCCGGTATGACCGCGTCCACCATCGGCACCATGCGTCGCGCCCCTCACCTCCCTGGTAAAAACCCAGGTCAGAGGTGAGGGGCGCGTTGTTTTAGTGCGGAGCGGACAGAGACCGCCACACGCTGTGGATAACTCTGGGGAAAGCCGTCCCGGAAGCTCATCCACAGCCCTGTGCGCTCAGGCGAGCGCGGCCGAGCGGAAGAGCACGATCCCCAGGTCGAGCAGGAGAACCAGTCCACAGGCTGTGTACTGCACCAGGTTCCGGCGGGCCCGCGGCGCGTGCACCAGCGCGTACGTCACCAGGGCGCCGCCGACCAGACCACCGATGTGGGCCTCCCAGGAGATCCCCGGACGGGTGAAGGTCAGCAGCAGGGACAGCGCCACGAAGAGGACGACCGGCCGCATGTCGTGCCGCCGCCGGCGGGCGAGCACGACCCAGGCCCCGATCAGCCCGAAGACGATCCCGGAGGCGCCGAGCGAGAACTGGTTCTGCGGGGAGAGCAGATAGGCGAGCGCCGAACCGGAGAGTCCGGAGAGCAGGATCAGGGCCACGTACCGGATCCGCCCCAGTTCGGGTTCGACGATCCCGCCGATCACCCACAGCCCCAGCATGTTGAAGAGGAAGTGCGGGATCTCCTGATGGAGGAAGGCGGAGGTCAGCAGCCGGTACCACTCGCCGACCGCCACCCCGACCAGCTCGCCGGTCGGGAGGAAGGCGTAGCCGATGAGCGCCAGGTCGTCGACGAGCCGGTCGCCCACCGCCTGGACGGCGATGAAGAGCGCCAGGTTGATCGCGATGACGATCTTGGTGACGAAACGTCCGTCCGCGGCGACCCGGCCGCCCGCGAGCGTCCGGGGCCGGTTGGCGTCGGGGGCGTGACCGGTGCCCGAACCGCCGCGTACGCAGTCGGGGCACTGGAAGCCGACGGATGCGGAGATCATGCACTGCGGACAGATGGGCCTGTCGCAGCGGACGCAGCGGATGCCGGTCTCGGTCTCCGGGTGGCGGTAACAGCGCGGCAGACCGGGCTGCGAGTCCATGCGGGGTCCCCGTCCCTTCCGGCTCAGCGCTTCTCGATCACCACGGACTCGAGGACCACGTCCCGGAGCGGACGCTCGGTGTGCGGATCGGTCGCGGTCTCCGCGATCGCGTCCACGACCTCCCGGCTCTTCTTGTCCACGACCTCACCGAAGATCGTGTGCTTGCGGTTCAGCCAGGTCGCGGGGGCGACGGTGACGAAGAACTGCGATCCGTTGGTCCCCGGGCCGGCGTTGGCCATGGCGAGGAGGTAGGGGCGGTCGAAGAAGAGCTCCGGGTGGAACTCGTCCGCGAACTCGTAGCCGGGACCTCCCGTGCCGTTCCCCAGGGGGTCGCCGCCCTGGATCATGAACCCCTTGATGACCCGGTGGAAGACCGTCCCGTCGTAGAGCGGGTCCTTGGAGACCGCGCCGGTGGCGGGGTGCGTCCACTCGCGCTCGCCCGTCGCGAGCTCGACGAAGTTGCGGACCGTCTTCGGGGCGTGGAACGGCATGAGCCGCACCTCGATCTCGCCCAGGCCCGTCTTGAGGATCGCGTACAGCTGCTCGGCCACGGTCGCCTTCCGTCCACTTCGGGGCGCGTCATGTCACGCCTGACTCTGCAGTGAACGATCCTCGCATGACCCGGATGCCCACCCCGCATGCCGGACCTGGATCCGGCGGGCATGATTTCGAAAAGGATGGAAAGGCGAAAACCCGACATCGCCACCGAGGAGGAGGAACCCCGTGACCCGCATGGACAGCGTGCGCTCCGCGACAGGTTCGGCCAAGGAGAGCGTCCTGCACGCCGCGGAAGCGGTGGCGCCGTACGCCGAGACGGCCCGGGACCAGGCCACGCACTACGCGCACGAGGCGCGGGAGATCATCGCGCCCAAGCTCTCGAAGGCCGCCAAGCAGGCACGCGCGCAGTACGACTCCTACGTCGCGCCGCGGGTGCCGCCGCGGGTCGACGCGGCCGCACAGCGTGCGGCGGTCAAGACCCGCCGGGCCGCCCGTCAGGCAGCCGACTACACCGCTCCGCGCGTCGAGAGCGCGGTCGCCGCCACCGGTCCCGTCCTGGAGGAGGCCGGGGCGCGTTCCACGGCCGCCTGGGCCGCGCTGCGCGGTCAGGTGACGCCGAAGGACATCCGGAAGATCGTGAGGAAGCACGAGCGCCGGGCCAGGGCCGGGCGCCTCGCCAAGGGACTCGTCGTCCTCGGCGTGGTGGCCGGCGGCGTGTTCGCCGCCTGGAAGTGGTGGGACAAGCAGTCCAATCCCGACTGGCTGGTCGAGCCGCCCGTCGCCACCGAGGTGGACGAGGAGGTCACCGTACTGACGTCCGTCGACGGCAGTGGTGCCACCCTCGATCCGGAGGTGGAGGCCAAGGAGGCCGAGGCGGAGGCGGAGGCCGCCGAACTGGACGCCGCGGAGGCCGCCGAGCGCCGCGACGAGGGCCGCTGACCGGACGGGGACGTCCTGCGGGTCCCGCCGTGGGGCCCTGCCGGGTCGTGCCGTGTTGCGGTACGGGGGCCTGCGGGGTGCTGCGGTGCGGTCCGGGTGGACCGAGGGAAACGGGTGAACCGGGTAAGTCTGGTTGTTCGGGTGGCCCGAGTGGAGCAAGTGGACTGCGTGGAGCAAGTGGCCCGAGCGGTTCGAACGGTCCGAGCGGTCCGAGCGGTCCGAGCGGTCCGAGCAGTCTGAGCAGTCCGAGCGGTTCGGATAGCGCCGCTTTCCATCGTGTGATGCCGGATCGCAGCGGATGCCGATGCGCCGTGCACGGGGCGTGTGGGGTGCGGGGAGTGCACGTCGTGGTCTCCCCGCGCCCTACGCCGCCGTGGCGAGCGCCAGCTCCGTCAGCGCGACCGGGTCGTTCTCGGCCGCCGCGGGCACGGACGACCGCTGGCGCGCGGTGGGGGAGGAGCCGTGGGCCTCGGCGGCGATGCGCTGCTTGATGGTGGGCGGCAGGGAACGGTCCCCGACGAGCGGCCATCGGTGTGCCCGCTGTGCCGGTACGGAGGCGGACGCACGCTCCCCGGCGGTGGAGGCGGTCGCGGCGGCGGCAGCGGGAGCCGCCGGCTCCTCGGGCTGCTGCACGGCGGGCCGCTGAGCCGCGGTGGCGGTGCCCGCCAGGCCGACGGAGGCGAGCAGGGCGAAGAGGACGGAGAGGAAGGCGGCCCAGAACTGCTTGACCTTGGCGGTGGCCATGATCCCTCACTTTCGTGATGTTCTCGGATGGTTCATTTCAGGTTGCGCGCTTTACATACCTTCCTCATGATGTGCCCGCGCCCCGGAATGGCACGGAGCGACGCCGCCCGTGCGCAGTTCTTCGGATGAACACCACTCGTACGGATCAGCGGGCGCCCTCGGCCCACCGCACGGCGGGCCCGGTCACCGCCCCCGCGACCAGGAAGACCCCGCCCAGGAGCAGCCATCCGGGCACGCCCCAGCCGATGAGCAGCGTGGTGACGAGCAGGGGCCCGAGGGTGCGGGCGACGGGGACACCGGAGCCGTAGAAGCCCTGGTACTGGCCGATCCGGTCGGCGGGGGCCAGCGCGAAGCCGATCTGCCACGCGCCTGCGGAGTGCCGCATCTCGGCGAGGACCTGGAGCACGGCCCCGAGGACGAGCACCGCCACCGCGACCCCCGCCCCGGCGCCGAACCCGAGCCCGGACCCGAGCCCGAGCCCCGACAGCGCGAAGACCGCGCACGCGGCGCACATGACCGCTCCCGACCACCGCACCGCCCGCGCGGCCGTGGCGAGGTCCGTCACGGACCGGGCGGCACGGACCTGAAAGAGCATCACCACGCCGGTGTTGAGGACGAAGAGCGCCGACACGGTCCAGCCGGGCGCCGCCGTCCGCCCCACGATCCACAGCGGCAGGGCGAGGCTGAGGAGCGGCATCCGCAGCAGCATCAGGGCGTTGAGGAGGGCGAGGAGCGCGTACGGCCGGTCCCGCAGCACCGCGAGCCCCGGCCCGCCGCCCGCCGGCCCCGGGGCGGCCGCCACCGCGGGCAGTCGGCCCAGGACCAGCGCGCAGGCCAGGAAGGCGACGGCGTCCAGCGCGAAGACGGAGAGGTACGCGGTCCGCGTCCCGGCGTGCAGCGCGAGTCCGCCGAGCGCGGCCCCCACGGCGAGCCCGCCGTTGAGGACGGCCTGGAGCCGGGCGAGTACCCGCGTCCGCGCGGCCGGCCCGACGAGTCCGGCGAGCAGGGCCTGCCGGGCGGCGGCGAGGCCGCTCTGCGCGGCGGCGTACACGACGGCCGCGCAGAGGAACGGCACGAAGGAGCGCACGACCAGGAAGGACGCGACGGCCGCGGCGGTGGCCAGGGCGAGCAGGACGGCGGTCCCGCGCGGTCCCCGCCGGTCGGCCAGGTGCCCCAGCGGGACCCCGGCGACCGATCCGACGGCCCAGGCGACCGCGAGTCCGGCCCCGATCTGCGGTGCGGAGAGACCGACGATCCGGGTGAAGTAGAGCGCCGAAGAGACGTAGAAGGCCCCGTCCCCGACCGCGTTGACGAACTGCGCGACCACCAGCGCGCGCGGCGCGCCCCCGCCGGTCCCGCCTCCGCGCCCGCCCGCCTTCCCTCCGCGCCCGCACGCCCCCTCCACACGCGCGTGCCCACCGTCCCCGCGCACGTGCCCACCGTCCCCGCGCACGTGTCCACCGTCCCCGCGCACGTGTCCACCGTCCCCACGCGCGTGCCCACCGTCCCCACGCGCGTGCCCACCGTTCCCGCGCGCGTAATCACCACCCCCATGCGCGTGATCACCACCCCCGCGCACCTCCCCCCTGCCCCCGCGCGCGTACCGCTCCGCCGTGCCCGTCCGCGCCCGCACGTTCGACTCTTTCGCCATGGACACGACGCTAGAACCGAGTGGCCCGCTCCTTCTGGTCCATTCGAGCCCCCTCCACCTGGGCCATTGAGCTCCCGATCACCCAGCGCCACGGCCCCGGGCCCGCTTCCCGACCGCCGCCCCGGGCCCGGGGAAAAAGCGAAAGACCCCCCTGACCCGCGCTTCCGCAGGTCAGGGGGGTCTGTCCGGAGTGGAGCCTAGGGGAGTCGAACCCCTGACATCTGCCATGCAAAGACAGCGCTCTACCAACTGAGCTAAGGCCCCAGAACGAGGACAGCGTACCGGGTCACCCCCCATGTCCGGCAAAAGGATTGGGACTCCCGGTCCGCGACCACGCTCCGTAAGATGCTGACCGAGGTTCGCAGTGGCGAACCGCAGGGATGGGGAGAAGTGATGGACGCAGCGCAGCAGGAAGCCACGGCCAGAGCCAGAGAGCTTCAGCGCAGTTGGTACGGGGAGCCGTTGGGGGCGCTCTTCCGTCGGCTGATCGACGACCTCGGGCTCAATCAGGCCAGGCTCGCGGCCGTGCTCGGGCTCTCCGCGCCCATGCTGTCCCAGCTGATGAGCGGCCAGCGGGCGAAGATCGGCAACCCGGCCGTCGTCCAGCGCGTCCAGGCCCTCCAGGAGCTCGCCGTGCAGGTCGCCGACGGCAGCGTCAGCGCCGCCGAGGCCACGGACCGGATGGAGGAGATCAAGAAGTCGCAGGGCGGCTCCGTCCTCACCGGCTCGGGCCAGACCGGCACCGCCTCCGGCGCCCCGACCGTGCGCCGGGTGGTCCGCGAGATCCAGTCCCTGCTGCGCTCCGTCGCCGCCGCGGGCGACATCATCGACGCCGCCGACTCCCTCGCCCCGGCCCACCCGGAACTGGCAGAGTTCCTCAGGGTGTACGGCGCCGGGCGCACCGCCGAGGCGGTCGCCCACTACGAGTCGCACCAGAACTGACGGGTCCGGCGGCCGGCCGGGTCCGCGGAGAGACGAAGCGACGGGGAGCGGGCGCAGCACGATGGGTGAGGTCTTCGCCGGGCGGTACGAGCTGATCGACCCGATCGGACGGGGCGGGGCGGGCGCGGTGTGGCGGGCCTGGGACCACCGGCGCCGCCGCTACGTGGCGGCCAAGGTGCTCCTGCAGAGCGACGCCCACACCCTGCTCCGCTTCGTCCGCGAGCAGGCGCTGCGGATCGACCATCCGCACGTCCTCGCCCCGGCCAGCTGGGCCGCCGACGACGACAAGGTCCTCTTCACCATGGACCTGGTGGCCGGCGGCTCCCTGGCCCACGTCATCGGGGACTACGGCCCGCTGCCGCCCCGGTTCGTCTGCGTCCTCCTCGACCAGCTGCTCTCGGGCCTGGCCGCGGTGCACGCCGAGGGGGTCGTCCACCGGGACATCAAGCCGGCCAACATCCTCCTGGAGGTCACCGGGACCGGGCGGCCGCACCTGAGGCTCTCCGACTTCGGCATCTCCATGCGCAAGGGCGAACCCCGGCTCACGGAGACGGACTACGTCGTGGGGACACCCGGCTACTTCGCGCCCGAGCAGCTCCTCGGCGCCGAACCGGACTTCACCGCCGACCTGTTCGCCGTCGGCCTGGTCGCGCTCTACCTGCTCCAGGGCCGCAAGCCGGACTCCCAGGCCCTGGTCGAGCACTTCCTCACGCACGGCACCCCGGGCGCCCCCGAGGGCATGCACGAGCCCCTGTGGCAGGTGCTCGCCGGGCTGCTCCAGCCCGATCCGCAGGCCCGCTTCCGTACGGCCACGGGGGCGCGCAAGGCGCTGGGCGCCGCCGTCGAGCTGCTGCCCGAGCCGGCCGCCGACGAGGAGCCGGTCGAAATCTTCGACCACCTCGGCCCCCTGCCTCCGGGCTTCGGCCCCGAAGGCCCCACGAATCACACAAACCCCACGAACCACAAGAGTCACACGAACCACACGAGCCCCGCACGGGACGGCCAAGACGGCCAAGACTGCCAAGACGGCCAAGACGGCCAGAACAGCCAGAACGGCCAAGCTCCCGCCCCGACCGCCTCCCAGGGCACCCCCACGGCCACCGACCCGGGGCGCCCCCTCCCTCCGCCCGTACCTCCGCAGCACCACTCCCCGCACCCGGCCGCACCGGCCGCCCCCGTCGCCGCCCCGGCCACCCCGCCCCACCCCTCAGAGACGGGCAGCTTCCATCTGCCTCCGCCGGTCCCGCAGCCGACCCCCTCCCCTCCTCCCCCGTACGCCCCGGGGCCCCCGTACGGGCCGGCCCCCACGAACCCGTACACCGCCCCTCCCGTCCAGTCCCCCGGTCCCTACGGGTATCCGCACCCGCAGCCGGTGACGGCCCCCGTGCCCGCGCCGCCCGTACGCCGACCGGGACCGCCCCCGAAGGTCGCGGTCCCGGTGCTCCTGCTCGCGCTCGTCTGCCTCGCGGTCGGCTTCTGGGCCCTCACCCAGCTCTGAAGGTCCGAGGGATCACGCCGTCCGCCGTCGCGCCACCAGCGTCCACGCGCCGAGGCCGAGCAGCAGCACCGTCCCGGTGCCGATCCCGGCAGCGGCGACCAGCCGCATGGCGTCGCCGCGCTCCGCCTCCTCGGCCGCCTGTGCCCCGCTGGCCCCCTTCTCGGCCGCCTCCTTGTCGCCGGCGGTCACGGCGAACGGGCCGGGGTCCCCGTCGTACCCGGGGCCGGGCTTCGCCGCGTTCAGCACGTTCACCCGCAGCGTCAGCGGCACCGGCCCGTCGCCGTACTCCTTGGCGATCTCCGGGCTGAGCGTGGCCGACAGGTAGTACCAGCCGGCGAACCGCATCCCGCTCGTCGCCTCGTTGTACGCGGTGCGGTTCTCGTGCGCCACCGGCCGCTGCGGACCGAGCGCCAGCGTCGTCTGCTTCCCGCTGTAGCCGACCGTCCCGTCGTCGACGTGGCCGAGCGCCGGGTTGGCGAGGGAGAGCACCAGCGCGTTGGAGACGTGGTCGTCGCCCGCGGTGCTGCTGCCCAGCTCGGCGGTGGCGAAGAGCTGCTGCCCCCAGTCGAGGGGGACCCGGTAGAAGAGGGTCTGCCCCGGCCGGATGTCGGACCGCCACTCGCCCCGCGTCAGCGAGGCCGCGTCGTAGACCCCCGATCCGCCCTGCCGGAGCTTCGGCTCGCCCGTCAGGGGCGCGGGCGTGGCGGACGGCCAGGACTCCGGGAGCTCGGTCGGCCCCGGCTTCTTCAGGAGCGGCTCGGTCAGGTGCCGGATCTCCAGGTCCCAGGCGGCCGGGTCGGAGCCCGCCTTCGTGGTGCGCTCGACGAGCACGTAGTAGTTGCCCGGCTTCTGGCAGCTGGAGCTGTCCGGGTTCACGACCCGGCGGGCGTACGCGGTGAGGGGGCGGGTGTACCGGGCCGAGGAGAAGCCGGTCTGCTGGTAGCCGCACTCGGTGCCGGAGTCGTCCTGGATGCTGACCTTGAACCCGTCGCCGTAATCGACCCTGCCGCCGGGCTTGGGGACGGCGACCGCGGAGACGTACGTGTTCCGCTTTCCGTCGAGGACGATCCGGTAGTAGGCCCTGCCGTCCTTCTCCAGCGTGTCGCGGTAGGTCTGCCCGGCCTTCAGCTCCCGCGCGTACGAGCTGGAGTCGGCGCCCCGGACCTGCTGGGCGGTGGCGTCGAAGGCGTACGGCGGAAGGGCCTCGCCCTCGGCGGCCGGGGCGTGGACCGAGGCCTGCCCGTGGGACGGGACCCGGGCCTGCGCCTGGTCCCGCACGAGGGGCCGTGTCTGCGCCTGGGCGGGCGGCCCCGCCACCGTCCCCACCGCCGCGGCCGCCGCGAACAGGGCCCCCGCCCGCCTGCCGATGCCGGCCCGCTTCCTCACGCGCTCCCCCTCGTCGCTTCCCGACGCCTTCTCTTCGCTTGGGCAAGCAACCTATTCGCCCGGGCAAACCACGAACAAGGTCCGGACAGAGCGAAGCCCCGGTCCGCACAAGTGCGGCCGGGGCTTCACCCACAGACGGTCTTCGTCTCAGACACCCGAACCTGCGGGCACGGAGTCGGTCGCCTCCGTCCACAGATCCTGCTCGGCGCGATCCGCCTGGATCTGGCGGTACACGAGGAGCCCGCCGATGGCGGCCAGTGCGACCAGGAGAAGCTTCTTCACCGCGCGACCTCGTCTTTCGTTGACGTAGGAGACTTCTGACGCCCACTCTACACATCGACCGATACCGATCGGTGACCTGTGCGAGGTTCAAACCCACGACGTCCCGGATTCACGCCGGGAAAAACGAAATCGACCCGGACGGATGAACCGTCCGGGTCGATCGAGAAGTGGGGCTAACAGGATTTGAACCTGTGGCCTCATCCTTATCAGGGATGCGCTCTAACCAACTGAGCTATAGCCCCGCCGCGCTTTGCGGTGTGTGTCCCGCGCGCTGACTCCTGAAGATTAGCGCACGTGGGGGCCAGTCCCAAAATCCGTTCCCGGGACCGGCCCCGCGCGTCCCTCTCGCCCGCTACTCGTCCTCGGCCAGCGTCAGCTCGACGCCGCCCACGAAACCGGCCGACAGGTTGTAGATGAACGCGCCCAGCGTCGCCAGGGCGGTCATCAGGACCACGTCGATCACCGCGATCACCGAGGTGAACATCAGCACCCTCGGCAGCGACAGGAACGACTGCAGGTCGAAGCCGTTGGACTCGTTCGAGCCCGTGGCCTCGCTGATCGTCCCGCCGACCGTCGAGAAGACGCCCATGGCGTCCATGACCATCCACAGCACCGCCGCGGCCACGACCGTGCAGATGCCGAGCGCGATGGAGAGCAGGAAGCTCACCTTCATCACCGACCACGGGTCGGCCTTCGCCACCCGCAGCCGGGCCTTGCGCGTCCGGGGCGTCGTGCGCGCGCCCGTACGGGGCCGGCGCACGGCCCCGGTCTGGCCGCCCGCCGTGCCGCCCGTCGTCGGGGCGCCGTAGGCCTGCGGCGGGTGGTACGGCCCGCTCGGCCGCTCGCCGGGCCGCTCGCCGGGCAGCGGCCCGTTGTAGCTCTCGTACGAGGGCTGCTGCCCCCGAGTGTCCGTCACCGCAACCCCCTGGGAGTTCGTGGCGGAACCACGGGCGCCGTTCGCGCCGGCCCCTGCAGAAGAAGCTCCGGCGGCCGCCGATCCGGCGCCCGTGGCTCCACTCACGCTCTTACTCCTCGTGCTCCCCGGCCGAGGACTCCGTGCCCTCGGCTGTCCCGCCCTCGACCACCT
Source organism: Streptomyces bikiniensis (assembly GCA_000716465.1). Classification (GTDB taxonomy): domain Bacteria; phylum Actinomycetota; class Actinomycetes; order Streptomycetales; family Streptomycetaceae; genus Streptomyces; species Streptomyces bikiniensis. Next base: position 72,470 of record JNWL01000005.1, read on the forward strand.
CGGTCTCGGACACCTCGACGACGCCCTCGGCCTCGTCGGCGTCGTCGACCTCGTCGTCGCCGCCGGCCTCGGCGTTCCGCGCGATGCCGACGACGGCGTCGCGCTTGCCCAGGTTGATCAGCTGGACGCCCATGGTGTCACGGCCGGTCTCCCTGACTTCGTTGACTCGCGTACGAATCACACCGCCGGACAGCGTGATGGCGAGGATCTCGTCCGTCTCCTCGACCACCAGCGCGCCCACGAGCGAGCCGCGGTCCTCCACGATCTTGGCGGCCTTGATGCCGAGGCCGCCGCGGCCCTGGACGCGGTACTCGTCGACGGGGGTGCGCTTCGCGTACCCGCCGTCGGTCGCGGTGAAGACGAACGTACCGGGCCGGACGACATTCATCGAGAGCAGTTCGTCGTCCTCGCGGAAACTCATGCCCTTGACACCCGAAGTGGCGCGTCCCATCGGACGCAGCGCGTCGTCCGTGGCGGTGAAGCGGATCGACTGCGCCTTCTTGCTGATGAGCAGCAGGTCGTCCTCGGCGGAGACCAGCTCGGCGCCGATCAGCTCGTCGTCCTCGCCGTTGTCCAGCTCGCGCAGGTTGATGGCGATGACACCGCCGGAGCGGGGCGAGTCGTAGTCCTTGAGCGCGGTCTTCTTCACCAGGCCGGCCTTGGTGGCGAGCACCAGGTACGGCGCGACGTCGTAGTCGCGGACCGCCAGGATCTGGGCGATCTGCTCGTCCGGCTGGAAGGCGAGCAGGTTGGCCACGTGCTGGCCGCGGGCGTCCCGGCCGGCGTCCGGCAGCTCGTACGCCTTGGCCCGGTAGACCCGGCCCTTGTTGGTGAAGAAGAGCAGCCAGTGGTGGGTGGTGGAGACGAAGAAGTGGTCGACGATGTCGTCCTGCTTCAGCTTCGTGCCCCGGACGCCCTTGCCGCCGCGCTTCTGCGAGCGGTAGTCCTCGGTCTTCGTCCGCTTCACGTAGCCGCCGCGCGTGATGGTGACGACGATGTCCTCCTCGGCGATCAGGTCCTCGATGGACATGTCGCCGTCGAAGGGCACCAGCTTGGAGCGGCGGTCGTCGCCGAAGCGCTCGACCAGCGCGGCCAGCTCCTCGCTGACGATCGCCCGCTGCTTCTCGGGCGAGGCCAGGATCGCGTTGTACTCGTCGATCTTCGCCTGGAGCTCGTCGTGCTCGGCGACGATCTTCTGGCGCTCCAGGGCGGCGAGTCGGCGGAGCTGCATCTCCAGGATCGCGTTGGCCTGGATCTCGTCGATGCTCAGCAGGTCCATCAGGCCGCCGCGGGCGACCTCGACCGTGTCGCTGCGCCGGATCAGCGCGATGACCTCGTCGATCGCGTCGAGGGCCTTGAGCAGGCCGCGCAGGATGTGGGCGCGCTCCTCGGCCTTGCGCAGCCGGAAGCGGGTCCGGCGGACGATGACCTCGATCTGGTGCGTCACCCAGTGGCGGATGAACGCGTCCAGGGAGAGGGTGCGCGGCACGCCGTCGACGAGCGCCAGCATGTTGGCGCCGAAGTTCGTCTGGAGGTCGGTGTGCTTGTACAGGTTGTTCAGGACGACCTTGGCGACGGCGTCGCGCTTGAGCACGATGACCAGGCGCTGGCCGGTCCGGGACGAGGTCTCGTCGCGGACGTCGGCGATGCCGCCGATCCGGCCGTCCTTCACCAGGTCGGCGATCTTCTGCGCGAGGTTGTCCGGGTTGACCTGGTACGGCAGCTCGGTGACCACCAGGCACTGGCGGTTCTGGATCTCCTCGACCTCCACGACCGCGCGCATCGTGATGGAGCCGCGGCCGGTGCGGTACGCCTCCTCGATGCCCTTGCGGCCGACGACGAGCGCGCCGGTGGGGAAGTCGGGGCCCTTGATCCGCTCGATGAGCGCGTCGAGCAGCTCCTCGTGGCCGGCCTCGGGGTTGGCCAGGTACCACTGGGCGCCCTCGGCGACCTCGCGCAGGTTGTGCGGCGGGATGTTGGTCGCCATGCCGACGGCGATGCCGGCCGAGCCGTTGACGAGCAGGTTCGGGAACCGGGCCGGCAGGACCGTCGGCTCCTGGTTCCGGCCGTCGTAGTTGTCCTGGAAGTCGACGGTCTCCTCGTCGATGTCCCGGACCATCTCCATCGACAGCGGCGCCATCTTGCACTCGGTGTAGCGCATGGCGGCGGCCGGGTCGTTGCCCGGGGAGCCGAAGTTGCCGTTGGAGTCGACGAGCGGCAGCCGCATCGACCAGGGCTGGGCGAGGCGGACGAGCGCGTCGTAGATCGAGGTGTCGCCGTGCGGGTGGTACGTGCCCATGACGTCACCGACGACGCGGGCGCACTTGTAGAAGCCCTTCTCCGGCCGGTACCCGCCGTCGTACATCGCGTAGAGCACGCGCCGGTGGACGGGCTTGAGGCCGTCCCGCACGTCGGGCAGCGCGCGGGACACGATGACGGACATCGCGTAGTCGAGGTACGAGCGCTGCATCTCGGTCTCGAGCCCGACGGGCTCGATCCGCAGCACGGGCTCCTGCTCTTCGGTGGTGCCGGAGGTGTTTTCGTCGGCCATTGCTGGTCGTCAGTCCTTTCGTACGGTCAGCTGAGACCGACTCAGATGTCGAGGAAGCGGACGTCCTTGGCGTTCCGCTGGATGAACGAGCGGCGCGCCTCGACGTCCTCGCCCATCAGCACCGAGAACAGGTCGTCGGCCTGGGCCGCGTCGTCCAGGGTCACCTGGCCGAGCACGCGGTGCTCGACGTCCATGGTGGTGACGCGCAGCTCCTCGGCGTTCATCTCGCCGAGGCCCTTGAAGCGCTGGATCGAGTCCTCGCGGATCCGCTTGCCGTTCTGCTTGCCGAGCTCGACGAGGGCGTCCCGCTCGCGGTCCGAGTAGGCGTACTCGAAGTCGTCCCGGCCCCACTTGATCTTGTAGAGCGGCGGGCGGGAGAGGTAGACGTGACCGGCCTCGACCAGCGGGCGCATGAAGCGGAAGAGGAAGGTCAGCAGCAGGGTGTTGATGTGCTGGCCGTCGACGTCGGCGTCCGCCATCAGGATGATCTTGTGATAGCGGAGCTTCTCGATGTCGAAGTCCTCGTGCACGCCGGTGCCGAAGGCGGAGATCAGCGCCTGGACCTCGGTGTTCTGCAGGATCTTGTCGATGCGGGCCTTCTCGACGTTCAGGATCTTGCCGCGGATCGGCAGGATGGCCTGGTACATCGGGTTGCGGCCGGACTTGGCCGAGCCGCCGGCGGAGTCGCCCTCGACGATGAAGATCTCGCACTTGGACGGGTCGTTCGACTGGCAGTCGGAGAGCTTGCCCGGCAGGGAGGCCGACTCCAGGAGGCCCTTGCGGCGGGTCAGGTCGCGCGCCTTGCGGGCGGCCACGCGCGCGGTGGCGGCCTGGATGCCCTTGCGGACGATGTCCGCGGCCTCGTTCGGGTTGCGGTCGAACCAGTCCGTCAGGTGCTCGTGGACGACCTTCTGCACGAAGGTCTTCGCCTCGGTGTTGCCCAGCTTGGTCTTGGTCTGGCCCTCGAACTGCGGCTCGCCGAGCTTGACCGAGATGATCGCCGTCAGGCCCTCGCGGATGTCGTCGCCGGTGAGGTTGTCGTCCTTCTCGCGGAGCAGCTTCTTGTCGCGCGCGTACTTGTTGACCAGCGTGGTCAGCGCGGCGCGGAAGCCCTCCTCGTGCGTACCGCCCTCGTGGGTGTGGATCGTGTTCGCGAAGGAGTACACGCCCTCGCTGTACGAGGAGTTCCACTGCATCGCGATCTCGACCGAGAGCAGGCGCTCCTTGTCCTCGGCCTCGATGTCGATGACGGTGGGGTTGATCAGCTCGCCCTTGCGCGAGTTGAGGTACTTCACGAAGTCGACGATGCCGCCCTCGTAGTGGTACGTCACCGTGCGGGCGGCCGGCTCGTCGGCGGCCTCGGCGTCCGGGTCGTCGGCGCCGACCGTGGCCTTCGCGGACTCGCGCTCGTCGGTGAGCGTGATGGTGAGGCCCTTGTTGAGGAAGGCCATCTCCTGGAAGCGGCGCGAGAGCGTCTCGAAGGAGTACTCGGTCGTCTCGAAGATGTCCGGGTCGGCCCAGAAGGTCACCGAGGTGCCGGTCTCCTCGGTCGCCTCGTGCTGGGCGAGGGGAGCCGTCGGGACGCCCATCTTGTAGTCCTGCGTCCAGCGGTGGCCGTCCGTCCTGATCTCGACGGCGACCTTGGTGGACAGGGCGTTCACGACCGAGACGCCGACGCCGTGCAGGCCGCCGGAGACGGCGTAGCCGCCGCCGCCGAACTTGCCGCCCGCGTGCAGCACGGTCAGCACGACCTCGACGGCCGGCTTGCCCTCGGAGGCCACGATGCCCACCGGGATGCCGCGGCCGTTGTCGACGACGCGGACGCCGCCGTCGGGCAGGATCGTCACGTCGATGGTGTCGGCGTGGCCGGCCAGGGCTTCGTCGACCGAGTTGTCGACGACCTCCTGCACCATGTGGTGCAGACCGCGCTCACCGGTCGAGCCGATGTACATGCCAGGGCGCTTGCGCACGGCATCCAGGCCCTCGAGGACTTGGATGTTGCTGGCGGTGTACTGGTTGTTCTCGTTGGGGTTGCCGGAATCGGCCACGAAGCGCCCTTTCTGGCACAGCACAGGCCGTTCTCCGGGCATACGGGAGCCGGCTGCGTCGTTCGACATTTCCGCGGGGTGGCGGGTTTGCTTCCAGTCTACCGGTACCACTGACACTCATGGGTGTTTGCCGGTACCTGAATGCGCATGTGCCGCCCTGGGCGGGAGCGAGACGACTCCCCATATCCGGACAGGGGCTCCAGGGCCCCCTGACGGCCACCCAGCGCTTCGAGCCGTAGCGCGGCGTGGGCGCCGGGGGCGAACGTTGTCAAAGAACGGTCGCCCCCTGTCGGGGGCATGCGTTCCACCCCTGGTCGTGGGTGCGCGTTCCGCCTCGTCGGGGGCGTGCGCTCCGCCGGGGCGTGGGGGTTCCCCGGGCGAAGCCCGGGGAGGGCGGGCACAACGCCACGCGCACGGCGCCCTCCCCTGGTACCCACCACGAGAACGAGGCCCCCGAAGGACCCGCACATATACGGAGCACCGGCCACCGAGAACCCGGGCAGCCCGGCGCCCCGGGGCCTGTCCGGCGGATCATGGCCGGAGCCACGACGCCTGGCACGGCACCTCGCCGCGGCCCACCCGGCCCTGATCCGCCTGACAGGCCCTAGCCGTACGTGTCGCCGGGCCCCAGCGACCCCGGCGCCCGCAGCGGCCCGTACCCCCGCCTCGGCGCCCCGGGCCCCAGGACCTTGATCATCCGCACCGTCCCGTGCCCCAGGTCCTCGTTGAGCCGCGCGACCAGCCTCGGCGCGAGGAGCCGCAGCTGCGTGGCCCACGCGGTCGAGTCGCACTGCACGGTCAGCACCCGCACGTCCGGGTCGTCGTCGAACCTCACCGGCACGCAGTGCTTCGCCAGGTCCTCACCGACGATCTGCGGCCAGCGGCCCATGACCCCGCCGACCGCCGCCGGCGTCTCCCAGCCCCGCTCGGTGATCAGCCGGTTGATCGCGGCGCCGAGCGCCATCGGGTCGCGCCCGTCGGCGCGCGCGCCGGAGCGCAGCCCGCCGCCGCGCCGGGCCTGCTTCCGCTGCTGCGCGGCCGCGCCCCGCGCCTTCGCCTGCTCCTTCGCGGCGCGCAGCGCGACCCGGGCGAGGTCGACGCCCGAGGGCTCGGGCGCCGCGCCCCCGGGGGTCGCGGCACTGTCCACAGGCTGGGGACGGTTCTCCTCGCTCATGCGCGCTCCCCGGTCGGTCCCACGGTCATACGCGTTCCACCGCCCCGCCGGCCACCGCGTACCGCGCCCCGGCCAGGACGTCCGGCACGTCGTCGTCCACCGCGGCCGTCACCAGGACCTGCTCGCCGTGCGCCACCAGTTCCGCGAGCCGCTCGCGCCGGCGCGCGTCCAGCTCGGCGAAGACGTCGTCGAGGACGAGGACCGGCTCGTTGCCCTCGGCGCGCAGCAGGTCGTACGAGGCGAGCCGCAGCGCGAGCGCGTACGACCAGGACTCGCCGTGGCTCGCGTACCCCTTCGCCGGCAGGTCCCCGAGCTTGAGCAGCAGCTCGTCCCTGTGCGGTCCGACGAGCGTGACGCCCCGCTCGATCTCCTGCTTGCGGACCTCGGCGAGGGCGGCGAGCACCTGCTCGTACAGCTCCTCGCGGGTGCTCCCCGGGCCCGGCGCGGAGGGCCGGTACTCCAGGAGGACCGGTCCGCCGCCGGGCGCGAGCTGCTCGTACGCCTTGTCCGCGAGCGGCTGCAGTACGCCGATGAGGTCGAGCCGCTGGGCGAGCAGCTCGGCGCCGGCCCGCGCCAGGTGCTGGTCCCAGACGTCCAGGGTCGACAGGTCCATGCCCCGGCCGCCGTGCCGCCGGGCCATCGCGGCCGACTTCAGGAGCGTGTTGCGCTGCTTGAGCACGCGCTCGTAGTCGGCGCGCACGCCCGCCATGCGCGGCGAGCGCGCCGTGATCAGCTCGTCGAGGAAGCGCCGGCGCTCGCCGGGGTCGCCCTTCACCAGGGCGAGGTCCTCGGGCGCGAACAGCACGGTCCGTACGATCCCCAGGACGTCACGCGGTCTGACCTGCGAGGACCTGTTGATGCGGGCGCGGTTGGCCCGGCCCGGGTTGAGCTCCAGCTCGATCAGCTGGGAGCGCTCGCCCTGGGTGACGGCGGCCCTGATCACCGCGCGCTCCGCCCCCATGCGGACGAGCGGGGCGTCGGAGGCGACGCGGTGGCTGCCGAGGGACGCGAGGTAGCCGACGGCCTCGACCAGGTTGGTCTTGCCCTGGCCGTTCGCGCCCACGAACGCGGTGACGCCCGGGTCGAGGGGAACCTCGACCCGGGCGTAGGAACGGAAGTCGGCCAGCGACAGATGCGTGACGTGCATGGTTGGGCGCCGACCTTCCCCGGCTGCTGCGCACCGCCGGGTGCACAGCCTGTGGATTACTTGTTCTTCTCGACCGCGTGGCCGCCGAACTGGTTGCGCAGCGCGGCGATCATCTTCATCTGCGGGGAGTCGTCCTGGCGCGAGGCGAACCGCGCGAACAGCGACGCGGTGATCGCGGGCAGCGGCACGGCGTTGTCGATGGCGGCCTCGACGGTCCACCGGCCCTCGCCGGAGTCCTGGGCGTAGCCCCGCAGTCCCTCCAGGTGCTCGTCCTCGTCCAGGGCGTTGACGGCCAGGTCGAGCAGCCAGGAGCGGATGACCGTGCCCTCCTGCCAGGAGCGGAAGACCTCGCGCACGTCGGTGACGGAGTCGACCTTCTCCAGGAGCTCCCAGCCCTCGGCGTAGGCCTGCATCATCGCGTACTCGATGCCGTTGTGGACCATCTTCGCGAAGTGGCCGGCGCCGACCTTGCCCGCGTGGACCGAGCCGAAGTCGCCCTCGGGCTTGAGCGCGTCGAAGACCGGCTGGACCTTCGCCACGTTCTCGGCGTCGCCGCCGTACATCAGCGCGTAGCCGTTCTCCAGGCCCCAGACGCCGCCGGAGACGCCGCAGTCGACGAAGCCGATGCCCTTGGCGGCCAGCTCCTCGGCGTGCTTCTCGTCGTCCGTCCAGCGCGAGTTCCCGCCGTCCACGACGACGTCGCCGGGGGAGAGCAGGCCGGCCAGCTCGTCGATGGTGGACTGGGTCGCGGCACCGGCCGGGACCATGACCCACACGACGCGCGGACCCTTGAGCTCGCCCACAAGCTCTTCGAGGCTGTGGACGTCGGCGAGGTCCGGGTTGCGGTCGTATCCGATGACGGTGTGGCCTGCGCGGCGAATGCGCTCGCGCATGTTGCCGCCCATCTTGCCGAGACCGACGAGACCGAGCTCCATCAGATGATTCCTTAAGCGTCGTGTGCGGTTCGTACCCGCGTCCGAGCCTACGCCCGGACGCGGGTGCACACCTGTGGGGTCGGCCGCTCAGGCGAAGCCCCGCACAAGGCCGTGGAGCAGGCGGATCAGCCGCTCAGGCGCACCGGCATGATCAGGTACTTGTAAGCCTCGTCCGCCTCGGCGTCCACGGCGGGCTTGCCGCTGAGCAGCGCCGGCTTGGTGGAGGTCGTGAAGGAGAGCTGGGCGACCGGGGAGTCGATCGCGCTCAGGCCGTCGAGCAGGAAGGTCGGGTTGAAGGCGATCGAGATGTCGTCGCCCTCCAGCTGCGCGTCGACCCTCTCCACAGCCTGTGCGTCGTCGCTGGAGCCCGCCTCCAGGATCAGCACGCCCTGCTCGAAGCTCAGCCGGACCGGGGTGTTGCGCTCGGCCACCAGGGCCACGCGCTTGACGGCCTCGACGAAGGGGGCGGTCTCGATCACCGCGACCGAGTTGAACTCGGTGGGGAAGAGCGTCCGGTACTTCGGCAGGTCGCCCTCGAGGAGGCGGGTGGTGGTGCGGCGGCCCGCGCCCTCGAAGCCGATCAGTCCCTCGCCCTTGCCGGAGCCCGAGAGCGCCAGGGTGACCGTGTCGCCGCTGGTGAGCGCCTTCGCGGTGTCCAGGAGGGTCTTCGCGGGCACCAGGGCGACCGCGGAGGCGTCCGGGGACTCCGGCTTCCACAGGAACTCGCGGACCGCGAAGCGGTAGCGGTCGGTGGAGGCCAGGGTGACCGTGTCGCCCTCGATCTCGATGCGCACACCGGTGAGGACGGGCAGCGTGTCGTCGCGGCCGGCGGCGATGGCCACCTGCGCGGCGGCGGAGGCGAAGACCTCGCCGGGGACGGTGCCGGTCGCGGTGGGCATCTCCGGCAGCGCCGGGTACTCCTCCACGGGCAGGGTGTGGAGGGTGAAGCGGGAGGAGCCGCAGACGACGGTCGCCCGTACACCGTCCGTGGAGATCTCCACGGGACGGTTGGGGAGGGCGCGGCAGATGTCGGCGAGCAGGCGGCCGGAGACGAGGACGGTGCCGTCCTCCTCGACCTCCGCCTCGACCGAGACCCGCGCGGAGACCTCGTAGTCGAAGCTCGAGAAGCTGAGGGCGCCGTCCTCGGCCTTCAGCAGAAGGCCCGCGAGTACGGGCGCCGGCGGACGGGCCGGGAGGCTGCGGGCCACCCAGGCCACCGCCTCCGCGAGTACATCGCGCTCCACCCGGATCTTCACCGGAACCGCCTCCTGCTTGTTGCTGGCTCTTCGTCGACTGCGGGAACCAGTCTGACGTACGCCACCGACACTCGGTGCTGCTCGGGGTCAAGTCGGGACGAGGGGCGTTCGGGGCTCCGGCGCCGAGTTGTGCACAGCCCCCGCTTCAAAGCGGATTCCGAGCTAACTCTAGGTGGCAGTAGTAGTAGGGCCTGTGGAAACCGTGGATAACCCTGTCCACGCAGGTCAGACCCAGTTTTTTGTCCACCGTGCCTGTGGGTGGAACCGGTGGATAACCAGCGGTCTCTGTGGACACCCGAAAGTTCTGCACACCCCATACACAGGACACAGGGAGTTCTCCCCAGCCTCGTCCCCAGCTTTACCCCGGTTCCCCACAGGCCAATCCTCTCCCCTGGTGTGACGGCTTTCACTCGACGAGGTGAGGACGGGCGTTTCGTTGCCGAACAGTGGACAGGGCTGTGGAGAAGCTGTGGGCAACAGACCGTTCCCTGTGGGCGACCGGTGGACAACCTTCGAGACCCCCTGTGGACGAAAGTTCTGTCCACATCCTGTGGATAACGCTTGCCAACAATTCCCCAGGGGTCTGAGCTGGAGTGATCCCCTGGCACCAAGCCAGCCTGTGGACAGAATCCGGATAACTTCGCAGTCCCCACCCTGTGGACGGGTGATCATCCCGCAATCTGTGGAGAACCCGCCAGCGGAACGCCGCAATCGAACAGCCCCGCCCCGCCGCCGGCTCGTCCCCAACCTGTGCACACCTCACGGCCGACCCGTTCCGACCGCCGGAGGGGCCCGGGCAGCCCCCGGGAACGCCTACGGGCGCCCCGGGAGGAGTCCCGGAGCGCCCGTGGGAGGAGGCTGGTGTCAGCCGTTCTTGATGCGGTTGGTCAGCTCGGTGACCTGGTTGTAGATGGAGCGCCGCTCCGCCATCAGGGCGCGGATCTTCCGGTCCGCGTGCATCACCGTCGTGTGGTCCCGGCCGCCGAACTGCGCGCCGATCTTCGGCAGCGACAGGTCCGTCAGCTCGCGGCACAGGTACATGGCGATCTGGCGGGCCGTCACCAGGACGCGGCTGCGCGAGGATCCGCAGAGGTCCTCCACCGTCAGGCCGAAGTAGTCCGCGGTGGCCGCCATGATCGCCGTAGCCGTGATCTCCGGCGCGCTGTCCTCGCCGCCCGGGATCAGGTCCTTGAGGACGATCTCGGTGAGCCCGAGGTCCACCGGCTGCCGGTTGAGGCTCGCGAAGGCCGTCACCCGGATCAGCGCGCCCTCCAACTCGCGGATGTTCCGCGAGATCCGGGAGGCGATGAACTCCAGTACCTCCGGCGGGGCGTTGAGCTGCTCCTGCACCGCCTTCTTGCGGAGGATCGCGATGCGCGTCTCCAGCTCCGGCGGCTGCACGTCGGTGGTGAGGCCCCACTCGAAGCGGTTGCGGAGCCGGTCCTCCAGGGTCACCAGCTGCCGGGGCGGCCGGTCCGAGGAGAGCACGATCTGCTTGTTCGCGTTGTGCAGGGTGTTGAAGGTGTGGAAGAACTCCTCCTGCGTCGACTCCTTGCTCGCCAGGAACTGGATGTCGTCGACGAGCAGGATGTCCACGTCGCGGTAGCGCTTGCGGAAGGTGTCGCCCTTGCCGTCGCGGATCGAGTTGATGAACTCGTTGGTGAACTCCTCGGAGCTCACGTACCGCACGCGCGTGCCCGGGTAGAGGCTCCGCGCGTAGTGTCCGATCGCGTGCAGCAGATGGGTCTTGCCGAGTCCCGACTCCCCGTAGATGAAGAGGGGGTTGTACGCCTTCGCCGGCGCCTCGGCCACCGCGACCGCGGCCGCGTGCGCGAACCGGTTCGAGGAACCGATCACGAAGGTGTCGAAGAGGTACCGCGGGTTGAGGCGCGCGTGCTGCTCGCCCGGCGCGCCGGAGCCCTGCCCGGCGGAGCCGGAGGAACCGGAGGAACCGGAAGAGGGGGACCCGTGGACACCCCCGGGGCCGGGGACCGGACCGCCGCCCGGCCGGGGGCCGGGACGCGCGGCGTGGCCCGGCGGGTCGGGCAGCTCGGCGCGCTCGGGCCGCTGCTGCTCGTAGCCGTGGGAGGGCTCGTCGTACCGCGTCTGCCGGGACTGCTCGGCGGGCCCCGTGTACGGCGCGCGCTCCTGGTAGCCGCCGAGGCGCGGCTGCTGCCAGGAGAGGTCCTCCTGGGTGCGCGGCCAGGCGCCGGGGTCGGGCCGCTGCGGCTGCTGGTAGTCCGGATAGGCCGGGCGCGCGCTCGGCAGCCCGTCGTCGGACATCGGCCGGTGGCCGTACCCCTCGTACTTCTCGTACTTCTCGTACGGCTTGTCGTACGAGTCGGACCGGTCGCGCTCGTCGTACCGGGGCGGCTGCGGCGCGGTGGGCGGCGCGGGAGGCGCCGGCTCGCCGACGGAGTCGTCGACGGTGATCGCGATCCGGATCGGCCGGCCGCACTCGTGGCTGAGCGTCTCGCTGATCAGCGGGGCCAGCCTGCCCTCCAGGACGCGCTTGCCCCACTCGTTGGGCACGGCCAGGAGGGCCGTGTCGGCGACCAGGGCGAGCGGCTGGCAGCGCTCGATCCACTGCTTGTCCTTGGGCTCGATCCCCTGCTGGCCCTCGGCGAGGAGCTGTTCGAGGACCCGCGGCCACACTGCGGCAAGATCGGCAGGTACGTCAGCCACAGGGCACGCTTTCTCGCAGGTCCCACGAAGGTGTGGTTCTCGGGGACGGTGGATCGAAGTCCGGAAGACCGGTCTGTTGAGGACAGGTGAGGACAGAACGGAAAAGATTGTGGAGTCCGCCCACGGTAGTCGGGCGGACTGACGCGGTTCAAGTTGTTGTCCACAGCCTGTGCACAATGGGGGGCGGCAACAGGTCGGTTTGACCGGATGGCGTAGCCGCGCGTACCGTAACCAGGTCGAGTTGTCGATGGCTGCTGCCGCCTGCCTCCGATGGGCAAAGATCACTCTCTGTGATCACGAAGCGGTGCACTCGGGCGTATTGCGAGCTACTCGTGGGCGCACGGTGACAGCCAGGCGATGTCCCGCCACCACCCGAATCATTTCTGGAGCCCCCGAGTGAGCAAGCGCACCTTCCAGCCGAACAACCGTCGTCGCGCCAAGACCCACGGCTTCCGCCTGCGCATGCGCACCCGTGCCGGCCGCGCCATCCTGGCGAACCGCCGTGCCAAGGGTCGCGCGAGCCTGTCCGCCTGATCCACTTAAACAGGTCATGACGTGCTGCCTACCGAGAATCGGCTGAGGCGGCGCGAGGACTTCGCAACCGCGGTACGCCGAGGGCGCCGGGCCGGTCGCCCGCTCCTCGTCGTCCACCTACGCAGCGGTGCAACGGACCCGCACGCGCCTGGGGAGAGCGCTCCCCCGACGCGTGCGGGTTTCGTCGTGAGCAAGGCCGTGGGCGGTGCGGTCGTACGCAACCAGGTGAAGCGTCGTCTGCGTCACCTCGTCCGCGACCGCCTCTCCGCACTGCCCCCCGGTAGCCTGGTGGTGGTACGGGCGTTGCCCGGAGCCGGCGACGCCGATCACGCACAGCTGGCCCGAGACCTGGACGCCGCTCTCCAGCGGCTCCTGGGAGGGGGCACGCGATGAAGTACCCGCTGCTGGCTCTCATCAAGCTGTACCAGTGGACGATCAGCCCCCTGCTGGGCCCCGTCTGCCGGTACTACCCGTCGTGTTCCCACTACGGATTCACGGCCATCGACCGGCACGGCGCGATCAAGGGCACGGCCCTGACCGCCTGGCGCATCCTGCGGTGTAACCCGTGGTCGCCCGGCGGAGTGGACCACGTTCCCCCGCGGAAGCGCCCCCGCTGGCACGAAATGCTGCGGAACGCGTTGCGCGGCGACAAGGGCGGGTCCACCGCCGAGACGAGCCCGGCCGCAGAGACCTCGCCCAATGCTCAAGGAGCCTGATTAGTGGACACGATTGCCAGTCTGTTCAGCTTCATCACCTGGCCCGTTTCCTGGGTCATCGTCCAGTTCCACAAGGTGTACGGAGCGATCTTCGGTCCCGACACCGGGTGGGCCTGGGGTCTGTCCATCGTGTCCCTCGTGGTCCTGATCCGCATCTGTCTGATCCCGCTCTTCGTGAAGCAGATCAAGTCGACGCGGAACATGCAGGCGCTCCAGCCGAAGATGAAGGCGATCCAGGAGCGCTACAAGAGCGACAAGCAGCGTCAGTCCGAAGAGATGATGAAGCTGTACAAGGAGACGGGCACCAACCCGCTCTCCTCGTGCCTTCCCATCCTGGCCCAGTCGCCGTTCTTCTTCGCCCTCTACCACGTGCTGTCCAACATCGCGTCGGGCAAGGAGATCGGCGTGATGAACCAGGCGCTGGTCGACAGTGCCCGGCAGGCCCACATCTTCGGCGCCCCGATCGCGGCGAAGTTCATGGACAGCCCGGAGAAGGTCGAGGCCCTCAACGCCTCGCTGACCGACGTCCGCATCGTCACCGCCATCATGATCATCCTGATGTCGGCCTCGCAGTTCTTCACCCAGCGCCAGCTGATGATGAAGAACGTCGACCTCTCGGTGAAGACCCCGTACATGCAGCAGCAGAAGATGCTCATGTACATCTTCCCGGTGATCTTCGCCGTCATGGGCATCAACTTCCCCGTCGGTGTCCTCGTCTACTGGCTGACCACCAACGTGTGGACCATGGGCCAGCAGATGTACGTGATCAACCAGAACCCGACGCCGGGCAGCAAGGCCCAGGACGCCTACCTCCAGCGCCTGCTCAAGAGCGTCATCCACCACGGCGAGGTCCGCGGCCGGCGCCGGAAGAGCGTCGTCAAGGTCATCGTCGCCAAGGGCAGCGACCGCAACGAGAACGAGCGCCGCTTCTTCGGAGGCCTCGCCAAGGCCGGGTTCGTCGCCCAGGCCGACGGCAGCGTGATCAAGGGCGACACCCTCCCGGCCGAGGCCGAGGGTGCCGCCGCCAAGCGCCAGCAGCCCAAGCGCCAGACCAAGGCCCAGCGCCAGGCCGCCGCGGCCCAGGCGACCGTCTCCAAGGACGCCGGAGAAGCCTCCGAGCCGGCCGCCGAGAAGGCGACCACCTCGCTGGAGAAGAAGCCCCAGGGCCCGGCCAAGAGCGATGCCTCCGGTGCCGACGCGAAGGACGGGGCCCAGGGCGACAAGCCCGCGCGTCCGAGCCGTGCCAACTCCGGCGGCTCCCGGCAGCAGGGCAAGACCGGCCAGCGCAAGGGCCAGCAGCGGCCCAAGCACCCGTCCTCCAAGAAGTAAGCCTCCCCCCGACGCAAGAAGGAGCCCGTCCGTGACGGAAGGCACCACCTCCGCCGCCGCCGAGGGTGGCGACACCCTGACCCGCCTGGAGCAGGAGGGTGAGATCGCGGCCGACTACCTCGAAGGTCTGCTCGACATCGCCGACCTCGACGGCGACATCGACATGGACGTCGAGGCGGACCGGGCAGCGGTCTCGATCATCAGCGACTCCGGCAGCCGTGACCTCCAGAAGCTCGTGGGTCGCGACGGCGAGGTCCTGGAGGCGCTTCAGGAGCTGACCCGGCTGGCCGTGCACCGGGAGACCGGCGACCGCAGCCGTCTGATGCTCGACATCGCCGGTTTCCGGGCCAAGAAGCGTTCCGAGCTCGCCGAGCTGGGTGCCAAGGCCGCGGCCGAGGTGAAGGCTGGCGGGCAGCCGGTCAAGCTGGATCCGATGACGCCGTTCGAGCGCAAGGTCGTGCACGACGCGATCGCCGCCGCCGGTCTGCGCAGCGAGTCCGAGGGCGAGGAGCCGCAGCGCTTCGTCGTCGTGCTCCCGGCCTGAACCCCTCACGCAGTCCCGGCCCCGTCTGTTCGCAGGCGGGGCCGATCTTTGTCAGCCTGATAGTCAGCCACCACAGTGCGCTCGCACGTCATGCGTGCGGTACGGAAGGACGGTTCCCGTGACGGAGGCAGCGGAGCTCCCCGAGGCGCCGGAGCAGGCACGGACAGTCTTCGGTGAGTACTTCCCGGAGGCCGTGCGGTACGCCGAGCTCCTCGCGGACGCGGGTGTGAAGCGTGGTCTGATCGGCCCGCGCGAGGTCCCGAGGCTCTGGGAACGCCATCTGCTGAACTGCGCCGTCCTCTCGGAGGTCGTGCCCGAGGGCGTCACCGTCTGCGACGTCGGCTCGGGCGCAGGTCTGCCCGGCATCCCCCTGGCCCTGGTCCGGCCCGACCTGAAGATCACCCTCCTGGAACCGCTGCTGCGCCGGACGAACTTCCTCCAAGAGGTGGTCGAGCTGCTCGGCCTCGACCATGTGACCGTGGTCCGGGGGCGCGCCGAGGAGATGCTCGGCAAGATCACGCCCGTGCACGTGGTGACCGCGCGCGCGGTGGCCCCGCTGGACCGCCTCGCCGGCTGGGGCGTTCCCCTGCTGCGCCCGTACGGGGAGATGCTGGCGCTCAAGGGCGACACCGCGCAGGAGGAGATCGACGGAGCCCGCGCCGCGCTCTCCCGGCTCGGCGTGGTGGAGACCTCGGTGCTGCACGTGGGCGAGGGGATCGTCGACCCCCTGTCCACCGTCGTCCGAGTGGAGGTCGGCGAGAGCCCCGGTGGCGTGCGGTTCGCCGCCAAGCGGGCCAAGGCCGCCCGTACGAGCAAGACCCGCCGACGCCGCTGACGGAAGCCCGTCGGCGGGAGGCCCCTGCCGACGGGCGTCGCATACGTCCCATTTCGGAGTGTCGACCGGCCCCGGCAGGGTGGCACGGGCATGGTGTTTCACGTGAAACATCGCTCACTGCTGCAGGGGATCATCAGTCGTGGCCGTGCGACCGCCGCGCCCCGGGACCGTAGGCCCCGCGTGAATCCACCCGCGAGGGTTACGGGGATGTCCACAGAGGTGGATTCATCCACAGAACCCCCGACCTCGCTGGTTCGTGACCCCGAAAGCATGGCAGGCTCTCCTCATCGCGAGCCCGAAGTCGAGGAGAGTGAATCCTTGCGGTCCGACGCCAACATCGCGGGACCGATGACCGATCCGGTCCCCGGTCCCCGAACCGAATCGGTAGGGGGTGATGTTTCACGTGAAACATCGCCTCCCATGGAAACGCCGCCCCCCATGGACGACACCCCCATCGGCCGCGCTGCCCAGATGGCAGTAGAGGCCCTGGGGCGTGCCGGCGAAGGGCTTCCCCGTCCGGCCCGGACTCGCGTCATGGTGGTGGCCAATCAGAAGGGCGGCGTGGGCAAGACGACCACGACGGTCAACCTTGCCGCCTCCCTGGCCCTGCACGGCGCCCGTGTCCTGGTCATCGACCTGGACCCGCAGGGAAACGCCTCCACGGCACTCGGCATCGACCATCACGCCAGCGTCCCCTCGATCTACGACGTCCTCGTGGACAGCCGGCCGCTCTCCGAAGTGGTGCAGCCCGTGATGGACGTGGAAGGCCTCTTCTGTGCCCCCGCCACCATCGATCTCGCCGGAGCCGAGATCGAGCTGGTGTCGCTGGTGGCGCGCGAGAGCCGCCTCCAGCGGGCGATCCAGGCCTATGAGCAACCGCTGGACTACATCCTGATCGATTGCCCGCCCTCGCTCGGCCTGCTCTCGGTGAACGCCCTGGTGGCGGGGGCCGAGGTGCTGATCCCGATCCAGTGCGAGTACTACGCCCTCGAAGGCCTCGGTCAGCTCCTGAAGAACGTCGACCTGGTCCGCGGGCACCTCAACCCCGCGCTCCACGTCTCGACGATCCTGCTCACCATGTACGACGGTCGGACGAGGCTCGCCTCGCAGGTCGCCGAGGAGGTGCGCACCCACTTCGGCAAAGAGGTGCTGCGGACCAGCATCCCCCGGTCCGTCCGTATCTCGGAGGCGCCGAGCTACGGCCAGACGGTGATCACGTACGATCCGGGCTCCAGCGGTGCCCTGTCGTACATCGAAGCGGCTCGTGAGATCGCCCTTCGGGGCGTCACCGTGAACTATGACGCCCAGCACGCACGTGTCGGGCACCAGAACCATCAGCGCAGCATGTCGGAGGGAATTCAGTGAGTGAGCGACGTAGGGGATTGGGGCCGCGTGGGCTCGGTTCGCTGATCCCGCAGAGCGCTCCGTCTCCCGAGTCGGCGGTGGCATGGGCCGAGGCCGTGAAGACGGTCGAGCCGCAGGCCCCCGCCGGGGCGTACTTCACCGAGATCCCGATCGACGCCATCGTGCCCAACCGGCACCAGCCGCGGCAGATCTTCGACGAGGACGCTCTCGCGGAGCTGGTCACCTCCATCAAGGAGGTCGGTCTGCTCCAGCCCGTGGTGGTGCGCAAGGCCGACGGCGACCGCTATGAGCTCGTCATGGGCGAGCGTCGTCTGCGGGCCTCCACGACGGCGGGCCTGGAGCGGATCCCGGCGATCGTCCGGGAGACCGACGACGAGAAGATGCTCCTGGACGCCCTCCTGGAGAACCTCCACCGGGCGCAGCTGAACGCGATCGAGGAGGCGCACGCCTACGAGCAACTGCTCAAGGACTTCGGCTGCACGCACGATCAGCTCGCGGACCGGATCGGACGCTCCCGCCCGCAGATCTCCAACACGCTGCGTCTGCTGCGTCTCTCTCCCCCGGTGCAGCGCCGGGTCGCCGCCGGGGTGCTCTCCGCCGGCCACGCACGGGCCCTGCTCGGCGTGGAGGACGGGGAGGCCCAGGACAAGCTGGCGGCCCGGATCGTCGCCGAGGGCCTCTCGGTGCGTTCCGTCGAGGAGATCGTGAGCCTCATGGGCTCCGAGGAGACCGCCGGTGCGGTCAAGCCGAAGAAGCCGCGAGCCGGTGCCCGCGTCTCGCCCGCCCTCACGGACCTGGCCACCCGGCTCTCGGACCGCTTCGAGACCCGGGTGAAGGTCGACCTGGGGCAGAAGAAGGGCAAGATCGTCGTGGAGTTCGCCTCCATGGACGACCTGGAGCGGATCCTCTCGACCCTGGCTCCCGGCGAGGGCCGGGTCCTGGACCAGAAGAAGGTGGAGCAGGGCGCCAAGGGCTGACCCACGAGCTTCTTCGCCTCCCCGCTTCCATGAGGTTCCTGAGGGCGGGCCGTGCTCCGGTTCCACCGGGGCACGGCCCGCCCTTTGCCTGGGGACGGTGTCCTCCCGATCGCCCGGTCGATACGATTTCGGGAGGCACATCCGTACGCGAAGGCGAGGGAAGCGAGGAACGGCCGTGGGGCGTCGGCTCGTACCGCTCACGCTGGACAACCTTCCGGACCTCCCCAAGCGGTGTCGCTCCTGTGTCTTCTGGGAGCTCGACCCGGTCAGCGGTGAGGCCGCCGTGAAGGCGGGGCGTTCGGAGTGGGAGAAGGAGTCCTGGATCTCGGCGGTGCTCCTGGAATGGGGCTCCTGCGGGCGGGTGGTCTATGTGGACGAGGTGCCGGTCGGCTACGTCCTCTACGCTCCCCCGGCCTATGTGCCGCGCTCGACGTCCTTTCCGACGAGCCCCGTGGCGGCGGATGCCGTTCAGCTGATGACCTCGTGGATCATGCCGGGGTATCAGGGGCAGGGCCTGGGGCGCGTGATGGTGCAGACCGTGGCCAAGGACGTGCTGCGGCGGGGCTTCAAGGCGATCGAGGCGTTCGGGGACGCCCGGTGGAAGGAACCGGCCTGTGTGCTGCCGGCCGACCATCTGCTCGCGGTGGGCTTCAAGACCGTCCGGCCACACCATGCCTTTCCCCGCATGCGACTGGACCTCAGGACGACGCTCTCCTGGAAGGAGGATGTCGAGATGGCTCTGGACCGCCTGCTCGGAGCCGTACAGAAGGAGCCCGCCCTGCGGCCCCTCTAGGGTCTGTCCAGCGGAGCAGGGTCGGGTAGGCCCTAGGCCCGGATGCGAGGATTCGGCTTCGGATACGAGAACGGCCCGCCCCCGTGAGGGAGCGGGCCGCTGCTGTTCCACCTGAATGTTTCACGTGAAACGGCGAAGGGGCATCAGGCCTTGGGGGCCTCGACGAAGCCCTCCAGGTCGCGCAGGATGGCGGCCTTCGGCTTGGCGCCGACGATGGTCTTCACGACCTCGCCGCCCTGGTAGACGTTCAGCGTCGGGATGGACATGACGCCGTACTTGGCGGCCGTGGCGGGGTTCTGGTCGATGTTGAGCTTCACGACCTCGATCTCGCCGTGCTCGGCGGCGATCGCCTCAAGCGACGGGGCGATCTGACGGCACGGACCGCACCACTCGGCCCAGAAGTCCACCAGAACGGGCTTGCCGCTCTTGAGGACTTCCTCTTCGAAGGTGGCGTCGGTCACGGACTTCAGGGCCACAGTGGCCTCCTTGAACTCGCGGGGTGTGGGTGGGGAAAGGGCAGAGGTCAGACCACGGGGGTCTCGGCCAGCTTCTCGGGCTCGGCCACCTTCTCGGTGTCGGCGAGCGCGGCCAGGAAGCGCTCGGCATCGAGCGCGGCGGAGCAGCCGGTGCCGGCGGCCGTGATGGCCTGGCGGTAGGTGTGGTCGACGACGTCACCGGCGCCGAAGACACCCGGGAGGTTCGTACGCGTCGACGGGGCGGCGACCTTGAGGTAGCCCTCGTCGTCCAGGTCCAGCTGGCCCTTGAACAGCTCGGTCCGCGGGTCGTGGCCCACGGCGATGAAGAGGCCGGTGACCGGGAGCTCACGAGTCACGCCGGTCTTCGTGTCGCGCAGGGTCACACCGCTCAGCTTCTGGTCGCCGTGGATTGTGGTGACCTCGCTGTCCCAGGCGAAGGAGATCTTCGGGTCGGCGAAGGCGCGGTCCTGCATGGCCTTCGAGGCGCGCAGGGTGTCGCGGCGGTGGACGATCGTGACGGACTTGGCGAAGCGCGAGAGGAAGGTGGCCTCCTCGATCGCGGTGTCGCCGCCGCCGACGACGGCGATGTCCTGGTCCTTGAAGAAGAAGCCGTCGCAGGTGGCGCACCAGGAGACGCCGCGGCCGGAGAGGGTGTCCTCATTGGGGAGGCCGAGCTTGCGGTGCTGGGAGCCCGTGGTGACGATGACGGCCTTGGCGCGGTGCACGGTGCCGGCGGTGTCGGTGACGGTCTTGATCTCACCGGTCAGGTCCACGGCGACCACGTCGTCGGGGACGAGCTCGGCGCCGAAGCGCTCGGCCTGGGCCCGCATGTTGTCCATCAGGTCCGGGCCCATGATGCCGTCGCGGAAGCCGGGAAAGTTCTCGACCTCGGTCGTGTTCATCAGGGCGCCACCGGCGGTGACCGCACCCTCGAAGACCAGCGGCTTCAGCGACGCTCGGGCCGTGTAGAGCGCAGCGGTGTATCCCGCAGGCCCCGAGCCGATGATGATCACATTACGGACGTCGCTCACGGGTTTCTTCCTCGTCTCTGCAGACTGCCACTGCCTACGGGGGCGGTTGTCTCGGTCGCTCACCCCACCCAACGGATCCTAAGGGGCGTGCATTCCCGACACCGCCGCGCGGCACGTGACCGGGACGGGAAGAGGGGTCAGGAGCGGGGGTAGGCCTTGCTGAGGAGGATTTCGGCGGCGGGGCCCCCGCCCTCCGTCCGGTCGGCGCAGGAGGCGTCGAGCACATAGGCCTGGACCCGTGCGGCGTCGGCGGGGTCCGGAAGGACGAGCAGATAGGCGGGCTTCCCCTGGTACTCGCCCCGCTCGTGGCCCAGCACCGGGTCGGTGCGGCCGGTGCCGGCGAGGACGCACGCGGGAACGGCGCCCTCCCCGCTCCGCCGGGGGGCCGTGGTCCCGGTGTCGGAGGACATCGATTCGGGCCCCACTCCCTGGGGGGTCCGCAGCGTTCTGTCCTGGACCAGGAGGTCCTGGACCCGCTCCTCGACCGGCGACCCGGAGAAGGGAGCGGCGGCGAGTTCGGCGGAGGCGTCGGCCCTCCGTACGCCGTTCGCCACGCCGTCACCGGCCGTGCCGCCCGCCTGGCTGAGGTACAGGCTCGTCCCGAGCACCACGGCACCGAAGGCGGCGCCGATCGTGGAGAGCAGGGCGATCCGGCGGCGGGACCGCTGGGGGCGCCCCGGGCCGGTGGCCGCGCGGGGGCGCCCGGCGGGGCGGTCCGAAACCGGGGTGGAGGAAGAGGAAGAAGAGGGCGACTGCACGGAGGGGCGCGATGTTTCACGTGAAACAGGGGCGTCGCCGTCGTTGTCCGGGGCGGTGGCGTCGAGGAGGGCTTCGGCGGCGAGGGCGGCGTCGATCCGGCCGGCGATCTCGGCGGGCATCCGGGGCGGCCCGGGCAGGGTGCCGAGCAGGCTCCGGATCTCCTCCAGGGAGGAGCGCACGTCCGCACAGAGGGGACAGTCGTCCACGTGCCGTCGTACGGCCGCGGAACGGGACGGCGAGAGCAGCCCCTCGGCCAGGTCGGAGATCTCCGAGACGTCCGGGTGCTGTGTGGTGTCAGCCCTGTCGGCCGTGGAAGTCACGTGCGCCCACCTCCGCCCTTCACAGCAGCTGGATCTGTCGGTCCGGTGTCCGTCGGCCCCGGCACCGGTGGGACGGATGCCCCCGGCGTCCGGTTCCTTCCCTCTTCGGCGGCCTCGTTACCCACCGTGTCGGTGCGCAGATGAGTGACCATCGGCAGGAGACGCGCCCGGCCCCGTGCGCAGCGGCTCTTCACGGTTCCGGCGGGAACGCCGAGGATACGGGCCGCCTCCGCGACCGGGTATCCCTGCATGTCGACCAGGACGAGGGCGGCCCGCTGGTCGGCGGGGATCGAGGCGAGCGCGGCCAGGACCTCGCGGTGGAGGTCCCGGCGCTCCACGGGGGCCTCGGCGGACTCGTGAGGGTCGAGGAGCTGTTCGAAACGGTCGTCGTCGTTGACGGGCGAGGTCCTGCGGGAGGCGGTCTTGCGCGCCCGGTCGAGACAGGCGTTCACCGTGATCCGGTGGAGCCAGGTCGTGACGGCCGACTGGCCGCGGAAGGTGTGAGCGGCTCGGAAGGCCGAGAGAAGGGCGTCCTGGACGGCGTCGGCGGCCTCCTCGCGGTCCCCCAGGGTCCGCAGGGCCACCGCCCACAACCGATCCCGGTGCCGCCGTACCAGCTCACCGAAGGCATCGGGATCCCCGGCGACGTGACGGGCCAGAAGCTCCTGGTCGTCAGCGGCCTCGTCTATTGGATCGTCCAACGGTGAGCCCCCTCCCTGTGCGGTCGTCAGCCCAAGACCTTGACTTCCGTCAGCTTGCCTCGGAAGTTCCCGTCGTTGGCGGGCAGCTCGGTGAGCCAGATCAGAACGTAGCGGGTGGTGACGGGTGCGAGGGGCTTCAGCGTCACGTTGCTGCCGGTTTTGGATGCCCGGGTGATGTACTGATGGGGCATGGTCGGCTCGGACGCCGCGTCCGCGGGTGCGGTCCGCAGCTCCACCGAGGTGTCTCCCAGGAACGACAGTTCGACCGAGCTGATCTTCTGCGCCTTGCCCAGGTCGAGCACCATGCCCACACCGGTCTTCAGGTTTCCGAAGCGGGCGCCGTAGTAGTTGTCGGTGTACCAGTAGGTGCTGGGGTCCCCGTCGTAGGCCTTCGGTATGGCCTGCGGCTTCTCACTACCGCCGCCCAGCGGGTCGAAGTCGCGGGCGGATTCGATGGGGATCGGCTTCGGCGCCACCGGCTTCTCGTCGGTGACGATCGTCGGAGCCGGGTCCGGTGTCTTGGAGGGTTCCTTCTGGCCGAGGAGGCGGTCGGCGATCTGCCAGCTGCCCAGGCCCAGGGCAGCGATCAGGAGGGCCGAGACCGTCCACTTCAGCGCGCGGCCGGTGCGGCTCTGGAGCGGGGGCGGCGGGACGACGACCGGCTGGGTGGACGCCGGGTGCACCTGTGGACGCCCGTACGTGCCCTGCTGGTACGTCGTGCGCTGGTACTCGGGCGGGGCGGCGAACTCGGGCTCCGGCGGCTTCACGCGGGGCATCGTGGACACGGCCCTGGCCAGCTCGCCCGGGGTGGTGCAGGGCGGCTCCTGGCGCGAGGCGGTGGCCCCGTCGTTGGCGAGGGCGCGCATGGCGATCTCGGAGAGGCCCCGGTGGACGCCGGCACGGACCTGGTCGGGGGGAAGCAGCCCGACGCCCTTGGGGAGCCCGGAGAGGCCGTGGGCGTCGTTCTCGTACGGCCAGCGCTGGGTGAGAGAGGCGTACAGCAGGGCGCCGATGGCCTCGGTGTCGGTGCGCTGCGGACGCTCGGCCGTGATGCCGCGCAGGGCGGCGTTCACGGCGAGTCCGCGGATCCGGTACTGGCCGGTGGAGCTGCGCAGGACCGCGCTCGGAGTGAGCCGGAGGTGGGAGAGGCCTTCACGGTGGGCGGCGGCCATGGCCTGGGAGACCTGGCTGACGAGCTGGTAGGCGTCGTGGGCCTCCAGCGGGCCGGCCGCGAGCAGCGCGGTCAGCTCGACGGAGTCGGGCAGCCACTCGTGCACGACGTACACGAGGTCGTTCTCCTCGACGGCGTCGAGGACCTGGACGAACCGGGGGTCGCCGAGGAGGGCGGCGGAGCGGGCCGCGGCCAGGACCGAACGCGCCCGGGGGTGGTCGGCGGGCAGCAGGTGGACCCCGACGGCGCGCCGGAGCTTCTCGTCGACGGCCCGCCAGCTGCTGAAGCCGTCCAGACGGGTGACGCACTCCTCCAGCCGGTAGCGCCGGGCCAGCTTGTGGCCGCTGTGCAGTTCCGGAGCCGTGAGGGAAGGGTGTTCGCCGCTCTGTCGTTCGACCGCCTCGTTCTCCGTGGCCTCGGCGGTCTTCTCCGCCGTCTTCTCTTCTTCCGCCACCCCGTCGGTCGCGGCCTTGCCCGCCTTGGCGGTCAGCGGGTCGTCACCGCTGTTGTCGGCCACGTCGACGGCAGCCGTGCTACGTTCCGCCACCGTCGTTCCTGCCTCCCCATCCGTTGCGCCACATCCAACAGCCAAGCCAATTGTGCCCACAGTCGGACGCCATGCACGACACGCGGCCCCCGCCGATGGTTGTGCGGGACCTCCGGTTCAGCGTCCCAGGCGGCCGCGGACCATGCCGACCAGGGTGTTCAGCTCCGTGATCCGCATGCGCTTCGCCGCGACGAAGAAGACCCCGAGGAGCACGGCCCCGCCGACGACCAGGGCGACGAGCGAGCCGAGCGCGCCCTCGCCCAAGAGCTTCAGGAGACCGAATCCGACGCCACCGGCGACGATCGCGGCGGGCACGGAGGCCATGCAGAGCCGGGCGTAGGTCCGCAGCACGTGGGTGCCGTCCAGGTCGCCGCCCAGCCGGTTGCGGAGCCGGCGCCAGGCGACACCGACACCGACCGCGTAGGCGAGGCCGTACGAGGCGGCCATGCCCACGACGGCCCACTGGGCGGGCAGGACCACGTAGCAGAGCGCCGAGGCGGCCGCGTTGACGGCGGCGACGATGACCGTGTTGTAGAAGGGCGTCCGAGTGTCCTCGTAGGCGTAGAAGCCGCGGAGCACGACGTACTGGACGGAGTAGGGGATCAGGCCGAGGCCGAAGGCCATCAGGATGAAGCCCATGCCCTGGGCGGCCTCGACGCCGCTGGAGGCGTAGAGCAGGGTGCACATCGGGACGCCGAGCGCCAGGAAGGCGAAGGAGACCGGGACGATCGCGACGGCCGAGTTGCGGAGGCCCTGTGAGATGTCGTCGCGGACGGCGCCCGGGTCGTCGTCGTGGGCGGCGCGGGAGATCCGCGGCAGCAGCGCGGCCATCACGGAGACGGTGATGATGGCCTGCGGCATGCCCCAGATCAGCTGGGCGTTGGAGTAGGCGAGGAAGCCCGCGCCGTTCTTCCCGGACTCCTCGCCGGCGGCGGTGGCGAGCTGGGTGACGACCAGGACGCCCGCCTGGTTGGCGAGGACGAAGAGCACGGTCCACTTGGCGAGCTTGACGGTCTTGCCGAGCCCGTGGCCCTTCCAGTCGAAACGGGGCCGGAAGCGGAAGCCCGTCTCGCGCAGGTACGGGATCATCGCCAGGGCCTGGACGACGAGGCCGAGCAGGGTGCCGATGCCGAGCAGGCGGATGCCCTCGTCCGGAATGGTCTGCACGCCCATCTGGGACTCAGCGGAGGTGCCGTACACCCAGATGAACAGGCCGAAGGTGACGATCATGACGATGTTGTTGAGGACCGGGGTCCACATCATCGCGCCGAACTTGCCCCGTGCGTTGAGGATCTGCCCCATCACCACGTGCACGCCCATGAAGAAGATCGTGGGCAGGCAGTAGCGGGCGAAGGTCACGGCCACGCTGTTGGCCGCCGCGTCGTCGGCGATCGTGTTCGACATGAGCCGGATCAGCAGCGGCGCCGCGAAGACGGCCAGGGCGACGATCAGGCCGAGCGCTACCATGACCAGGGTGAGCAGGCGGTTGGCGAAGGCCTCGCCGCCGTCCTCGTCGTTCTTCATCGAGCGGACGAGCTGGGGGACGAAGACCGAGTTGAGGCCGCCGCCGACGGTGAGGATGTAGATCATCGTCGGCAGGGTGTAGGCGATGGTGAAGGTGTCGCCGAGCAGGGCCGCGCCGAGCGCGCCGGTGATCACCAGGCTGCGGACGAAGCCGGTGAGCCGGGAGACCAGGGTGCCGGCCGCCATCACCGCGCTCGACTTGAGCAGCCCGGAGGCGCGGCCGGTCTTCTTGGGGGCGGGCGCGGGCAGCGGGTCCGGCTCCGGGGTGGGCGGGGGCACCTGGCCGGAGGCCTGCTGGTCCCGGTAGAGGTGCGCGAAGGCGTCCGGCTCGGGGTTCTCCTCGCTCGCCCGGGTCACCAGGTCGTCGACGCCGGTGAACTGGACCGTGCGCGCGTCGTCGCCGTACGGCAGGTGGCGCGAGGGGCCGTCGGGCTCCGGCGCAGGGGTCTGCGCCCACACCCGGGGATCGGGGGCGTGCGGGGGCGCGGCCGGCTGCTGGTAGAGCGCCTGGGGGTCCTGGTAGGTGCCGGGGGGCGGCGGCGGGTGCGCGGCGCGGTCGTAGAGCGCCTCGCCCACCGGGTCCTGTGCGGAGAGGTCCTGCGCCCGGTACGGGTCGTGGGCGAAGGCGTCCTGGACGTAGGGGTCCTGGGCGTAGGGGTTCTGCCCGTAGGGATCCTGCGCGTACGGGTCCTGGGGGTGGGGGGCCTGGCCGGGCGGGTACGGGGCGTAGGGGTCCTGGCCGGTCGGGTGCGGGGCAGGGGAGCCCTGCTGCGGGGCCGGCGCCGGCGGGTGGCCGGGGCCCGAGGGCGCCGCGGGCGTCCCACCGGACGGCGCGGTGCCGCCCGCACCCTGGCCGCGGTCACCGTCGTACGGCGCGTTCATGGTTACCCCACCTCATCGTCCCCGGCCGACCGGCCACGACATCGCTCAACGGTCCACTTTCTCACCCGTGGCCGACGGGTCGCCGCTTTCGGACCCGGTGTCCGGTGTCGGGTCACTCGGCTGCTCGGGTCCGGCCGTGTCGTTTTTCCCCGGCTCCGGGCCCGGCTCGGCCGGTCCGGCCTCTTCCGGCTCCTCGGCCTTCTCCGCCGTCTCGGCGGCCCCCTCGGCGGACTCGGCCGCTTCGGCTTCGGCGGCCTGGGCGGCCAGCCGCTTGCGCTGGGTGTACATCCGCACACCGGCGAGGACGAGGAGGAGGACACCGCCGGCGATCACCAGCATCACCGTGGGGGTGATCTCGGAGACCTTCACGGTGAACGACATCGGCTTCCCGTACGGCGTGCCGTCCTCGGTGTAGAGCTGGGCCGTCACCGGCACCTGGCCGTTGACGGCGGCCGTGGCGTCGAACTTCACCGACTGGCTGTGTCCGGCGCCCACCTTCACGGGCAGCTCGGCGGCCCTCTCACCGTTGATCTTCAGCCGGTTGCCGTTGTTGGAGACGAGGCGTAGCACCAGGTGGTCCACGCCCTGCACCAGCTTGTTCTGGACGGTCACGGGGATCGTCGCGCTGCGGCCGGAGAGCGTGAGGTCCGACTTGTCGACCAGCTGGATGCCCTTGGTGAGCCGCTGCAGATAGTCCTGGACGTTGCCCCGGTAGATCGCGGCCTCCCTGGTCCGGCCGCGCCAGGACGTCGACGTCTCGCGGCTGATCGCGTTGCCGAACGGGGTCACGACGCGGTCCGGGAACGTCAGGACGACCTTGAAGTCGTTCAGCTCGTCCCGGGTGGTCTTCATGTCGCGGAAGGCCTGGACCTGGAGCTCCTGGTCACGCAGCCTCTTCGGGTACCGCGAGCCGCTGGGCACCGCGGTGGAGGCGTTCGGGTCCGGCTTGGCCGTGGCCGCCGTGACGAGGTCGCTCGGCTGGCTCCAGCGCCGGCCGGAGAGGCCGTGCAGAGCGGTCGCCATGGTCTGCGCCTGGGCGACGGTCGGCATCCGCTGGGGGGCGACCACGACGCTCCGCTGCTTCTCCGGCTGCTCCAGGGTGATCGCGAGCGACTGGGAGAGGAACTTCTGAACGGCGAGCGTGGACCCCTCCGCGCGGACCATGTCCCCCTCGAAGGCGGTGGACAGGAGCGCGTCGCTCACCACGGCCGTGGTGCTGCCGTTGCCCAGGGGGCGGGCCGCCGTGGGCGTGTAGGACAGGTCGTCGCGGACGCTGTCGCTGCGGGCGATCACCTTGTCGGCGCCGGCCGAGGTCGCGACCGCCACGATGGAGGGGTCGACGGCTCCCTCGACGGGCCAGGCGAAGTCGGTGGAGGGCTGCACGTGGAGGACGGTCTCGACCGTCACCCCGGCGAGGGCGGTGGCCGACTGGAGGTGGCCCAGGGAGCCGGGAACGTCCTTGCCGTGGTGGGCCAGGGAGGCGAGGTCGGGGTCGGCGAAGGGGAGGGCGACGACCTTGCGCCCCTGCACCGCCTTCTCCAGCTCGCCCAGCCACCGTTCGGCGAGCTCCTTGTTCGTGCCGGGGACGTGCAGGGAGCCGTCCTTGACGCGGTAGCCGTTCGCCATGGCGTCGACGGTGGCCAGGAGGTCCGGGTCGATCACCCAGGTGACCGGCAGGTTCCTGCCCAGCGAGACCATCTGGTCGAGCCGTCCGCCCGGCCGCAGCTCCGCCACCAGGGCGTCGTCCTCGAAGACCGGGGTCCGCTGGTCGTCCGGGGCGGTCTCCGCCGAGACGTGGGCCGAGGCGATCAGCGGCCAGAGGTAGGTGAGCTGGGTCTTCTTCTCGGTGGGCTCGGGCTGGTACGGCAGGAAGGTCCGCTCGATGCCGAGCACCCGGGGGTAGGGGCGGTCCGAGGTCTGGCCGGTGAGGGAGACGCCGAGCTGGTAGACGCCCGCCTCGTCGAGCCCGAGGTCGGCGACCGGGACGGAGAGGGAGAAGTCCGCGCCGAGGCCGGCGCCCAGCTCGGGGATCTTCGCGGTGGGGCCGTCCTGCACGGGAGCGGGGTCGCTGTCGTCCCGGTAGCCCGTGCGCCTCGTCGCCTGCTCGATCTCGCTGCGGCTGCTCATCCGTGGCCCGACCCGCAGCTCGACGGACGCGTCGGTGATGGCCTTCTTGCCCCGGTTGGTCACCGTGCCCTTGACGGTGACGGTGTCGCCCTCGGCGGGAGAACTCGGGGTCAGGGTGTCGATCGACACATCGACGGTCTTCGATCCGGTGGCGTCCTCGGCGGCGGTCGCCGAGGGAGCGGCGACCGCGGGGGAGGTGGCGACCGGGGCCTGGAGCAGCCCGGCGAGGAGCGGCGCCCCGACGGCGACGGTGAGTGTGCGCCGCAGCCATCGGCGGGCAGGTGAGGGACCGGTCCCCTGGATGTCTGCCGCCTCGGCCACGCGCTCGCCCGTCCTCGTCGTTGTCTGTGGTGTCGGTGGTTCCCGGTTGCTGTGTCCAGGCATGGTAACGAGGCATGCTGGGAGCAAGTGCCGGGGAGTGCTCCGGACGATCTTCGACCGGCCGCCGACGAACGCGTCCCGGCGGCCCGCCCCCGGGCCGGCCGGCGGTCCCGCCCCGGGAGACCGGCGGTCCCGTCCGGGAGGTCGGACATCCCCCACCCCCGGGAACGGGCGGCCCCGGACCCCGGGAAAACGGGGACATCGTGGTGAGCCGGGGCACGTACCCTTTTCTGTTGTGCCGAACGCCAACGAAGACACCCCGACTGCACTGAGCCAGGTGCAACGCCGCGCGGTCAGTGAACTGCTGCGCGTGTCCCCTGCCGCCGACGACCTCGCCCGCCGCTTCCAGGAGGCCGGGTTCAGCCTCGCGCTGGTCGGCGGCTCGGTACGGGACGCCCTGCTCGGCCGGCTCGGCAACGACCTGGACTTCACCACCGACGCCCGCCCCGAGGACGTACTGAAGATCGTCCGCCCGTGGGCCGACGCCGTGTGGGAGGTCGGCATCGCCTTCGGGACGGTCGGCTGCCAGAAGGACGCCCGCGTCGGGGACACCGTCCAGCGCTTCCAGATCGAGGTCACCACGTACCGCTCGGAGGCGTACGACCGGACCTCTCGCAAGCCCGAGGTCTCCTACGGCGACTCGATCGAGGAGGACCTCGTCCGGCGCGACTTCACCGTCAACGCCATGGCCGTGGCCCTCCCCGAGAAGACGTTCATCGACCCGTACGGCGGTCTGGAGGACCTGGCCGCCCGGGTCCTGCGCACGCCCGGCACGCCGGAGGAGTCCTTCTCCGACGACCCGCTGCGCATGATGCGGGCCGCGCGGTTCGCCGCCCAGCTGGACTTCGAGGTCGCCCCCGAGGTCGTCGCGGCCATGAAGGAGATGTCCGGCCGGATCGAGATCGTCTCCGCCGAGCGCATTCGGGAAGAGCTCAACAAGCTCCTCCTCTCCGCCCACCCGCGGAAGGGCCTCGGCCTGCTCGTGGACACCGGCCTCGCCAACCACGTGCTGCCCGAGCTGCCGTCGCTGCGCCTGGAGAGCGACGAGCACCACCGGCACAAGGACGTCTACGAGCACTCGCTGACCGTGCTCGACCAGGCGATCGACCTGGAGGAGGACGGCCCCGACCTGGTGCTGCGGCTCGCGGCCCTGCTGCACGACATCGGCAAGCCGCGCACCCGTCGCTTCGAGAAGGACGGACGGGTCTCCTTCCACCACCACGAAGTCGTGGGCGCGAAGATGACCAAGAAGCGCATGACCGCGCTCAAGTACTCCAACGAGATGATCAAGGACGTCTCGCGCCTCGTGGAGCTGCACCTCCGCTTCCACGGTTACGGGACCGGCGAGTGGACCGACTCCGCCGTGCGCCGCTACGTGCGGGACGCCGGCCCGTTGCTCTCGCGTCTGCACAAGCTGACCCGCTCGGACTGCACCACCCGCAACAAGCGCAAGGCGACCGCGCTCTCCCGGGCCTACGACGGCCTGGAGGACCGCATCGCCCAGCTCCAGGAGCAGGAGGAGCTGGACGCGATCCGTCCCGATCTCGACGGCAACCAGATCCAGGAGATCCTGGGCATCGGCCCCGGCCCGGCCATCGGCCAGGCGTACAAGTTCCTGCTTGAGCTCCGGCTGGAGAACGGGCCCATGGGGCACGACCAGGCCGTCACCGCGCTCAAGGAGTGGTGGGCGGCACAGGGCTGAACCGTCCTCGGCGTCCGGGCCGGGTGTTTCACGTGAAACACCCGGCCGGACACCGGCAGCTCACCGAGGGGTGGTGTTTCACGTGAAACATCACCCCTTCGCGCGTTCCCCGCGCTCCCCGCGGGTTCCGTGCAGCGCCACGGCGATCGATCCGTAGATCACGGCCACCAGAACGATCAGCGGGGCGGAGCGCCCGTCGGGCGGCAGCATCAGCGCCGCGACTCCTGCCGCGCCGACGAAGGCGACGTTGAAGAGCACGTCGTAGAGCGAGAAGACCCGGCCCCGGTACGCGTCGTCCACGGACGTCTGCACCACCGTGTCCGTCGCGATCTTCGCCCCCTGGGTGATGAGCCCGAGCAGGAAGGCGGCGACGAGGAAGGGGACGGGAGCGAAGGTCAGGCCGAGTGCCGGTTCGAGTACGGCCGCCGCCGCGGTGCACACGGTCATCCAGCCGAAGGGACCGAACCGCCGGACCGCCCACGGGGAGAGGACCGCGGCGGCGAAGAAGCCCGCTCCCGACAGGGCGACGGCGAGTCCGAGGAGACCGAGGCCCTCGGACTCGGTGGAGCTCCAGGTGTAGCGGCAGAGCATGAGCACGGCGACGAGCAGGGCGCCGTAACAGAACCGTATGAGGCCCACCGCGGTGAGCGCCCGGAGGGCGGGCCGCCGCTCGGTGAGGTGGCGCAGCCCCTCGGCCAGCCCGTGGGCGGTCGTCCGCAGGGCCGTGGTGAGGCGCTGGGGCACGAGGCCAGGATCGGGACCGAGGAGTTCCCGGGGCATCCGCAGGGAGGCGAGGGCCGCGCAGAGGTAGAGGACGGCGCCGAAGGCCACCACGGCGGCGTCGGAACCGTCGGCGAGCAGCCGGACGCCGAAGGCGAGGCCGCCCCCGACGGTCGCGGCGAGCGTGCCGGCGGTGGGGGAGAGCGAGTTCGCCACGACCAGCCGTTCGTCGTCGACGACGCGCGGGAGCGAGGCCGAGAGCCCCGCGAGGACGAAGCGGTTGACGGCCGTGACGGAGAGCGCGGAGGCGTAGAAGAGCCAGTCGGGCACGGAGGCGAGGACGAGCACCGCGGTCCCGCACGCGAGCAGGGCGCGCAGGAGGTTCCCGTACAGGAAGACCTGGCGGCGCTGCCAGCGGTCGAGCAGCACACCGGCGAAGGGCCCCACGAGGGAGTAGGGGAGCAGGAGGACCGCCATGGCGGAGGCGATCGCGGCGGGCGAGGTCTGCTTCTCGGGGGAGAAGACGACGTACGCGGCCAGGGCCACCTGGTAGACGCCGTCGGCGCACTGGGAGAGCAGCCGGACGGCGAGCAGACGGCGGAAGTGCGCCAGGCGCAGGAGTACGCGCAGATCACGTACGACGGACATGGCAGCAAGACTCACACACGAGGAGGGCCCCGGGCAGTGCCCGGGGCCCTCGATCACCGGCCGTGCGGAGTGATCAGCCGTCGTCCGTACGGCGTGACCAGCCGTCAGGCGTGCGCCGTGATCAGCGCTCGACCTCGCCCTTGATGAACTTCTCGACGTTGGCGAGGGCCTCGTCGTCGAAGTACTGCACCGGGGGGGACTTCATGAAGTAGCTCGACGCGGAGAGGATGGGGCCACCGATGCCCCGGTCCTTGGCGATCTTCGCGGCGCGCAGGGCGTCGATGATGACACCGGCCGAGTTCGGGGAGTCCCACACCTCCAGCTTGTACTCCAGGTTCAGCGGAACGTCGCCGAAGGCACGGCCCTCGAGGCGCACGTACGCCCACTTGCGGTCGTCCAGCCAGGCCACGTAGTCCGACGGGCCGATGTGGACGTTCTTCTCGCCCAGCTCGCGGTCGGGGATCTGCGAGGTGACGGCCTGCGTCTTGGAGATCTTCTTGGACTCCAGGCGCTCGCGCTCCAGCATGTTCTTGAAGTCCATGTTGCCGCCGACGTTGAGCTGCATGGTGCGCTCGAGACGGACACCGCGGTCCTCGAACAGCTTGGCCATCACGCGGTGCGTGATGGTCGCGCCGACCTGCGACTTGATGTCGTCGCCGACGATCGGGACACCGGCCTCGGTGAACTTGTCCGCCCACTCCTTGGTGCCGGCGATGAAGACCGGGAGGGCATTGACGAAGGCGACCTTGGCGTCGATGGCGGCCTGCGCGTAGAACTTCGCGGCCTCCTCGGAGCCCACGGGCAGGTAGCAGACGAGAACGTCGACCTGGCGGTCCTTGAGGATCTGGACGACGTCCACCGGCTCCTCGGCGGACTCCTCGATGGTCTGGCGGTAGTACTTGCCGAGACCGTCGAGGGTGTGGCCGCGCTGGACCGTGACGCCCTTGTTCGGGACGTCGCAGATCTTGATGGTGTTGTTCTCGCTGGCGCCGATGGCGTCCGAGAGGTCGAGGCCGACCTTCTTCGCGTCGACGTCGAAGGCGGCGACGAACTCGACGTCACCGACGTGGTAGTCGCCGAACTGGACGTGCATCAGGCCGGGCACCTTGGTCGCCGGGTCGGCGTCCTTGTAGTACTCGACGCCCTGGACCAGCGAGGCGGCGCAGTTGCCCACGCCGACGATTGCTACGCGAACCGAACCCATTCCGGTTGCTCCCTGTGTGATCGTGTGAAGCCCTGCTGTGCGCGGGATTCACGTGGTGGTGTCGTCGGACGGATCCGGCCGGGTACTGCCCCCGTGCCGGGGCAGGCCGCCCGTTTCTCCAGAATCGTTGTCGTGCGGAGCGGCGGCCCCGGGACCGGATCGTCGATCCCGTCCCGCCCGCTCGCTCTCGATGAGCTCGTTCAGCCAGCGCACTTCGCGCTCCACGGACTCCATGCCGTGGCGCTGCAGCTCAAGCGTGTAGTCGTCGAGGCGCTCGCGGGTCCGGGCCAGAGAGGCGCGCATCTTCTCCAGGCGCTCCTCCAGCCGGCTGCGGCGGCCTTCGAGGACCCGCATCCGCACCTCGCGCTCGGTCTGCCCGAAGAAGGCGAAGCGGGCCGCGAAGTGCTCGTCCTCCCAGGAGTCCGGTCCGGTGTGGGAGAGGAGCTCCTCGAAGTGCTCCTTACCTTCCGGGGTCAACCGGTAGACGATCTTGGTCCGGCGTCCCGCGAGCGACGCGGCGAGGGTGTCCTCGGGGGCGCTGCCCGGCTCCTCGATCAACCAGCCGTTTGCGACCAGCGTCTTGAGGCAGGGGTACAGCGTTCCGTAGCTGAAGGCCCGGAAGACGCCCAGCGAGGTGTTGAGCCGCTTCCGCAGCTCGTACCCGTGCATCGGGGCCTCGCGCAGCAGGCCGAGGACGGCGAACTCGAGGATGCCGGAGCGTCTGCTCATCCGTCGCCTCCTCCGGTGCCGTGGCCCTTATGCCGTGCTGATGTATCGGCTCGATACATCAGCACGATAGAGCGGTCACTCTGCGGCGACAAGTGGACCCGTCGTGACCGGCGTCACATCCTCGATTCACAGGAGTCGACTTGCCTGATTTGGGGTGAACTCCGGCTCCAGGTGGTTTTTGGCCGTGCGTAGTCTGTGCGGATGCAGACCACCGGGAACCGAGCGACGCCCTGGGGCGTCAGTGCTGCGGGTGACCGGCTGCGGTACGGGGGGACCTCCGATGGGTCCCGGCCGTGCGCATTTCGGGGGGACCGGAACTCAACTGCCGCTTCCAGGCGTACTCGCCTGCCCGAGGAGTAGTCGTTCGATGAGCGAGCATCGTCGCAAAGCGCCGCAGCAGCAGCCACCGACCGGTGGACGCGCGGCGGCACGGCGCGCTGCCCAGCAGCCGGGGGGCCGCAGGTCGGCCCCGGCCCGGAACGTCGGTACGGGGGCCCCTTCGGCCTCCTACGGACCTCCCTCCTCCCACGGCGGGGAGGAGCGCCCCTACGGGGGACGCGCGGAGGCCCGCCGGGCCGCCCAGCGCGGCAGCCGCAGGAAGGGCGCCGGCTCCGGTCCCGGCGGCCCCGGTGGATCCGGTGGCGGCCGGCGCGGTGGCGGCGGCGGGGGGCGCGGCCCGGGGGGCGGCCCCGAGGGACGCGGACCCGGCAAGAAGCGGTTCATCGACTACCCGCGCCACAACAAGTACGGCTGGCGCCGTTGGCTGCCCTCGTGGCGGCTGGTGACGGGCACGTTCCTGTTCTTCGCCGCGAGTCTGATGGGCGCGGCGGCCCTCGCGTACTCGCAGGTGGACATCCCCAACGAGGCCGACACCGCCAAGTCGCAGAACAACATCTACTACTGGGCCGACGGGTCCGTCATGGTCGCGACGGGCGACGGCGCCAACCGCCAGATCGTCAAGCTTCCGCAGATCTCGAAGCACATGCAGAACGCCGTGATCTCGGCGGAGAACAAGACCTTCTGGGACGACGCGGGCATCGACCCGAAGGGCATGGGGCGCGCCATCTGGAACATGGCCAAGGGCGGCCAGACCCAGGGCGGCTCGACGATCACCCAGCAGTACGTGAAGAACAACCTCCTCGACGACCAGTCGCAGACCCTCACCCGGAAGATGAAGGAGTTCTTCATTGCCCTGAAGGTCGGCAACCAGGTCGACAAGAGGGACGTCATGGCCGGCTACCTGAACACCGCGTACTACGGGCGCGGCGCCTACGGCATCCAGGCGGCCTCCCGCGCCTACTTCAACACGGACGCCGACAAGCTCGACCCCAGCCAGGCGGCGCTGCTCGCCTCGGTGCTGAAGGGCGCGACGTACTACGACCCGGCCGGCTACCCCGAGATCGACCCCGGCGCCACCCAGGAGAAGAACACCGAGCGCGCCACCAAGCGGTGGAAGTGGATCCTCGACGAGATGGCGAAGGACGGGCACATCACGTCCGCGGAGCGGGCGAAGTACACGGAGTTCCCCAAGCTCCAGAAGCCCGGCCAGAGCGCCAAGCTGAGCGGTCAGATCGGCTACCTCGTCAGGACCGCCAAGGCGAACATCAAGACCCAGTTCGACCTCAGCGAGGCGGAGCTGGAGCGCGGCGGGTACCAGATCTACACCACCTTCGACAAGAACAAGGTGGCCGCGCTCGAGAAGTCGGTGAAGAAGGTCTACGACGAGCACATCGACCCCGAGAAGCGTCCCAAGACGGACACGCACGTCCAGTTCGGCGGCGCCTCCGTCGACACGGACACGGGAGAGATCGTCGCCATCTACGGCGGTGTCGACGCCACCAAGCACTTCACCAACAACGCCGACGCCACCGGCGCCATGGTCGGATCGACGTTCAAGCCCTTCGTGCTCGCGGCCGCGATGACGGACGGCGTACGGGACAAGGAGCTGGGCCCGGAGCAGGACGCCTCCACCCGCACGATCGTGGACCCGGACAAGAGCCGCTACTCCGGCAAGAACGGTTTGGTCGTCCGGAAGTACAACGGTGAGATCTGGCACAACGAGAAGGGCGAGGAGTGGCGCCAGACCAATGACGGTCAGGAGGACTACGGCAACATCTCGCTGCGCAGGGCCATGGTCCGGTCCGCCAACTCGCCCTACGTCCAGCTCGGCATGGACGTCGGCATCGACAAGGTCCGGGAGGCCGCGGTGAAGTCCGGCCTGCTGGAGAGCTCGCTCGTCAAGGGCGAGGTCCCCTCGTTCTCCCTCGGCATCTCCAGCCCGAGCGCCATCCGCATGGCGGGCTCCTACGCGACCTTCGCCAACCAGGGCAAGCAGAACGACCCCTACTCCGTGAAGGAGGTGAAGAAGGACGGCACCGTCGTGCACAAGCACAAGGCGGAGCCCGACCAGGCCTTCACCCCGGCCGTCGCCGGCAACATCACCGACGTCCTCCGGGACGTCGTGGACGAGGACGAGGGCACCGGCAAGAAGGCCCGGCTCCCCGGCCGCGACGTGGCCGGCAAGACCGGTACGACCGACGACAACCGGTCGGCCTGGTTCGTGGGTTACACCGCGCAGCTGGCGACGGCGATCGACATGTACCGCTACGACGACGACGACACGAAGAAGGACCGCAAGTTCGAGAAGATGTACGGCACCGGCGGTCGTGACACGATCCACGGTTCATCGTTCCCCTCGGAGATCTGGCGCGACTACATGACCGTGGCCGTCAAGAACGACCCGAAGGTCAAGTTCCCCAAGCCGGAGAAGCTGGAGAACGCCGAGCCCGTCTTCGGCGGCGGTGCGTCGAGCCCCACGCCGACGCCGACGGCGACCGAGTCGGCGACGGCCACCCCGTCGACGACTCCCCCCACCACCCCGTCGACGACCCCCCCGACCACCCCGTCGACGACCCCCCCGACGCCGACCAAGTCGCCGAAGCCGACCAAGACGACCTGCAGCATCTGGGACCCGGACTGCTACAACCCGGGCGACCCCGGCGGCAACACCGGAGAGCCCACGGGCACGCCGACGAACACCGGTGATCCGGATCCGTCCGGCTCGCCGACGGACGACGGGGGCGGCAGGCCGGGCGGCACCGGGAACAGGCCCAACGACGGGTCCTGGTTCCCCTAGACCCCTCCGGGGCCACTCCTCCGGGCCGTCGCGGCCGCTCCGTACCCTCCGTACGGGGCAGGCCGCGGCGGCCCCGCCGTTTTCCCGGGGACGTACGGCAGGATGTCCCCCATGCCGAGCCTCCAGAAGACGAGCGCGCCGCGGGAGCGTCCGCGGACGGTCATCCCCACCCACCGGGACGAGGTGGCCGCCGCGGGCAGCGAACTGATCGGCGGCCCCTACGGACGCCGGGCGCTGCCCGGCACCGGCCGGCTGTCCCCGGTGCGGGTGATCGCCCTGGTGGCCATCGGCATGTTCGCCCTGGGCATGGTGCAGAAGCTGCCCTGCTACAACTGGGCCTGGTTCCGGGGGACGACCTCCCAGTACACGCACGCCTGCTATTCGGACATCCCGCACCTCTTCTCCGGGCGGGGCTTCGCGGACGGCCTGGTCCCCTACTTCGACCGGCTGCCCGGCGACATACCGTTCCTGGAGTACCCCGTCCTGACCGGGCTCTTCATGGAGGTCGCGGCCTGGCTGACGCCGGGCGGCGGCGAGACGGCGGAGCGCGAGCAGGCGTACTGGCTGGCCAACGCCGGCCTGCTGATGGTCTGCGCGGCCGTCCTGGCGGTCTGCGTCGCCCGGACGCACCGCCGGCGTCCCTGGGACGGCCTCCTGGTCGCCCTGGCGCCCGCGGTGGCGCTCACGGCCACGATCAACTGGGACCTGCTCGCCGTCGCGCTGACCGCCGCGGCCGTCCTGATGTGGGCGCGGAGCCGTCCGCTGGCCTTCGGGATCCTGCTGGGCCTTGCCACGGCCGCCAAGCTCTACCCGGCTCTGCTCCTCCTCCCGCTGCTGCTGCTCTGCTGCCGCGCCGGGAAGTGGCGGCAGTACGGGGCCGCGGTGCTCGGCTTCGCGGGGTCCTGGCTGGTTGTGAACCTGCCGGTGATGCTGCTCGCGCCGGAGGGGTGGAAGCAGTTCTACGTCTTCAGCAGGCAGCGGAACGTCGACTTCGGTTCGGTCTGGCTGCTCATCAGCCAGCGCACGGGCGACCCGATCCCGCCCGACCGGGCCAACCTGTACGCGCTGCTGCTCATGGGCATGGCCGCGATCGCCCTGGCCCACCTGACGTTCACGGCCCCCCGCAGGCCCCGCTTCGCCCAGCTGGCCTTCCTGGTCGTCGCCGCGTTCGTCCTCGTCAACAAGGTCTACTCGCCGCAGTACGTGCTGTGGCTGGTCCCGCTGGCGGTGCTCGCCCGGCCGCGCTGGCGCGACTTCCTGATCTGGCAGGCGTGCGAGGTCATGTACTTCCTGGGCGTCTGGACGTACCTGGCGTTCACGGCCGGCGGCAACAAGCAGGGCCTGCCGGTCGACGGCTACCAGTTCGCGATCGCCCTGCACCTGCTCGGCACGCTGTACCTGTGCGCGGTGGTCGTGCGCGACATCCTGGTGCCCGAGAAGGACCCGGTCCGGCAGGACGGCTCGGACGACCCCTCGGGGGGCGTCCTGGACGGGGCGGAGGACGTCTTCGTGGCGGGCGGCGCGGCGCACCCGGCGCGGCACGCCGCCCCCGCCTCCGGAGAGGCGCAGCGGGTCAGGTGGGGCGCTTCCGGGGAGCAGGACTCCCGGGGCTGAACGGCTGCCTCCGGTCCGGGGCCCTCAGGACCCCGGACCGGTCGCTCAGCGCTCGACGAGGCGGTCGAACTGCGTCGTGGTGTGGCGCAGGTGCGCCACGAGCTCGTCGCCGACCCGGGGCTCCTGGGCGTCGGCGGGCACGAACAGGATCGACACCTGCATGTGCGGCGGCTCGGCGAACCAGCGCTGCTTCCCCGCCCACACGAACGGCGACAGGTTCCGGTTGACGGTGGCGAGGCCGGCCCGCGCCACGCCCTTGGCGCGCGGCATGACGCCGTGCATCGCCTTGGGGGCCTCCAGGCCCACGCCGTGCGAGGTGCCGCCGGCGACGACGACCAGCCAGCCGTCCGACGCGGCCTTCTGCTGGCGGTAGCCGAACCGGTCGCCCTTGGCGACCCGGGTCACGTCGAGGACCGCGCCCCGGTACTCCGTGGCCTCGTGGTCGCCCAGCCAGAGCCGGGTGCCGATGCGGGCGCGGAAGCGCGTCTGCGGGAACTGCTGCTGGAGCCGGGCCTGCTCCTCGGCCCGCAGGTGGCTGACGAACATGGTGTGCAGCGGCAGCCGGGCGTTGCGCAGCCGGTCCATCCAGGCGATGACCTCCTCGACGGCGTCGGTGCCGTCCGGGCGGTCCAGCGGGAGGTGGAGGGCGAAGCCCTCCAGGCGCACGTCCTCGATGGCGGCGTGGAGCTGGTGGAGCTCCTCCTCGCGCACGCCGTGCCGCTTCATCGAGCTCATGCACTCGATCACGACCCGGGCGCCCACCAGGGCGTGGACACCGTCCACGGAGGAGACGGAGCGCACCACCCGGTCGGGCAGCGGAACCGGTTCCTCGCCCCGCCGGAAGGGGGTGAGGACCAGCAGGTCGCCGCTGAACCAGTCCTTGATGCTCGCGGCCTCGTACGTGGTGCCCACGGCGAGCATGTCGGCGCCGAACCGGGCCGCCTCGTCGGCGAGCCGCTCGTGGCCGAAGCCGTAGCCGTTGCCCTTGCAGACGGGGATGAGGCCGGGGAACCGGTCGATGACCGACTTCTGGTGCGCCCGCCAGCGAGCGGTGTCGACGTACAGGGAGAGCGCCATGGCCGGCCCGGAACCTTTCTGATGGCTGCGGTGTGTCAGGGGTGACGGGTGTCCACGCGTGACGGGTGTCCACCGGTCGACAGGTGTCTGTAGGAGACGGGTGTCTACGAGGGTACGGAACCGGGGGCGGCACGTCCTGGGGCCGTGCCGCCCCCGCGTCGGTCAGCGCCGGGACATGTACATGTCGAGCGCCTTGTGCAACAGCTTGTTCAGCGGGAAGTCCCACTCGCCGACGTACTCGACGGCCTCGCCGCCCGTGCCGACCTTGAACTGGATGAGGCCGAAGAGGTGGTCGGTCTCGTCCAGCGAGTCCGAGATGCCCCGCAGGTCGTAGACGGTCGCGCCCATCGCGTAGGCGTCGCGCAGCATCCGCCACTGCATCGCGTTCGAGGGCCGGACCTCGCGCCCGATGTTGTCGGAGGCGCCGTAGGAGTACCAGACGTGCCCGCCGACGACGAGCATGGTCGCGGCGGAGAGGTTCACCCCGTTGTGACGGGCGAAGTACAGGCGCATGCGGTTGGGGTCCTCGCTGTTGAGGACGGTCCACATGCGCTGGAAGTACGAGAGCGGGCGCGGCCGGAAGCGGTCGCGGACGGCCGTGATCTCGTACAGCCGCTGCCACTCGGCCAGGTCCTCGTAACCGCCCTGGACGACCTCGACGCCGGCCTTCTCTGCCTTCTTGATGTTGCGGCGCCACAGCTGGTTGAAGCCCTTGAGGACGTCGTCGAGCGAGCGGTTCGCGAGCGGCACCTGGAAGACGTAGCGGGGCTGCACGTCGCCGAAGCCGGCGCCGCCGTCCTCGCCCTGCTGCCAGCCCATCCTCCGCAGCCGGTCCGCGACCTCGAAGGCGCGCGGCTCGATGTGGCTGGCCTCGACGTCCTTGAGGCGCTTGACGTCCGGGTTCTGGATGCCGGACTTGATGGCGGCCGAGTCCCAGCGGCGGATGACGACCGGCGGACCCATCTTCACGGAGAAGGCGCCCTGCTGCTTGAGGTGCGCCAGCATCGGCTGCAGCCAGTCGTCGAGGTTGGGCGCGTACCAGTTGATGACCGGACCCTCGGGCAGGTAGGCCAGGTAGCGCTTGATCTTCGGGAGCTGGCGGTAGAGGACCAGACCGACGCCGACCAGCTCGCCGGTCGCGTCGAACCAGCCGAGGTTCTCCGAGCGCCACTCGGTCTTCACGTCGGCCCACGCCGGGACCTGGCAGTGGCTCGCGGCGGGCTGGCTCTGGATGTACGCCAGATGCTGCTCACGGCTGATGGTCCTCAGGGTCAGGCTCATGCGGGGCGCTCCTCGGCAGGTGTGTCCCCATCGGTCAGGGGCTCCGGCTCTCGCGCCGAAGCCTACTGCGACCGGGGAGCGCCCCGTATGTCTGTACGGGCCCTGACGTGCCGCGGGGGCCGCCCGGACCTGCTCCGGTGCGGCCCTGCGCGCCCTTCGTTCCCGCCCGGCGGCCCGGGGCCGGTCGGGGGACCCGGAGCGGCCGGCGGAGGGCCAGGCCGGCTGTCGGGGCCCCGGGTCCGGTCGTCGGGAAGCCGGATCAGTTGATGACGCCGGTGAAGAGGCCGCCGTGGGCCATGCCCAGGTAGAAGCCGATCGCCGACGCGCCGAGTCCGATGATCAGGAGGAAGCGCTCGCGGGTCGTCGCGGAGATGAACTGCCCGTATCCGCCGGTCAGGATGCCGACCAGGCCCGCCCAGGAGCTGAGCAGGTGGAGGCCGTGGAACTGGGCGGTGACGAAGGCGAGGGCGCCGAGCACCAGCGTCACGCCGACCAGGGTGTCCTGGAGCGGGTGGGGCTTGCCGTCGGTGGCGAAGAGGGAGTGGCCGGGGTCGCGTCGCATTGCCTGTGCCATGGGGCACCTCCTGGCGTGCTTGCCGGAAGGCGGCGCATCGTAGCGCCGCCGACATCCGTTGTGTACAGATTGCGTCCCTTCACCAGGGAATTTCAACCGGAAGCGGATGTACGGGTACGCTGTACGGTCTGCACCGGTGTCTGCCCAGGTCCCTCCCGGGATCCCGGCGGTGCCCCTCGCCCGACGCGTTCGACGAGGGGGACTGTCAGTGGCGGCGGATACCGTTGCTCACGCATCACGACCCTCCTGCCACGGAACGACCGTGGCCGCTGAGTCCAAAGGAGGTGGGTTCCACATGCGTCACTACGAGGTGATGGTCATCCTCGACCCCGATCTCGAGGAGCGCGCTGTCTCCCCGCTGATCGAGAACTTCCTCTCCGTCGTCCGTGAGGGCAACGGAAAGGTCGAGAAGGTCGACACCTGGGGCCGTCGTCGTCTCGCCTACGAGATCAAGAAGAAGCCCGAGGGCATCTACTCGGTCATCGACCTGCAGGCCGAGCCTGCGGTCGTCAAGGAGCTCGACCGACAGCTCAACCTGAACGAGTCGGTCCTCCGGACCAAGGTCCTCCGTCCCGAGACCCACTGAGCACCTAGCTCAGAGGTCATCGGGTCCGAGTAGCAGCACAGCAGCCAGAAGCAATCCCGCCGAGAGGTTCCCCCATGGCAGGCGAGACCGTCATCACGGTCGTCGGCAATCTTGTCGACGACCCCGAGCTGCGCTTCACCCCGTCCGGTGCGGCGGTCGCGAAGTTCCGTATCGCGTCCACCCCCCGCACCTTCGACCGTCAGACCAACGAGTGGAAGGACGGCGAGAGCCTCTTCCTCACCTGCTCGGTCTGGCGTCAGGCGGCGGAGAACGTCGCCGAGTCGCTCCAGCGAGGCATGCGCGTCGTCGTGCAGGGCCGGCTGAAGCAGCGGTCCTACGAGGACCGTGAGGGCGTCAAGCGCACGGTCTACGAGCTGGACGTCGAGGAAGTCGGCCCCAGCCTCAAGAACGCCACGGCCAAGGTCACCAAGACCACCGGTCGCGGCGGCCAGGGCGGATACGGCGGCGGTGGCGGCGGCCAGCAGGGCGGCGGCGGTGGCGGCTGGGGTGGAAACTCCGGCGGTGGC
The DNA here is from genome assembly GCA_000716465.1 of Streptomyces bikiniensis. GTDB lineage: Bacteria > Actinomycetota > Actinomycetes > Streptomycetales > Streptomycetaceae > Streptomyces > Streptomyces bikiniensis. The sequence continues at coordinate 115,076 of JNWL01000005.1, forward strand.
CAGCAGGGTGGCGGCGGTGCTCCCGCCGACGACCCGTGGGCGACCGGTGCCCCCTCCGGCGGCGGCCAGCAGGCCGGTGGCGGCGGTGGCGGCTGGGGTGGGAACTCCGGCGGCGGCTACTCGGACGAGCCCCCCTTCTAGGACACGCCCCATCCAGGGCGCTTCCTCGAAGCGGCTCGTACCCCACACTTCTTGATCACACAGGAGAAACACCATGGCGAAGCCGCCTGTGCGCAAGCCTAAGAAGAAGGTCTGCGCGTTCTGCAAGGACAAGACCGCGTACGTGGACTACAAGGACACGAACATGCTGCGGAAGTTCATTTCCGACCGCGGCAAGATCCGTGCCCGCCGCGTGACCGGCAACTGCACGCAGCACCAGCGTGACGTCGCCACGGCCGTCAAGAACAGCCGTGAGATGGCGCTGCTGCCCTACACGTCCACCGCGCGATAAGGAAAGGGTGACCGACTAATGAAGATCATCCTGACCCACGAGGTTTCCGGCCTCGGTGCCGCTGGCGACGTCGTCGACGTCAAGGACGGCTACGCTCGCAACTACCTGGTCCCGCGCGGTTTCGCGATCCGCTGGACCAAGGGTGGCGAGAAGGACGTGGCGCAGATCCGCCGCGCCCGCAAGATCCACGAGATCGTGACCATCGAGCAGGCCAACGAGATCAAGGCCCAGCTCGAGGGCACGAAGGTGCGCCTGGCCGTTCGCTCCGGCGACGCCGGCCGTCTCTTCGGCTCGGTGACCCCGGCCGACATCGCCTCGGCGATCAAGACCGCGGGTGGCCCGGACGTCGACAAGCGTCGCGTCGAGCTCGGTTCGCCGATCAAGACCCTGGGCTCGCACCAGGTGTCCGTGCGTCTGCACCCCGAGGTCGCCGCGAAGCTCGGCGTCGAGGTCGTCGCCGCGTAACGCTGCCCTTGGCAGTCTGCGCTCAGCAGTGAGGAAGGGCCGTACCCCTCGGGGTGCGGCCCTTCCGCGTTTCACGTGAAACGGGAAGCGGGAAGCGGGAAGCGCAGGGGTCAGCGGGTGGCGCCCGTGACGATCCAGCGGCCCGAGCGGGCACGGAGCCAGAGCGTCAGCATCCGGACCGCCATCATCAGCGCCATCGCCCACCACACCGCCGTGAGCCCGCCGCCGAGGACGGGGATCAGAAGGGCGACCGGGGCGAAGACGGCGAGGGTCAGCAGCATGGCCCAGGCCAGGTAGGGGCCGTCCCCCGCGCCCATCAGAACGCCGTCGAGGACGAAGACCACCCCGGCGATCGGCTGCGAGAGCGCGACCACGAGCAGGGCCGGGAGCAGGGCGTCGTGGACCGCGGTGTCACGGGTGAAGAGCGGGACGTACAGGGGGCGGGCGAGGACCAGGAGCGCGCCGAGCACCACCCCCGAGACCACGCCCCACTGCACCATGCGGCGGCAGACCTGCCGGGCGCCGTCCGGGTCGTCCGCACCGAGGTAGCGGCCGATGATGGCCTGGCCCGCGATGGCGATCGCGTCGAGGGCGAAGGCCATCAGGCTCCACAGCGACAGGATGATCTGGTGCGCGGCGACCTCCGTGTCCCCCAGCCGGGCCGCGACGGCGGTGGCGATCATCAGGACCGCCCGGAGCGAGAGCGTACGGACGAGCAGCGGGACGCCGGCCCGGGCGGACGCCCGGATGCCGGAGGCGTCGGGACGGAGGGAGGCGCCGTGGCGGCGGGCGCCCCGGACGACCACGACGAGGTACGCGACGGCCATGCCGCACTGGGCGATGACCGTGCCCCAGGCGGAGCCCGCGACGCCGAGCCCGGCCCCGTAGACCAGGCCGAGGTTGAGCGCGCCGTTGGCCGCGAAGCCGCCGATCGCCACGTAGAGCGGAGTACGGGTGTCCTGGAGCCCGCGCAGGACGCCGGTGGCGGCCAGGACCACCAGCATGGCGGGGATGCCGAGGCTGGAGATCCGGAGGTAGGTGACGGCGTGGGGAGCGGCGGTGTCGGAGGCGCCGAAGACGTCGACCAGCCAGGGTGCGGCGGGCAGGGTCAGTGCGACGACGGCGGTGCCGAGGAGGAGCGCGAGCCAGATGCCGTCCATGCCCTGCCGGATGGCGGCCGGCAGGTCGCCGGCGCCCACGCGCCGGGCGACGGCCGCCGTGGTGGCGTAGGCGAGGAAGACGAAGACGCTGACGGCGGTGGAGAGCAGGGCCGCGGCGATCGCAAGGCCCGCGAGCTGGGGGGTGCCGAGGTGGCCGACGATGGCGCTGTCGACCATGAGGAAGAGCGGCTCGGCGACGAGGGCGCCGAAGGCCGGCAGGGCGAGGGAGACGATCTCGCGGTCGTGTTGGCGACGGACGGCCTTGGGGGTCGGGGGAGCCTGGCGCATGGGAGAAATCTAATCTTCCACAGGTAAGAGATACAAGGTGCTGATGACCCTTACCTGTGGAGGGTGGACGGCTTGGGATGTGGGCCGTTTGTTCTGATCTTGGCCCAGGAGGAAAACTTTTTCTCCCCCACAGCCAGTGGATGGTAAAAGCCCAGGTCACATGGGTGCTGTGGAGAGGGTTATGAGTTTGTCCACAAGGCTGTCCCCCGCTCTGTGCACAGGATCCGGCGAGTTCTCCACAGCATCTGGGCGTTCACCCACAGGGCCTGTGGATAACCGGATTGGCTGGAGCTCTCCACAGGCCTACCCTGGTCCGTCGCCCGACGTCCCGGAAGCGGTCGCGAAGCCACTCTCTGATCAGGTCCGTGGCGTGAAAGAGTGGCACGGCTAGGTCCGCGGAGCGGACGGAGGAGGTGGCTTGGTGAGCGTTCCCGAGGCCCTGGACGACCCCTGGGCCGACAGCGGACCGAGCGACCGGCTGCCCACCCGTACCCGAGGCGAGCGCGGTCGCGGCCGAGGGCGCGACGACCAGCACGAGCGGGGCGGCGAAGGCCCCTGGGACGGCGGACTCTCCGGGTTCGAGCGCGTCCCCCCGCAGGACCTCGACGCCGAGCAGTCCGTCCTCGGCGGCATGCTGCTCTCCAAGGACGCCATCGCGGAAGTCGTGGAGGTCCTCAAGGGCAACGACTTCTACAAGCCCGCCCACGAGACCGTGTACGCGGCGATCCTCGACCTCTACGCCAAGGGCGAGCCGGCCGACCCGATCACGGTCGGCGCCGAACTCACCAGGCGCGGCGAGATCACCAGGGTCGGCGGGGCCTCCTACCTCCACACCCTGGTCCAGTCGGTCCCGACCGCGGCCAACGCCGCGTACTACGCCGAGATCGTCCACGAGCGCGCCGTCCTGCGCCGCCTCGTCGAGGCGGGCACCAAGATCACGCAGATGGGGTACGCGGCCGACGGGGACGTCGACGAGATCGTGAACTCGGCCCAGGCCGAGATCTACGCGGTCACCGAGCAGCGCACCACCGAGGACTACCTGCCGCTCGGCGACATCATGGAGGGGGCGCTCGACGAGATCGAGGCGATCGGCTCCCGCAGCGGCGAGATGACCGGTGTGCCGACCGGCTTCTCCGACCTCGACTCGCTGACCAACGGCCTGCACCCCGGTCAGATGATCATCATCGCGGCCCGACCCGCCATGGGTAAGTCGACGCTCGCCCTGGACTTCGCCCGCGCGGCGTCCATCAAGCACAACCTGCCCAGCGTCATCTTCTCCCTCGAAATGGGCCGCAACGAGATCGCGATGCGTCTGCTCTCGGCAGAGGCCCGGGTCGCGCTCCACCACATGCGCTCCGGGACGATGACCGACGACGACTGGACCCGTCTGGCCCGCCGGATGCCGGACGTCTCCCAGGCGCCGCTCTACATCGACGACTCGCCGAACCTGTCGATGATGGAGATCCGGGCGAAGTGCCGACGGCTCAAGCAGCGCAACGGCCTCAAGCTCGTCATCATCGACTACCTCCAGCTCATGCAGTCGGGCGGCTCGAAGCGGCAGGAGAGCCGTCAGCAGGAGGTCTCCGACATGTCGCGAAACCTCAAGCTCCTCGCCAAGGAACTGGAGCTGCCGGTGATCGCGCTCTCCCAGCTGAACCGTGGCCCCGAGCAGCGCACCGACAAGAAGCCGATGGTCTCCGACCTGCGCGAGTCCGGCTCGATCGAGCAGGACGCCGACATGGTGATCCTGTTGCACCGCGAGGACGCCTACGAGAAGGAGTCCCCGCGCGCGGGCGAGGCGGACATCATCGTCGGCAAGCACCGAAACGGCCCGACGGCCACGATCACCGTCGCCTTCCAGGGCCACTACTCCCGCTTCGTGGACATGGCCCAGACCTGACGGGTTTCGTACGGCCCGCCCCTCGCATCACGCGAGGGGCGTTTTTCCGGCTCGCGATCCTAGGGCTCTTAGTTTATAACTAGGGCTCCTAGGTTATTCGGGAGGAAGCATGGCTCGGGCGGGACTGTCGGCGGAGCGAGTGACGGCCGTGGGCGCCGAGTTGGCGGACGAGGTCGGGTTCGAGCGGGTGACCATGGCGCAGGTGGCACGGCGGCTGGGCGTGAAGGACGCGAGCCTCTACACACATGTGCGCGGTCTTGAGGACCTGCGCGGGAGGATCGCGCTCCTCGCGGCGGACGAGAAGACCCTCCGCATCGCCGAGGCCACCGCCGGGCGGGCGGGCAAGGACGCGCTGGTCGCGTTCGCCGACGCCTGGCGGGAGTACGCCCACCGGCACCCGGGCCGCTACGCCGCGACCCAGAGCACGGTACGGATCGACCCCGAGCTGGCCGTGGACGCGCCCGGGCCCCGGCGGGCGGTCGAGCTGACCTACGGGATGCTGCGCGGCTACGGCCTCGCCGAACCCGATCTGACCGACGCTGTACGGCTGCTGCGCAGCACCTTCCACGGGTTCGTCGCCCTGGAGGCGACGGGCCGGTTCGCGCACGAGCGGACGCCGCAGCAGTCGTGGACCCGGGCCCTCGACGCCCTGCACGTCCTCCTGGAGCACTGGCCCGCTTCCCGAGAAGGAGACCCCTCGTGACCGACGTGACCACCGGTGGCCTGCGCGTGAACGGCGCGACCCTGCATTACGAGGTGCGTGGCCGCGGCCCGCTCCTGCTGCTGATCCCCGGAGGAGCGGGCGGCGCGGCCTCCTTCGACGGCGTCGCCGACGAACTGGCGTCCTCGTACACGGTCGCGATCTACGACCCGCGCGGCATGTCCCGCAGCGTGCTGGACGATCCGGGAGCCGAGCAGAGCGTCGTCGAGCACGCCGAGGACGCGTTCCGGCTCGTCGAGCTGCTGTCACCGGACGAGCCGGCCCGGGTGTTCGGCGCCAGCTCGGGTGCGATCACCGCCCTGCACCTGCTCACCGTCCATCCCGAACGCCTCTCCCGCGTCGTGGCGCACGAGCCGCCCGTGGTGGAGGTCCTGCCGGACGCGGCCGAGCACCGTGCCCTCGTCGCCCGGGTGACCGAGACCCTGCGCACCCAGGGGCTCATGCCGGCGATGGGCGAGTTCGCGGCGGGTCTGAGGAAGGAGGGCGCCCCCGTCGGGCCGGAGGCCGGCACCGCGCTTCCGCCGCAGGCGGTGGCGCGTGCGGAGCGGACGATGGCGAACCTGCCGTACTTCGTGGGGAGCATCGTGCCCCGCTTCATGGCCTACGTCCCCGACGCCGACCGCCTGGAGGCGCTGGCGGACCGGCTCGTGCTCGCCGGCGGCCAGGATTCGCGCGGCGAACTTCCCTACCGTGCGGCCGCGTTCCTGGCCGAAAGGCTCGGCACCACCCTCCGGCACTTCCCCGGCGGACACACCGGCCTGACCACACATCCCGACGAGTTCGGCGAACTCCTGCGGAAGGCCCTGGCCGTCCCGGCCTGAGGTCCGGAGCGGTTCGAGCACCGGGGTCGTGGCCCTGGTGGGGCTCCCGGGGCGCGGGATCGCGTTGGATGGGTGCCATGACGACATCTTTCGAAGCTCTGCTGCCCGGAACCGCGCGAGCCCTGCTGCACCGGGTCGCGGTGGCCCAGTCCGAGGGGCGGGCGCCCTCCCTCGTGGGAGCGGTGGTCCGTGACGGAGCGCTGGTGTGGAGCGGGTCGCGCAGTTGCGTGGACGGCCACGCGCCGGACGCCGACACGCAGTTCAGGATCGGCTCGATCACCAAGGTGTTCACCGCCGTCCTGGTGATGCGGCTGCGGGACGAGGGGGTCCTCCGGCTGGACGATCCGCTGGAGCTGCATCTGAAGGGGACGGGCGTCGGCGAGGTGACGATCGCTCAACTCCTCTCCCACAGCGGCGGACTCGCGGCCGAGACGCCCGGCGCGTGGTGGGAGCGCTCGTCCGCCGCGCTGCGGCCGGAGCTCTCCGACGTCCTGGGGGAGCGGCCCTTCCTCCAAGCGCCGGGACGCCGCCACCACTACTCCAACCCCGGCTACACCCTGCTGGGTTCCCTGGTCGAGGAGCTGCGCGGGCGGCCCTGGGAGGAGGTGCTGCGCCGCGAGATCCTGGAACCGCTGGGGATGGACCGTACGACGGCCGATCCGGTCGCCCCGCACGCCGGCGGCTGGGCGGTGCACCCCTGGGCCGATGTGATGCTGCCCGAACCGTCCGAGGACCTCGGTCTGATGGCGCCGGCGGGCCGGCTCTGGTCGACGGCGGCCGACCTCGCCCGGTTCGCCACTTTCCTCGCGGAGGGGGACGAGCGCGTGCTCGGCGCGGCCTCCGTGGCGGAGATGCGTGCCCCGGCCTCCGTGCCGGGCGAGGGGGACTGGGAGGGGAGCTACGGACTCGGGCTCCAGCTCCTCCGCCGGGACGGCCGGACCCTGATCGGCCACACCGGCTCCCTGCCGGGCTTCGTCGCCTGTCTGTGGGTGAGCGTGGAGGACGGCCTTGCGGGGATCGCCCTCGCCAACGCCACCTCGGGGCCGCTGGTGGGGGCCGTGGCCGCCGATCTCGTACGGATCGTGGCGGAGGCTGAGCCGAGGCTCCCGGAGCCGTGGCGACCCCTTCCCGCGGCGGAGGTCGACGCGGAGCTGCTGTCCCTGACCGGGCCCTGGTACTGGGGCACGTACGCCTACGGGCTGCGGCTCGGCCCCGAGCGCGGTGTGGTGCTCGAACCCCTGAAGGGCGCCGGACGACGGGCCCGGTTCCGGGCGCTGCCCGACGGCGGCTGGGTCGGGCTGAACGGCTACTACGAGGGGGAGACGCTTCGGGTGGTGCGGCGCCCGGACGGAAGCGTGAGCCACCTCGACCTCGGCTCCTTCGTCTTCACCCGCGAGCCGTACGAGCCGGGGGAGGCGGTGCCGGGAGGCGTGGACGAGGCGGGCTGGCGGGGCCTCTGAGCCCCTTGGCCGGAGGCTCTGCGGTACGGGCTGTCGTTTCACGTGAAACCGGGCGTTTCACGTGAAACGGAGCACGGGGGCGCACACGTCAGAGGGACTTCTTGAATCCCACGTGGGAGGCCTCGAAGCCGAGCCGCTCGTAGAAGCGATGGGCATCGGTGCGGGTGGCGTCGGAGGTCAGCTGGACGAGGCTGCAGCCCTGTCGGCGCGACTCCTCGACGGCCCACTCGATGAGCTGTGTCCCGAGGCCGCTGCCGCGCTCGTCGGCATGGATGCGGACGGCTTCGATGATCGAACGGGTGGCCCCCTGGCGGGAGAGCCCCGGGATGATCGTCAGCTGAAGAGTGCCGACGACCTTGCCCTCGCGCACGGCCACGACGGGAAGCTGATGAGGGTCGTTCGCCAAGCGCTCGAAGGCGGCGAGGTACGGGGTGAGGTCGTCGGGGGACTCGCGCTGCGCACCCAGCGGGTCGTCGGCGAGCATCGCGACGATGGCAGGAAGGTCTTCCACGGTGATCGGGCGCATTTCAAGATCGCTCATGAGGCGCAGCGTACGCCCGGCCGTCTCCGTGCCGGGGGTCAGACGGGGGCGCCCACGCCCTCCACGACCCGGACCAGCGGCGCCAGCTCGGGGTTCTTGGCCGCTTCGTCGAGAGCCTCGCGCAGGGCGCTGTCGTTGGTGGGCCGGGCCTCTTCGAGGAGCTTCAGGCCCTCCTCGGTCACATCGGTGTAGATGCCGCGCCGGTCGGTGGCGCAGAGGTAGCGGGTGAGCAGCCCCCGGTCCTCAAGACGGGTGACGAGCCGGGTGGTGGCGCTCTGGCTGAGCACGACCGCGTCGGCGACCTGCTTCATCTGGAGGTGCCCGCCGGGGCCGTTGTGCTGGCGGCTGAGGACGTCGAGCAGCGAGTACTCCCGCACGCTCAGGCCGTGACGGGACTCCAGGGCGCGCTCCAGGTGGGACTCGATCCTGCCGTGCAGCAGGGAGAGGGCGCACCAGCGCTGGGAGAGTGCGGTGAGTGCGGGGTCCGTCGCGGTCATGGTCTCTCCTCGGTCTCTCCTCGGCACCGGAGCGGCTTGGATCCAGCGTAAAGGATGAGACGCAATAATGCGCGTCTGCAAGTAATTCTGTTCCCGGATGCCCGGATGCCCGGATGCCCGGATGCCCGGATGCCCGGATGCCCGGATGCCCGGAGCCGGTCGAGGGGCGGGCCACCCGGCTCCGGGGTGCTCCGGGGTACGTCGTGTCGGCCGCCTATCCGGCCGCGACCGTGAGGGGGGCGAAGCGGCGGCGCCAGTCGCCGGGGAGGTCGGACAGGGAGCGGACCATCACCGAGTTCGTGGCGATCGGGTCGACGCCGTTCTCCTTCACCCAGCTCAACAGAGACGTGTGGCGTACGTCGATGTCCGTGCGCAGGGGGCGGTCGGAGGCGGCTGCCAGAGAGGCGATCAGGGCCTTGGCCGTGGCCGGGTCCCGGGCGATCAGCGGTCCGACGACATGGGTGTCCATGTTGGGCCAGGCCGCCGCGAAGCCCGTGATCTCGCCGTTCTCCTCCGCGACCCGGAGATGGTCGGCGAAAGCGGGGAGCCGGGTGATCACATGGGTGCGGTCGAGACCGAAGACCTCCAGGTCCAGGCGGAGGATCGCCTGGAGATCGTCCGCCGTCGCCGGGCGCACCGGGACGGCCGGAGCGGGCGTGGCGAAGGTGAAGCGCCCGCGCACCATCTCCGCACGGCTCGTCTCCGTGAAGTCCAGCTGCTCGTAGAGCGGCTGCCCGTTCGCCGTGGCGTGCAGGGTGAGCGGGGTGTCCCCGACCTCCTCCAGGACGTGTCGCATGAGCCGGCGTCCCACCCCTTGGCGCGCGTACCGCTCGGCGACGAGCACCATGCCGATCGCGGCGAGTCCCGGCCCGTACGAGGTGACCACACAGCAGGCGAGCAGCCCCTCGCCCGTGGGGTCGTCGATGCCGTACCCGGTACCGACGGTGAGCAGGAAGCCCCACTTGTGCTCCTCACGGGGCCATCCCCGGTTCTCGGAGAGGTCGGCGCAGGCGAGGAGGTCGCCGGGGGTGAGGCGCCGGACGGGAAGTTGTGCGAGGGCGGTGGGAGAAATCGGCATGCCTTTCAGGCTGTCCGACGCGTTGATCTTCCGTCCACTGCTTTACCGGATCCGGTCGCCTCCCGGAGGAGTGTTCGTCCCACCTCGTGGCATACGAACCGTGGCATACGAACGATGTTTCACGTGAAACCCGGAGTGAGGCGGTCCCACCGTGCTTCTGCCGGAGCCGGCTTCTGCCGGACCTGCCGGTCCCGGCTTCCGCCGAGCCCGCCGGACCTGCCGGAAAAATCCTGGTCCAAAACAGCGGAGCTTAGCCAGAAACCCGGCCCTATGGACCGAGAACACCGCTTTCCGTCCCCGAAGGCGGTCGGACCCCTCATGCTGCGTTCACGGAAGCCCGGCCAGCACAAGGCGAGGCACATGATGGATGCTCCGACCCCCACGACGGACGCGAAGGACGCGGACGAGCACGAACCCCCGGTGGTGGACGGGAAGGCACCCCCGATATCCCGAGGACCCTCCGTCGACGCGGTCCTCGTCCGCCGCACCCTGGCGGAGATCGCGCCGGTCGCCGACCGGGTGACCTCGTACTTCTACGCCCTGCTCTTCGTGCAGAACCCCGGGCTGCGCGACATGTTCCCCGTCGCCATGGACACCCAGCGGGACCGGCTGCTCAAGGCCCTCCTGACGGCGGCCGAGCACCTGGACGACACCCCGGTCCTCACCGCGTACCTGGAGAACCTCGGCAGGGGGCACCGGAAGTACGGCACCCACTCCGCCCACTACCCGGCCGTCGGCGAGGCCCTCATCGGAGCCCTCGCCCGGTACGCGACGAAGACCTGGAACGACGGGACCCAGGCGGCCTGGGTGCGTACGTACACGACGATCTCCCAGATCATGATCGACGCGGCGGCGGCGGACGAAAGGTCCGCTCCCGCCTGGTGGCACGCCGAGGTGGTCTCCCACGACCTGCGCACCCCGGACGTCGCCGTCGTCACCCTCCGGCCCAACCAGCCCTACCCCTTCCTCGCCGGGCAGTACACGACGCTGGAGACCCCGTGGTGGCCGCGGATCTGGCGCCACTACTCCTTCGCCTCGGCGCCGCGACCGGACGGGCTGCTCTCCCTCCACGTCAAGGCCGTCCCGGCCGGCTGGGTCTCCAACGCGCTGGTCCACCGGGCGCGCCCCGGCGACGTGCTGCGGCTCGGGCCGCCGAGCGGCTCCATGACGGTCGACCACTCCACGGACACCGGACTGCTCTGCCTGGGCGGCGGCACGGGGATAGCGCCGATCAAGGCCCTGGTCGAGGACGTCGCCGAACACGGGGACCGGCGGCCGGTCGACGTCTTCTACGGGGCGCGCAGCGGGCACGACCTCTACGACATCGACACGATGCTGCGGCTCCAGAAGACCTTCCCCTGGCTCTCCGTCCACCCGGTCACCGGGGCGCAGGGGCACCTCCCGGACGCGGTCTGCCGCTACGGGCCCTGGGGGGAGCGCGACGCCTACCTCTCGGGCCCGCTGGGCATGGTCCGGCGCGGAGTGGACGCGCTGCGGGGAGCGGGAGTCCCCTCGGAGCGCATCCGCCACGACTTCCTCGCCGAGCTGGCTCCCGCGGGCTCCGGTTGATCCGGCCCCGGTCAGCCCAGGTCCGGGGCGTGCATCGCGCGGACGCCCTCGATGTTGCCGTCGAGGTAGTGGCGCAGGGAGAGCGGGACGAGGTGCACGGCCGCGATGCCGACCCGGGTGAAGGGCACCCGCACGATCTCGTACTCGCCGACGGGCTCCTCGATCTCGGGTCCGTGCCGCAGGGAGGTGTCCATGGAGCCGAGCCGGCACACGAAGAAGTGCTGGACCTTCACGCCGGAGATCCCGCCGTCGACGATGTGCTCGACGGTGTCGACGAAGCACGGGACCACGTCGGTGATCTTGGCGCCCAGCTCTTCGAGCACTTCGCGGTGCAGGGCTTCGACGACGGTGGAGTCGGTGGGCTCCACGCCGCCGCCGGGCGTGAGCCAGTAGGGATCCATCCCCGGCTTGGTCCGCTTGATGAGGATGAGGTCGTCCCCGTCGAGCAGGATGGCGCGTGCGGTGCGCTTGATCACGGGCCGTTCGGTCATGTGAAGAAAATGGCCCGTGCGGAGGAGGCTGAAACGCGCCGGTCCCCCGCGGCTCACCAGTCCTCGGCGGCGTTCAGCAGCGCCTCGTGCGCCCGGGCGAGGTGGGCGAGCGCGAGCGTTCCCGTCCGTACGACCAGGAAGTAGGTCCGCAGCGGGGGCACCGGGGGATCGAGGAGCGCCACGAGCCTCCCCTGCTCCAGGGCCTCCTCGCAGAGGTAGCGCGGCAGGACGGCGAGCCCCGACCCGGAGGCGGCGGAGTCCCGTACGGCCCGCAGGTCGGGGGCGATCACGGTGGCTGCGGCGGCCGGCCCGGTCTCGAAGACGCTCGCCCAGTAGCGGGACACGAACGGCAGTGACTCGTGCACCTCGACCACCGGAAGCTGCTCCAGGACCACGGCGCCCTTGCTCAGGAGCACCTCGGGGGAGAGCCGGGCGGCCCAGCGCGGCGCCGCGACCAGGACGTGCTCCTCGTCGCAGAGCGGAGTGGAGTGGACCAGGCCGCCGCGCGGGCGGGCGGTGGTGATGGCGAGGTCGTGGTGGCCGGCGGCGAGGCCGTCGAGGACCTCCTCCGTGGTGACCGGGAAGGAGGTCCGCACGGCGAGGCCCCGGCCGACCAGCGGGGTGAGGGCGGGCAGCGCGCGGAGCGCGGTGAACTCCGGTGGCCCGGCGACGTGGAGGGTCCGGATGCCGCCCTCCTCGTCGAGCCCGGTCTCGGTGATCTCGACGAGGGCGTCCAGGTGCGGCGCGGCGCGGTGGGCCAGCTCGTCGCCGATGGTGGTCGGGGTGACGCCGCGCGCCCGTCTGTGGAAGAGAGGCCGCCCCAACTGGCGTTCGAGCGTCCGGATCTGGCTGGTGACCGCGGGCTGCGAGAGACCCAGGAGGGCCGCGGCCCGGGTGAAGGAGCCGGCCCGGTGCACCGTGACGAACGTCCGTAGTAGGGCAAGATCCATGTCCGCCCCCTCCCGGCCGCGGGGCCGTTCGACTCAGGCGGTCGGCTGACAGCGCCTCGGGACCGTCCAACTATAAATAAGTCGATAGGTCTCTGTCGCTACCGTGATTGGACACTGACGCAGGGTCAACTAGCCTTGTGCAGGCGGTTTCCGCGCGTGGAACCGAGGGCGTTCCGAGCCACGAGGGGGGGAGGCTCGGAGCGCCCCGCTCCACACGGGAAGACCCGTACCCGCTGATCAGCCGGTGGAACCCGCCGCGTCGAGGGCGTGCAGCACATCGGCGATCAGGTCCTCGGGGTCCTCGGCGCCGACGGAGAAGCGGATGAAGCCCTCCGCCACCGCGTCCCCGCCCCAGCGCCCGCGCCGCTCCGCCGTGGAGCGCACCCCGCCGAAGCTGGTGGCGTCGTCCACGAGCCGCAGCTCCTCCAGGAACCGCTCGGCCCGCTTCCGGTCCGCCAGTTCGAAGGAGACCACCGGACCGAAGCGCCGCATCTGCCGGACGGCCACCGCGTGCGAGGGGTCGTCGGGAAGGCCCGGGTAGCGCAGCCCGGTGACGTCCGCCCGGCCGGCGAGCGTCCGCGCCAGCTCCAGGGCGGTCGCGCACTGGCGGTCGATCCGCAGCTGGAGCGTGGCGAGCGAGCGGTGGGCGAGCCAGGCCTCCATGGGGCCGGGGATGGCGCCGACGATCTTGCGCCAGCGCCGCACCTCCGCGGCCCGCTCGGGATCGCGGCAGCTCACGTGGCCGAGCAGCACGTCGCCGTGCCCGGTCATGCCCTTGGTGTCGCTGGCGACGGAGAAGTCCGCGCCCAGCTCCAGGGGCCGCTGGCCGAGCGGGGTGGCGAGGGTGTTGTCGACGGCGACGAGCGCGCCCGCGGCGTGCGCCTCGCGCACCAGGCGGCGGATGTCGCAGACGTCGAGCCCGGGGTTGGACGGGGTCTCGATCCACAGCAGCCGGGCCCCTTCGAGGACGGCGAGCTGTCCGTCGCCCCCGGTCGGCGCGGTGCGGACCTCGATGCCGTACGCCCGCAACTGCTCGTGGAGCAGGGGCAGCGCCTGGTAGCCGTCGGTCGGGAGCACGACCGCGTCGCCGGACTTCAGCTGGGAGAGGAGGACGGCGGAGATCGCGGCCATGCCGGAGGCGAAGACCAGCGTCTCGACGCCCTCCTCCCCCGGCGCCTCCAGCTCGCCGATCGCCCGCTCCAGAAGGGTCCAGGTGGGGTTCTCGTCCCGGCCGTAGGTGTACGGGCCGGTGGGCTCGCCCGGCAGGTGGAAGTGGGCGGCGAACACCGGTCCCGGAAGGGTCGGCTCGTACTTCACCGGCTCGGGCAGCCCGGCCCGCACCGCGCGGGTCCCGTCGCCGAGCGCGGCGGCCTTCCGGTCGGGGCCGGAGGCGTGTTCCTCGTGCGTCACGGTGCCCACTCAGTCCCGGTCGGGGAGCACGACGTTCAGTGCCCACGAGACGACGGAGATGATCAGACCGCCCAGGACCGCGGTCCAGAAGCCCTCCACGTGGAAGCTGAGGTCGAGCTTGTCGGCCAGCCAGGAGGTGAGGAGCAGCATCAGGGCGTTCACCACGAGGGTGAAGAGGCCGAGCGTCAGGACGAAGAGGGGAAGCGTGAACAGCTGGACGACCGGCTTCACCAAGAAGTTCACCAGGCCGAAGACGAGCGCGACGAGAATGAGGGTCAGGACCTTCTTGCCGGTGCTCTCGCCGGTCAGGGTGATGTCCTGGAGCAGCCAGATGGCGACTCCCAGGGCGCCCGCGTTCGCGAGCGTCTTGACTACGAAATTCATCATGTGTCTGATCGTGGCAGACGTGATCGGGCCGAGGGCAGGAGCGGACGGGCGATGAAGGCATTCCGGCTGGACGAACTGGAGGCGGAGCGTGCCGCGAACAAGGGCGCGTACCTCCAGTTCCTGCGGGAGCGGAACATGTCGGTCGGCCTGTACGCGCTCGACGCCGGGGAGCTCGACCCCCAGCAGCCGCACCGCCAGGACGAGGTGTACTTCGTGGTGAGCGGCCGGGCGGCGATCACGGTGGGGACGGAGACGACCCAGGTGGCGCGCGGCAGCGTGGTCTACGTGCCGGCCGGGGTGGAGCACAAGTTCCATCACATCAGCGAGGACCTGCGGGTCATGGTGGTGTTCTCGCCCCCGGAGGGCTGAGCGGCCGGAGGGCCGGCCCCGGAGGACCGCCCCCGGGCGGCCGACTTCGGAGGACTTCCTCCGGAGGGCCGAGCGATCGGAAGGCCGGCCCCGGGTCGCGGGGCCGGTACCGCCCCGGCCCCCTAGGGGGCGGATCAGGGGAGAGCGGGGGCCCTGCGGCCCCCGTGGGCCCCTTCCGCCGCCTAGCCTTGAGGATGTTCGGCGCGGAGTGCGCGGGACGGTTCTTCGGAAGCGAGGTAGGACGATGGCCGCACGGGAGATGCTCGCGGGAATGCCCTGGTGGGTGAAGTGGGTCGCCATACCCGCCCTCGCCCTGCTCGTCTTCGGCGGACTGATCACCAGCGTCCTGACCTTCGTGATCGGTCTCCTCTTCAAGGTGCTGCTCTTCGTGGCCCTCGTCGCCGGACTGATCTACGTCGTACGGAAGTTCAGCTCCTCCGGCCGGTCGCGCGAGGACTGGTAGCACAAGCCACTCATCGGTACGGCGGCAAGGGAGAGTGTTAGCCCGGGCGGGGGAACGGGCCGGGCTCAACGGGGTGGGGGCCCGGAGGCTCCCACTACAGTGGAATCTCTCCGCCGCGATGGGGACTACAGGCGTAGACCTCCTTACCGACCAGCGGTTTCCCAGGCCCGGCGGGCGCGGGGGCGGCCCCCGCGGGCGGGTGCGACGCATCCGTCGTCACGCCTGGGGGTGACCTTTGGCCATGGCTACGCAGACGACCGCTCCAACCCTGATCGGCTCGGTGCAGCGAGCGCTGAGACTCCTGGAGGCGGTGGCCTCCCACCCGGACGGTGCCCCGGCGAAACAGCTCGCCCGCGAGACCGGCCTTCCGCTGCCCACCACGTACCACCTGCTCCGCACCCTGACGCACGAGGGTTATCTGCTCCGCGAGAAGGGCGTGTTCGTCCTGGGGGACGCCGCCATCCGGCTGGCCGCCGGTGGAGCCGTGCAGAATCGTCGCATCAAGATCGAAAACTCTCTCGCCCGCTGGCGGGACGAGATCGGCGTCCCGATCTACTTCGCCGTCTACCGGGAGGGAGAGGTCGAGCTCGTCGCCGTCGCCGACACCCCCTCCGCCCCCGCAGTGGAGGAATGGGCCGATTTCCGCGAGACGGCGCACGCCCACGCGATCGGGCAGTGCATCTTGAGCCAACTTGATCCGAAAACCCGTCAAGACCACCTTGACCGCCACCCGGTGGAAACCATCACCCCGTACACGGTGAGTAACCGGAGTGTGCTTTTGGATCGTTTGGGTGGTTTGGGGAGAATGGAACCCCTGGTGGAGCGTCAGGAATATGCGCTCGGCACGGTCTGCGCCGCAATCCCCATCACGGCGGGCTCCGCAGCGGCCGCAATGGCCATTTCCCTCCCCCTCCACCAGCAAGAACGGTTGCTCCCAGCGATCGAGCGACTACGCACGGAGATCGGGCGGCTCTTCGGATCGCTCGCGTTCTCTATCAGTATCTGAAAAATCACTCCTTGTGATCTGCTAGTGCTTACAGCACGATTGCGTCAAGAGGGCCACGGGGGATCATTCCTGGCCGTTTCGGTCACAGCTTTCAGCAGCTGTGTTTACACAACTGCTTGATCTACTGCGGGGTACATGATGCGAGAGTCGGTTCAGGCCGAGGTCCTGATGAGCTTCCTCGTCTCCGAGGAGCTCTCCTTCAAGATCCCGGTCGAACTGCGGTATGAGACCCGGGATCCCTACGCGGTGCGGATGACGTTCCATCTCCCCGGGGACGCACCCGTGACCTGGGCCTTCGGCCGTGAGCTGCTGCTCGACGGGATCAACCGGCCCAGCGGGGACGGCGATGTCCACATCGCCCCGACCGAGCCCGAACGGCTCTCGGACGTCTCCATCCGGCTCCAGGTCGGCGGCGACCGCGCTCTGTTCCGGGCCAGCGCGCCACCCCTCGTCGCCTTCCTCGACCGCACGGACAAGCTGGTTCCGCTCGGTCAGGAACGGACGCTCGGCGACTTCGAGGACAATCTGGAGGCGGCGCTGGGCCGGATCCTGGCCGAGGAGAACGCCGGACCGGCCTGAAACGGACGCACCGTCACCGAGCCGACCTGATCCGGGTTCCGCCCGGACGCCTCCCGGCCCTTCTGCGTAGCCGACCCCCCGAGCCGGCACGCCGACGGACCGTACGTACCACCTCTCGCGTTCACGTCACTTGGCGCGGCGGCGGCGTCCGCCCCGCGCCGACGAGGGCTTCCGGCCGCCGGTCCCCGGGCGGCCGGCCCCCTCCGCGCGGTCGGCGGAGACCACGAGCGCCGCGAGTGCCGTGGTGACCGGGACGGACGCCACCAGGCCGATCGAGCCGACCAGTGTCCGGACGATCTCCTCGGCCACCAGCTCGCTGTTGGCCACCGTCCCCATGCTGCTCTGCGCGATGGAGAAGAGCAGCAACAGCGGCAGGGCGGCGCCCGCGTAGGCGAGCACCAGCGTGTTCACGACCGAGGCGATGTGGTCGCGGCCGATCCGGATCCCCGCCCGGTACAGGCCGCGCGGCCCCATGCCCGGATCGGCCTGGTGCAGCTCCCAGACGGCCGAGGTCTGGGTGACCGTCACGTCGTCGAGCACACCGAGCGAACCGATGATCACACTGGCCAGCAGGAGACCGGACATGTCGATGTCCGGATAGAGCCCCTTGATCAGGCCGGTGTTGTCGTCGGTGTTGCCGCTGAGCGAGGCCCAGCCGATGAAGAGCGAACCGAGCAGCCCGATGAGCAGCAGCGAGATCAGCGTGCCGAGCACCGCGACCGAGGTGCGGGCCGAGAGCCCGTGGCACATGTAGAGCGCGATCAGCATGATCGCGCTCGACCCGACCACCGCCACGACCAGCGGGTTCGACCCCTGCAGGATCGCGGGCAGGATGAAGAACGTCAGCACCAGGAAGCTCACGGCGAGCGCGATCAGGGCCATGAGCCCCCGCATCCGCCCGACCACCACGACCGCGAGGGCGAAGATGCCGGCGAGCACCGCCATCGGCACCTTGCGGTTCACGTCCGTCACCGCGTACTGGAGGTCGTACGGGGCGTCGGGTGCGTACGCCACCACCACGCCCTGTCCCTCCTCCAGTTGGCGCGGTGCGCCCGGCTGCACGATCTCGGTGAACTCGCGCCCCTTGTTCGGGCCGGTGGTGACCTCGATCCTGGCCCTCTTGCACTCCCCCTGCTGGGACTCGACCGCCTCGCGCCCCTCCGGGGTGGAGGTGTCCCCGGTCGGCGGGACCTGACCGGCGTTCACGACCTTGCAGTCGACGTGCTCGACGGAGACGACCCTGCCCTGCTCGGTCTGCCGGTCGAAACCGACGCCGGTGCGCTCGTGCGGCGGGGCGCCGCCGGGCCACAGGGCCACGAGCCCCACCAGTACGGCGGTGGCGAAGGGGACCAGGACGGCGGCGATGACCTTGCGCAGGTGCCGGGACACGGGGGCGGCGGGTCCGTGGCTGTGGCTGTGGCCGTGACCGGATCCGTGCCCTTGGCCGTGCCCGGAACCGGGCCCGTGGCCGTGGGACGACGGTCCCGGACCGTGGGAGTGGTCGTGCGGCTCGGGGGTCTGCTGGGGGGAAGTCACCGACCGATCATCGCAAGAACGGCGGGGGCCCACTGTTCAGCACGCCCGGGATGACGCTAGCGTGGTGGCACCTTTGCACACGCGGGAGCTCGGAGCACCGGGCTGAGAGGGCGCTGATCACCGTACGCGCGTACCGATGTACGTACGGGAGGAGGCTGCGCCGACCGCCGAACCTGTTACCGGGTAATGCCGGCGTAGGGAGATCGGTCTCATGACCATTCAGGACGCACGCACGCCTGCCACCAGCCAGGAAGGCCGCACGCCGGGCTGGCACAAGGGATACGTCCAGGGCTCGCGCCCCGACCTGCGGGTGCCCGTCCGGCAGGTGCACCTCACCAACGGCCGGGACGTCACGCTGTACGACACCTCCGGCCCGTACACCGACCCCGCCGTCGACACCGACGTGCGGCGGGGCCTGCCGCCGCTGCGCGAGAACTGGATCATCGCGCGCGGCGACACCGAGGAGTACGCGGGCCGCCCGGTCCGCCCCGAGGACGACGGCATCAAGCACACCTCGCCGCGCGGCGGCGGGCTCAGGAACCTCGACGCGGTCTTCCCCGGCCGTCCCCGCCTGCCGCGCCGGGGCCGCTCCGGCCAGGCGGTGACGCAGCTCGCGTACGCCCGCCGTGGCGAGATCACGCCGGAGATGGAGTACGTCGCGATCCGCGAGAACGTCTCCCCCGAGGTCGTGCGGGAGGAGATCGCGGCGGGCCGGGCCGTGCTCCCGGCGAACGTCAACCACCCGGAGATCGAGCCGATGATCATCGGCAAGCGGTTCCTGGTGAAGGTCAACGCCAACATCGGCAACTCCGCCGTCACCTCCTCCATCGAGGAGGAGGTGGAGAAGATGACCTGGGCGACCAAGTGGGGCGCCGACACGGTCATGGACCTGTCCACCGGCCGCAACATCCACACCACCCGCGAGTGGGTGCTGCGCAACTCCCCCGTGCCGATCGGCACCGTGCCGCTCTACCAGGCCCTGGAGAAGGTCGACGGCAAGGCCGAGGAGCTGAGCTGGGAGGTCTACAAGGACACGGTGATCGAGCAGGCCGAGCAGGGCGTCGACTACATGACGGTGCACGCCGGCGTCCTCCTGCCGTACGTGCCGCTCACCGCGCGCCGCAAGACCGGCATCGTCTCGCGCGGCGGCTCGATCATGGCCGCCTGGTGCCTCGCGCATCACAAGGAGAACTTCCTCTACACGCACTTCGAGGAGCTCTGCGAGATCCTGGCGGCGTACGACGTCACGTACTCGCTCGGCGACGGCCTGCGCCCCGGCTCGATCGCGGACGCCAACGACGCCGCCCAGTTCGCGGAGTTGAAGACGCTCGGCGAGCTGAACACGATCGCCAAGCGGCACAACGTGCAGACGATGATCGAGGGCCCCGGGCACGTCCCGATGCACAAGATCAAGGAGAACATCGACCTCCAGCAGGAGATCTGCGAGGAGGCGCCGTTCTACACGCTCGGCCCGCTGACCACGGACGTCGCGCCCGCGTACGACCACATCACCTCCGGCATCGGCGCGGCGATGATCGCCTGGTGGGGCACGGCCATGCTCTGCTACGTGACGCCCAAGGAGCACCTGGGCCTGCCCAACCGCGACGACGTGAAGACCGGTGTCATCACGTACAAGATCGCGGCCCACGCGGCGGACCTCGCCAAGGGGCACCCGGGCGCGCAGGAGTGGGACGACGCGCTCTCGGACGCGCGCTTCGAGTTCCGCTGGGAGGACCAGTTCAACCTGGCCCTCGACCCGGACACCGCGCGCGAGTTCCACGACGAGACGCTGCCGGCGGAGCCCGCGAAGACCGCGCACTTCTGTTCGATGTGCGGTCCGAAGTTCTGCTCGATGAAGATCTCCCAGGACATCCGCCGCGAACACGGCGGTACGGAGCAGGAGATCGAGGCCGGCATGGCGGAGAAGTCGAAGGAGTTCGCGGCGGCGGGCAACCGTGTGTACCTGCCGCTCGCGGAGACGGGCGGTGGCTCGGCCGGTTGATCCGGCCGCCTCGGCGGAGGGGGCCCGCCAGGTCACCAGGCCCGGCCGGCCCGCCTCCGCGAAGCCCACCGCGAACGGCTTGTCGCCGTCGTCCGTCACCAGGTGGACGCTGCGCTCCGTCACGCTGTCGCCCGGCGGGACCGTCCGGGCGACCCGGTCGGACGGGCAGCCGGGGATCTTCCCGCCGGACCTGCCGAGGACGTAGGGGGTCTTCCCTCGTATCCGCCGATCGCCCTCGGTGAGCAGACGGACCCGGCCCGTCTGGTCGGGGTGGAGGTTCCTCGGCCCGGGATCGGTGGAGGTGACCACCACGTAGTACGGGACGCCGCGCCGCTCGTTCTCGTTCAGGAGGAGGTCCAGGGCCGCGAGGCCGGCCGCGTCCCCCCGGCGTACGGACACCGGCGTGGCGGGCAGTTCGAGGACGCCGTCCTCGCGGGCGTCCCACCGGACGCGGAAGACGCCGCCCGGCTCCGCCAGCCCGGCGGACGCCGCCTTGAGGCCCCCCTCGACGGGCCGCGTGGCGACCGCACCGCCTTCGTCGAGGTAGCCGTCGGCGTTGTGCGTCAGCGACAGCACACCCACGCCCTCGGGCAGCACATAGGTCGCACAGGTGTCGTACGAGTCGCCGGGCGCCGGCATCGTCGGCGCGGTGGCCGCGCAGGGCAGGTCGACCCCGCCCGGCCTGCCCCCGCCGCCGTAGGCCTTCTCCCCCTGCGTCCAGTCGGTGCTGTTCAGGAAGAGGTCGTTGTGCACCATGTCGGCTTCGGGGAACATCCTCCGGCCGGTGGTGGTGACCTGGAAGGTGAGGCAGTGGGGAACCCTGTTCCTCGGTTCCCGGTCCACGCGCGCCCCCTCCATGTCCTCCTTCGAGCCCCGGACCAGGCTCTTGGCCGTGATCCTGAGCTCGTACGACCGGTGGACGACGTCCCGTGCCCCGGTCCGCACCGGCAGGTCCGTCCAGGGGGCGGGTCTCTTCACGACCCGCTTCGGGGCGGACCCCTCCGCGGCCGGCTCCAGGGCTTGTTGTCCCGTGCACCCGGCGAGGAGGGACGTCGATGCCGCGGCCATGGCGGCCTTCCTGGCGTATCCGGTCGGGTGCATGGACTTCCCCTGCCGCACGGCGTTCCGGATCTTCCGGAGGACTGACGCAGCTCAGGAGGTCACAGGGGTGGCGGCGGGTGGAGGGCCCGGCCACTCGTGGCTCCGGGGGAGTCGCGGGCCGGGCCGGTGCGTCAGGGGTCGGTCGGGGCCGGTGGGGTGGCGGCGAGGGCGTCGTGGAGGAAGGGGAGGATGCCGCGTTCGAGGAGGGCGTGGCGCCAGGCCTCGCGGGCGCGGGAGAGTTCGTCGTCCGGTGCGGCGGGCGGGCCGCCCGTGCTCACCTCGACCGGGCTGTTGCGCAGGGCCGTCACGAGGAGTCCGGCGGCCGCGCAGAGCAGTCCGGCGGCGGCGAGGGAGCCGAAGA
This sequence comes from Streptomyces bikiniensis, assembly GCA_000716465.1. GTDB lineage: Bacteria > Actinomycetota > Actinomycetes > Streptomycetales > Streptomycetaceae > Streptomyces > Streptomyces bikiniensis. The sequence continues at coordinate 136,682 of JNWL01000005.1, forward strand.
CCAGACCGGCGGTGAGCAGGGTCGCGCCGAACGCCACGGTCGGCGCGAGGGCGTGCAGCACCGCTCCGACCAGCAGGAAGATGACGGCGGCGGCGCCCGCGAGGACCGGGACCATGACGGTGACGATGGCGACGACGCCCGCGCCGGTGCCGGTGCCGATGCCGGAGTCGGGGCGGTCGTGCGCGTCCGGGTCCCGGGCCCCGGCGGACGCGCGGTTCTGCTCGCGGACCTTCACGAAGTGGTCGTACTCGCTCGCGGCCGCGGAGGTGACGAGCGCCGTCGCGTTCAGCGTCATCGCGCGGAGCTGCGCGACCGTGAGCCGGGAGCCGACCCCGGCGAGTTCCGGACGTGCGTGGGCGGTGCTCAGTGCGTCGTCGAGGACCCGCTCGTACTCGGCGCGGTCCTCGGTCAGCAGGTGCGGAGCCACGTTCATGTGCATCCCCCGATGCTCCGTAGGCCCGTGACGGCAGCGGAAGACACGGCCGGGCGGGCGGAAACGGAGGAGAGCCTGCTACGGATGCACCGATGTTATGGCCGCGATGCCGCGGCCTGACAGGGTGTTTCCGGAAATCGCCCTCCCCGGATGCGCAGGGTGATAGGTCGGCGTTCGCTCAGCCGTTCAGGGGGAGTTGGACGACCAGAAGCTTTCCGGCCATGGTCACTCCGCCGTCCATGGCGATCGCGAGCCCGTCGGCGTACACGTGCGGTCCGTCGACGACCGGGCCGCCGCCGTCCTCGCCGTCCTCGGTGCCGACCTGGCCGAGCAGGTACGGGATCGGGCTGTGGCCGTGCACGATCCGGCTGCCGCCGTAGGTGGCGAGCAGCTCCTGGACGGCCTGCGGTCCCCCGTCGTCGCGGAACGCGAAGCGCTTGGTGAACTTCCGGAACACGTCCCAGACCTCGTCCGCGTCGTTCCGGTTGATGATCTCGTGGACCGTGTCGTTGACGTCCTCGATGGTCTCGCCGTATTCGAGGTACGCGGTGGTGTCCGAGTGCACGAGGAGGTGGTCGTCCTCCCGCACCACGGCGTCGAGCCGGGACATCCACTGGAGGTGGACGTCCTGGAGCCGGTCCATGTCCTGCTTCTGGCCGCCGTTGAGCAGCCAGGCGGCCTGGAAGGTGGCGGTGCCCGCGCCGGAGTTGACCGGGGTGTCGCCGAAGCGCTTGGCGCCGATGAGCAGCAGCTCGTGGTTGCCCATGAGGGCCTTGCAGTAGCCGCCGGCGGCGGCGGCCTCGGCGGACAACCGCATGACCAGGTCGATCACGCCGATGCCGTCGGGGCCGCGGTCGGTGAAGTCGCCGAGGAACCAGAGGCGGGCGTTGCCCGCGGCCCAGCCGCCGTTCTCGTCGATGAGGCCCTGGGCGCGGAGGGCGGCGACGAGTTCGTCGAGGTAGCCGTGGACGTCGCCGACGACGTAGAGCGGGCCGGGCCCGGCACCGGCCTGGGCCTCGCCGGCGGGGGCGGGCGCGGGGGAGGCCTTCACCTGGACGGTGTCGCCGCGGTTGATGACGGGCAGGTCGCGCTCGGTCGGCGTGTACCCCTCGGGCACCTCGCCCTCGGGGAACGCGTTCCCGGGGTGGCCGGAGGCGACGGGGGCCGTGGGGCCCGCGGGGGCGGCCGGGGCGGCGGCGGGGTACGGGGGCGCGGTGGTCCGGTGGCCGAGGTGGAGGGTCGGGTCGGCGGGCATGGGCGCGGCGGCCGCGGGCGCTTGCTGCGGGGCCGGGGGCGTCTGCGGTACGGACGTCTGTGGCACGGGCGTCTGCGGTACGGGCGTCTGCGGTACGGGCGTCTGCGGTACGGCTTCGGCCGCCGGGGGGCGCACCGGCATCGGCACGGGCACCGGCACGGCCTCGACCGGGGAGGATGCGACGGGGGGCAGGGGCTCGGCGGCCGGCCGGCCGTCCGGGACCGGGGCCGCGTACTCGGCCGGGGCGGTGTGCGGCTCCGGGTGGGCGCCCGGGGCGGAGTGGTGCGCCGGAGTCGGGTAGGACGCCGGGTCTCCGGCGTGGGCGTGCTCCGCCGGTGCGGGCGCCGGCTCCGGGCCCGACGGTTCGCCGGCATGGCTCTGCACGGGCACGCGCGCGTACGGCGGTACGCGGAAGTCACGCAATGTCGCCGTGCGCACCACGGGCTCCTGACCGGCCCCCTGAGTCATCGACCCCTCCACCACCGTCGCGATGCCCTGCACATCGCGGACCGGCCTGGTCGGGGTGGTCCGCGGTGTCGTCCGCCCATCATAGGAATGAGCGTCCTCCTGTGTGACGCACCAGGGGTGGTGAATCCGGGTCCACTCCGGGTTCACCGGTCGTTTCGCCCGAATTAGGAAGGTCCAGTCCAGGGTTGGGGCCGGTGCGGTGTTCGGTTTGGCCGTTCCCGCCCACGGGCAGGGACGGAAACGGCGTGTCCCAGGGCGCCTTCTTCGAAGGCGCCTTTTTCGGGGCCGTCCTCTTCGGGGTGTTCTCTTCTGAGGCGTTCTCTTCGGAGGTGACCTCGTCGGAGGTGACCTCTTCGGAGGCGGCCTCTTCGCGGGGCCGGCCCCCGTCACGTCAGTCCTTCGCGGGTGACCGCGGCGGACTGACCGTCGTCCGGGGCGGACGGCGCTGCGAGGAGGTGCGGACGATGAGTTCGGTGGGTATCACCCGCTCGACCGGCCCGTCGTTCTCGACCCCCTCGATGGCGTCGATGAGGAGCTGGACGACGGCCGTGCCGATCCGGCGCGGCTTGAGCGAGAGCGTCGTGATGGGCGGTTCGGTGGTGGCGTAGCCGGCCGACTCGCTGCAGCAGACCAGCAGCAGGTCGTCCGGGACGCGCAGGCCGTAGCGGCGCGCGGCCGCGAGGAGGTCGGTTCCGTTGGGGTCGAAGAGGCCGTACACGGCGTCGGGCCGGTCCGGGCGGGCGAGCAGCCGGTCGGCCGCGACGGCGCCCGCGCACGGATCGTGCGCCGGATAGGCCTCGTAGACGGGGTCCTGGCCCACCCGCGCGCACCAGTCGAGGTAGGCGGTGGTGGACAGGCGGGTGTACGTGTCCGTGCTGGTGCCGGTGAGGAGGCCGATCCGGCGGGCGCCGGCGTCGGCGAGGTGGTCGAGCAGGTCGAGGACGGCGGCTTCGTGGTCGTTGTCGACCCAGGCGGTGACCGGGAGGGTGCCGGCGGGGCGCCCGTCGGAGACGACGGGCAGGCCCTGGCGGACCAGTTCGGTGACGACGGGGTCGTGGTCGGAGGGGTCGATGACGACGGTGCCGTCGAGGGCGACGTTCGACCAGACGTCATGGCGGGAGGTGGCGGGGAGGATGACCAGGGCGTAGCCCCGGGCGAGCGCGGCCGACGTGGCCGCCCTGGCCATCTCCGCGAAGTACGCGAATTCGGTGAAGGTGAAAGGTTCATCCCCGTACGTGGTCACGGTCAGGCCGATGAGTCCCGACTTGCCGGTACGGAGCGTGCGGGCCGCCGCGGACGGGCGGTAGCCCAACCGGTCGGCGACCTCGCGGACGTGGCGGCGGGTGGCGTCGGGGAGCCGGCCCTTCCCGTTGAGCGCGTCGGAGACAGTCGTGATGGAGACCCCGGCGGCGGCGGCGACGTCCCGGATGCCCGCCCTGCCCTGCCGGCTTCCCCGGGTCTGTGCCCGGCTCACCTGGTGCTTCCCTGCTGCTGTCATGGCGAGCCGATAGTAGGGCGATGAGGGGCGGTCGGGACGGCCGCATATGCAGACGTTGACAGGTACGTTTCTGCATGATCTAAAACCATGAACTGCCTTTGAAGTGAAGGTACTTGTCTGATGGAACCTGTCACTTGTGGTTGTCGGGCGGCGTGAGCCTGGCGAGGGGGTGAAGTTTCGAAGAGGTCTCAACTCACCTCTACGGGGGACGCGCGCCACGGCGCCCGCCACCGGCGCGCGCCACCCGTTCGCGCGCCCCCTCTCCCCGGAGCGACCGGGAGGCCGTCGGGGACCGTGTCCCTCCTGTTGTCCACAGCCCATTCGCAGCGGAGGCGAATCCTCTTAAGGTGAGCAGTATTGGCGGTACGGACGGTCGAGGAGGCCACACTGTGAGCGAGACCAGCGGGACGAGCACCGGCAGCCCCAGGCTGCGCGCCGAGCTGGACGGCGTCCCCACCTACAAGCCGGGCAAGCCGGCCGCCGCGGGCGGGCCCGTGGCCTTCAAACTGTCCTCCAACGAGAACCCCTACCCGCCGCTGCCGGGGGTCCTGGAGAGCGTGGTGGCCGGGGCCGACACCTTCAACCGGTACCCGGACATGGCCTGCACCGGTCTGATGGAGGAGCTGGCGGAGCGCTTCGGCGTGCCCGTCTCGCACCTGGCCACGGGCACCGGCTCGGTCGGGGTCGCGCAGTCGCTGCTCCAGGCGACCTCGGGCCCGGGCGACGAGGTGATCTACGCCTGGCGCTCCTTCGAGGCGTACCCGATCATCACGCAGATCAGCGGGGCCACCTCGGTGCAGGTGCCGCTGACCGACGGCGAGGTGCACGACCTCGACGCGATGGCGGAGGCGATCACCGACCGGACCCGGCTGATCTTCGTCTGCAACCCCAACAACCCCACGGGCACCGCGGTGCGCCGGGCCGAGCTGGAGCGCTTCCTCGACCGGGTGCCGTCCGACGTCCTGGTCGTGCTCGACGAGGCGTACAAGGAGTTCGTGCGCGACCCCGAGATCCCGGACGGCATCGAGCTGTACCGCGACCGGCCCAACGTCGCCGTGCTGCGCACCTTCTCCAAGGCGTACGGCCTGGCGGGGCTGCGGGTCGGCTTCGCGGTCGCCCACGAGCCGGTGGCGGCGGCGCTGCGCAAGACGGCGGTGCCGTTCGGCGTGAGCCAGCTGGCGCAGGACGCGGCGGTGGCCTCGTTGCGGGCCGAGGACGAGCTGCTCGGCCGGGTCGGCTCGCTGGTGGCCGAGCGCGAGCGGGTCCGCGCGGCCCTGGTCGAGCAGGGCTGGACCGTTCCGGACACGCAGGCGAACTTCGTCTGGCTGCGGCTCGGCGAGCGGACGGTGGACTTCGCGACGGCGTGCGAGCGGCACGGCGTGGTGGTGCGTCCGTTCGCCGGCGAGGGCGTGCGCGTCACGATCGGCGAGGGCGAGGCGAACGACCTGTTCCTCCAGGCGGCGGAGGCCTTCCGCAAGGAGCTCTGACCCCGACCGGAGAGCGCCGAGAGGCGTGGTGACGGCCCCCGCGAGCGGTTGCTCGTGGGGGCCGTCCGCGTACGGGGGGAGATGTGAGCAAGGAGACGCCCTGTAAAGGGCCCCCGGAGACAAGTACGGATTTCATATGAGCCATAATGCTTGTGAATGTGAACGCGTTCACAAGCGTGCCCCGGTTCGTCCGCCTATGGGCGGTAAGGCCAGGGCAGAGCGCCGATGTGACCACGGCGATGTAAGGAGAAAGCGACGTGGACCTCGCTCTGGCGCCAGAGACTCTGGCGCGCTGGCAGTTCGGCATCACCACCGTCTACCACTTCCTCTTCGTCCCGCTGACGATCTCCCTCGCGGCGCTCACCGCCGGTCTCCAGACCGCCTGGGTGCGGACGGAGAACGAGAAGTACCTCAGGGCGACGAAGTTCTGGGGCAAGCTCTTCCTGATCAACATCGCCATGGGCGTCGTCACCGGCATCGTGCAGGAGTTCCAGTTCGGCATGAACTGGTCCGACTACTCGCGCTTCGTCGGTGACATCTTCGGTGCCCCGCTCGCGTTCGAGGCGCTCATCGCCTTCTTCTTCGAGTCGACCTTCATCGGCCTGTGGATCTTCGGCTGGGACAAGCTGCCGAAGAAGATCCACCTCGCCTGCATGTGGATGGTCTCGATCGGCACCGTCCTCTCCGCGTACTTCATCCTGGCGGCCAACTCCTGGATGCAGCACCCGGTGGGCTACCGCATCAACGAGGAGCGCGGCCGGGCGGAGCTCACCGACTTCTGGCTCGTGCTCACCCAGAACACGGCCCTCACCCAGTTCTTCCACACCATCACGGCGGCCTTCCTGGTCGGCGGCGCGTTCATGGTCGGCATATCCGCCTTCCACCTGGCCCGCAAGAAGCACATCCCCGTGATGCGGACCTCGCTGCGGCTCGGCCTGGTCACCCTGATCATCGCCGGCCTCGGCACCGCCGTCAGCGGCGACCTGCTCGGCAAGGTCATGTTCAAGCAGCAGCCGATGAAGATGGCCGCCGCCGAAGCCCTCTGGGACGGCGAGGCGCCCGCCCCCTTCTCGATCTTCGCCTACGGCGACGTCGACAAGGGCCACAACAAGGTCGCCGTCGAGATCCCCGGCCTGCTCTCCTTCCTCGCGAACGACGACTTCACCTCGTACGTCCCCGGCATCAACGACATCAACAAGGCCGAGCAGGAGAAGTACGGCCCCGGCGACTACCGGCCCAACATCCCCGTCGCCTACTGGGGCTTCCGCTGGATGATCGGCTTCGGCATGGCCTCCCTGACCCTGGGGATCATCGGCCTCTGGCTGACCCGGAAGAAGTTCATGCTGGCACCGGGGCTGCGGACGGGCGAGGACGAGGTGCCGAACCTGGTCCTCTTCAAGAGCAAGGCCCTCAGCCCCCGCATCGGCAGGTGGTACTGGATCGTCGCGCTCTGGACGATGCTCTTCCCGCTGATCGCCAACTCCTGGGGCTGGATCTTCACCGAGATGGGCCGCCAGCCGTGGGTCGTCTACGGCGTGCTGCGCACCCGGGACGCGGTCTCCCCCGGCGTCTCCCAGGCCGAGGTCCTCACCTCCATGATCGGCTTCACCCTGCTCTACGCCGTCCTCGCGGTCATCGAGGTCAAGCTGCTCGTCAAGTACGTCAAGGCGGGGCCGCCCGAGCTGACCGACGACGACCTCAACCCGCCCACCAAGATCGGCGGGGACACCCGCGACCCCGACCGGCCCATGGCCTTCTCGTACTGAGGCTCAGGAGACCGAGGCATGGAACTTCACGACGTCTGGTTCGTACTCATCGCCGTCCTGTGGACCGGCTACTTCTTCCTGGAGGGCTTCGACTTCGGGATCGGCATCCTGACCAGGCTGCTGGCCCGCGACCGGCCCGAGAAGCGGGTCCTCATCAACACCATCGGGCCCGTCTGGGACGGCAACGAGGTGTGGCTGCTCACCGCCGGCGGTGCCACCTTCGCCGCGTTCCCGGAGTGGTACGCGACGCTGTTCTCCGGCTTCTACCTGCCGCTGCTGCTCATCCTGGTCTGCCTGATCATCCGGGGCGTGGCCTTCGAGTACCGGGCGAAGCGGCCCGAGGAGAACTGGCAGCGCAACTGGGAGCAGGCCATCTTCTGGACCTCGCTGCTCCCCGCGTTCCTCTGGGGCGTGGCCTTCGGCAACATCGTCCGGGGCGTGAAGATCGACGCGGACATGGAGTACGCGGGCACCTTCTTCGACCTCCTCAACCCGTACGCGCTCCTCGGCGGTCTGGTCACGCTCACCCTCTTCACCTTCCACGGGGCGGTCTTCGCCGCGCTGAAGACGGTCGGGGACATCCGGGTACGGGCCCGGGTGCTCGCGCTCAAGCTGGGCCTGGTCACGGCGGCGGTCGCGCTCGTCTTCCTGATCTGGACCCAGGCCCACACGGGCGACGCCTCCAGCTTCGTGGCGATGGTGGTCGCGGCGGTGGCGCTCGTCGGTGCGATCACCGCCATCAGGGCGGGGCGCGAGGGCTGGTCGTTCGCGCTCTCGGGCATCACGATCGCCGCCTCGGTGGCGATGCTCTTCCTGGCGCTCTTCCCGGACGTCATGCCCTCTTCGCTCGACCCCGAGTGGAGTCTCACCGTGACGAACGCGTCGTCGAGCCCGTACACGCTCAAGATCATGACGTGGTGCGCCGCGATCGCGACCCCGCTGGTGCTGCTCTACCAGAGCTGGACCTACTGGGTGTTCCGCAAGCGGATCGGTACGCAGCACATCGCCGACGCGCAGCACCACACGGCCGACGCGCAGCACCACACCGCCGACACCCACTAGGCCACGATCCGCCGGCCGTGCCAGGGCCGGCCCGCGCTCAGAGAGGGGCATGTTTCACGTGAAACCGATCGACCCGCGTCTGCTCCGGTACGCCCGGGCCACCCGTCTCTTCCTGATCGCGGTGGTCGTGCTCGGCCTCGTCGGAGCGGCGCTGGTCGTCGCCCAGGCGATGCTCGTCGCCGAGATCGTGGTGGGGTCCTTCCAGGGGGGCCGGTCGGTTTCCGCCCTGGCCACGCCCCTGCTGCTGCTCGCCGGAGTGGCGGTGGCGCGGGGGCTGGTCTCCTGGCTGACCGAGCTCGCCGCCCACCGGGCGAGCGCGGCGGTCAAGTCCGAACTCCGAGGGCGGCTCCTCGGCCGCGCCGCCGCGCTCGGACCGGGATGGCTCAGCGGGCAGCGGACCGGTTCGCTGATCGCCCTCGCGACCCGGGGCGTGGACGCGCTCGACGACTACTTCGCCCGCTACCTGCCCCAGTTGGGCCTCGCGGTGGTCGTACCGGTGGCGGTCCTGGCCCGGATCGTCACCGAGGACTGGGTCTCGGCGGCCATCATCGTCGTCACGCTGCCGCTCATCCCGCTCTTCATGATCCTCATCGGCTGGTACACCCAGGCCCGGATGGACCGGCAGTGGAAGCTGCTCTCGCGGCTCTCCGGCCACTTCCTGGACGTGGTGGCCGGCCTTCCCACCCTCAAGGTCTTCGGCCGGGCCAAGGCCCAGGCCGAGTCGATCCGCGCGATCACCTCCGAGTACCGGCAGGCGACCATGCGCACGCTGCGGATCGCCTTCCTCTCCTCCTTCGCCCTCGAACTCCTCGCCACGCTCTCGGTCGCCCTCGTCGCCGTGACCATCGGCATGCGGCTCGTCCACGGCGACCTCGACCTCTACACCGGGCTCGTCATCCTGATCCTGGCGCCCGAGGCGTATCTGCCGCTGCGGCAGGTGGGGGCGCAGTACCACGCGGCGGCGGAGGGGCTCGCGGCGGCGGAGGAGATCTTCGACGTCCTGGAGCAGCCGGTACGGAACGGGGGGACGGGCGCGGTCCCGGACTCCGTACGGCTCGAACTGGACGCCGTGACGGTACGCCACGCGGGGCGCGCCGAACCGTCGCTCGACGCGGTGACGCTGACGGTCGAGCCGGGCGAGACGGTGGCCCTGGTCGGACCGAGCGGTGCGGGCAAGTCGACGCTGCTCGACGTGGTCCTCGGGTTCACGGCCCCGGAGCCCGGCGGCACCGTCCGGGTCGGGGGCGAGGACCTCGCGGGGCTCGACCCGGAGGCATGGCGCTCGCGGATCGCCTGGGTGCCCCAGCGCCCGTACCTCTTCGCGGGGACGATCGCGGAGAACGTACGGCTCGCCCGCCCGGACGCCTCCGACGAAGCGGTGCGGGAGGCCCTGCGGGACGCGGGCGCGGACGGGTTCGTCGCGGAGCTGCCGGACGGGCTCGACACCCCGCTGGGCGAGGACGGCACCGGACTCTCGGCGGGACAACGGCAACGGCTCGCGCTCGCCCGCGCGTTCCTGGCCGACCGGCCCCTGCTGCTGCTCGACGAGCCCACGGCCGCGCTCGACGGCGAGACGGAGGCGGGCGTGGTCGACGCGGTCCGGCGCCTCGCGGCCGGCCGGACGGTCCTGCTCGTGGTCCACCGCCCGGCCCTGCTCGCGGTGGCGGACCGGGTGGTGGGCCTGGGAACGAACGCCGGGACGCCGGTGGCGTCGCCGTCGGCCGGTGGTGCGGCCGGAGCCGGGGCGCCCGGCAGGATCGAAGCGGCGGTCTGGTCCGGTACCGCGACCGCGCCCGCCGTCGGTACGGCTGGCGTGACCGGTGCGGCCGGTGTGACCGATGCGGCCGGGACGGTCGCCGCCGGCGCCTCCGGCACGGGGGGAAGCGCCTCCGAAGGCGCGGCTCCGGGCGGCGCGCTCCGGCGGGTCCGGGACATGGCCGGGGAGCTGAAGGGCCGCATGGCGCTCGCGCTGCTGCTCGGGAGCCTCGCCCTCGGGTCCGCCGTCGGGCTCATGGCCGTGTCCGGCTGGCTCATCTCCCGGGCCTCCGAACAGCCCCCCGTCCTCCATCTGATGATGGCGGTCACCGCCACGCGCGCCTTCGGCATCGGCCGGGCCGTCTTCCGGTACGCCGAACGGCTCGTCTCGCACGACGCCGTCCTGCGGATGCTCGCCGACCTGCGGGTCTCCGTCTACCGGCGCCTGGAGCGGATCGCCCCGGCCGGGCTGCGGCGCACCCGGCGCGGCGACCTGCTCGCCCGGCTCGTCCAGGACGTCGACGCGCTCCAGGACTACTGGCTGCGCTGGCTGCTCCCGGCGGGCGCCGCGCTCGTCGTGGGCGTCGGGGCCACCGGGTTCACCGTCTGGCTGCTGCCCGAGGCCGGAGCCGTCCTCGCCGTGGGCCTGCTGGTCGCGGGGGTCGCCGTACCGGCGGCGGCCGGGGCCCTCGCCCGCCGGGCCGAACGGCGGCTCGCCCCCGCGCGCGGCTCCCTGGCGACCGTCGTGGCCGACCTGCTGCGCGGCTGCGCCGAGCTGACGGTCGCCGGCGCCCTGCGGAGCCGTATCGAAAGGACCCGGGAGGCCGACCGCGTCCTCACCGGCATCGCCTCCCGGCAGGCCGCCGCCACCGCGCTCGGAGCCGGGCTCTCCGCCCTGGTCTGCGGCCTGACGGTCGCGGCCGCCGCGCTCGTCGGCGTCCAGGCCGTACGGGACGGGCGGCTCGACGGGGTCTCCCTCGCCGTGGTCGTCCTGACCCCGCTCGCCGCGTTCGAGGCCGTGACCGGCCTTCCGCTCGCCGTCCAGTACCGGCAGCGGGTCAAGCACAGTGCCGAGCGGGTCTTCGAAGTGCTCGACGCCCCCGTGCCCGTACACGAGCCGCACACGCCCGCCGCTCCCCCGGCGGGTCCGTTCCCCCTGGAGCTGTCCGGGCTCTCCGCCCGGTACGCCGGACAGGAGCGTCCGGCGCTCACCGGCTTCGGGCTCACCCTGGAGGCCGGGCGCCGGGTCGCCGTCGTCGGCGCCTCCGGATCCGGCAAGACCACGCTCGCCCAGGTGCTGCTGCGGTTCCTGGACGTGGAGCACGGCACGTACCGGCTCGGCGGCGTCCCCGCCCGGGAGCTGGAGGGGGACGCGGTCCGGCGCCTGGTCGGCCTGTGCGCCCAGGACGCGCACCTCTTCGACAGCTCCGTGCGCGAGAACCTGCGGCTCGCCAAGGTCGGCGCGGACGACGGCGAGCTGCGCGAGGCGCTGCGCCGGGCCCGGCTGCTCGACTGGGTCGACGGGCTGCCCGAAGGACTCGACACCCTCGTGGGCGAGCACGGCGCGCGGCTCTCCGGCGGCCAGCGCCAGCGGCTCGCGCTCGCGCGGGCCCTCCTCGCCGACTTCCCGGTCCTCGTCCTCGACGAGCCGGCCGAGCACCTGGACCTCGCCACCGCCGACGCGCTCACCGACGACCTGCTCCGGGCCACCGAGGGCCGCACCACCGTCCTCATCACCCACCGGCTGCACGGCCTCGACGCCGTCGACGAGGTGCTCGTCCTGGACGGGGGCCGGACCGTGCAGCGCGGCCCGTACGCCGAGCTCGCGGCAGCGGACGGGCCACTGCGCCGGATGCTGGAACAGGAGAGGGCGACCGATCTGCTCGCCGTCCCCACGGCGACCGGAGCAGCTGACTTTTCTCGCTAAATAGGACTTACTAGGCTCGTTCCATGACCGCCACCGAGTCCGACGCCCCGGACCCCCTGGAAGCCGCCACGCGGGCCACCCGCAGCCTCCAGGGGCTGTCCACGGAGCTCACCGCCCGCGTGCCGCAGCTCCTGGAGGCCATGCGCTCGGTCGGCACCGGGCTCGAACTCCACTCCACCCTCGACCGCATCTGCGAGACCGCCGCCGAACTCGCCGACGCCCGGTACGCGGCGATCGGCGTCGTCGACGACGAGGGCGACAGCCTCTCCGACTTCGTCACCTTCGGCGTCGACGAGGACACCGCCCACCGGATCGGACGCCGCCCCGACGGTCACGCGGGGCTGCTCGGCGCCCTGATCCGCGACCCGCAGACCATTCGCCTCCCCGATCTCTCGAAGGATCCGCGCGCGGCGGGCTTCCCGCCCGGGCACCCGCCGATGCGCACCTTCCTCGGCGTCCCCATCCGGGTCCAGGGCGAGATCTTCGGCAACCTCTATCTCGCGGAGAAGCGCGGCGGGGACGAGTTCAACGACTACGACGTGCACATGGTCCGGGTGCTCGCCACCGAGGCGGGCATCGCCATCGGCAACGCGCGCCTGTACGAGGCCGCCCGGCAGCGCGAACGGTGGATCGACGGCTCGGTCGCCGTCACCACCGCCCTGCTCTCCGGCGGCGACGCCGACGACGCCCTCACGGTCGTCGCCGAACAGGCCCGCCGGCTCGCCGACGCGGACGCGGGCATCGTGCTGCTCCCCGCCGAGGAGGGCGGCCTGGAGGTCGTCGCCGTCTCCTCGCCCCGGTCCACGAAGTGGCTGGGCGTGGTGGTCCCGCCCGAGAGCGACGTGGTGGAGCAGCTCTTCGAGGGCGAGGCGGTCTTCGTCGCGGACGCCTCCTCGGATCCCCGCATGACCAGCCCGATGACCTCGACGTACGGGCCGAGCATGATCCTTCCGCTGCAGAGCGGCGGGCGGGTGCTGGGAGCGCTCGCCATGCCGCGGGTACGGGACGGCCGCCCGTTCACGGAGACGGAGCGGACGCTCGCCACCCAGTTCGCCTCGCAGGCGGCGCTCGCCCTGATGATGGCCGACGCGCAGCGGGACCGGGAGCGCCTCGCCGTGTACGAGGACCGCGACCGGATCGCCCGCGACCTGCACGACCTGGTCATCCAGCGGCTCTTCGCCACCGGCATGATGCTGGAGAGCGCCCAGCGCAGGTCGATCGTGCCGGCCGTGCGCGAGGGCGTGGGCAAGGCCGTGGACGAGCTGGACGTGACCATCCAGGAGATCCGTACGGCGATCTTCGCGCTCCAGCAGGGACCCGCCGAGGCTCCGTCGGGGCTGCGCACCCGCGTGCTGCGGGAGATCAACATGGCGGCCGTGCCGCTCGGCTTCAAGCCCGCGCACCGCTTCCTCGGGGCGATCGACGCGACGGTCGGCGAGCTCACCGGCAAGAACCTCGTCGCCGCCCTGCGCGAGGCGCTCTCCAACGCGTTCCGGCACGCCGACGCGAGCCGGATCGAGGTGGTCGTCGACGCCGGCGTCACCCTGCCCGACGGCTCCGCCGGGGTGCGCCTGACGGTCGCGGACGACGGGGTCGGCATCCCGGCGGGCGGACGGCGCAGCGGCCTGCGCAACCTGGCGCGCCGGGCGGAGTCCCTGGGGGGCGCGAGCTGGTGCGGGCCGGGGATCGGGGAGGACGGCGGCGGGACGACGGTGGTGTGGGAGGCGCCGCTCTAGGGAGTGCCGGTCACGGCGTCACGACCGGCGCGGGCCCGCGGTTCCGGCGAGGGCCTCCGCGACGAGCTGCTCGATGACGACGGCCACGCCGTCCTCGTTGTTGCCGGTCGTACGGCCCGAGGCGGCGGTGATCACGTCCGGGTGGGCGTTGCCCATCGCGTACGAGCGGCCCGCCCAGGTGAGCATCTCGATGTCGTTCGGCATGTCGCCGAAGGCGACGACCTCCTCGGCCGTGATGCCGCGCTCGGCGCAGCACAGGGCGAGCGTGGAGGCCTTGGAGACGCCGAGTCCGCTGATCTCGATGAGGGCGGTGGGGCTGGACCGGGTGAAGGCGGCCCGGTCGCCCGCGGTCGCCCTGGCCACCGCGAGGAACGCGTCGGGGTCGAGCTCCGGGTGCTGGGCGAGCAGCTTGAGCACGGGGGCCGCCGCGCCGGTCTCCTCCTCGAAGAGGAGCTTCTCGGCGGTGGCGACGGTGGCGCCGGGGTCGAGGAAGAAGGGCGGGTAGTGCGGCTCGTAGTGGATGCCGGTGGTGAGCTCGACCGCGAAGGAGGTCCCGGGCGCGGCGGCGCGCAGGGCCTCGACGACGTCGAGGGCGACGGGCCGTTCCAGCGGGCGGACCTCCAGGAAGGCGCCTCCGGCGTGCAGGTCGACGACGGCGGCGCCGTTGGCGCAGATCGCCATGCCGTGGCCGTGGACGTGCTCGCTGACGACGTCCATCCAGCGGGCGGGCCGGCCGGTGACGAAGAAGACCTCGATCCCGGCCCGCTCGGCCGCGGCGAGAGCGGCGACCGTGCGCTCGGAGACGGTCTTGTCGTCACGGAGCAGCGTGCCGTCGAGGTCGGTGGCGATCAGCCGGGGCACCTGGGCGGAAGGGCGCGGAGAACGCGAAGGGTGGGAAAAGGTCACCGCACCATTCTTCCGCACCGCGCGCACGGGCGTGCGATGAGCCGCACATATGAGTGGGAAAAGAGGGGCGGAGGGCCTGATTCAAGCCTGGGACGGAGTATTACCGGCCGCGTCCGCCCGTCCGTCTGTCCACCCGTCCATCCGTCCGTCTGTCCACCCGTCCATCCGTCCGTCTGTCCACCCGTCCGTCCGTCTGTCCACCCGTCCATCCGTCCGCCCGTCCGCTCACCGGGAGCACCGGCCCGTCCCCTCCCGTGCCGTATCCGGCTCGTTCGGACATGGCCGTAAACATCCGTTCGTTTTCCCGGGCGGCGGGGAAGGCTCCGGGGACTGACGGCGTCTCCGAGGGAGCGGGGCATGGTCGTGGTGCGGCGGAGCGGGGAGTGCGACTTCTGCGGCGCTCCGTACGGGACGTGGGTCGCGAGCCTCGGCATGGCCCTCTGCTCCGCGTGCGCGCGGACCGGAGAGGACCGGCCCGCGCGGGATCCGGTCCTGGTGGGCGACATCCTGGCGGCCCTGGCGGACGCCTCGGTCCTGCCCGCACCGGAGCTGCCCGCCTTCGAGCTGTCGGCCCCGGCCCTGCCCGCCCTTGAGCGGCGGGAGCCCTGACGGGGCGACCGTCTGCCGGGGCGGCTGTCGGCCGGGGCTCTCGTCGTACGAGGACGGGGGCGAGGACGAGGGTAGGCGTGGATGCGGGCGCGGGCGCGAGCCCGGGCGTCGCGTGTCAACCCAGCCGGGACAGGGCCTCCGTGGCGATGGACTCGAAGACGGCCTGGTCGGCGGCGAAGTCGGAGTCCGGAATCGGCCAGTGGATCACGATCTCGGTGAACCCGAGCTCGCGGTGGCGGCCGGCGAAGTCCACGAAGGCCTCCACGGACTCCAGCGGCCGGCTCCGGTCCGGGGTGAAGCCGGTGAGCAGGATCTTGTCCAGTTCGGCCACCTCCCGGCCGGTCTCGGCGCACGCCTTGCCGAGCCGCTCGATCTGGCCGCGCAGCGCCGCCACCGACTGCTCCGGGGTCCCCTCCTCGTACAGTTTCGGGTCGCCGGTCGTCACCCACGCCTGCCCGTGCCGCGCGGCCAGCCGCATCCCGCGCGGGCCGGTCGCGGCCACCGCGAACGGCAGCCGGGGGCGCTGGACGCAGCCCGGGATGTTCCGCGCCTCGTCCGCCGTGTAGAACGTGCCCCGCTCCGTCACCGCGTCCTCGGTCAGCAGCCGGTCGAGCAGCGCGACGAACTCCCCGAACCGGTCCGCCCGCTCCTTCGGCGTCCAGGCCTCCTGCCCGAGCGCGGTGGCGTCGAAGCCGTTGCCGCCCGCGCCGATGCCGAGGGTGATCCGCCCGTCGGAGACGTCGTCCAGGGTGATCAGGTCCTTGGCGAGCGTCACCGGGTGCCGGAAGTTCGGCGAGCCCAAGCCTTGCTCATACCATCGGTGCCATGCCCCGCCCCAAGCACCGAGAGCCGACCATCACCCCAGGTGAACCGGCCGCCCTGTACTGCCGAATATCCCAGGCCGACGATGACGACCAGACCGGCGTCGACCGGCAGGAGCGCATCTGCCGGGAGATCGCCGAACGGCGCGGCCTGGCCATCGACCCCGCCCACGTCTTCGTCGACAACAGCCGCTCCGCCTGGCGGCGCAACCGCAAGCGCCCCGGCTGGGACCAGCTCCTCGAACGCGCCCGGCGTCGCGAGTTCCGGCACATCATCGCGTACCACCCCGACCGGCTCATGCGGCAGCCGCGCGACCTGGAGGAGCTGCTCCAGGTCTCCGACGAGCAGGAGATCGTGCTGCACGGCGAGGCGAACCGCCGGAACCTCTCCGACCCGGACGACCGCTTCATCCTCCGCATCGAGGTCGCCCACGCCTGCCGCTCCTCCGACGACACCTCCCGCCGCCTGAAGTCCGCGCTGGCGGAGCGGGCCGAGACCGGGATGCCGCACTCGGGCAAGCGGCGGTTCGGGTACGAGCCCGATGGCATGACCATCAGGGAGGACGAGGCCGAGGTCGTCCGCGAGGTCTTCGACCGCTACCTCAAGGGCCAGAGTCCGGTTTCCATCGCCCTCGTCCTCCACAAGCGCGGCATCAAGACCGTGTACGGCAAGGAGTGGGCCCAGGGCACCGTCCGGGCCCTGCTCGACTCCCGCCACGTGGCCGGTATCCGCATGCATCAGGGCGAGGAGGTCGGTGCCGGGAAGTGGCCCGCCATCATCGACGCCGGCACCTGGGCCGAGGTCCGCGCCCGCCGCGAGTACCGGTCCGCGATCCACCAGACCAACCTGGAGCTGCGCCGCTTCTACCTGCTGCGTGGCCTGGTGATGTGCAAGCGCTGCGGCACCCTGATGTCCGGTACCAAGGTCGGGGCCGTGCCCTCGTACCTGTGCACGCGCAAGAGCCGCAATGACGAGAAGAAGTGCGTCCGCCGCATCGCCGCCGTGAAGCTGGAGGAGTTCGTCACCGAGGCCGCGATCGACCTGCTCGGCCGCCTCACCGTCTCCGGCCAACTCGCCTCCGCCACACCGACGAACGCCCTGACGGAGGCGGTGGAGGCTGACCAGCGGCAGCTCGCCGAGCTCAACCAGATGTGGACCGCCAAGGAGATCTCCACGGCGGAGTACCGGGCGATGCGCAAGGACATCACCGACCGGATCGCCAAGGCCCAGAAGCGGATGGTCGTGCGGCCGGTGAAGCTGCTCGACGGACTCACGGGGCCGGGGGCCAGAGCCGCCTGGGAGGCCGACGAGATGACGGACGAGCGGCGCAACGCCGTGCTCCGCTTCCTCTTCTCCGGCGTGGTCATCGACGCGTCGAGCAAGCCGAGCGGAGTCTTCGACTGGGACCGCATCGACATCGAACAGAACCAGCTCTGACGTCGGGCACGGGCTCGGGCGAGGGCGCATTATCCACGGAAACGCCGGTTCGCCCAACCGGCGAATTTCCGGAAGCTAGAGGCGTCGCGTGCGGATGACCTGCCAGTCGTCCGTGAGCGCGGCACGCGCGGCCCCAGGTGTTGGAGCACCTGGAAGCAGCGCGATGCAAGCGACCGCCCGACGACCTCATGCGGTGCGGGGACTGCCATCCCCGCACCGCCCGCAAGGAGCTGCCCGTGCGCCGGCTGCCCGAGGCGAGCACAGCACCGACCACCCCCACGACGACCCGAGCCGCACGACAGGAGGAAGCCCGGGCTCAGGCCCTACGACGCGTCTGCGCCGGATTCACCACGACGATCAGCCCGCACAGCGCGGCACGGCTGGCCGACCTGATGACCGGATCGCGGTACGAGAAGGCTGCCTGAAGCCCCATACAGAGAAGCGGCCCCGGTGTTGGAGCACCAAGGCCGCAGCGACTCCCAAGACGACCGCCCAAAACGATCTACACGGTGCCGGGACCTGCCAGTCCGTATCGGCCCGAGACAAGGAAGCTCAGTGCCCCAGGGTACGACCCCGCAGTGGCAAGCACCATCCGCTCACTCCCACGCTGGCCCGCAGGACGCGATCGGCGTCACGGCAGCCCCGCCTCACGACGCAGACGCCGAGGCGGCCGTGCTCGGGGCCTGCATGTTCCAGAGCGCGGTCATCGACGAGGTCCGGCAGGTGTTGGAACCGGGCGACTTCTTCCGGCCCGCGCACACCACGATCTGGCACGCCCTGCTGGAGCTGCGCAGGCAGGAAGCGCCGACCGACGCGATCGCCCTGTCCCACCAGCTGAAGTCCACGGGCGACCTCACGCGCGTCGGCGGCCCCCAGTACCTGCATTCCCTGGCGACCTCGGCGGCCGTGGGGTCGGGTGCCTCGTACTACGCGGACATCATCCGCAGCCATGCCGACCTGCGCGTCCTGCAGGCCACGGCGGTCCGCGTGCTCCAGGGCGCCACCACGCCGGGAGCCGACCCAGCCGAGGTGCGAAGCCTGCTGGCGGCGTCGCTGAGCGAGGCCGCCGACCGCGCCCGCCGCAGCTCGGGCGGGCGACTCCAGCGGTACGCCGTGGACGGCTGGTCCTTCGTCACCGACACCCCCGCCACCACCGAGCCCGTGTGGGGGACGCCGGGAAAAGCGGCATGGGCCTCGGGTGAAAGTCTGATGCTCGTCGGGCCCCCCGGCGTCGGGAAGTCGACGATCGCCCAGCAGGTCGTCCTCGCCCGCCTCGGCCTGCTCGCCCAGGTCCTGGACATGCCGGTGCGGGAGGGTGAGAAGGTCCTCTACATCGCCGCGGACCGGCCGAGCCAGCTCGCCCGCGCCTTCACCCGGGTTGTGCACCAGGCCGACCGGGACATCCTGCGCCAGCGCCTGGTCTTCTGGTCGGGACCGCTGCCTGCCTCGCTCAACACCGAGCCGCAGCTTCTCGCCGAGCTGGCCGCCGAGCACGGGGCGGACACGGTGGTGATCGACAGCCTCAAGGACGTGGTCGGCAAGCTCACCGACGACGAGGCCGGCCTCGCGTACAACAACGCCCGCCAGCAGCTCCTGCGCGACGGCGTCGAGCTTCTCGAACTGCACCACCAGCGCAAGCAGGGCCCCGACGCCTCGCGCACCCAGCGCCCTGTCCTCGACCAGGTCTACGGCTCGGCCTGGTTCACCGCAGGCGCGGGCAGCGTCCTGTTCCTCAGCGGCGCGGCCGGGGACCCGGTGGTCCACCTCCACCACCTCAAGACGATCGACGACGAGATCGGCCCGCTGCCGGTCATCCACGACCATCCCCGTGGCACCTCGCGCGTCGACACGAGCCTCGCCCCACTGACCCTCCTGCGGCAGGCGGGCGCGAACGGGCTCACCGCCCGCCAGCTCGCCACCCAGATCACCGGCGAGGACAAGCCCATCGCGGCGGACATCGCCAGGGCAAGGCGTCGCCTGGAGAACCTCACCAAGAGCGGACATGCCACCCAGGAGACCGGTGCCGGCGGCGGCACCGGGGGCGGCCAGGCGACCCGCTGGAAGGCCGTCGCCCGCCACATCACCGCCGTGTCCTGACCGGCGGCTCGTACGCGGTGCCGTACGCGCCCCGACCCGCCGAGGGCGCGTACGCACCGCCTCCGCCGCGTACGAATCTCAGGAAACCGCAGGTCAGCCGCCTACGCGCCATCGAACGGCGCATTCACACCCTTGGCGCGTACGCGCTGCCCCCTCCTTGGAGAGGGGACAGCGTAAGCGCCCCCGCTCTCACAGCTCGTGGAGAACCGTCCTTGCTCATCACCGCACACCCGGCTGGCACCGCCCCAGAGCTTGTCGTCACGGCGACAGGAGCACGGGCATGAGGGCCCTACGCAGCCAAGGCCACACCCGCGATCGGAAGCGGCGCCTCTCGGCCGCCGTCGTCACAGCGGCCGTGGCGGCGCTCGTGTGCACCGCCTACAGCGCGGACACGAGCTGGCGGTTCGCCGCCCACCACCTCGACATGCGCAACACCGCCGAGCACACCGCGATGTTCGCCGCCGCCGAGCTCGCCCTGTTCTCCATGGCCCTGATGGCCCGCCAGAACCTGCACGGGCCGAGGCAGGCGGCTGGCCTGCCCGGAGTCCTGGTCTGGGTGATCACCACCATGCAGACCATCCCCGCCTACGCCGAGTCCGGCCCGGTCGGCGGCACCGTGCGTGCCTTCACCGGCCCGGTGATGGCAGCAGTGCTGTGGCACCTGGCGATGGGTATCGAGCTGCGCCAGCGGACCCCCGACGCCGCCTCCCGCGGGCTCGCCGCCGTCCTCACGCGGCAGGCGCGCGAGCGGCTGCTCGCCCGCCTGGGGATCGTCGAGCAGGACCAGGGCGCCGCCGAGATCATCCGCGACCGGGCTATGCACCGGGCTGTCGCTCTGGCCGCCCGCCTCGCCGAGATGACGCCCGAGCAGCGCACCGGGCGGGCGGGCCGGCGCACCGTGCGCCGCCTGTCCAGGGCCCTCGCCCGCTCCGGCATCGACGCCGACCCGCGCCGCAACGAGCAACTGCTACGACAGCTCGCCACCCGCCGCCAAGCAGCCGCCCTGGCCACCATCGACCTGCCCGAGTGCTGGACCACTCCCGCCGGGCAGCCCGCCAGCCCGCGCGCAGCACAGCCCGACCACTCCCAGGCGGACGCCGACGATCGGGCGGACGGAGACGGACGGGCAGAAGAGTGCACCCGCCCGCACCCATCAGATCCGGGCGACGAGGAACCCCACCAGGGCAGCCGCCCGGAATCCGCCCGCCCGAAACCCACCGCCCGCTCCGGCCCGGAACGGGCAGCCCGCCAGCACGAGGCGATTCCGCCACCCTCGGGCAGCGGCTCGCGTACCCCACTGGCCAAGCGCCCCACGTCGAAACCGAAGCGGCCGGGCGGCAAACCGCGCGCCACCGCCGACGTCCTTCGCGACTACGCCCGCAGGCTCCTTGACGAGCACGGCCGCCTGTCCCGCGACCTCCTGGAGCAGGCCGTACGCGGTGACGGATACACGGTCGCCAGCGACGACGCCGGTGCCATCGTCCGCGTGGTCAAGGCCGAGCTGAGTGCCTCCCACGACGGCTGACGACCGCCTCGCCCATCTTCTCGCCCCTCCCGGAGATCCCGATCGTGACGCATGACCCCCACCACGCCGATCACCGTTCCGGCGAACTGCCGTCGCTGGCGAAGTCCCCTACGCTCATGGACCGTTTGCGGCGCGCGTTCGGACGGGCTGCTCCTGGCGGAGCCAGTAGTACCCCGAGTCCGACTCAAGGCTGGTCTTCGGGGATCTCCGCCCCGGGGGTGGCGGAGACGGCCCGACGCCAGGGGGCGCCGGACCGGGAGGTCGGGACCGAGGGCGGCCCCGACCCGGACGAGCTCCACGCCGTCCAGCAGCAGATCCTCCGCCCAGCACCCGCCACCGAACCGACGGTCGGTGAGCGAGCGGTGCAGAGCGTGCAGCCGGCGATCCGCCGTTTCACCGGCACCAAACGGACCGTCCGTGTCGGACCGCTGCGGTTCACCGGCGACGAGCACAACGCGCTCCAGGAGGCCGCTGCCGAGCACGGCTACAAGGGAGAATCCGGCTTCGCTGCGGACATCGTCCTCGCCTTCATCACCGGCCGGTTCACCGCGAACCTGCCGCTGTCCGAGGACCGCCGTCGCACCCACATGTTCCGCGCCCAGGTGCTGCGCGAGCTCAACCGCATCGGCGTCAACGTCAACCAGATCGCCCGCGCCCTCAACAGCGACCTCACCCCGCCCGACATCCGCCACAGGCTCGACGAGCTCCACCGCCTGCTGGAGCTGATCGCCGAGGCCCTGCGCGAACCGACCGACTCCAGGAAGGACCTGGCCGCGTGATCGCCGCCATCAAACCGGCCGGGTCCAACACCCGTGGCCTGGATCGCCGTACGCCACGCGGACGACCACATCCACATCCTCGCCACCACCGTCCGCGAAGACGGCCGCCGCCCCAGGCTCCACGACAGCGGCATCCGCGTCGGCGACGCCTGCCGCCAGATCGAAACCGACTACGGCCTGCGCCAACTGAAGAAGGGCGACCGCACCGCCGGACGCCGACCCACCCAGGCCGAGATACACAAGGCCCAGCGCCTCGGCTGGGAGCAGACCAGCCGCGACTGGCTCCAGGACCGCATCCGCGCCGCCATCCCCCACGCCAGCAACACCGAGGAACTCCTCGCCTACCTAGAAGCCATGGGCATCGCGGTCAAACCCCGCCGCGGACCGTCCGGCGACCTCCTCGGCTACGCCGCCGGCCGCCCCGGCGACCTCAACACGGACGGCGAACAGATCTTCCACCCCGGCGGAAAGATCGCCCCCGACCTCACCCTCCCCAAGCTCAAGGCCCGCCTGGAGACCACCGCGCCGGAGGAACACCCCACCGCCCGCCGTGACCAGCCTGCCACCCCCTGGCATCAGGCCATCGACGCCCTCGACACCCTCCACCAGGGGATGGCCGACGACACCCATGCCCAGGCCCATATCACCGCGCTCGGTGACCTCATCGAAGCCACCGCCCAGAAAGCCCCCAACCACCTCCACCCCGAACTACGAGCAGCCTCACGGGCATTCGCCCGCGCTCAGCGCTCCCAGATCCGAGCCGAGAACCAGGCCGCCACCACCCTGCGCAAGGCCGTCCGGGACATCGCCCACACCGCCACCGGCCCCGACGGCAGCGCCCTGGCGACCCTGCTCGCTGCCCTCGTCTGGGCAACGATCGTCGCCGCCCGCTGGCACGAGGCGAAGAACCACGCCCACCAGGCCGAAGCCGCCCGCCAGATCCTCCACCACCTCCAGACCGCCGCCGACCGAGCCCTCACGCCCGTCGTCGACAGCCTCGCCACCCACCGGCCGAACGATCAGGTCCGCCGGACCCTGGCCCACGACGTCCGGGCCGCCGTCCCCGACCACGCCGACCGCATCCTCACCGACCCCGCCTGGCCGGCCCTCGCTACCGTCCTCGCCGACGCCGAAGCCAGCGGCCACAAACTCCACCAGCTCCTCAAGGAAGCAGCCGCTAAGCGCGAACTCACCACCGCCCGCCAACCCGCCCGCGTCCTGATCACCCGCATCCAACACACCAGCCGCAACCCCGCACCCAACCCCCGCGCCGAAGCCGCCCGCCGCCGCTCCACCATGGCGCCCGCGCCCAGCGGACACCAGGCCCGCAACCCTCAGCCCACCACGGCACCCGCGGCCCCCGCCGATCAATGGCACCGCCCCACCAGGATTCGGCGGTCTTGAAGGTCACGGGGTGGGCGATGAGTGCCCAAGGATGACGATCGGCGCCTCGGCCTCCTCGCGGGCGCGTGCCGAGCTGGCACGCATGGCGGAGCCGGAGATCACGCGACCAATTCACCGCACTCGAACTGGCGATCAGGGGCTTGCTGCGCAAGCTGCGTACTGAGTGCGTAAGGGGTATCACCCCCGTCTGTCGTCGCCAGGGCGGCCTGAAGGGGTGACCTACCGGGACGCCAGAGGGCGTTCGGGGTACCCGCGTGATCAGCAGCGCGGGCATCAAGAGGTCGGCCTGGTGGAGGGCCGTGGAGCAGTTGTCGATAAACGGTCGCGTGCCTGCACCAAGTGGAGGAGTATGTACCAGTCGGGCGAAAGCGGGCAATCGAGGATTGGCTAACCTGAACCCGACGCTCCCACACGCCAAGCATGACGAGGCTCTCAGGCGCAGCCGATGCGGTCCCGTTAGCACCGGCGTGCTTCTTCCACGCCCTCCGGAGTCCGAATGGCCACGCCGACGAACCCGCTGACCCCCCAGACTGTCCAGCGGCTCGCATTCATCCGATTCCTCTATGCGCAGGGCGTGACCCAGACCCAGCAGCCCCAACCTCTCGCGGCGACCTCGGTGCTGTCCTTCCATGATGCGGTCGAACTCTTCCTTGTCCTCGCGGGCGAGCATCTGCAGGTCAACCTCCCCACTCAGATCAACTTCTCTCAGTACTGGGACAAGCTCACACCCGGACTGCCTCCGAGCACTCAACTGCCAAGCAAGAAGGCTATGGAGCGGATGAACAAGCTCCGGGTCAACCTCAAGCACACCGGTGCGATGCCGTCGACGATGGACATCGCACAGGTCCGCGCGGACGTGCTGACGTTTTTCACCGATGCGACGCCCATGGTCTTCGGCGGAGACTTCGATCGCATCGACATGATCGATCTGGTCGCCCGCCAACAAACAGTGAACTTCCTCCAATACGCGCAGACCAGCCTGGACCGGGGAGATCTGCCACAGGCGATGGCAGGACTTGCCATTGCGTTCGACGAGCTCATCGACCACTACACCGAGGCCCGCCAATGGGCCTACCAACCACCGTTCCGATTCGGCGACACGGTACGCGACTACAGCGACCAAAGCATGCACATGTTCAACGACCGAGGCGCCAGCAAGCTCCCTGACCTGCCCAGATTCAGGCAGAGCCTCAAAGACATGTCCAAGCAACTTGCGAGTCTGACCGCCGCGACCAAGGGCATTCGGCGGGCGATGCAGGTGACGGCACTGGGCATCGACTACAGCCGCTATGCCCAGTTCGAAGTGGTGACACCCGCCATCCAGCACTACTTGGATGGGCACACCACGTTCGTCGTCGAGGAGGGGCACAAAGCCCTCACCACCGACGACTACCACTTTGGACGCCTATTCGTGATCGAGTCCGCCCTGCAGGCAGCCAAAGCGGATGAAGTTCTGCAGCGGAGGCGTGCGCACCACGCTGCCGGCAGCCCGTCGCCGGGCAGCTGGAAGACCGGTGAGCACCGCCAGTGGGAAGGGCCTAATCCCTCCGGGTGATGAGCAAGAGCTCAATATTCGCCGGACGCCCACTCTGCCGCGTCGAACCGCAGGGGGTCCATGCTGGTCATGCACGACCTGAGGAAGGATCACTCGGCCGTGCAGCCGCATTCGAGCCGATGCTCACCCTGATCGGCACGACAATGGCTTCTGAAGCCTCTGCGCGCCGTGACCCGTGCTGGTTCCGCGTCGACGCAGTCGGCGAAGCCTGCCGAACCAGCGTTCAAGTGCTGCCCGCCCGCGTACCCAACGTGCGGGGCCTCGCAATCGAGGCCCGCTACCCCGCCCAGCGCTTGACCGCCTTGGTCTGAGTCAGCGGACGCGTCTCGAGGCCGTGCTCAGAAGGCTGACCCCGAGGACGATCAGCCACCACGGCGGTGGCGGCAGCCTCGCCCAGGCTGCGGGCCCGGAAGCCACGTCGGCCGTTATTGCTCGTAGGCCCACGCCCGGCCGGTCTGGCGGTACTCCTCGACGGGGATGGGAGCGACGCCCGTCCGCATCCGCGCGGTGTAGAGCAGGCCATCGAGGTGGTCGATCTCGTGGTGGACCAGCCGGGCGAGCCCGCGTTCGTAGGTGGTGGTCACCAGCTGGCCCTCCAGCGTGGTGGTCTCCACGGTGATCCGTAGTGGCCGGGGGACCAGGCCGCGGACGTCGAAGAACGACAGGCAGCCCTCGTACTGCTCGTCCTCGTCGCTGGAGCGGTCGGCGATTCGGGGGTTCAGCAGGACGATCGCCGGGGCGCCGGGGCCGGGGGGCTGGACCACGGCGGCGGCCCGGCCGATCGCGATCTGCGGGGCCGCGATGCCCATGCCCTTGGCGAACGGGTGAACCTGCCCGATCCGCTCCATCGCGGAGAACAGCTGCTCGACGACCTGCTCGGCTGCCTCGCGCTCGGCCGGCAGGGCGAAGGCGCGGGCAGGCTCGGCGAGGACGGGGGCTCCGTTCTGCACAACGCCGAGGCCACGCATCTGCTCGCTGGGCCGCACCTGGATCACCTGAACTCTCCTTGTTTTGCTTCACGTTCGGGTCGCGCCCGGAACCGCCATTCCAGACGGTACCGGGCATGGAGTGCGGGTGTGGACGTGCTCCAGGAGAAGACCCGCATCCCGTTCTCCTCGCGCTGGACCGGGGCCGTTCGCAGCGGTGCTGCCTCAGCGGTCATGGAGGTCTCGGTGCCCCACACCGCGGGGTCGAGTTCGGCGGGGAAGGCGAGTTCGACCGCCAGGTGCTCGGTGGGCAGGCGGACGGCGCGTTGGAACCAGCGGCCCCACTTCTCCTCGCCCACGGAGTAGGCGTACTCGATCCACACCGACTCGCCCGGGTACAGAGGGAAGCGGCCCTGCTCGTTCTCGAACAGCAGCCACACCTCCTTGAAGGCGTCGCGGTCGTGCTTCGCCTGCCAGCGCATCGCCTCACCACGACAGGTCGCCGTCAGAGCGAGCTCGTCCCAGGTCAGCGGGTGTTCGCGGTAGTGGGCGTTGGACCGTTCCGGCTCGCCCGGGTAGCGGTCGACGCTGATGCGGATCAGGTAGCGGGTGATCGGCTCACTGCCGGTGTTCCGCAGCAGCCGGCGCATCGTGAGCCGGTAGAGGTGCCCGTCGTAGTCGAGGCGGGCCGCGTCATGCTCGACGACGATCGCCGAGCCGGTCGCGTACGGCTGCTCGGCCCTGCGGGGTGCGGGTACGACCGCCGTCGGTGCCACAGGAGCCTTGGCCGTCTCGTAGTCCAGCCAGCGCTTCCAGATGGCCTTACCCGCGTTCAGGGCCTCCTCCGCACGGCGGGCGAAGTCCTCGGTCGGCTTGTGCCGGCCCGACTCGACGTGGCTCACGTAGGACGGATCGAAGCCCATCCGTCTGGCTAACTCCCGCTTGGCAAGGCCCCGCACCTCGCGCCAGTAGGCGACCTCCGCCGCGAACGCCTCGGCGGCCTGCTCGACCGTCAAGGCGTCGTCCCGCGCGTCCATCAAAGCCCCCGCCCTGGCCGTCGGATGAGATGAATGAACCGTCAGTGATCTCGATTCACCATTCTGTCACGGTCCCGTCCGCCAGTTTCCTTCCTTCACCGGCCCAGGTCGACCCCCGGGCCCAAACGAGGAGGGTCCCCAGCGATGCGCGTGCTGTATCTGCTCAACGTCTCCAACTCCAGTCAGCTGTCCGCCGACTCCGGCTACACCTTCGCCGACATGCTCGCCCCGGCCCTGACCGACGCCGGGGCCGAGGTGACCGTGGCCTCGCCGGTCCCGGTCGGCGACACCCGCGTGCACTTCGCGCCCATCACCTCGCCGTCCACCAAGTACCGGGCCCGCTTCGACCCCGGCATGGACGCCCTGGTCACCCTGATCCGCGACCGGCGGCCCGAGGTGGTGGTGGCCAACCAGATCGAGGCCGCCCCCGCGATCCGGGCCGCGCTCCTGGAAGCCGGGGTGGACGCGCTGATCACCGGCTACTGCCACTACCTGCCGTTCTCCTTCACCGACACCGGCGTCCTGGAGCTGGACCCGGCGATGAACGACCGGGGCCTGGGCCGCAGCGTGCTGCTGGCCTTCGCCGCCGGCCTCGCGGCCTGCGACCGCATCCTGGTCCACTCCTCCACCGCCGCCTCCTGGACCACCGCGGCTGCCGCCCGCACCGGCGTCGACCTCGGCGACAAGCTGCACATCGTGCCCGCCCCCAGGGACGTACGGCTGGTGCGCGACCCGGCTGGCATCACCCCGCCCGGAGGCAGGGCCACCGGCATCTACAACCACCGCCTGTACAGGCACTACGGCACCGCCCGCTTCACCCAGCTCGCCCGCCGCCTCGTCGCCGACGCCCCGGTGCGGCTCACGGTGATGGACCTGTTCGGCATCCGAAGTTCCGAGCGCATTCGCCTCGACCCCAGCCCCGAACGGCACCTGGAGGAGCTGGCGACCACGGATGGCGTCACGATCGCCTCCGACCGCGGCGACCGCGTCCGCTACCGCAACCTTCTGTCTGGCGCCCACTTCGGCATCGCCCCCTTCCGCCCCGGCTGCCCCTGGTCCATGTCGGTGATCGACTGCCAGGCGATGGGCCTGCCCGTAATCGGCCCGCGCACCGGCTGGCTCGCCGAGCACATCGACAACGAGCTGCTGTTCGACACCGACGAGCAGGCCGTCCAGATCACCGAGCGCCTCGCCACCGACGCCAAGTTCTACCTGGTGCACGCCAAACGCGCGCACGCCTCCACCGCCGACCTCACGCACGCCGTGGTGGCCGCCCGTTACCTGGAGGCGATCAAGTGACCGGCTTCGACGCGGTCCAGCTCTCCTACGACGAGCCGCTGGCCGACCGTCTGCACACCCGCCTCACCCGGGTGCTGGGCGGCACCGTCAAGCGCCTGCACGGAGTCCGCGGGATGCGGCGCGCGTACCGGCTCACCGCCGAGCTGGTCGACACCGAGCAGTTCTTCCTCGCCGACGGTGACTTCGCCATCGACCCCGAGTTCCCCACCGCCGCAGTCCAGCCGCTGGCCGACGGGGTGGCGATGCGGGTCTGGCAGGCGGTCAACCCGGTCAACGGCCTGACCTACGGCTACGGCGGGCTCAAGCTGATCCGACGCTCGGCGCTGCGGGAGATGGGCCAGGCCGTCGACGTGCTGGCCGCACTGCCCGGCCGGGTCGAGTTCTGCCGCCAGACCGCCGGGGTCACGCGGTTCAACCAGAGCCCGTTCCACGCGTGGAAGGCGGGCTTCCGAGAGTGCGCGATGCTCGCGCGCGGCAGCGAGTACGGCATGACCGACGCCTCCGCCCAGGAGCGTATCGCCGCTTGGACGGCTGGCCGCGACGGCGAGTTCGCCGCCTACGCGGCGGCCGGAGCCCGCGACGGACTCGGCTTCGCCAAGGCCGCTGCCCGCGACCCGCAGCGCTTCGAGGCGCTCAATGACCCGCCCT
Source organism: Streptomyces bikiniensis (assembly GCA_000716465.1). Classification (GTDB taxonomy): domain Bacteria; phylum Actinomycetota; class Actinomycetes; order Streptomycetales; family Streptomycetaceae; genus Streptomyces; species Streptomyces bikiniensis. Next base: position 165,113 of record JNWL01000005.1, read on the forward strand.
GGCTGTACCAGCACTTCACCACTCTGTACGGCGAGCAGGCGGTGACCGGATGAGCACCGCCCCCGGGCCACTGGTGCTGATCGAGCCGTACGCGCACCGGGCCGGCGGACATCACCAGCGCACGCTGGCGGCGCTCGCCGCCGCGCGGCCGGACAGCCTCGTCATCGCCCCGGGCGGCCTGAGCGAGGACGTGGGCCCGCTGGTTCAGTCCGGTTCCCGGGTCGCCGTCGGTCCGGCCGGGCCCGCGGCGAAGATCCTTCTGGCCGTCGCGCGGGCGGCAGCACGGGTCTCCGTCGCCGGCCAGCAGGTCTTCGCCTCCCGGCGCTGGCCGCTGGCGGTCCGCAGGTCCCCGCACCAGGTCACCCTTCTCGCCCGGTGCCTGACCGAGGCCGCCTGCCTTCGCACCGCACGCCGCCTCGCCCCGCGGGCCTCGGCAGTGGTGATCCTCAGCGCGAACGAGGCCCTGCACGGCGTGGCCGCCCTGCTCGGCGGCACCCCGCACCTGCGGTTCATCCACGAGGCGGTCACCACCGAAGACCGCCTGGTCCGGTGGCTGGGCCGACTTGCCCGCAGGGGCGAGAAACGGGTGATCGCTCTGTATCCGACCACCGCTGTCCGCGATCAGGTCGCGCCGGCCTTCCCTCGCCTTCTGGGTGAGGTGCGAGCGTTCGCGGTCGACGACGGGCGCCCGCTGACCGACGCCGAACGAGACGGTGCCCGCACCGCCTTCACCATCCCCGCCGATGCGAAGGCGGTGTGCGTGGTCGGCGGCTGGTGGCCGTACAAGGACATCCCCACCATCGACGCCGCCCTCGCCCGCCTCACTACCCAGCTGCACGTCCTGGTGTGCGGCACCCCACTGGACGACGCCGTCCTCACCCGCTGGCACCAGCTCCCCAACGTCCACCTTCACACCGTGCCCGGCCCGGTCGGCGACCAGATCCTGCGGCTCGTCTACGCCGCCGCCGACACGGCCCTCGTCGCCCGGAAGCCCGGCGTGGGCAAGGAATCCGGACTGGTCATGGACGCCGCCCGCCTCGCCGTCCCGCTGATCGTCTCCACGCACGACCCCGAGCTGACCGCCCGCCTCGACGGGCAGCCGTGGGTCCGGCTCTTCCCGGCCGGCGATCCGGACATCCTCGCCAAGACGCTGGACCACCTCACGGCCGACGCGCCCGCCCGCCCGGGGCCTTCGGCGCGCGGGGTCCTGGACATGCACTCGGCGGCCGAGCAGGCTGCCTTCCTCGCCGACACCTACACCCGCCTGACCAAGGAATGCCGATGAAGACGACCGTCTCTCCCGCCCTGGTCGCGGTGGTCGGCCCGGTCGAACCGGCTCTGCTGGCCGCCTGGACTGCCCACTACCGCCGACTCGGCATCGAACGCTTCCACCTCGCCTTCCACTTCCCCGACCACGTCCACGACGCCTGGCGGCACCAGCTCCTCGCGGCCAGCCACGACCTCGGCATCATCCCTGCCCGGATCAGCACCGGACCGTGGCACGAGCACACCAACACCCAGCTCCGCGACGCCTTGCGCGAGCAGGCGGGAACCGGCTGGCACCTGATCGCCGACTCCGACGAGTTCCAGACCTACCCCGCCCCGCTCGCCGAGATGATCGCCCAGGCCGAGGCCGCCAGGCGCAAGGTGATCGGCGGGCTGATGCTCGACCGCGCCACGAACGACGGCCGCTTGGCCTTGTGGCGCCCGGAAACCGGACTGGACCGGGCCTTCCCGCTCGGCGGGCACCTCACCCACCGGCTCCTCAAGGGCGACCCCCGTAAGATCGTCCTCGCCCACTCCTCAGTGACCGTGGCATCCGGCAACCACCGGGCACCGGGCCACAAGCCCGACCCGGACACGCTCGCGTGCGTGAACCACTTCAAGTGGCGCTCGGGCGTCCTAGACGACCTGCGCCGGCGGATCGACCGGTTCACCTCCGGTGAGTGGGCCGAGCACACCCCGGCCGTCCGCAGCGAGGCGTCCCGCCTGTTGCAGCACATCGACCGCCACAACGGCCGCATCGACGTCGCCGATCCCCGCCTGGCCTTCCGCCGCGTCACCCTCGACCGCCTGCCGGACGGCTGGGCCGCCGAAGCCGCCAAGATCTCCAACACCTGGCGCCCGCAGATGGCTCAGAGCCAGTCCGGCTCCACGATCTCCTCGCCCTCGCCCTGAGGCGCCTCGAAGCGGGCGAAGAAGTCATCCAGGGCCGCCGGCGTCACGACGAGCGCGTTGGCGTCCTCCCGCTCATTGCGCTCCGCCAGCCTGCGCAGCAGTTCGTCGCGCTCCACCGGGAAGTACAGCAGCCGCCACCGCCCGCCGGCCGACTCCACCAGCTCCTTCATCGCGTCGCGGTCCTTACGCGGCCACAGCCCGTGGTCCCACACCACATCCCGGCCCTCGGCGACCAGCTCGGCAAGCCGCTCGTGCAGCTCGGCGACGACCGGGGCCTCCTTCTCGAAGTAGGTGTTCTCCGGGTAGTCGACGCCGTAACGACCGTGCCGCTCGAAGACGACCTCGTCCACCGACAGCCGCACAGCACCCTCGGGCTCCAGCTTCCGCAGGGCATAGGTGGTCTTCCCCGAACCGGTGAGCCCCACCAGCAGGAACACCACCGGAGTGCGCTCGGCCACCGCCAACTCCCCTCAACAACACCAGCGTTCCTTGGCCAGTCTGCCACCGCCGGCCAGCCCAGGACCCCGTTCCCCATCACCGTCACCCGAAGGAGCCGCCCGTGTCTGCCTCCGCACTCGCCCGCACACTACGGGCCTACGTCCGCCACGCCCCCGGCAGCGTGGGCAAGGCCCGGCTCGTCGGCAGCTTCCTCGACGAGCACCTGCGCACCCACCCCGTCCGCACCACCGTCCGGCTGCGGTCCGGCGACAAGGTCGGCGTCACCACCAGCGACGTCATCCAGCGCTACCAGTACCTGTTCGGCGAGTGGGAGCCGAACCTGAGCGCCTTCCTGCGCGACCGGCTCCGCCCTGGGGACACCTTCATCGACGTCGGAGCCCACCGCGGCGCCTTCAGCCTATTGGCCTCCCACGCCGTCGGCCCCCACGGCCGCGTCGTCACCATTGAGCCCTCCCCGCAGTTCCACAACGACCTGACCGCCGCGGCCACCGCCAACCACCGCACCAACATCCGGGCCGTCCGCTCCGCCGCCTCCGACACCCACGGCACCCTGACCCTCTACCTGGAGGACCCCGCCAACCTCGGCCACACCACCGCCGTCCGGCCCCGCCACGTACACACGGCCTTCGACGTGCCGACCGCACCCCTGGCCGACCTGATCAGCCGGCCTGAGCTCGCCACCACCCGCGTCATCAAGATCGACGTCGAAGGTGCCGAGGCAGCAGCCATCCGAGGGCTGCTGCCCGCGCTCGCGCACCTGCGCGACGATGCGGAACTCGTCGTGGAAGTCACCCCCAGACTCCTGGCCAAGCAGGGCGAGAGCGCCGCCGACATCATCGACACCCTGCGCGAACACGGCTTCTACGCGTACACGCTCACCAACGACTACGACCCGGCCACCTACCCCCGAGCCATGCGCCGACCGCAGCCGCCCGCCCGGTGCAACGAAACCCCGAAGGACATGACCGACCTGGTTTTCTCCCGCACCAACGCCGACGGCCTCACGCTCGGGCGCTGAGCAGCACCTCCACATTCCAAGCGGCTCGGCCAGTCCGAGCCGCGCGCCAGGACCACCGACACCTTCCGGCACGTCGACGAGGAGTGGGCACGTGATCAACACCAGCGTGATGAACAGCCGCAACGCAGTCTGCGTGATCGTCCACGACAAGGACGCCGACACGATCGCCGCCGTGCTCTACGGAGCCCGCAACTGGTCCCCGCAGCCGGCCTGGACCCTCCCCGGTGGCAAGGCCGAACCCGGCGAAGCCCTCGACGAGGCCGCCGCCCGCGAACTCAAGGAGGAGACCGGCCTGCTCGTCGACCCGGCGGATCTCGCCCTCGTCCACGTCATCCACGTCGAACAGGGCTGGGACCAGGCCGGGCAGTTCGTCCTGTTCGTCTTCGCCACCGACACGTGGGCCGGTGAGCTGACCAACACCGAGCCGGACAAGCACCTGACGGCCGAGTGGGTCGCCGCGAGCCGCCTGCCCACCCCCGCGTTCCCGACCTCCACACAGGCCCTGGCGGCGTACCAGGACGAAGGCCCGTCCTTCTCCCGCTATGGATGGTCGGTCACCGCTGCGCAATGAGCCAGCACCAGGGTGATCGGCGGGCTCGGCCGCCACACTGAGACGGCTCCGGTGGGTGCCGCCCACCTCGCACCAGACCGGATCGCCGCAGTGTGAGGGCGTCACGCTCCGGAGTCGCATGGGAACACCCCTGGGTCCGACGTAGGCTCGGTGGCATGAGCCTGCGCCTGAGCACCGTGATCCTTCCCGTCGACCGCTGGCACGAGGGAGGCCGCGCGAAGTGGCAGCGCGCCGAGGAACTCGGCTTCCACGCCGCGTACACGTACGACCACCTCTCCTGGCGGACCTTCCGCGACGGCCCCTGGTTCGGCGCCCTGCCCACCCTTACCGCCGCCGCCACGGCCACGGACCGCCTGCGCCTGGGGACCCTCGTCACGTCGCCTAATTTCAGGCATCCAGTGACGCTCGCCAAGGAGCTGATCTCGCTCGACGACATCTCCGGCGGGCGGGTCACCCTCGGCATCGGGGCCGGCGGCAACGGCTTCGACGCCACCGCGCTGGGCCAGGAGGCGTGGACGCCGAAGGAGCGGGCGGACCGGTTCGGCGAGTTCGTTCCGCTGCTCGACCGGCTCCTCACCGAGGGCGCGGTCTCGCAAAAGGGCGACTTCTACACGGCGGAGGAGGCGCGGAACATCCCAGGCTGTGTCCAGCGCCCGCGGCTGCCGTTCGCCGTGGCGGCGACCGGGCCGCGCGGGCTGCGGCTGGCCGCCCGGTACGGGCAGGCGTGGGTGACGACGGGCGACCCGAAGCTGTACGAGGAGGGGACCCCGGAGCAGTCGGTGGAGGCGCTGCGCGGGCAGGTCGAGAAGCTCGGCAAGGCGTGCGCCGAGTCCGGGCGGGACGTCGCCGAGCTGGACAAGATCCTGCTGACCGGCTTCACCCCGGACCGGGGCCGACCGCTGGAGTCCGTGGACGCCTTCGTCGACTTCGCCGGCCGCCACCAGGAGCTCGGCTTCACCGAGATCGTGATCCACTGGCCGATCGCGGACTCCGACTTCGACGCTGACCAGCAGGTCTTCGAGCGACTCGCCACCGAGGCACTTACCCAGCTGAATTGATCAAGGGCCGTGCTGCTGGCCACGCCACTGCGTTCCACGTAACTCGTGCGGCCGATGAACGTGGAGCAATCAACAGCGGACGGAGCTACGGGGCTACTCCAATCACCCGAGCGGGAGCGTGGTGGTGAGCGCCACGTAGCGGCTCAACTGTCCCGCCAGACAGTAGAATCAATCAGATCATCCCGCAGTTGGGCAGCAGGGTAGGCGAGCATAGATCTGGGGGTGGGCCATGGTGGGGGCACAGTCGGGCGCTGCAAAGAAGATCCACTCCGACGCTTACGGGGCGCTCATCGAGGCGCTGACCACGATCAACTGGAACAAGGCCCCGTTCGAGCAGGACATCCGGCGCAGGCTCCGAGCGCATCCCGAGTTGCTCATGCGCCTCGACTTCGCCACGACGAAGCGCCAGACAGCAGCCCAGCTGGTGCACATGCTGATGGACCAGGAGTCGGAGTACCGGGACTTCACCATTGAGCTGATGATCGACGTGTCCAGGCTGGACACCTTCCCGAACCTGATGAAGCAGGTGGACGCCAAGGAGCTCCTGGCCGACGCTCAGGCTGCCGTGGCGAACCTGGCCAGGTGGGTTGACCGGCATGCCGGTCTAGTCGAAGAGCGGGAGAGACTAGCTGCGGACCTCGCGGCTCACCAGGACGAAGTTAATCGGAGTCGCAGTTTCGCCCAGGTGCTGCAGGAGCTGACGCAGGACTTCCTGCGGCTCCGTTCAATAGAGAACCGCCAGCAGGCGGGGCGTGAGTTCGAAACCTTCCTGCATCGGTTGTTCACCCTGTTCGATCTGGAACCCACGCTCGCGTACAACCTGAAGGGCGAGCAGATAGACGGGGCGATCTACTACAACACGGACCACTTCATCGTCGAGGCCAAGTGGCTGGCCGGCACCGTCGAGGCCGAGGACCTGATGAAGTTCGACAGCAAGGTGCGTCTAAAGAGCAAGAACGCCCTGGGCTTGTTCGTGAGCGTGAACGGATTCTCCGCAGGTGGCCGCGACATCTTCAAGCGGGGGACGTCGTTCATCACCATCGAAGGCGGAGACCTCTACTGCGTGTTGGAGGGGCGCATCCGCCTAGACGAGCTGCTCAGCCGCAAGCTCCTCCACGCAAGCACTACCGGCAATTGCTACTACCCGGCAGCAGAGATACTGGGCTGATTCTGAGCTCGACGCTTCGTTGAGGCACTACCCGACCTGGCCGCCCGCTCCGAAAGCAGCCACGGGAGACCTCGATGGTCACCCTGTGTCATACCCCAGCGATGTCAGGCGATGGTGTGCGCCTCACGGGCGGCGAATCCATCACACCGTTCGCCGCCCGGTCCTGCTCGTGAAGAGGTTCTTAGCCCTCGCCAGCGGCTAGGGTCACCTCCTGTCGCGTGAAGAGGAGGAGGTCAGCAAACTCCTTCGGCCTGGGCCACTGGCCCATAGAATGGCCCGCATGGCTATGGACGGCACGCAGACGACTCCGGACGTGGTGGAGGACGTGTTCGATGGACACGCCACGGGTATCGAGGTCGAGGACTCGGGCGAGGACACCACCAAGATTCAGCGGCCGTGGAACCCTGACCAGATCCGGGTGAACACCAGCCAGTTCTCCTTGCGTAACATCCTCGACCAGATCGACGAGGGTTCCATCGAGCTCGCTCCGGACTTCCAGCGGTTGCAGGTCTGGCGGACGGACCAAAAGTCCCTGCTGGTCGAGTCGCTGCTGCTCCAGATCCCGCTGCCCGCGTTCTACTTCGCGGAGGACGCGGACGGTTCTTTCCGCGTTGTCGACGGCCTTCAGCGGCTGTCGACGCTACACGCGTTCGTCCGGGGTGGAGACAACGGCTTCGCCCTTGGGAAGCTGGAACACCTGAACGATCTGAAGGACATGCGCTTCAGTGATCTCCCTGTACCGTCCCAACGGCGAATCAACAACACCCAGCTGATCGTCAACGTGATCGACCCGACGACACCGCGCGGGGTCACGTACGAGATCTTCAAGCGCATCAATACTGGTGGAACCCCGCTCAATGCCCAAGAGATCCGGCACTGCATGAGCAGCCCGCGTAGCAGGGGCATCTTGCACCGGATGACTCATACGGATGCTTTTGCCAAGGCCACTGGGGGCCGCCTCACTGATCACATCCGGATGAATGATCGGGAGATGGCCCTGCGGTTCGCCGCGTTCTGGTTGAAGGGGGTCTTGGCCTACCAGGAGCGCCCCTTCATGGAGCAGTTCCTGATGGACGCAACCGAGATGCTGGATGATCCGAAGCAGGTCCCAGACGAGCAGGTGACTGAGCTGGAGACCGCCTTCGAGCGGGCGATGACTCACGCGTACCTCGTCTTCGGCGAGCACGCTTTCCGCAAGTGGCCGGAGGGCGACGATTACCGTCGCCCGATCAACCGCGCCATGTTCGAGAGCTGGTCCATGGCCTTGGCCGACCCCGACTGCACGACTGCCGACCTGCGTACGCGTCGAACAGCCATTGTGAAGGCGGCCCGTGAGCGGATGACCACCGACGTCACGTACCTCAACGCCATCACCTCCTCCACCGCCGACCGGTTTAGGGTGGACTACCGCTTCAAGGCCGCCGTGGCGGATGCGGGAGCCGGTCTGTGATCACTTCCCTGGAGATTCGGGGCTTCAAGCGGTTTGAATCAGCGTCGTTTGGCCTGCGTCCTTTCACGGTCCTGACCGGAGTTAACGGCGGCGGCAAGAGCACCTTGATCCAGTCCCTGCTGCTGGCGAGGTTGGCAAGTACGTCAGGTGCAGCGGCAGGTGCCACGATCCGGCTAAATGGCCCGCTCGGGCTGGCTCTCGGCGAGGCCCGGGACGTGCTGAACTGGACGACCGACGCGCGTGAGATCAGCATTCGACTGGGCGGCCCGGACGGTGAGTCATGGGTGTACGGCTTCGGGCTGCCTGACGCCGAGCAGGCACTGCACCTCGACGTGCGGCGGCTCCCAGTGGCGCACGTGCCAGGTATCGGGTCCGCTGTCACGGATCCCGCTTTCACCTACCTGTGCGCCGAGCGTCTGGGCCCCCGTGACACGCTGTCGGTGTCCGCCGAGGAGCCCGACCGGATCGGAGTCGGAGTGCGGGGTGAGTTCACCGCACAGGTGCTGGCACTGCGCGAGTCCCGCGCGGTAAGCACTCGGAGGGCGGTCCGAGGAGCATTGCACCACCCAGATTCCGCAGGACCGCAGTTGAGAGTCCAGGCCGAATCGTGGGCCTCCGAGATCATCCGTCCTCTCCAGATCAATGCACGGGTCGCCGTGGGAATCATGGCCACGACGATCCGGTTCGGAGAGACGGGGCTGAGCGGTGAGGAGATCCGTCCAGTCAATACCGGGTTCGGCATCTCCTACGCCTTGCCGGTCATCGTCGCGGGGCTACTCACAGAGCCAGGCGATCTGTTGATCGTGGAGAATCCCGAGGCGCATCTGCATCCGGCGGGACAGTCCCGGTTGGGCCGGTTCCTCGCTCGGGTGGCGGGCAGCGGGGTACAGGTCGTGGTGGAGACGCACAGCGATCACGTCCTCAACGGAGCCCGACTCGCCGTCGCGCACGATCACTCGCTACCGGCGGCGGACATGATCACCCACTACTTCGATCACGACCAGACCCTGTCCATCGACATCAATGACAAGGGTGAACTCAGCTATTGGCCCAACGGTTTCTTCGACCAGATCGAGACCGACCTCGGGAGGTTGGCTCGTGCCCAACGCGGCAGGTAGGAACGGAAGGGGAAACGAGCAGGACTTATTGGGTGCCTCCGCTGCCCTCGATGCCGACGACGACTACCGCGTCGTAGTCGCCGAGGAGTGCTTCAACTGGCGGGAGCTGACGGACTCCGGCCTGCAAGACGCCCTCGACGTCCTTGTGGAAGTCCTCCAACCGTTTACTGACGGCCGCAAAGCCGCGTTCATGGAGCCCGCGTATGACGTCGAGTGCCGCCCCTCGGTAACGCTGATCGACGCCCTGTATTCCCCGGACGGAGGGCTACCACGTGACAAGCGGGCTCTGCTGCAGCAACTGGTGAGTAAATGTCGGTGCGTAATACCGGACGAGGAGGATCTGCCCCAGCCGGCCCGGGTAGCCGAGGGCTCCTGGCAGGAACCTTCCTGGGGTACAGCCCACGCCCTGGCTCGGGCAGCTATGGGCCGCGCCATGTCCTGTCTCCTGGTGCCTTACGCCACAGAACCCGACTGGCCGTCCGGATGGGTCACTGTCACGCGGACGACGGAGGTTGGCCAGGACGAGGTGAAGTTGCACGTTCTACGACACCCTGACGACGTACCGATCTTCTGGCGCGGTGTCCTCACCCACGAGAGCGTGCCGGCCGAGCGCTTCTTCACCTTCACAGAGGATGCTTTCCCCCGGCTGCTGTTCGCCGACTCTCTGCGTCTGCACCACTTCAAGGGCGCGTACGCCGAAGTCCTGCCGTGGCTCGTGAAGTTGCTGGGAGCGATTGACGACCACTTCGCCCGGACGCTGGCTGAATGCGGCGGCGACCAGACACAGGTTGTCCGGAGGTTCAGTGCTCTGGGCCTGGACATCTCACCCGAGAGCCCGAACACGAAGAAGAACGCGAAGGCGTGGGAGCAGCGCAACGTGGGATACGGCGACGGCACCTACCGATGCGAGTGGCATGGCAAGCGGCTCTGGGACCGCGACAGAGTCCACTTCTCATTGCCGATCGCCGAGCACGGCGACCGGATCCTCATCGGGATCTTTGTGGAGCATCTGGCGACCTGAGCGAAGGAGACCGAAAGGCGTGGCCATGGACGTTCCGCTCACACATCAACGGCCAGGTCAGCCCGTGATGGGTGAACAAGGCTTGACTGACGTGACGAGCGTGCCCAAACGTATACTCTGTGTGACCGTCGCTGCCGCTGTCAGCGTCGGGATCGCACCGAACCACGGCCCGTCCCGGAAGGTACGCCAGGACAGGTGATCGTAGGTGTACGCGGCGTGGAAGCCGAGTTCCTCGGCCCGCCGCCAGGTCTTCTGTCCTTCGGCCCACCGGTGGATGGGGAGGATCACGGTACTCAGACGCATGACTCGACGATACGCGGGCTTGCCGCTGCCGCGGATATGCCGACCGAGCAGATCCGGGAAGGCGCGTCGGCGTAGCCGTGGGGGCCGCTAACGTGGCGTCATGAGCACGCTGGACAGGGCTGAGCTTGAGGCCATGATCGAAGAGGCGACGGTGGACGCCTACGGCGAGGACGAGCAGCGGACCGGTCTGTTCACCATGCTTGAGGAGCATCTCGACGTGCCCTTCACCACCGTGGTTCTGGGCGTCGAGGCGATGGCGCACGGCGTCGACCTCACGCCCGACGGCAGGATCGTCGCCCTGTGCTCGCGTGGCCGTGTTCGGCAGTCGATAGGCATCCTTGACCTGCCGTTGCCCTCCCCCGCGCCCGAAGGTGTGGAGTGGATCGAGGCGTACCGCCATGGGGCCGGTTGAGACCGGGCACCCCTCACTTCATACGGAGCTGGATTGCACGAAAGGGCTGAACGTGGCTGACGCCGTACAGGGCGCGGGTGGACCATCACTGGCCGGCCTCATGGAGCGCAGCGCCGAGTTGAAAGGGGAACTGGTCACTTTCGCTCAGAGCGCTCGTTTCGACCGGTGGTTGACGCCTCTCCTGCTGGAGGCCGCGGGGCCTGCACGGCAGCTGGACGAGGGTGAGGCGATCCGGATCACCGATCACTTCATCCTGCGGTACCGCCTGCCGGACGGTTCGACCGTCGTGGACCGGTTCCTCGCCGGCCGGAAGGACTTGACCACGGCCGACCGGGAGATGCTGCTCGGCTGGCGTGACCCGGTCGAGGGCGTCTTCGAGGTCCGGCGCAAGGACGGCGATGCCGTCATCCTGCTGAACCTGGTCGACGACCTGGAGTACCGCGCGTACTCGAACGTCGGGCGGGCGGCGTTCCGTGGAGTGTCCAAGGGAGGATTCCTTCACACCTGCCTGGTACCCGTCCACTCAGCCGACGGTGCGTGGCTGGTGTCCGGGGCGATGACGAGCTACCCCAGGTCCAGCGCCCCCGAGATCGCCCAAGCAGCTCTGCAACTGGCCACGCACCACCCCGAACTGGTCTTCCGCAACCCCGAGAAGATCGAGCAGGGGTGGCAGCGGATGAGGGAGGACCGGGCCGCGTTCGTCGAGTTCTGCGGCGGCGACGAACTGGTCCTTCCGCCTGCCGAAGCCGAGGACCTCCTCAACGCCTACTACCGCCACCGCCAAAAGACAGCCGTCGCCGCACAGCCTGGTCGTGCCCGACGCAAGCGGCCCTCCGGCCTCGACCTGCCCTTCTTCGAGCTGCCGTCAGAACTGGCGGACTCGGACACCGTCGGCGTCATCTACGACCAGGTCGACGGGCTCAACTTCTACGCCGACTACGGGATGCTGCGGGACCTCTTCGCAGACCCCGCCCTCACGGGTCGCAGACGGCACCAGGACCTGCTGCGCACGTACCTGCGCGAGGAGTCGATCACGCCACTGCCGATCCGCCGGCTGGCCGCCGCTCACCCGGAGACGGCGGATACCGTGTTCCGGAAACTGCTGAGGAAGCCCGGATTCACCTGGAGCGAGCACGGCGATGCGCTGATGCGCCGGCGCAAGCCCTGGTACTACGAGAGCGACCCGCGCCCCGGGGTGTCCGTCATCGGTGACCGTCTGAGTGAGCTGCTGGGCGCGGGACAGCGCTGAGCTCGTACGTGGAGAAAGCCCGACGAATGGCGCGCATACCGCAGTATGCCGGCTCCATGGCTCACACGACCCGCATCACGGTCACTCTGCCCACCGAGCAAATGGCGGAGCTGAAGAGGCTCACGGACAACGTCTCCGGCTACGTCGCGGAGGCGGTCGCCCGCCAGATCAGACACCAGCTGCTCGGTGAGGAGCTGCGCCGCTACGAGGAGGAGCACGGCGCGTTCACCGACGAGGAACTGGCCGCGGCCCAGGCCAGAATCTTCGGCACGGCCGAGCACGAGGAGTCGGCGAGCGCCGCGTGAACCACCGCATCGAGACCGTCGTACTGGACTCCGAAGGGCTGTCCGCCTGGATCGCGCGGGACCGGACCGTGCTCGCGATGATCCGGTCTTTCCATTCGATGGCAGCCGATCTCGTGATCTGCGCCAACACCATCGTGGAAGTCATGCACGCCCGCGTGAACACCGCCCGACTGAACTGGGTGCTCTCGCAGGTCAAGGTGGAAGCGGTGACCGAGCAGGCGGCCAGAGCCGCCGCCGGCCTGCTCGAAGAGGCCGGTCTGCACGGCCACAAGTACGCGATCGATGCCACCGTCGCCGAACTCGCGCTCCGCCGGCCAGGCCCGGTGGCCGTGCTCACCTCGGACATCGACGACATGGCCAAGCTGTGCGGGAGTCACGTCCGACTCATCGCGCTCTGATCCGCTTCGGTCGGGACCAAGCGGTCCGGCATACGTCTTCCCAGGTCAGGCTGCGATAGGTGAACAAGGCTTGACCGACGTCACGAGCGTACCCAAGCGCATGCTCTGCGTTGCTGACGCTGCCGCCGTCAGCGTCGGGATCGCCCCGAACCACGGACCGTCCCGGAACGACCGCCACGACAGGTGGTCGTAGGTGTACGCGGCATGGAACCCGAGGTCTTCGGCCCGCCGCCAGATGTGCCGACCCCGGCTCCATCGGTGGACGGGAAGGATTACCGTACTCAGTCGCATGCCTGCGACCCTATGCGTCGGTGACTGCGGGCAACAGAGCGCCACACTCCCGGTCGGGGCTGCGGCGGTCCCGTGGTGCGCGTGTGCGCTCCGGAGCGGTGGGCGGCACCCTTCAGCTCTCGCAGTAGCGTGCGAAGACGCGGGCGCGCTCCTGCTCCCAGGTCCATTCCGCGTGCGTCCGGTGGAACGGAGCCCCGTTCGCCAGCTCGAAGAACTGGCCGGCGGGCCTGCCGGTCGCCTTGAGGATCACGATGGCGGAGAGCATGGGATCAGTCCCCTTGCTGTCCCGCCGGCAGGCGTCACCGAGGAGCTGGCTGATGATCGGGCCGCGATAGTGGACGTTGTGCCCCTGGGCCTTCAGCTCTTCACTGAGGGACTTGTACCAGCCGTCGGTACGGCCCTCCCGCGCCCAACGCCGGAGGATCTCCATCGTCTCGTCCAGCGCTGCCAGGTACTCGGTGTCGCCCTGTCGCATCCGAACCTCCCACGTCCTCAATGGACTTACACCGTATCCGGCAACGGCCCGCGTCGGCGCGGGCCGCAGGCCACTGTGCGTCCTCGTCGCTCCGGGGCGAGGCACCAGTGGCGTCGTTGCCGCCCGGTGTCGCCCTGGGGGCCGCTGGCGTTGCCTCATGGACGGGTGGGACACAGCCGCGCCTGAGGCCATGATCGAAGAGGCCACCGTCGACGCCTACACCGAAGACGAGCAGTCGACCGGTCTGTTCACACTGCTTGAAGAGCACCTGGCCTCGCCCTTCACCACCGCCGTTCTCGGCGTCGAGGTGATCGTGCGCGGCATCGACCTCACGCCAGACGGCAGGATCGTCGCCATGTGCACTGGCGGCCGGGTTCGGCAGTCGATCGGAATCCTGGAGCTGTCTTTGCCCAGCCCGCTCCCGAGGGCGCGGAGTGGACCGAGGCGTACCGTCACTGGGCCGGTTGAGGCCGGACACCTCTCACTCCACACGGAACCGGCTCGTCGGTGAGGAACTGCGCCGCTACGAGGAGGAACACGGCGCGTTCACTGACGAGGAGCTGGCTGCGGCCCAGACCAGGGTCTCGGGCACGGCCGATGAACCGGATCCTTCCCGGGGCAAGGTGGAAGCGGTGACCGAGCAGACGGTCAGAGCCGCCACCGGCCTGCTGGAAGAGGCCGGCCTGCACGGCCACAAGCACGCGATCGATGCCACCGTCGCCGAGCTCGCGCTCCGCCGGCCAGGCCCGGTGGCCGTGCTTACGTCGGACGTCGACGACATGGCCAAGCTGCGCGGTAACCGCGTCCGGCTCATCGCGATCTGATCTGCTCCGGGCGGGACCAAGATGCCCCTGACGCACGACTTCCCGGATCAGACGTGGTCGTAGGGGTGAGCGGTGTGGAAGCCCGGCTCCTTGGCGCGCCGCCACTTCGCGCGGCCTCCCTCGTGCCAGCGGTCGATCGGCAGGAGCACAGTGCTCAGTCGCATGGGGACGACCCTACGAGAGGCCGAGCAGCCGCCGCATCGACTCCGCCGCGCGGACGGCCGCGTCGCCGCAGCAGTTGTTGAAGAGGACGTGGACCTCCCGCGTCCGCTCGGCCGTCTCCCGGACGCGCGGGATCCACTCCGAGAGCTCCTCGGAGGTGTAGTCGTGGCGGAACCTCTCCTCCTTGGTCCCCGTGCCCCAGGCGGTGTTGCGGCCGTGGAAGCGCACCAGGGCGAGGTCCGGGGAGGTGACCCGTACGACCGGCGGCACGGACGTGGGCAGCGTCTGCGTCATGTCCACGGCCACGGCGGCCGCGTCCAGCTCCGTCAGCAGGGCGGTCGTCGCGTCGGCGTTCTCCTCGTGCCACCAGCCCGGGTTCCGGAACTCCACGGCCACCGGCCATCCGGCGGCCCGCTCCCGGCACCGGCGCAGGAACTCCACCGCCGGCGCTCCCGGTACGAGCCGGTGCGGGAACTGGAACAGCAGCGTCCCCAGGCGGTCGGCCTCGCGCAGCGGTTCGAGGGCCGCGCTGTACCGCGTCCACACCTCGTCGAGCAGCCCGGGATCGACGCCCTCCCGCCCCCGCTGCCGCGCGAAGGCCGGGCGGAGGTCGGCGGGCAGCGCCTCCGGTCGGGTCGGATGACCGGTGAGCAGCGAGAACGCCTTCACGTCGAAGCGGAAGTCCTCGGGGGTGCGCTCGGCCCACAGCAGGCTGTTGCGGGTGCTGGGCAGGCCGTAGTACGTGGAGTCGACCTCCACCACCGGGAACCGCGTGGCGTAGTACCGCAGTCTGCCCTCCGCGTCGCGCTGCCCCTTCGGATACCAGCCGCCGGCCACCAGCGCCTTGTCCGTCCACGAGCAGGTTCCGACCCGGATCTCTCCCATCCGCCCAGTGTTCCCCGGGACCGGCGGGGGATGCGTCCGGCACGCGGGCCGCCCGGTCCGCGTGGGGCGCCCGGTCTGCGTGGGGCGCTCGGTCTACGTGGGGCGCTCGGTCCGCGCCGGGGCGTCCGAGGGGGCGTCGGCGGAGACGTCGGCGGGGGTGTCGGCGGGGCCGGGATGGGGAGGGGCGGGTTCAGGACGGGAGGCGGAGGAACTCCGGCGGAACGGTGTCGGTCAGCCAGACCCCGTTGGCGCTGACGTGGAAGACGTGCCCGGCCCGGTGCATGGCGCCGGCGTCGACGCTCAGGACGACCGGTCGGCCCCGGCGGGCGCCGACCCGGGTCGCGGTCTCCCGGTCGGGGGAGAGGTGCACGTGGTGGCGGGCCATGGGCCGCAGCCCCTCCGCCCGGATGGAGGGGAGCCGGCCCGCGACCGTGCCGTGGTAGAGGTACGCGGGCGGTTCGGCGGCCGGCAGGTCCAGGTCCACCTGGACGGTGTGGCCCTGGCTGGCGCGGATGCGGGTGCCCTCGATCGCGAAGCGCTTCTTGTCGTTGGTCGCGACGACGTGGTCGAGTTCCTCGCGGGAGATCGGGAAACCGTGCTCCGCGGCGGCGCGGAGCAGCGCGTCGATCTCGGTCCAGCCCTGCGCGTCGAGGGCCAGCCCGATGCGCTCGGGCTGGTGGCGCAGATGCTTGGAGAGGTACTTGGAGACCTTCACCGTGCGACGTTCGTCCATGGGTGATCGTGAGGTCATCCGGTCAGGATGCCGGAGCCCGCTCCACCCCCGCCAATGCTTTTCGACGATTTCCGGTGGACAGGTTTGATCCACAGTCAAGCCTACTTATCCACAGGGTGATTGGCCTTTCTGTGGACAACAAGGCCTTCAATTCAAGGCAATTGACCCCTTTGATCATCTACGCAACTTTCGTGATGGCGCGAGGAGAGGGCGTCCAACGTCCTCTTGTGGACCTCCCGTTCCGTGGCGGCCGTGACGAAGGCCGCCACTCCTTCCGCCCCGACCAGGCCCTGCACGGCTCGGACCGTCCCGGCGGGCAGCGCCACCGGGCGCGGCTCGTCGTCCTGCGCGGGCGGCGCGTCCGGCGACAGGTGGATCTGGAGGTGCCGGGTGGCGAACAGGCGCATGGCGCGCGCCAGTTCGGCATCCACCGTCTGCTGGGCGAGCGGCCTGAGCCGCCGTACCATCGCCGCCGCCTCGGCCGCGTCCGCGTCCGTCGGCGGGCGGTGCTCCAGATAGCGGGCGAAGACGTACTCGGTCGTGAACTCCAGGAACCGGGAGGCGATGTGCTCCACCTGCCCCCGCAGTTCCTTCAGGTGCCCGGTGATCGCCGTCAGCGGCACCCCGGCCGCGTACAGCTCGGCCGCCACCGCCAGCTCCTGGGGGCTCGGTACGAGGTACTCCTCCGCCTCCCGGTCCGGGATCCGCTCCAGCACGCCCAGCTCCACCGCCTCCCGGATGGCCTCCTCGTCCGGCGTGCCGCCGAAGCGGGCGTCCAGCTCCGCGCGCGATATCCGGGCCGCCTCTTCGTCCGTCCACGGCCCGTGGACCTCCGCGACCAGACCGAGCACGCCACCGAGCCCCCGACCGGTGTCCCACGCCTCCAGGAGCTCCTTGATCGAGGCCAGGGTGTAGCCCCGGTCGAGGAGGTCGGCGATCCGCCGGAGCCGCGCGAGGTGCGCGTCCCCGTAGACGTTCGCCCTGCCCCGCCGTTCCGGACGGGGCAGCAGACCGCGGTCCTGGTAGGCGCGGATCGTCCGGACCGTGGCCCCGCTGAGACGGGCGAGGTCCTCGATCCGGTACTCCGGCTGTGCTGACTGCTCGGTCAAACCCGCTCCCACCGACCGCTTCCACCACCCCGCCGCCGCGGGATCCGTCCTGCGAGGGATCGTACGACCGCCGCTCCCCGACCCGCGCCGCCCCGGCCCTCGCCGACCTCCTACGCCGCCGACCCTCTACGCCGCCGTCTTTCTACGGCACCTTCTCCCTGTCCCTGCGTCGCCGCCCCCTGTCTCTACGTCGCCGTCTCCCTGTGCCTACGTCGCCGTCGCCCTATGCCTACGCCGTCGTCTCCCTATGCCGGCGGCTGCCACCGCGCGAGGGCCCGCAGGGCGCCCGGGCTCAGCCGGGACAGGAGGCGGGCGCCCCGGGCCTCGGGGGTCACCGGCACGACGGCCCGGTCGTGCAGGACGGCCCCCAGGATCGCGTCCGCGACCTTCTCCGGCGGGTAGTTCCGCAGCCCGTACAGCCGGGACGCCTTCTTCTGCCGCCGCTTCTCCTCCGCCGCGTCCGACACCCCGGCGAACCGCGTGGTCGCCGTGATGTTGGTGTTGACGATGCCGGGGCATATCGCGGACACCCCGATGCCCTGCCCGGCCAGTTCGGCGCGCAGGCACTCGCTGAGCATCAGCACCGCCGCCTTCGACGTGCTGTACGCGGGCAGGGCCCGGGAGGGCTGGAACGCCGCCGCGGACGCGGTGTTCACGATGTGGCCCCCCTGGCCCCGTGCGACCATCCGCGCCCCGAAGTGCCGGCACCCGTGGATCACGCCCCACAGGTTGACGTCCAGGACCCGCGCCCACTCCTCGCTCGACGTCTCGAAGAAGGATCCCGCGAGCCCGATGCCCGCGTTGTTGACCAGGACGTCGACGACCCCGTACTCGTCCTCCACCTTGGCGGCCAGCTTCTCCACCGCCTGCTCGTCGGAGACGTCGACGGCTTCGCCCCAGGCCTCCGGAGCACCGATCAGCCGCGCCATCTCCGCCGTACGGACCGCCCCCTCGGCATCCCGGTCCACGGCCACGACCCGGGCGCCGGCCTCCGCGAACGCGAAGGCGGTGGCCCGCCCGATGCCGCTGGCCGCCCCGGTCACCAGGACGAGCTGCCCGCCGAACCGCTCCGCGTACTCCGGCCGCACCCCGCTCTTCACCGACGCCGCGACCTGCTTCGGCGCCCCGGCCACCGGCTCCTCGTGGGCCCGGACGAACTCGGTGATCCAGGAGGACAGCTGGTCCGGCCGGGTGCGGGGCACCCAGTGCTTGGCGGGCAGGGTGCGCCGGGTCAGTCGCGGCACCCAGGCGCCCAGGTCGTCGTAGAGCCGGTCGGAGAGGAAGGCGTCACCGGTCGGCACGATCAGCTGCACGGGCGCGTGCGCGTACGCGTCGGGGCGCGGCCGGGAGAGCCTGGCCCGGACGTTGTCCCGGTAGAGCCAGGCCCCGTGCGCCGCGTCGTCCGGCAGCGAGGACGTCGGGTAGTCGCCGGCCGGGACCTTCTCCACCCGCTCCAGGATCCGCGGCCAGCGCTTGCCGAGCGGCCCGCGCCAGGCCAGCTCCGGCAGCACGGGGGTGTGGAGCATGTACACGTACCAGGACTTGGCGCCCTGGCCGAGGAGCTGGCCGACCCGGCGCGGGGTGGGCCGGTTCATCCGCCGCTTGATCCAGTGCCCGAAGTGGTCGAGGGAGGGCCCGGACATCGAGGTGAAGGAGGCGATCCGGCCCTCGGTGCGCGGCACGGTCGCGAACTCCCAGCCCTGCACCGAGCCCCAGTCGTGGCCGACGAGGTGGACCGGCCGGTCCGGGCTGACGGCGTCGGCGACCGCCAGGAAGTCGTCCGTCAGCTTCTCCAGGGTGAAGCCGCCGCGCAGCGGTACGGGCGCCGTCGACCGGCCGTGGCCCCGGACGTCGTACAGCACCACGTGGAACTCCTCGGCCAGCCGGACCGCGACCTCCGACCACACCTCCTTGGAGTCCGGGTAGCCGTGCACGAGCAGGACGGTCGGCCGGCCCGTCTCGCCGAGCTCGGCGACGCACAGCTCGATCCCGCCCGTACGGACCCGGCGCTCCCGGGCCCCCTTGAGCTCCGTCATCAGACCGCTCCCTCGTTCCAGCGCCGCACGTGCGGCAGATCGTCGTCCAGCCAGAACGCGCTCTGCTCGGGGTCCCGGGAGTCGGTGACGACCAGGATCTCCTCGAACTTCGCGCCCGTACCCCGGAACCCGAGGTGCGGCTCGACCGCCCACAGCCCGGGCGTGGGCGGGTGGTCGGAGAACTTGTACGGCGACCAGAGCGGCGACCAGCCGTCCCGGTGCCCGTGCAGGGCGTCGCTCGCCAGGCCCTTGAGCGCCCGGGTGCCGAAGCCGAAGAGCGTCGGCGACCAGCGGCGCTCCCGCACCCGGTCGATCTTGTGGGCGATGACGCCGAAGGGGTAGGCCCGGTGCCGGTTCGCGTACCCCTGGCGGACCATGAGCCGGTCCACGTCCTCGTATATCTCGCGCAGCGTGCGGCGCTCGCGCACCTCGCGCAGGATCAGCTCGCGGTGGGCCGCGAGGTCGGCGAGCAACCTGTCGTGCAGGGGATCGAGGCCGAGGCAGCCGCTGTAACCGATGTCGGCCGTGTACCCCTTGTACACCGGGGCCATGTCGAGGATGAACGGCATCCCCGCCTCCAGGCGCCGGTCCGTGGGGAAGAACTGGAGCGGGACCCTGAAGTCCACGAAGGCCGTGCGGTCCCCGAACCAGGCGAACGGCCGGTGGAACCAGTCCCGTACTCCCCGTTCGTGCAGCCACTCCCGCTGCATCCGGGCGGCCTCGCGCTCGGTCACGCCCGGCTTCAGCTGCGCCGCGACGGCTTCCGCACACGCGTAGGAGAGCCGCTGCACTTCCCTGAATCCCCGTAGCTCCGAGGAGAGTTCACCTGCCACCGCCGTCGCCATGCCGCCCCCGTCCCCCGTGAGCGCCCGGCTGCGCTCCGCGTTCGTAACTTGACATCGATGAATGTGACAATGCTCGGCGGCTGAGTCAAGGGGGCGGACGGCGGCCTGTGGAAAAGTCCGACGGAAGCCCGCCCGCGGCCACCCGGACGTGCGATGGGCGGTCACGGGGGCGACGACTTTCGTCGTTCCGCCCCTACTGGCTTGTACTCCTGTAGTCGGACAGAGATCGAGCCGTTGGTCTGACGACGCCTGTGGCGCACACCACTACCTTCGGAGCGTGACTGTGATCGCGACCGAAAGCCTCAGCAAGCGGTTCCCCCGGGTGACCGCTCTCGACCGGCTCTCCCTGGACATCGGGCCCGGTGTGACCGGACTGGTGGGTGCCAACGGAGCCGGCAAGTCCACGATGATCAAGATTCTGCTCGGACTCTCCCCCGCCACGGAGGGCCACGCGGAGGTCCTGGGCCTCGACGTCCGCACCTCCGGCCCCCAGATCCGCGAGCGCGTGGGATACATGCCCGAGCACGACTGCCTCCCCCCGGACGTCTCGGCCACCGAGTTCGTCGTCCACATGGCGCGCATGTCCGGGCTGCCCCCGACCGCCGCCCGCGAGCGGACGGCCGACACCCTGCGTCACGTCGGCCTGTACGAGGAGCGCTACCGCCCCATCGGCGGTTACTCGACCGGCATGAAACAGCGGGTGAAGCTCGCTCAGGCACTGGTCCACGACCCGAAGCTGGTCCTCCTCGACGAGCCGACCAACGGCCTCGACCCGGTCGGCCGGGACGAGATGCTCGGACTGATCCGCCGGATCTGGACCGACTTCGGCATCTCCGTCCTCGTCACCTCCCACCTCCTCGGCGAACTGGAACGCACCTGCGACCACGTCGTCGTCATCGACGGCGGGCGCCTCCTGCGCTCCAGCTCCACCAGCGACTTCACCCGGACCACCACGACCCTCGCGGTCGAGGTCACCGACTCCGACGAGCACCCCGACGGCACGGCGGCCCTCCGCACGGCCCTCACCGCCGCCGGCGTCACCCTCCACCCGGGCGTGGAGGAGGGCCTGCCCGGCGCCGGCCACATCCTGCTCCTGGAGGCGGAGGGCGAGGAGACGTACGACCTCGTGCGCGACACCGTCGCCGGGCTCGGCCTCGGGCTCGTCCGCATGGAGCAGCGCCGCCACCACATCGCCGAGGTCTTCCGTCCGGAGGCCGCCGAGGCGTCCACGCCGCACGAGGAGGTGCCGGCCCGATGAGCACCCAGATCCCCCAGCCCTCCCAGGCCGCTCCCGACACGACCCGGATCCACAACATCGGCTACCGGTCCTACGACGGCCCGCGCCTCGGCCGGGCGTACGCGCGCCGGTCGCTCTTCTCGCAGTCCCTGCGCGGCGCGTACGGACTGGGCCGCAGCGCCAAGTCCAAGGTGCTGCCGATGCTGCTCGCCGGCGTGATGTGCGCCCCCGCGCTGATCATCGTCGCCGTCGCGGTCGCCACCCAGCAGACCAAGCTCTCGATCGAGTACACGCAGTACGCGATCTACCTCCAGGTCGTCATCGGCATCTTCCTGGCCTCCCAGGCTCCCCAGTCCGTCTCCCGCGACCTCCGGTTCAGGACCGTGCCCCTGTACTTCTCCCGCCCGATCGAGCGCGCGGACTACGTCCTCGCCAAGTACGGGGCGATGGCGTCGGCACTCTTCATCCTCACGGCCGTCCCGCTGCTGATCATGTGGATCGGCTCGATGCTCGCCAAGATGGACTTCGCCGAGCAGACCAAGATGTTCGGCCAGGGGCTCGTCTCCGTGGCGCTGCTCTCGCTGCTCTTCGGCGGCATCGGCCTCGTCATGGCGGCCCTCACCCCGCGCCGGGGCTTCGGCGTCGCCGCCGTCATCGGCGTGCTGACCATCTCGTACGGCGCGGTCTCGACGCTCATGGGCATCGCCTACGTCACGGAGAACGCGGGCGCCATCAAGTGGCTCGGCCTGTTCTCCCCGATCACCCTCATCGACGGCGTGCAGAACGCCTTCCTGGGCGCACCGTCCATGTTCCCCGAGCTCGGGGGCCCGGGCGCCGGGTTCGGCGTGGTCTACCTGCTGGTCGTCCTCGCGCTGATCGCCGGCTCGTACGGCATCCTGATGCGCCGCTACCGAAAGGTCGGACTGTGACCACGCTCCACATCGACCACGTCTCCCGCTGGTTCGGAAACGTCGTGGCCGTGAACGACGTCTCGATGACGGTGGGCCCGGGCGTCACCGGCCTCCTCGGGCCCAACGGCGCCGGGAAGTCCACCCTGATCAACATGATGGGCGGCTTCCTCGACCCCTCCACCGGCGCCGTCACCCTCGACGGGCGGACGATCTGGAGGAACGAGTCGGTCTACCGCGACATCGGCGTCGTGCCCGAGCGGGAGGCGATGTACGACTTCCTCACCGGCCGCGAGTTCGTCGTGGCCAACGCCGAACTCCAGGGCCTCGGTGCCAAGGAGGCCCAGAGGGCCCTGGCCACGGTCGAGATGGAGTACGCGCAGGACCGCAAGGTCTCCACCTACAGCAAGGGCATGCGGCAGCGCGTGAAGATGGCCTCGGCCCTCGTCCACGACCCGTCGGTGCTGCTGCTCGACGAGCCGTTCAACGGCATGGACCCGCGCCAGCGCATGCAGCTGATGGACCTGCTGCGGCGGATGGGCGCGGACGGCCGCACGGTCCTCTTCTCCTCGCACATCCTGGAGGAGGTCGAGCAGCTCGCCTCCCACATCGAGGTGATCGTGGCCGGACGGCACGCGGCCTCCGGCGACTTCCGCAAGATCCGCCGCCTGATGACGGACCGGCCGCACCGCTACCTGGTCCGCTCCAGCGACGACCGGGCCCTCGCGGCCGCGCTGATCGCCGACCCGTCCACGGCCGGCATCGAGGTCGACCACGCGGACGGCGGACTGCGCATCCAGGCGGTCGACTTCGGGCGGTTCACGGAACTGCTGCCGAAGGTCGCTCGCGAGCGGGGGATCCGCCTCCTGACGGTCTCGCCCTCGGACGAGTCCCTCGAATCGGTCTTCTCGTACCTCGTAGCGGCCTGAAAGGAGCCCGACCGATGTACAACCCCACAGTCGCCCGACTCACCTACCGGGCCCTCCTCGGCCGCCGCAGGGCCCTGATCCTCTTCCTGCTGCCCGCCATGCTGCTGGTCATCTCGGCCGCGATCCGCGTGCTCAACGGCGCGGACGACCAGGCCGCGTCCGACGTCCTCGGCGGCTTCGCCCTGGCCACGATGGTGCCGCTGATCGGCGTGATCGCCGGCACGGGCGCGATCGGCCCGGAGATCGACGACGGCTCGATCGTCTACCTGCTGTCCAAGCCCGTGAAGCGGCCCACGATCATCTTCACGAAACTGATCGTGGCGATCGCGGTGACGATGGCCTTCTCGGCGGTTCCCACGCTGATCGCCGGGTTCATCCTCAACGGCAACGGCCAGCAGGTGGCCGTTGCCTACACGGTGGCGGCGCTCGTGGCCTCCATCACGTACAGCGCCCTGTTCCTGCTGCTCGGCACGGTCAGCCGGCACGCCGTGGTGATCGGCCTGGTCTACGCCCTGGTGTGGGAGACCCTCTTCGGCTCCCTGATCGCGGGTGCCCGCACCCTGAGCGTCCAGCAGTGGGCGCTCGCCCTCGCGGAGAAGGTCACCGGCGACGGCCTGGTCACCTCCGACGTCGGCCTCACCACGGCGGTGGTCCTCCTGGTGGCGGTCACGGTCACGGCCACCTGGTTCGCCGGCCAGAAGCTCCGCCGCCTGACCCTGGCGGGCGAGGAGTAGGCCCCGGGACCGGACACGGAAGCGGTACGGCTCCGAGGGTCGTCGCCCCCGGAGCCGGGAGGCCCTTCCGGAGCCGCCCCGCCACCCCGGTCGGTTCCCCGGCCGCCCCGGCCCGTTGTGCTCAGACCGTGCGGTCCCGGGCGGCGAGGAGGCCCACGGCCAGGGCCGCCGCGCAGACGCCGAGGACCACGCAGATCGGTGCAGTCCAGGAGCCGGTGGCCTGGTGGAGGGCGCCGGCTGCCAGCGGGCCCGCGGCGGCGAGCAGATAGCCGACCGTCTGAGCCATCCCCGAGAGCCCGGCCGCGGTCACCGCGTCCCCGGAACGCAGCACGACCAGGGTCAGGGCGAGCCCGACCGCGCCGCCCTGGCCGATGCCGAGGAGCGCCGACCAGAGCCAGGCGCCCTCCACGGGCGCCACCATCAGACCGGCGTAACCGGCGGCGACCAGCGTGGTGACGAGCACGACCAGCGGCCGCTGACTCCGCATCCGGCCGGCGAGCAGCGGCACCACGAAGGCGCCCGCCACCTGCACCAGGTTGTTGAAGGCGAAGACCATGCCCGCGGTGGAGCGGTCCATCCCGTGGTCGACGAAGATCGTCGGCATCCAGGCGATCAGCACATACGTCCAGAGCGACTGCAGCCCCATGAAGAGGGTGACCTGCCAGGCGAGCGCCGAGCGCCGGACGCTCACCGGGCGGGCGCCGCCGGCCGGGACGGCCCGTACCGCGTGACCCGTACGGCCGCGGGCGATCAGGACCTGGGGCAGCCAGGCGAGCGCCGCCACCGCGGCGAGCAGCGACCAGGAGCCGAGGGAGGCCTGCCAGCCGCCGCCCAGGGCCTTCTCCAGGGGGACGGCCGCCGCCGCGGCCACCGTGGCGCCCGCGATCATCGCGCCCGTGTAGACCGAGGTCATCGACGCGGCCCGGTCCGGGAAGTCACGCTTGATCAGGCCCGGCATGAGCACGTTGAGCAGGGCGATCGCCGTCCCGACGAGGACCCCGCCGCCGTACAGCGCGTACACGGAGGGCAGGACGCGCGCGAGGATGCCGGCGGCGAGCAGGAGGAGCGCCGCGAACAGCACGCGCTCGGCGCCGAACCGGCGGCCCAGCCACGGCGCGACCGCCGCGCCCGCGCCCAGGAAGAGCACCGGCACCGAGGTGACGAGCGAACTCGCCGCCGCGGAGAGCCCGAAGGCGGCGGATATCTCGCCGGCCAGGGGCGCCACGCTCGCCAGGGCGGCCCGCATGTTGAGCGAGGCCAGCACGATCCCGACGAGGAGCAGGGCCGGATGCGCGAGCAGGGCGCGCCGGGCCGCCGCCCCGGCCGCCGAGGGCCGAGCCCCGGCCTCGGCGTCGACGAGCACGGGCGCGGGGCCCGGCGCGGAGCCGGACACGGGCGGGGAGCCAGGGGCGAGCGCGGCGTCGGGCGCGGAACCAGGGTTCAGCGTGGTGTTGGGCGCGGTCACGGGCGCCGACGCGTCCGCCCCCCTACCTGACGCACGCGCCTCCGCACCTGACGTACACGCCCCCGTACCCGACATCCGCGCCCCCGTACCTGACATACGCGCTCCGGCGCTCATCGGGTCCGCTCCGTCAGCGCCGCGACCGTCTCCATCGGCTCCCGCAGCAGCTCGCGGGCCTGCCGCTCCGCCGCCTCCGGGTCGCCCGCCTCGATCGCGGCCACCAGGGCCTCGTGGGCGTCGATGTCGACCGGCGGCATCTCCCGGTCGCCGAGCGCCTCCACCAGGACCTCGTGGACCTGGGCGGAGAAGAAGCGGTACACCTCCACGAAGGCCGCGTTGCGGGTCGCGCCGACGACCGCCAGGTGGAAGGCGAGGTCCGCGTCGGCGTCCCGGTCGCCCTCCTCCCGCAGGGTGGTCAGGGCGGCCCGCAGCCGCAGCAGGTCGTGGGTGTCGCGCCGGGTCGCGGCGAGCCGGGCCGCCTCGGCCTCCAGGGCGACCCGGAGTTCGAGCACGTCGGCCGCGCCCGCGTGCCGGACCCCGTGCAGGACGGCCGCCGGGTCGGCGGTGGACCTGACGAAGGTGCCGTTGCCCTGCCGGGACTCCAGGAGCCCGGCGTGGACGAGGACCCGGACGGCCTCGCGGACGGTGTTGCGGCCCACTCCGAGCTGCTGCGCCAGCTCGTGCTCGGTGGGGATGCGGTCGCCGACCGCCCACTCCCCGCCCGCGAGCTGACCGCGGAGCTGTTCCACCGCGGAGTCCACCAGCGAGGTCCGCCCCGCCGCCCTGAGCGCCATGCCGTCCGCCCTCTCATTTGCCCGGTTGCCCAGTCATCCTACAACTCACGGCCTCCGGGACACCGGACTACTGTGGGGCCGTACGCGGACCGCACACCCTCATCACCCTCGGGAGTCAGTCATGTCAGACCGCTTCGACGTCGTCGTACTCGGAGCAGGCCCCGGCGGTTACGTGGCCGCCATCCGCGCCGCCCAGCTGGGCAAGCGGGTCGCGGTCGTCGAGGAGAAGTACTGGGGCGGCGTCTGTCTGAACGTCGGCTGCATCCCGACCAAGGCGCTGCTGCGCAACGCGGAACTGGCCCACATCTTCAACCACGAGGCCAAGACCTTCGGCATCAAGGTCGACGGCACCGTCTCCTTCGACTACACGGAGGCGTTCCGCCGCAGCCGCACGGTCGCGGACGGCCGCGTCAAGGGCGTCCACTACCTGATGAAGAAGAACGGGATCACCGAGTTCGACGGCCGGGGCACCTTCCTCGACGCGAACACCCTCCAGGTGGCCAAGTCCGACGGCACCTCGGAGACGATCGCCTTCGACAACTGCATCATCGCCACCGGCGCCACCCCGCGCCTGCTGCCGGGCACCTCCCGCACCGACCGCGTGGTGACGTACGAGGAGCAGATCCTCGCCGAGGACGCCCCGAAGTCGATCGTCATCGCCGGCGCCGGCGCGATCGGCATCGAGTTCGCGTACGTCCTGAACAACTACGGCACCAAGGTCACGATCGTCGAGTTCCTCGACCGGATCGCCCCGCTGGAGGACGAGGACGTCTCCAAGGAGCTGGCGAAGCAGTACCGCAAGCTCGGCATCGACGTCCTGACCTCGACCCGCGTCGAGTCCATCGACGAGTCCGGCCCGCAGGTCCGCGTCACCGTCACCGGCAAGGACGGTGCCCAGAAGGTCCTGGAGGCCGACAAGGTCCTCCAGGCGATCGGCTTCGCCCCGAACGTCACGGGCTACGGCCTGGAGAACACCGGCGTCGCCCTGACCGAGCGCGGCGCGATCGACGTCGACGGCCGCTGCCGCACCTCCGTGCCGCACATCTACGCCATCGGCGACGTCACCGCGAAGCTGATGCTCGCGCACACCGCCGAGGCCATGGGCGTCATCGCCTCCGAGACCATCGCGGACGCCGAGACGATGGAGCTCGACTACCCGATGATCCCGCGCGCCACCTACTGCCAGCCGCAGATCGCCAGCTTCGGCTGGACCGAGAAGCAGGCGCGCGAGAAGGGCTTCGACGTCAAGGTCGCGAAGTTCCCCTTCACCGCGAACGGCAAGGCGCACGGCCTCGGCGACGCCACCGGCTTCGTCAAGATCGTCGCGGACGCCAAGTACGGCGAGATCATCGGTGCCCACCTGATCGGCCCCGACGTCACCGAGCTGCTGCCCGAGCTGACCCTGGCCCAGCAGTGGGACCTCACGGTCCACGAGGTCGCCCGGAACGTCCACGCGCACCCGACCCTGGGCGAGGCCGTGAAGGAGGCGATCCACGGGATCGCCGGACACATGATCAATTTCTGAGGCCGCTACCAGGGCCCGGCGGGTCCGGGTGATAGGCACTGAAGGGTGCCGAGCAGCAGGGTGCCGAACGAGAAGGCGCCGAGCAGTACCCCTCCGGGTGGCGAACCGTCCCGGCCGATCAGGTCGTGGGTGCGTTCGTCACCCGGTACGCAGGTGTGGCTGGCGGTCGTCGCGCTCACCAGCCTCGTCCTCGCGCTCGTTCCCACCGGCGTGGAGGAGTACTTCCTCCACCGCAACAGCAGCAACCTGCACCAGCTCGCCCACCACCCGGTGCGGGCCCTGCTCGGCAGCGCGTTCTGGATCGAGGACCCGGCCGACATCGTGCTGTACGCGGTGCTCTTCGAGCTCCTGCACGCGCCCGTGGAGCGCTGGCTCGGCACCGCGAAGTGGCTCTTCACCGTCGCCGCCGCGCACATCACGGCGACGCTCGTCAGCCAGCAGGCGGTCCTGGCGGCCATCCGCCTCCACGACGTGCCGCGCGGCATGGCGCACGTCGTGGACATCGGGGTCAGCTACGGACTCGCCGCCTCGGCGGGCATCCTCGCGTACCGGCTCGCCCGGCCCTGGCGCCGGTTCCACCTCGTGGGCGTGATCGCGCTCTTCGCCGTCCCGCTCGTCACCGACCGCACGTACACCGATCTGGGTCACGCGATCGCCCTGGCCGTCGGCCTCGCCTGCTACCCGCTGACGCGCGGAAAACCGGTCGCACACGAACAGCGACCCGGCGCACACTAGACGTACGGGGGACACGGGGGATCTCCCGGAGGAGAGGGGCGGCCGCTTCGAGCGCGCGGACTCGGTCCACGCGGGCCGCCCCCTCCTTTCAGGTCCTGGTTCAGGTCCCGGGCCCTTTTGTCTCCCGGTTCAGGTCTCGGGTCCTTTTGAGTACCGGGTCAGGTTCCGGGTCCTTTTGGGTACCGGACCGGCTCAGCCGGTCAGCAGGCGCTCCAGGACGACCGCGATGCCGTCCTCCTCGTTCGAGGCGGTCACCTCGTCGGCCACCGCCCTCAGCTCCGCGTGCGCGTTGCCCATGGCCACGCCGCGGGCCGCCCAGCCGAACATCGGGATGTCGTTGGGCATGTCGCCGAAGGCGATCGTCTCCACCGCCTTCACGCCCAGCCGGCGCGCGGCGAGCGAGAGGCCCGTCGCCTTGCTGAGGCCGAGCGGGAGGATCTCCACGATGCCGGGGCCCGCCATGACGATGTCCACGAGCCCGCCGACCGTGGCGCGGGCGGCCCGGGTCAGCTCGTCGTCGGTCAGCGTCGGGTGCTGGATGTAGAGCTTGGTCAGCGGCGCCGACCACAGCTCCGACGGGTCCTCGTACGGCACGTACGGCAGCGGACCCTCGTGGGCCCGGTAGCCGGGGCCCATCAGGACCTCGCCCTCCAGACCGTCGCGGCTCGCGGCGAGGGCCAGCGGCCCCACCTCGGCCTCGATCTTGGACAGGGCGAGCCCGGCGAGCTGCCGGTCCAGGGTCAGCGAGGTCAGCAGCCGGTGCTCACCGGCGTGGTAGACCTGCGCGCCCTGCCCGCACACCGCGATCCCCTCGTAGCCGAGGTCGTCGAGGATGTGCCGGGTCCAGGGCACCGCCCGGCCGGTGACCACGATGTGGGCGGCGCCCGCCGCCGTCGCGGCGGCGAGCGCGTCCCGCGTACGGTCCGACACGGACTCGTCGGAGCGCAGCAGCGTCCCGTCGAGGTCCGTGGCGACCAGGCGGTAGGGGAAGGGGCTCACTTGGCGATCGGCTCCAGGACCTCACGGCCGCCGAGGTAGGGACGGAGCACCTCGGGCACCCGCACCGAACCGTCGGCCAGCTGGTGGTTCTCCAGGATCGCCACGATCGTGCGCGGTACGGCGCACAGCGTGCCGTTCAGGGTGGCCAGCGGCTGCACCGTCTTCTTGCCGCCCTGCTCGTCGCGCATGCGGACGGAGAGGCGGCGGGCCTGGAAGCTGTCGCAGTTCGACGCCGAGGTCAGCTCGCGGTACTTGCCCTGCGTCGGGATCCACGCCTCGCAGTCGAACTTGCGGGAGGCGGAGGCGCCGAGGTCACCGGTGGCGACGTCGATGACCTGGAACGGCAGCTCCAGGCCGGTCAGCCACTGCTTCTCCCACTCCAGGAGGCGCTTGTGCTCGTTCTCCGCGTCCTCGGGCGCGACGTACGAGAACATCTCGACCTTGTCGAACTGGTGGACGCGGAAGATGCCGCGGGTGTCCTTGCCGTACGTGCCGGCCTCGCGGCGGAAGCAGGGCGAGAAGCCCGCGTACCGCAGCGGCAGCTTGTCGGCGTCGATGATCTCGTCCATGTGGTACGCGGCGAGGGGGACCTCGGAGGTGCCGACGAGGTAGTAGTCGTCCTTCTCCAGGTGGTACACGTTCTCCGCGGCCTGGCCGAGGAATCCGGTGCCCTCCATGGCGCGCGGGCGGACGAGCGCGGGGGTCAGCATGGGGATGAAGCCGGCCTCGGTGGCCTGGGCGATCGCCGCGTTGACCAGGGCCAGTTCCAGGAGGGCGCCGACGCCGGTCAGGTAGTAGAAGCGCGAGCCGGAGACCTTGGCGCCCCGCTCCACGTCGATGGCGCCGAGGGCCTCGCCCAGCTCCAGGTGGTCCTTGGGCTCGAAGCCCTCGGCCGCGAAGTCGCGGATGGTGCCGTGCGTCTCCAGGACGACGAAGTCCTCCTCGCCGCCGACGGGGACGTCCGTGTGGACGATGTTCCCGAGCTGGAGCAGCAGGCGCTTGGCCGTCTCGTCGGCCTCGTTCTGCTCGGCCTCGGCGGCCTTGACGTCGGTCTTGAGCTGCTCGGCCTTCTGCAGGAGCTCGGCGCGCTCCTCCGGGGTGGCCCTGGGGATCAGCTTGCCGAGCGCCTTCTGCTCGGATCGGAGCTCGTCGAAGCGGACGCCGGACGACCTGCGCCGCTCATCGGCGGAGAGCAGGGCGTCGACGAGGGAGACGTCCTCTCCACGGGCGCGCTGGGAGGCGCGAACACGGTCGGGGTCCTCACGGAGCAGGCGAAGGTCAATCACCCCACCAGGCTACCGGTGTGTGTCGGCGCGACCCCACCGGATAAGAGGGCGTGTGGAGTTTCGCCCGAATTGCCGCTCTTGGGAATGTCGGGCGGGGTGAGTCCATTCGGTTATCCACAGGCTGTGTGAAAAACCTGTGGACCATGGAAAGAGTCGCAGGTCTTTTCCTCTCCGCGCCTGGGAAATCCGTGATCAAACACCATCGAGACACTCATTCGGGTGGGAAGTGCTCACTCCGAAGAGTGGGTCTGGTGGGGGATGCTGACGAAGGCGCGGGTGAAGCGCTGTGGATGACACCCCCGGTGAAGAGGAGTGGCTAGGGCGATTTGTCGACCTTGCCGGAGTGTGGTGTCGACTTGTCCCCAGGTCGAGTGGAATGCCTGTGGATAACCTCTGTGGGTAACTGAAAAGTATGCAGGTAGGACTACTGGTTCGTACCTGTGGACGACCGTGCACCCTCCGGCGCGCGATCCGCCATTCTCGGATCAGGCCCGACCGTCCTGGGCCCTCGCCAGCCAGTCGGAGGCCGCCATGAACTCCCCGTCCGAAGTGCCGCGCCGCAGCACCCGCACGTCCTCGACCGCGACGCCCGCCCTCGGATACGAGCCGAGGAACCGCACCTTGGGGCAGATCCGCTTGAGCCCCATCAGCGCCTCGCCCACCCGCCGGTCCGCGATATGGCCCTCGGCGTCCACGGCGAAGCAGTAGTTCCCGATCCCCGCCCCCGTGGGACGGGACTGAATCAGCATCAGGTTCACCCCGCGCACCGCGAATTCCTGGAGCAGTTCGAGGAGGGCACCCGGATGATCGTCACCCAGCCACAGCACCACCGAGGTCTTGTCCGCACCCGTCGGGGCCGCGGGCCGGGCCGGCCGGCCCACGAGCACGAACCGCGTCTCGGCGTTCTCCGCGTCGTGGATCTCGGTCACAAGGGCTTCGAGCCCGTACGTCGCCGCCGCGAACTCCCCCGCGAAGGCGGCGTCGAAGCGGCCCTCCCGCACCAGCCGGGCCCCGTCCGCGTTGGACGCGGCCGACTCCCACACCGCGTCGGGCAGGTGCTTCCGCAGCCAGTTGCGGACCTGCGGCTGGGCCACCGGGTGGCCCGTGACCGTCTTGATCTCCGAGAGCTCGGTCCCGGGCCGGACGAGGAGCGCGAAGGCGATCGGCAGCAGCACCTCGCGGTAGATCATCAGCGGTTCGCCGGAGGCCAGTTCGTCCAGGGTCGCGGTCACCCCGCCCTCGACCGAGTTCTCGATCGGGACGAGCGCGGCGGCGGCCTCCCCGTTCCGTACGGCGTCGAGGGCGGCGGGGACCGAGACCATGGGGACGAGTTCCCGCGTCGCGGCCTCGGGCAGCGTGCGCAGCGCCGCTTCGGTGAAGGTGCCTTCGGGACCGAGATAGGTGTATCGGGTGGCGGACATGCCGTCACCCTAATGGTCCCGGGGAACCGCCGTCCGCCGTCCGCCGGACGTCTCGCGTCGCTCGCCGTCCGGGTGGCCTCACGCCTCCAGGAGGCGCTGGCCCACGTACTCGCCCTCGGCGGGGCCGCCCGGCACCGCGAAGAGGCCACTGGCCTCGTGGCGGATGAACGGGGACAGCGCGTCGCCCCGGTCGAGCTTGCGCTGCACCGGGACGAAGCCCCGGAGCGGATCGGCCTGCCAGCAGATGAAGAGGAGACCGGCGTCCGGCGTCCCGTCCGGACCGATGCCGTCGTGGAAGGAGAACGGCCTGCGCAGCATCGCCGCCCCGCCGTTCTGTTCGGGGGCGGAGATCCGGGCGTGGGCGTTGTCCGGGATGACCGTCCCGCCGTCGGGGCCGCGCTTGTCCAGGTCGAGCTCGGTGGTCTCGGTGCCGCCGGTGAGCGGGGCCCCGTCGGACTTCCGGCGCCCGATCACCTTCTCCTGCGCGCCCAGGGGCAGCTTCTCCCAGTCGTCCAGGAGCATCCGGATCCGGCGCACCACCGCGTACGAACCGCCGGCCATCCACTCCTCGGCGCCGGTGGCCCCGGCCGGGACGAAGATCCGCCGGTCGAAGTCGGGTTCGGCGGGCTTCGGGTTGCGGGTGCCGTCGACCTGGCCCATGAGGTTGCGGGCGGTCATCGGCCGCGCGGTGGCGCCGGCCGAGCGATTGAAACCGTTCATCTGCCAGCGCACCCGGGCCGCGTCCCCCGCGTCCTTCTGCACGGCCCGCAGCGCGTGGAAGGCGACGAGGGCGTCGTCGGCACCGATCTGCACCCACAGATCGCCCCCCGAGCGCCGGGGGTCCAGGGCGTCCGAGGAGAAGGCCGGCAGCGGGTCCAGCCCGGCGGGGCGCCGGGCGGCGAGGCCGGTGCGGTCGAAGAAGGTGCGGCCGAAGCCGAAGGTGACCGTGAGGGAGGAGGGACCCGCGTCGAGCGCGACCCCGGTGTCCTGCGCCGGGGCCTTGCCTGCCATCAGCGTCTTCGCCGTGGCCGACCAGCGGCGCATCAGGGCGACGGCCTCCTTGCGCCCGGCTCCGGGGGCGAGGTCGAAGGCGACCAGATGGCCGCGGGACTGGAGGGGAGTGGTGATGCCCGCCTGATGTTTCCCGTGAAACATCACCTCGGTCGAGCCGACGGTGGTCAGGGCCGCCGGGCCTCCGGCTCCGTTCGCGGAGGCGGTGCCGTCGCCGGAGAAGGCCGCCGAGATCCCGGCGCCGCCGGCCGCGCCGACGACCAGACCGGCCGCGCCCACCGCGCCGACGGTGCCGAGCAGCCGTCGCCGGGAGATCTCAAGGTTGTCGCGCTCGCTGA
The DNA here is from genome assembly GCA_000716465.1 of Streptomyces bikiniensis. Classification (GTDB taxonomy): domain Bacteria; phylum Actinomycetota; class Actinomycetes; order Streptomycetales; family Streptomycetaceae; genus Streptomyces; species Streptomyces bikiniensis. The sequence continues at coordinate 198,560 of JNWL01000005.1, forward strand.
TGTCGCTCTCGCTCACGGGGGGTCAGCCGATCTTCACGTTCTTGTCGATGGTGGTCTGGTCGATGTCGGAGGTGCGGACGGTCACCTGGATCCGCCACTCGCCGGGCATCGGGATCTGCACGCCGCTCGCGCTCCAGTGTCCGGCCTGAATGCGGTCGGGGGCGACGGGCAGCGGGCCCACGTCCTTCGCCTCCAGGGTGAGGGCGACCTTGACCTCGGGGATGTCCAGCGGCTTGCCGTCGGGGCGCTCGACATAGATGTGGAGCCCGTTGGCGCCGGTGCGGCCGGGGTCGAGGCTGAGCCGGACGACGCCCTTGCCGTCGACGCCACCGGTGTCGAAGGGCAGCTGGACGTCGACGGGCCGGTCGGGCACGGCGGCGGGGCCGGAGGCGGAGGTGGACCGTCCGGCCTCCTCCTCGGTGCGGCCGGGTTCGGTCGCGGTGAGGACGGTGGTCACGACGAGGAGGACGACGGCGACGGCGGCCTCGGTCAGCACCGAGCGGCGCAGTCCGGACCGTTCGGGGTCGGCGTCCCGCTCCCGCTTGCGCCGGGCGGTGGCGACGGCGGCCCGCTGCCGGGCGAGCTGGGCGGCCCGCTCGGGGTCGACGGCGGGGGCCGCTCCGGACCCCTCTTCGGCCCCGGAGCCTTCGCCGTCCTCACCGTCCTCGCCATTCTCGGGGCCTTCGCTGTCCTCGGGGTCTTCCGCTTCTCGGGCGCCCTTCGCCTCCTCGGCGCCCTCCGTCGCCTTCGTCGCCGCGTTCTCCGCGTCCTCTGCGTTCTCTGCGTTCTCTGCGTTCTCCGCCTTCTCCGCCGAAGGGAGGTCCGCCAGTCGCTGGGTCCAGCGGCGGGAGATCCAGGCGATCCCGACGAGGACGCCCATCAGGCCGATCTTGACGAGGAGGAGCTGCCCGTAACGGGTGCCGGTCAGGGCGGACCAGGAGCCGACCTGCCGCCAGGACTGGTAGAGCCCGGTGGCCGCGAGGACGGCCACGGAGGTGAAGGCGACCTTGGAGAAGCGCTCGACCGCGGCGCGTTCGACGGAGGGCGCCCGGTGGAGGGCGACGAGCAGCACGGTGAGGCCGCCGAGCCAGGCGGCCACGGCGAGGAGGTGCAGGATGTCCACGGGCATGGCGACGCCCGGCTGGATTCCGGTCGAGGCGTGCTCGGCCAGGGCCCAGGTGCCGGCGATCCCGGTGGCCACCACGGTGCCGCCGATGCCGAGGCCGAAGACGAGGTCCTTCTTCTCCTTCGGGTCGGTGCGCCGGGTGTAGGAGCCGAAGAGGACGGCCACGAAGAGCGCGGCCGCGCCGAGGAGCAGCAGCCGGGAGGTGAGCGCGGCCCCGGTCTTCGTCTCCAGGACGCTCTTCAGGCCCGCCAGGTCGAAGGCGTCGGAGAGTTCGCCGGAGCCGGTGTACGGGTTGCGCAGGAGCAGCATCGCCAGCGTGGCGCCGGTGAGGACGAGCCAGGCCCGCACCACCGTCTGCTGCACCGGGCGGACGCCCGCGCCGCGCGGCCAGCAGACCAGGACGAAGGCGCCGCCGCCGACGAGGACGGCGAAACCGGCGTACGAGAGGTAGCGCGCGATCCCGTAGAGGGCGCCGACGAGTCCGCCGCCGGGCTCCCGGTCGGGCAGCGCGACGGAGGTGGCGGAGGGGGCCCCGATGGAGAAGGTGAAGGCGCCGGCGATGGGGTGGCTGTCGGCCGAGACGGTCTGCCAGGCCACGGTGTACGTGCCGTCGGGCAGACCGGCGCGGAGCTCCACCCCGTACCGGACGACGGAGCCGCTGCACAGGTCGCGTATCTCGCCGGTGTCGGCCCGCCGCCCCGCCGGGTCGAGGACCCGGATGGAGTCGGCGCTCATGGCGACCTGCTCGGAGAAGGTCAGGTTGACCTCCTTGGGCGCGGTGGCGACCACCGACCCGTCCTTCGGGTCGCTGCCGGTGAGCGCCGCGTGCGCGGAGGCGGGCGCGGCGCCGGCGAGCAGCGTGCCGAGGAGCGCGGCCGCGAGGATCAGCAGCCGTGCCAGGGCGGTACCGAGGCGCGGGGCGGTGGTCGTCATCTCTGGGTCACTCCGTCAACGCGTTCAGTGCTGCTGCGGGTTGTGGTTGGCGGCCTCGACGGGGAGGTCGACCTTGATCGGGTCGGACTTCTCGAAGTGGAGCTCGACGCTGACCTTGTCGCCCTGCTCGGGCTTCTCCTTCAGCGACATGAACATGATGTGGTTGCCCCCGCGTGCCAGGGAGAGCTTCCCGTTCGCGGGGATGTCGAAGAACTTCACCTCCTGCATCTTCTGGTTCTTCGTCTCGTGGATCGTCACGTCGTCCGAGATCGGGCTGGTGACGGAGGTCAGCCGGTCCGCCGTGTCGCCGTCGTTGGTGATGGTGAGGAAGCCGCCGGCCATGTCCGTCACCGGCTTGGGCATGAACGCGCCGCTGACCTTCAGTTCGGGCTTTCCGGACCCGGACGGGGAACCGTCCGATGACGAGCACCCGGTCAGCGCGAGCGAGGCGGCGAGCGCCACGGCGGCGGACAGGGCGGTGGTGCGGCGGTTCACGGGTTCTCCCCCTTGACGAGCTTCGGCAGGTCCTCGGCGTACTGCTCGGCGGTCGTGTCCTCGCCGTACAGGACGTAGCCCTGGTCGGTCGTGGGCGAGAAGGCGATCACCTGGGCCCCGTGCATGGAGACGACCTTGCCGTCCTTCTCCTTCTTCGGCGGGTCGATCCCGATGCCGATCTGGCGGGCCCCCGCCTGGATGGCGGAGAACTCGCCGGTGAGACCGGTGAAGGAGGGGTCGCCTGCGGCGGGCAGCCACTTGGCGAGCTCGGCGGAGGTGTCCCGCTCGGGGTCGGTGGTGACGAAGACGACCTGGAGTTTGTCCTGGTCGGCCTTGGGGAGCTGCTTCCTGGCGATGGCGATGTTGCTCATCGTCATGGGGCAGACGTCGGGACAGTGCGTGTAGCCGAAGTAGATCAGGGTCGGCTTGCCCTTGGTGCGCTCGCGCAGGTCGTACTTCTCGCCCTTGGTGTCGGTGAGGACGAGCGCGGGCTTGTCGTACGGCCGGTCCAGGACGGTCGCGGCCTTGGTGGAGTCGGTGCCGCCGGAGACCTCGGCGACGGAACCGTTGCCCGTGCCGGAGGTCTTGCCGTCGCCGAGGCCGACGGCCGCGGTGACGCCGATCGCCGCGACGATCGCGGCCGTGGCGATGAGCAGCGGGGTGCGTCGGCCCGGGCGGCCCGGGCGAGCCGGACCGCCCTCGGACCCGGGGGTGTTCGTCTTCTGTGCGGACATGCTGTTTCTTTCCGTGTCCTTCGGGAGGGAGTACGGCCGTCAGGCCGAGCGGCGGCGGCCGGCGAGGACGCCGAAGGCCACACCGGCCACGCCGACGAGGATGCCGACGACGCCGAGGATCCGAGCAGTGGTGTCGGAGGAGGAAGAGGAAGCCGCTGCGGCCTTCTCCTCGTGGTCGCCCGCCTTGTCGTCGTGACCGGACTTCTCCCCCGTGGAGGCGGAGGCGGTGGCCGTCGCGGACGGCGCGGCGCCGCCGTGGTGGTCGTCGGACGCCGCGGAGAGCTTCAGGACGGGGGCCGGGTTCTGCGGCTCCTCCGCACCCTCCTTCTGCTCCTCGATCCAGCGCACGACCTCCTTGTTGGAGTACGTCTGGATCGACTTGAGGACCAGCTGGTCGGCGTCCTCGGGCAGCTGCCCGAGGGAGAGCGGGAAGGTCTGGAAGAAGCCGGGCTCGATGCCCGAGCCGTCGGCGGTCCAGGTGACCTTGGAGACGGCCTCGTTGATCTTCCTGCCGTGCAGCTCCAGCGGCTTGTCGAGCTTGCTCTTCGTGACCTCGGCCTTCCAGCCGGGGACGGGCTGCGGCATGACGGAGGCGAGCGGGTGGTCGAGCGGGAAGTTGACCTCCAGCTTCACGGTGGAGGCGTTGTCGCGCTCGTTCGGCACCTTGATGTTGACGGTCGCGTAGCCGCCCTTGGCGGCCTCGCCCTGCGGCTGCACGCTGACGTGCGCGAAGGCGGTGCCGGAGAGGAGCACGACGGAGGAGAGGGCGATGCCCCCGGCGAGGGCGGCGCGGGTGGCGGAGACGCGGCGGGCGGGGGTACGGGAAACGCTCATGACGGGACACTCCAGCTCGGAGAGGAACGGAACAGGACGGTGACGCCCGGCACGCCGGAACGGAAGACCCGGAACGGGAAACCCGGAACGGAGGAACCAGAACGGAAGACCCGGAACGGGAGACCCGAAGGGGACCCGAACGACGGAGAACCCGGGCGGGCGCGCGCGGACGAACGCGGTCCCGCTCCTGTCGAGCGGACCGCGTCAGGCTGCGAGGACGCAGTCGGCGGCCGGCGGGCCGCGCCTGATCACCGTGTCCCTGAGCGCCTCGGCCACCGGCGGCGGCGAGGTGTCGGAGGCCGTGCGGAGGGCCCGCCGGGGCGCGGTGCTCGCCGCCGACGGCAGCCCGGCGAGCAGCATCCGTACGAGACGGAGCGCGGCCCGCAGGGACCGGACCCGGGCGTGCTCCGCGAGCTCCGCCGCCCCCTGCTCGGAGAGTTCGACGAGCCGGCCGAGGGCGCGGTCGCCGCGCCGCAGCAGCCAGCCCGTGGCCAGGGCGGCGAGAAGGTGCCCCAGGAGCATGGGCAGACCGGGCAGCAGGCCGTCGGCGGGGGCCGCCGGCGCGGCGGCCGCGCCGTGCCCTGCGTGGGTGTATGCGGCGGCCGGGTCGAGCCCGGCGTCGGTGAGGATCCTGGTGGCGTCGGTGGGGGTGAGGGACGTGGCCCCGACCCCGCAGACCAGCCGCGCCGCCGTCCGGACGAGGGCGTCGTCGGCCTGGGCGCCCAGGGCGAGCCGGTGCTGCCCGAGGCCGAAGAGGACGTGCAGTCCGAGCTGCCCGGCCGCGAGGGCGCCGACGACGGAGCCGAGGGAGCGTTCACGTCCGCCGAAGAGGACGGCGCACCCGAAGACGCCGAGGAAGCCGGCGACCAGGGACCAGGGGGCGACGCCCGCGCACGCCGCGAGGGCGTGGCCCAGCGCGGACAGCACGACGCAGACCGCGGTGAACACCGCGGCCCTCAGCAGCCGTGGAGCGAGCGCGGGGGCAGACATGGCGGGCCCATCATCGCACCACGCCCCCCACCGCGGTACGGCAGGTCCGGAAGGTCGCACTTGGGGCTCTGGGGTCGCCCCTGGGTCTCTTGAGGCTCTTCGGGGCGACATACACCGGTTCCCCGGCCCCGGGCATCCGCCGAACGAGCGCTCTTGACGCCCCCGGGCGCTTACGAAGCCTCCCGTACGGCAATACGTATCGGTACGTCGGGCTGCCGGGCCACCGGTCCGCCGAGCCTATGCCGGGAGGCTGGAGCATGAGCATCTGGTGGTCACTCCATCTGCGGCGCGAAGCCGCGAGCGTGCCGCTCGCGCGCCGGCTTCTGCTGGGGACGATGGAGACGGCGGGAGTCGATCCCGACGTGTCGTACGAGCTGTCCGTGGCGCTGACCGAGGCGTGTGCGAACGCGGTCGAGCACGGCGGCGCGGGCGCGGCCCCCAACGCGGGGCCGGACGGGACCGGTCCGGACGGAGCCGGTCCGGGCGGGGCGCTCCCGGGCGCCTACCGGGTGACGGCGTACCTGGACGGCGAGACCTGCCGCATCGAGGTGGCCGACTCGGGGCCCGGCTTCCCGTACGCGGAGCTCCCCGTGGCCCCCTCGGACGCCGAGCACGGGCGCGGGATGCGGCTGATCGAGGAGCTCTCCGACCACGTGCAGTTCGGCAACCGCTCGGGCCGGGGCGGCGCGGTGGTCAGCTTCGACAAGATCCTGAAGTGGAAGGACGCCCCCTCCCTCCTCATGGCGTGAGCCCCCGGGACGCGGAAGGCGCACGGGTACGGAGAAGGACCCCCGCCGGTCGGTCGGCGGAGGCCCTTCGTGTTCCAACGTACGCGGAGGTCAGCCCTTCAGCGAGGCCATCCACGCCTCGACCTCGTCGGAGCGGCGCGGCAGCGCGTCCGAGAGGTTCCGGTTGCCGTCCTCGGTGACGAGGATGTCGTCCTCGATCCGGACGCCGATGCCCCGGTACTCCTCCGGCACGGTCAGGTCGTCGGCCTGGAAGTACAGACCCGGCTCGACGGTCAGGCACATGCCCGGCGCGAGGGTCGTGTCGACGTAGGCTTCGGTGCGCGCGGCGGCGCAGTCATGGACGTCCATGCCGAGCATGTGGCCGGTGCCGTGCAGGGTCCAGCGGCGCTGGAGGCCGAGCTCCAGGACGCGCTCGACCGGGCCCTCGACCAGACCCCACTCGACGAGCTTCTCGGCGAGGACGCGCTGGGCGGCGTCGTGGAAGTCGCGGTAGGCGGCGCCGGGCTTCACCGCGGCGATGCCGGCCTCCTGCGCCTCGTACACGGCGTCGTAGATCTTGCGCTGGAGGTCGGTGTACCGGCCGTTGATCGGGAGGGTGCGGGTGATGTCGGCGGTGTACAGCTCGTTCGTCTCCACGCCGGCGTCGAGCAGCAGCAGCTCGCCGGAGCGCACGTCGCCGTCGTTGCGGACCCAGTGCAGGGTGGTGGCGTGCGGTCCCGCGGCGCAGATGGAGCCGTAGCCGATGTCGTTGCCCTCGACGCGGGCGCGCAGGAAGAACGTCCCCTCGATGTAGCGCTCGCTGGTGGCCTCGGCCTTGTCGAGGACCTTGACGACGTCCTCGAAGCCGCGGGCGGTGGCGGCGCAGGCCTTCTCCAGCTCGGCGACCTCGAAGGAGTCCTTGATGAGGCGGGCCTCGGAGAGGTACACGCGCAGCTCTTCGTCGCGCTCGGCGGTGACCTTGTCGGTCAGCGCGGCCTCGATGCCGGCGTCGTGGCCGCGGACGGCGCGGACGGGGCCGGTGGCCTCCCTGAGCGCGTCGGCGAGCTCGCGCACGTCCTTCGCCGGGATGCCGAGGAGCTGCTCGGCCTCGGCGAGGGAGTGGCGGCGGCCGACCCACAGCTCGCCCTGGCCGTCGAGCCAGAACTCGCCGTTCTCGCGGTTGGAGCGCGGCAGCAGGTAGATCGTGGCCTCGTGGCCGTCCTCGGTCGGCTCCAGGACGAGGACGCCGTCCTGCGTCTGGTCGCCGGTGAGGTACGCGTACTCGGTGGAGGCGCGGAAGGCGTACTCGGTGTCGTTCGACCGGGTCTTCAGCTTGCCGGCCGGGATCACCAGGCGCTCGCCCGGGAAGCGGGCGGAGAGCGCGGCGCGGCGCTCGGCGGTCCGGTCGGCCTGGGCGATCGGCTCCAGGCCGTGCAGCTCGGTGTCGGCCCAGCCGGACTTCATGTTCTCGGCCAGCTCGTCGGACACGCCCGGGTAAAGGCCGTTCTTGCGCTGCTTGATCGGCTGGTCTTCGGTCTCTTCCGGGGTCTCCGGGGTGAGCTCCTCGGCCACGGGTCTGCCTCCTCTGGTACGACACTGAACCCCCACCATCGTACGGTCGTACGGAAGGGGCCCCAGGGCCGGAAGACCCATTACCGGAGCGTCATGATCCGCTTACCGGGACGGACCCGGTACGCACGCGCGTCCCCACTCGGATCCCACTCGAATCCTGCTCGAATCCTCACTCGAAGCGGGCCGCGAGCAGCACCACGTCCTCCCCCTCCACCGCCGGGTCGAGCCCACCGGGCAGCAGGGTCCGCAGGACGTGGTCCGCGACGGCGCCCGGGTCGGGCCGGTCCGCCCGCGGCACGCTCGCGGCCGCCGCGTGGAGCCGGGCGAAGGCCCGGTCCGTGGCGTCACCGGTACGGCGCAGCAACCCGTCCGTGTAGAGGAGCACCGTTTCTCCCGGTGCGGGGGACAGCTCCACGCTCGGCGCCTCCCAGCACGTCAGCATCCCGAGCGGGGCCGACAGCGAGGTCTCCACGAACTCGGTGCGGCGGTCACCGACGACCAGCGGCGGGGCGTGTCCGGCTCCGGCGAGGACGATCCGGCGCTGCGCGGGTTCGGCGTACGCGAAGAGCGCGGTCGCGGAACGGGCGGGCTCGGTGAGCCGCAGCAGCAGTTCCAGGTCGGAGAGGACGGCGACCGGGTCCTCGCCCTCCATCACCGCGTACGCCCGCAGGGAGGCGCGTAGCCGGCCCATGGCGGCGAGCGCGCCGGGGCCGGTCCCGGAGACGGAGCCGACGGCGAGCCCGAGGGCGCCCTCGGGCAGCGGCAGCGCGTCGTACCAGTCGCCGCCGCCCTGCGGGCCGGTGAGGTGGCGGACGGCGAGCCGGACGCCGGGGACGCGGGGGAGCCGGCTCGGGAGCAGCTCCTCGGCGACGGCAGCGACCCGGACGTGGGCGCGCTCGACCTGGAGGAGCCGGGCCAGGTGCTCGGTGGCGAAGCGGCCGTAGAGCCCGATGAGGTGGCGCCGGCGTTCGTCGGGCTCGGCGGGCTCGTCGTAGAGCCAGACGGCCGCGCCGAGCCGGCCGGCCTCCTCGGTGGCGAGGGGCAGGGCGTAGCTGGCGGCGTAGCCGAGACGGGCGGCGACCTCGCGGTGGCGCGGGTCGAGCCCCTCCTCGGTGCGCACGTCGCGGATGGCGATCGGATCGGGCACGCGCGCGGGGCGGCCGGCTCGGGACGGGTCGGCTCCGGGCAGGTCGGTCTCCGGGAGGCCGTCGAGGAGGCGGCCGCAACTCCCCGAGCCGCGCGGGACGGTCTCGATGGTGCCGAGGTCGGCGTGGGCCAGGCCGAGGCCGATGGTGCTGGTGGGGCCGAGGCCGTCGGCGGGTTCGAGGACGGCCATGCCCCGGCGGGCGCCGACGAGGGCGGCGCCGGCGCCGAGCATCTCGCGGAGGGCCCCGTCGAGGGAGTCGGTCTTGATCAGGCGTTCGGTGAGTTCGTGGAGAGTGGTGAGGTCGGAGACCCAGGAGGCCAGCCGGTCCTGGATCAGGACGCCGGGAGGGAGGGCCGCGTCGGAGGGGGGCGCGGCCGAGGGGACCCCGGGGAGGGGCGCGACAGTGTGCGGTGGCGCGGGAACCGTTGAATCGATTCCAGCCACTTTCGGCAGACGGGGGGAACTCATGTCAGTCGGCTTTCCGACCGGTGCGTTTGACGCCATAGCATCGCAAACCCCCATGTCATCCTGCGCCGCTCGATGTACCCACATGTACACGCACAAGAGGAGCGATGTCCAGCATTGTCCCCCTGGGAAAAGTGGTGTCCGTGAGGTCGTGCGAGAGGGTTGAAGTAAGCGTGAAGTTGGCTGAAAATTACCCCCGGTGTGCACCTTTTGCGGTCGACTGGCGTCGTTTCAAAGCGCGTCATTACGAGCGTGCGGGGTACGTAAACGGTGACAGGCAGGGGCGGTTGAAGCTGCCCCGGAACGTGATGCGGGACCCCGGCGTCTTCCACGCCGCAGGCCGCGGCCCGCCACCGACTGGCGGGGAACGTGTTTCGAACCGCTCCGGATCCGACCTGGCTCCACTGGGCTCCACCTGGCTCCACCGGGTTGTACGCGGTTTTCCGGCTCGGCCGGCCCCGCTTCCACGCGGTCCGGCGCCCGCCGACCCGGTACGCGCTGATACGCACGGTGAATGAATCTGCACGTGGTGTGATGGGAATTCGGCGTTCAACGGAAAGGAACGAGCGCTCATGCGCGAGATCCTCGGAAGGCGACGCAGGCTCCGGTTCCGGCGGGGGGCGAGGACCGCACGGCTCGACGCGGCGGTCACCTTCGCCGTCGAATGGAACTGGCCCGTCCTGCCGGGCGCGGGCCTGAGGGCGACGACCCGTACGGCCGCGGGCCTGAAGGTGCTGTCCCGCGCGGCCGCCGGTCTGAGGACGCCGGGCCGTGCGGACGCCCCGGAGTCCGACTGCTCCTGTCCCGACCCCGGCTGCGTGGTGCCCGGCGCGCACCCCTACGACCCCGGACTGCTCGCCGCCACCACGGACGAGCGCATGGTCCGCTGGTGGTGGACCGCACGCCCGGACGCCCCGGTGCTCCTCGCCACGGGCGGCGGCGCGCCCTGCGCGGTCAGCCTCCCCGCGGCGGCGGGCGCCCGGGCCCTCGCCGCGCTCGACGCGACGGGCATGCGCCTCGGCCCGGTGGTCGCCACCCCCACCCGGTGGTCGATCCTCGTCGCCCCGTACGACCTGGAACGGCTGGGCGAGCTGCTGTACGCGAAGGACAGCGTGCCCAGTTCGCTGCGGTTCCATGGGGAGGGCGGCTATCTATTGCTGCCGCCCTCGGTCGCGGGCTCCGGACAGGTCCGCTGGGAGCGGGCGCCCCTCACGGGCTCGGCCCGCCCGTGGCTGCCGGACGTCGAGGCGGTGGTCGACGCCCTGGTGGAGGCGAGCACGAGCATGCCCGGGGGCGGAAGCCGGCTGGCGTACTGAGGGCACGTCGCCACCCTGTTGTGGAAGAGGGGCGAGCACGTGTTGTCCTCCGTGGCGGCGGGCGTTCACCCGAACGGGTGCGTCCCGGCCCGACGCGTACGGGAAACGGGTGCGCGGCCGTCCGGGCGCCCGTCGCCCGCCGCTATGTTCGCCCCACCGTCCGGATCTCCGGACCTCCAGCCGAGCAGGAGCAGGTGGGCCCGATGTCTCCGGTGAACCTCCGCGTGGTCGCCCTCGGGGCCGTCGTCACGGCCGCCGTACTGCTGCCGCTCGTCGCGACGGCGGGACCGGCCGGAGAGGGCGTACGATCGCTCGACGCCCGGAGCGAAGGCGACGGGAAGGCCGGGTACGACGGAGGGGCCGGGGACGAGGGAGGGACCGGGGGCCTGTGGAAGGGCTTCGACCCCGGGCTCCGTACGCCGGAAGCGACCGTTCCCGAGACCTCCGCCACCTCTCCCACCCCTCTCACCCCTCCCAGCCCTCCCGCTCCTTTCGCTCCGGCGGCTCCCGAGCGGATCACGCGCTGTGGGCCGGAACTCGCCTCTCCCGGTGGGGTCGAAGCGCAGACGTGTGTCCTGAACGAGGGGGTCGATGTCTGGGCGCGTACGTATTACCGCAACGCCACGCGGCAGGAACTCGACGCGTTCCTGACCCTCATGGCCCCCGGCGGACGGACCGTTCAGGCGCGCTGCGCGGTCCCGGCACAGGACGAACCCGGCACCTGCGAAACGCCCCGGGAGCGCGGTGCGGGCACGGTCGCGGCCTATACGGCGGTGGCGGAATTCGCCGGCGCGGACGCGGGCGGCAGTACTCCGCTGCTGCTGCGGGCGGGCAGCAACACGACGGACCGCGAAGGAAGTTGAACGTCGACGCTCCGGCCGGGCCGGAAGCGGACATGGAAAGGCCCGGTCGCTGGCGACGGGGGATGCACCAGCGACCGGGCTTCCAGAACGGTAACAAGAGATCTGCTGTTCGCAAATTCGATCTCGGTTATTCGGACAGGGATTTACCTGTCCGAAGACCGGGTTGTGGTGGAAGTCACCGACTGGTCGGTCTGTCAGTCACCGATACCACCTGGGGTATCAGCTGAGAGTGACCTGACGGTTCGTGAGGCCGCCGCGCGCCCGCCGCTCCTCCGCCGTGAGCGGAGCGTCCGACGCGAGCGCTCCGGTCAGCCGCTCGAAGAACTCGGCGGCCGGCTTCTCGCAGTCCTCGGCGGTCATGGAGGTCGGCAGGTCCCACACCGGCACCACGAGGCCGTGGGCGCGGAAGGAGCCGACGAGCCGGGTGTCCGGGCCGAGGGAGGTGGAGCCGGCGGCCTGGAGCCGGGCGAGCGCGTCGAGGAGCTTCTCCTCCGGGTACGGCATGACCCAGCGCAGGTGGTTCTTGTCGGGGGTCTCGCACCAGTACGCGGAGTCGACGCCCGTCAGGCGGACGGTCGGGATCGCGGCGGCGTTGGCGCGCTCCAGGGAGGCGGCGACCTCCGGGTCGGCACCGTCCGCCGACTGCGGGATCCAGAACTCGAAGCCCGTGTGCACCTCGGGGACGAACGGGGCGTCGGCGTCCAGCAGGTCCTGGAGGCGCGGGCCCTCGGCCGGCACGCGGCGCGCGGGGACGGGGGTGCCCGGCTCGGCCTCCAGGGCGCGCTGGAGGGTGTCGGCGAGGTCGCGGGCCAGGTCGCCGGAGGTGGAGTCGTTCTGCAGGGCGAGCAGGACGGAGCCGTCGTCCCGGCGGAGCGCCGGCCACGCCATCGGGAGCACGGTCGCGAGCGTCACGGACGGCACGCCCTCGGGCAGTCCGCCCTTCAGGGTGAGCGGCACGGTGGCGGCGGGCACCAGCTCGCGCAGTGCGACCCAGTCGCACTCGCCGGGCAGGCCCTCGAAGGGGCGCTGGACGAGCTCGGTCACGGCGTGCGCGGCGGACCGGCCGTGACACGCCTTGTAGCGGCGGCCCGAACCGCACGGACACGGCTCGCGCGCGCCGACGACCGGGATCTCCCCGTTCGTGACCTGTGCCTGGCCGGTCTTGCCGGCCTTCGTCTGGGGGCGCTTCTTGGCCATGGTGTGGCTTTCTCCCGATCGCGGCGGTGCTTGTTCAGCGGTGCTGTTTCGGGCGCGAGCCTAGCCGCCCCGGCCGCCGCCGCCCCTCAGGCGGGCCGCACGTTCGGCGGAGCGGACGGCTCCGGAAAAACCGGGGGACTCGCTCCGCGAAAGCCGGGACGCCTCCTCCGGAGGAGCCGGAGGGGATACCTCGGAGGAGCCGGACGGGGATGCCCCGGGGGAGCCGGACGGGGATGCCCCGAGGGAGCCGGAGGGCATTGCCTCGGGGCGCCGTAGGGGTACGCCCCGGAGGGGCCGGAGCGGTCGTCTCTCCGCGAGGCTCAGTCCAGGTCGTCGTACGCGTCCAGGAAGTCGAAGCTCGAACCGCCGCCGACGCGGGTCGCGAAGTCCTCGCGGCGGTGTCCCTCGGTGACGACCACCCAGACGGTGACCTCGCCGGTCGCGCTGTCGCGCACGCCCCAGTCCTGGGCCAGCGCGCTGATGATGTTCAGCCCGCGGCCGCCCCGCGCCGTGACCGAGGGCGTCGACGGAGCGGGCCGCGTCGGGCCGCCGCCGTCGGTGACCTCGACCCGCAGGCCGCCTCCCGGGTCGACCCGCCAGGCCGCCCGTACGTCCCCTTCGCCACGCTCCGCCCGCCCCAGCGGCCTGGCGTACCGACAGGCATTGCTGAGCAGTTCGGAAAGGATCAGCACCGCGTCGTCGACGACCGATTCCGCGACCCCGCTGCGGTACAGCTCGTCCCGCATCCGGTGCCGCGCCTCACCCACGCCCGCAGGGCCATGGGGTACGGCCATGCTCGACGACGTGGGCACCTCCTGTGCCACCACCAACGCCACCCCCGAGACCTCCTTTGCCCCACGCCACGGTGTGAATGCCCCGATGACCTGGACCGGAAACCGGCCAATCGGCGTGGGATGAGGCACTCGTGACGATCGCGTACGGACGGAACGCGCCGGTGCACTCCCTGTAACCCCTGATGCTCCCTTTGTCCTTTGTGACGGATGGGGCGGAAGTGAGGAAAAGGGGGGAGCCGAGGAGACGGCAGGGGACGGGACAGGAGGGGGCGGGGATCAGTCGCGGCCCAGCTGGGACAGCACCTGCTTCGGGCGGTTGGTGATGATCGCGTCCACGCCGAGGCGCTCGCAGAGCTCGACGTCCTCGGGCTCGTCCACCGTCCACACGTGGACCTGGTGCCCCGCCTTCTGGAGCCGCAGGATCACCGCCGGGTGGTGCCGGACGATCCGGATGGAAGGGCCCGCGACGCGCGCGCCCGCGGGGAGCCGCCCGTCGCGCAGCCGGGGCGAGACGAACTGGGCGAGGGAGACGGTGGGGAGCGTCGGCGCGGCGGCGGCGATCCGGTGCAGGGAGCGGGCCGAGAAGCTCATGACCCGTACGGGGGAGTCCTCGGGGGACGCGGGCGCGTGGAGGTCGAACCTCTTCAGGAGCTGGAGCAGCCGCTCCTCGACCTGGCCCGCCCAGCGCGTGGGGTGCTTGGTCTCGATCGCCAGCTCGACCCGGCGCCCGGTGTCGGCGACCAGCTCCAGGAGGCGTTCCAGGGTGAGGACGGAGGTGGATCCCGGGGCCCGCCGGTCGGGGCTCTCGGCCGACTCTCCCCGGCCCTTCCAGGTGCCGAAGTCGAGCTCGGCGAGGGCGGCCAGTTCGAGGGTGGAGACGGCGCCGCGGCCGTTGGAGGTACGGTCGACGCGCCGGTCGTGCACACAGACCAGGTGCCCGTCGGCGGTGAGCCGTACGTCGCACTCCAGGGCGTCGGCGCCGTCCTCGATGGCCTTCACATAGGCGGCCAGGGTGTGTTCCGGTACGTCCTCGGACGCTCCGCGGTGGGCGACGACCTGGACGGGGACGCGGTTCGGTTGCTGCCGTGCGTGAGTCACCGCGTCATGGTGCCATTGGCGGGGCGTGGCGGGCACGCCGAGCCTGTCCGTTCTGTCCTTTATAAAGGATGGAGTGCGAATGCACAGCTCCGTCTTACAGCGGCCTGACGTCCGGTGGGAAAAGCTGGTCGCAGCACCCTGGAGCCGGAGCGACCACAACCCCACGCGTCGGGGACGGTCCTACCGGGCACACGGTACGAACCGACCCACGCAGCCCCAGCAGTCAAGACAGTCGACGTAGTCACACAGTCAACGCAGTCAACCGCAGTCAACGTAGTCACGCAGTCAACGAGGAGAGCGAGCTGTGAGCACCGAGAACGAGGGCAAGGCCGTTCCGGGGGACCCGGCTGCCCCGTCCGTCCCTCCCGCGCCTCCCGTACCTCCATCGGCCCCTCCGGCCTCGACCCCGGACCCGGCTTCGGCCTCAGCCCCGCCTTCGGCCTCGATCCCGGACCCGGCGGCCCAGGAGGCCCCCACGGTCCAGGCGGCGGCGCAGCCCGCACACGCGGCTCCGGCCGGCGGTTGGCCGCCGCCCCCGCCGACCGTTCCCTCCTGGGGCGCCCCGCACGCGCCCGTACCCGCCGCTCCCGCCGCGCCGCGCAAGCGGACCGGCGGTCTCGTGGCGGCCGTCCTGGCGGCAGCGCTCGTCGCGGGCGGGATCGGCGGCGGCATCGGCTACTGGGCGGCCGAGCGCAACGACGACGGCATCAGCTCGACCACGGTCTCCTCGGGCGACACCCCGGCCTCCTTCAAGCGCGACCCGGGGACGGTCGCGGCGGTCGCGGCGAAGGCGCTGCCGAGCGTGGGCACCATCCAGGCGAAGTCGGGCGGTTCCCAGGGCGAGGGCGGCACGGGCACGGGCTTCGTGTACGACCAGGAGGGCCACGTCGTCACCAACAACCACGTGGTGGCGTCGGCCGCGAACGGCGGCACGCTCTCCGTGACCTTCTCCGACGGCAAGTCGTACGACGCGGAGGTCGTCGGCCGTGCCGAGGGCTACGACGTGGCGGTACTGAAGCTCACGAACGCCCCGAAGGACCTCAAGCCGCTCCCGCTGGGCGACTCCGACAAGGTGGCGGTCGGGGACTCGACGATCGCGATCGGCGCCCCGTTCGGCCTGTCCAACACGGTGACGACGGGCATCATCAGCGCCAAGAACCGCCCGGTCGCCTCGGGCGACGGAGCCGGCGGCAGCAACTCGTACATGAGCGCCCTGCAGACGGACGCCTCGATCAACCCGGGCAACTCCGGCGGTCCGCTGCTCGACGCGAGCGGTGCGGTGATCGGCATCAACTCGGCGATCCAGTCCACCAGCGGCGGTTTCGGCCAGACCCAGGCGGGTTCGATCGGCCTCGGCTTCGCGATCCCGGTCAACCAGGCGAAGAACGTCGCGCAGCAGCTGATCAGGACGGGCAAGCCGGTCTACCCGGTGATCGGCGCGACCGTGAACATGAACGACAAGGGCGAGGGCGCCGAGATCGCCGAGCGGGGGACCGGCGGCACGCCCTCGGTCACCCCGAACGGCCCCGCGGCGAAGGCGGGCCTGAAGCCGGGTGACGTGATCACCGGCTTCGGCGGGCACCAGATCGACAGCGGCCCCACCCTCATCAGTGAGATCTGGACCCGCAAGCCGGGCGACTCGGTGGAGATCACCTACGAGCGCGACGGCAGGTCGGTCACGACCACCGTCGTCCTGGGCGAGCGCACCGGCGACAGCTGACGCGCGGGTCGAGGTGTGGTGTACGGGTGCGGTCCGGGGCTCCGAAGCCCCGGACCGCACCCGTACGCCCCCCGCCCACTCCGCACCCGTACGTCCGCCCCGCCCCACTCCGTGCGAACCACCCGCCGCCGCCCGGCCCCTCCAGCCGGTACGCTGTAGCCGCCCCGGCCGAGCGGTCCGGAGCACGGGTGGGTTGCCCGAGCGGCCTAAGGGAACGGTCTTGAAAACCGTCGTGGCAGCGATGTCACCGTGGGTTCAAATCCCACACCCACCGCCGATGCGAAGGCCCCCGACCGGGAAACCGGGCGGGGGCCTTCGCGCGTCCCCGGAGCCGGGGGCGGGGACGGTGTTCAGGAGTGGTTGCGGGCCGGGGGGTTGTTGAGGCAGAGCGCGATGTTGCGTACGGCCGCCGTGAGTTCCTCGATGACGCGGGCCGCCTGCTCCGCGTTGTGGAAGGCCGGGCGGTCGGTCAGGGTGCGGCTCAGCTCCTCGGCGGCCCGGACCGCGTGGCCCGCGGGGCCCGGGTCCGCGGCGGGAACCGGGTAGGGGTCGGGGGGCGAAGCCGGGTAGGCCTCGGGGGCCGGGTAGGGGTCGGACGCCGGGTAGGGGTCGGACGCCGGGTAGGGGTCGAGGTAGGGCTCCGGTTCCTGGCGGTATCCCTCGAAAGCGGGGGAGAAGCTGTTGGAGCCCGTCGTTCCTGTCGTCCCTGTCGTTCCCGTCGTGGGGGAGGCGTGCGCCTCCTCCGGGCGGGGGGCCGTGGCCAGCAGGAGGGCGTGCGAGGCCGGGAGCGGGGCCTGGGGGGCCGGGGAGGACTGGGGCGCCTGGGACTGCGGTCCCTGAGGGACTTGCGGGGCCTGCGGGGCCTGTGCGTGCGGGACTTGGGGCTGTGCGGACTGCACAGAGTGCACGGGCTGTGGCGGCTGCGGGACCTGGGGTTGTACTGCCTGGAGTTGTGCCGCCTGGGCCTGGGGGGACTGCGGCAGGGACTGGCGGGCCCGGGGGAGGACGAAGTGGTCGAAGCCCGGGAACGCCGACGTGTGGGGGCGCGAGGCCGGCGGCTCGTACTCCTGCTGCCACTGCGCGCGGTAGCACTCCACCTGGTCCTCGCAGGAGGAGCGCGCGTGGAAGACCGCGGTGTCCTCGCCCAGGTCCGGGTACCAGAGGTTGGGACCCGGGAAACGGACCGTCCTCATACGGGGTTTGATCTGCTCGGCGCAGCCCATGCAGCAGCCCTTCGGCACCAGGAACGGGATGCCGCCGCTCTGCTCCGGCCTGCGCGGGCCCTCCTCGCGCGGGTACTCCCCGTGGTGGCAGGGCGGCAGTTCGCCGCAGGCGCGGCAGACCGCGTAGTGCTCGGGGAGGACCTGCCAGTCCTGGCTGGCGGGGGCGCACCAGTGCTTCGGCGCGGACCGGGGCAGGTTGTCGTTGCGCAGCACGAGCACCACCGGGCGCTTGTAGAACTCGGCCCGCTCCGGGGCCGGTTTGACCGCCTGGTTGTTGGCGCGCCGCAGCTCGTTGGCGTGCCACCACAGCTCCACGTGGTCCCGCCAGGCCTTCTCGTACGACTCCGGCCAGTGGTCGCCGGGGTACCCGGTGATCTCCAGGACGCGCCAGGCCTGTCGGTCGAGGACGACGATGGAGCCGGCCCGCAGTCGCAGATGAGTTCCCTCGCCGCCCTCGTCCGGCCAGTCATGGCGGCCGATGCTGGTGGGCTGGTCAGGGAGCCACCTGCGAACCTGCATGTCACGCTCCTCGGCAACGAAACTTCATAGTTTCAACTGGGGCAGTAAGTGACATTCTGAACAATTTAGGCGTCGGCTTGGGGTTAGACACGCGCACTCCGACGATCCATGAGAGCCGGAAACACCTTTCTCACCGGCTATTTCACCCGCTGTGACCGACCCCGCCCGGATTCGCCGTCCCGGTCGTCACGGCGGCCCCGTACCCGCTCCGGGGGCTCCTGATACTCACCCGTACGTGTGACGCGGCTTCAGTCGGTCTCATCTCGTACGTATGCATCACGTCACCCATCGGGCCGTTCCCCGCGTCTCGGGGGTGGTCCGGGGGCGGGAAGGTGGTAATGGCAGTGCCTTTCCGCGAGGGGCGGCGTAGGGTCCGGGGCCTTCGAGGGCGTTCGCCGGGCGTTCGCAGGGCCTCCGGAGAACCTTCGGGAGAAGAGGAGCGTGGGATGCGGATCGTGCTCGTCCGGGGCGACATCACCGACGAGGCGGTGGACGCGGTGGTCAACGCCGCGAATTCCTCGCTGCTCGGGGGCGGCGGGGTCGACGGTGCCGTTCACCGGAAGGGCGGGCCCGAGATCCTTGCCGCCTGCCGGGAACTGCGCGCCTCGCACTACGGCAAGGGGCTGCCGACCGGGCGGGCCGTGGCCACCACGGCGGGCCGGCTGCCCGCCCGGCACGTGATCCACACGGTGGGGCCGGTCTGGTCGCGGGACGAGGACCGCTCGGAGCTCCTTGCCTCCTGCTACCGGGAATCCCTGCGGGTGGCCGACGAGTTGGGGGCCCGTACGGTCGCGTTCCCGGCCGTCTCCACCGGGATCTACGGCTGGCCGATGGCGGACGGCGCCCGGATCGCCGTCGAGACGGTACGGGCGGCCCGTACCGAGGTCGAGGAGGTGCGGTTCGTGCTCTTCGACGAAACGGCTCATCGGGTCTTCGCGGAGGCTGTGGGGGACGCGGAGGGCACAGGGGGCGCAGGGGGCGTTTCCTGAGGGGAGCGGAGCCGTGCCCGGACCGGAAAGTGAATTCCCTGCGTCTCCTCTCCGCCCGCCCGTGAGTCGCTGCTTTTTCGTCTGACCGGGTTTATCCGCCTGTCCTCACGCTTGCGAGGGAACGTCCGCTCCATGGCGGTTCGCCGGGGATTCCGTGGGCAACTCTGCATGTGCGACGTCGAGCACAACGACCGGGGTGGACGGCCAACTGCCCTGGAAAAACAGGCATTTCAGACATACTCCACGCTTCTGTTGTCCGGCGGAGCTCCCACGAGCTCCCGATTCCAGGTCCTTCGGTTCCCAGTTCTTCGGTTCCCGGTTCTTCGGTTCTCGGTTCTTCGGTTCTCGGTTCTTCAGTTCTCGCTTCTCGGAGGAACAGTCATGGCACGCGTCCGCACCTCCCCCGTCGGCTTCACCCACATCGCCCAGTCCCTCCCGGTCCTCGCCTTCCCTCCGTGGTGAGGAGGGAGGGGCAGCGGAGACCGGCCCGACGGGGGGCGACACGGCAGGACGAACGGCGGCCCGCGCGACGGCACTTCGGTACCGGCGTGCGGGCCGTAGGGGTACCGGGCGCGGGGCCGGGGTTCCCACGTAAGGGTCGTTACCCGGTGCGTACGGCCGAGGGGGCGGCCCCACCGGTGGCCGGGCGCGGCGGACGGCCCTTCACTCGCGTCATGAGCACACGTACGCCGCCCCGGCCCCGGCCCGCCACGACGTCCGCACCGGCACGGTCGCGGTCCGCGCTCCCCCTCGCCGGGGTGCGGGCCGTGGCCTTCGCCCTGATGGCGGCGGTGGCCGGGACGGCGCTCCTCGACGTCCCGGCGCCGACCGCCGCCCCTCCTCCGGCAACCGCCGCATCCGCCCCCGGAGCCCCCGGCACTCCGGGTGCTCCGGGGGCTTCCGGAAGCCCCGTCTCCGCCGCCTCCGCCGCCTCCACCCCCGTCCACTTCACCGGCAAGGCCTTCGACACCTGCGAGGCGCCCTCCGTCGAGACGATGCGGGCCTGGCGCGGTTCGCCCTACGGGGCCGTCGGGATCTACTTCGGCGGGCGGGGCCGGGGCTGCCCCGGCCAGCGGGAGCTCAACCCCGGCTGGGTCGCCTCGGTGCAGGCCATGGGCTGGCGGCTGCTCCCCGTCTTCGTCGGCTCCCAGGCGCCCTGCGTCGAGGCCCCCGCCAAGAAGCCCTTCGCCATCGGCGCCGACCCCTGGGGCCAGGGCACCCGGGAGGCGGGCGACGCGGTGCGGGCCGCGCGGGCCCTGGGCCTGGGCACGAGCAGCCCGCTGTACCTCGACATCGAGGCCTACCGGCGCGGGGACGCGCAGTGCGCCGCGACCACCCTCTCCTTCGTCCGCGCCTGGAACCGCGAGGTGCGCCGCCTCGGCTACCTGCCCGGTTTCTACAGCAGCGCGGACACGGGCGTGCGGGACATCGAGGCGCAGCGGAGGGCCGGCACGGCGGACCTGCCGGCCGTGATGTGGTTCGCGCGCTGGCTGGGGAAGCCCGCCCTCGCCACCGAACCCACGCTGGCCCCGGCGGCCTGGACGCCGCGCGCCCGGATCCACCAGTACGCGGGCAACGTCACCGAGACGTACGGCGGCCACCGCCTCGTGATCGACCGCAACGCCGTGGACGCCCCGGTCGCCCGCCTCGCCACGGCCCGTACGGGCACCTACTCCGCCGTGTCCCGGGTCCCGGACCGGCCCTGATCCG
The DNA here is from genome assembly GCA_000716465.1 of Streptomyces bikiniensis. Classification (GTDB taxonomy): domain Bacteria; phylum Actinomycetota; class Actinomycetes; order Streptomycetales; family Streptomycetaceae; genus Streptomyces; species Streptomyces bikiniensis. The sequence goes on from JNWL01000005.1 coordinate 219,013, forward strand.
GGCTCCGGACCGGCCTTGGTCCGGGTCCGGACCGGCCTTGATCCGGGACCCGGACCGACCCTGAGCCGGGTCCCGGGGGTCTCCACCCACAGGAGGTGGAGGCGCCCCCGCCCCTACAACCTGAGGCGGACGGCGGTTCGGGACCTGGGGCCGATCCGCCGGACCCCCTCCCCTCCTAGCGTGGAGTCATGACTCCGCCACCCTCTGGCCCCGTCTGCGCCGGTGCCTCGCAGTACGCGTCGTACACGACCTTCTCCTCGTACGTACGGGCGCGTGGGCCCGTGCTCCTGCGCACCGCCCGCTCCCTCACCGCCAACCCCTCGGACGCGGAGGACCTCCTCCAGACCGCGCTCGCCAAGACCTTCGTGGCCTGGGAGCGCATCGAGGACCACCGCGCCCTGGACGGCTACGTCCGCCGCGCGCTCCTGAACACCCGTACGTCGCAGTGGCGCAAGCGCAAGGTCGACGAGTTCGCGTGCGAGGAGCTGCCCGAGCCGGTCGGCCCCCCGTCGCCCGACCCGGCCGAGCGGCAGGCGCTGCACGACGCCATGTGGCGCGCGGTCCTCAAGCTGCCGGAGCGGCAGCGCCAGATGGTGGTCCTGCGGTACTACGAAGATCTCAGCGAGGCCCAGACCGCCGAGGTGCTCGGCGTGTCGGTCGGCACGGTCAAGAGCGCGGTGTCCCGGGCACTCGGCAAGCTCCGGGAGGACCCCGAGCTGACCCCGGTGAGGTGAGGAACCCCCTCACACCCTCCTGGATCTCCTCCGCCGCCAGTGATCACTGGCAATTTCCGTACTCCCGGGTAGTGACATACCGCTCGGTACGTGCGCAGAATCTCCACACCCTTACTGCCACGTAGCGCCCACCGGGAGGACGCCCCGTGTACAGCACCATGCAGGACGTACAGCTGACCGTGAGCCGCATCCTCGAACACGGGATGAGGATCCACGGAAAGTCCACCATCACCACCTGGACGGGCGAGTCCGAGCCGCAGCGCCGCACATTCGCTGAGACCGGGGCCCGCGCGCACCAGCTGGCCAACGCCCTGCGCGACGAACTCGGCGTCACCGGCGACCAGCGGATCGCCACCCTGATGTGGAACAACGCCGAGCACGTCGAGGCGTACTTCGCGATCCCCTCCATGGGAGCCGTCCTCCACACCCTCAACCTCCGCCTTCCCCCCGAGCAGCTGGTGTGGATCGTCAACCACGCCGCCGACCGGGTCGTGATCGTCAACGGCTCGCTGCTCCCCCTCCTCGCCCCGCTGCTCCCGCACCTGCCGACGATCGAGCACGTCGTCGTCGCGGGCCCCGGCGACCGCTCGGTCCTGGCCGGCGCGGCCCCGCGCGTGCACGACTACGAGGAGCTGATCGCCGGCCGCCCGACCACGTACGACTGGCCGGAACTCGACGAGCGCACGGCCGCCGCCATGTGCTACACCTCCGGCACCACCGGCGACCCGAAGGGCGTCGTCTACTCCCACCGCTCGATCTACCTGCACTCCATGCAGGTGAACATGACCGAGTCGATGGGCCTCACCGCCAAGGACACGACCCTGGTCGTGGTCCCGCAGTTCCACGTGAACGCCTGGGGGCTCCCGCACGCCACCTTCATGACCGGCATCAACATGCTCATGCCGGACCGCTTCCTCCAGCCGGCCCCGCTCGCCGACATGATCGAGCGCGAGCGGCCGACCCACGCCGCCGCCGTCCCCACCATCTGGCAGGGCCTGCTCGCCGAGGTCACCGCCAACCCGCGCGACCTCTCCTCCATGGCCCAGGTCACCATCGGCGGCGCGGCCTGTCCGCCCTCCCTCATGGAGGCGTACGACAAGCTCGGCGTCCGCCTCTGCCACGCCTGGGGCATGACCGAGACCTCCCCGCTCGGCACGATGGCCCACCCGCCGGCCGGCCTCACCGCCGACGAGGAGTGGCCCTACCGCGTCACGCAGGGACGCTTCCCCGCCGGTGTCGAGGCGCGGCTCGTCGGCCCCGGCGGCGAGCACCTGCCCTGGGACGGCGAGTCGGCCGGCGAGCTGGAGGTGCGCGGCACCTGGATCGCGGGCGCGTACTACAACGGCGTCGACGGCGAACCGCTCCGCCCCGAGGACAAGTTCAGCGAGGACGGCTGGCTCAAGACCGGCGACGTCGGCGTGATCAGCCCCGACGGCTTCCTCACCCTCACCGACCGCGCCAAGGACGTCATCAAGTCCGGCGGCGAGTGGATCTCCAGCGTCGAGCTGGAGAACGCGCTGATGGCGCACCCGGAGGTCGCCGAGGCCGCCGTCGTCGCCGTGCCCGACGAGAAGTGGGGCGAGCGCCCGCTCGCGACCGTCGTCCTCAAGGAGGGCTCGACGGCGGACTACGAGACGCTGAAGGCCTTCCTCGCCACCGAGGGCGGCATCGCCAAGTGGCAGCTCCCGGAGCGCTGGGCGGTCGTGCCCGCGGTGCCGAAGACGAGCGTCGGCAAGTTCGACAAGAAGGTCATCCGCAAGCAGTACGCGGAGGGCGAGCTGGACGTGACCCAGCTGTAGGGGCCGGGAAGCGAAGGAGGGGGAGGGCCGACGGCCCTCCCCCTCCCCCGTGTCCTAGTTGGTGCCGATCTTCGCGAGCAGATCGACGATCCGGGCCTGGACCTCGGCGCTGTTCGCGCGCTCGGCCAGGAAGAGGACCGTCTCGCCGGAGGACAGCTTCGGCAGCTCCTCCTCGACCAGGTCGGCCGAGGTGTAGACGACGAGCGGGGTGCGGTTGAGCTGCCCGTTCGCCCGCAGCCAGTCGATGATCCCGGCCCGGCGGCGGCGCACCTGCATCAGGTCCATCACCACCAGGTTCGGCTGCGTCTGCGTGGCGAGCGTGACCGCCTCGGAGTCCGTGGCCGCCCGCGCCACCTGCATCCCGCGCCGCTCCAGGGTGGCCGCGAGCGCCTCCGCGATGTCCTCGTTCTCCTCGATCAGCAGGACCCGGGACGGGTGCTGCTCGCTGTCGCGCGGCGCGAGCGCCTTGAGCAGCACGGCCGGATCGGCGCCGTACGCCGCCTCGCGGGTCGCCTGTCCGAGCCCGGCCGCGAGCAGCACCGGCACCTCGGCGGCGACGGCCGCCTGGCGCAGGGACTGGAGCGCGGTACGGGTGATGGGGCCGGTCAGCGGGTCGACGAAGAGCGCGGCCGGGAAGGCGGCGATCTGCGCGTCGACCTCCTCGCGGGAGTGCACGATCACCGGCCGGTAGCCGCGGTCGCTCAGCGCCTGCTGCGTGGAGACGTCGGGCGCGGGCCAGACGAGCAGCCGGCGCGGGTTGTCGAGGGGTTCCGGGGGCAGCTCGTCGTCCACGGGGAGCGGGGCGGGCCGGTTGGCGACCTCGACCGCGCCGCCGGGGCCGTCGAGCGGCTCGGGACCCTCCGCGGAGCCCGCGGCGGGCGCTCCTATGGCGTACGCCCGGCCTTCGGACGCGGCCTCCGTCTGGGGCCGGGCCTCCGGCTGCGTCTGCGGCTGGGGTTCGGTCCCGGCCGGCGCGGGGAGCGCGGTCGGGGCCGGCGGGTCGACCTCGGGCGGGGTGGCGAGCTTCCGCCGCCGCCCGGAGCCGTTGGAGGGCGCGGTGGGCGGCACCGGAGCCGGGGGCGGGGAGGGGATCGGGCTCGGGCTCGGGCTCGGGCTCGGGCTCGGGGGAGCCTGCACCGACGGTGCCGGGGCCGCTGGAGGGATCGTGCCGGCCGGGGGAGTCGTGGCGGTCGGCGCGGCCGGGGCGACGAAGGGCACGCCCTGGCCGAGGGTCCGGACGCTGAACGCCCGCCCCTGGGTCGACTCCCTCGGCATGGGCAGCTCGGGCGGCAGCGGTACGGAACCGGTCCCGGTCCCGTTGACGGGCTGCGGCTGCGGCTGCGGCTGCGGCTGCGGCTGCGGGGCCGGAGGCGCGACGGCCCGGCGCCGCCCGGTCGGCTCGGCAGGTGCGGGCACAGGACCCGGCGCGGGCAGGGGATCAGAGGCGTCGGGCGCTCGGTCCGGCAGCGGGGCCTGGACGTGGGCGTGGGTATGGGCGTGGGGGTGAGGCTGCGGCGGCGTGTGGTCCGCGCCCGGAACGCCCCGTACAGCCTCGTGCTGCCCCTCGTCGGAGACCGGCGGCGACCCGGCCACGGATGCGGCGGACGATCCGGTCACGGGTCCGGCGGGCGATCCGGTCACGGGTCCGGCGGGCGGCCCGGTCACGGGTCCGGCGGGCGATCCGGTCACGGGTGCGGCCGGCAGGGGCACTTCGCGGTCGGCGTCGGCGGGCGGCAGCGCGAACGGGGTCCGGGGACCGGCCTCCGCCGCGGCCGCCCGCTCCTGCGCGGCGGCCAGCGCGCGCCGGCGGCGCCCGCTCGGCCGCGCAGGAGCCTCCTCGGAGGCGACGGCCGGCAGGGCCAGGGCGGAGGCGGGAGAGGACTCGGGGGCGGTTCCGGCCCCGAGCCCGGGGAGGCCCGAGGGGTCGACGGGAACGCCCTGCGGCGGCACGGCCGCGCCGAGCGCGGCGCGCCCCTGCGCGCCTTCGGCGGCGGTCACGACGGAACCCTCGGCGGGCCGTCCCCGACGGCGCCCGGTGGGCTCCACGGGCGGGACGTCCGGGGCGACGGGCGCGGGAGCGGCGATCGCGTTCTGCTGGGCCGGGATCAGGTCGGCCGCGGTGGTGCCCCCGGTACGGGCACGGCGCCGCCCGCTGGGCTCGGTGCCGCCCGGGGCGTCGCCCCCGGCCGCGACCGCGCTCTCCAGGAAGGCGTCCGTCGAGCCGCGCCGGGCCCGCCGGCGCCCGCCGCCGGGAGCCTCCGCGTCCGGCCCCGCACCCGGAGCGGGAACGGAAGCGGGCGCGGAAGCGGCGGGGACCTCGGAGACCGGGCCCGAAGCCTGCGCGGGCAGTGCGAGGGCCTCCCGGCCGCCCGTCTGCGCGTCGTTCCGGGGCGCGGGCGCCGGGACCGTGCCCCGGCCCGCGCCGACCGGCACTTCGAGGACGTACGCGCCGCCGCTCGTACCCGGCACCTCGTGGGTCTGCACGACGCCGCCGTGCGCCGCCACGATCCCGCGCACGACGGGCCCGTGGACCGGGTCGCCGCCCGCGTACGGGCCGCGGACCTCGATCCGTACGACGTCACCGCGCTGGGCGGCCGCCACGACGATCGTGGAGTCGACGGGCGCGGCGCCCGGGACGGCGGCCCGGTTCCGGCCGGTCGCGTCGACGCCCGCGACGTCCGCGACGAGGTGCGCGAGGGCGGTCGCGAGCCGGGCCGGGTCCACCTCGGCCTCGATGGGCGGGGTGTGCACGGCGAACTGCGCGCGGCCGGGCCCGATCAGCTCGACGGCCCCGTCGATGCCGGCGGACACGACCCCGTCGAGGAGCGTGACGCGCTTGTCGAGTTCCTCCGCGCCCGCGTCGAGGCGCTGGTAGCCCAGGACGTTGTCCACGAGCGCCGTCATCCGGGCGTACCCGGCGGCGAGGTGGTGGAGGACCTGGTTGGCCTCGGGCCACAGCTGCCCGGCGTCGTCGGCGGCCAGGGCGCCGAGCTGGGTGCGCAGCTCCTCCAGGGGACCGCGCAGCGACTCGGCGAGGACGGCCGTCAGCTGCTCGTGGCGGGCGGCGAGCGAGGCGTACCGCTCCTGCTGGGCCTCGCGCTCCGCCGCCGCGCGCTCGGCGCGGTCGGCGAGCTCGGCGGCGTGCTGCTCGGCGAGCTGTTCGTACGGCCTGCGGTCGGTGAAGGTCATCACCGCGCCGACGAGCTGGTCCCCGTCCCGTACCGGAGCGGTCGTCAGGTCGACCGGGACCCGCTCGCCCTTCTTCGTCCACAGGACCTGCCCGCGCACGCGGTGCTTCCGCCCGGACTTGAGGGTGTCCGCGAGCGCCGACTCCTCGTACGGGAAGGGTTCGCCGTCGGCGCGCTTAGCGAGGATCAGGGGGTGCAGCTCCCGGCCGCCGAGCTCGCCGGCGCGGTGGCCGAGGATCTGCGCGGCGGCGGGGTTCACGAGGACGACCCGGCCGTCGGTGTCCGTGCCGACGACGCCCTCGGAGGCGGCGCGCAGGATCATCTCGGTCTGCCGCTGCGAGCGGGCGAGTTCGGCCTCGGTGTCGACGGTGCCGGTGAGATCGCGCACGACCAGCATGAGCAGTTCGTCGCCGGTGTAGCCGCCGTACGAGTCGTACGCCTCGCGGCCGTCCTCCAGGCTGGCGCTGGTCACCTCGACGGGGAACTCGCCGCCGTCGGTGCGGCGGGCGACCATCCGGGTCGGCTTGGTGCGGCCGCGCTCGTCGGCGTTGTCCGGGCGGCGCATGGAGCCGGGGATGAGGCGCGAGTCGAAGTCGGGCAGGAGGTCGAGGAGGCCGCGCCCGACGAGGGCGGTGCCGGGCGTCTCGAACATGCCGAGGGCGATGGTGTTGGCGTTGACGACCGTGCCGTTGCAGTTGACGAGCACGAGGCCGTCGGGGAGGGCGTCGAGTATGGCTGCGAGGCGAGCAGCGCCTCGGGATGGCCTGCTGCTCACGACGACGCTTCCTCCCTGACGCACTGCACGCGCTTGGCCTGTCGACCGGCCGGCCCCATCTTGCCCCTCGGGCCGTGGCCTGTCACTGAAGGGAGTCTAAGGGAGCCTCCGGCCGGCCCTCCCGGACGCCGCCCCCGAGCGCCGTCCCCACACGGCATCTCCGCACGTCATCCCCGGACGTCGCCCCCGGACGCCATCACGCACGTCATCCCCGGACGAGGGGAAGGACGGGCTCCAGATTCTCCCAGCGGTCGATCTCGCAGCCGTTCGCCCGGGAGAAGCGGGCGTCGACCTCGCGCCCCTGCCAGGTGCCGGTCACCCGTGCGAGGACGGGCCCGCCGTACACCTGTGCGCACACCCGGTCCTCGGGGACCGGCCGGAACGGGTCCTCGTCCGCCTCCGCGAGCCGTTCCAGGCGCTCGCAGGCGCGCTCGGCGGCCGGGTGGTCGCCCCCGGGCCGGTCGCCGCACCTCAGCTCGAAGGTGCCGTCGGCCTCGGGATGGCCGCTCCGGGAGACCGCCACGGTCAGGGCGTCGGGCGCCGGCGGGGCGAGCAGCGGCAGCGGCGGCAGGGGGCCGAGACCGGTGGCGCCGGCGGCTGCGGTGGCGAGGGAGGCGAGGGCGATACGGCGCAGCATGCGGATCTCCAGGAGCGCGGGGGCAGGGCGGGTGCGGACGGGTACGGCAGGTGCGACGGTTACGGCGGACTCAGTGGGTACGGCAGGTGCGACGGTTACGGCGGACTCAGTGGGTACGGCGGGTACGGCGGACTCGGTGGGTGCGGTGGGTGCGGTGGGCATGGGCGCATGGCGCGCCCTCCCCGTCTAACGCCCCGGACGCGGCGGCGTTGCGCCGGACGGGGGTGCGCCGGGCGGGCGCGCGGGCTCGTACGCGCGCCGGTGGGCTTTGCCCTGACCCCCGGAGGGCTAGTACGGTGAGAATCGATTGGTGACAGCCGGTTCGCCTGTGTCATCATCTGCACGCACCACCCGCGCATGCGTGAGGTGCATGGAGGCGTCGCCTAGTCCGGTCTATGGCGCCGCACTGCTAATGCGGTTTGGGTCTTAAAGCCCATCGAGGGTTCAAATCCCTCCGCCTCCGCCCCACACCGAAGCCCCGGCCCCACGGCCGGGGCTTCGGTCGTTCCCGGGCCCTGCCCCGTTTCCCCCTCCATGGCGTTTCCGCAGGTCACAAGGGGTGGGGCAATCGGATTTCACATGACGGCGGCAGTCATGTAATGTTCTTCCTGTCGCCGCGAGCGGGTCGAAAGACCGGGGAGCGGAGACGAAAACTGAAGAACAAGCACTCGTAGCTTAACGGATAGAGCATCTGACTACGGATCAGAAGGTTGCAGGTTCGAATCCTGCCGAGTGCACAGAGTCGAGAGGCCCGGACGAGAGTCCGGGCCTCTCGCGTTGTGCGGCGCACGGCAAAGGTCGACCTCGTCGTCACCACGCGCTTGACGGCCTGATCCGCGAGTCCCGTCGACAAGGCGCCGCCCCTCAAGGGAAGGCCGCCGTGCTTCTCGGTGGTGCGGCGGTTAGGGTCGAGTGATCGTTCTTTCGTCGTACAGGGGGTTGGGACATGGCGCTCTTCGGGAACGCACACGCGATCGATCCGGCGCAGGCGCAGCAGGACTTCGCGCGGCTGCTCGGACAGGGGGAGCAGGTGCACGCCGCGTACCTGCTGATACGGGACACGATCTTCTTCACCGACCGGCGGCTCGTGCTGGTCGACAAGCAGGGGATCACCGGCAAGAAGGTCGAGTACCACTCGATCCCGTACCGGAGCATCACCCACTTCGCCGTCGAGACCGCCGGCACCTTCGACCTCGACGCCGAGCTGAAGATCTGGATCTCGGGCAGCCAGCTGCCCGTGCAGAAGACCTTCACCAAGGGGGTCGACATCTACGAGGTGCAGGCGATCCTCACGCAGTTCGTCGCCAGGTAGGCGGTACGGAGCGGAGGGAAGGGCCCGGGGGAATCCTCGGGCCCTTCCCCTTTTGGGTGAACCTGTCTTATCTGCATGTCAGTTGAATATGCCTTCGGACTAGCTTGCGAGACGGAGGTGATGATCGATGGACGCGATCGACATCGATGACGTGGTGCGCGCCGCCACCGGGGAGCGCCTGCGGAGGCTGACCGGGCCGGGCGGGGCCCATTGGTTCCCGGTGGTGGACGTGGCGAAACGGCTGGGGTACGCGGGGACGAGGGAGGCCCTGCGGACGGTGGCGCTGCCCGGGGAGTGCCTGGCGGCCGCGCGGGAGGTCGCCGGCGACGACGCGTACCTGCGCCGGTGCGGGATCCGCGCGTCCACCCGGATGGTGAACCTCCAGGGGCTCGTCCAGCTCGTCGGGGCCTGCCGCAGGCCGGAGGCCGGGCCGTTCCGGGCGTGGGTGGCCGAGGTCGTGGCGTCGGTCCAGCGGTACGGCGGGTACGGCCTCGAACCCTCCCCGGTGCACTCCGGGTTCCTCCTGCCGCCGGAACTGGTCGACGTCCTCGTGCACCTGGAGGGGAGGCTGGACGAGCGGGACCTCGCCCGCGCCGGGCAGGCCGAGTACGCGGAGCTGCTCCGCGAGACCCGGCAGAGCCTCTCAAGGGTCGCCGAATCCCTTGAGCGGCTCGCCGTGCCCCGCCAGCGCACCGGCTCCGCCGTCGTGCTCAGCCCGCGGGAGCTGGTCGACTCCTGGGCCATCACCGGGGACGTGCGGACGGTCGCCGACTGCCTCGCCCCCGGGCTCGTCCGGGGCGGGGTGCGCTACCGGGCCCAGGACGTCACCCGCCGCACCGGCCTCTCCGGCGAGCGCGTCCGCGCCTGCGTACGGCTCCTCCTCGACCGCGGCTGCATGAGGGAGGTCGGCGGGCCCGACCCGGACGGGACCAGGATCTACGTCCTGCCCTGAGTTCCGGACCGGCCCGGCCGGGGCCGGACGCGGGTGGCGGAGACTGGACGTCTGCGGCGTACGGGACGTGGTCGGGAGGCGTGGGCGTGGAGTGGCGGTGCCGGAGGATCACCTGGGACGGCGGGGAGCCGGGGCTGCGGTGGGAGGGCGGGAGGGTCAGCCCGCTCGCGTACGGGAGGCCGCTCGCCTTCCGGGCCGTCGGGGTACGGCGCTGCCCGGGGGCCCGGGGCAATCCCTGCCCCCTGGCGGCCGCCGTTCCCGGCCGGGCCACCGGAGGGCTGTGCCCGGAGTGCGCCCGGCTCGACCGGGCCCACTCGGTCGCGGCCGACACCGTCGCGGACGACCCTCAGCCGTACCGCGTCTACCTGGCCTGGTTCGGGCCCGGCATGACCAAGGTGGGGATCACCGCCGAGGCCCGGGGCGGGGCCCGGCTCCTGGAACAGGGGGCCGTCGCGTTCAGCTGGCTCGGCCGGGGGCCGCTGATGGCCGCCCGGCGCACCGAGGAGGTCCTGCGGCAGGCGCTCGGCGTGCCCGACCGGGTCGCGTACGAGCGGAAGCGAGCCGCCCGGCACGCCCTGCCGCCCGCCGCCGACCGGGCCCGGGAGGTCGAGGAGCTGTACCGGCGGGCCCGGGAGGTCGGAGGCTGGACCGAGACCCTGGAGCCGCTGGAGTTCGCCCCGCACGACCACGCCGGGGCCTTCCGCCTCGACGGGCTGCCGCCGCTCGCCGGCACGGTCACCGAGCTGACCGACGGCGGCACCGTCGCCGGGCGGCTGCTCGCCGCCGCCGGGCCCGACCTGCACCTCCTCGCCCCCGACGGACGCTGCCTCGCCCTCGACACCCGTCTCATGGGCGGTTGGGCCCTCGGGCGGGCCGAGGAGGGCGACGGCTTCTCCGTGCCGGTGGCGCCGGCGGCGGCCGTGGACGACCCGGACGAGCAGGGAGAGCTCTTCTGACGCCACTTCCCAGGAAGGAGCACCGGTACGACAGTTGCAGCGTCCACATCGGCAGGGTCGAACGGAGCCACGGCTATGAGCACGCATGACGGTTCGGGCAGCACGGGCAGTACGGCCACCACGGGCGGTTCGGGCAGCACGGGCAGTACGGCCACCACGGGCGGTTCGGGCAGCGCGGACGGTTCGGCCCCCACGGACGGTTCGGGCCGTAAGGGCAGGGTGGCGGGCGGCGGTGAGGCGGTCGGTGTCACCGACGTTCCCGCGCTCCTCGCGCGGCTCCGCATTCCCGGACTCGTCGACGTGCACACGCACTTCATGCCGCAGAACGTCCTCGACAAGGTCTGGGCCTACTTCGACGCCGTCGGCCCCCTGACCGGCCTGGAGTGGCCCATCACCTACCGCGAGGAGGAGGACCGCAGGCTCGCCCTCCTGCGCGGGTTCGGCGTGCTCGCCTTCACCGCGATGCTCTACCCGCACAAGCCCGGCATGGGCGCCTGGCTGAACTCCTGGGCCGCCGACTTCGCCGCCCGTACCCCCGACTGCCTGCACACCGCGACCTTCTTCCCCGAGCCGGGCGTCGACGGCTACGTCCACCAGGCGCTCGACGCCGGGGCCCGCGTCTTCAAGGTGCACCTCCAGGTCGGGGGGTTCGACCCGAACGACGAGCGGATTGACGGGGCGTGGGGGAGCCTCGCGGACAGCGGCACCCCCGTCGTCGTCCACTGCGGCTCCGGGCCCACCCCGGGGAACTTCACCGGCCCCGGACCCATGGGGCGGTTGCTCGCCCGTCACCCCCGACTGCGCGTGATCGTCGCGCACATGGGGATGCCCGAGTACGGCGACTTCCTCTCCCTGGCCGAGCGGCACGAGGGCGTCCACCTCGACACCACCATGGCGTTCACCGACTTCAGCGAACGGCTGGCGCCCTTCCCCGAGGAGGAGCGCAAGCGGCTGCTCGACCTCGGCGACCGGATCCTCCTCGGCTCGGACTTCCCCAACATCCCGTATCCGTACGCCCATCAGCTCCACGCCCTCGAACGCCTCGGGCTCGGGGAGGACTGGCTCCGGAAGGTGCTGTACGAGAACGGAGCCGCGATGTTTCACGTGAAACCGGCTCGATGAACCACAGAGCGTGCTGTTTCACGTGAAACCGACCCTTGCGGACGTGTGCCGGCGGCGGCCCGTTTCTCAGGGAATTCACAGGAAAGGAAAAGGTGCCCTTCAGCGGCAGCGGTCAGCGTGGGAGGCATGACCGTCACCCCGCACCGCACGGGCAACCGTCCCGGCACCCGTGCCGACATGCTCCGCGCCGACGGAACCGCCGTCCGGGTCCTCGTCGTGGACGACGAGACCTCGCTCACCGAACTGCTCTCCATGGCCCTGCGCTACGAGGGCTGGCAGGTCATGAGCGCCGGGGACGGGGCCTCCGCGCTGCGCTCCGCGCGCGAGTTCCGGCCCGATGCCGTGATCCTCGACATGATGCTGCCCGACGTCGACGGACTGAGCCTGCTCGGCTCGATCCGGCGCGAACTGCCCGACGTACCGGTGCTCTTCCTGACGGCGAAGGACGCCGTGGAGGACCGGATCGCCGGGCTCACGGCGGGTGGCGACGACTATGTGACCAAGCCCTTCAGCCTGGAGGAGGTGGTCGCCCGGTTGCGCGGCCTCATCCGCAGGTCCGGGGCCGCCCAGGCCCGCAGCGAATCGCTGCTCACCGTCGGGGACCTGACCCTCGACGAGGACAGCCACGAGGTCACCCGGGGCGGCGACTCGATCCACCTCACGGCGACCGAGTTCGAGCTGCTGCGCTACCTGATGCGCAATCCGCGCCGGGTGCTCAGCAAGGCGCAGATCCTCGACCGGGTCTGGTCGTACGACTTCGGCGGCCAGGCCAATGTGGTCGAGCTCTACATCTCCTATCTGCGCCGGAAGATCGACGCGGGGCGCTCCCCGATGATCCACACCCGGCGCGGGGCCGGCTACCTCATCAAGCCGGGGGAGTAGCGGCCGGTGACGCGAGGCACGCCACCGGGCCGGGGCGCGCGGCGGCCCTGGTCGCTGCGCACCCGGCTCGTCGTGTCGGCGGTCGCGCTGATCGCGGTCGTCGCGGCCGTCATCGGCACGGTCACGACGATCGCGTTCCGCTCGTACCTGTACGACCAGGCCGACGAGCAGGTCCGGGGGCTCTCCCAGCGGGCCGCCGGGCCGCCGGTCGCCATGCCCGTGCCCGACCCCGGCCGGGGCCGGGAGCCGTTCGCCTTCCTCGGCGGCCCGGGCGCCCCGATAGGGACCCTCGGCGCGGTCCTGACCGACGGGAGGATCACCTCCGCCGGGTACTCGACGGAGGTGGCCGGAGGCAGCGGTACGGACGGGCCGAGGTTCCCCGTCGAGCAGCTGGACACGGAGCAGCGGGCCGCCCTCGCCGCCGTTCCGCGTGACGGCGCACCGCACACCGTGGAGCTGCCCGGCGGCCTCGGCTCCTACCGGGTCGCCTACGCGGAGGGCAGCCGGGGCGCCTTCCTCACCGGCATCCCGCTCACCGAGGTCGACGGAGCCCTCTCCACCCTCGTCCTGGTCGAGCTGAGCGTCACCGGCGCCGGACTCGTCGCGGCCTCGCTCGCCGGGACCGTGCTCGTCGGGGTGGCCCTGCGCCCGCTGCGACGGGTCGCCGCCACCGCCTCCCAGGTCGCCCGGCTCCCGCTGCACAGCGGCGAGGTGGCGCTTCACCAGCGGGTTCCGGAGGCGGAGGCCGATCCGCGCACGGAGGTCGGCCAGGTCGGCGCGGCCCTCAACCGGATGCTCGACCACGTCCACTCGGCCCTCGACGCGCGCCAGCGGAGCGAGACCCGGGTCCGGCAGTTCGTCGCGGACGCCGGCCACGAGCTGCGCACCCCGCTCGCCTCGATCCGGGGGTACGCGGAGCTGACCCGGCGCGGCCACGAGGAGTGCGGGCCCGACACCCGGCACGCGCTCGGCCGGATCGAGTCGGAGGCGATCCGGATGACGGGTCTGGTGGAGGACCTGCTGCTGCTCGCCCGGCTCGACGCCGGACGCCCCCTCGCGGACGAGCCCGTCGACCTCGTCGCCCTGGTCGTGGACTCCGTGAGCGACGCCCGCGCCGCAGGGCCCGGCCACCACTGGAACCTCGAACTCCCCGAGGAGGGAACGGAGGTGCGGGGGGACGGCGCCCGGCTCCAGCAGGTGCTCGTCAACCTCCTCGCCAACGCCCGCACCCACACCCCGCCCGGCACGAAGGTCACCGCCCGCGTCCGCGCGGAGGTGACGGGCGCGCTCGTGGAGGTCGAGGACGACGGGCCCGGCATCCCGGACGCCCTCCTGCCCTCCGTCTTCGAACGGTTCGCGCGCGGCGACGCCTCCCGCTCCCGCACCGCCGGCTCCACCGGCCTCGGCCTCGCGATCGTCCGCGCGGTCGTCCTCGCCCACGGCGGTGAGGTGACGGTGGCGAGCACCCCCGGCCGGACCGTCTTCGCCGTCCGGCTGCCCCTGGAACCCGTCCTCCTGGAACCCGTCCGGCGGATCGGGGCCGGAGAGGTCCTGGACGACGGCCCGCGCGCAGACTCACAGGCGGGGCACAGGCTCGGCACACAGGTGTGACAGGCGCCGCGGCAAGTGTCGGGGGCATGCGAACCCCAACGATCGCGCGGCCCGTGCCCGGCGCCCTGCCCGCCCGGGAGCACCTGCCCGTGGACGTCGCCGGACGGCCCGTCCTGGACGTGGTGATCCCCGTCTACAACGAGGAGAAGGACCTGGAGCCGTGCGTCCGCCGGCTCCACGAGCACCTCTCCCGGACCTTCCCTTACGGCTTCCGCATCACCGTCGCCGACAACGCCTCCACCGACACGACGCCCGCCGTCGCCGCGGCCCTCGCCGAGGAGATGCCCGGCGTGCGCTCCGTACGCCTCGAACAGAAGGGGCGCGGGCGTGCCCTGCGCACGGTCTGGTCGGCGTCGGACGCGCCCGTCCTCGCCTACATGGACGTGGACCTGTCCACCGACCTGAACGCGCTGCTCCCGCTGGTCGCGCCGCTCATCTCCGGCCACTCGGACCTGGCGATCGGCTCCCGGCTCTCCCGCTCCTCGCGGGTGGTGCGCGGCCCGAAGCGGGAGTTCGTCTCCCGCGCGTACAACCTGATCCTGCGCTCCTCGCTCGCGGCCCGGTTCTCGGACGCGCAGTGCGGCTTCAAGGCCATACGGCGCGAGGTCGCCGAGCGGCTGCTCCCGATGGTCGAGGACACCGGCTGGTTCTTCGACACCGAGATGCTGGTCCTCGCCGAGCGGGCCGGCCTGCGCATCCACGAGGTGCCGGTCGACTGGGTCGACGACCCCGACTCGACCGTGCACATCGTGAGGACGGCGACCGACGACCTCAAGGGCGTCTGGCGGGTGGGGCGGGCCCTCGCGACCGGCTCGCTGCCGCTCGACCGGCTCACCCGCCCGTTCGGGGACGACCCCCGGGACCGCGAACTCAGCGGCGTCCCGGGCGGTCTCGCCCGTCAGCTCGTCGGCTTCTGCGCGGTCGGGGTCCTGTCCACGCTGCTCTACCTGGCGCTGTACTCGGCCTTCCGGCTCGGCCTCGGTCCGCAGCTCGCCAACGCCGCCGCGCTCCTCGTCTCGGCCGTCGCCAACACGGCGGCCAACCGGCGCCTCACCTTCGGGGTGCGGGGCCGGGACCGGGCCGTCCGCCACCAGGCGCAGGGGCTCGTGGTCTTCGGTATCGGCCTGGCCCTGACCAGCGGTTCGCTCGCCGCCCTCGGCGCGGCGAGCGGCGACCCGTCGCACTCCACCGAGCTGGCCGTCCTGATCGTCGCCAACCTCGCCGCGACCGTCCTGCGCTTCCTCCTCTTCCGGCTCTGGGTCTTCCCGGAGCGGACCACCGCGCCCACTGCACCCGCTATGTCGACTGCGCCCACCGCGTCCACCGCGTCCACCGCGTCCACCGCGTCCACCGCGTCCACCGCAAGGAACGAACGATGACCGCCCTGAATCCCACGGCGCCCGCCGCCCGGGGGAGCGACCGGCTCGCCCGCTTCTGGCGCGGACGCGCCGAGGACGCCCCCTGGGTCCGCCCCGCCTTCCTCGGTCTGCTGGCCGCGACCGGCGTGCTCTACCTGTGGAACCTGAGCGCCTCCGGCTACGCCAACTCCTTCTACTCCGCCGCCGTGCAGGCCGGTGGCGAGAGCTGGAAGGCCTTCTTCTTCGGCTCCCTCGACGCGGCCAACGCCATCACCGTCGACAAGCCGCCGGCCGCGCTCTGGCCGATGGCGCTCTCCGTCCGCCTCTTCGGCC
Organism: Streptomyces bikiniensis; assembly: GCA_000716465.1. Lineage (GTDB taxonomy): Bacteria > Actinomycetota > Actinomycetes > Streptomycetales > Streptomycetaceae > Streptomyces > Streptomyces bikiniensis. The sequence continues at coordinate 234,672 of JNWL01000005.1, forward strand.
TGGGCTCCTGGCAGATCCTCGTGCCCGAGGTGCTCATGGGCGTGGCCACGGTCGGCGTCCTGTACGGGGCCGTCCGGCGCCGGTTCGGCGCGGGCGCGGGCCTGATCGCGGGCCTGGTCCTGGCGCTGACGCCGGTCGCCGCCCTGATGTTCCGCTTCAACAACCCGGACGCGCTGCTCGCGCTGCTCATGACGGTCGCCGCGTACGGGGTGCTGCGCGCCCTGGAGGGCGGGCCGGGCGCGGTGAAGTGGCTGGTGGGGGCGGGGGCGGCCTTCGGCTTCGCGTTCCTCGCGAAGACCCTCCAGGCCTTCCTGATCCTGCCGCCGCTCGCCCTCGTGTACGCGGTGTGCGCGCCGGGCGGGCTCGGGCGCCGGGTCCGCGACCTGGCCCTCGCCGGGCTCGCGCTGCTCGTCTCGGCGGGCTGGTGGGTGGCCCTGGTCGAGCTGTGGCCGGCGTCCTCCCGCCCGTACGTCGGAGGCTCGCAGAACAACAGCTTCCTGGAGCTGACCTTCGGCTACAACGGCCTCGGCCGCATCAACGGCAACGAGACCGGCAGCGTGGGCGGCGGCGGAGGTCCCGGTGGGGGCGCGGGCGGTGGCCGGTGGGGCGAGACCGGGATCGGCCGGATGTTCGACGACGCGGTCGGCGGCCAGGTCTCCTGGCTGCTCCCGGCCGCGCTGCTCCTGCTCGTCGCGGGGCTCGTCGTCACCCGGCGGGCGCCCCGGACGGACACCGCGCGCTCGGCGTTCCTGGTGTGGGGCGGCGCGCTCCTGATCACCCTCGCGGTGTTCAGCTTCATGGCCGGCATCTTCCACGAGTACTACACGATCGCCCTGGCCCCGTACGTCGCGGCGCTCGTCGGCATGGGCGCCTCGGTGCTGTGGGAGGAGCGGACCCGGTTCGCGGCCTCGGCGGCGCTCGCGGTGACGGCGGCGGTGACGGCCTGGTGGGCCTGGACGCTGCTCGGCCGTACACCGGACTGGCTGCCGTGGCTGCGCTGGACGGTCCTGGTGGCGGGCCTCGCGGCGGCCCTCGGGCTCCTCGTCGCGGGCCGGGTCGACCGGCGCCTCGGGCTCGCGGCGGCCGGCCTCGGCCTGGCGGCGGGCCTCGCGGGCCCCTTCGCGTACACCCTGGCGACGGTGGACACCGGCCACCAGGGCTCCATCGTGACGGCGGGCCCGGCGGGCGGCCGGGGCCCGGGCGGCTTCGGCGGACGCGTGCCGGGCGGCTTCGGGGGCCGGATGCCGGAGGGCGGCCAGGGCGTCCAGGGCGGCCAGACGCCGGGCGGCTTCGACGGCCAGGGTCAAGGCCAGAACCAAGGCCAGAACCAAGGCCAGGGCCAGGGGCAAGGCCAGAACCGAGCCCAAGGCCAAGGTCAGAGCCAGAGCCGGATGCCCGGCGGCGCCCCGCCCCAGGGAACGCCCCAAGGCATGCCCCAGGGCGCACCCCAAGGCGGCTTCCAGGGCTCGCGCGGCGAACGCCCCGGCTTCGGCGGTGGCGGTGGCATGGGCGGCCTCCTCAACGGCGCGAACGTCGGCGCGGAGGCCGAGGCGGCGCTCCTGAAGGACGCCGGCTCCTACACCTGGGTCGCGGCCACGGTCGGCGCCCAGAACGCGGCCAGCTACCAACTCGCCACGGAGAAGCCGGTCATGGCGATCGGCGGCTTCAACGGCAGCGACCCGTCCCCGACCCTCGCGCAGTTCAAGCAGTACGTCGCCGAGGGGAGGATCCACTACTTCATCGGAAGCGGAGAGGGGAACGGCGGGCCCGGCGGCAACTCCGAGATCTCCACCTGGGTCGCGGCGACCTTCGGGAAGACCACGGTCGGCAGCGCCACCTTCTACAACCTGACCAGGGAGAAGTGACCGGAGAGCACGACCGAAAATAACCGTTGTACAGCGTAAGACAGCCCTTGTACGGTGTACGAGAAATCCATCCCGTACACTGTACAAGGAGTGCTGCCATGACGGCGACGACCGCCGCGAACGAACCGTCCGCCGCCCCCGGCGGCCACCCCCGGCGCTGGCTGATCCTCGGCGTCATCTGCCTGGCCCAGCTCACCGTGCTGCTCGACAACACCGTGCTCGGCGTGGCCATCCCCTCGCTGACCTCGGAGCTCCACGCCTCCACCGCCGACATCCAGTGGATGATCAACGCGTACTCGCTCGTCCAGTCCGGCCTGCTCCTGACCGCCGGCAACGCCGCCGACCGCTACGGCCGCAAGAAGCTCCTCGCCGCCGGGCTCGCGCTCTTCGGCCTCGGCTCGCTCGCCGCCGGACTCGCCGGTTCCACCGCCCAGCTGATCGCCGCCCGCGCGGGCATGGGCGTCGGCGGCGCGCTGCTCATGACCACCACCCTCGCCGTCGTCATGCAGATCTTCGACGACTCCGAGCGGGTCAAGGCCATCGCGCTGTGGGCCACGGTCAGTTCGCTCGGCTTCGCCGCCGGGCCGCTGATCGGCGGCGTCCTCCTCGACCACTTCTGGTGGGGCATGATCTTCCTGATCAACATCCCGGTCGCGCTCGTCGGTCTGGTCGCCGTCGTCAAACTGGTCCCCGAGTCCAAGAACCCCCAGGGCGAGCGTCCCGACCTGGTCGGCGCGCTGCTCTCCACCGTCGGCATGACCGCCGCCGTGTACGCGATCATCACCGGTCCCGAGCACGGCTGGACCTCCGCCGAGGTACTGGTCCCCGCGTGCGTCGGCGTCGCCGTCCTCGCCGCCTTCGCCCGGTGGGAGCTGCACGTCCCGTACCCGATGCTCGACATGCGCTTCTTCCGCAACCAGAAGTTCGTCGGTGCCGTCGCGGGCGCGATCCTGGTCATGTTCGGCCTGGGCGGCTCGCTCTTCCTGCTCACCCAGCACCTGCAGTTCGTCCTCGGCTACGAGCCGCTGGAGGCCGGTCTGCGGATGGCGCCGCTCGCCCTGACCGTGGTCGTGCTCAACCTCAGCGGCGTCGGCCCGCGGATCGTGGTGAAGCTCGGCACCCCGTCCGCCGTGGCCGTCGGCATGACGCTCGTCGCGGCCGGTCTCGCCTCGATCGCCCTCGTCGGCGGCGGCACGGAGAGCAGTTACTGGGGGATGCTCCTGGGCCTGGTCCTGATGGGCGTCGGCCTCGCGGTCTCCAACCCGGCCATGGCCAACGCCATCATGAGCGCGATCCCGCCGGAGCGGGCGGGCGTGGGCGCGGGCGTCAACGGCACCCTCGCCGAGTTCGGCAACGGCCTGGGCGTCGCCGTCCTCGGAGCCGTGCTGAACGCGCGCTTCGCCGCCCTCGTCACCGTCACCGCGACCTCGCTGCCCGCCGCCCTCGCGGCGGCCGGGAGCGACGCCGAACGGGCCCGGGTCTCCGACGCCTTCGCCTCCGGCCTCCAGACCAGCCAGCTGGTCGGCGCGATCGCCGTGCTCACGGGCGGCCTGCTCGCCGCGGCCCTGCTCGGGCGGGCCGAGCGGGCGGAGAAGGCGACGGCCCACAAGACGTCGGTGGCTGCCTAGCATGGTCACGGACCGCTGACAGACGGAGGAACGCGATGGTCAAGGCAGCCGACAGGGCCAAGGACCCGGCGCGTTCCAGCGTCTGGCTGGAGAACCGGGCCCCCCGCCGGGGGAGCGGTCCGGCCGGCCTCGACCGCGACCGGATCGTGGCCGCCGCGATCCGGATGCTCGACGCGGAGGGACTGAACGGCCTCTCGATGCGCAAGCTCGCGACCGAGCTCGGCGTCACGGCCATGTCGCTCTACTGGTACGTGGACACCAAGGACGACATCATCGAGTACGCCGTCGACTCCGTCTACGCGGAGATCGACCCCGCCGCGATCGGCACCACCGGCGACTGGCGCGACCGGCTCCGGACGCTGGCCCTGGAGTACCGGCGGATGCTGGTCCGCCACCCGTGGATGTCGCCGTGCGCCGGCAAGTACCTGAACATCGGGCCGAACTCGGTCGCCGTCGGGGCCAGGATCCACGAGGCGATCCGGGACACCGGACTGCCGGTGCACCGCCGGCCGAGCGCGATGTCGGCGGTCTTCCAGTTCGTGTACGGCTACGGGACCATCGAGTCGCAGTTCCAGCGGCGGGCGGCGGAGGCCGGGATGTCGCAGGACACCTTCTACGGGGAGTCGCTCAGGGCCTTCCGCGACGACGCGCAGTTCATGGAGGCGCTCGAACCGATGACGGAACTCCTCGACGAGCGGGCCTCGCACGGCAGCGTCGACGAGATCTGGGACCGCGACTTCGCGTACGCCCTCGACGTCCTGGTCGCCGGCATCGAGGTGATGGTGGCCCGGGGCGAGTAGGAACACGACGGAGCGGCGGGCCGTCCCCTGCCCGCCGCTCCGTACTCGACCCGGCCGCGCCTCCGCTCGAAGCGCGGCCGGGAGCTTCTCCTACCTGGCGTTCGCCGGGACCTTCTCGTCCACGCCCGCCTTCTCCTCCGCCTTCACCTCGCCGCTCTTGAGGGCGACCTCCTTGATGAACAGCGTCACCAGGAAGGCGAGCAGCGCGAACGGCGCCGAGTAGAGGAAGACGTCCGCGACGCCGTGGCCGTACGCGTCCTCCATGACCGTGCGGATCGGGGCCGGCAGCTTGTCCATGTCGGGGATGCCGCCGCCCGTGCCGCCCTGGCCCATGGCGCCCGCGGCCTTCGGGCCGAGCTCGGCCAGGCCCTCCTTGACGTAGTCCGTCACCCGGTGGGCCATGACCGCGCCGAGCGCCGAGACGCCGACCGCACCGCCCAGCGAGCGGAAGAAGGTGACCACGGAGGAGGCGGCGCCGAGGTCGGCGGGGGCCACCTGGTTCTGGGTGCAGAGCACCAGGTTCTGCATCATCATGCCGAGGCCGAGGCCGAGCAGCGCCATGAAGAGCGCGATGTGCCAGTACTCCGTGTCGTACCGGATCGTGCCGAGCAGGCCGAGACCGCCGGTGGCCAGGGCGCCGCCGCTGACCAGCCACGCCTTCCAGCGACCGGTCTTGGTGATGACCAGGCCGGAGACCGTGGAGGAGACGAACAGGCCCGCGATCATCGGGATGGTGAGGACGCCGGACATCGTCGGCGACTCGTTCCGCGCCAGCTGGAAGTACTGGCTGAAGAAGACCGTGCCGGCGAACATCGCGACGCCCACGAAGAGCGAGGCGAGCGAGGCCAGGGTGATCGTGCGGTTGCGGAAGAGGCGGAGCGGGATGATCGGCTCGCTCGCCTTCGACTCGACCAGGAGGAAGAGTCCGCCGAGGGCGACGGAACCGAGGACCATGACGACCGTCTGCCAGGACATCCAGTCGTACTTGTCGCCCGCGAAGGTGACCCAGATGAGGAGCAGGGAGACGGCGGCGCTGATGAGGAAGGCGCCGCCCCAGTCGACCTTGACCTCGCGCTTCACGACGGGGAGCTTCAGGGTCTTCTGCAGGACGAGCAGCGCGATGATCGCGAAGGGCACGCCGACGTAGAAGCACCAGCGCCAGCCGAGCCAGTCGGTGTCGGTGATGACGCCGCCGAGCAGCGGGCCGCCGACGGTGGCGACGGCGAAGGTCGCGCCCAGGTAGCCGCTGTACCGGCCGCGCTCGCGCGGGGCGATCATGGCGGCCAGGATGATCTGGGAGAGGGCGGTCAGACCGCCGACGCCGATGCCCTGGACGACGCGGCAGGCGATGAGCATGCCGGTGCTCTGCGAGAGGCCGGCGACGACCGAGCCCGCGACGTAGATGACCAGGGCTATCTGGACGAGCAGCTTCTTGGAGAAGAGGTCCGCGAGCTTGCCCCAGAGCGGGGTGGTCGCGGTCATCGCCAGGAGGGCCGCGGTCACGACCCAGGTGTAGGCGGACTGGCCGCCGCCCAGGTCGGTGATGATCTGCGGCAGGGCGTTGGAGACGATCGTCGAGGACAGGATGGCGACGAACATGCCGAGCAGCAGCCCGGAGAGCGCCTCCATGATCTGCTTGTGCGTCATCGGGGCGCCGCCGGAGGCGAGGTTCCCCTCCTTTGCGCTCCCGCCGCGCACACCGGTCTCAGGTGTGGTGCTAGCCATGGACTTCCTTCGTTCTCAAGCGTGGTGGGCCCGGCAGTCCCCGAAGGAATCGCGGAGGCGGGCGAGCAGGGTGGTGAGCAGTTCGACGTCGTCGTCGGACCACTCCGCGAGGGTGCGGGCGAGCATGTCGGTCAGCCGTCGGTCGAGGACGGCGAGCATGGACTCGCCCGCCGGGGTCAGATGGAGGATGCGGGAGCGCCGGTCGGCGGGGTCGGGCAGGCGCTCGACCCATCCGCGGTCCACGGTGTGGGCCACGTGACGGCTGCTGACCGACACGTCGACGGCCATCAGCTCGGAGACGCGGCCCATCCGCATGTCCCCGTGGTGGTTGAGCAGGGCGAGGACGATCGCGGATCCGCCGGGGCACTCGGCGGGCAGGGTCCGCGCGAGTCCGCGCTTCACCGCTCCGATGGCGCTCACCTGGCGGGCGAGGTTCTCGTACCGATTGCCGCTGTCCATCGCGTGCTCCACCGCGTGCTCCACATATCTTGTTGCTTAGGGCAACCATAGAGATGGATGGTTGCTCCAGGCAAACTAAATCGGTCAAACGGCGCTAAAGAATCGGCAAAGGGGGAGCCGGGGAGCCGTGCGCGGCCCCTCGCGCGGGCCGAGGGTCGGCCGGGGTTGGGCGGCCCGCCCGACTTCGCTAGGGTCCTGGCACATGGCACACAACCCCCAAGCACCGTACGGCCAGGGCCAGGGCCCCGAGGGCTCCTACGACCCCGCCGGCAGCACCCAGATGTTCCGCGCCTTCGTCGACGAGGGCGCCCCGCAGCAGCAGCCGCAGGCCGTCGCCGCCTCCTCGGGCCCCCGGGTCGGCCTGATCGCGGGCGTGATCGCGGCCGTCGTGATCCTGGCGGGCGTCGCCTGGCTGGCGCTCGGCTGACCGCTCCGTACGCCCCCTGCGGGCCGGCTCCGCACCGCGCGGACCGGCCCGCTCCTCTTTTTACGGGGTGCCACGGACTTCTCTTCACGGGAAGTCGCGGACGGTACGGGCTCCTCCTTACGGGGGCGGCACGGTTTTCCCGGTCCCGCACGCTCCACGGCCCACGCGCTCGCGCCCGCGGCCCCACGGGCTCAAGCGGTCGCGGAGTCCGGTGACGGGGCGAGCAGCGCGGGCGCACGCAGGATCGGCCGGACCACCGGCAGCGCACGCTCGACGTGCGCCCGCTCGACCTCGCCGACCTCGACTCGGTACGGGCCTTCGCCGGACGGCGAGCGGCCCCCTCGCCGGCGTACCGCCGTCCGAGGGGGCCGTTCGAACAGGCCGTCGGGTGGGGGGTCAGTCGGAGATGAGGCCGTCCCGGAGCTGGGCCAGGGTGCGGGTGAGCAGGCGCGAGACGTGCATCTGGGAGATGCCGACCTCCTCGCCGATCTGCGACTGGGTCATGTTGGCGAAGAAGCGCAGCATGATGATCTGCCGCTCGCGGGGCGGCAGTTTGGCGAGCAGCGGCTTGAGCGACTCGCGGTACTCGACGCCTTCGAGGGCGGTGTCCTCGTAGCCGAGGCGGTCCGCGAGGGAGCCCTCGCCGCCGTCGTCCTCGGGCGAGGGGGAGTCGAGCGAGGAGGCGGTGTACGCGTTGCCGACGGCGAGGCCGTCGACCACGTCCTCCTCCGACACCCCCAGCACGGCGGCGAGTTCGGCGACGGTGGGGGAGCGGTCGAGCTTCTGGGCGAGCTCGTCGCCGGCCTTGGTGAGGGCGAGGCGCAGCTCCTGGAGCCGGCGCGGGACCCGCACCGACCACGAGGTGTCGCGGAAGAAGCGCTTGATCTCGCCGACGACCGTGGGCATCGCGAACGTCGGGAACTCCACGCCCCGTTCGCAGTCGAAGCGGTCGATCGCCTTGATCAGGCCGATGGTGCCGACCTGGACGATGTCCTCCATGGGCTCGTTGCGGGAGCGGAAGCGGGCGGCCGCGTACCGGACGAGGGGGAGGTTGAGCTCGATGAGGGTGTCGCGGACGTAGGTCCGCTCCGGGCTGTCGGCGGCTGCGCCCTCCGCGTCCAGGGCGCGCAGCCGCAGGAAGAGGGAGCGGGAGAGGGTGCGGGTGTCGAGGGCGCCGGTCGTGACGGGCATCGGCGGCGGCGCGGGCTCCGTGCTCTCGGGCGCCGTCGGCGCCGTCGTCTGCGTGGGCACGGGAACGACGGGAACGGGCGTGAGCGTGAGCACCTTGGAGCTGTCCAGTTCTGTGGACATGCCACCCCCTTGAGGTCGCGGACGGTCGCGGTGCCGCGACCATCTGAGGAACGCAGCCACCACCTGAATACCGGCGGCGGGGCTGCGGCAAACGCGGTTCCAGCAGAATGTCACATGTCGGCAACACGCTGTAGTGACTTGTCGACACAATGCCCGCGCATATCCGCAGGAAACAAGGGGTGTTCGGCATCCGGTGCGGTGGGGAACTGCTCCGAACCGGTCTACCCGTTCCGGTTACGCTTCGATCCTGTTTGCGGATCTCAATCGTGCGAAGCTCCGTGCGAGGAGCCTTGACACGTGCATCTGGGAGACGCCGAGTTCCTGGCTGATCTGAGACTGGGTCAAGTTGCTGTAGTAACGCAGCATCAGGATCCGCTGCTCCCTTTCGGGCAGTTGTACGAGAAGGTGCCGGACCAGGTCCCGGTGCTCCACCCCGGCGAGCGCGGGGTCCTCGTAGCCGAGCCGGTCGAGCAGCCCCGGAAGGCCGTCGCCCTCCTGCGCCGCCTCCAGGGAGGTGGCGTGGTACGAACGCCCGGCCTCGATGCAGGCGAGCACCTCGTCCTCCCCGATCCGCAGCCGCTCGGCGATCTCGGCGGTGGTGGGGGAGCGTCCATGAGCGGTCGTCAGGTCCTCGGTGGCGCCGTTGACCTGGACCCACAGCTCGTGCAGCCGGCGGGGCACGTGCACGGTCCGCACGTTGTCCCGGAAGTAGCGTTTGATCTCGCCGACGACGGTCGGCATGGCGAACGTCGGGAACTGCACGCCCCGGTCCGGGTCGAAGCGGTCGATGGCGTTGATCAGGCCGATGGTGCCGACCTGGACGACGTCCTCCATGGGCTCGTTGCGGGAGCGGAAGCGGGCCGCCGCGTAGCGGACGAGCGGCAGGTTGGCCTCGATGAGGGCCCCGCGCACCCGGTCGTGCTCGGGGGTGCCCGGCTCCAGCCCCTTGAGCTGGCCGAAGAGGACCTGGGTGAGGGCGCGGGTGTCGGCGCCGCGGGTGCTCTGGGGGCGCGCGCGGGGGGCCTCAGGGCCGCCTGCCTCGTGCTGGGGCGGGACTTGAGGTGCTGTACTGGCCGGCACGTTCACGCCACCCCTTCGGCTGGTCCTGCTGGTCGACTGGTGTCAACTACGGTCCACTCATCCGTCAAAAGCGGTCATAGCATCACAAGACATGTCCACTGTGTGCAAGCACCCCATAACTACGTGTTGAGGACGCGAGGGAGGGGAAGAGAGGGCCGAATGGGGGCCGGAAAGCGCGAGGCCCCCCGCCGTGACGGCGGGGGGCCTCGGTCGTGACCGGGGGTCAGAACGCGTAGTCGGCGATCACCCAGGTGGCGAACTCCCGCCACTGGGCGACACCCGCCTGGTGGGCGGGGTGCTCCAGATAGCGCTGGAGGGCGTCGGTGTCCTCGACGGCCGAATTGATGGCGAAGTCGTACGCGATCGGCCGGTCCGTGATGTTCCAGTCGCACTCCCAGAAGCGCAGCTCCGGGATCTGCTCGCCGAGTGCCCGGAACGCCTCGACGCCCGCGACGACGCGCGGCTCGTCACGGGCGACGCCGTCGTTGAGCTTGAAGAGGACCAGATGGCGGATCACGGAGGGCTCCTAATTGATGAGTTCGGTCATGAACTCGCCGACTCCCTGGGCGGCGCTGGAAATGCCCTCGAACCCTACCTGGACCAGATCCGCGGCCCGCGCCGGGGACGTGACGATCGTGTACAGAACAAAGACCACGATCGCGTACAGCGCGACCTTCTTCGCCTGCGCCATTTCCGCCCTCCCCTGTTCCCCCGCCGTACGACCGCGCCACTCTAACCGAGCCTTTACGGACCAAGGGCCCGGAGAACGGGGACTTCTGCCGTCCGCCGGAAGGGTGCCGTGCGCGCAGTATGGATGTCGAGCCCGGAGGACCTGGCAGGAATCCGAAGGGCTCCGGAACCGGCCCGCACTGCGGGGTCCGCGCCGCGAGGCTTCCCCGACGGCGGCGCGGACTTGAGGGCCCGGTTCTCACCGGGGGGAGCGGCTTGTCCCCCCGATGCCGCTCCCCCCGACCGACGTCACCTGCCGGAAGGCCCCGTACACCGGTTCCGCGCACCGGTTCCGTACAGCGCCTCCGTACACGCCGAAGGGCCCGGTTCTGATGAACCGGGCCCTTCGATCGAAGCGGTAGCGGAGGGATTTGAACCCTCGGTGAGTTTCCCCACACTCGCTTTCGAGGCGAGCTCCTTCGGCCGCTCGGACACGCTACCGAGAGAGAGCTTAGCCGAAACTCGCGCTGCGATGAAATCCGTATCCCGCCGCAGGTCGGAGGGGGGGGCGGGCCCGTCGGCGAGCGCGTCAGCGGTCGCGGAAGAAGGCCGTCAGCTGCCGGGCGCACTCCTCGCCGAGCACGCCGTGGACGACCTCGGGGCGGTGGTTGAGCCGCCGGTCCCGCACGAGGTCCCAGAGCGAGCCCGCCGCGCCCGCCTTCTCGTCCGGGGCCCCGAACACCACCCGCTCCACCCGGGACTGGACCAGGGCGCCCGCGCACATCACGCACGGCTCCAGGGTCACGACCAGCGTGCAGCCCGTCAGGCGCCACTCCCCGGTCGCCGCGGCCGCCCGGCGCAGGGCGAGCACCTCGGCGTGCGCGGTGGGGTCGCCGGTCGCCTCCCGCTCGTTGTGCGCCCGTGCGAGGACCTCCCCGTCCGGGCCGAGCACGACCGCGCCGACCGGTACGTCACCGGCCGGCCCGGCCGCGTCCGCCTCGTCGAGGGCGAGCCGCATGGCGTCCCGCCAGGGGTCCCGCAGGGGATCCGGTACGGGGTCGGGGTTCGGGCCGGGACCGGAGCCGGTCCCGGGAACAGGTACCGCGGGGGCCACTAGCGGACGGCCTCCAGGACCTCGCCGGCGCCCAGCGCGTCCGCGATCTCCGCGAGCGCGTCGGTCTCCAGGGCGAGCAGTTCGGCCGGCGGCAGGCCGAGGTCCGCGAGGATCAGCCGGTCGCCCACCGGGGCGGCCGGGACGGCCTCGGCGGCCACGGAGCCCGCCTCGTCGTCCTCGTCCCCGTCGGCGTCGAGCGGTTCCCCGTCCTCCGTGCCGTCCAGGTCCAGCGACTCCAGCTCGTCGGCCAGGTCGTCCAGATCGTCACCGAGGATCTCCCGGGTGAGCATCTCCCCGTACGAGGAACGCGCCGCGGCCGCCCCGTCCGAGACGTAGATGCGGGGGTCCTCCTCCCCTTCGATCCGGACGAGTCCGAACCACGCGTCCTCCTGCTCGATGAAGACGATCACCGTGTCGTCGTCCGAGGCGTCGCGGGCCAGCTCGACCAGATCCGACAGGGTCTCCACGTCGTCGAGCTCCGTGTCGCTCGCTTCCCACCCGTCTTCGGTGCGCGCGAGCAGTGCGGCGAAGTACACCTGACTCTCTCCCACTGATCAGAGGTGTGACGTTCCGGTGGCGCGGTCCTGAGCCCCGCCCCCTCGGCATCGTGACAGAAACGGCGCCCGCAGGAGAGGTCTTCGGCTCTTGCGTCGTGCATCAGTCTGAACGTCCCCGCTATCGGGCGGGCGCGCGACCCCGGCGCACTCGGGGGGCGCACGGCCGGGCCCGGCCGGTCGCCGCTGGTCCGGGCACGTTTCCGCCGGTCGTACGGCATCCGGCGGGACGCACCCGTACCACCGGCCCCGGAGGCCTCCCGGGCCCCGGCGCGTCCCCGCGCCCCCCGGGTCCCACCAGAGGGAGGTCCGCGCCCTCGCCGGCGGAAGGTCCGCGCCCTCACCAGAGGGAGGTTTGCGTCCTCGCCGGCGGAAGATCCACGTCCTCACCAGCGGAAGGTCCTCATCCGCATCGCCTGTCGCATCCGGGCGGCCCGGGCGCGCCGGGGTTGCACGCGTTCGCGCAGCGCCTTCGCCTCGTGCAGCTCGCGGAGGAACTGGGCGCGGCGCCTGCGCCGCTCCGCGTCGGTCTCCGTCACCGGGCTCCGGGCCGCCCCCTCGGCGGGTCCCTCGGCCGGTCCTTCCAGGTCGGACATCTGCCACACCACCCCATCACCGGGTCCGTGTGCCCCCACCTTCCCCCAGTGGCGCGGATCGACGCCAGTGCGGGGCGGGCTACTGTTGAGTCATGCGTCTCCACGTCGTCGACCACCCCCTGGTCGCCCACAAGCTCACCACCCTGCGCGACAAGCGCACGGACTCCGCGACCTTCCGGCGTCTCGCCGACGAGCTGGTCACCCTGCTCGCCTACGAGGCCACCCGGGACGTGCGGACCGAGCAGGTCGACATCGAGACCCCGGTCACGACCACGACCGGTGTGAAGCTGTCGCACCCGCGTCCGCTGGTGGTCCCGATCCTGCGCGCGGGACTCGGCATGCTCGACGGCATGGTCCGGCTGCTCCCGACCGCCGAGGTCGGCTTCCTGGGCATGATCCGCAACGAGGAGACGCTGGAGGCGTCGACCTACGCCACGCGGATGCCGGAGGACCTCTCGGGCCGCCAGGTGTACGTCCTGGACCCGATGCTGGCGACCGGCGGCACGCTGGTCGCGGCGATCCGGGAGCTGATCGAGCGCGGCGCGGACGACGTGACCGCGGTGGTGCTCCTCGCCGCCCCGGAGGGCGTCGAGGTCATGGAGCGCGAGCTGGCGGGCACCCCCGTCACCGTCGTGACGGCCTCGGTCGACGAGCGCCTCAACGAGAACGGCTACATCGTCCCGGGCCTGGGCGACGCGGGCGACCGCATGTACGGCTCGGCCGAGTAGGCCCTCAGCACTTCCCGGTCGGAGCGGGCGCGGGCCTGGTCAGGGCGACCAGGGCCGCGTCCGCCGTCGTCTTCGGGGACAGGTTCTTGAAGGCGGTCCCGATGATCAGGTCCACGTCCGCCGTCGCCCGCGTGTCCGTCCTGGTCGTGGCGCCCGCGAGCTGGGTGCCGAGGACCGGGAAGGCGCCCTTGGCGGCGGCGGGCGCGCCGAGGAGCAGTCCGGCGCCCGGGACCTTCTTGTCGTAGGCGGCGGGCGCGTTCCCGATCTTGCCCACCTTGAAGCCGCGTTTCGCCAGCTCGTCGGCCGTCGTCTTGGCGAGGCCGCTGCGCGGGGTCGCGTTGTAGACGTTGACCGTGATCTGCGCGGGCTTGGGCAGGGCCGCGGCGGCCGGTGCGGTCGGGGCGGGGGCGGGTTTGCAGTCGGTCCGCTTACCGGCCGCCGCCTTCGTGCCCGCGTCGCCGGAGAACACGTCGACGAGTTGCAGCGTGCCCCAGCCGGCCGCGCCGAGCACGACCACGGCGGCGGTGGCCGCGAGGACGATCCTGCGCCGGCGGTGGGGGCGGCGCATGCGCGGGTAGACGTCCCCCGTGATGCGGTACTTTCCGCCCATGCCGGGGGGAGTGAGCATGCTCATGAACGCAGCGTAATGCCGCCCGTGGGCGATGCCTACTTGATGATCATGTGATCGCGTCCGGATGGGGCGCAACTGACCCCGAAAGGGTCAGCGACCACCCTTCCGGGCGACCGCCCACCGGCCCGGGGAGGGCCGTCAGTCCAGTTCGAGGACGCGGGCGTGCAGCACCTGGCGCTGCTGGAGCGCCGCGCGGACGGCGCGGTGCAGTCCGTCCTCGAGGTAGAGGTCGCCCTGCCACTTCACGACGTGCGCGAAGAGGTCGCCGTAGAAGGTGGAGTCCTCCGCGAGCAGGGTCTCCAGGTCCAGCTGGCCCTTGGTGGTGACCAGCTGGTCGAGGCGGACCGGGCGCGGGGCGACGTCCGCCCACTGCCGGGTGCTTTCCCGGCCGTGGTCGGGATACGGCTTTCCGTTTCCGATGCGCTTGAAGATCACACGGAAAGCCTACCGGGCGAGCGGCTCCCGGCGCAGCCACGCGCGCCCGGTGGGATGCCTGGGCAAAAGGTGACCAACCGGGAACCGGGTGCTGTCGTGGGTGTGAACGAGCCGCCGTCGGCCCCGGCCGGGGGTCCCTCGACGGCCCCGCGCCCGCCCGCCCGCTGTCACCCGGACGGGCTGCCGGGAGGGACGACCCACGGGCGGAACGGGGCGGGGGCCCTCCTCCGGCGACCCGCGACGGTCTGCCGGAGGAGGGCCCCCGAGGGCCGGCCGGCGCCGCCTACTCGGTGACCTCGTGGTGGTCGTCGTGCAGGCCGCCGCCGCTGCCCGCGTCGCCGGTGGTCGGGACGGAGACGACCGGCTTGCGGAGCGAGGAGATGTCGTGGGCGTAGGTGCCCACGGCGTTGGCGATGACGTCGATGTTGATGTCGAACGCCTTCATGTTGACGTTGCTGAGGTCGTCGCCCTTGGCGTGGTAGTTCACGTCGTACGCGACGCCCGCCTGGCCGCCGAACTTGGCCGCCTGGCCCGCGGTCTTGATGCCCTCGGCGCCGGTGAAGGTGCCGCCGGAGGGGATGCCGACCTCGATGAACGGGCCGTAGTCGGAGCGGCCGGTGAAGTCGGTGCCCTCGTGCGGGTGCCCGTTCTTGTCGAGGAACTCGTTGATGTCCCGCTCCAGCTGGGCCGAGCCCGCGGGGCCCGCGCCCGCGCCGACGCCGTCCGAGTCGTCGCCGTCGTACACGAACAGGCCGTAGTTCGGCGAGGCGATCATGTCGAAGTTGAGGTAGAGCTTGATCTCCTTCTTGTCGAGCTCCGTGAGGTTCTTCACGTGGTGCTCGGAGCCGAGGAGGCCGTTCTCCTCCGCCGACCACCAGGCGAAGCGGACCTTGTTGCGGACCTTGTCCTTCGACGCGGCCAGCTTCAGGGCGGCCTGGAGGAGGCCGGCGGAGCCGGAGCCGTTGTCGTTGATGCCGGGACCGGCGGTGACGGAGTCGAGGTGGGACCCGAGCACCACGGTGTTGGCGGCGTTGCCGCCCTTGGTCTCCGCGATGACGTTGTTGGTGGAACGTATCTGCTGGAGCTGGCGGATCTCCAGGGAGAGGGTGACCGGGCCCTTGGCGAGGTCGGCGGCGAGCGCCTTCCCCTCGGCCAGGGTGATGCCGCCGGTGGGGATCTTCCCGGAGGCCGCGTCCCCGAGGGTGCCGGAGAGGACGCCGTCGGCGTTGTTGTAGATGACGGCGGCGACGGCGCCGGCGGCGGCGGCGTTCTGCTGCTTGACGGCGAAGGCGCAGCCGCCGCGCTGGATGAGCGCGATCTTGCCGGTGAAGGCGCCGGCGGCGAAGTCGCCCGGCTCGCAGCCGGTGGTGGCGTCGGCGTCGACCGGCACGGCCACGAGGTCGGCCTTGACGCCGCCGACCGGGGTGGACTTGGTGTACGTCATGGCCTTGATGTCGAACGCGCGGGGCGCGGGCGAGACGACGGAGGCCTTCTCGGCCAGCGTCTCCGTGTACTCGAAGTCGAACTTCTCGTACCAGACCTGGTAGCCGGCCTTCTTGAGCTGCGTGTACACGTACGCCGCCGAGGCGTCGTGCCCGAGCGAACCGGCCGCGCGGTGGCCGCCGGCCGAGTCGGCTATCGCCTGGAACTTCTGCAGGTGCTTGTAGGCGTCCTTGGCGGTGGTGTCGCGGACCAGCTTCTTCGCCAGCTTGGCGGCATCGCGGGCGGGTGCGGCCGTGGGGTCCTGTCCCGCGGTGGCGGGGGAAGAGAGGACCAGCGGGGCGGCGAGGGCGGCGGCGGCGAGGATGGCCGCGGCTCGGCGCTGGGATGCGTTCACAGAAGTCCTTCCCGGTACGGACGAGGTTGAGGGGAAGTTAGCGATCTCGGGGGCGTTCTGTGAACAGATCCGCCACAATTCCTGCCGGGTCGAACAGGATTGACATCTGGAATTCTCAATTCCCTTACGGGTCGACCGCTTTCGTCGCTTTTGCGCATCCGGCGGCCTATCGGCCCCTCAGCCGCACCGACGGGTCCTCGCACCACTCCAGGACCGAGGGCCAGTCCCCGTACCCGTCGGCGGGGGTGAGGTGTTCGCCGCCCGGTACGCGGTCGGTGTCGAGGCCGAGCGGGCGGCCGTAGTGCAGGTCGGCGCCCTCGGGGCAGTACGGATCGCCGTCCCCGTACACGAGGCGCGCCGCGAGGCCCGTCTCCGTGAGGTCGAGGCCGTCGGCGAAGGCGGCGATCTCGGGGATCGAGGCGGTCACGGGCGGCGAGGGCGGTGCGACGAGCAGCACCCGGTCCGCGTCCGGCCTGCGGTCCCCGGCCCGCAGCCACAGCAGGACGGACAGGCTGTGCGCGAGGACCACGAACTCGCCGTCGGCGGGTCGCTTCCCGTGCTCCTCCAGGGCGTCGAGCCACTCCGCGAGGACGGGCGCGTCCGGCGAGGGCAGCTGCGGGTAGCGGACCTCGTGCCCGCGCTCCCGCAGCCGCCCGGCGAGCCAGTGCTGCCAGTGGCCGGGCGGCCGGTGGTTCTGGAAGCCGTGCAGGATCAGGAAGGTCTTGGCGGCGGTGTCGTTCTCGGTCGTCATGGCGTGATCGTGCGTTCCGGGAGCCCCTGAGGTCCAGATAGCTTCCGGGGTGTGGACGGTCTGGTGGAGTTCGGGGCGGCGCTGGAGGGGGTGCGGGTCGTCGGTCTGGGCGAGTCCACGCACGGGACCGCGGAGTTCTTCCGCCTCAAGCACCGCCTGTTCGAGCACCTGGTGACCGAGCACGGCTTCCGTACGCTCGCGATGGAGGCGAGCGCCTCGGCGGGGCCCGCGGTGGACGCGTACGTCGGGGAGGGCGCCGGCGACGCGGCGACGGCCCTGGCCGGGCTCGGCTTCTGGACCTGGCGGACGCGGGAGGTCCTGGACCTCCTGGAGTGGATGCGCTCCTACAACCGGGGGCGGCCCCGCACGGACCGGATCGGCTTCACGGGGATCGACCCGCAGCGGTGCGGGGCGTCGGTGGCGCACTTCGGCCCGGAGCGCGCGGGGGCCCTGTCCGTACTGGCGGAGGCCCGGCCGGGCGGGCTCCCGGAACGGAGGGCGGAGCTCCTCGCGGCGGCGGAGGCGCTGGAAGCGGGAGTGACGCGGGAAGCGGCGCAGGGGACCTCCGGCGAGGAGGACCGGCGGCACGCCCGCATCCTGGCGCGGGCGGCGGACGTGGCCACGTCCGAGTCCGGCGAGCGGCTGTGGCGGGCCAGGGACGGCCACATGGCGGACGCGGTCGACGAGGCCGTGGCGGCGTCCGGCGGCGCCGGGGTCGCGGTGTGGGCGCACAACGGCCACGTGGGCGTCCGGGGCGCGGCGCTCGGCGCCCGGCTGCGGGAGCGGTACGGACCCGCGTACTACGCGCTCGGCCTCTTCTTCGGCGAGGGCGCCTTCCGGGCCCGGCGGATGTGGCCGGGACCGTGGGGACCGCGCCCGAAGCGGCCGCCGCGGGTGGCGGTGAACCGGATCGGCCCGGCGGGCCCCGGCACCCTGGAGGCGCTGCTCGCGGCCCGCGCGCCGGGCGCTCCGGAGGCGCGGCTGCTCGATCTGCGCTCCCGGGCGGACGAGGAGTGGACGCGGCGGACGTACCGGGCGCGCACGCACGGGGCGTACGTGGCGCGGGTCCTCTACCGCCTGACCACGATGCCGGTGGTGCCGGGCGAGGAGTACGACGGCCTGGCGTACGTACCGGTCTCGACCCCGTCGCGCCCGCTCTGAGGCCCCTGGTCAGGAGTTCTCGCGCAGGGTGAGGAGTTCCCGTACGCCCGCCTTGAGGCGCTCGCCCGAGAGCTCCTGCTCGACGGCCAGGTGGTGCATGACGTCGGGGGAGAAGGGCGCGAGCAGCAGGTGCGCGAGGAGCGCGCCGTCCGAGCCCGGCCTGAGCTGCCCGACGAGCAGGGCGACGTGGGTGTGCATCAGCCGGTACGCGCCGCTGTGGTACCGGGCGCGGGGCGCGGCGGAGTGCGCGGCGAGCAGGATCTCGCGCTGCTCGGCGACCCGGTCGACCAGGGCGTCGAGGAAGGCGTCGAGCCGCTCGGCGGTCGGGGCGCCGGGCCCGAGCGGCGGCGGGCCGCTCATGTACGCCTCCTGGAACCGGCGCTCGCGGTCGTCGAGGAGCGCCCACAGGAGCTGGGAGACGTCGCCGAAGCGGCGGTAGACGGTGCCGACGCCGATGCCGCTGGCGTGGGCGACCTGGTTCATGGTGACGGCGTCGGGACCCCGCTCGGCGACGATCCGGGCGGCCGCGTCGAGGATCCTGCGCCGGTTGCGGGCCGCGTCGGCGCGCTCGGGGGCGGGGGCGTCGAGGGTGGGGAGCAGGCCGGACACGGGCGCCACCGCCCGCTCCTCGCGCTCTCCGGCCCGCGGGTTCTCGGTGCTCATCTCTGCGGACTCCTGCCCTTCTGCCCTTGCGTGCGTACGTGCCTGCCTGCCTGCCTGCGTGCGTGCCTGCGTACCTGCCTGCGTGCCTGCGTGCGTCCCTGCCCCTGGGATCGAGCATACCTGCCCCCCTTGCAAAACGGATTCCTATCCGATTAGCCTCGCCCAAGGAAGCGGATAGCGATCCGCTTCCTCCGGGCGGCCTGTTCCCGACCGGCCGGACGCGGGAAAACCGTCGCGCAGCGATCGAAAAAGCGATCGAAGAAGCAATCGAGAACGTGATCGAGGAGAGTCCGTCATGTCCGTCAAGGTCGCCGTCATCCACTACTCGGCCACGGGTACCGTCCACCGCCTCGCCCGGGCGATCGCCGAGGGCGCGGAGAAAGCGGGCGCCGAAGTGCGCCTGCGCCGGGTCCCCGAACTCGCCCCCGACGCCGCGATCGACGCGAACCCGGCCTGGCGCGCCCACGTGGACGCCACCGGCGACGTGGAGGTCGCCACGCTGGAGGACCTGGAGTGGGCGGACGCGTACGCCCTCGGCTCCCCGACCCGCTTCGGGAACGTGGCCGCGCAGCTCAAGCAGTACATCGACACGTCGGGCGGCCTGTGGCAGCGGGGCGTCATGGCCGACAAGCCCGCGACCGCCTTCACCAGCGCCCACAACGTCCACGGCGGCAACGAGTCGACGCTGCTCGCCCTCTACAACACCTTCCACCACTGGGGCTCGGTCATCGTCTCGCCCGGCTTCACCGACCCGTCGGTGTACGCGGCGGGCGGCAACCCCTACGGCACCGCCCACCCGGGCGCCCACGGCGCCCCCGCCGAACACACCCTCGCCGCCGCCCGCTACCAGGGCGAACGCCTCACCCGCATCACAAAGCGCCTGAAGGGCCTGGCGGACGCCTGAGGTTCCCCGGCGCCCGGCGGGGGATCACGCCAGGGACAGGAACAACTTCTCCAGCCGGGCCCGCATCGCGTCGCGGTCCTCGCCGTTCTCGCGGCCGCCCTCGACGTCGGTCAGGCACTGCTGGAGACCGGTCGCGATGATCGCGAAGCCGGCCCGGTCGAGGGCGCGGGAGGCGGCGGCGAGCTGGGTCACGACCTCCTCGCAGTCCCGGCCCTCCTCGATCATCCGGATCACCCCGGAGATCTGGCCCTGTGCCCGGCGCAGCCGGTTCAGTACGGCCTTGAGCTCCGCGCCCGCGAGATCGAGTTCCACGACGTCTCCTCAACAGATACCCCGGGGGGTGATGTACTCCCCGGCCCGGGGCCCCGTCCTCGTCAAGGATGACATTCGAAGAAGCGAACCGACGGCCGACGTCTCCCGACCGGCCTCCCACCCCGGCCCCTCCGACTCCTTCGACCACCCGGCCCGCCGGTCTCCCTCCCGCCCGGAACTCGGCCGATGCCGGCGGGTTCGGCCGGTGCCGGCGGGTTAAGCCGACGCCGACGGGTTCGGCCGACGCCGGCTGGCTCAGCCGATGCCGACGGGTTCGGCCGGTGCCGGCGGGCTCAGCCGACGCCGACGGGTTCGGCCGCCTGCCGCGTCCGGGCGGGGCGTCGCTGCTCGAACTGCCCCAGGTGGGTGACGACCGACCCGTAGAAACGGTCGACGGCGTGGTCGACGCTGCGGATGAACCCCGTCTCCGCGCTCCCCCGCCCGCTGCCCATCCCCTTGAAGAGCGAGAGGCGGAAACCGGTGATGGCGGCGCCGTCTCCGGGCAGCAGGTCGCCCGGCTCCGGCCGCAGCCGCTCCAGCGTTCCGCGCGGCCCGTTCCGCCCGTCGAGCAGGGTCTCCACGTGGAGGTCGGCCGGGGCCTCCTCCAGGACCCGCAGGAGGCGCTTCGCGACCGAGAGCGGATAGGCGCCGTCCGGGGCGGGCACGTCCATGGACGTGCGGATCTTGCCGGTACGGATCGGCCGTGACGGACAGGATGCTCCGCGCGCCGTCGACCCGTACCTCCGCGGACAGCTTCCCCTCCTCGCAGAGCCGGTCGGCCAGCTCGGCGCGGCGGGACTCCGGGTCGGTGCCGCGCCGGGCCCGCTGCACGGGCAGCGCCTTCTGCCCCAGCTCGCCGCCGAGCCGCAGGCAGACCTGGCGGATCGGGCGCTCCCAGCTCTCCACGACCTCCACCGCGCGCGGGTCGCCCTGGCACAGGGTCTCGGTGTCGATGCCGTCGCGCACGGGAACCCAGGCCGGTCCCATGTTCTGGAAGCCGTGGCAGCCGGAGTTCTCGTGCTGGAGGTAGTGGAGCAGCTCCTGGAGGAGCCAGGCGTGCGCCGCGTTCCCGACGCCCTCGTGCCGGATCAGCATCTGGGCCTGGTGGGCGACCTCCGCCCACGAGAGGTGCCACAGCGACACCTTGTGCTTGCGCCGCCCGTCCGTCTTGACCGTGACGAGGGGGCTGCCCTCCAGGGCCACGTCGTTGGACAGGGTGATGACGGCCTCGTACCCGCGCCGCGCGGCGATGTCCATGTAGTTCTGGACCTGCTCGGACCTGAGCGGGTTGCCGTTGGTCTTGGTCTCGACGAGCGCGGTCCAGAGCTTCCCGGCCCGTTCCGTGCGGATGACGCCGTCCGGGCGCTTCGGGCTCTCCCCGTGGGGAGCGACACCTCGGTGAACGTCTGCATGCGGCCCGCGGGCGCCCCGAACCCGGCGGTGAGGCGCCGGCCGAACTCCGGGACCTCCGCCATCACGGAGAGCAGCACCGACGTGGCGCGCACCTCGCGTTCCCGGTCGCTCTTGTAGGAGGGCACGGGGAAGAGCCGGGCGGGCCTCCAGGAGTCGTTCTCCGCCAGTGACTTCTTCGGCGCCCTCGGGATCGTGACCTTCTTCTTGGCCGTACGGGTACCACGACGCCGACCGGAGGCCGGGGCGGTGCCGCCGGCCGGGGCGGTACCGGGGGCCGGAACCGACGCGGCATCCGTACCGACGCCGACGCCGACGCCGACGCCGACGCCGACACCGAGGGCGGGGGCTGGGACCCGCTGCACCGGGATCGCGACGGCGGTCTCTTCAACCCCCGTACCACCGATGCCTTCCCCGGCCGTGCCGCGGCCCTCCCCGGACTCGGCTTCGACCTCGGCCTCGGTCTCGGTCTCGACCTCGGCCTCGACCTCGACGGTGATGCCGAAGTCGGTGGCGAGCCCGGCGAGCCCGGTCTCGTACCCCTGGCCCACGGCGCGGAACTTCCACTCCTCGTTCCGCCGGTAGAGCTCGCCGAAGATGAAGGCCGTCTCGACCGTGGCGTCCGTGATGGAGAAGCCGAGCAGCGGCTCGCCCGACCCGTCCGTGAGCGTCAGGCGCAGGTCGTCCAGGTCGCCGAAGCGGGCGCCGCCGTCCCGGCTCGCCGCCACCACGATCCTGACGACGTCCTCGGGGATCGCCGTGAGGTCCAGGCTGATCCGGTCCTCGCTGCCGTTCTCCGTCGGGACCTTGCCGAGGAGCTGCACGCTGCCGTCCTCGGCGGCGGGACGGTTGTAGAAGTCGGCGTCGCCGCGCACCTTGCCGTCGCCGTCGAGGAGCAGCAGCGAGACGTCGGCGTCGCCGTCGCCCGCCGCACTGCTCCAGCTCAGCCCGACGACGACCGCGCCGGTGAGGCCCGCCCCGTCCCATCCCGGGATCAATCCGGACTCGGCCCGCCCTCGTCCACCGGCCGGACGACCACCGGGTACACGGGGGAGCCCTCCGGGGCCGGACAGCGGGCCACCTGCGCGGCGATCTCGGTCACGCGCTCCAGGGAGGCGCACTCCAGGAGCCAGTAACCGGCGACGACGCCCTCGGCCGTCGCGTACGGGTCGTCCGTGACGACCGCATTCCCGGTGTCGTCCACCGTCACGAAGCGGGTCGTGGACGGGGCGGCGAGCCCCTGGGCGTCGAGCATCTCGCCGCTCGCGGTGAGCTCCTCGTTGATCGCGTTCATGTGGTCGAACATCGCCTGCGTCCCCGCCCGGTCCCAGCCGGGGCTGTCGGCGGACCCCTGCCCCGCCATCGCCTCGTAGTCGGCCTGGGACCCCTGGACCATCACCAGGTACTTCATGAAGCCCTCCTCGTTCGACGCGCGCCCGCGCGCCCGCGTATCCGGGCGCGGCACGCGACGCCCCGCCCTCTCCGCAGCACAGCCGGAGCCGGGCCGCCGCGCCCGACACCGCGCGGACGCACACCCGAAAAACGGGAGAAATCACCCGGCCGCCTCATGATGCAGGCGTGAACGCATTCACCTTCTCCGCCGCCTTCATCACCTTCTTCTCCGTCGTCGGCCCGCCGAAGGTGCTCCTCTCCTTCGCGGGCCTCGCCCAGGTCCACCCGGCCGACCAGCTGCGGAAGATCGCCCTCATCTCCTCGGCCGCGGCCGTCCTCGTCGGCATCCTCGCCGGCGTCACGGCCCCCTGGCTGCTCGACCTCTTCCACATCAGCACCCCCGCCCTCCAACTGGCGGGCGGCCTCATCTTCTTCCTCTACGCGGTCGGTCTCGTCCTCGGCGTGCACCTCGGCTCGGACGGCCCCCACCAGGACGCCCCCGACCTGGTCAGCGGGGTGCGCGAACTGCTCATGCCGTACGTGGTGAGTCCGCTCGCCCTGACGGCGGTGCTCATCGAGGCGGCGGCCCGCTCCGGATTCAGCTGGCGTTCGACGGTGGTCGGGGCGTACGTGGCGGTCATCGCCCTCGACCTGGTCTGCGTCCTGCTCCTGACCCGGGTCCTGCTCCACACCCACCACGCCACGATCGAACTCCTCGGCCGCCTCCTGGGCCTCCTGCTCGCCGCCGTCGGCGTCGACCTGGTCCTCGACGGCCTCTCGGACCTGGGGGTCCCGGGCCTGGACGCCCGACACTAGGAAGCGCACGGGAGGAAAGACCGGACTCCCCACCCCCACCCTCCCCGAGAGCCGACAAACTGATCGGCGACAGAGGTGCGGGCGCAGAGGGCGGAGCGTCCGCGGCGATGGGCGGCGACGGCGTCCGCGGAAGCGGCAGTACGGGGCTCCCCGTACGGCCCCGAAACCGCGCGCCGGACAGGCGGACCGGGGCGGACGAAAAGGGACGGGGAGGAGCAGCAGCCCGGAACCGGCCTGACCAGGGGTGAGCGCGCAGAGTGCCGTCGTCCCACCGTACGGTCTCGTGGAACTCGCCCGGGCCCCGGACCGAACCGTGCTCGACGACCTGCCCGACCCGAGGGAAGCCATCGGCCTCCAGGACCTTCCGGACGCGGGCCCAGCAGACTTCAATCCCGTCGGATGTGCTCGGGATCGATGTGCCGTCGCACCATGGGCACGGAGGCGAGCGCGGCCGCGACCACCACCCCCAGCGCACAGGCGAACAGCAGGGGCAGCCCCTCCCAGTCCCAGTGCACGGCCCCGCCCCCGGTGATCAGATAACTGGACTCGGCAAGCCACCCGGCCACGATCGCCGCCCCCAGCCCCACCACCAACGGCAACACCACCTGAACCACCTGCACCGCCCGCAATGTCCCGGCCCGCGCCCCCAACAACGCGAGCGCAGTCACCTGCCCCCGCCGCTCCATGGCCCGATCAGCCACGGACACGACGAACGCAGCCACCCCGATCACCAACCCGAGCACCATCCCGACGACGAGCAGACTCCGAATCACGGTCAACTGCGCAAGCGAGTCGATCACAATCCCCACGGGCTCCACAGACGCGGTCGGAGCAACGGCCCCGATGCCGTCAAGGACGGAGCGGACGGTGGCGGGGTCGGACGAGCTGACCAGGACAAGGTTGGCATTTTCGACATGAGTTCCTCGGGGAAGCAATGAGGGCGGGATGAGGAGGCTTGGACCGTTGACTTCGGAGGGGTCGTAAAACTGAGCGGCGACAGTGGCTCCAGGTACGGTGATTCCCACCTTTCGCCCATCGCTCAATAGGAATGGAAAAGTAATTCCAGGCTGGGCGTCCTCATCGAAAAGGAAGTCCGGGTCCTTGAGAAGCATTACTTTGTTATCGATGCATCCGCGAATGGACTTGCTGAAGGCTGCCACCTGGGAGCACGTGGCGACGATACCTCCCACACGCGGCCGGTCCTCCTCGATGTTTCCATCCCACGAGTCGACAGACAGCGCATGGGCATTCACTCCGTCCAGATTGGTGAGCTGTAAGTGCTGTTGGGGGCTCAACTCGGAAAGGGAAATCCTATACTCCTGGACGGGGGCTGTCCGCCGACTCACCTGATCCAACTCGATGAGGACGCCCTGAGTAAGCGAGGCGCCGAACAGGAGCAGTACGAGCCCTGTGACTACTCGCAGCGCACTTCCTGGATCGACCTCTGTCCGACGCATGGCCAGCGTCAACGCCAGGGATTTCGATGCCGAAGCAAGACGTTGCGAGATCCATGCCGTGATCGGCGCCAAGCCGAGTGCAAGCCCTGCGCCAGTCATCAGGACAGCGCCAGGAACCAGTACGGCACTCGCGGGCCCACCCGACGGATCTCGCCCCATCGCACTGAGCATGCAATAGCCACCGATGACCCCGAGGCCCGGAACAAGGAGCAGCGTCCCGTATTTCTTGGGGGGCTTGCGCTCCCCGGTACGCCGCACATTGATGGGTGACAACGCGGCTTGCTCCGCACCGACCCGGCTCACGATCGCTGCGAGGGCCGGACAACCCAACAGACACACAACCAATGTGGTCGCCTCGGGCCGTCCGTCCGCCGGATACCAGTGCAGTCCGGGCAGGCCGACGCGGGCCATGGCTTCGTTTACTGCGAGATACCCCAGAAGTCCCAGGACAGCCCCGAGGAACGCAGCCGCCACGCTCTCCCCGGCATTGACCCGCAGCGTGTCCTTCCTGCTGAGTCCGACGAGTCGGAGCGCGGCGAGGCGGCGCGCACGGGACTCGCTGGACAGCCGTGCGCAGACGGAAAGGAAGATGACGAGGGGGAGCAGCACGATGCACCCGAGGGTGAACCGCAGGATGTCGAGGGTCGAGGGGTCGATGAGCTCATGCTCTGTGTACGAAGACCCGAAGCGGCCCAACGGCCTTGCATCACTGAGCTCGGTGGGAGGCACACCGATGTAGGCGTACAGGTCGTCAGGCCCACTCAGCCCCGCCGGTGCGATGGTGCCGATCACACGCCCGGGTACAAGCCCCGCAGCAGGAGGGTTGGCCACCAGGA
Organism: Streptomyces bikiniensis; assembly: GCA_000716465.1. GTDB lineage: Bacteria > Actinomycetota > Actinomycetes > Streptomycetales > Streptomycetaceae > Streptomyces > Streptomyces bikiniensis. Next base: position 260,233 of record JNWL01000005.1, read on the forward strand.
CCTCTGCCAGCTTCGGCGAGACGATCGCTTCTCCCGTGCGAGGAAGTTCCTTCACTCCGGGAGGAGCGGGCACGGGGCCGGTCCCCGTACGTCCGATGAAAACCCGACGCAGGCGCTGTGAGCCGTAGGGGTCCAGAAATTCCTGGTAAACGGCGTTCTTGTTGTTTCCCGGGTGCACGGTTCGAGCTGTCACGCGGGCGTCATTGGCAGCGATGATCGTGGGAATGGTGAGGGTGGCGGCGAGACAACCCACCCCGAGCGCCGCCCCGAGCGACATCAGCAGAAAACGGATCCGCCCCCTGCGCCCACTGCCCCACAGCAGGCGCATCCCGAGGAGGAACGGGTTCACACCGCCACCCGCTGTGCCAGAACCCCGTCCGTCATCGTGTACTGCGTGTCGGCCTTCGCGGCGACATCGGCGTCATGCGTGACGATGACCACCGCGGTCTTCTGCCTCCGCGCGAGCCGAAGGAATTCATCCAGCACGGCGGCCGCGTTGACGCTGTCGAGCGCCCCGGTCGGTTCGTCCGCGAACACCACGTCCGGCCGGTGCACCAGCGCCCGGGCAACCGCCACACGCTGACTCTGCCCACCCGACAGCTTCGAGGTCCTGCGCCGCACCAGGTCGCTCATCCCGAGCCGCTTCAACACCTGGCCGGCCATCGCGTGGGCATGATCCTTGCTGATCCCGGCGAGCCGGAGAGGAAGCGCCGCGTTCTCCTCTACGGTCAGCTCCGGCAGTAATTCCCCGTACTGGAAGACGAAGCCCAACCGCGTACGCCGCAACGCGCTGAGCTCCCCGTCGGGCAGGCAGGACAGCCGCTCCCCGTCGAAGGTCACCGCCCCGTTGGTGGGCGGCAGGACTCCGGCGAGGCAGTACAGCAGCGACGACTTTCCCGACCCGCTGCTGCCCATGATGGCGGCCACTTCGCCGCGCTGGAGCGTGAAATCGGCACCGATGACAGCCTGCTGGGTACCGTAGAAGAGATCCACGCCTTCGGCGCGGAGAATGACGTCCATTGTTATGCGTGCTCCTAATTGGCGCGGGAACCGCTGTAGCGCGGCTCCCGTCGAGTCCGGTTGGCCTGTCAGGGACGTTCGAAAGGCCTGGTAAAGGAGCAGTTGTCAGGGCGGAGGGAACCGCGGTTCTGGCACACGCGGACTTCGGCCGTCCTTGTATACCGAGTGGCCCCGTCGTAGACGATCTTGTCGATCCAGACACTCTTCTTCTGAGTGCCGTTGAATCGGTTCCATGCGTATCCATGAACCTTTACCTGAAGATAGACGTTGTGGTTGTCGCGGAATCCGATATCGGACAGCCTTCCCTTGATGTGGAATGCACCGTGCATCTGCCCCGGGGCCTCCCACTTGTACCTTGCTTCCTCGAACCGCGCCCCGCCCGTGTTGAAGTCCTCCGTGCGATGCCATGCGGAGTCAGCCACGGCCGCCCCCATCCCCCCGAAGAACAACCCGGCGGTAATCACCGCTGCGGTAAGCTTCCTCATGGATAACCCCTTGTTGCTCGCATGCCGACTGTTCGTCACAGAACGTAGCGGCATAATCCAGTTCAAGCGGCCGCAGGAACGTCCCTCCCGCTCATAAACCCCCGATCAAGTGAATGAAGCCTTATCGGCTTCTCTCACCCCCATACGGGTGGTCACCGCTGCGCCCGAGCAAGGGAGATCCAGGGAGTTGTGGGTCGGCAAAGGCCCGGGGTTGACGGGCCCGAGGTCAACATGAGGGAATTTCCTCCGCAGCCGGCCAGGGGCGGGGTCCCGGAGTACTGCTCGATCTGTCGCCCCTGATAGGCCGCCGGCACTGCGTGACGGTCCCCCACCAGCTTGACCTGCCGCTCGCAGCACCGGCCTTGGCGGTTGCGATCGTCCTGCCACTGGAGAGCGCGGCCCCGAAAGGCCCCGTCTCCTCGGCTGCGTTCATGGAGTCGCCGGCTGTGTACCCGTCCTTCCCCGTACACTCCGACCAGAGCTTGGGGGCCGTGCGCATCCGAGAGTCCGTGAGCGCCTACAGCTTCAGGTGGAACAGGTGGAAGCGGACCGACCGGCCGACGCCGGTAGGCTGCCTCCGTTGCGCCGGGGGCCGTGTGCACCACGCTCGGCGGGCTGAGGCGAAGCTTCTGATCACGCCTCCCTCGTGCATGCTGACGGCTTCCGTGGAACGGTGGGTCCTCGCGCTGTTCGCCGGCGTCCGTGATGGAGCGGTGGCGGGACTGGTCAGCACCAAGATCCCGGTACGCCCGGCGGGGTGTCGTACGAGCCGGGCGGGCCCTGACGGAGGAGCCGAAGGCAGCCCGCATCCGCCCCGGCGCCCGTCTACCGCGACCCGACGGGACATCCTCCCGACGACGGCTACTCCAGAACCCGGGTTCAGGGATAGCCGATATCCACATCGGGTGCGGGTACAGGAGATCTCCGTTGGCGCACCGGTCTTGCAGGTGTTCAGACGCTACCCTTTTGGGGTGCTGGTCTGGGATGTTCTGGACAGTCAAAGGGGGAGGCGAACGTGGCCCGTATCGTCGGCGTACACGGCATCGGTTGGTCCTGGAAGTCGCGCGATGAGATGTACGAGACTTGGCACGGCGCGCTGAGCACCGGTCTACGGAACATTCGGTACCCCGACGCCGGGGCGGTGACGTTCGAGGCGGCCTTCTACGGGCACCTGTACAACGGCGGCACGGGCAAGTCCGACGGTGACGCGTTCTACGCCGCCTCCGACGTGGCCGACGGCTTCGAGTACGAGCTGCTGGAGGCCATGACCCGGGAGGCGGATCCGGCGGCCTTCGACGAGGAAAGTGCTGAACCGGCCTCCAAGGGGCTCGTCGTCCGCGGCGCGCAGGCCTGCCTCGACATCCTGGAGAGGACGCCGTACCTCGGCGGGATGACGGCCTCACTTCTCATCCGCCAGATCAAGCAGGTGCACCGGTACTTCGAGGACCCTGCCCTGGGCCAGGAGATCCGAGGCGAGCTGGAGACGGCGATCCAGGAGGACACGCAGGTGGTCCTCGCCCACTCGCTGGGAAGCGTGGCCGCCTACGAGGTCCTGTGGAACCTCAAGGACGTCCGGATCGACACCCTGGTCACCATGGGCTCGCCGCTCGGGCTGAAGTCCATCCGGCGCCGCCTGGCCCGCTCGGCCGAGGCGGCACCGGGGCGCCCGCCGTCCGTGCGCCGCTGGGTGAACGTGGCCGCCGAGCAAGACGTCGTCGCCCTGCGCAAGCGCATCAAGACCCTCTACGGCGGAGAGGTCGAGGACTTCGTCGTCCCCAACCCGCTACGCCACATGCACGACTGCACCCTCTACCTGAAAAACCTGCGGACCGCACGCGCAGTCGAGGCAGCTCTTGGGTGAGCGATGGTTTTTTCTGGCGGGAGAGGGTGAATACGGTGAGGAAACCAGTCTGGCGCGGCTCGAACACGTACCGGACGAACTGAGGTTGATGCGCCGTACGCTCCAGGAACTGGGGATGCGGGAGATCCCTGGGCCCGAGGGAGCGGCCGGGGAGCGGGGCTTGGAGAACGTGTGCCATGACCTCGGCCGGTGGTTGGACGCGGTGAGCCGTGGCGAGCGGGAACCACCCCTGTCCCTGTTCGTCTACTGCACGGGGCACGGTGTGCAGAAGGGCGTCACGTGGGGCCTGGCCCTGCCGACGTCCACACGGTGGACGAAGGATCTTCTTGAGCCGGCGGACATCGTCAACACCCTGTACGGGAAGAAACTTTTCGAACAGGCAGTCATCGTCCTCGACGCCTGCTACTCCGATCCCGGCGCGGGCGTTGCCATGGAGACCCTTCGGAGTCAGGCCGCCGCCGGGAGCGTCGAGTACGACGCCTGGGTGATCGCCACCGCCCGCAGAACGCAGCAGGCCCAACAGATGGCTTTCGCACGCGCCTTCGCCAAGACGCTCTCCCGAAGCGACGGCGCGCAAGAGTTCATCGAGCCCTCCGTCCTCGTGGAGCAGCTCAATGCCCATCTGCCGACGGCCAGCCAGGAAGCGTGGGTGCACTACGCCGGCCGCCGGGGCTGCCGCGCGCTGCCGGATCCGGCATACATGCCCCGGACGTCGCCCGACTGGCTCGACCGGGACCTCGACGAGTGGTCCCACCTCGCGCGCGGTCGGAGCAGGCCGGGCCAGGAGGGCTGGTACTTCTCGGGCCGGACGGAGGAGCAGCGGCGTCTCCGCGAGTTCATCGCCGGCGGCGGACCGGCCGGACCGCTCATCATCCGAGGCGCGGCCGGAGTCGGCAAGAGCGCGCTCCTCGGACACCTAGCCGCGTGCGGGAAGACCGAGTGGCGGCGATTACTGCCGCCCGTCGCCCGTCGCGGTCTGGTCCTCCCGGACGACTCGGTGCACGCGCTGGTGTCCGCGCAGGACGCCAGTGTGTCGGGGGCGTCCCGGCGGGTCGCCCGGGCGCTCGGCCTCGATCTGGGAAGCGCCCCGACTCCGGACGAACTGTGTGAGGCCCTGGAGAAGCTGCCTCCCCGGACTGTTCTGGTGGACGATCTCCACCTGGCGGACGATCCTGCGGCCGTGGTCAGGGAGCTCCTCGATCCCCTGACCGAGTACGCGCGCACCACCGTCATCGCCTCGGCCGGCCACGCCGTCGCCGCCGACGAGGTGTGGCAGGGCCTTCAGCTGCCGGTGCTCCAGCTCGACACCGACGACGAGGGCGTCCGCGCCTATGCCCGCGCACGGGGCGCCGGCTCGGTCGCTGCTGCCTGCCACGGACACTTCGGGGCGGCGGTCGACGCGGTCGATGGCTTCCTCGACACCCCGCATGGGCACGACGGCGGGGCGAACGCGCGGCGCGCGGCCGGGAAGCGGCTGGAGGCCTTCCACCTGAGCCTGCTCGCTTCGCGTGGCGGCTCGGAGGAATGGTGCCGGGCGATGCTGAAGCCGGTGCGGGCCGCGGCGGCATGCGGGCACGACGCCGGCCTGACGGCCGAGCACTGGGCGGCGCTCGCCACGGCTGCGGACCGCTCCGGCAGGACGTACGGCCCCGAGGAGGCGAGGGAGGCCGCGGAGCTGCTGGGCACCTCGGTGACGGACACCGCGGGTACGGGTGCCGGGACGGGCAAAAGCAGGGACCTCGGCTCCTCCACGTCCTCGTCGTGGCGCCTCGCCACCCCTTTCGCACCGGAGTTGTGCGGGCCGGAGTTCGCCGAGGCGGTACGGGACTGCCTGCCCGTGCTCGCGTCCGGAGGCGGCATGGGGGGAACGTCCGGCGAGCCCGGGATCGACTGGGCGGCGGACACGGCTTTGACCGCCCTGTTCGCGGCCGCCACCCAACGTTTCGACCAGAAGTTCGTCACCGAACGGTCCTCGTTGCCCTTCTGGGCCGCGCTGCCGGGCGACGTCCTCGCCCGGCAACTGGGTGACGGCGGGCCCAGGATCCTGCCGGAACGGGTCGGTGAGGGCATACGGACCCAGACGCCCGGACTGCACCCGGCGGAGCGGGCGTTCCAGCTGAAGCTCAGCCTCCTCAGGTCCGGAGCCGATGCCCACGGTCTGAACCCGCGCGGGGCCGGCGCCGGCGTCGATGTCCTGTGGGCCACCCCCAAGGACGGCGTGGCCGTGCCCGACCTCCTGGCGGTCGCGTCCGGCGCGTCCGGCGACGGCTATGTGGTGACCACCCACGGCGACGCCTCGATACGGCTGTGGAACCTGGCGGACGGCACACCGCTCGCCGAGGCGGTCCGGTCCGAGGGCGACGGCATGGCCTCGCACCTGGCGCTCGCCGTCGTTGACGGCGAGCCCGTCGTCGCCCTTGTCGCGGACGGTGCGGGACTGCTGTGGCGGCCGCTGACGGGCCGGGACCCCGAGCCGTTGCCCACACTGGACGGAGCGACGACGTTCTCGCTGCACGGGGACGGTCTGCTGGCTGTCGCCAGGGGCGCGCGGATCGAGTTCGTCGAACCCGGCGCCACCGGACGGGCCAGATCGTTCGCCGTGCCGGGGTCGAACCGCGTCACCCAGGTCCACCTGGGGGGCGAGGCCGGCGACAGACGGCTCGTCGCCACCACCGAGTCCGGCACCGTGACCGCGCGCGTCCTGGACACGGGAGTGGCGGCGGTACGGCGCCAGCCGCTGCTGATGCCCTCGGCCCAGCACGCCATGGTGTCGTCGAGCGGCCGCACCGTGGGCATGCTCGATCGCAGCGGGGGACTGTTCGTATGGGACGAGAACCACGGGACGAGAGGGCTCGGCATCCCCGCCATGCGCGACGGAACGCTCGCGTTCGCCGTCGACGACAGTCTGGCGGCCGCGGCCGGTGGCACGCAGAAACCCTGGCTGTGCCTCCTCCCGGTCACGTCCGGTGACGAGCGGCCGGCCTCCCGGCTGCCGCTGCCGGACCAGACCGTTGCGCTCGCCTTCGACACGGACGGTTCCCACCTGGTGGTGACCGACCTGCGAGGAGTGTTCTGTCTCGACGTCCGCCCCGATCGGCCACGGTCGACCCCGATCCACTTGGCCTCGTCCCCGACGACCGACCGCAGTGAGGAGGCAAGATGACGGCTCTGGACTCCGTCTCGGCACGTGAAGGTGTCGTCGGCGCGCTGCTCGCCCTCGACGACATCCTGACGAAGCGCGAGGAATCCGCCCTGCGCACGTCCTACGGCGTTCTGCTCGAACGACTCCATGCCCAAGGCCTCCGGCCCCTGTACGAGGAAGCGAAGCGAAGGGGGCTGTACGGCGCGGCGCTGGGCATCCCGGACCGGTTCGTGACCGGCTCGGGCCGCACCAGCCTCGAACGACTGGTCGACATGGTCCTGGATCCAGAGGCCTGTGAGGGGCCGTACGCCGAGCTGGTCTCGCACATCCAGGACATCGAGGGCATGGAGGACGACCTCGTCCGCCTCTACGAGCGGGCCTGCGCACCCGACAGCGGTCCGTACGTCCCCGCGCAGCGCACGTCCGAAGAAGACACGTCCGGGGAGACCGCCACCGCCGAGGACCCGCCCGTCGAGTGCCTGGACGTCACTGTCCTCCGTCCGGAGGCGGACCCGGACCTGCCGCCCACGGCCTGGACGGCCCGCCTCGCCCTGGAGAGCAAGGTCGGTGACGCCACCGCCGGTCACGACGACGCGGTCCGGAAGCTGACCGGCATCACCAGGAGGTGGCGGTCCGTCACCCCGGTCACCAACAGGGCCTCCGACGGAGCCGCCGAGCCCGTACGGAACTTGCTCCTCCAACTGGGGCGCGACGAGGAGCTCGCAGGGGACCCGAAGCCGCGACTGGCGGTCCAGGGCCTGTTGCCGCCGAGCCGCGTCGACGACACCACGGTGACCCTGCCCGCTGCCCTGCGGCTCCTTTCGCGGACACTCGCCGCCCCTGAACTGCCCCACCCCGCACCCGGTATGTCGGCCGCCGGCGCGCACTCGTCGTCCTACCTCGGCACGACGACGCAGTTCCAGCCCATGGAGCCCAGCGAGGCGTCCCTGCGCGCCGACGCCTGCGGCGGCACGCTCGTCCACCCCGGCCCCGGCGGCTGGTTCCGCACCTCCGCCGGGGGCGGTACCCCGACCCTTGCGGTCGCGGACCCCGGCCTCACCCTGGCCGGCGCGGCCCGTGCTTACTGGGGCACGGCCTGGGACGCATGGACGCGGAACCGGCACGAGAGCGCCCTGAAGGCCATTGGATGGAGCCTCTCCGACTGGTCGCTGACGCGGCCCGACGGTCAGCGGCTCCCCGACATCCGCACGGATCAGGTCGACAGCCTCGTGGCGGTCTTCCAGGAGCCGGAGCGCAAGGTGGCCGTGCTGGGAGGGCCGTCCGGCTCCGGGAAGAGCTGTATCGCCCGGTGTACGGCACGGTCGCTCGCCGAGGCTGGTCGGCGGGTGATCGTTCTCGTACCCGACGACCGGGCGTTCCCGAGCGGTGACGTCCTAGCCGGAGCCGTACGGCACGCCCTCGGCATGGTCGCACCCTGGGAACAGCAGGAGACGGGCTTCCCCGTCGTCATCCTCGACGGCATCCGGCCGATGGGCGAGACGGACGTCGACCGCATGCTGCCCGCCGTGTCGGCGGAGCTCGGCATCAGCGTGCTCGCCTGCCTGGAGTACGACCTCAACTCATCCCACGACTGGCAGGCGGCGAATCTCACCGTCGTCCCGTCCATCGTTCGCCCCGCCGCCCTCCTCGACCTGGCCAGGCGCGCCCGGGAGATCCACGGGGACAAGGTCGCCGCCAACCCCCGCTTCGTCGATGCCCTGGCGCGCCGCTTCCCCCACGACCTCGCCAGATTCGTCAAGGGCCTGTGCGACTACCGCGGCGGGAACGACAGGCCCGAGCGCCTTGAGGAGGAACTGCGGCAGAGGTTCACCGATGAGGTGGGGGCCGATGCACAGGACTTGGCCGCCGTCGTCGCGGCCGTCTCCCTGCTCGGCGGGAACGTGAGCGTCCCCGAGCACGAGCGCTCCGACCTCTACGAGATCGGTGCGGTTCCCGACGGAGCCCCCGACCGGCTCCGCTTCCCCAGCCCCACTGACTGCCGCACGATCCTGGACGCCTACACCGAGGAGGTCCACCCCGACGAGACCACCCGGCCACGCCGCCACGACCTCATCGCCGGCCTCGTCGCCAAGGAGCTCTTCCGCGACCTGGGAGACAACCGCAGCGGGCTGCTGCCCATCCTTCGCGGCGCGCGCCTGTACGACGAGCGCGTCTGCCGGAGCCTCGCGGAGAGCCTGCTGCTTCCCGACCATGAGGACGACTTCGTCAAGTGGGGGCGGAACGCCTCACCGGTCGGCATCGCGCTGGTGCTGCTGGCGATGGACTCCTCCCTCGGCGAGAAGGTGATCAGCAAGCTTCTCAAGGCCCTCGTGGCGCGGCTGTCGAAGACGACCCTCGGATCCGCGCGCTCCCTGCTGGCCGTGGTCCGCGCGATCCACCGGCACCGGCACCGCTTCGGCGACACCCGGTTCGACGCCCTCACCGAGTGGATGGCGCGGAACTTCGAAGAACTCCTGGAGGACAGGCCGAGGCCCGGCGACGGCCTGTACAGCGTGCTGGAACAGCTCAGCCGTTTCCACCATCCGCGCCTTGACGAGGTCGTGGCCAAGCGCGGATCGGAGATCCTGACCCGCCTCAACCCCGACAAGCCCCTCGACTACCGTACGGTCAGCCGGGTCGAACGCCTGGTGCGTCGCGCCGGCAACGACATCGGCATGCCGGAGTACGCCTCCTGGGTCCAGAACGAGGCCGAGGTGCGCAAGCTCCTCGACTACGACCCCGATCCCGTTCGCGGGATCGGGCTGTACCTCTCGAACCTCGTCCTGCGGCTGCGCTATGACCCCGACTACGAGGACTGGGACACCGTCTTCGCTCGGCACGACGTGCGTGTCGGCATCCGGCAGGCACTGCGGCACACGGACGCGGTGGACCTGCGGTACGCGCTGGAGGAAGCCCGGGACTACCAGCTCGCCTTCGTCACCAGGATGCTCAACGACAGGGATCTCAACAAGGGCGAGAGCTTCGGCGGCGCCATCCACAAGGCCCTGCGCACCGCGACCCCGACGGACGCTGCCCTGTTGATCCGAACGACCAGTGAGATCCACGACTACACCGCCCGCCAATCGCTGTACGGCGACCACGCGGAGCGTCCCGACGCCGGTCTCGCACGTGCTCTCGCCCAGCAGGTGCGGGGCCACCAGGACGCCAAGGGCGCCGGTCTGATCCTGTCAGCGACGGCGCGCGTCGACGAGCTGTTCCTGACCGAGAACAAGGGCTTCGGCCAGTACCTCGCCGAGGAACTCGGCAAGGACTGGGTGAGCGCCCGGCTGGAGGAGGACCCGCGGATCTCCATCCAGTACCACCTGATCAAGGGGATCTGGGAGGCCAACGCCTCCTTCCGGGAGGAATGCCTGGATCTGTTCGTGGACGTTGTCGCCAGAGCGCTGAACCGCTCCATGCGACCATGGGGCCCGCAGGCCGCTCTGCTGCTGGGGCAGGACGAGGAGTTCGGGTCGGCCTTCCTGGAGAAGCTGGGTCGCCACGTGGCGGACAGGAAGCTCTTCGAGGGGATGAAGGACGCGCCCGTCGCGGACGCCCGGCGCTACTTCCACCAGCTCGGCCGTGCCATGTACCAAGGACTGCCGAGCCAATACGTCAACGAGCACGACGCGGCCGGCTTCATCGAGAAGATGGCCTCCACCTCACCCTCGTCGGCGGCGCTGTGCGCGCGTGAGACGGCTCGGACCCTCGTCGACGGGGGTGTGCCGGTGGAGGACGCCGGACTGTGGGTGCTGCGGAAGGACGGCACCGAGACCCCGGATTCGATAGGCCGGCGCTGGGGCGCGCAGATCGGCCGCGGAGCCAGTACGAACCAGGTGACCGAGGTGATCAACGTGCTGGCCGGGCTGAATGGCGACACCGCCGTGGCGACCCTCGACTACCTGAAGAGCAAGGAGGCCTCCTTTTCCCGGGGCAAGGGCGGTCTGCTGCGGGACAAGGTGCGCCAGGCCGTGTACAACGACCCCGTCGAGGCGGCCCGGCTGCTGACTGCGGTGGAGCGGGTGTCCGCCGGCACCGGTGTCGATCTGATGCGCGCCCTGCAGCGTGAAGGAGGAGCCTGGAACGCCTTCACGAGCGAACTTGCCCACATCCAGCACCCCACCCAGCAGTACCAGGTCGTCCGTCAACTGGTAGCGCTCGGATTGCGGCCGGGAGGCGTGTACTCGAAGTGGGTGGACAAGCTCCGTGTCCGGCATCAGGCGACGGTGATGCAGGTGACCAGCCCGGCCGCGCTCAGCGACGTCCTGCGGCTGGCCCTGATCTGGGACACGACCTGGGCTTGCCGACTGGCCGCTGACATCCCTGTGCAGCGGCTGGCCAGAAGGCTCGGCTACGCACGGGTGAAGGACCTGATGCACACGCCCGCTCTGCTGTCGCTGCTGGCGACAGCGGAAGCCGACGCGTCTGTCCAGTGTTTGTTCGGTGAACTGGAGCGTCTGCAACCCGCCTCACTTGTGAAGCGACTCAACGCGCACTCCATCAATGTTCTGTTGGACGTCGCGCTCAGGATGCGGCCAGAATTCGCCCATCGCCTGGTACCTGCCGTGGCCGAGGCGATTGGCAGGCATATGCGACGTGACGTGGTTTTCAGCGAGGCGGAGCACTGGAACGAGATCGGCTGGATGGCCCGCTCCTTGTACACGATGAACAAGGCGGAGCTGCTCTCCCGCCAGGTACCGAAACGTAGGCCGAACCCGTCCTACCCGTATGCCGCCGCCTGGGGAGCCATGTGGTTTCCTCGGCAGGAATGGACTCAGGAGATCCTCGGTGATGTGGCCGATCGCATCATAAAGCCGTCGGTCTCCGGATCTCATTCGATCTTCGTCGCCTTCGCCTACGCATCGATCGAAGGGCGTACCGGCGAGCTGCGATTCCCGGACGGATCCTGGCCCGACCTCGCCGGATGCAGTGCCCGTGCACTTGCTGCTCTTCAGCTGATGGCCGAGCGAGATCTGGATCTGCGAGCCGCACTGCTTTCCCATCGGAATGCGATCGTGACGCAGCTGGACAGGCCTACGTCGCGGAATGACAGCTACGTGAGTTCGGCACGTGCTTGGTTCGTCCTTCACTACGACTCCGCTCGGCAGGCGTGAGAGACGAACGAGGATGGGTGACTGAGGGCCCGACCTCAAGGTGTGGCGCTATGGAGAAGCAGCTCACCCATGAGGCCGGCGACTTCATCAATTTACAGCTGCGGGAGGCGCCTGGGGGGCCGGGCGGAGCCGCAGTCGAAGCGAGCCTGGAGTCACCGCGCCGTGGAACGCATAGCCACTCTTGTCATACCGAGTGGTCATGGTCTGAATCCTTTGAACGCGTCGATGCACCGCTCGACCTCGTTCCTGCGGGCATACCGGTCCCGGTCGCAGGCAGTGGGGCGACCGCCCCGGCAGGCGGGCCGGGGCGGCGACGAGCCCCAGCGGCATGCTGATGAGCTCGACTCACCGGACACGTCCTAGCTGATGCGACGCCACAGCCGGGAACCGTAAACACACACGTCGAAGGGCCCCACCGCGAACGGTGGGGCCCTTCGACAACGTGCCCGGTGAGGCACTGGCGGAGGATACGAGATTCGAACTCGTGAGGGGTTGCCCCCAACACGCTTTCCAAATGTTCGTACGGGGGTCCGGCGGGGGTCGTGGGTGTCCTGACCTGCGGCGGAGCGTTCGGGGCGGCCCCGTCCGGACGGGGCCGGACGGGGGTGAATGAGACCAGAACTGAGACCCGCCAGCCCCGGCCTTCCGCGATCATCTAGGAGCCCTCGGGGCTCATCAGGCCGGTGGGGATCCGGTCCTTGAAGCGCTTGCACCGCTTCTGTCAGCGTCCATGGAGCAGTTCCAATTCGGCATGGCGTTCGTGATCACGGACTCGACGGCTGGGCCGACGCCGGATTATGCGTCGGTGCCGCAGGCTTCCTTGAGGATGTCGAGGCTCGCTTGGTCCTTTGGCTCGGAACGCCGGAACTGGGGGTGGCCAAGGTCCATCTGCAGTGCGGCGTGAAGTGGCGCGGGGTAGCGGGTCCGGTCGGACCACGAGAGTGCCTGGTGGCTGAGCCGGGCTGCGGCGACGGCGAGGGCCTCGCGCTCGTACCCGTTGCGTGTGTGCATCGGAGTGATTTCGCGCGTGGTCATGCTGTACCAGGGGGAGTTGAGCTCGTTCTCCTTGCGCTCGTCAGCGTTCTTTGACGCCTTGCCCGGGTCCGCGCGCCAGCGGGTCTTCCACTGTCCGTGGCGCTTCTTACCGTAGTTGCGGGGCTCGGTGAACAGGAACCACGGATGCCCCTCAGGCCGCTCTTCAGGGTAGTAGAGGTCGCTGGAGGTCTTAAGCGGCTTGGTGGTGCCGTTCTTCAGCTTCTCGGTGACGGATACGAGTCGCGGCATCTCGGCCTGCGCGCAATTCATGCGGATGATGCTGACGGGGTTCCAGGAAGCGGGCAGGCCGCTCCCCGGAAGCCACAGGCGCGGGTCGTTCGGGTCCGGGGGGAGGCCCTGCTTGTTGTTATGCAGGCCCGGCCACACGCGGCGGCTGGCATGGCCGTCGATCATCAGGGCGTACGGGAGCCCATCGAGCTCGTCGCTGAGCTCTTGGAGGGCGGTACGGACGTCCTCGCCGGCCTGTGCCCAACGCTGCATTTCGCCTTGGCCGTCCTGCGTGTGCAGAGGGTAGTTGGAGGCGTGGAAATTGCTCTGCGCCCGCGCATAGTGCTCCCACTGCGGGTGGATGTTGCTCCAACCGAGCATGCGCCAGGTCTCGCCGGCCTTGCGGGACGGGATCACCGCGGTGGCGGTGATGATTCTCTTGGGCTGTCCCTTGTACTTGCGATCGGTGGCCTGCTTGCGGATATGGATGCCCACGAAGGCCATGCGAGGCAACGGATAGGGGTCGTCTTCAGGGTAGAGAGCACGTTCGAACCGATCGTCGATCACGCCGCACGATCGGTACAAGTCCAGCTGGCCCATGTAGACGCGGTGGTCTTCGAACGCCGCAGCGGGCCTCTTGACGGTACTGAACGACTTGGTGAATGGGTCGTAGGTGCGGCCGACCAAGAACTGAGACGGCACTCCGGCCTTTGCGAGCTCCCGTACTACCTGGTGTTTGGCGTCATTCTCGGCGAGGGCGGACTTCACCTCGGCGGGCTTCATTCCTTCATGCTCCTCCCCGCGGACGGGGAGCTCCGTCTCGCACCAGGCCGCGAGGAGCACGCCCGGTTCCGCGAACTGGCTGATGAGGGCCTCGGCGTCCGAGGCCCTCTCCTTTCCAGGACCGTGCTTCAGCAGAGCCTCGGCGTTGCAGAAGACTGCCTCGATGCCCTCCGCGAGAGGCGTGGTGTCCCTTCCGTTGGGGTTCGGGTCGATGTGTTTCGGATCGAGGCTATAGGGGTGGGCGAGGCCATGGATCATGCGCGTAAGGGTCTCGTCTCGGTACCAGAGGCACAGGATCCGGAGCTTGGTGTAGCCGGCTGCTTCGATGGACCGCCGGATGCTATCGGGCGAGGGATTACCGATGAGGTCGATGTAATCCCCGTCGCTCTTTCGCTTCTTCTTTTCCTTCCCCTGCGCCGAGGTGGCGGGTTCGTGGAGCCGTTTGCCGAACACGTTCCCCTTCGACTTCAGCTCGAGCAGAGAGACGGTGTCGCCGAAGGCGCGCCGGATCTGGTCCTGGAGAAGAGAGAGCTGGTAGATGCCGGCGCCGGTACCGACAGCGAAGGAGTCCGTTTTGGGCATGGTCGGCCGGATGGTGCCCGGCGCGGGCGTGAGGATGTCTACCCTCTTACCGTCTTCGTCCCTCAGGTTCAGGCGGTGGCGTTCGTCGGCAACGCGCTCTTCCAAGGCTGTGAGCGCTGTCCGGTCGGCGTCGAGTTTCGCCAGGATCTCCAGCGCGTGTTTGTTCACCTGGCGCAGGCCCCACCCGTCCAGAGAGAGGGAAAGCAGTGGGCGCTGCGTCCCTTGATCAAGCAAGGCAGTGCGCGCGTGGACCACGGTGTTGTTGACACGGCGGATGTGTGCGTCCAGGTTCAGGACGGGGTTGGGCTCGGCAGTGTAGGTGGCCATTTTCACCGACACGCGGGACATGGCGTACTGGACTTGCGTCCGCGTGGGGTCCTTGGGACGGGCGGTGGCAGCCTCACTGAGGTTGACAGGATGGGCCAGGGAGGCGAACAGCGGGCCGATGGGGTGGTCCCATGCGATCAGGTCGCCGTCGCTGTCGGGTCGGTAATACACGGCCGCGGTGTTGGTGGACGGCTGCCAGTCGACGATGCGTTCCTTCGTCTCGCCGTCCTTCGTCTCGTACGGCTCGCGGACCGGTTCCACTTCCGTGTCCAAGAGCGGTTTAGCGGCCAGCTTCTTCGCGATATGCCACTTCACCGCCTGATAGGCCCAGCTGTCAGGGCTGGCCGGCCTGTCGTCCTTTTTGGCGAGGATGTTCTCGGCGAGGCTGAGAGACTGCGGGGTGACGTCGGCCACGAGTTTCGCCAAGGCGGGCTCGTCCATGAACGGGATCTCGTCGAGAGGGATCTTGCGGACGATCCCTTCCAGGTAGGTGAAGACGTTCTTGAGGACGGCGGGTTCGACGGGGCTGAGCGTCACCATGAACGCCAGGTCTCTGTCCAGGTACACATACCCGTCAGTGATCTGCTGGAGGACGGTGACCGCGATGGAGTACGGAATCAGGAAGGGGTCGGAGTCCTGTACGCCTGCGATCCGCTTGCTGTTGCGGTTGGCCATGCTGCCCAGGTCACGCCAGGCTCTGCGCGTCGGCGAGTGGTAGTCACCGAAGCCCCAGACCAGGGCGGTCATGCCGTCCAGGAGCTGTGGGGTGCACTTGATCGATGTGGTGTGTGCGGTGAGATCCCGCTGCGTGCTGCGACGCCCCATGGACGGTCTTACCTCTTCTCTCGGCTTTTCTCCCTGACAGGGAGACCAGCCCCCGCCTGCACCAAGGGAGGGCGGGGGCAGATGTAGCTCGTTCAGAGCATCTCGCGATCGAGTCCTGCGTAGGTGAGGAATGCCTGAAGCGCTTGACCGTAGAGCTCGTTCATGATCGCGCGCTGCTCGGGGTTCCAGTCGGCATAGATCTGCTTGATGATCGTGGCCAGGTCGGAGCTGAACTTCTGGTCGT
Organism: Streptomyces bikiniensis; assembly: GCA_000716465.1. Classification (GTDB taxonomy): domain Bacteria; phylum Actinomycetota; class Actinomycetes; order Streptomycetales; family Streptomycetaceae; genus Streptomyces; species Streptomyces bikiniensis. Next base: position 275,879 of record JNWL01000005.1, read on the forward strand.
GGATGGCGTGGTCCACGATGTGCAGGGTCATGTCGGTTTCGCCGCGGCGGGCTCGGCCGGCGAGCTGGATGAGCAGGACGAGCATTCCTGCGACGAGTTCTTTGCGCAGGTCGTGGTCCATGTTGGAGAACCGGGCCGGGGAGCGGAGGATCTTGGAGAGTTGCTTCCAGGAGGCTTCCCCGGCTCTGCGCAAGTCGGCCAGCGGGGTGTCGCTGCCGCCGACGGGGAGGGTGTTGACGCCGGCGGCGTTGACGCTCGCGTGCAGCCAGTCGGTGTCCTCGATGCTGAGGACGGGCCGGACACAGAGGTAGATGTCGCGGACAGCGGAGCGTGTGCCCACGACGATGTTCAGACCTCGTCCGATGACAGCGAGGGGGGCGATCAGGATTTCCCCGCGTTCGGGGAAGTCCTTCAGCTCCTCGCGGACCATCCTGTCCACATGAGGAGGCAGGTGCTCCTCGTAGTTCTGCTTCTCTGCCTTCTTCACGAGCAGGCAGACTCGGTGGTTAAGACCGTCGGCCTGTGCCACTCCGGAAGCGAGGTGGGCGGCCTGCTCGTAAGAGTTGACCGTGAGAATGACACGGGCTCGCTCCGGCTCCCGTTTCTCCAGGTGGGCCAGGCGTCGGGCGAGCTGCTGCTCGTAAAGACCCCGCCCGAGATCTCGCAGGGCGTTGGGTTTCAGTTCCGGTGGCAGACCACCGATACGCATCGCGTCGCCGGCGCCACTGCGTACAGGGGTTGCGAGAGTGACGATGGATTCGGGGCGCGTATCGGGCAGCCACCATCGCACCGGGGCGTGGATGTGCTCTTGCACGGCCTGCGGCAGGTAGGCGGTGGCCGACAGCCCCATGACGGGACGCTGCACGCCGGCGGTCAAAAGCGCTGTGAGGCCGCCGAGTTCGGAAACGAACGTATGCGGATCGCCTCCGAACGACCGGGACAGGAGCTCGGCTTCCTTCTCCTTGTTGTCCATGCCTTTGACCTGGTAGCCGTGGATGGAGCGGCCCAGCATCGCCAAGGGGTACAGGGTGGCCACCGTGCTGCTGCGCATGGTCTCAAGGATCTTGCGGACCGACCCCAGGTCCAGGTAACGCAGGGTCTGTGCCTGCGCGCGCAGTTCGTCGAGTGCGCCATCGAGTTCGCGCAGCACCGTCCGGGTGACCAGCAGGTTGATCACAGCAGCCTGCCGGTGCGCGTCGGGCACGAGCCCGAGGAGAAGCTTGCGCATCTCGTCGCGGGTGTCCGTGAGATGGTCCTGGCCGCGCTGCGCTGTGAGCGTCATCAGGGCGGTCTGAACGGCGTTCCAATCCGCGCCTTCGGGGAGGTCGAACTCCTCCTCATCCGGCTCGGAGCCGTACCAGCGGGCGGGCATGATTTCGTTGAGGAAGGCGAACAGCTCGGGCGGGATGTCCTCGGCCGCAGTCGCTTCGGGGAAGAGGACCTGGAGGATCTCGCGGTCCCGTGAGTGGGCCAGACGCCAGCCGGTGTTGTCGCGGCCGGCGCCGTCGGGGCCGTCCATTTCGTTGCCGGGATTCAGCTTCAGCCCACGTCCGGAGCAGAGCCACAGCAGCAGCATCTCGGCCATGAGGCGGGCATGGCTGACCGGTGAGACGAGCCCCATCTCGTGGACAACAGGAAGGTTCTTCGCGTCGGAGTCGATCTCCCGCAGTGCGGTCGTCCTCTTCCGGGAGGCGAGGGTGATTTCCGAAGTGCAGCGGCTGATCGCTGCTGTCTGGAAGGCGTCGATCTCGTCGATCACCAGGGCATCGCAGGCGCGCAGGGTCATCTCCAGGACGCTCATGCCCCGGGTGCCGCGCGCCTGACCGCGGAACTCCTGCCCGTCCAGCACGACACCGATTCGAGTGCGTCCTTCGAGCAGGTTTGCGTGGTTGGTGACGATGACGGCCGCGTTGGTGGCCCGGTAGAACTGCTGAAACTTGCCGCACGTCGGTGCGAACGGACAGGCCAGCCGGTTGGAGCCAGTGGCCTCAGAGGTCAGCGAGGTGCAGTTCTCTTCCCCGTAGGGGTACAGGGTGGGCGGGTCCATCAGCGCCCGCTGCGCGCATCCGGTCGACAGAAGGCCGATGTCCGTCCTGGCGCGACGGTCCCACTCGTCGATCTGGGTGGAGGTGCCCAGGGCTGCATAGTCCATGGCGCGCCGGTGCATGCTTGACGGGGACATCAACGGCGTGCAGTGAGTGGGCTCGATGAGCCGCTTGATCTTGTGGAGATAGGCCAGGTCGTTATTGATGTCCCAGGCCATCTCCAAGGTGGCCCGGACGTCTGTGACGGCGAGAGCGATGCGCCGGTCGTTCAGAGCAGCCCATGAGGCCAGAACCCTCACCAGGACGGTTTTGCCGCTTCCCGTGGGAGCGTTGAGCAGCTGCAGATCGCCGGCAGTCAGGTCGAGTTCGGTCAGCGCGCCCGTCGTCGTCTTCATGCTCTTGAAGAACCGCTTGAGCACCTTGTGCAGGTAACGGACGCTCTTGTCCTGCCCGCTGAGGGTCTTGGCGACCTCCAACAGCTGCTCCACGGTCGGTGCGACCCGGTCACGCGGCGGCCGAGTGTGCACCTGAGGCAGGAACTCATGCCCGGGTGCTTCCCGAAAGTCGGGCGTGGCCGGGATGACGATCTCCCTGCTGGTCGTGCCGTGCTCCGGGCCCAGGTAGGCAGTCCTCGTCTTCAGCTTTCCCGGGCCGGCGAATGCCTGGGCCTTGGGGCGCTTGCCGAAGGTGAAGAAGGGGCCGGTGACGCGTTGCACGTAGCCGAGAAAGTCACCTCCCATACGCGGGATCGCTGCGTCCGCAAGGTGTGGATCTCCAGGTGGCAAACGCAGCGAACCTCCGGAGCGATCGGCGATGTCCGGCTCTGATGACAGGACTCCGAGCATGGCGAGCACCGAGGTCCGGAGCTTCTTCGGATCCGTCCACTCCTGAGCCATCAAGGTCATGACCTGACGGATGAGGTTTCGCTCAGTAGTGGGCAGGTTCGCCCACTCGGACCAGGCTTGCGGCTTTCGGTGCGCGAAGAACGTGGCTTCCTCGAAGCCGGCCAGAACGTGCCCCTCGTCGTCCTTGCGTGGGAAGTAGTGGGCGGCCAGCGCAAGTGCTCCGGCGAGGCCGGCCTCCGTGCCCGTCATGTCGCCGCTCATGCCTGGCCCCCCTTGGCGTGGTTGATGACCATCTCCAGGTATTCCGTCGCGGTCATCGCCGCTTTCATCCCGTGTCTGCGGCACACCGCATTGAGCTGGTCCACTTGCTCCCTGCGATGGTCAGGCACCACCAAATACTCGGCGCCGCCTCGGTCGCCGCCGTCCAGGTTGAGTTTGCTGACCAGATGGTTGGACCAGGTGTAGTCCTTGAAGTCGGCCATGAACCGGGGTTCATCGTTGCCGGCATGGGTCATCCACAGGTCGCACTGATCCCCGTTGGGCCACAGGTGCGACGTCCAGGGTGTGCCCTCGAGACTGGCCGAGACTGCCCGATGCAGGGCCAGCTCGGGAAGTCCGGGTACCACGGTGTATCGCCACACGGGCCGCACCAGCACGACCGTTTCCTCCACCGCTCGGGCCTCCGGCACTAGCGGAACGGCACCGGTCCACAGCGGGGCGAAGCGACCCGACGGCACTCGGCACTCGAACGTCGGGTGCAGCTCGGGGGCCGTTTTCCGGCGAGTGGTCACGACGAACTCGTATGACGCGCCCGTCTCATCGTGCCAGGGGTACAGGCAGCGTACTTGGCCGCGGATACGCCCGGTGGATCGGTCTGTCGTCACCTTCATCGGCCACTGACAGGCCGGACAGGGCCACCACCAGCCGCTGTACTGCGCGTATTGAGCGATGGGGCGGTAGAAGTCGTTCGCCCGGGAAGGCAGGTTGAGGGTAGCCAGATCCTTCCTCTGGACGGTCGGGTTCTCGACCAGCGTCCTGCGGTGCCTCTCATAGAAGGGGCCCTTGATCGCGCTGAAGACGGCTTCTTGGCTGTACTCGTCATCCAGCTTGGGCTTGGTGACCTGGCCGCTGAACTTCCCGACCTTCTCCGCGACGCGCATGACACGCTGCGCCTCGTGCCGGAAGTCGAAGCCGTCCTCGGTTGCGACGCCGTCGCTCTCCAAGAGCCGTACGCCGGCGAGCTCATCAGCGTTGATCCACTCGGGCAGCAACCTCTCGAGGGACCCCGCCCGTTCACCGGTGAGTCTGTCCATCAATTCGTCGAAGGGGATGTGGTGTCCGGGGCCACATGCCGCCATCAGAATCCCGTGCGCTTCCATGAGGCGGTCTAGGCGCCGGGGACCGGTCAGCTCTCCGGCAGCCACCGCGTGTTCACACACCGCGAATGCCTTGACGATTTCCAGCAGGACATGGGTCTGCTGGACCGTGGTCGTGTCTCCGTGTCGAGTCATCGGTGGGGAGGCTACGACACCCCACTGACAATGGGCCTCGGTGTCACTCCATCGAGTGATCAGGTGAACGTATTCTCGATCGAATCAACGTCGACGGTTGGATACAAAGACCGGTAGGTATCGATGTGGTCCTTGATATGGCATCGGCCGGAATCGGTGAGGAACCAGCGGTAGGGTCCGTGGTCCGCTCCGTCAGGGAGACGCAGAACGATGAAGCCGCGGCTGGGCGTGCGCCCGTCGGGGCTCTGACCCACGGCAAGGTAGTGCGGTCCTCGCCCAGCGAGGCTGCCGTCCACGCCTTGCGTCCCTGCCCGCGCGACACGAACCACGATCTTCCACAACCACGGCGAGAGTAGCGCTGCAGGCGGTGCTGGAGCGGGAGTAACCCCGAGCGCTGCGCGCGCGACCGCTCTGCCGTGCCGAGTCATCTCTACGCGCGTACGCGGAACATCCCCCAGTCCATCGACGTACAGGCGATCCCGGTAAACGATGATCAGGCCCCGCCTGTCCAGTGCGCTCACGGAGGACCCCGTCCCCGGATCGTGAATGCCGGCCTCCCGGAGCCGCTCCTGGATGCGGGTGAAGCCGACAAGGTCGGCTGGCGCACTGAGTGCCAAGGTCAGTCGTCGCCACGCTGCAGCGGGCGGTTGGGCCTCCCCTGCATAGCGGCTCTGGCGCTGTTCCTCTTCTGCTTCCTGATCCTGATGGAAGATGCACGCCAGGTAGCTGCGCTGCCGCTCGTTGAGCTCACGCCAGGTTGTCAATGCGCTCTCGGACGCGTTGCGAGGTCGACGAGCTGGAAGCGCGGGGGCCGCGTCGTTCGGGCGCGTGCGGCGCCAGGCATCAATGACTACGCGGTCAGGAATTCCGTAGACCTGGGCCAGCATCCGTGCCACTCGGCCTTGGGTTTCGGGCGACAGCCAAGTCCGCCCGTGCACCGGGCGGCCACGCTCAAGGTCACGTATCTTCTCAGCGCTGATGTGCAGACCTTGCGATGCTCGTTTACGGCGAAGCAGCGAAGCGACCTCGGCGGCACTCATACCCGCCCGACGACGCAGATCCTGCAGCGTCTCGGTCCCCCGTTCGCGCGCAGTCAAGTCTTGCGCATCGCAGCGCAGCACCTTCAGTAGGCGCCCGAAGGCTCGGTCGCTTACCGCTTGTGTTCCGGCCTCCCAGCGGCGTACGGACGCAGGTGAGACGCCAGTGGCTTCGGCCAGCTCCTTCACGCTCATACCTCGGAACTCACGCTGCTGTTTCAGAGCCTGAGGAGTGAGGGACTGTGCCATGCCTCCCAGCAAAACGCAGTCGACGGGCCGGAGCAACCACCATCCAGTGGAACGACGCCGCCTCACTGGTGTCACTCGGTGCGGTAAACGGCTTGGGGCAGGGGGACCGCCGACGTCGGAGCGGTGGAAGGAGACGTACGAGTAGGGGGAACGGCCGTGGCCAGCCTCGACCGGGACGCGTGGACGTTGAGTGCCTGCCAGTAAGGCTCAACGCGTCACTCGACTGCAGATGGCACAGGTATTGGGCCCCTGATCGACCCTGAAGGAACCTCCCTGGCGCTCAGTTCTATCTGCTGGTTTCTGCAATCGCCGGACAGCTGGATCAACAGACCTGGCTCAATGGACCCATGGAGATGGGTGAGCATTGGGCCTACCGAGCGAGGCCGAAAGAGCTGGGCGGCCCGGTTCGTCGGGTCGAGGTCGTACGGGTAGGCGGTCGTGGCCGGGCTGACTGGCTCCACGTGCGGTTCCTCGACGATGACGACGCCGGACTGCAAGAGTGGGTCGACGCGACGTCTCTCGTGGCGCGCTGGGAGGACGTCGAGGCGTTCCGCGCGGACGACGCGAGCGAGCTCGCTTTGGCCGAGGCGTCGCGGCACGTGCGGGGGAGCGCCGACTTCGAGGCCGCACGGTTGATCATCGGGTTCGTCCGACCGAAGAGCAAGCTGCGGCTGCGGCGCGGTGTCGCGGACGCAGGGATCCTGGAGATGGGCAGTCTCGACGGCAGCGCTCCCCTTGTCGACATGGATCCCACGGAGCTGCGAGGCGATCCGATGGTCTATGAGAACCGCCACGGCATGTGTCTGGCAGGGTGGCCGGTCACCGAGCGCATCGCGCGCCTCGTGGCCAGCCGTCTCGCCGAGAACATCCTTCCGGAGGTGGACCGCAGGCAGCAGGCCATCGATCAGGAGCGCACGCAGTCCTCCTGGTACTCCTACAGCCGCCGGGACGACCGCAGACTGGACACGGAAGCGGCCGTCCTGCGGACCGTCCGTGAGTGGTGTGGTCAGGACAAGGCCGAGCGTTACGACGAGCTGGTCGCCCTGCGCGAGGAGGTCGTCCGGCTCGGGAAGCTTGTGGAGAAGTCGGTGAAGGCCCTACGTGACCGCGGGCACGGCGTCATCGCCTCCACCATTGAGCGCGACCTTGGGGTCCATATCTCCAGCCTTGGTCCAGACGTTCGTCGGTGAACCCGCGCCACCGCTCCGGCTCCGGCTTGGGCGGTTCGGCTTCCGCCTTAGGTTCTTTTTTGTTCGGTGCCTTTTCCTTCTCCGGCCGCTGCGGATGCCATCCTTCGAGGAAGGGCCGTAGCTGGTCGCCTGTGGGATCCGCGTGGAGGCTGTGGGCGGTCAGGCTCCTGCCGGCCACGGCCGGGTCGAGCCGGTCAGCCTCTGCCTTCCCCCACGTAGACCACTCGCGAAGCCACACGGCTTCGTGGGCATCGTCCGAGGCGGAGGCAGCCTCATCGAGCGCTGCGCAGAAAGCCCGCATCTCCCCCGCGGCCCGCCATTGCGCCAGGGCGGTGCCGAACCGGTCGACCCGTACCGCGTCCACCGCCTTGATCGTCGCGACGCTGACCGCCGCTTCCCACTCCTGCCGCGTACGCTTCTTCTTCTCAGCTTCCCGCCGGCGGTGCTCCTCTTCTTCCTGGGCCTCTCGGAGGCGGCGTTCCTCCTCCTGCCGTTCCCGCTCCTCCCGCTGACGCCGCTGTTCCGCCTCCCACGCCAGCCGGGCCCGTTCCACTTGCTCCGCGTGGGCCTTCAGGGCTCGGAGGACGGCGTCGATCTGGTCCTCCAACGGCTTCTTTGCGCTGTCGGCCCATTCCTTCTTCCAGCCGTACCCCGAGCCTTGGCTCACGTGCAGCTCCAGCTCGCCGGATGGCTCGAACCGGTGCGCGGGGGTGACCCGCTGCCAGTCATACGTCCGCCGGCCCGGCTGCGCGGGCACGTACCGGACCTGCTTCTGCCGCTCCTTGAAGCTGATCTCGTACGTCCTGCCGTGGACCTTGAGCAGCGGCCTCGGCTGCCTGCGCTTCTTCGACACCGCGATGTCGCCGTGTATTGCCCGTGCCTGCTCGGCGAGGAGCCGAACGAGGGAGAGCACTCGTGGGAGTACTTCGTCCGAGATCTCGAAGGCGCTGTGGTCTGCGGTGACCGCCGTGATCACGTCCTCGATGTCGGTGATCACTCGGCTGCGAGCCAGGCGGATCCGGTTCCACTCGGTGTCGTCCTCGCCTGTCACCCGCAGCAGGCCGAGGAAGAAGTCCCCCTTCGCCCGCCCGCTGTACTTCAGGTGGAAGCCGTCCGGGGCACACTGCCGTGCCGCGTCGAACGCCCGGCGGTAGCGGGCCCGCTCTTCCTCGCTCGGGTCCGGGATCCGAAGGAACCGGCCGGCCTTCTGCACCTCCGCGATCAAGGCCGCGCCGATTTCCGCCGGCGACTGACGTGGCGGCTTCACAGGGCGCGCTGGCGCCGGTTTCGCCTCAGGCGAGGGCGTCGCCCGCTGACGGGGCGGTGCCGCAGCTTCCGGCTTCTGCTCGGCGGCTGCCGGTCGTTGCCTGCGCGGGGTTGGTTCAGGCCGGTCCGGGTGGTGGCCGTGTTCCAGGTAGAAGCGACCGTCACCGGTGATCTCCGCCTGCCACTTCCCACCATGCTTGGGCATGGTGATGAGGCCGCGGCTCTTGAGGGCACGGGCGGTTATGGCGAGTTCCGGGTTCGCGGAGGTGACAGGATCCTTTCCCTCTCCGATGCGAGTGAGCAAGGCCAGCTGTCGATCGTTGAGCGGCGACCATCGGTACATGGTGACCGTGGTACCGGTCCCGCCGAGCGCCTACAACCAGAATGGTGATGTTCCCGCATTCTCCTGTCCGAGCGTCTCCAGGGCCGGACGGGCCGGCCCGGCGCTCCGGTGCTCGCGGCCACGATGCCGGGGCGTGCCCGTGCCTCCCGCGTCAGCTCAGTCGGCAGAGCACATCGAAGTGTGCTGAGAAGCTCGATCGCAGGCTTTCCAGGACGGCCTTCCCCTTCTCCGCGGTGGCGAGCGAGGGGAAGCCGATCACCCCGGACCGCGTGTACTGGGCCATTCCCTGGACCAGGAGGAAGGGCCGCTGCCGGCTGTCGTGGTCCGACTCGTCGTAACCCTCGCGGACGAGTTCGGGAGCGGCGTGGAGCAGGATCGACGTCTCGATCTCGCCGGCGTGCATGTCCGCGTGCCTGTCGGATTCGAGGCCGCCGTACTCGCGGGCACGGTCCCAGTCGGGGCCGAGAGGGAAGAGGGAGACCGCAGGGCCGTCGACGTTGGCTTCCTGGACCACGTTCGACAGGACGTAGTTCCCACCGTGGCCATTGACGATCACCAGCTTGTGGATGCCCGACCGGGCGAGTGAGGCGCGGATGTCGTCGATCACGGCGTACAGGGTCCTGGCGCTGATGCTGACGGTACCGGGGAACGCCGAGTGCTCGTGGCTGCACGAGACGGTGATGGGCGGGAGGAGGTGGACAGGATAGGCGGCGGCGATCTCCTGGGCGATGATGCACGCGATCGCCGTGTCGGTGATCAATGGGAGGTACGTGCCGTGCTGCTCGAAGGAGCCGACTGGGAGCACGGCGACGCGGGGCTGGAGCTCCTGGACATCAGTGCTCGTGGCGGTCGGCAGCAGGCTCATGGTCCTCCCCCTTGGCGGCCCGGTACGCGTACGACCTGATTGTGTCCTGCCCCTGCCGGTCGGGAGCCCAGATAACGAGACCAGCCATTGGCCGAACTGCGCCCTTCTCGGACGCCTCACCCTTCCCGAGACTGCTGCACTGGACAAAGGAGGGGCTCCATGGCAGCGGCACGGAAGCGGCGAGGAACAGCGGCTCGGAAGCGTCGAGAGAAGCGACTCCGGGGCGGCGCCATCGTTGGGGTCGTGGGCGTCGTCGTGCTGGTGGCCTTCTGGAGCGTGATCTGGCCCTATCTCGTGGGTGCGGTTGTTCTGGGAGGTGTTGTCGGCGGTGGGTGGTGGTTGTGGCGCACCGATCGGTTCATCAGGGGCGGTGATCGGCAGTGGCGGCATGACGAGGCCGTGAGAGCTGGGCAGCGGACGCTTGCCGAAGTCGACGTGATGACGGGGACGGAGTTCGAGGACTTTGTCGTGGACCTGTGCCGGCGCGACGGGTGCACCGACGTGCGGAGGGTTGGTGGCTCGCACGACAACGGAGCCGACGTTCTGGGGATCCTTCCCGACGGGCGGAGCATGGTGATCCAGTGCAAGCGGTACACGCCCAAGAGCAAGATCCCCAGCAGGGAGATCCGGGACCTGCTTGGCGCGAAGGTTCACTTCAAGGTCGACGTGGCGATCTTCGTGGCCACGACGTACTTCAGCGGACCGGCTGAGAGGTTCGCCACGGAGAACGACATTCTCGCCGTCCATCGTGATCACCTCGGGCTGTGGAACAACGGGGCCTCGCTGCTGTCGCTCGGCGCGGTGAACGGGCTGGGGCAAGGGGACCGGCGGCACCGGGAGCGGTGGAAGGAGACGTACGGGTAGAAGGCGAGGACGGCCGGAAAACGATGGTGCGAGGGTAGGCGGAGTGGTCCGGGGCTGGTGTCCAGCGTCGGTACTCTGGGGCGCATGTCTACTGCCCCGGTTCGCGTTCGTTTCGCCCCGTCCCCGACCGGCATGTTCCATGTCGGTGGTGCACGGTCCGCTCTCTACAACTGGGCCGTGGCACGACAGTCCGGCGGCACGTTCGTCCTGCGGATCGAGGACACCGACGCGGCCCGGAACAAGCCGGAGTGGATCGACGGGATCATCAACGCGCTCGCGGCGATCGGCATCCACGGCGAGGACGCGGCCTTCGAAGGACCGTACTTCCAGTCGCACAACGCCGACCGGCACCGCGAGGCGGCCCAGCAGCTCTTCAGGGCCGGCCGGGCGTACTACTGCGACTGCACCCGGGAGCAGCTCAAGGAGCGCACCGGGTCGGATCACCTCGGGTACGACGGGTTCTGCCGGGAGCGGGGGCTGGCCTTCGAGGAGGGCCGGGCGTTGCGCTTCCGGACGCCGGACGAGGGCGAGACCGTCGTGGTCGACCTGATCCGTGGGGAGCCGGCGTTCCCGAACAGCGCGATCGAGGACTTCGTGATCGCCCGTGGTGACGGGTCCCCGGTCTTCCTGATCGCCAACGTGGTCGACGACCTGGACGAGGGCATCACACAGGTCATCCGTGGCGAGGAGCACCTGTCGAACACGCCGAAGCAGCAGCTGCTGTGGGAGGCGCTCGGTGCCAAGCCGCCGGTGTGGGCGCACCTGCCGGTGATCGTGAACGAGAAGCGGCAGAAGCTGTCCAAGCGCCGTGACAAGGTCGCGCTGGAGGACTACCTGGCCGAGGGCTTCCTGCCCGAGGCGATGGTGAACTACCTCATGCTCCTGGGCTGGGGTCCTGGTGACGACCGGGAGATCATGCCGTACGAGGAGCTGGAGCAGCTCTTCCGGATCGAGGACGTCAACACCGCGCCGGCGTTCTTCGACGTGAAGAAGCTGACGGCGTTCAACGGCGACTACATCCGCGCGCTCTCGCCGGAGCAGTTCGCCAACGCCTGCGCGCCGTGGCTCGTCGCTCCGTACGTACCGTGGGCGTCGGAGGCGTTCGACAAGGACCTCTTCGAGGTGGCGGCCCCGTTGGCCCAGACCCGACTGGCCCTGCTGTCGGAGATCACCAGCTACGTGGACTTCCTGTTCCTCGACGAGCCGGTCGAGGACGAGGCGTCGTGGAACAAGGCGATGAAGGCCGGCGCCGGCGACATCCTGTCCGACGCCCGTGCCGAGCTGGCCACTGTCGCGGATTGGAAGGCGGACGACCTGAAGGCCGTGCTTCTCGCCGTCGGCGAGAAGCACGGCCTCAAGCTGGGCAAGGCCCAGGCGCCCATCCGGGTCGCGGTCACCGGCCGCACGATCGGACTCCCGCTGTTCGAGTCCATGGAGATGCTCGGCCGGGACCGCGTGCTGGCCCGTCTGGACGCGGCGACCAAGAAGCTGGCCGCCGCGCAGGCGTAGCCGCCGGTCAGGCGACCTTCGCGAGAAGGTCGCCCCAGGCGTTGCCGAAGTAGTTCAGATCGAACCGGGCCAGGGCCTCGTACGCGGCCTTGGCCTCCGTCTGGCGCGCCGCAGCGCGTTCCTGGACCTGCGCCGGCAGGCGGCCGAGGTCCGGGGCGGGCTGCCCGGTCAGCGCGGCGAGGTCGCCCAGGCCGGCCACCGGGCGGATCAGGCAGGGCAGGCCCAGCAGCAGGGCCTCGGCCGCGCAGCGGCTCCAGCCCTCCCTCATCTGCGGGAGGAAGACGCCGACGTCGCACGCGCACAGCAGCCGCAGGTACCGCTCGCGCTCCACGTCGTAGTGGGCACCGTCGAAGCCGATGGTGTTGCTGCCACTGGTGATGACCCGCAGCCCAGGGGCGCCAGCCAGGGCCGCCGCGACCTCCTCGGTCCCCTTCCAGTGCACGGCCTTGCCCGCGTACACGCCGATCACGTTCGGCGGCAGACCAAATTCGGCGCGGCACTCGGTCCGGTCGAAGCCGCGGGCCCGCTCGACCTCCGTCATGTCGAAGGCGTTGTAAATCACCCGGACGTTGCGGACGCCTCGGGCCCGGAGAAACTCGGCCCAGTATGGGGCGACGCAGACCACGGCGGCGCACTGGGGCAGTATGCGGAACAGGTGCTCCCAGAGCATGGCCTCGACGGGAGCGGAGTCGTGCTGCAGCGGCTCGTAGTGGTGCAGGAGGAACACCGTGCGGGCCCGCATCTCCGGGGTGAAGAGCAGCAGGCTCAGGTCGTCCCACACGAAGGTGCCGCTGGCGCCGTCCAGCGCCCGGACCGTCGGGGCCAGGCGGGCGAGGTGGCGGAGCTTGCGCCAGCGGCGGACGCGGTAGGTGCGTTTGTGATCCGGGACCGTGCGCCACTCCACGTCGTCGGCCGTCGCCTCGTGGAGCATCCGCAGGTAGACCCGGCCGCCCGTCCGGCCGACCGGCTCCATCGAGTAGACGACCTGCTTCACGGACGTACCTCCTGTTGGTGTCGGACGTACTCGGTGTGGAGCAGCGCGTGTATGGCCTCCAGGTGGGAGCTGAGGCCACGGGCGGCGTCTGCGAGCGGGAGATAGAAGTCCTCCATGCTCCGGAGGAACCGCCGACGCCTGTCGACGTTGGGCGAGGCGGCGAGATCGCGCAGGTTGTGGAGGCGGTCGGCCAGCCGGACGAGGAGGTCCTCGGGCGGGAGCGCGGCCTGCTTGAAGCGCCAGCGGGTTTCGTCGCCAGCGGCCTTGGGACGCTGTTCGAGGCGGTGGTCGGCCGTCATCGCCCGCAGACGGGCGGTGAATCGGCCGCCCAGGTGCTGGACGAGCAGCGCCTCCGATTCGGGGGCCACCTCCAAGGCGTCGTGGAGGAGGGCAAGGAGAAGGGTCTCGACCTGGCTGACCCTGATCTCGGTGGCGAGCAGAGTGATGATGGCGAGCGGGTGTTCCAGGTAGGGCGTGCCCTGGTCGCGGGTGTGGCCGTCGTACACCGTGAGCGCGAGGGCGCCGGCCACGCGGGCGCGGGACTGCTCGTCCGTGTTCCACGCGGCGGCGCCGAGCACGGTGAGGACGTGGTCCAGGTCGATGGGGTTCATCCGCCTCACCTCGTACGGAGGGTCGTGGCACGGGGGTTGGGCACATGGTCGGCGAGGAGCAGGGTGTCGCCGACTGCCAGGGCGTCGAGGCCGAGGTCTGCTGCCGCTGCCGCGGCCTGCTCGGCGGTCCGCAGGATCGGAGTGCCCTTGCGGTTGAAGGAGGTGTTCAGCAGCAGCGGCAGTCCGGTGCGCTGGTGGAACTGCTCCAGGAGTTTGTGCAGGCCCTGGTGCTCGGGGGCGACGGACTGCACGCGGGCGGTGCCGTCGTAGTGGGTGACCGCGGCGATGCGTTCCACTCGGCATCGGCGGACGCGGGCGACACGGTTCATGAACGGGTCGCCCGCCGACATGAACCACTCCGTGGCGTGCTCGGCGAGGACCGCCGGGGCGAAGGGGCGGTATGTAGCTCGCTTCTTGATCGCGTTGAGCCGGTCGCGCGTGGCGGCGTGGCCGGGGTGGGCGAGGATCGAGCGATGGCCGAGGGCTCGTGGCCCGAATTCGAGCTGTCCCTGTACCCAGCCGACGACGTGGTGTTCCGCGAGGAGTGCGGTCACTGTGGGCGTCAGCGCCGGGCCCAGGTCGGTCAGCGCGCGGTACCCAGTCGGCACCGCAGTGGCTGGCAGGGCGCCCGAGTCCGGGCCCCATGCGGCGTCGGTCGGCACCGGGAGGCGCTCTTGGCCGAGCTGGTAGTGCCAGCCGTAGAGCGCGGCGCCGACGGCGGTGCCCGCGTCGTGTGGGGCCGGTGCCACGAAGAGGGTGTCGAAGCCGCTGTCGGCGGCCAGCTGGCCGTTAAGGTGGGAGTTCAGGGCGCACCCGCCCGAGAACACCAACGTCGATGCCCTGGTGAGTCGTCGCAGGTGACGGACGACATGGACGACGGACTCAGCGAAGACCTCCTGGACGGCGGCGGCCAGGTCTGCCCGCTCGTGGTCCTGGTGCTCCGTGACGTTGTCGGCGGTCCAGGCCCGGCCGCCGAGCAGCAGCGGTGTGCTGCTGTCCGCTGAGCCCCAGGGGTGGTCGATGCGGACCTCGCCGTCGTCGCCAAGCTGGATCAGCTCGCGGATCTGTGCTCCGTAGCGCTGGGGATCGCCGAAGGCCGCGAGAGCCATCATGCTGCCTTCGGGCTCGTCGCCGGGCGGGATCACCCGCCGCGCGAGGTTCCGGTAGAAGTGGCCGAGGGAGGAGTGCACGCGCCGGGGGCCGGCCGGGCTAGGCACGAGGGTCGGCATGCCCTGGTGGAGGCGGTCGATGCGATCGGGTCGCAGGTCGTACCCGGTGATGCGCTCGCGGCCCGGGCCGAAGTCGGAGCCGAGGGAGGAGCCGCCGGCGTCGATGACGAGGCCGGCCGCGTGGTCGTGGCCGGAGAGCAGGTAGCCGGAGAGCACGTGGGCCGTGTGGTGGGAGAGCAGGCGGAGGTGTTCGCCGAGCGGGGCGGGCAGGAGGGCGGCGAGTTCGTCTCGCTCCTCGGCCAGCCACCAGCCGGCGGCGGGGTTGGGGCGCATGGAGGCGGCCCAGACGGCGTCGATGTCCTGCGGGTCGAGGCCGGCGGCCTCCAGGCACCACTGGAGCGCGCGGGTCGGGGCGGTGAGCGTGCCCTTGCGGGTGGGGTGGTTGTGCTTGACGCCGCTCCAGCGTTCCTCCTCGGCCGCGTAGAGGCGGCCGTCGACGATTAAGGCGGCGCTGGTGTCGTGGTGGAAGTTCAGTCCGAGGACTGCGGGCATGGTCGTGTACCTCCGGTCTGGGTCAGACGGTGAGGGCCGAGGTGGGGAGCATGGCGGCGCCGGAGTCGGTGTACTCGTGGCAGCGCAGGCAGAACCGGAAGTGGTGGCCTCGGGGCGCGAACACCTTGGCCGCGAAGTCCTCGTCCCAGATGCTGAATTCGCTGTCGTCCTTCGCCATGGCGTTGAAGCAGCGGTAGCAGGACCCGTCCATCTCGATCATCAGGTGCTGGTCGAGGTAGCGGTCGCAGATGCCGCGCAGCTCGTTGGCCGGCTGGCCGACGTCGACGTGGTGCACGTGGTTGGTGACGTGGATGGCGCCGTACGTGTCGCACAGCCTCGCGAGCTGTGTGAGGCGGGTGGAACTGATCCCTTCCAGGACGCTGTTGATGACCACGGTCTTGCCGGCCTCACGGAGACGGGGAACGACGGCGTGGACCTCGTCGTAGTTTTCGTGCTCGTCGTCGCAGCCGATGAGGACCTGGTCGTACGAGCGGAGGGTGGCCTCCATGATCCGCTTGTTGCGGGCCAGGGTGATGGCGTTCGTGCCCAGGACCATGACCTTGTCCGGCAGGCGGGTGCGGGCCGCGTCGCTGAGGGCGGGGAAGTCGCGGTGCACGGTGGGTTCGCCGCCGTTGATGTGAAGCTGCTGGAAGGGGATGGTCTCCAGTCTGGCCAGGATGGTGGAGAACAGTTCCAGGGACATGTTCTCGCCCTGGGCGCCGTCGGCGAAGATGCAGAAGTCGCAGGACCGGTTGCACTTCGTCGTGATCTTGATCTTGGCCGTCTTCAGGATGCGGGGCAGGGGCGCACGCGCGGGCATGGCGGGGACTCCTTGGGTTAGGGGTGGACGTCACCGGGGGTGAGACTGAGGAAGTCCTGCGCAGTGGACTTCTGCCGGTGCCAGAGCGCGAGGGTCGCGCGCAGGGTGCTGGCGGTGGTCGGCTCGGTGGGGATCAACGCCGCCATCCGGGCGGCCAGCCGCTGGGTGGGAGTGGCCTCGTCGGCCGCGAGCGCGTTCAGGGTGTGCGCGGCGGCTCGGAGTTCACTCGCCTCGCGCCGGATCAGGTAGTCGGTCGCCACGCTGGGCGGCGGGTCGAGGTAGTACAGCCAGCGGGCGACACGGACGCGGAGCATCCCGGCGGCCATCACCCAGTCGGTACGGGTGTGCTCCTCGCCCTGGCCGGCGGGCCCCGCGGCGGGAACGCGGCGCATCGCAGCCTCGAGGGCGACGTGGGCCGTGCGGAGCAGGTGACGCGGACTCCGCGGACGGGCATCGGGTCGATCCTCGGCGTGCCCGAGGAACAGCTCGGCGTACCCGTCCAGCCCGTCCGGCTGCCACTGTGTGAGGGCGGCCGTCTTGCCGGGGCAGCGCGTCCGTGTCGCGAGCGCGGCGGCGGCGAACCAGCAGGGGGCCAGGTAGTGCCATGCCACGCAGTGGCGCCGGTACGCGACGATGTCCTCCACCACGTTGTCGGTGCTGTCCGCCGCCAGCTGGTACCGGCCGCCCAGTCGCCCGTGGAGGATGCCCCGATAGAACCGCTCGTCGACCTCGCACCACGGCGCCATCTGCGCTCGGGACTTCCAGCGCTGGAAGTCCCGCGAGCTCCCGCTGATCAGCGACCAGGTCGCGAGTTCAGGTGCGGAGACGAGCCGCCCGTCTGCCTCGGCCACGGTGAACGCGAAGCCGGGCGGATGCTCCAAGAGACGCCGGTGGGAGTTCTCCCTGCCGACCGCGGCGGTGTGCGCGGCGGCCAGGCGGTGGTTCCACTCCTCCCAGTCCGTCGGGGCCTGGGAAAGGAGAACCCGTACGTCGATGTCGGAGTGGGGAGCCAGCAGGTCGGCCGGCTGCCACTTGTGGGTGAGCATCACTGCGCCGATGCCGTGGGCGTCCAGCTCGCGTTCGTACAGGGCTCCGAGTCCCATGTAGAGGGACGGCGCTTCGATCGCCGCCATCACCGTTCCCCCGTGGAGGCGCGGGCGCAGGCGGACCGGGCCGCGTCCGTGGTGAGGAGAGGCAGCACGGGCAGGACGGGGGTGCCTTCGGGGCGCTCCATCCGGTCCCAGCGCAGGTCGTAGTCGACGTAGTGGAAGCCCTGCCAGGCGTCGTTGGTGTTGCGGTCGAGCATGGACTGGAAGAGGTGGGCGAAGGCGTCGTCGAGGGTGCCCTCGACGAGGTGGGACTTCAGAGGGATGTCGCGGTTGTGGAGGATGCAGGGGCGGGCCACACCGGTGGGTGTGATCTTGATGCGGTTGGCGTCGGAGCAGGTGGCGCAGCTGGAGTTGGAGATGAAGCCGATCGAGCCCGCCCAGCCGTCCGGGCGGAGGTACTGCCCGGGGCTGCGGACCCCGAGCTCGTCCCTGCGGACCTCTCCTGCGTCCGCGAACCACTCGTGGAGTCGGTCTCGGACCTCGGCCTCGTTGATGAACTCGGTGTCGAAGAGTGCCTGGGCGGGGCCGATGTTCTGGAGTTCGATCAGCCGGACGGCGATGGGCAGGTCGCGGGCGAGTTCGGCGACGGCGAAGGCGTCGTCCAGGTAGGTGCGCTGGAGAACGCAGTTGATCTTCACACGCAGGCCGAGGGAGAGGGCGGTGTCGAGGGTGCGCCGGGTGGCGCGCGGGTCGCCGCCGCCCATGATCTCGGCGGACCGGGTGGGGTCGAGGCTGTGGAGGCTGAGGTTGAGGTACGTCAGCCCGGCACCGTGAAGCTTCTCGACGCTCAGGCCGCGGCGCAGGTTGCCGTGGCTGGTCATGCCGATCGCTGCGTCGGCCCCGAGGCCGGTGGCGAGGCCCGCGATCACGTCGAGGATGTCCGCCCGGAGGGTCGGCTCACCGCCGGAGCAGTGCGCCTTCTTGATCTTCCAGGCGCCGGCCTCGGCAGCGATGGCCGCGTAGTCGGAGGCGGTCAGAGGACGGTCCTTGTGCCCGTAGTCCGGCATGCAGCGGGGCTTGCAGAACACGCAATCCAGGTTGCAGAGCGAGTTCAGGGTGAAGGCCAGGTAGGGGTGGTTGCGGCCGGTCGCGGCGAAGGCGGCGGCCAAATCGCGGTGTCGTGTGGCGGGCATTGGTCAGCCTCCTACGAGGGGAAAGCGGGCAGCGGGCACCTCGGCCAGGCCGTTGAGCGGCTGGTCCGTGAGGTAGCGGCGCAGGTTGTCGGCGAAGAACGCGACCGCCTCGTTCATGTACGTGCGGCTGAGCGTGGAGCTCTTCGGCGTGAGGACGACCCGGGGGTGCAGCCGCAGCGGATGGCGGGCGGGCAGCGGTTTCGGGTCGAAGACGTCCAGGGCGGCGCCGCGAAGGCGGCCGGCGTTGAGGGCGGCCAGGAGAGCCGCCTGGTCGACCGTCGCCGCGCGGCCGAGGTTGAGGAAGACGGACTTCGACTTGAACGCCGTGAAGAGGTCGTGGTCGAAGAACCGGTCCGTGGCCCGGGCGGCGGGCAGCAGATCGACCACCACGTCGGCGACGGCGACAGCCTGGTGCACCGCTGACGTGTGCATCCACGTGACCCCGCCCCCGGCGGCCACCGGCGGCGTCCGCCGTACGCCGATGACGCCCATCCCGAAGGAGCGGGCCGCACGCGCGAGGTGCCCGCCGATACTGCCGCAGCCGACGATGGTCATCGTCGCCCCCGCCAGGTCGAAGAACTCCTCGGCCAAGTCGTCCTTCCACCAGGTTCGGTTCCGCTGGGCGAGCTGGCTCATGAACAGCCCGCGTGAGAAGCCCAGGACCATTCCCATGGCGTGCTCGGCCATGGGCCGGCCGTGGAACCCGTACGAGCGCGTCAGAGCCACCCCGACGGAGTGGGCCTCGGCGACGGGCAGATGGTCGGTGCCGGCGGCCGGGGAGGCGATCCACCTCAGATGAGGCGCGCCGAACAGCCACGACGGCTCGAACCTCCAGCCGAAGTAGACGTGCGCCTCGGCCAGCTGGTGCGGCACGGCCTCCTTGGTCGCCGTACGGAACTCGACACCGGGGAAGGCGGCCGACAGCGCCCGCTCGTGCTCGGCGGACATCCGCCAGAAGGAGTGCGGGGAGTCAAGACTGATCAACACCACCGGCCGGTTCATCGCGCTCGGCCCACCGCACTCGACGCCGGCACCAGAGCCCAAGGGGCGATGCGCTCGATGACGGAACCGATGCTGGCCTCGTAGTCGTGGCGCGAGCGCACCAGGGCCGCCCCGGCGCTCCGGAGCCGGTCACGTTCGCGGGGCAGGGCGGTCAGGGCGCGGTGGAGCGCGGAGGCCAGGGACCGGGCGTCACGTGGTGCGGCGGTGAAGCCGGTCTCGCCCTCGACGACGGTCTGGGCCAGCCCGCCGGCCGTGGTTGCAACCACCGGGCCCGCTCCGGCTGCGAACGCCTCCAGAGGGATGCGACCGAAGGGCTCCTCCCGAGAGGGAACGACGACCGCGCGTAGGGCCGGGTTGTGCAGCCAGGCGCGGATCGCGGGGGTGAAGCGCGTGATCAGAGTCGCGTCCAGGCCGTACACGCGGATGCGCGCCGCCAGGTCCTCCTGGTATGAGGTCGGGCGCCCGTGTTCGTCCGAGGTCACCGCCGCCAGGATCAGGTGCGGGGCGCGGAAACCGCGCTCCTTGAGGATGCGCAGCGCTTCCAGGAGGTCGTCGAAGCCCTTCGTCGGCACGGCACGGCCCATGGCGAGAAGGAACCCGGCGCGGGCCTTGAAGGGCAAGGGCGGCGCGCTCGTAGGCGGGGCCATCTCCTCCCGGATCAGCCCGTTCGGGACGCTCACGATGCTTCCCCGAGGGACGGCGTAACTGACGACGAGGTGGCCGCGCATGTGGGAGGAGATGGCGCCGATCCGCCCGCCTCGGACGGTCGCCGCCCGCAGGGCGTCCCGCTCCCAGCGGACGCGGGACATGTCCCTGGGCCTTGTCAGCGCGGTCGTGGAGCGGGGCACGAGCAGCAGATCCGTGGTCGGCGATGTGTAGGAGGCCAGACCGAGGAATGGGATGTCGAGGCCGATGAGGAGGCACCGGCTCGCCCGATCAGCGATGCGTACGGCTGCTTCGCCTGCCAGGTCGCACAGCTGCATGGAGCCGTGGATCGAGTCCGGCGGTGCCTGCACCTCCGGGATCGTGATGACTTCGGCCTTGGCCTGTCGCAGCATCTGCTGGACCTCGCTGGTCCACCGCCTGTCATGCGCTCCCACTTTGTCCGACACATGCGGCGTGATCACGGCAAGGCGGCCAGGTGGCAGCAGGCGGGCGAGGGCCGTGAGGAAGGCGCGGTTGCTGAAGCCGGTGCCCGACGCCGCGCCGTAGAAGCCCTCGTGGAGGGCGACGATGACGCGGGGCTGGCGGATCAGCTCCGGTACAGCCGTGGGTGGGGGTGGCGGAGTCGCATGGTCGATGCGCACCGTGTGGTGCCTCCTTCGAAGACGGGGGATCGCGGGCGGGAGCGTCAGGCGCTGGCAGTCGAAGGGCAGACCCCGCGGGTGAGTCGGCACCAGGCGCGGGTGCCATGGGCGGCGGTCGTCAGCGACCAGGCGTCGGCCAGGGCCTCGACGATGACCAGTCCTCGTCCCGATTCGGCCTCCTCCTCGGGAATCGGAGGGGAGGACGGCACGGAGTGAGAGCAACCTCCGTCGGTGACGGTGATCTCGACTTCCAGGCCGCCGGTGGTCGGGTTTGTGCGGTCGACGCACAGGACCAGGGGCGGGCTGCCCGAGGCGAACGCGTTCGTTGCGAGCTCCGACGTGATCAGCCGGACGTCATCGAGGAGGTCCGCCTCGGCGCCGTGGAGCGCGACCGCCACTGCCTCCCGGGCGACCTCGGCCGCCTTCGGCCCGTACGGCAGATCCGTGATCAGCGTGGTCGCGCGGGCGGCGCCGGCGTCGGCCTGCCCGGAGATGGGGGCCGGTCGTCCGACGCTGCGCTCCAGCACGCTGCTCGTACGGGCGCGGGAGGTGCTCGTGCGTTGTTTCAAGGCCCACCCCTTTTCTCCGTCGGCGCCGAACGCGGCGCCTTCCGCCGGGATCCAAGAACACCGGAGGAGGCCGGTCGCGCAGGACCTGATCAACGGGTCAACTCGGTCAACTTCCTTGAGAAGGAGGTGAGTCAGCCGTCCGAGCGCGTCACCATGAGGGAGCGCGAGAAGTGATGGACGAACCACTGGGGCAAGAGGTGGTCACACGTGGCACCGCAGGCAAGGGAACCCAACGCCGTACTGGCGGGGTGCCTCGACGAACTCGGGTGGAGCCCGAAGGCGCTCGCTCGCAAGCTCAACAGGGTGTTCGGAGCGGGGACGGTGGCCGAGTCGGCGCCGTACCACTGGCGGGACGCTGGCTCGCTGCCGCGCTCGCCGTTACCGATGATGGCCGCCTACGTGCTCTCCCAGGAACTGGGTAGACCTGTCTCGGTGGCCGAACTCTGGCAGGACCGCGTGGGCGACTCCTCGGCGCTCGTGCCGGCCGACACGGATCTCGCACGGCCCTGGACCGTGCAGGGCATGGAGGCGATCGTGGAGGACTGGGTGATGGGAGGGCTCGTCGACCGACGCCGGTTCCTCGCGATCTCGGGCGCGGGGCTCCTCGCGATCGTCGCCCAGTACCTCGACGGCACCGCGGGGCGCGGCCAGTACGCGCCCCGGATCACGCCGTCCGCAGGTGCCGATCCGCTCGTTGACCAAGTCGAACAGCACCTGCCCATGCTCTCCGCGCTCGACGACGAACATGGTGGAGCACGTCATCTCCCTTACGTGGGTGCCCAGTTCCGTGCGATCGGGCTGCTGATCCGCGAAGGCGGTCATGCTCCCGCCGTCGCCAGCCGCCTCATCCGCGCGCTCGCGGAGATCGGCCAGCTGGCAGGCTGGATGGCCTTCGACGCCGCCGACCACGGCCTGGCACAGCGCTACTTCGCCACCGCTTTGCGGGCAGCACACCAGGTCAACGACCTGCCCCTCTGCGCCCACATCCTCGGCGACCTCTCCTTCCAGGCCGCGAGCCGAGGCCACCCAGCGGACGCCATCGCCCTCGGCGAGGCCGCTCGCCGGGCCAGCGACGCCGCTCCACCAGCCGTACGGGCATCCGTCCTGTCCCGGCTCGCGTACGCGTACGCCGCCGCCGGCCGCGACAACGACTTCGCGCACACCTGCGGGGCCGCTCGCGAACTGATCGCCAGCCGGGACGGCAGCCAAGAGGAACCCCGCTGGATGTACTTCCTCACCGACAACCACCTGGAGTGCCAGGCCGGTTATGGCCTCATCCAGATGGGCCGCGCCCAGCAGAAAGCGGACGGCGGCCCGAAGGCACGGCGCTTTATCGCCCAGGGGGCAGAGATGCTCCGGTCCGGGGCGTACGACGTTCCACGCGGAGACCCCAGCCAGCGCAGGGCCATGTTCGAAGGAGCCTGGCTGGCCCTGGGCCACAGCGCCCATGGTGACCTGGAGGCCGCCTGCGAGGTCGGCCAGATCGTCGCCGACCGCCTCGACGTCGTGCGCTCGCCTCGCAGCGCGGCCCTGCTCCACCAGCTCGCCGCAGACCTGCGCCGCCGACAGCGCAACGCCCACGTGCGCAGCTTCCTGCCAACCCTGGAGCACGCCCTCGCCGAACACGCCCCGTCGACGCCACCTGGCCGTTAGGGTCAGGATCATGACCGCAGGGGAGCGCGTTGTCGTTGTCGGGGCAGGGGTGGCGGGACTCACCACCGCCGTCGTTCTCGCCGAGGCCGGAACTTCGGTGCACGTGATCGCTGAGCAGGTGCCGGGCGTCACCTCCCTGGCGGCCGGGGCTATGTGGGGGCCGTACCTGGTAGAGCCAAAGGACAAGGTCGACCACTGGGGACAACGGTCCCTAAAGGTCTTCCGCGAGCTGGCCGAGGACCCGTCGACGGGCGTCCGGCTCACCAGCGGCATTGAGGCGTCTCGCACAGCCGAGGCGCCGCCAGACTGGGCCACCACCCTGCCCGGCTTCCGGCCGTGCGAGCCGACTGAACTGCCGGCCGGGTTCTCGGTTGGCTACCGGTTCACGGCGCCACTGATCGATATGCCCACCTACCTCGACTACCTCCTGCGTCGGCTTGATGCCGCTGGGGGAACGGTCGAGCGGCGACGCCTGGCCTCGCTCGCGGACGCCGGTCCTGCTCCAGTGATCGTCAACTGCACGGGCTTGGGTGCTCAGGAACTGGTCCCGGACCATGCCCTTCGGCCTATCCGCGGCCAGCACGTGGTCGTCACCAACCCGGGGCTGACCGAGTTCTTTTCCGAGGACACCGGCCTCTCGCCGGACCTGCTGTGCTTCTACCCTCACGGCGACACCGTCGTCCTCGGCGGCACCGCCATCGACGGCGAAAGTGACCTCGGCCCCGACGACAAGGCGGCGGCCGGCATCCTGGCCCGCTGCGCCGAGGTCGAACCCCGTCTGGCCGAGGCCCGCGTCCTGGAGCACCGGATCGGCGCCCGGCCGACCCGGGACACGGTCCGCGTAGAGGCGGAGCGGGCGGAGGACGGCACCCTGATCCTGCATAACTACGGCCACGGAGGCGCTGGCGTCACGCTGTCCTGGGGCTGTGCTGATGAGGCACAACGCCTGGTGGGAGAACGGTGAGAACGGCCGACAGCGGGAGGCGCCCGCGAGGCGTTGCGGCACTCGCTGGTGCCTCCGAGCGAGCGCGGCTGAGGCAGGCGGTCGCGCGGTCTGACTTGAGCGGGGCCGTCTGACCGGACGACGGAGCCCGGCCGGTGGTCAGGGAGGGCTCCCCGACCACCGGCCGACGGTTCCCGTATGAGGCTGTGCCTGTGTCCTCAGTCCTTGCGCGGGCGGAACTGGTTGGCGCCCGCAGCGACGATGGTCTCCAGCCGGCCGTACTCGAGCATGTCCTCGTGGGTCATGAAGGGGATGAGGGCTTCGCGGTGCGGGATGACGTACTTAAACAGGAGCTCGGCCATGTCGTGCGCGGCTGATTGGGCCTCGGCTCCGGCCTCGGGGTTGTGGACGTGGACGCCAGCGGCCTGGAGCTCTTCGAGGGTGGCGTCATCGGCGAGGGCCTGTTCCTCGTCGGTGAAGGGGCGTCCGTCGAGATGGCGGAAGATGCGGGTACCCGGGGGGCGGTTGAAGTTCGTGTCGAACAGCAGAGCCATCACGTGGGGGCGGGGGGTGGGTGCGGACAAAGGGGTTCTCCGTAGCGGGGCGGGGGTGTTGATGTACCCATGGTCTGGAGAATCCCCGGTTAGCCTAACCGGGGATCGTCGGCTATGTTGTGCGCTCTTTTCGCGGTTCAGGGTCGCCGCGCGGAACTTTTTATGGTCCTGGTTTCGGTTTGCGCTGTCCGTTCCGGCGAGGCGACCACGTGTTTGCCGGTGGCTCGCCGGCCCTGGGCGTTTTGAGGATCCGCGGGGAGCCCGGCCATCAGTCGCAGCCGCCACACGAGTACGTCGCTCACGTGTTCCGCCGTGTCCAGTTCCCTGCGGGCCGCTGCCTGGGTGAGCAGGGTGGTGGGGTTGCGACCGGCGGTCTGGGCCTCGGCGAGGGTGGCTGCGAGGGCGGGCCAGCCGGGCTCGGCCAGGATTCGGTCGGCCAGCTCGGGCAGTGCCTGGCGCACAGCGGTGGCGTGGTGGCGCTGCCAGGCTGGGGCCAGGCGAGCACCCCGCTGGTGGAGCAGCGCCATGGGGTGTTCGGCGGCGGCCTGGTAGGCGGCGCGGAGGTGTTCGGCGGCCCGGTGGGCGGCTTCGGCCTGCTGGGCGTGCTGCTTCTTGGCGTGCCAGGTCGCGGCGGCGATGGCGAGGAAGATCAGCATGTCGATCGCCATAGCCGCGGTGGCGCCGTCCTCTCCGCGGCCGAGGGCCGGGCCGCTGTGGACGAGGTTGCGGGCGGCCTGGCGAAGGGCGCGGTCGTGGCCGCGTGCGGCGCGGACGTGGGAGCGGGAGGCGCGTTCGAACGCGGCGGCGGCGGCCCGGAGTTCTTGGCGGGTGTGGGCGGCGGATGTCTGGGCGAGGGCGTCGAGAACTTCGCCGGTGGCGGCGATCTGCGCGGCGATCATGCCATCGTTGGCGTGGTCGATGACGAGCAGTGCCTGCCAGGCGGCGGCGGTGGCGCGCCGGCGTGCGGACGCGGGTTCGGTCACCGGCGGCAGGGCCGGCTGCTGGGTGACGTCGTCGGAGGTCTGGGCCCAGCGTTCGCGGATGCGGGGCAGGGACAGGTCCGGGGCGAGCTTGGAGCCGGAGTAGAAGACGGGTTCGCCCTTGGCGTTGCGGTCGCCGGGGAGGGCGACGGTGTAGCCGAGGGTGTCGCCTGACGGTGCGATGCCGCGCCGGATGAGCAGGCCGGCTGAGGCGAGGCGTTCGAAGAACTCCTCTTCGCTCGCCGCGCCGGCCACCGAGCGGCGGACCGTCTCGCGCAGCTCCTCGCGCGAGGTGCGCTGCTGGCCCCGGCGTTCGGCTTTGTGACGTTCGGCGCTGGTGGGGCGTTTTGCAGCGGTGCCATCGCCCGGCGTGACCCGGCGCAACCCGTAGTCCGCTTCGATGAGGCGGGCCTCCGCCTGGGCGCGGCGAGCCTCGTTGTGCAGGCGGGGCCTTCGGCCGTCGTCGCGGACCAGGGTGGCGATGATGTGGATGTGGTCGTCGGCATGCCGGACGGCCGCCCACCGGCATGCCTGGTCGTCGCCGTCGAGGGCGATGCCGGTGGCGGAGACCATGCGGCGGGCGATGGCCGCCCAGTCGTCGTCGGACAGGATCGGGTCTTCTGGGCTGGCGCGCACAGACAGGTGCCACACGTGCTTCTTGGGGCGCCGGCCGGCGGGCAGGGCGTTGACGGGCTGGTCGAGCAGGCGCTCCAGCTGCTTGTAGGTGGCGCTGGGGTTGCGGCCGGGGTCAGGGGTGAGCGGGTCGAAGGCGGCCACCAGGTGCGGGTCGACGTGTTCTTCGTGGGTGCCGGGGCCGTAGAGATATCGGATCAGGCCGATCGTCTCGCTGCCTCGCTTGTGGATGCGGGGGATCACGCCGGGGCACCACCGTCGCGGTGGGCGAGCAGGGCGTCGGCGGCGTCCTCCATACGACGGGCCGCGCCCAGGACGGCCTGAGCGGTGGCGTCGAGATGGGGTGCGTCGGCGCCGGAGTTGAGGGCCTTGGCGATCTGGTTGAAGAGGCCGTGGATGCGGCCCAGATGCCGGCGGGCGGCGAAGATCTCGTCGAGGACTTCGCGTTCGGTGGCGATCTCGGCGGCGGTGCGAGTCAGGTCGCGGGCCGCCTTGTCCACGGCGTAGGCGAGGAAGGCGGCGTTGCTCATCTGGCATTGAGCGGCTGCGTCGGTGAAGCGTTTGTACTCGGCGTCGTTCATGCGGCAGCTGGGCTGACGCAGGCGCTTGCGGGGCTTCGGCTGACGGGCGCGCTGGCGCCGCCGTGAAAGGGACTCGGCCTGCCGTCCCCCTCCAGGCTGCGGTCCGCCCTCGGCCGCTGCCTGCCGTCCCGGTGCCCCCTGGCGCCGGGACTCTCCCGCCACCTCCGGGGCGGGAACTCCGGGAGCATTGCTCCCGGGACAACTTGCTCCGCCGTGGTCTGGGGTTGTGGACGGCTGCTGCTGGGACATGGCGAGTTCGTGGTGCGGGTCGTGCATGGGTCTCCGTGTCGGGTTGTGAGGTGAGTGGCTGGGCGAGGTGGCCGTCAGCCGTGGCGTGAGGCATTCAGTTCGGCCTTGACCTCGCGAACGATGACGCCGGCGTCATCGCTGGCGACGGTGTATCCGTCGCCGCGTACGACCTCTTCCAGGTAGTCGCGGGACAGGCGGCCGTGCTCGTCGTGGAGACGGTGGGCGTAGTCGCGAAGGACTTCGTCCGTGGCTCGGGGCTTGCGGCCCGGCCGCTTCGGCTTTGGAGTAGCGCGCTTGCCCGGCGGGGTTCGCGAGCCGCTGCCCGTGGGAGGCAGAGCCGCCTCTTGCGGGCGGGCCGTCGATTCCGGGCCGGAGTGGGCGGTGGGATTCGGGCGGGCGGATCGCAGGCGGGCGCCCGGGTGGGATTCCTCATCGCCCGGGTCTGATGGGTGCGGGCGGGCGCGATCATTTGCCCGCCCGTCGCCGTCCGCCCGGCAGTGGTCGGGCTGTCCTGCGGGCGGGCTGGCGGGCTGCCCGGCGGGCGGATCCCAGCGCCCGGGCAGGTCGATGGTGGCCAGGGCGGCTGCCTGGCGGCGGGTGGCGAGCTGGCGCAGCAGCTGCTCGTTGCGGCGCGGGTCGGCGTCGATACCGGAGCGGGCGAGGGCCTTGGACAGGCGGCGAACGGTGCGCCGACCCGCCCATCCGGCCCGCTGCTCAGGTGTCATCTCGGCGAGGCGGGCGGCCAGAGCGACGGCTCGGTGTGTGGCCCGGTCGCGGACGATCTGCGCGGCGCCCTGGTCCTGCTCGACGATCCCCAGGCGGGCGAGCAGCCGCTCGCGGGCCTGTCGCGTGAGAACGGCGGCGAGCCCGCGGGATGCGGCGTCGGGGGTCCGCTGGCGGAGCTCGATGCCCATGGCCAAGTGCCACAGCACAGCAGCCATCACCGGGCCGGTGAAGGCGCGCACGGTGCCGCCGACCGGGCCGGCCTCGGCGAAGGCGGGGATGGTCTGCATGGCGGTGATCACCCAGACCAGAACTCCGGGCAGGCCGGCCGCCTGCTTCGGCCCGTGCAGGTTCTGGCGGGCCATCAGCGCCATCGAAAACAGGGCGAGCTCGGCGGCGGCGAACATCGCGGTGCGCTCGGCGGTGTTGCGCATGTCGAGGTAGTGGGCGGCGAACCGCCAGCTCGTGTCCGCGCTGTAGGCGGTGCACACGAGTGCCGCCACGGTCGCTGTGACGACGGCGGCCGAGGGGCGCCGCTTCCGATCGCGGGTGTGATGTTGGCTGCGTCGCGTCTTCAGGCCCCCGAGCAGTGCGCCGGCGGCGACGGCCAGGACGGCCACGGGCACGAGCGGATCATCGGTGAACGGGAGCGAAGCGGTGGCGAGCGTGTCGGTTATGGCAGGGGGCATGTACGGGGCTACTCCGGGGAGATTGAGGAGGCGATCACGGCGTTCACGGAGGGGGCGTACACGCGGGGCCCCCTTCTAAAGGGGGCCCGCGCGTGATCGCTTGGGTGCGTGTACGGCGTGGACGGTCGCGTGATCGCTCTACCTGCGGTTTTGCGGTGAGCGTGTGCGCTGTGAGGGGTTCACGGCGGTCTGCGGGCGCGAGGGCCGCGTGTACGGTCGCGTGAACGCTTTCGGGTGTCGGTGCGGGGTTCAGCCGACGGCGGTGAGGTGGCGGGCGGAGGCGTAATAGCGGGCCTGCTGGCCGCCTCCGGCCCCTCCGGCGGTGCCGTCGGCCTTGGTGGCCAGGCCGCTGTCGACGAGGCGGCTGAGGTGGCGTCGCGCCTTCTCGATGTCGGCTCGTTCGGGGTCACCGCCGCCGATGAGGATGATCGCCAGGTCGCGTGCGGTCAGCCCGTTGGGGGCGTTGCGCAGCAGGGCGGCGGGGTCCTTGGTGGGGTCGACGGTGGTGGTGCCGCGCACGTGGTCGTGGGTGACGTCCAGGGGGCCGACTTCACCGGTGGAGGTCTTGAGGTGGTGGAGGGTGACCGCGGGGTCGCCTGCTCGGCCGGTGACGAACAGGACGCTGCCCGCGCCGGAGGTGTACCAGGTGGAGCCGTAGACCTGGTCCAGGCTGGGGCGCTGGCCGCGCGGCGCGTCGGCGGTGGCCTTGCGCTGGTGGTGCAGCTCCATGATCTCCACGCCGTTGCGAATGGCGCGCATACGGGCGTTGTGGAAGGCGACCGCGAGGCTGTCGTCGACCATCGTGCTGACCGCGTCCTTGAGGCTGTCGATCACGATGGTGTCGGCCTGGTGGGCGGCGGCGAGGTCGGCGAGGAGGTCGGGCTCCTTGTCGAGGGTGGCGGGCAGCGGACCTTCCCAGACCACGAGCCGTTCGCGCAGGATCTTCTCGTCGGTGGGGAAGACGCGGCGCGCCATGGCCTTGGCGATCTGCTTGGGGCGGTCCATCGCCAGGTAGAGCACGCGCCTGCTGGGGGCGACGGGCATCTCCAGGACGGTCTCCTGCAGGCCGATGCGAGCGAAGATCACCTGATGGGCCAGGGTGGTCTTGCCGACGCCTGGAGCTCCGACGATCATCAAGCTCTCGCCGGATGCCCAGACGGTCTTCTCTCGGGTGCCCCACAGGGGCTCGGTGTCCGCGCCGCTCTCCTTGACGAACGACCACCCGTCGGTGATGAACCGCGAGAGTCGTCCCTGCCCCGAGGCCAGGGCGCGCTCGCGCTCGGCCCGGACCTCGGTCTCGACCTCGCTGCGGATGACGTCGGGGTCCGCTCCGGGCTCCATGGCCCGCTGCACCGTGCGCAGGCCCGAGGCGCGCAGGCGCCGCAGGTCGGACATCCGGCGCACGATCCCCGCATAGTGGGTGGCGCCGCTGACCGAGGGGGCGGCGGAAGCGAGCCGGTGCACGTATGCGGCGCCGCCGACACGCTCCAGCTCGTCCTGCTCGCGCAGCCGGTCGCAGAGCATGATCGGGTCAGTGGGCTTGTCCTCGCCGCGCAGGGAGAGGACCGTCCGCCAGACCGTCTCGTGCGCCGGCCGGTAGAAGTCCGGCCCGTCGAGCAGGTTCCGTACGGCGTCGACCACTGCGGAGTCGTGCATGCACGCGCCCAGCACGGCGGCTTCGGCGTCCGCGTCGTGCGGTGGCACGGCGGTGAAGTCGTCGAAGGAGCGGGAGGGCCCGTGGGTGTCGTGGTGTGGCGCGGCAGGACGCGATTCGTCCATACTGGGCACTGAGCTCCTCACTTGCGAGCCGTATGGGACGGCGAATCCCAGGTCACGCAGGTCAATCGTTCAGGGATGGGCGGTTTCGAGGGTTCGAGCTTGGCCCCCGGTGTTCGTAGCACCGGGGGCTTTTTGCGTTCACCCCCGTGCGGGGGCGGACGACCCACACTACCTGACGTTTTCGGCAACGCAATGGTTGCGTTCGGCTCCGCAATGGTGTTTCCTTGGATCATCGCCCCGGGTGTCCCCTGGGCCTGACCGAGGAGGTGGAGACATGAGCGGCGATGAAGGGGCGGCCCGCGCCGGCCCGGACCGGCCCTTGCCCGAGGACTACGTCGCCCAGCGGATCAAGCTCGAACGCGAAGCGCGCGGGTGGAGTACGGTCACGCTGTCCGAGCGGATGGCCGAGGCCGGCCACCCCGTCAACCAGGCCGCCATCTGGCGCATCGAGAGCGGCAAACCAAGACGCCGTGTCAACCTCGACGAGGCCATCGGCTTCTGCAAGGTCTTCGACCTGGACATGGACGAGCTGACCAGCCCGCCCGGTCAGATCGCCAACGCTCACGTCCGCAGGCTCATCGCCGAGTACGTGGGCAACTACAAGCAGCACCTCGCGGCCCGCAAGGAGATGCGCCGGATCCAAGGGCAGCTGCAGGAGTACACCGACGCCAACCCGAACCAGGAAGACCTGGTCAAGGGATTCCTGGCGCACGAACTCGCGGTTGCCTCCAACGGCGAGTTCCACCGTCACTTCCCGCCGTCGAAGCTGATCAGCTACCTCGGCGAACACGTCAAGGACATCACCCCGAAGGACTGACCGGCCCGCCGTCCCCCGCTGCTACGAACAGCAGGGGCTGGCCCTCGCCGCGTACGTCCCACCGCACACCGCCCATCCCTGAACAATCGCGGCCAGCACGGGATTCGCCGTCCCACGCTCGGCCAGAGAAGGACTTCCCCTTGCCCGAAAACGGTCTTCCGCTTGCCCAGATAGCCCGCCTCCTGGACGTCCCCGAGGACGCCCTGCGCACCCTCGTGGCCCAGCGTCGACCCGCCAGCGGTGACGCCACACTCGTCGCGCTCACGGTCGAGGAGGCCGCCCGCCGCCTGGGCATCGGCCGCACCAAGCTGTACGAATACGTCTCCGCCGGAGAGATCGCCTCGGTCAAGATCGGCAGTCTCCGGCGCATCCCAGCAGAGGCGGTGAACGACTTCCTCACCCGCCAGCTCGGCGCGTCGGACTTCGGGACAGCCGCGTGACCGACTCCCGTACCGCCAAGTCTCGTCAGCCCAACGGCGCTTCGACCATCTACCTCGGCAAGGATGCCCGTTGGCACGGCCGCGTCACCGTCGGCGTCAAGGACGACGGCACCCCGGACCGGCGCCACGTCAGCCGCAAGACCCGCGCCGAGGTCACCAAGGTCGTCCGCGACCTGGAGCGCCAGCGCGACAAGGGCGCCGTCCGCAAGGCCGGACAGTCGTGGACCGTGAAGACGTGGCTCATCCACTGGGTCGAGAGCATCGCCGCAGCGCACGTCTCGGAGAACACGATCGATGGCTACCGGGTGGCCGTCTACCACCACCTCATCCCCGGCCTCGGCGCCCACCGCCTGGAGAGGCTCGACCCCGAGCACCTGGAGCGCTTCTACAAGAAGATGCAGGACAACGGCAGTGCCGCCGGCACAGCCCACCAGGCCCACCGGACGGTCCGCGCGGCCCTCAACGAGGCCGTGCGCCGCCAGCACCTCACCTCGAACCCGGCCTCCATCGCCAAGCCCCCCAAGGTCGAAGAGGAAGAGGTCGAGCCGTACACGGTCGAGGAGGTCCAGCGCCTCCTCGCCGAAGCGGGCAAGCACCGCAACACCGCCCGCTGGGTTATCGCGCTCGCCCTCGGCCTGCGCCAGGGCGAGGTCCTCGGCATGCAGTGGGACGACGTCGACTTCGAGCTCGGCGTCATCCGCGTACGCCGTGGCCGCCTGCGGCCCCGCTACAAGCACGGCTGCGGCGACCGCTGCGGACGCAAGCCCGGCTTCTGCCCCCAGAAGATCAACACCCGCCGCGAGACGAAGAACGCCAAGTCCCGCGCCGGCCAGCGCCCCATCGGTGCCCCCGACGAACTCCTCCAGCTCCTCCGGCAGCACCGCGAGGAGCAGGCCCGCGAGCGATCCCGAGCCCGCGACCTGTGGACGGAGAAGGGGTACGTATTCACCTCGCCCACTGGCGAGCCCCTGAACCCGAACACCGACTACCACAAGTGGAAGGAGCTACTGCGGGCCGCCGGCGTTCGCGACGCCCGCCTCCACGACGCGCGCCACACCGCGGCGACGGTCCTGCTCATCCTCGGCGTCTCCGATGCGGTCGTCGACGCCATCATGGGTTGGGAGCCCGGCAAGTCCGCCCGGATGCGCCGCCGGTATCAGCACCTGACCAGCCGCGTCCTCAAGGACACCGCGGCCAAGGTCGGCGGCCTCCTGTGGGGCACGGACCAGACTGCGGGTAGCGCTGAGCCGGAGGCCGGTCAGAGCCCCGTTCCCGCCGAGCTGGTGGTCCACGTCGCCCGCCTCGGCGAGCGGCGCGTGCCCTTCCTCCACCGCGAGCACGCCGACGAGGTCGTCGCCCGATGGGGCGAGGACTGGCCCGACCACACCGCCGAGGTCGAGGAATGGGACCGCTGGCGCTGGGAACACGAGGGCCCTGGCGGCGCGAGTGCCATCCGCGACCGTGTACCGGAGCGGGCCGTGGTCTTCCACGCCCGAGCCCTGTTCCTCCCCGGTGGGGAACGCGCGGCGACCGGGGTCCCGGAGCAGTGGTCGGTGTCGGCCTGGGACTTCGAGACCGACCGCTACACCGACCGCTCCTCGGCCTGGCGCACATCTCGCCGCCCTGGCACAGGCCAGGAGGTCGAGGTCCAGGTGCGAGGCACGGACAAGGCCGCCGTAGAGGCTGCCTTCGCCGAAGCGTCTGCACAGGCTGTGGACCGTGCCCGAAACCCGGGGAAGTACGGCGACACCGACGAGTGGTAGCGAGAAAGCGATCAGACGAGCCCTGACCCGTTTTGGACAGGGCTCGTCTCTGCGGCCGTCACGCCGGCGGCGACAGATCCACGTCCAAGTCTGCCGCGAGCTGCTCAAGTTCGAGCAACGCACCGCGTAGGTCAGCGGACAGCGCGAGGGTCAGCTCCGTCAGGGACTTCGCCTCCGTCGCGTCCTTATCGTCCGGCTCGATCAGGCCGATGTCGAGATTGACGTCCTTCGTGGCTGCGAGCTCGGCACCGTCGAACACCTGCAGGCGGCCCGATGGCTTCCGGCGGGCGATCGCCTCGGCGGTCTCCTCGCACTCGCCGACTCCGAAGACCCGCTTTTCGAAGTCCTCCAGATGCCCGGGGAGCAGCGGGTTTTGCTTCAGTGTGAAGCGGTTGCCCGTCCTCAGGTCGTACACCCAGAGCTGCTGCGTGTGCGGGGGCTCATCATCGCTGCGACGCGGCGGGGCGGCGTCGAAGAAGAGGACGTTGGCCTTGACGCCACCCGCGTAGAAGATCCCGGCGGGCAGACGCAGCATGGTGTGCAGGTTGAACCGCTTGAGCAGCTCACGGCGGATAGTCGCTCCTCGGCCGCCCTCGAAGAGGACGTTGTCGGGGAGGATCACCGCAGCGCTGCCGTTGTCGGTGAGCAGGCTCGCGATGTGCTGGACGAAGTTGAACTGCTTGTTGGTCGTGGTCTCCCAGAAGTCCTGGCGGTGGTACGACATGTCCTCGCGGCTCACCGTGCCGTCGACATGGGTGATCACGATCGAGGACTTCTTACCGAAGGGCGGATTGGCCAGCACCTTCGAAGCCTTCTTGGCTGGTGGTTTGGCCAGCGCGTCCTCGACATGGATCAGGGGCTTGCCATCGGGCCTGCCGATGCCGTGGAGGAGCAGGTTCATCGCGGCGAGGCGTGCGGTCGCCGGCACCAGCTCGGTGCCCCAGATCGCGCCCTCGTCGAATCGGGCGGACTCCTTGACGGACATCTCGTCGCCATACGTGTTCACGATGTAGTCGTGCGCGGCGAGCAGGAAGCCACCGGTTCCGCAGGCCGGGTCGGTGATGGTGTCCTCCGGGGTAGGCCGCATGCACCGCACGATGGACTCGATGAGCACCCGTGGGGTGAAGTACTGCCCCGCACCAGCCTTGGTATCTTCCGCACTACGGGCGATCAACGCCTCGTAGGCGTCGCCCTTGATGTCCTTGCTGGACCCCAGCCAGGGTTCCTTGTCGATCAGGTCGACGATGAGGCGGCGGAGGTTGGTCGCGTTCTGGATTCGGTTACGGGCGCGGTGGAAGATCAGGCCAAGAGCGCTATTCCGCCCCTCGTCCTGCTTGCCGAGGTCTGTGAGGAGCTGGGTGTACGTCTCCTCCAGCTGCTCGCCGGAGAGATCGAGCAGTTGCGTCCAGCCGCGCCCCTCCCACTCTTCGGAGTCGGGGAGTACATGGCGGCGCTGAGATGCAGGGAGATCCTTGTTGGCCTCCTCCTTCTCGGCGGCCATCTTGAGGAACACCAGGAAGCTGAGCTGCTCCAGGTATTCGAGGCTCGATACGCCGTCGTCGCGCAGGACATTGCAGTAGTTCCAGAGACGATCGACGAGACGACGTGCTTCCGGCTTCACTCGGTGAACTCCAGGGGGAGGGTGGTCTGTTCGCCCTCGGAGAGGGGGGTACGGGATGTGGGGGCCGGCGGGGGCGAGGCTTTGGAAGCAGGCTGCTCGGCTGCGCTCTGGCTTTTCCGCCTGGCCTGGGCAGCGGCCCGCCGAGCCGCTTTCCGCTCGGCTTCGGCGGTCTCGCGCTCGACCCGGATGCGCTTGAGAAGGTGCTCGGCGGGCTCGTCGTGAGGATCCTGGGGGACGAGCCGGCCAGCGAAGGCTTCGGCGAGGAGGGTGCGGCGGAGGGCGTTGGCGTGGGCTTCCATCTTGTCCAGGAGCAGGTCCAACGCGTCGACACGGGCCAGCCGCCCCTTGGTCTCAGCGATGAGCCGCCGTTGCTCGTCGAGCGTGGGTACCGGGAATTCCACAGCTTTCAGCCGAGACGCGCTCAGGTGTGCAATGTTGGTCGTGATGCGCACCTCACGCATGAACCGGCCTGCATGCAGGTGACGGCGGAAGACGAGAAGCGCCCAGCCGGGGAGCACCTCGTCCCCAGCCCGGAACCGCAACAGGCTGTTCGTGAAGGCCACGCCCTCGGGGATGCCCTTGTACATCGCCGGCCGCCCGACGAGATGAGGGCTCTGCCCTTCGTTGAGGAGGATGTCTCCAGGCAGGAGACGGTATTTGCCGAACCCTTCGGAGAAGTCCATCTCCATGAGGCTCGTGGTGTCGATGCGGTCCTCGAAGACGTTGGCAACGCGCAGGTACGGGCGCATCTTGGGGCCGTCGTGCCAGTCAGGGTGGCGCGCTCTGCCGAGGTCGACGATCCCGGCTTGGCCTGCTGTCATCGCCTGCCAGCCCTCGGGCCAGGCGGCCGACTCCGGGATGGCGTCGAGAAGAACCTTCTTGCGGAGGGTGGTGACGTAGGACCGGGCATGGGCGATGAGCTGGGTGATCTCGCCCAGCCGTGCGAGCCGCTCGTCCAGGGCGTCGGCGATCCGCCGCTGTTCGGCAGCTGGCGGGACGGGGACGGGCAGCGACCGGATGCCGTTCAGCCCCAGGCGGGCCCGCCCGATGCCTCTCAGACTGGCAGCCGCATGCTGCTTGGTCGCCGGGGCGATCAATGCCTGAAGCAGCCACTCGGTGGAGACCTCCGGATGCGCTCGGAACCGGATGCAGTCGGCCTTGACGATGGCCGGCCCCACGTACTCCGGGACAATGCAAGCTCGTGGCAGGTCGTCGCCGAGCGACGCGATGACAAGGTCGCCTTCCCGCGCCTCATGCGCGGCCAGACGCTCGAAGTGACTCTTCGAGATGTGCGTCCGAACATCACGGAACTCTCCGTCGCCAATGTTTTGCAGGCGGAGTACGCGCGGCCCTGAGTCGGTGTAGTGCCGTGTCGCAAGATTCGACCCGAAAGGACCGTCCGTGACAGGACGCTCGTCCGCGGATCGAAGGTCGTCGAGTTCGGCCCAGCACCAGCTGGCCGGAAGCTCTACCGCTGCTATCTCCGGCGCCCCCACTGCCCCGTCATCGCTCTCCACGCTCACGCACCCAGTTCCCGATCCAGTTCATTGATCAGCTCGTCCGGTGTTCGCGTTCCTTCCGCGAACACCGCTCTGAACCTGCTCCAGCCGCCTGCAGCCCGGCACAGCGCATGCTGCTCCAGGGCGTCCACGGAGACGGTCGCTGAGGTGGCGACCACGTTCGCGATGCGCTTCAGCCAGGCGAGCTGCTCTTCCGTGAATGTCGCTCCCGCCGTCTCCTGACGCGCGAGCCATTCTTGGAAGCGAAGGTCCACGGTATCCCGGTATGGCCGGAAGTCGCCTCCGTCGAGTCTCAGCTCGTACCGGAGAACCGAGAGCAACTCGGGCAGCCCGGCGTTTCGCCGCCGCTTGCCCCGTGCGATGCCGAGGTCGACGTATGCCTTCCAAAGCTGTTGCCCGGTCCATCGCTGGTGGGGAGGACTGACCCTGCTGAGAAGCCCGTCGATCCGTGCCTCGACCTCGCTCAGCGACCGCCGTTCCTTGAAGGCGATGCGCAGGGCGGCGAACCGGTCCTGCTGGTCTGCCATGTACTGGCGCCAGTCCTTCACGGTGCGTTCGGCTCGCATGAGGTCCGTCACACCTTCGGCGATCACACCGCCGTCTTGGCTGAGGTGGTCGATCTTGATCCAGCGGCGTCGTGCCGCTTTGATGAGCGCCTCACGCAGCGCCTCACGCTCGACGAACGGCCGTAGAGCCTGGGCCAGCACAGCGTTCAAGACCGCCTCGTCGGTGGCCGTGGGGGCGATCCCCTCCGCTGACGGCGCCTCGTTCCCCACCGTCTCCTTCTCACCAGCAGCCCTCGCCCGCTCCTTCGCCAGCCGGTCCGGATCGGTGGCATGGACCAGGTCGGTCACCAGCTCGGTCAGCTTGCGGCCGCCCGCACAGCCCTCGATCCGGGCCAGCTGCTGCTCGTCGAGCCGCTGCCCGAGCCGACTCAGGCGGCCGGCCAGGGTGGAGGCATCGTCGACGGTCAGCGGAACCCCTTGCGC
The DNA here is from genome assembly GCA_000716465.1 of Streptomyces bikiniensis. Lineage (GTDB taxonomy): Bacteria > Actinomycetota > Actinomycetes > Streptomycetales > Streptomycetaceae > Streptomyces > Streptomyces bikiniensis. The sequence goes on from JNWL01000005.1 coordinate 312,803, forward strand.
ACACGCCCGGAGCAGACGCTCCAGGCTGGGCAGCTCCTGCAGGTCGTCCCGTACGAGTGGTCGTGCGTCTACCATGGCGTGCTCGGTCACGCCCACAGCGTCGACGATCACGAACCGGTCCTTGCACAGCGCATCCTCTGTGACCCTGCGCAGGTCCTCCGGCTTGATGATCCGGGCACCGCGACCCTTCATCTGCTCGAAGTACGACCACGTCCGTACGTCCCGCATGAAGACCAGGCACTCCAGGGCGGGGATGTCGGTGCCCGTGGCGATCATGTCAACGGTGACGGCGATTCGGGTCTCCGGTGCGTTGCGGAACTCTTTGATCGCCTTGGAGGGCTGTGCGGTCTCACTGTTGATCTTCAGGCAGAACTTGTCACCTGCGTTCCACGCCTTGCGGATCTCTGCAACGATAGCGTCTGCGTGCCGGTTCGTCTCCGCGAAGACCAGGGTCTTCGGGACGATGCTCCGCTGGTGCACGATCTCACCAGTCTCGGCATCGATGTCGGGCGGGAAGATCTCCGTGAACAGCCGGTCCCTGAAGGTCTCGATGACGGTCCGGATCTGGCTCGTGGACTCGACCCGGGTGTTGAGCTCGGCAGCCGTGTACTCGTCGTCCTCGTCCTGCTGGTGCCAGTGCTGCTCACGCGTGACACGGTCCACATGGGCCAGGACGGTGTTGATCTTCTCGACGGTGCCGTCAGGGGCCTGGGCCTCGGTCACGGCCGGGATCTTCGATCCGTCCCGGGTGATCCGGGTCGAGATCCGGTAGACGTCGTAGTCGACGTTGACCTCGTCGGCGACCGCTTCCTCGTAGGTGTACTGGCTGACCAGGTTGTTCTCGAAGAAGGCGAACGTCGGTCCGATCGGGGTCGCGGTCAGGCCCACGATGTGTGCGTCGAAGTACTCGAGCACGGGCCGCCAGGAGCCGTAGATCGAGCGGTGGCACTCGTCGATGACGATGAAGTCGAAGTAGTCGGGCGGAAGCGCAGCTGAGTAGCGCACCTTAGGCGGTCGCTTGCCGAGCCCCGCCGTCCCACCGCCCTCGAAGCTGCGTGCCTCATCGCTGTCGGGTGCGGGTGGCGTCTGCCCGGTCAGCATGCACCACAGTCGCTGGACCGTAGTGATCACGATCTTGTCGGAGTCCGTTAGGCCCGATGCCCCGCCCGACAGGTGCTTGAGGGGGAAGTCCTCGTGTAGCGGCTTCTTCGATTCCGCCGGCTGGAAGCCGCGGTACTCCAGGAACGCCTGCTCACCCAGGTTGTAGCGATCCACGAGGAACAGCACGCGATGCGCGCCCGCGTGCTTGAGCAGCCGATGGCTCGCTTGGACGACGGTGTACGTCTTGCCGGCTCCGGTGGCCATCTGGATGAGGGCCCGTGGACGGTCGTCGGCGAGAGAGTTCTCCAGGCCCTCGATGGCCCGGCGCTGAGCGTCGTACAGCTGCCGCTGCGGATCCAGGTGGACGCCGGGCAGCCTGCGCAGCCGGGCTCTCAGAGAGGGCGTCTCAGGGTGGTGCACGGCATTGCGCTTCCAGCGGGCGAGGGTGGCCGGCTGGGCCGGGGCGAAGACGTAACGGCTGCGGGCCCCGCCCTGGGGAGCGTCGGCGGCGGGTGTGCCGTCGAGGTGTTCGGCGTCGAGGGCGTTGAGGAAGACCCAGGCATGGCCGTTGGTTCCGTAGCGGAACGGGAGGGGGCGCTCCCGCCAGGTGCGCCGCTGGTGCTGCGCGGCGATCGGAGCGGCGAGCCGGTCGGCCTCCGCGAGCATTTGGTGGGGGTCGTCCGAGTCGATCCCCGCTACGACGAGGCCGCTGAGGTCCCGGTCGACATGCAGGAGGTAGACCCGCAGACCTTCGAGCTCCGGGTGCGCCGTCCGGACCGCCGCCGGATCAGGGGTCAGGTCGCGCTCGTGCGGGGCGCACACCCTCCATCCGGCGTCACGCAGAGCCTGCTCGACCTTGTCACTGTTTCCCTGCGCGCCAGAAGCGCTCACGGTCCCTCCCCGTACCCTCGCGGCCTTCAGTGCTCTGTGCCTGCCCCGCGCCCTGAAACAGCCCGCCAGCCCCACCCATTACACCAGTTGACGTACACACGTCCTCGGCTTCCGCCAGCGCGTGGACGATGACCGTCCGGATCTGGCCATGGGCTCCGGCGCGTCACGGTCAGTGCGCGTCCGTACAGTGGGCGGTAAGTTGCGTCGGGCCAAGTAGGCCCGGTCCGTAGGGGAAGGGCCAGGGAAGACCAGGAAGGACGCTCGGGTGTATGTGACGAGGCTCCGGCTCGACGGCGTGCGTGGTTTCCACGGCGCTCGGGCCTGCGACCTCGATTTCACGCGCCCGGATGGAAGTTATGCCGGCTGGACCGTCCTCGCCGGGCGAAACGGCGCGGGAAAGACGACCTTGCTGAGGTCGATCGCCCTAGCCCTGGCTGGCCCGGAACGGGCCAGCAGGCTGGATGGCGAGGTCGAGGACTACCGCACCTACGGGCAGTTCCGGGGAAGGCTGGAGCTGTCCCTGCGCGCGGACCGGGATGCCGACCTCGGGGCCCCCTCTCCGTCCGATTCGCGTACGGTCTCCATGGTGTGGGAGCCGGGCCGCGAGCCGCTCAGCGCGGAGGACGCACCCCCGACCCGTGTCCGGTTCCTCACCGACCCAGGCGCCAAGATCGCCAACCATTTGTGGGACTTTTCCCCGCCACCGGGCTGGTTCCACGCCGCCTACGGCCCCTTCCGCCGCCTCAGCGGCACCGGCCTCTTCGAGCGCGACCGGCAGAATCCGGACCGTGCTGAGGCCCTGCGCACTCTTTTCGAGGAGCAGTCGGCCCTCACTGAGTCGGTGGTGTGGCTCGTCTCCGTCCACACGCGCCGACTGGAAGGCGAAGCCGGCGCAGAGGAGCTGCTGGAATCGGTGCTCGCGCTTCTCAACGACGATCTGCTGCCGGGCGACTTCCGCGTCGAGGAGGTCACCTCGCGCGGTCTGTGGCTGCGGCGGGCCGACGGCGTGGGGCCACTCATCGCCCAGTGGCGGATGAGTGATGGCCTGCGCACCGTCACGGCGCTGGTCCTGGACGTTGTACGCCAGATGCACGCCGCCTACGGAGGGCTGGCACTGCATTGGGATGACGGCGGCCGACCGTACCTGCCGTACCCGGGCGTCGTCCTCATCGACGAGGTGGACGCGCACCTCCACGTCTCCTGGCAGCAGCGCATCGGCGAGTGGTTCAAGGCCCACTTCCCCGCCGTCCAGTTCATCGTCACCACCCACAGCCCCTACATCTGCCAGGCTGCGGACCCTGGCGGTCTCATCCGACTGCCGGGGCCGGACGAGCAGACCCCGCCAGAGGTCGTGGACCAGAAGGAATACGGCACGATCGTCTACGGCACCGGTGACGACGCGGTGCTCTCGGACTTCTTCGGCCTCCGGTCCCCGTTCTCCCGTCGCGCCGAGAAGCTGCGCGAAGAGCTCGCCGATCTGGAGTATGAGGTCGCGTCGGGCGACGCCGATTCAGAGACGGTGCGACGGTTCCGTACTCTACGCCGGACCTTGGCCAGCTCCCAGGCGACCTACGTTGAGGACTCCAGCCTGCGAGCCAGGAGGCGGGAGACCGGCGGCTCGTGATCAGGATTGTACGACCGCGGCTCCCTTTCGGACTGGAATCCTCCCTGCTGGCCCTGACCCAGGAGCTGGCTGGCACGCCGGTGCCCGAGCGTGGTGAGCACGCCGAGCGGATGTGGGAGCGCAAGACCGTGCGCCGGGACGTGTACCGGCCGGTGCGCGAGGCTTTGGAAGACATGGCGCCCGGTGTGGACTGCTGCATGTACTGCGGCAATCACCTGGCCGACACGGTGGATCACTTCGTCCCCAAATCCCGATGCGCTCTGCGGACCTTCTACTGGCCGAACCTCCTGCTGGCCTGCTCCACCTGCAACACACGCTTCAAGGGCAACAAGCACCGCGGCGACGGCTTCGTCGGTTCCCTTCTCATCGACCCGACCTGCGAGGACCCCTTCGAGCATCTGGACCTTGGGCTCGCCAGCGGCCTCTACCGGCCGGTCGAGGGTTCGCCGAAGGGCGAGTGGACTATCAAGGTCTGCGGCCTGAACGAGGGGAAGCGTCCACGGGTCCGTGCCGAAGCCTGGCTGAACCTGGCCGACGACCTGCGGGGCTGGGCCCAGGCCCGGGCCGTGGGCGATGTCAGGAACATGCGCCGCAAGATCTACCGCATGCGGACCCAGCCGTTTGCCGATGTCTGTTACGCGGCGCTGCACAAGGCCGTGTCCGAGGAGGCGCCCCGGGTCTTCGCGGCCGAGGAGCCGGGCGTCTTGGACCTCCTGCGGGACGACGAGCTGCGGGCCGCTTTCCAGACGTGAGCGGCCCAGCTGAGCCGCCGCCGCGATAGGCACTCGTGCCGACTGAGACTAAAACTGAGACCACGCAACAACGAAGGGTCCGACCGCTCGGCGGTCGGACCCTTCGTTTGCCCAGGTGGGCGGCGGCGGAGGATACGAGATTCGAACTCGTGAGGGGTTGCCCCCAACACGCTTTCCAAGCGTGCGCCCTAGGCCTCTAGGCGAATCCTCCGCCGGGAACATTACATGACCGAGGGGGGTGCTCGCGAACTCGATCCCGGGTGGGGTCGGAGGGGGTTTCCAGGTGGGAGGTGCGGGCTCCCGGTGCCCTCGGCATCGGGTAGTCTGGGCGGAGCCCCTCACGCGGCGCTATCTGACTGAACTCCCCCAGGGCCGGAAGGCAGCAAGGGTAGGTCGGCTCTGGCGGGTGCGTGGGGGGCGCTTGCGTTCCCGGGGGCGGGTGGCACGGCACAGGCGGTCGGCCGGGTGTGGCCCTCGCCGAAAGCCGGGGCCGGGGCCGGGGCCTGGACCTGGGTCGGGTCAGGGCCGGGCGTGGCCGGTCCCCGTCGGGCAGGAGCCGTCGGTGCCGAGAGGGGCGGTCGGGCGAGAGGTCCCGGTCCCGGTGGTTTTCCCGGGTTGTCGGTGCGCGCCTATAACCTCGTACACGTGTCGTCTCTCGCGCTCTACCGCCGCTATCGCCCCGAGTCCTTCGCCGAGGTCATCGGGCAGGAGCATGTCACCGACCCGCTGCAGCAGGCCCTGCGGAACAACCGGGTCAATCACGCGTACCTGTTCAGCGGACCCCGCGGCTGCGGCAAGACGACCAGTGCGCGGATCCTCGCCCGCTGCCTGAACTGCGAGCAGGGCCCGACGCCCACGCCCTGCGGGGAGTGCCAGTCCTGCCGGGACCTCGCGCGGAACGGGCCCGGGTCGATCGACGTCATCGAGATCGACGCCGCCTCCCACGGTGGCGTGGACGACGCCCGTGACCTGCGGGAGAAGGCCTTCTTCGGGCCCGCCTCCAGCCGGTACAAGATCTACATCATCGACGAGGCCCACATGGTCACCTCGGCGGGTTTCAACGCCCTCCTGAAGGTGGTCGAGGAGCCCCCTGAGCACCTGAAGTTCATCTTCGCCACCACCGAGCCCGAGAAGGTCATCGGGACCATCCGGTCGCGGACCCACCACTACCCCTTCCGGCTCGTGCCCCCCGGCACCCTCCGGGACTACCTCGGCGAGGTCTGCGGGCGCGAGGGCATCCCCGTCGAGGACGGCGTGCTGCCCCTCGTCGTGCGCTCCGGCGCCGGGTCCGTGCGTGACTCGATGTCCGTCATGGACCAGCTCCTGGCCGGCGCCGCCGAGGACGGTGTGACCTATGCCATGGCGACCTCCCTGCTCGGCTACACGGACGGTTCGCTGCTCGACTCCGTCGTGGACGCCTTCGCCGCCGGTGACGGCGCCGCCGCCTTCGAGGTCGTCGACCGGGTCATCGAGGGCGGCAACGACCCCCGCCGCTTCGTCGCCGACCTCCTGGAGCGGCTGCGCGACCTGGTGATCCTGGCCGCCGTGCCGGACGCCGCCGAGAAGGGGCTCATCGACGCCCCGGCCGACGTGGTCGAGCGCATGCAGGCGCAGGCCTCCGTCTTCGGGGCCGCCGAGCTCAGCCGGGCGGCCGACCTCGTGAACGCCGGCCTCACCGAGATGCGTGGCGCCACCTCTCCCCGCCTCCAGCTGGAGCTGATCTGCGCGCGCGTCCTGCTGCCCGCCGCGTACGACGACGAGCGCTCCGTCCAGGCCCGCCTGGACCGGCTGGAGCGCGGTGTCACGACCGCCGCGCCTGCCCCCGCGCCCGTCTTCACCCCGGGCCCCCCCGCCCCCTCCGCGCCCCCCATGGGGTACGTCCCCGGGCCCGACGCCCACACCCCCGTGGCACCGCCCCCGCCCCCACCCGTACAAGCGCCGTCGCAGCCGCAGGCCCACGCGCCGTCGCAGCCGCAGGCCTCCGCGCCCGCCGGGTCCCGGCCCGGCGCCTGGCCCGGGGCGGCCGCCCCGGGCGGCGGCAGCGCCCCCGGCGCCTGGCCCGGTGCCTCCGCGCCCGCCCCCGCTCCCGTACAAGCTCCGCAGGCCCCCGCGCACACCCCCGCTCCCGCCCCCTCCGCGTCCCTCGGCGGTGACACCACCCAGGTGCGGAACCTCTGGCCCCAGATCCTCGAAGCCGTCAAGAACCGGCGCCGTTTCACGTGGATCCTGCTCAGTCAGAACGCGCAGGTCGCCGGGTTCGACGGCACCACCCTCCAGCTCGGCTTCCTCAACGCCGGCGCCCGGGACAACTTCGCGAGCAGCGGCAGCGAGGACGTCCTGAAGCAGGCCCTCGCCGAGCAGTTCAACGTCCACTGGAAGATCGAGGCGATCGTCGACCCCTCGGGCGGTGCCGCGCCGCCGCCCGCCTCCGCCGCCCCCTTCGGCGGCCGCCCGGCGGCCCCGGCCTCGGCCCCCGCCCCCGCCCCGGCGCCCTCCTTCCAGCAGGCCCCGACGCCCCCGCCCCCCGCGCAGGCGGCCCCCGCCTCCGTACAGCCACAGTCCACGCCCCCGGCGCAGGCGTCGCCCGCGCCCGCGCCCGCGTACACCCCGCCCGCACCGCAGCCCGTGGCGCCGGAGGACGACGTTCCGGAGGAGGACGACCCCGACCTGGTCGACTCGGCCCTCTCCGGACACGACCTGATCGTGCGCGAACTCGGCGCCACGGTCGTGGAGGAGTACACGAACGAGTAGGGCCGTGGAGGAAGGCGCGAACGGGCAGGGCCGTGGAGGAACGTACGAACGAGTAAGGGGGTCTCGCTCGGTGGCCCGTACGAAGGGCACCCCCTCCCGCGGGCTACCCTGGCTGGCGTGAAGGTCCTCGTCATCGGCGGCGGCGCCCGCGAACACGCCCTGTGCCGCTCTCTCTCCCTCGATCCCGACGTCACCGCTCTGCACTGCGCGCCCGGCAACGCCGGAATCGCGGAGGTCGCCGAGCTGCACGCCGTCGACCAGCTGGACGGCGACGCCGTCGCGCGCCTCGCCACCGAGCTCGGCGCCGGCCTCGTCGTCGTCGGCCCGGAGGCCCCGCTCGTCGCGGGCGTCGCCGACGCCGTCCGCGCGGCCGGCATCCCCGTCTTCGGCCCCTCGCGGGAGGCGGCGGAGCTGGAGGGCTCCAAGGCCTTCGCCAAGGACGTCATGGCCGGCGCCGGCGTGCCCACCGCCCGCAGCTACGTCTGCACCACCCCCGAGGAGATCGACGAGGCCCTCGACGCCTTCGGCGCCCCGTACGTGGTGAAGGACGACGGCCTCGCCGCGGGCAAGGGCGTCGTCGTCACCGACGACCTCGACAAGGCCCGCGCCCACGCGCTCGCGTGCGACCGCGTCGTCATCGAGGAGTACCTGGACGGCCCCGAGGTCTCCCTCTTCGCCATCACCGACGGCACCACCGTCCTCCCGCTCCAGCCCGCGCAGGACTTCAAGCGCGCTCTCGACGGCGACGAGGGCCCCAACACCGGCGGCATGGGCGCCTACTCCCCGCTGCCCTGGGCCGACCCGAAGCTCGTCGACGAGGTCCTGGAGACCGTCCTCCAGCCGACCGTGGACGAGCTGCGCCGCCGTGGCACCCCCTTCTCCGGCCTCCTTTACGCCGGTCTGGCGATCACGAGCCGCGGCGTCCGGGTCATCGAGTTCAACGCCCGCTTCGGCGACCCCGAGACCCAGGTCGTCCTGGCCCGGCTCGCGACCCCGCTCGCCGGCGTCCTGCTGAACGCCGCCAACGGCACCCTCGCCGACCAGGCCCCGCTCCGCTGGCGGGACGACGCCGCCGTCACCGTGGTCGTCGCCTCCCACAACTACCCGGACACCCCGCGCACCGGCGACCGGATCACGGGCCTGGAGGAGGTCGCGGAGCTGGACGCCCCGCACGCGTACGTGCTGCACGCCGGTACGAAGCGGGACGGCGACGCCGTGGTGAGCGCGGGCGGCCGCGTCCTCTCGGTCACCGCCACCGGAACGGACCTGGCGCGGGCCCGTGAGCGCGCCTACGCGGCGGTCGGCCGCATCTGGCTCGACGGCTCCCAGCACCGCACGGACATCGCACGGAAGGCCGCCGAGGCCTGAGCCCGCTTTTTCCGCGTCTTCTCCGTTTCCTTCCTGACCGTTTCGTGCGGCCGTGCGACACACCGCACGGCCGCACGAGCGCCATCACCTTTACCCAAAGCCATTCCATCGAGTGACGGATGGGCCATCCGGATGACGCCCGCCACCACCCCAACTAGGGTGCGGCGCAGGCGTTCCGGCACTTGGCCCACCGGCATTGCGATGTCAGTGGCGGGTGCCACAGTGGGGGAGTGACCAACACCGCCACAGGCAGTCCCGACCAGGGCAGGAGGGGATGATGAGCGGCGTGTCCGGCACCGGTTCCGCCGTCGGCGAGGAGTGGGGTGCGCGCGCCGCGCGCTCCCGGGCCCTCGCCGTCCTCCGCGTCCGCGGCAGGGCACTGGGCCTCGCGGTGCTCCCCGCCGCGGTGGCCGTCGTGCTGTACGCGGGCGAGGTCACCGGCCACTTCTCGGGTACGGGATGGGGCACGGCCCGCTGGGTCGTGACCGTCCTCGCGGTCGTCGTCCTCCTCGCCGCCACGGCCGTCGCCCTCGTCGTCGCCCGGGCCCGCCCGGCCGCCACGCCGACGGTGGCGCTGGCCGAGACCGCGGCCCCCGACCTGTACCGGCTGGTGCGGGACCTGGCCGACCGGCTCGGCGTCCCGGCGCCCGCCGCGATAGCCCTGACCCCGGACTGCGACAGCTGGCTGGAGGACCGTACGCACCGCGCCCACCGCGGGGCCGGTGACGAGGGCGGCGGCGCGCCCGTCCTGGTCATAGGCTCGCCGTTCCTCTGGTGGATGCGCGTCGGCGAACTGCGGGCGGTCCTCGCCCCCGTCGTCGCCGGTACGGGACCGGCCGCCCACCCCGACATAGCCGCCGCCCGGCGCTTCGTCCGCGGCCTGGACGCCGCGATCGCCGTGCCCCGGACGCCCGGCCTCGACCCGGTCCGCCGCCTCGGCGCCCACGGCGTCGGGCAGGTCGCCCGCGTCCTGCTGCGCGCCTGTCGCGGGCACGCCGCCGAGATGGAGCGCGGGGTCGCCGCCGCGGGCTCGGAGCGCGCCCAGGAGGTCGACTACGGCGTACGGATCGTGGCGCAGGAGCAGGTCGGCCTGGCCTACGCGGGCTGGGACCGCCTCCTGACCCGGGTCGCGCTGCCCGCCTGGCGCATGGGCCGCTGGCCCGCCAAGCTCGACGCGGGCGTGGTCTCCGCCCTGACCGAGCTGTCCCGCCGAGACCGGCTCGCGGACGGCTTCTCCTCGCGGCTCGGCGAGCGCCCGGCCTGCGACCTCCTGGAGGAGCCCGGCGCGGTGGACGAGGCCGCCTCGCTGCTCGCCGCCCGCCTCTTCCACGGCGGTCCGGCCGCGCCCGGCCCCGACTGGTCGCCGGTGGAGTGGAGCCAGTACCCGGAAGAGGTCGTGGACCGTAAGTGGCGTACGGACGCGGCCCGGCTCCACCAGGTCCTCGACGGCATCGACGCGGCCGCCGCCGGTCCCGGCGCCCCGCCCCCGACGGACGGCCCGACCCTGACCCGCGTGATCGACCGCTTGACGGCGACGGGTCCGGTCGTCGGGGCCCCCGCCGAGGCCGCCGTCGACCAGGACGGCTATGCCGACCAGGACGGCCATGCCGACCAGAACGGCCACACCGGTCTCACCGACTCCGCCGCTCCCCCGGACTCCGCCGGCCTCACCGACTCCGCCGTCCCCCCGGACTCCACGCATTCCACCGGCCTCCCCGATCCCACCGCCCCCGCCGACTTCGACCCTCTGGACGGCCTCGGCGACCTCGGCGACCTCGACGACGACCCCCCGGTCAACCCCGCCGCCGACGCGCTCGCCGGTGCCCTCAGTGCCCTGCTCGCCCGGGAGGAGGCCGCGCGGGAGGCCCGGGTCGCCGCCGAGAGCGCCCGGGGCCGGACGGCGGCCACCGACGCCCCGGCGGCGGACCGGACCACCGCGTACGAGGGCGTCGGCGCGTACGAGGGCGTCAGCGGCCCCGACGGCCCCCTGCCGCTCTTCCCGCTCCAGCCGCCCCGCAGCGGCCGCGACCTGCTCGCGGACCACGTCACCGCGATGGTCTGCTGCGCGGCCGTGGACACCGCCGAGGCGGTCCCGGGGCTCGACTGGCTCGACGGCCCCGCCCTGCTCCTCGGCGGCGAGCGGGCGACGGACCTCGGCCCCCGGGTCCTCTCCCTCGTGGAGGACGGCGACCCCGAGCCCCTGCGGGACTGGCTCGCGCGCACCGGCGTACGCCCCGAGAAGCCCGTACGGCTCGTCTGACCCGCTCGCACCACCGGAACACGCCCCCGGGCGTACACCCCTGGCATAGACCACCGGCACATTCGGAATCTCGTCTTCCACTCTCGTCAATTCACGACGAACGGTGACGGAGTGCGTGCGTTATGTGATGTGCTGGAGGTCATCACTGACAGAAGCACGAATCCACGGGCACTGACCGGCCGACCGGGGGAGTCGAGGGAGGGGCGCAACATGGGGGCGGATCAGATCAGGCGGTGGGAGTCGGGCGCGCTCGCGCACGCCGTCTCCGATCCCTTCGGCCAGGGCCCGCTGCCCTGGCTGCGCGGCTCGGACAACTACTTCGACGACACCGGCCAGATGGTTCCCTGGTACGCGGACGAGGTCCTGGCCCGGGGCGGCAGCGGCGGCCCCCGCACGGCCGACGACGTCCGGCGCCAGATCAAGGGCTTCGCGTCCGGCGGCGCCGTCGCACCCGGCGACTCGATCGACTTCCACATCACCGTGGACCCGCCGCAGCAGTTCTCGGTCGACATCTATCGGATCGGCCACTACGGCGGTCACGGCGCCGCGAAGATCACCACCAGCCCGCGCCTCTCCGGGATCGTCCAGCCCGCCCCGCTCATCGTCGACCGCACGGTCTCCTGCCACCACTGGTGGCAGTCCTGGCGCCTCCAGGTCCCCAGTTACTGGGCGATCGGCGCGTACGTCGCCGTCCTCACCACCGTCGACGGGCACCGCTCCCACATCCCCTTCACGGTCCGCGACGACCACCCGGCGGACCTGCTCCTCGTCCTCCCGGACGTGACCTGGCAGGCGTACAACCTCTACCCGGAGGACGGACGGACCGGCGCCAGCCTCTACCACGCCTGGGACGAGGACGGCCGACTGCTCGGCGAGGAGGACGCGGCCGTCACCGTCTCCTTCGACCGCCCCTACGCGGGCGCGGGGCTGCCGCTGCACGTCGGGCACGCCTACGACTTCATCCGCTGGGCCGAGCGCTACGGCTACGACCTGGCGTACGCCGAGACCCGCGACCTGCACGCGGGCCGCGTCGACCCGGGCCGCTACCGGGGCCTGGTCTTCCCCGGCCACGACGAGTACTGGTCGGCGCCGATGCGCCGGGCCGCCGAACGCGCCCGCGACCAGGGCACCTCGCTCGTCTTCCTCTCCGCCAACACCATGTACTGGCAGGTGGAGCTCGGCCCCTCGGCCTCCGGCGTGTCCGACCGCCTCCTCACCTGCCGCAAGCGCCAGGGCCCCGGCCGGCCCGCGCTCTGGCGCGAGGTCGACCGGCCCGAGCAGCAGCTCCTCGGCATCCAGTACGCGGGCCGGGTGCCCGAGCCGCACCCGATGGTCGTGCGGAACGCCGAGCACTGGCTCTGGGAGGCCACCGGCGCCGGTGACGGCGACGAGATCCCGGGCCTGGTCGCGGGCGAGGCCGACCGGTACTTCCCGCGCACCGCGCTCCCCGAGCACGAGAGCCGCATCCTGCTCGCCCACTCGCCCTACCGGGACGGCGACGGGGTGCTGCGCCACCAGGAGACCTCGCTCTACCGGGCCCCGTCCGGCGCCTGGGTCTTCGCCTCCGGCACCTTCGCCTGGTCGCCCGCCCTCGACCGGCCCGGCCACGTCGACTCCCGCATCCAGCGCGCCACCGCGAACCTCCTCGACCGCATCTGCAAGAGGGACTGACCGGGTACGGGGAAGAGTGCGGGGGCGGTACGGAGAGGCCGCCCGCCGGTGATCCGCGCAGGTGCGAGAGAATCGAAGCGCTCCTGGATCAACCTACGCGGAGGAACCGTGTCCGGATTCGTAGAAAAGCCCGAGCCCGTCCAGGTCCCGGGCCTCACCCATCTCCACACGGGCAAGGTGCGCGACCTGTACCGGAACGAGGCCGGTGACCTCGTGATGGTGGCGAGCGACCGCATGTCCGCGTACGACTGGGTCCTGCCCACCGAGATCCCCGACAAGGGCCGGGTCCTCACCCGGCTCTCCCTGTGGTGGTTCGACCGCCTCTCCGACCTGGTTCCGCACCACGTCCTCTCCACCGAGCTGCCGGCCGGCGCCCCCGCCGACTGGGCGGGCCGCACGCTGGTCTGCACGTCGCTGAACATGGTCCCGGTCGAGTGCGTCGCCCGCGGCTACCTCACCGGCTCCGGCCTCGTCGAGTACGACGCGTCCCGCACGGTCTGCGGCCTCGCGCTCCCCGAGGGCCTGAGCGACGGCTCCGAGCTGCCCGCCCCGATCTTCACCCCGGCCACCAAGGCCGCCGTGGGCGACCACGACGAGAACGTGTCGTACGAGGAGGTCGCCCGCCAGGTCGGCGCCGAGACGGCCGCGCTGCTGCGCCAGACGACCCTCGCCGTGTACTCCCGCGCCCGGGACATCGCCCGCGAGCGCGGGATCATCCTGGCCGACACCAAGTTCGAGTTCGGCTTCGAGAGCACCCCGGGCGGCGACCGGCTCGTCATCGCCGACGAGGTCCTCACCCCGGACTCCTCGCGCTTCTGGCCGGCCGACCAGTGGCAGCCGGGCCGCGCGCAGCCCTCGTACGACAAGCAGTTCGTGCGCGACTGGCTGACCTCCCCGGCCTCCGGCTGGGACCGCAAGGGCGAGCAGCCCCCGCCGGCGCTCCCGCAGGAGGTCGTGGACGCGACCCGCGCCAAGTACATCGAGGCGTACGAGCTCCTCACCGGCAACACCTGGAGCTAGGACGGCAACGAGAAAGCCCCCGGTCGATCCGACCGGGGGCTTCTTCGTGGAGCGGACGACGAGATTCGAACTCGCGACCCTCACCTTGGCAAGGTGATGCTCTACCAACTGAGCTACGTCCGCATGCGCCGTAGCGCGGAGACCACTATACCCAACCTTTCTCCCGCGCGAGGCGCACCGCCGCGTGACGGTTCTCCGCACCGACCTTCGCGGCGGCCGAGGAGAGGTAGTTCCGGACGGTCCCGGGGGAGAGCGAGGCGCGCCGGGCGATCTCCGCGACGGGGGCTCCGTCGGCGGCGAGTTCGAGCACCTCGGCCTCCCGCACGGTCAGCGGCGAGTCCCCGGACGCTATGGCGTCGGCAGCCAACTCCGGGTCCACATAACGGTTTCCCGCGTACACGGTACGGATGAGCTCGGCGAGCCGCTGGGCGCTGACGGTCTTCGGCGCGAAACCGCGGACGCCCGCTGCGAGGGCCCGCTTCAGGTGCCCGGGACGCCCGTGACTCGTCACGATCATGGCCCGGCAGTCGGGGAGTTCGTCCCGCAGGGCAGTGGCGACCGTCACACCGTCCATGCCCGGCATCTGCAGATCCAGCACGGCGACGTCGGGGCGGTGGGCGCGGGCCATGGCGAGCGCCTCGGGTCCGGTCGCGGCCTCGGCGACGACCACGAGATCGTCCTCCAGGGCGAGCAGGGCGGCGAGCGCTCCCCGGATCAGGTGCTCGTCGTCGGCCAGCAGTACGCGTACGGTCACGCGACCGTCTCCTCCTTCTCGTACGACCCCCGTCTTTCTCGTCTTCCGGACCCTCCGAGACCCTCGTGCTTTCCAGGTACGGGGCGTGCCGGGGGCGCCGGCTTCCGCGGGGCCCCGACCCGGCCCGAGCGGGGCAGCGGGACGCGGGCGGTCACGCGGAACGAGTGCGGTGCCGACGGCCCCGCGTCCAGGGTGCCGTCCACCGCGCCGAGCCGCTCCCGCAGCCCGGCGAGTCCGGACCCGGCCCCGCGCCCGCCCGTGACGCCGGCCGCCCCCGTCCCGTCCCGCTCACCGGCCGCGCCCACCGCCCCGTCGTTCTCGACGGTGAGCAGCACCGCCCCCGGCTCGCTCCGGAGCACGATCGCGCACCGGCGCGCGTCCCCGTGGCGCAGGACGTTCGTCGTGGTCTCCCGGACCACCCAGCCCAGGGCCGACTGCACCTCGGGCGGCAGGTCCAGCGCCGGGGCGTCCACGGCGCAGGCGATCCCGGCGGCCCCGAGCACCCCGCGTGCGCCCTCCAGCTCCACCCGCAGGTCGGCCTCGCGGTAGCCGCGTACGACCTCGCGCACCTCCCGCTGCGACTCCTGCGCGATCCGCTGCACCTCGACCATCTGGTCCACCGCCTCCGGGCGTCCACGCCGGGAGAGCTGCACCGCGAGCTCGCTCTTGAGCGCGATCACCGACAGGTTCCGCCCCATGACGTCGTGCAGGTCCCGTCCGAAGCGGAGCCGCTCCTCGGCGACGGCCAGCCGGGCCTTGAGGTCCCGGGACCGCTCCAGCTCCTGCACGATCCGGAGCAGCCAGGAGGAGAGGCCGCTGGTGAAGGAGATGAAGACGCCGCCGATGAGTATGCCGACCACCGAACCGGCCGCCATGTCCAGCCCGTTGCCGACCGCCGCCATCGGGGCGCCGGTGGCGAGAGCGGTGGCGAGCACCGCGTACGCCATGTGCCGTACCGGGCCGAGGCAGAGGACGAGCGCGCAGAGCGTGAAGATCGAGGTCCCCGTGAGGATGCCCACGTTCACCCCCGGCTCGGGCAGCACTCCGCCCGCCCACAGGAGGTTCAGGAGCAGGTCGACGCAGAAGGTGGTGCCGACCACCGCGACCGCGAGCCGCACCGGCCGCTCCCGCTTCCCGGTCGTGTGGTCCAGGGCGCGGGAGGCGAGGACCGCGCAGAGCACGGCGTGGACACCGATCCAGAGGAGGAGGCCGACCGAGGCCTCCGTGGAGGGGGGACCGTGCTCGCCGCGGCTGAAGGGGATGCCGCCGAGCACGAACAGCTCGATCGGCACGAAGCTGTGGAAGGTCCACCGTGTGTACAGCTCGACCTTGCCGGCGCTGCTGCGCCCGGACCACCATCCCGTCAGCCTGGACATCAGACCTCCCCCTCCCGAGCTCTAGCGCCGTGGTTCCCAGCGGAACCACTGGCGGACCGCCCACCCCGTCAGGACGCCCCAGGCCACTGTATTGAGCCCGGCGCCCAGCAGGCTCTCCGCGTGCGCGGTGCCGAGCCAGCCCGCCCGTACGAACTCCATCACCCCGCTGAGCGGCAGCAGCCCGCAGAGGTCGGCGGCGAGCGGGGGCAGGGCGTCGCGGGGCACGAAGAGGCCCGAGCCGAAGCAGGAGACGAGGAAGAGCGGCAGGGTCGTCAGGCCGGCGCTCTCGACGGTGCGGGTGATCACGGTGGTGAGTGCGGCGAGTCCGGCGAGCAGGACGATCGCGGCGGCGATGCCGAGCAGCAGCAGGTCGGGACGGGCGGGGACGGGCACGTCGAGGACGGCGATTCCGCCGGCCGTCAGCACGGCGCACTGCGCGAGCGTGATGGCGGTCGCGGGCAGGGCGCAGCCGGTGAGTATCTCCGCGTCGCTCGCCTCGCCGGTCCGCAGCCGCTTGAGGACGAGCTCCTCGCGGCGGGCGACGAGCGCGGAGACGAGGCCCATGTAGGTGACGAGGAGCAGGACCATGCCGGTGCCGCCGATGAGGGTGGCCGCCCCGGCACCGATCGGCAGGGTCTCCGCGTCGAGCTGGCTGAGCGAGGAGCGCAGCAGGAAGACCATCAGCACCGGCATGAGCAGGGCGACGAAGAGGTTGTTTCGGTTGCGCGTGAGGAGGGTCAGCTCGGCCCGGCCGAGAGCGGTGAGCCGGCCGCGGACGGTGGAGGCGGGCCCGGAGGCCGGGGGCGTGGTCGTGGCGGTGCTCATCGGGTGTCGGCCTCCTGCCGGTCGGTGCGGGCCTCGGTACGGGCTGTGGTGTCGCGGGACGAGTCGTCGCGCGAGGCGATGTCGAGGAACGCCTCTTCGAGGGAGGCGGAGCGGGCGTCGAGTCCGCCGAGCCGTATGCCGTCCTCCCCGGCCCAGGCGAGGAGGACGGAGAGGTCCTCCTGGAGGTCGTGGGTGCGGATCTCCACGCGGCCGCCGGTCTCGGCGGCCCGCAGGCGCAGCGGGAGCCGCGCGGCCGGAACGCCCTCGGGCAGGGTGAAGCTGATCCGGGCGGGGCGGGCGGCGGTGACCTCGGCGGGCGTGCCGGAGAGCACGATCTCGCCCCGGTGCATGATCGCGAGGCGGTCGGCGAGGGCTTCGACCTCCTCCAGGTAGTGCGTGGTGAGGAGCACGGTGGTGCCGCCGTCCCGCAGCTGCCGGACGAGGTCCCAGGTGTCGCGGCGGCCCTCGGCGTCGAGACCGGTGGTGGGCTCGTCCAGGAAGAGCACCTCGGGGCGGCCGAGCAGCGCGAGCGCCAGGTCGAGCCTGCGCCGCTCGCCGCCGGAGAGCTGCTTGATCCGGACGCGCTCGCGCCCGGCGAGGCCGGTGGCGGCGAGCGCCTCCCCGACGGGACGGGCACCGCTGGTGCAGCCTGCCCACATCCGTATGGTCTCGGCCACGGTGAGGTCGGAGGGGAAGCCGCCCTCCTGGAGCATGATGCCGATCCGGGGGCGGACGGCGGACCGCTCGCGGTAAGGGTCGTGGCCGAGGACGCGGGCGGTGCCGGCGCTGGGGGCGGCGAGGCCCTCCAGGAGTTCGACGGTGGAGGTCTTGCCGGCTCCGTTGGTCCCGAGGAGGGCGAAGATCTCGCCCCGGGGAACGGCGAAGGAGATCCCGCGCACGGCCTCGAAGCCGCGGGACCCCCGGCCGGTTCCCCGGCCGGATCCCTCGACGTACGTACGGCGCAGGTCGGTCGCCTCGATCGCAGGTGTCATGCGTCCAGACTCCCGTCGGCCACCGATCCCCGGCAGTGCGCGGTGTCATGATCCCTACTGACAAATGTCATGGGGACGGCGGCGGGGGAGAGGGAAGCACGACGAAGGCCCCGGTTCTTGAGAACCGGGGCCTTCATACCCTGAGCGGACGACGAGATTCGAACTCGCGACCCTCACCTTGGCAAGGTGATGCTCTACCAACTGAGCCACGTCCGCATTGCTCCCGACCGGCTTTCACCGGGCGGTGCGAGCACCACTGTACCTGATCCACAAGAGTGGTCGGTAATGCGATGCAGAGCGGGTGACAGGAATTGCACACTGCGCCTTCCCCCTGGAAGGGGGCTGTTCTGCTACTGAACTACACCCGCACGCTGCTTGGAGTGGGGCCTTTCGGCCTCGCCCCTCGGCGTGATCCAGACTCTAGCCGATCACCCGGGGTGCAATGCAAATCGGTTCGGCCTGCGGCGGCGGCGGCGGACGGGCCGGGCCGGTCCGGCCCGGGGCGGACCCGGACGCCCCACGCCTTCGCACCCCGCTCGGCTCGCTCAACCCAGCTCGCCCGGCTCGGCTCGGCTCGTTCCGCTCGGCTCGTCCCGCTCAGCTCAGCTCGGCTCGTTCCGCTCAGCCCAGCTCGCCCCCGCCGCTCAGCTCGCCTCGCGGAAGGCCTCGTAGACCCGCTTGGGGATCCGGCCCCGGGCGGGCACGTCCATCTTGTTGGACTGGGCCCAGGCGCGGACCGCCGCCGGATCGGGGGCGAGGTCGGTGTGCGTGTACGCCGCGGCCGGGCCCCGGCCCCGACCACCGCCGGCACCGCTGCCGCCGCCGGAACCGGCGCCCGCTCCCGCGCCGATCCGCACGGGGATCTTGCGGGCTGCCGCGAGGTAGGGCGCGAGGGCCTTGCGGAGTTTCTCTGCATTGGCAGCATTCAGGTCGATCTCGTACGTCTTCCCGTCGAGGCCGAACGCGACCGTTTCAGCTGCTGCTCCGCCCTCGATGTCATCGGAGAGGGTGACCACTACGCGCTGAGCCACGGATATCGGTCCTTTCCTGCGGCCGCCGAGGTCGTAGGAGGCGCTTGTGGCACCCCTGACGTGCGGCGATGCCGACCGTTCGGCTGTGCCGGAACAATGCTGCTTTCTTCTGGAAACCTTTCTACAGCGGCAGGTGTCGCATTGTGAAGCCCTGCCAATTGTTTCAGCGTGTCCCGGTGCAATGCGGTCCGCAATATTTCACGTGAATTTTGCCGTGGAGGTCGGTCGCGGTGCGGTGGGGCCGACCGTCGAGAACCTGCCTTTTGTAGGATCCTTCAGATCTCTACCCGCGTAGAATTTGGAGGCAGGTACGCTGAAGGAACCGCCCACGCAACACACCACCGGGAGTGCCAGTGGCACGCGTCGTAGTCGACGTCATGCTCAAGCCGGAGATCCTCGACCCCCAGGGGCAGGCGGTGCAGCGTGCACTGCCCCGCCTGGGATTCGCCGGAATCGCCGACGTCCGTCAGGGGAAGCGCTTCGAGCTGGAGGTGGAGGGGCCGGTCGACGACGCCGCCCTCGCCCGCATCCATGAGATGGCCGAAACCTTCCTCGCCAACACCGTGATCGAGGACTTCACCGTGAAGGTGGAGTCCACGGAGACCGCCGGGGCCTCGTCGTGACCGCACGCATCGGCGTCGTCACGTTCCCCGGAACGCTCGACGACCAGGACGCGCTGCGCGCCGCCCGCCTGGCGGGCGCCGAGCCCGTCTCGCTCTGGCACCGCGACAAGGACCTCAAGCAGGTCGACGCCGTGGTCCTGGCCGGCGGCTTCTCCTACGGCGACTACCTGCGGGCCGGAGCCATCTCCCGCTTCTCGCCGGTGATGGAGACGATCATCGAGCAGGCGAAGGCGGGCATGCCCGTCCTCGGCATCTGCAACGGCTTCCAGATCCTCACCGAGGCCCATCTGCTGCCGGGCGCGATGCTGCGCAACAACCACCTCCACTTCATCTGCCGCGACCAGAAGCTGCGGGTGGAGAACGCGGAGACCGCCTGGACCTCGGACTACACCGCGGGCCAGGAGATCGAGGTCCCGCTCAAGAACATGGACGGCCGGTACGTCGCCGACGAGCGCGTGCTCGACGAGCTGGAGGCCGAGGGCCGGGTGGCCTTCCGCTACCTGGACGTCAACCCCAACGGCTCGCTCCGCGACATCGCGGGCATCACCAACGCCGCCGGCAACGTGGTCGGCCTCATGCCGCACCCCGAGCACGCCGTCGAGCCGCTGATCGGCACCGGCAAGACGGACGGTCTCGGTTTCTTCACCTCGATCCTCAAGAAGCTGGTCAACGCCTGATGCTGCCTTCTTCCGGGGGGCGACCCCCGTACCCCCGAGCTTTCGACACCGTCAAGCACGCGAGCGAGACGCCGGACAGCGAGCAGCCCTGGAAGGAGCTCGGCCTCAAGGAGGACGAGTACGCGCGCATCCGCGAGATCCTCGGCCGCCGTCCCACCGGCGCCGAGCTCGCCATGTACTCCGTCATGTGGTCGGAGCACTGCTCGTACAAGAGCAGCAAGGTCCACCTGAAGCAGTTCGGCGAGAAGGTCCCCGCCAACGACGCCATGCTCGTCGGCATCGGCGAGAACGCGGGCGTCGTGGACGTAGGCCAGGGGTACGCGGTCACCTTCAAGGTCGAGTCGCACAACCACCCCTCGTACATCGAGCCCTACCAGGGCGCGGCCACCGGCGTCGGCGGCATCGTCCGCGACATCCTCGCCATGGGCGCCCGTCCGGTCGCGGTCGTCGACCCGCTGCGGTTCGGCGCGGCCGACCACCCCGACACCAAGCGCGTGCTGCCCGGTGTCGTCGCCGGCATCGGCGGCTACGGCAACTGCCTGGGCCTGCCCAACATCGGCGGCGAGGTCGTCTTCGACTCCTGCTACCAGGGCAACCCGCTGGTCAACGCCGGCTGCATCGGCGTGATGAAGCACGAGGACATCCACCTCGCCAAGGCCTCCGGCGCCGGCAACAAGGTGATCCTGTACGGCGCCCGCACGGGCGGCGACGGCATCGGCGGCGTCTCGGTCCTCGCGTCCGAGACCTTCGACGCTGAAGGCAACAGCGCCTCCGGCACGGGCAAGCCGGCCAAGCGCCCGGCCGTCCAGGTCGGCGACCCGTTCCAGGAGAAGCTCCTCATCGAGTGCACCCTGGAGATCTTCGCGGAGAAGCTGGTCGCGGGCATCCAGGACCTCGGCGGCGCCGGGCTCTCCTGCGCCACCTCCGAGCTGGCCTCCGCCGGTTCCGGCGGCATGCGGGTCGACCTCGACCTGGTGCACCTGCGCGACGCGACGCTCTCGCCCGAGGAGATCCTCATGAGCGAGTCGCAGGAGCGCATGTGCGCGATCGTTGAGCCCGACAAGGTCGACCGCTTCCTGGAGATCTGCGAGAAGTGGGACGTCATCGCCACCGTCATCGGTGAGGTGACCGAGGGCGAGCGCCTGGAGATCTTCTGGCACGGCGAGCAGATCGTGGACGTGCCGCCGCGCACGGTCGCCCACGAGGGCCCGGTCTACCAGCGTCCGTTCGCCCGTCCGGAGTGGCAGGACGCGCTCCAGGCCGACGACGCCGGCAAGCTGCCCCGGCCGCAGAACGGCGAGGAGCTGAAGGACCAGGTCCTCAAGCTCGTCTCCTCCCCGAACCAGGCCTCGAAGTCCTGGATCACGGACCAGTACGACCGGTTCGTGCAGGGCAACACGGTCCTGGCGCAGCCCGAGGACGCGGGCATGGTCCGCATCGACGAGGAGACCAACCTCGGCGTGGCCATGGCGACCGACGGCAACGGCCGGTACGCGAAGCTCGACCCGTACGCGGGCGCGCAGCTCGCGCTCGCGGAGTCGTACCGCAACGTCGCCGCCTCCGGTGCCAAGCCGCTGGCGATCTCCAACTGCCTGAACTTCGGCTCCCCCGAGGACCCGGACGTGATGTGGCAGTTCGCCGAGGCGACCCGCGGCCTCGCGGACGGCTGCTTCCAGCTCGGCACCCCGGTGACCGGCGGCAACGTCTCGCTCTACAACCAGACCGGTGACGTGGCGATCCACCCGACGCCCGTCGTGGCCGTCCTCGGCGTGATCGACGACGTCAACCGCCGCACCCCGATCGCCTTCGCGGAAGAGGGCCAGCTCCTCTACCTGCTCGGCGACACCAAGGAGGAGTTCGGCGGTTCGGCCTGGTCCGAGGTGATCCACCAGCACCTCGGCGGTCTGCCGCCGGCCGTGGACCTCGACCGGGAGAAGCTGCTCGGCGAGATCCTGATCTCGGCCTCCCGCGACGGCATGATCGACGCGGCGCACGACCTGTCCGACGGCGGTCTCGTGCAGGCGGTCGTCGAGTCCTGCCTGCGCGGCGGCAAGGGCGCGCGCCTGGTCGTCCCGGAGGGCCTGGACGCCTTCACCTTCCTCTTCAGCGAGTCGGCGGGCCGCGCGGTCGTCGCCGTCCCGCGCAGCGAGGAGCTCCGCTTCACCGACATGTGCGGCGCGCGGGGCCTGCCGGCGACCCGGATCGGTGTCGTCGACGGGGACGCGGTCGACGTGCAGGGCGAGTTCGCGCTCTCCCTGGAGGAGCTGCGCACGGCCCACGAGGCGACGATCCCGGGCCTGCTGGCCTGATCGCCCCCTCGGAGCAGGGGTAGGAGCAGTACGCACGGGAGCCCCCGTCCGGACCTTCGGGTCCGGGCGGGGGCTCCTTCGGTTCCCTCCCGATGCACTCTTGCACGGAGTTACGTAGTTCCATAATTTGTACGCATGGAGCTGGAAGAGCGGTTCACCGAGCTGGAACGGCGCATCGCGGCGCTGGAGGGGTTCAAGACCGAACTGTCCGAGGCGGGTCCGCGGGGCGCCGACGGCGGGGTGCTGTTCACGGGCACGACCGGCCAGATCTACCACCATCTGCGCCAACTGACCGGCGCGGGCCGGCTCCACACGTCCGGACGCGGCCGCTACGAGGTTCCGGCGGCCCGGGTCGTTCCGCTCCTGATGGCCCTCACGGCGGCCCGCCCATAGCCTTTCGGCCACGGCTCTTGACCACAGCCCTCGATCACAGCCCTCGACCGAAGCCGTCGACCACGATCGTTCAGGGGGAACGCTCATGTTCACGCGCAAGACCGCGGTGGTGCTCCACCGCACGCTCTGGCTGCTGTTCTTCGTCCAGCTCGTCGTCTCGTTCACCGTCGGACTGCCCTATCCGTACGCCGTGAGCTGGCTGCCGCTGATCGCCGCCATGGCGGTCGGGATCGGGCTCGCCCGGCACACCGGCAAGCAGGTCGAGGCGGCGGCGCGGCCCCCGGTCGAAGTGGACCCGCCGGTCATCGGCCGCTGGACGGCGCTCAACAGTCCGGCCGACCGGACGCCCAGCCACGGCACCCACCAGTACGGCCAGACGTACGCCATCGACATCCTGGCGGAGGCGGAGGACGGGGAGCGGTCCCGGCCCTCCTTCGCGTGGCTGTGGCCGGTGGCCCGCCGGAGCGAGGACTTCCCGGCCTTCGGCGCCCCGCTGTTCGCGGTCGCCGACGCGACCGTCGTGCACGCCGAGGACGCCCAGCGCGACCACCTCAGCCGCAACTCGCTGCCCGCCGCCCTCTATCTGCTGCTTTTCGAGGGCATCGCCCGCGTCCTCGCGGGAGCCCGGCGGATCGTCGGGAACCACCTGATACTCGACCTCGGAGACGGCACCTACGCGGTGTACGCCCACCTCCGGCGGGGTTCGCTCACCGTCCGGGCGGGTGACCGGGTCACGGCCGGCCAGGAGCTCGCCCGGTGCGGAAACTCCGGCAACTCCACCGAACCGCACCTGCACTTCCACCTCATGAACGGACCCGACCTGGACACGGCCAGGGGTGTGCCCTTCACCTGGCGCGGTGTGGGCGTGCCCAAGAACAAGGAGACGTTCGAGGCGACACCGGGCGCGCCCCGTCCGGCCTGAGCCTCGTATCCGTCCGTGACGCCGTCACCGCCGACTACCCTCGCCCCATGCCACCGGCCAAGAAGCGCACCCGCAGCTACGACCCGGCCAAGACCCGGGCCGCCGTCCTCGCCCAGTTCCGGCACGTACGGGAGGCCGTCGAGGCGTTCACGCCCGTACAGCTCGACGGGCCGACCCGGCTCGGGGAGTGGACCGTACGGGACCTGGCCGCGCACGTCGCGTGGATGCTCGACTCCGTGCCGCGGCTGCTCGCCGCGTCCGCGCCGGCCGCGCGGGAACTGGCCCTGCTCGACTGGCCGTCCAGGACCGCGTCGGCGGCCGAGCGGATCGACGCGCACACGCGTGGGATCGACGCCTCCGACCTGCCCGGGCTCTACGCGCGCGTACAGGACGACTACGAGGAGGCGGTGGCGGGCACGGCCGACGACCGGCTCCTGCCGGTGAGCCTCGGCGCCATGACCCTCGGGGACTTCCTGGTCACCCGGACCGTCGAACTCGTCGTCCACACCGACGACCTGAACGAGGCGACCGGTGCCGGCATCCCGTACGACCGGCAGGCCCTCGCCGCCTGCACCCGCCTCCTCGCGGACGTGCTCGCGGTGAAGGCGCCGGGCGGAGCGGTCGAGGTGCGGGTCCCGTCGTACGCCGTCGTCCAGTGCGTGGAGGGTCCCCGGCACACCCGGGGCACCCCGCCCAACGTGGTCGAGACGGACCCCCTGACCTGGATCCGGCTCGCGACCGGGCGCAGGGGGTGGGCGGCGGAGCTGGACGCGGCCCGGGTGAGCGCGAGCGGCGAGCGCGCCGACCTGACGGACCTGCTGCCCCTGATGGCCTGACGGCCGATCACCGCGGACCGTGCAGGCAGGTCCGTGCAGGCAGGTCCGTACAGGCACGCCCGTGCAGGCAGGTCCATACAGGCGGGTCCGTACGCGCAGGTCCGTACACGCAGGTCCGTGCAGGTGGGCAGGTCCGTGGAACCGACTCGTCCGGTCGTCCGTCCCATTTCCATGTCGAAGCCACGAGCACTCGTCGTCCTGGTCCCGCTCCTCCCGGCCCTCCTGCTCACCGCCTGCGGTACGGAGGGAGGCCAAGGCTCCGGATCCGGGGCCGGCACCGTCTCTCCGGACCTCCCGCTCACCGGCACGCACTGGACCGTCGACGAGGTCACCGTCGACGGGAGCGCGTCCGACGCCCCGGGCGACGCCCGCGTCGCGTTCGGGAAGGACGGCCGCGTCACGGGGAGCGGCGGCTGCAACACCTTCAACGCCACCGTCACCGTGAAGGGCGACACCGTCACGGCCTCCCCGGGGCAGATGACCGAGATCGCCTGTTCCGACGACCGGATGCGGTTCGAGAAGCAGCTGGTCGAGGCCTTCTCCGGGGAGCTCAAGGGCACGCTGAAGAACGACACCCTCACCCTGACCTCGCCCGACGGGCGGAACGTCCTCGCGCTCACCGCCGAGCGGCCCGCCCCGCTGCGCGGCACCGCGTGGAAGGTCGACGGCCTGCGCTCCGGGCAGACGGCATCCTCCCTGCCCGCCGGCAGCGAGGGCAAGGCGCGGATCGTCCTGGGCGAGGACGGCAGGGTCACCGGAAACCTGGGCTGCAACAACTTCTCCGCGACGGCCAGGACCGACGGCACGACCCTCACCGTCGAGGGCCCGGCGGCCACCACCCGGATGATGTGCACGGGCCCGCAGATGCAGCTGGAGACCAAGCTGTACGCGCTCCTCGACGGGCCGCTCACCTACCGGGTCGACCACCGGACCCTGACGCTCACCGACGCCTCGGGCGAGGGCCTCACCGCCACCGCCGAGCCGGCCGGACGCGCGTAGCGTCCGGGGCCGCGGTCCCCGCCGATTGCGAACTCCGTCACATCGCGAACCGGCTCCGGAGCCGGTATGAGCGTCCGCTTTTCGCGGCTCCGGAGCCGGAATCCCTTCCCCTGCCTGGTTTGTAGCCCCCTCCAAGCACGGGATGATCATTTCGTGCGATCGTACGAGAGCGGCCGACCCCGGATTTCCTCAATTCGGACCAGTGGTCGAGCCCGTCTACACTCGGAAACGTGCCACGTGGTGACGGTCGACTCAATCACGATCTGCTTCCCGGCGAGAAGGGCCCCCAGGACGCTTGCGGCGTCTTCGGTGTCTGGGCTCCGGGTGAAGAGGTCGCAAAGCTCACGTACTTCGGGCTCTACGCCCTCCAGCATCGGGGCCAGGAATCCGCGGGAATCGCGGTCAGCAACGGCTCCCAGATCCTCGTCTTCAAGGACATGGGCCTCGTGTCCCAGGTCTTCGACGAGACCTCTCTCGGTTCCCTCCAAGGTCACATCGCGGTCGGTCACGCCCGCTACTCGACCACCGGGGCCTCCGTGTGGGAGAACGCGCAGCCGACGTTCCGGGCGACCGCCCGCGGCTCGATCGCGCTCGGCCACAACGGCAACCTGGTGAACACGGCGCAGCTCGCCGAGATGGTCGCGGACCTGCCCAAGAAGGAAGGGCGCGCGACCCGGGTCGCCGCCACCAACGACACCGACCTGGTCACCGCGCTCCTCGCGGGCCAGGTGGACGAGGACGGCAACCCGCTCACCGTCGAGCAGGCCGCCGCGAAGGTCCTCCCCGAGGTCCGGGGCGCCTTCTCCCTCGTCTTCATGGACGAGCACACGCTCTACGCGGCCCGTGACCCGCAGGGCATCCGCCCGCTGGTCCTCGGCCGCCTGGAGCGCGGCTGGGTGGTCGCCTCCGAGTCCGCCGCCCTCGACATCTGCGGCGCCAGCTACGTCCGCGAGGTCGAGCCGGGCGAGCTGATCGCGATCGACGAGAACGGCATCCGTACCTCTCGATTCGCGGAAGCGAAGCCCAAGGGCTGTGTCTTCGAGTACGTGTACCTGGCCCGCCCGGACACCGACATCGCCGGCCGGAACGTGTACCTCTCCCGCGTGGAGATGGGCCGCCGCCTCGCGAAGGAGGCGCCCGTCGAGGCCGACCTGGTGATAGCGACCCCGGAGTCCGGCACCCCGGCCGCCATCGGCTACGCCGAGGCCTCGGGCATCCCCTTCGGTGCCGGCCTGGTGAAGAACGCCTACGTCGGGCGCACCTTCATCCAGCCCTCCCAGACCATCCGCCAGCTGGGCATCCGGCTGAAGCTGAACCCCCTCAGGGAAGTCATCAAGGGGAAGAAGCTCGTGGTCGTCGACGACTCGATCGTCCGCGGCAACACCCAGCGGGCCCTGGTCCGGATGCTCCGCGAGGCCGGTGCGGCCGAGGTCCACATCCGGATCTCCTCCCCGCCGGTCAAGTGGCCCTGCTTCTTCGGCATCGACTTCGCGACCCGCGCGGAGCTGATCGCCAACGGCATGTCGGTCGAGGAGATCGGCAAGTCCCTGGGCGCGGACTCGCTCTCGTACATCTCCCTGGAGGGGATGGTCGAGGCGACCACGATCCAGAAGCCGAACCTCTGCCGCGCCTGCTTCGACGGCGAGTACCCGATGGAGCTGCCGGACCCCGAGCTGCTCGGCAAGCAGCTCCTGGAGACCGAGCTGGCCGCCGGCCCGGCCGCCACCGCGGCCTCCGACGCGCTCCGTCGTCCGTAGAACCGCCCGTAGAACCGTCTGCAAGACCCCGTAAGACCCCGTCGCAACCGCTGCAACCGCAGTACGACACGAAAGTTCCCAGCATGTCTGAGTCCCTCAGTGCCGAAGGCGGCGCCAGCTACGCGTCCGCGGGCGTCGACATCGAGGCGGGCGACCGCGCGGTCGAGCTGATGAAGGAGTGGGTGAAGAAGACGAAGCGCCCCGAGGTCCTCGGCGGCCTCGGCGGCTTCGCCGGCCTCTTCGACGCCTCCGCCCTCAAGCGCTACGAGCGCCCGCTGCTCGCCTCCGCCACCGACGGCGTCGGCACGAAGGTCGACATCGCCCGCCAGATGGGTGTCTACGACACGATCGGCCACGACCTGGTCGCAATGGTCATGGACGACATCGTCGTCTGCGGCGCCGAGCCGCTCTTCATGACCGACTACATCTGCGTGGGCAAGGTCCACCCGGAGCGGGTCGCGGCGATCGTCAAGGGCATCGCCGAGGGCTGCGTCCTGGCCGGCTGCGCCCTGGTCGGCGGCGAGACCGCGGAGCACCCGGGCCTCCTCGGCCCGGACGACTTCGACGTCGCCGGCGCGGGCACGGGCGTGGTGGAGTACGACCGGCTGCTCGGCGCGGACCGCATCCGTACGGGTGACGCGGTCATCGCCATGGCCTCGTCCGGCCTTCACTCCAACGGGTACTCGCTCGTGCGGCACGTGGTCTTCGACCGTGCCGGCATGTCCCTCGACCAGCGGGTCGAGGAGCTCGGCCGGACGCTGGGCGAGGAGCTTCTGGAGCCCACGAAGATCTACTCGCTCGACTGCCTGGCCCTCACCCGGACCACGGACGTCCACGCCTTCAGCCACATCACGGGCGGCGGCCTGGCGGCCAACCTGGCCCGGGTGATCCCGGACGGCCTGCACGCCACCGTCGACCGGTCGACCTGGGCTCCGGGCGCGATCTTCGACCTGGTCGGCAAGGCCGGGCAGGTGGAGCGCCTGGAGCTGGAGAAGACCCTGAACATGGGCGTCGGCATGATGGCCGTCGTGCCGGCCGACTCCGTGGACGTGGCCCTGGCCACCCTGGCGGACCGCGGGGTCGAGTCCTGGGTCGCGGGCGAGATCACCGAGCGCGGCGACCACGCCACCGGCGCCGAGCTGGTCGGGGACTACGCGAGCTGACCGGCCGGAGGGCGTACGTCATCGGGGGTGCCTCCAGGGGCGCCCCCGATCGCCGTCTCCGCCCGCCGCCCCCTGACCGTACGCGAACAGGCATGCGATTCAGCCACGCGGACAGCACAGAAACCCGGCCGGGTGTACCGGACCGGGTTTCAGTGGTTCAGAAGGTCAAGCGCGACGCGGGGAGGACGAAGAGGGACCGGACTGGTCGTCCTCGTCCTCGTCGTCCGTGTTGTAGAGATCCGCGTACTGGGCGTACGGGTCGTCTTCCTCGTCGTCGTCCTCGAACGGCTCGCCATTCGGCGGCTGACTCGAAGTCGAAGCGCCCAGCTCATTGGCCAGACGCGTCAGGTCCGTCCCGCCGCTGCTGTACTTCAGCTGGCGGGCGACCTTGGTCTGCTTGGCCTTTGCCCGGCCGCGCCCCATGGCTCGACCCCCTCGGTGACGGGGCTCGATGGCCCCAGAGTCTTGACACGCGTTCATGATTCGGAGCGGGCTCTCGAAGGAGAGACCGGCCCGTAGGGCTTCAACGGTACCTGTTTCCGTGGGTCTACGGTACGCCGTGCGCATCACATACCCCGGTACAGAACCTTCGAGGTGCCCTTTCCTCGCTGGTCAGTCGCGATTTTAACCTCTTCTGGGGGTACGACCCGCCGACAAGGGTGAGGGAAGTCTCTCCGGCACCCTCACGGAGGCGGGCCGCCCCCGGGCCCGGCTCAGCCGCGCCGCGCCTCCGCCATGCGCTGCTCGGCGATCCGGTCGGCCGCGGCGGCCGGCGGAATCCCGTCTTCCTTCGCACGTGCGAAGATCGCGAGCGTGGTGTCGAAGATCTTCGTGGCCTTCGCCTTGCACCGGTCGAAGTCGAAGCCGTGCAGCTCGTCCGCGACCTGGATCACGCCGCCGGCGTTGACCACGTAGTCGGGCGCGTAGAGGATCCCGCGCTCCTCCAGGTCCTTCTCGACGCCGAGGTGGGCGAGCTGGTTGTTGGCCGCGCCGCAGACGATCTTGGCGGTGAGGACCGGGACGGTGTCGTCGTTCAGGGCGCCGCCGAGCGCGCAGGGCGCGTAGACGTCCAGGCCCTCGACGCGGATCAGCGCGTCGGTGTCCGCGACCACCTTCACCTGGGGGTGCCTGTCGGTGATCCGGCGCACCGACTCCTCGCGCACGTCGGTGACGTACACCTCGGCGCCGTCCTCCAGGAGGTGCTCGACGAGGTAGTGGCCGACCTTGCCGACACCCGCGACGCCGACCTTGCGGCCGCGCAGCGTGGGGTCGCCCCACAGGGTCTGCGCGGAGGCGCGCATGCCCTGGAAGACGCCGAAGGCGGTGAGGACGGAGGAGTCGCCGGCGCCGCCGTTCTCGGGGGAGCGGCCGGTGGTCCACTCGTTCGCGCGGGCGACGACGTCCATGTCCGCGACGTAGGTGCCGACGTCGCAGGCCGTGACGTACCGGCCGCCGAGGGAGGCGACGAAGCGCCCGTAGGCGAGGAGGAGTTCCTCCGTCTTGATCTGCTCGGGGTCCCCGATGATGACGGCCTTGCCGCCGCCGTGGTCGAGGCCGGCCAGGGCGTTCTTGTACGACATGCCGCGCGCCAGGTTGAGCGCGTCGGCGATCGCCTCGGCCTCGGTGGCGTACGGGTAGAAGCGGGTGCCGCCGAGGGCGGGGCCCAGGGCGGTGGAGTGGAGGGCGATGACGGCCTTGAGGCCGGTCGCGCGGTCCTGGCAGAGCACGACTTGCTCGTGGCCACCCTGTTCCGAACGGAAGAGGGTGTGCAGCACGTCTGCGGGATCGACAGGAACGCCGGTCACATCGGTCACGGTGGTGACTCCCAAGTACGAAGCGGCGGTTTCGGCCCTCCCTGCGGGTGGGGGAGGGACCAGTTCGGCAAGAGGGTAAGCGCTACCTGGGCGTAGATCAGCCGCAGTGCGCAGGATCACCCCCTCGGGGAGTACCTCCGTGGAAGGATCGCGACATGTCGGTCGCCTCCTCGGTCCTCGTCCCCTACGCGTCCTACCTGCGGGTGTACGAGCCGCTGGCCGCGTTCCCCGAGCCGGAGCGGTCCCACTGGGCCCGGTACGCGCGGCGGCCCCGCACCCCGGGGGCGCAGGAGGAGCTGCGCCGGTCGCTCGCGGACCTGCTGCCGACGCCCCCGGTCCCGGTGCCGGTCCACGAGAGCGGCGAGGCCTTCGTCGCGCACCTGGACGGGGCGGTGGTGATCTGCCCGTGGCGGACCCGGCTGCGCGGCTGGCTGGCCCTGGAGGAGCTGGTGGCGGAGGGGTATCCGGGGCCGGTGCTCGACGCGATGCTGCCGCCGGTGGTGCGCGCCCAGGTGGCGGCGGACCACGAGCGCTGGCTGGCGCGGAACCCGGACGCGCGCCCGTGGATCCGTACGGCGGTCTGGCAGGTGCCGGTGCGCTGGTTCGCCCTCTTCGGTGACGAGGACCGGCAGTACGAGCCGGGCGCCCCGGAGGAGGGGGCCGGGGCGGGCCGGGCGCCGGTGCTGCGGTACCGGACGACGATGGCCCAGGCGCGGCGCCGGCTCGCGCGGACCCTGCGGGCGCTGCGGGAGTCGATCGACGACGGTCCCATGACGGAGGGTCTGGTCGAGGTGGGGCGCTGGCTGGAGGAGTTCCATCCGCGGGCCCTGGTGGAGCTGGACTTCGGCGGTCTGGTGCACGTGGTGCCGGAGGAGTGGCTGGCGGAGGAGCGGTCGGCGGCCCAGCTCGCGGAGGGGATCGCGGCGCTGCGGGCGGGGGACGGCGAGGCGGCGAACGACGCGTACGGGCGCCTGGCCGAGCGCTGGCGGGCGATCAGGGACCTGCGGTTCGCGAACTGACGACGGCTCGGAGGAGCACGGCCTCTTGAAGCGGAGGGACACGGCTCCTGGAATCGGAGGGGTACGGCCCTCTGGAAGGGGTACGGGCGTCGGGAACCGGCGCTCGTGGCCGGAAGCCGCTGTGCGCGAACTGACACCAGTCGGGCATCTTCGTCAGGTCGGTATCGACAAGACATGTCCGACCGGTGTAAATGATCTTCGAGGTCTCCGGAGCCGCCGGCCCCGGGGACTCCTCCGCGTCCCCTTCCTCCGGTCCACGGGTCCTTCGGCTCCCGTCCGGCGGGGACGTTGGTCCCGATCCGGGCCTTTGGCTCAAGCGTGACGGACAGCACTTAACGCACCCTTGCGCCGATCACCCATCCTCGTGCCAAAATAGGACAAGGAGTCCGGGGAGGGTTCCTTCCGCCCAACTTTGGGCGGAACGCTCAGCATTGCACTCTATGGGGGGTCTGAGGACTCCTGATCGCCCTGTGACTGATCGTCACAGACGCGTGACTGTCCGTTATGGCATGGTCCATCGACTTCCGCCGCTGATGAACACCTGCGAGGGCAATTCCATCGGTTTGGCCGACGTGGCTGGACGGATGGTGTAGTTGTAGTGCCGAGGACAAGCCGTTCGTCCTATAACCGACTCGGCCCGCTTCTGCCATTTCGGGCAACGCGGGTCAAGGTGCAGAATTTAGAGGAAAGAACCGAGATTGGTTCGGTTCTCCCGAGGAGGCCGCTCATGACCGCTCGCACCCCTGATGCCGAGCCGCTGCTGACCCCTGCCGAGGTCGCCACGATGTTCCGTGTGGACCCGAAGACGGTGACCCGTTGGGCCAAGGCGGGCAAGCTCACGTCCATCCGCACCCTGGGTGGGCACCGCCGGTACCGCGAGGCCGAGGTCCGCGCGCTGCTGGCGGGCATTCCGCAGCAGCGCAGCGAGGCCTGAGGTCGCGTGACACCTCGCAGTACCCCGTAACACCGGGCCCTTCCGGATCCCCCAATCCGGTGGCCCACCCCTAGCTCTGCCGGCGATCGCCTGCCCCAACAGGCCTTCGTCAGACGATCGCGCTGGACTCCGCCGGGTCCAGCGCGATCTTTTTGTGCCCGGTGCCACGCGGTGGACAGCGGTGCAATTGCACCGATTAAATCGGACCGGTGTAGGGAGGGTGTAAGTGAAGGTGTTTCTGAAAGACTTTCAGTGACACCCGTCACACGGACGAGCCCTTGCCAGGGTCAAGGCTGTCACTTCGGGGCGGGGGAGCGGCCCGCCGTTGGTCACGGGTCGGCGGGACCTTCGTCCTCAGCGGCCGGCGCCCGCTCCTCGGCGGCGCACGCCTCCGGTGGCTCCGCCGCTTCCGGTACTTCCATGGCGAGTCTCAGCAGGCGGTGGCAGACCACGCAGTGGCGCGTCAGGTGCCCGTACCGCGACGCGGCCGCCAGATGGGCGCGCAGCAGTGCTCGTGTGTCGTGCCGTGCTGCGGACGCCGCGGCCATGCGCGACCACCTCCAGTCGGGGCCCCCGATTCCCTGAAGTCCGGAGTACCGGCGGGCGCGGGCCCCCGTCAAGACACGGGAACGCAACGAAGGCCCGCATCTCACGATGCGGGCCTTCGTCTTCGAGGCGATCCTGACGGGACTTGAACCCGCGACCTCCACCTTGACAGGGTGGCGAGCTAACCAACTGCTCCACAGGACCTTGCTCGCAGCCTTCTTTCAAGCGGCTGCGAGAGAGACTGTACAGCAGGTCAGCGGGTCCGGTCGAACTCACCGACCGCGAGGACCCGGCTACCGGTCCGCGCGGGTCCGGGGCCCGGCGCCGCACCGCTCCCGGGCTACGGGACGGCCGCGTCGATCGCCTTCACGATCCGCTTGTCCGAGACCGGGTACGCCGTCCCCAGGGCGTGCGCGAAGTAGCTCACCCGCAGCTCCTCGATCATCCAGCGGATGTCGGTGACCTCGGCCGGCACCGGCCGCCCCTTCGGGAGCTGTTCGAGCAGCCAGGCGTACTCGTCCTGCATCTCCTGGACCTTCTCCATCCGGGTGGTGTCCCGCTGGACCCCGGTCGGCATCTGCTGGAGCCGCCGGTCCACCGCCACCAGGTAGCGCATCAGGTCCGGGAGCCGCTTCAGCCCCGTACGGGTGACGAAGCCGGCGGGAACCAGCCAGTTCAGCTGCGCCCGCACGTCCTGGAGGTTCGGGAGGAGCGCCGGGCTGCTCGTGGCCTTCAGGCGCCGCTCGCAGGCCTGCCAGGCCGCCAGGACCTGCTGGACCTGGCCCACCGTCCGCACCGTCGTGTCCACCAGGTCCGCGCGGACCTTGTCGTACAGCTTCCGGAAGGACTCCTCGTCCCAGGCCGGGCCGCCGTGGTCCGCGATCAGCTTGTCGGCGGCGGCGGTCGCGCAGTCGTCGAAGAGGGCCTGGATCGAGCCGTGCGGGTTCGAGGACAGGGCCAGCTTCTGCTGGTTGGTCAGCTTGTCCGAGGCGAACTTCGCCGGGTTCACCGGGATGTTCAGCATGATCAGCTTCCGGGTGCCCCGCCACATCGCGAGCGCCTGCTCGGCCTCCGTGTCGAAGAGCCGCACGGCCACGGTGTCGCCCTCGTCCACGAGCGCCGGGTACGCCTTGACCGGCTGGCCCGCCCGCCGGGTCTCGAAGACCTTCGTCAGCGTGCCGATCGTCCAGTCCTTCAGACCCGAGCGCTCCAGGGAGGGCCCGGAGCCGTCCGGGCCGCCCGTGGCCGCCGCGGCGGCCTTGGAGAGGGCCTGGCGGGCCTTCGGACGCAGTTTGAGCCGCAGCGTCTCCAGGTCCTTGGCCTCGGCCAGCTTCCGGCGCCGCTCGTCCACGATCCGGAACGTCACCTTGAGGTGCTCGGGCACCTTCGACCAGTCGAAGTCCTCGGCCGTCAGCGGCACTCCGACCATCCGCTGGAGCTCGCGCGCCAGCGCCGTCGTCAGCGGCTCCTGCACGGGCACGACCGCGTCGAGGAAGCGGCCCGCGAAGTTGGGCGCCGGGACGTAGTGGCGGCGGATCGGCTTCGGCAGGGAGCGGATCAGCTCCGTGACGACCTCCGCCCGCAGACCCGGGATCTGCCACTCGAAGCCCTCGTCCGTCACCTGGTTGAGCACCTGGAGCGGTATGTGGACGGTCACGCCGTCCGCGTCCGCGCCCGGCTCGAACTGGTACGTCACCCGGAACTTGAGCGGGCCCTGCCGCCACGAGTCCGGGTAGTCGTCCTTGGTGACCGCCCCGGCCTTCTCGTTGATGAGCATCTCGCGCTCGAAGTCGAGGAACTCCGGCTCCTCGCGGCGCTTGTGCTTCCACCAGGAGTCGAAGTAGGCGCCGGAGACGACGTGCTCGGGGACCCGCTTGTCGTAGAAGTCGAAGAGCGTCTCGTCGTCCACGAGGATGTCCCGGCGCCGGGCCCGGTGCTCCAGCTCCTCGACCTCGGTGAGCAGCTTGCGGTTGTCGGCGAAGAACTTGTGGTGGGTGCGCCAGTCGCCCTCGACCAGCGCGTTCCGGATGAACAGGTCCCGGGAGACCTCCGGGTCGATCCGCCCGTAGTTCACCTTCCGGTCGGCGACGATCGGGACGCCGTACAGCGTCACCTTCTCGAACGCCATCACGGCCGCCCGGTCCTTCTCCCAGTGCGGCTCGCTGTACGTCTTCTTCACCAGGTGCTGGGCGAGCGGCTCGATCCACTCGGGCTCGATCCGGGCGTTCACCCGGGCCCAGAGGCGCGAGGTCTCTACCAGTTCGGCGGACATGACGAAGCGCGGGGGCTTCTTGAAGAGCGCGGAGCCGGGGAAGATCGCGAACTTGGCGCTGCGGGCGCCGAGGTAGTCGTTCTTCGCCCCGTCCTTCACGTCCTTGAGGCCGATGTGGGAGAGGAGCCCCGCGAGCAGGGACACGTGCACGGACTGCTCCGGAGCGTCCTCCTCGTTCAGGTGGATGCCCATCTGCTTCGCGACCGTCCGCAGCTGGGCGTAGATGTCCTGCCACTCGCGGATCCGCAGGAAGTTCAGGTACTCCTGCTTGCACATGCGGCGGAAGGAGCTGGAGCCCCGCTCCTTCTGCTGCTCGCGGACGTACCGCCACAGGTTCAGGTACGCGAGGAAGTCGCTCGTCTCGTCCTTGAACCGGGCGTGCTGCTGGTCGGCCTGCGCCTGCTTCTCCGCCGGCCGCTCGCGCGGGTCCTGGATGGAGAGCGCCGCCGCGATCACCATGACCTCCCGGACGCAGCCGTTCCGGTCCGCCTCCAGGACCATCCGGGCGAGCCGGGGGTCCACGGGCAGCTGGGACAGCTTCCGGCCCTGCGGGGTGAGCCGCTTCTTCGGGTCCTTCTCGGCCGGGTCGATCGCGCCCAGCTCCTGGAGGAGCTGCACGCCGTCCCGGATGTTGCGGTGGTCCGGCGGGTCGATGAAGGGGAACTTCTCGATGTCCCCGAGCCCGGCGGCGGTCATCTGGAGGATGACGGAGGCCAGGTTCGTGCGGAGGATCTCGGCGTCCGTGAACTCGGGACGGGACAGGAAGTCGTCCTCCGAGTACAGCCGGATGCAGATGCCGTCGGACGTGCGGCCGCAGCGGCCCTTGCGCTGGTTGGCGCTGGCCTGGCTGACGGGCTCGATCGGCAGCCGCTGCACCTTCGTCCGGTGCGAGTAGCGCGAGATGCGGGCGGTGCCCGGGTCGATCACGTACTTGATGCCGGGGACGGTCAGGGACGTCTCGGCGACGTTCGTGGCGAGGACGATCCGGCGGCCGGGGTGGGCCTGGAAGACGCGGTGCTGCTCGGCGTGCGACAGGCGCGCGTAGAGGGGGAGGACCTCGGTGTTGCGCAGCTTCCGCTTGAGCAGGGCGTCCGCCGTGTCGCGGATCTCGCGCTCGCCGGAGAGGAAGACCAGGATGTCGCCCGGCCCCTCGCCCTGGAGCTCGTCGACGGCGTCGCAGATCGCGGTGATCTGGTCCCGGTCGGACTCCTCCGAGTCCTCTTCGAGGAGCGGCCGGTAGCGCACCTCCACGGGGTACGTGCGGCCGCTGACCTCCACGATCGGGGCGTCCCCGAAGTGGCGGGAGAAGCGCTCCGGGTCGATGGTCGCGGAGGTGATCACGACCTTGAGGTCGGGGCGCCTGGGGAGCAGCTGGGCCAGGTAGCCGAGCAGGAAGTCGATGTTGAGGGACCGCTCGTGGGCCTCGTCGATGATGATCGTGTCGTACGCGCGCAGCTCGCGGTCCGTCTGGATCTCGGCGAGCAGGATGCCGTCCGTCATCAGCTTCACGAAGGTCGCCTCGGGGTTCACCTGGTCGGTGAACCGGACCTTCCAGCCGACGGCCTCCCCGAGGGGGGTCCTCAGTTCCTCGGCGACCCGCTCGGCGACCGTACGGGCGGCGATCCGGCGGGGCTGGGTGTGCCCGATCATGCCCCGGACGCCCCGGCCCAGCTCCAGACAGATCTTCGGGATCTGGGTGGTCTTCCCGGAGCCCGTCTCACCGGCGACGATCACGACCTGGTGGTCGCGTATCGCCTCCAGGATCTCGTCCTTCTTCTGCGAGACGGGGAGCTGTTCGGGGTACGTGACGGCGGGCACGCGCGCGGCGCGCGCGTCGACGCGTTCCTTGGCCTCGGCCGCCTCTGCGGCGATCTCGTCCAGGACGGCCGCGCGGGCCTCGGGCTTGCGGATGCGGCGGACGCCTTCGAGACGGCGGCCGAGCCGGTGGGAGTCCCGCAGCGAGACCCCGGCCAGGACGGACTGGAGGGCGGCGAAGGAAGTAGACATACGGAATCCAGGATCGCACCTGCGGACGAGAAGCGGCGAACCGATTTACGAGCGGTGTCCCCGGGGCGGTCGCGCGGGAGCGGTGTCCCCGGGGCGGTCGCGCGGGGTGCGTACTATTTCGGGCACGCCGACCGGACCGGAGAGGTTTCGCATGTTCCGCACCACCCGCGCGCCGGCGGCGTTCGCCGCGCTCCTGGGGGTGGTCCTTGGACTGCTGGTGTGGGGGGTGCCGGGGGAGCGGACCGCCGCTTCCGCCGTTCCCACGGCTTCCGTGGTCTCCGCGACCCCCGTGACCCCTGCGGTCTCCGTGACCCCTGCGGTCTCCGCGACCCCTGTGACCTCCGCGGTCTCCGTGACCCCTGTGACCTCTGTGGTCTCCGCTCCCGGGGCCGTCGTGCCCGGCTGCGATCCGGGGCGCCCCGCCGAGGCGGGGGACGGCGCCCCCGTCGTACCGCCGCGTGCGCACGGCTTCGCCGAGCTGCTGCCCGTCCTCGCCGCCGACCGGACGCCGGGCGGGGTCCGGGCCGTGGTCGCGGCCGGTGCCCGGTCGGCGGCGCCGGGACGGGAGCCGCCCGACCTCGTACCGCCGTCGCCGGTGGAGCTGTCGGTCCTGAGGGTGTAGACGGACGGTCTCCTTCCGCCGCCCTCTTCTTTCCCTCTGTTCCAGGAGTGCTTCCGCATGTCCACCTCCACCTCCCCCAAGGGCTCCGCCAAGGCCAAGCCGGTCGCGATCGTCGCCGGAGTGGCGGCCGCCGCCGTGCTGCTCGGCGTCGTCTCGTACACCGCCACCAAGCCCGCGTCCCCCGGCGCCGCCGGCTCGTCCTCCGTCGCGGAGGTCTCCGCCGACCCGGCCGCCGGCGTCCACCCCGAGCTGGAGGCGTACGCCCGCCGCGACGCCTCCGACGGGCTCGCCCTGGGCCGGGCCGACGCGCCGGTGGTGCTCATCGAGTACGCCGACTTCAAGTGCGGCTACTGCGGGAAGTTCGCCCGGGACACCGAGCCGGTCCTGGTGGAGAAGTACGTGAAGAACGGGACCCTGCGCATCGAGTGGCGGAACTTCCCGATCTTCGGCGAGGAGTCCGAGGCCGTCGCCCGCGCCTCCTGGGCGGCCGGACAGCAGGGCCGGTTCTGGGAGTTCCACCGGGCCGCCTACGCGGAGGGCGCCAAGGAGAAGGGCTTCGGGAAGGACCGGCTCGCCGCCCTCGCGAAGGAGGCGGGCGTGCCCGACGCGGCCCGGTTCGCGAAGGACTCCGAGGGGGCGGCGGCCCGCGCGGCCGTCGGCAGGGACCAGGAGCAGGGGTACGCGCTCGGCGCCACCTCGACCCCGTCCTTCCTCGTCAACGGGCGCCCGATCGCGGGCGCGCAGCCCCTGGAGACCTTCACGGAGGCGATCGAGGCGGCGGCGAAGACGGCGAAGAGCGCGAAGAAGCAGCATCCCGCGAAGCCCTCCGCGTCCACGACCCCGTCCACGACCCCGTCCCCGTCCCCGTCCGGGGCCGGGCGGTGACCTCCGGCATCGGCTACTTCGCCGCCTTCCTCGGCGGACTGCTCGCCCTGCTCAGCCCGTGCAGCGCCCTGCTCCTGCCGGCCTTCTTCGCGTACTCCATCGACACGCGCGCGAAGCTGGTCGCCAGGACCGGCATCCTCTACGCGGGCCTGGCGACCACCCTCGTCCCGCTCGGCGCGGCCGGCTCCTTCGCGGGCCGGTTCTTCTACGGCCACCGGGACCTGCTCGTCGCGGTCGGCGGCTGGCTGATCGTCGGGCTCGGCGTCCTCCAGATCCTCGGCCTGGGCTTCACCTCCCGCCGGATCGCGGAGGCGAGCGGCCGCATCCGGCCCACGTCGGCGCTCTCCGTCTACGCGCTCGGCCTGGTCTACGGCCTCGCGGGCTTCTGCGCGGGTCCGATCCTCGGCAGCGTCCTGACGGTGGCGGCGCTGAGCGGCAGCCCGGCGTACGGGGGCCTGCTCCTCGCGGTGTACGCGCTCGGGATGGCGGTGCCGCTGTTCGTCCTGGCGCTGCTCTGGGAGCGGTACGACCTGGGGCGGCGGCGCTGGCTGCGCGGGCGGCCCCTGCGGGTCGGCCGGCTCGCGCTCCACTCGACCTCGGTCCTGTCGGGCCTCTTCTTCGTGGCCCTGGGCACGCTGTTCCTGGTCTTCGACGGGACGACCGCGCTGCCGGGCCTGCTGTCGGTGGACGACTCGTTCGCCGTGGAGGAGCGGGTGGCCTCCCTCGGCCGGGCGGTGCCGGACTGGGCGCTGCTCGCCGCGGTCGTGGCCGCGGTGGCGGCGGCGCTCGCGGTGCGGGGCCGGCGGGGGAGCCGTACGGGCGGTACGGACCGTACGGAGGAGCGCGAGGAGGCGTGACGCGTACGGGGGAGGGGCGCGGGCTCCTTCCCCGTACCACCGCCGCTCTCGTTTGCAAAAGGC
This sequence comes from Streptomyces bikiniensis, assembly GCA_000716465.1. GTDB lineage: Bacteria > Actinomycetota > Actinomycetes > Streptomycetales > Streptomycetaceae > Streptomyces > Streptomyces bikiniensis. Next base: position 351,917 of record JNWL01000005.1, read on the forward strand.
TTCCCGGACACGACGAAGGCCCCGCTCTTTCGAACGGGGCCTTCTGCCTGTGGCTGGGGCCGGGGTCGAACCGGCGACCTATCGCTTTTCAGGCGATCGCTCGTACCAACTGAGCTACCCAGCCACGAGACCGTTTCCGGTCTCGGCGATCCTGACGGGACTTGAACCCGCGACCTCCACCTTGACAGGGTGGCGAGCTAACCAACTGCTCCACAGGACCTTGCTTCGTGACGAGAACAAGTCTCGCACACGTTTGAAACGTGCCCCCAACGGGATTCGAACCCGTGCTACCGCCTTGAAAGGGCGGCGTCCTGGGCCACTAGACGATGAGGGCTAGGGGCTCACCTGGGCGCTTCGTCAGCGCGTCGGGGACGTGAGAAGCATATGGGATGCCGGCCGCTATCGCCAAAACGGTTTCCGCCCGAGGGAGAATGGGCGCGTGCTGGAGATGACGCGCGAGGAGTTCGAGGAGCTTGTCGCCGAAGCCCTGGACCGGATCCCGCCGGAGCTGACGCGGCTGATGGACAACGTCGCCGTGTTCGTGGAGGACGAGCCGCCCGCCGACGATCCCGAGCTGCTCGGGCTCTACGAGGGGACGCCGCTGACCGAGCGGGGCGAGTGGTACGCCGGGGTCCTCCCGGACCGGATCACGATCTACAGGGGGCCGACGCTCCGGATGTGCGAGTCGCGCGAGGACGTGGTCGCGGAGACCGAGATCACGGTGGTGCACGAGATCGCCCACCACTTCGGCATCGACGACGAACGACTGCACGCGCTGGGCTACGGCTGACGGGTTGCGCGTGCGGGGGCGCGGGTTCCGTTTCCCTTGCGCGGGGGCCCGTGTCCCTTGCGGGGCCGGGGGAGTTGGGCAGTGCGACGCGTTCCGTTCCTGCCTGTTGTGTCCTGGAGGTGCCCCCGTGCGCCATTTGCCCACCCCGGTGAGATGGGTCGCCACCGCGCTGACCGTCGCGGCCTGCGCCGGCCTGAGCGGCTGTATGAGTGTGAGCGACGACGGGGCGAAGCCGGGGCCCGGCGCGTCCGGGGGGAAGCGGGGCGTGGCGGCCGAGTCCGACGGCGGCGCGGGCCTCCCGGACGGGGGCGGCGGCTCCTGGAACGGCCGGCCGGACGGGGGAGGGCCGGACGTGGCGGGGGCCGGCAAGGGGTCCCCGGTGCCGAGCGGCTCGCCGTCCGGCAGCGCGCGGCCCACGGAGGGCGCGGCCCCGTCGGGCGTCACCCCTTCCGGCGGTACGGCGAAGCCGCAGCAGCCGTCCGGCGGCGGCCACGAGGAGCCGGGCGGCGGCGCGGGCGGCAGCGGCGGGGACGGCGGAGGCGGGAACGGGGGCGGGAGCGCGGGCGGCGGGACCGGCGGCACCGACGGGGGAACGGGAGGACCGGGCGGCGGGGACACGCCCACCCAGGAGCCGACGCAGCCGCCCGTCGAGCCCACGCCGGAGCCGCCGGTCCCGACCCCGGAACCGACGCCCGAGCCGACCTCGGCCCCCACCGATCCGCCGGCGCCGGGCCCCGAGGCCCAGATGGGCGCCGTGTGGGCCGCCGAGGAGGAGGGCGCGGGCGCGTCCTCGGAACCGGTGGCGTCTCCGCAGGTGGGGCCGGTGTGAGGGAGTCCGATTTGCCATAGGTGGGGGAGGGTGCGTATGGTGGTAGATCGTTTGATCCCATTGCCCGGCGCCGACACAGAAGAGCGCCGTGTGGCGCGTACTCTCCCTAGCCGTGGCTGGACCGCATTGAGGCGGTCGATTTGCGAAAACACGGAGTTGACGGGCGCGTGCCGAGACTCCGGAAGGTTTCGCATTTCGCATGTCCATTTTCAGTTCTGACCACGCCGTCATGCCCGAGAACGACGAGATCGTCGAGGCCGCAGAGGCCACCGAGACCGTCGCGATCGAGGCCGAGGCCCAGGCCCTGATCGAGGCCGACACCCTCGCCGAGGCCGAGACCGAGTTCCAGGCCGACGACTCCGCCGAGGAGCCCGACTCCGCCGAGCCCACGATCACCTTCGCGGACCTCGGTCTGCCGGAGGGCGTCGTGCGCAAGCTCGCGCAGAACGGCGTGACCACCCCCTTCCCGATCCAGGCGGCGACCATCCCGGACGCCCTGGCCGGCAAGGACATCCTCGGCCGCGGTCGCACCGGCTCCGGCAAGACCCTCTCGTTCGGTCTGCCGCTCCTCGCCACCCTGGCGGGCGGCCACACCGAGAAGAAGAAGCCCCGCGGCGTCATCCTCACCCCGACCCGTGAGCTCGCGATGCAGGTCGCGGACGCCCTCCAGCCCTACGGCGACGTGCTCGGCCTGAAGATGAAGGTCGTCTGCGGCGGCACGTCCATGGGCAACCAGATCTACGCCCTGGAGCGCGGCGTCGACATCCTCGTCGCCACCCCGGGCCGTCTCCGCGACATCATCAACCGCGGCGCCTGCTCCCTCGAGGCCGTCCAGATCGCCGTCCTCGACGAGGCCGACCAGATGGCCGACCTGGGCTTCCTGCCCGAGGTCACCGAACTGCTCGACCAGGTTCCGACCGGCGGCCAGCGCCTCCTCTTCTCCGCCACCCTGGAGAACGAGATCGACAGCCTGGTCAAGCGCTACCTGGTGGACCCCGTCACGCACGAGGTCGACCCGTCCGCCGGCGCCGTCACGACCATGACCCACCACGTCCTCGTCGTGAAGCCGAAGGACAAGGCCCCGGTCACCGCCGCGATCGCCGCCCGCAAGGGCCGCACGATCATCTTCGTCCGCACCCAGCTCGGTGCCGACCGCATCGCCGAGCAGCTCCGCGAGTCCGGCGTGAAGGCCGACGCGCTGCACGGCGGCATGACGCAGGGCGCCCGTACGCGGACCCTGGCCGACTTCAAGGACGGTTACGTCAACGCGCTCGTCGCGACCGACGTCGCCGCCCGCGGCATCCACGTCGACGGCATCGACCTGGTCCTGAACGTGGACCCGGCCGGCGACCACAAGGACTACCTGCACCGCTCGGGCCGCACCGCCCGTGCCGGCCGCTCCGGCGTCGTGGTCTCCCTGGCCCTGCCGCACCAGCGCCGCCAGATCTTCCGCCTGATGGAGGACGCGGGCGTCGACGCCTCGCGCCACATCGTCGGCGGGGCCGGCGCCTTCGACCCGGAGGTCGCCGAGATCACCGGCGCCCGTTCGCTGACCGAGGTCCAGGCCGACTCCGCGAACAACTCCGCCAAGCAGGCCGAGCGCGAGGTCGTCGACCTCACCAAGCAGCTGGAGCGCCTCCAGCGCCGGGCCGTCGAACTCCGCGAGGAGGCCGACCGCCTGGTGGCCCGCGCCGCCCGCGAGCGCGGCGAGGACCCGGAGGCGGCCGTGGCCGAGGTGACCGAGGCCGCCGAGGCCGAGGTCGCGGCGGCGGCCGTCGAGGCCGAGCGCGCCGCGAAGGCCGAGGAGCAGCAGCGCCGCGAGGAGCGCCCGTCCTTCCGCGACGAGCGGGGCAACTTCGAGCGCCGCGACCGTGGCGGTGACCGGGGTGGCTTCCGCGGCGGTGACCGTGGCGGCCGTTCCTTCGAGCGTCGTGACAACGACCGTCCGTCCGGTGGCTTCCGTCGCGACGACCGTCCCTCGGGTGGCTTCAACCGTGACGACCGTGGCGGCCGTTCCTTCGAGCGTCGTGACAACGACCGTCCGTCCGGCGGTTTCCGTCGCGACGACCGTCCCTCGGGCGGTTTCAACCGTGACGACCGCGGCGGTGACCGTGGCGGCTTCCGCCGTGACGACCGTCCGTCCGGTGGCTTCCGTCGTGACGAGCGTCCGTCGGGCGGTTTCAACCGTGACGACCGTGGCGGCCGTTCCTTCGAGCGTCGTGACAACGACCGTCCGTCCGGTGGCTTCCGTCGTGACGACCGTCCGTCGGGCGGTTTCAACCGTGACGACCGCGGCGGCCGTTCCTTCGACCGCCGTGACGACCGCCCCTCCGGCGGCCACCGCGGCAGCGACCGCCCGTTCAACCGCGACCGTCGCGACGACCGCCCCTCCGGCGGCTTCCGCTCGGGCGGCGACCGCCCGTACGGCCGCCGTGACGACCACCGCGGCTCCGGCCCGGCCGGCGGCTCCTTCCGCCGCGACGACAAGCCGCGCTGGAAGCGCAACGGCTGACACCACGACGGCCACTGGCCGCTAGCACCCTGAACCAGGGCCCGTACGAGCACTCCGGTGCCGCACGGGCCCTGCTTCGTACAGACGGCCCCGGCACCCGCCACCCCGTCCCCTTCGACCGCCTCCAGCGCGCCCGGTGTGGGATACCCGATCGGTTCCTGGGATCTCTCGGGCTATGCTGCACGGGTGTGTCCGTCCACGGGCCGTTAGCTCAATTGGTCAGAGCAGCGGACTTTTAATCCGTTGGTTGTGGGTTCGAGTCCCACACGGCCTACCGAAGGCGGGGAGGGTTCTCTCCGGTCCGCCGAGAAGCGCCCCGTCGGTTCCGACCGGCGGGGCGCTTCGGCGTTTCCGGGGGAGGGCTTTTTGGTCAGCGGGTCTCCGGGCGGTGGCAGACGCAGACGTTCACGTCGTGGGGCTGGTGGTGGAGGCCGGTTCGAGGGTGCGGAGGGCGCCGTCCGCGGGGAAGAGCGGCCTTCCGCCGCCGAGGAGCAACGGCACGACGACCGGGCGGAGTTCGTCGGCCAGGTCCTCGGCCAGGAGCGTGCGGACGAGGGCGGGGCTGTCCAGGACGAGGAGGTCGCGGCCGGGGCCCGTGGAGTTCGCGGAGGCCGTCCACAGCTTGTCGCCGTGGACGAGCCGGGTGTTGTGCCGGCCGGGGTCGGCCTCGTCGAGGGCGTGGGAGACGATGTACTTCGGGAGCGCGTCCATCCGGTCGGCGAAGGGGCCGCCGGCCCGCTCCGGCCAGGCGTTCGCCCTCGCCCGCCAGGTGCGGCGGCCGAGGAGCAGGCCGTCCGCCCGCTCCGTGGCCTCGGTGAACGCGCCGTCCACCACCTCCGGGGGGTGAGGCGCCCGGGTCCTCCGGGTGCCCCTGGGTCTTCCCTGATCCGCCGGGCTTTCCGGGTGCCCTTCCCGCCTCGGGGTAGGAAAGCCGCGGGGCACGAGGGGAGAGACGGACCGGCGGTCGGGAAGGCACCGCTCCCGGGAGGTCCCTCCCGCGCGGGCCCCTGCGCCGAACGGCTTCGTCCGGGGCGCGGGGCGCAGAGGGGTGGGGAAAGGTGGAGACGGAACGTGGAGGTGGGGACGGTGACGGCGAGCGGAACCGGTGATCCGGCGAAGACGGCCCGGCGGCTGGCGCGCTGCGCGCTGCTCGCGGCGGTGGCCGCGGTCGTGGTGCTGCTGACGGCGCTGGGCGGCGGCGGGGTGCTGATCCTGGTGAGCGGGCTCGCGGGACTCGCTCTGTCGGCCGTGGGCATCTGGTGGTTCCTCGCCCACCGGGGACCGCTGCGGGCGCTCGGTGCGCTGCTCGCGGTGGCCGCGCCCGCCGCGGTCCTCACCCTGTACGTCGTCGGCGGCGTCTGGCTGAACGCCCTCGGGGCGCTCGCGCTCTGGGGCGTGGCGTTGCTCTGCGCCCGGTCCGCCCTGCGCCGGCCGGAGGAGGACGGGGACGGGGTGATGCGGGGCGTGCCGGCGGCCCGGCCCGAGAAGGCCGTCCTGATCATGAACCCGAAGTCCGGCGGCGGAAAGGTCGAGCAGTTCGGGCTCGTCCGGCGGGCCGAGGAGCTGGGCGCCCGGGTGGTCCTCCTCGACCCGTCCGCCGACACCGACGTCACCGCACTCGCCCGGCAGGCCGTGGCCGGGGGCGCCGACCTGCTCGGCGTGGCCGGCGGCGACGGCACGCAGGCGCTGGTCGCCGCCGTGGCCGCCGAGCACGACCTGCCGTTCCTCGTCATCTCGGCCGGCACCCGCAACCACTTCGCCATGGACCTCGGCCTCGACCGCACCGACCCGTCGACCTGCCTGAACGCCCTGACCGACGGCGAGGAGCTCCGGGTCGACCTCGGCTCGGTCTCCGGCCGCGCCTTCGTCAACACCGTCTCCTTCGGGGTGTACGCGGACGTGGTCCACCACCCCGAGTACCGCGACGCCAAGGCCGGCACCGCCCTCGACGCCCTGCCCGACCTGCTCCAGGGCGGCGAGGGCGGCCGCGTCGACGCGGTCGTCGACGGCACCCTGGTCGACGCCCAGCAGGCGCTCCTGGTCAGCAACAACCCGTACGCCACCCCCGATCCGCTCAGCGCCGACCCGGCACGGAGACCCCGTCTCGACGGGGGCGAGCTCGGCGTGATCGGCGTCCGGGTGGAAGGGGCGATGCAGGCCGCCGAGCTGGCGGTACGGGGCACCCAGGCGGCCGCCCTGAACGTCCTGACGGCCCGCAGGGTCGAGGTCACCTGCGACGACGGTGACGGCGCCCTCTCCGTCGCCGTCGACGGCGAGGCGCTGGTCCTGCCCGCCCCGGTCGTCTGCACCCTCCGCCCGCGCGCCCTGCGGGTGCTCGTGCCCCGGGACCGGCCGGGCATCACGCCTCCACCGCCGCCCATGGACTGGCGGCGCATCACCGAGCTCGCCTTCCACACCCACCACCCCCATCGATCCCCGAGGAACGGCGCATGACCCACGACACGCCCACCGAGACCGTCCAAGCCGTCCTGCACGATCTCCGGGCCGTCGACGGCGCCGTGTACGCCGCCGTGGCGGCCACCCCCACGCCCACCCTGGACACGGCCCTGCGCCGGCTCTCCAGGACGGCCGACCACTCCAAGATCTCCTTCTCCGTCGCGGCCGTGCTCGGCCTCTTCCCGGGCCGTCCGCGCCGGGCCGCGCTCGCCGGGGTCGGGGCGATCGCGGTGGCCTCGGCCACGGCGAACCTGCTGGGCAAGCGGCTCGTCCGCAGGGCGCGGCCGGACCGGGAGGCGGCCCGGGTGGTGGCGGGCCGGCACGTTCCCATGCCGGACTCGGCCTCGTTCCCCTCGGGGCACACCGCGTCGGCGGTCGCCTTCGCCACCGCCGTGGGGGTGGTGCTGCCCGCCGCCGCCGTGCCCCTCGGGATCCTGGCGTCGACGGTGGGGTACTCCCGCGTCCACACCGGCGTGCACTATCCGGGCGACGTCGCCGCGGGCGCCGTCCTCGGCGTCGCCAGCGCCGCCGTCTCGCTGACGGTCGGAGCCTCCCTGGCCCGCCGGCGGGGGTAGCGGCCGGGAGGTTCACCGGAAGGCTCGACACGCCCCCCAGGGCCTGTCCGGCGGATCATGGCCGGGGCCGCGACGCCCGGCACGGCACCTCGCCGCGTTGCCGAAACGCCCCGACAGCTCCGCCATCGGCCCGCTCCGGCGCCGTGCGGGCCACCGCGCCGGACGCCGCGGCCCACCCGACCCCGATCCGCCGGACAGGCCCTGGGCCGGGTCACTCCGCCCGTGCCAGTTCCTCCTCCGTGAGGCCGAGCGTCGCGAGCCGTTCCGGGTCCGCCAGGATGTGGAGCTCGACAATCCGGTCACCGGCGACCGTGAACACCATGAGCGCGGCCGGGCGTCCGTCGACGACCGACAGGACCGCGGGGTCACCGTTGGCCACGACCCGCAGTGACGCCCTGCGGAACCGGGAGTACGCCAGGGCCTGCGCGACGACGGTCTCGGCGCCCCGCACCAGCTTGGAGGCGCCGGCCATGAGCCGGCCGCCGTCCGCGCGCAGCACCACGTCCGGGTCGAGGACCGCGAGCAGGCCCTCGAAGTCGCCGCCGTTCGCGGCGGTGAGGAAGGCGTCCGCGAGCTCCCGCCGGCGCCGTGCGTCCGGGGCGGGGCCCGGGGAGGCGTCCCGCACCCGGCGGCGGGCGCGGCTGGCGAGCTGGCGGGTCGCGGCCGGGCTGCGGTCCACGACCTCCGCTATCTCGTCGAAGGAGACGGCGAACATGTCGTGCAGGACGAACGCGAGCCGCTCGGCCGGCGACAGGGTCTCCAGGACGACGAGGAGCGCGAGACCGACGGACTCGCCGAGCTCGGCCGCGCGCTCCGGGTCGGTGGCGGCCGCGGCGTCGGCGCCCCCACCGACCCGGACCACCGGGTCGGGGACGTAGTACTCCAGCGGGGACTCGCGGCGCGAGCCGCGCGAGCGCAGCATGTCCAGGCAGACGCGGCCGACGACCGTGGTCAGCCAGCCGCTGAGGTTCCGCACCTCGCCGATGTCGGCGCGGCTCAGCTTGAGCCAGGCCTCCTGGACGGCGTCCTCGGCCTCGCTCAGCGAGCCCAGCATCCGGTACGCCACCGCCCGCAGGTGCCCCCGGTCGGCGTCGAAGCGCCGGGCCAGGAGTTCCTCGTCGCCGTGCGGGTTCATGTTCATGTCCACCAGATCCACCGTGCCCATCAGATCCACCGCGTCCATCAGATCCACCGCGCTCATCATGTCCACCGTGCCCAACAGATCCACCGTGCCCGCGTCCACGCTCGCGCCCGTCATGTCTCCATGACGGATCGGACCCCGCCCATGTGACAGGGAGAGGGGGTCGGACGTTTCGGTGCGTGAGATTCCCGCCGTTCCGGCGTGAGCGCCCGGGATTCCCCGGTCCGAGCCGTCGACCGCCGTGGTTTCCCACTTCAGCGGCGTGCCCGCCGGTCCTAGTTTGATCGTCATGACGACGACACCGCAGGTCAACCCCGTCCTCCGTACCCCGCCGGCCCCGCCCGCCGCCGCTGCCGCGTACTTCTCCGCGAGCCTCGCCTTCCACGCCGACGTCTCCGACGTGGCCTCCGCCCTCGCCGCCGCAGTGGCCGAGGGCACCGACCCCGGCTTCGTCCTGGTCGACACCCGGTCCACCGCCTCCTGGGACCAGGGGCACGTCCCCGGCGCCGTCCACCTGCCGACCGCGCTCGTCCCCGAGCAGGCCGAGGAACTGCTCGACCGGTCCGTGCCGGTCGTCACGTACTGCTGGGGCCCCGGCTGCAACGGCGCCACCCGCGCCGCGCTCGCCCTCGCGGAGCGGGGCTTCCAGGTCAAGGAGATGCTCGGCGGCTTCGAGTACTGGGTGCGGGAGGGGTTCGCGTACGAGACGTGGGAAGGGCCCGCGGAGAGGGCCGCCGACCCCCTGACGGCCCCGGTCGGCACCGACGACTGCGGCTGCTGAGACAGGGGCCGGGAAGAACCGATTTCAGGATCGCCCCGGTCATGCCGTAGAGTCGTGTTCACCGACGCGGGGTGGAGCAGCTCGGTAGCTCGCTGGGCTCATAACCCAGAGGTCGCAGGTTCAAATCCTGTCCCCGCTACTCAGTAGTGACGAAGGCCCGGATCCAAGAGGATCCGGGCCTTCGTCGTTTCCCCGGGCGTTTCCGGTTGACCTTGACGCAACGTCAAGATCTAGCGTTCCCGTCATGGAGTGGTCGATCCAGGAGATCGCCAAGAAGGCCGGCACCACCAGCCGCACCCTCCGGCACTACGGAGAGCGCGGACTGCTGGAGCCGAGCCGGATCGGCGCGAACGGTTACCGGTACTACGACCAGGCGGCGCTCGTGCGGCTGCAGCGGATCCTGCTGCTGCGCGAGCTGGGGCTCTCGCTGCCCGCCATCGCCGAGGTCCTCGCGGGCCAACGGGACACCTCCGCGGCCCTGCGCACCCACCTCGCCCTCCTGGAGCAGGAGCGCGAGCGCATCGGACGCCAGATCGCGTCGGTGCGGACCACCCTCCACAAGACCGAGAACGGAGAAGAGCTCATGGCGGACGAAGTGTTCGACGGTTTCGACCACACGCGGTACGAGGAGGAGGTCACCCACCGCTGGGGCCGCGAGGCCTACGAGCAGGGCGACCGGTGGTGGCGCTCGCTGGACGAGGAGCGGAAGCGGGCGTTCATCGAGGAGCAGGCCGGCATCGCCCGCGACTTCGGGAAGGCGGCGCGGGACGGCCTGGCCGCCGACAGCGACGAGGTGCAGGCCGTCGCGCGGCGCCACGTCGCGTGGCTGTCGACCACCACGGAGCCGACCAAGGAGTACGTGATCGGCCTCGGCCGGATGTACGTCGACGACCCTCGGTTCACCAAGAACTACGACAAGTACGGCGAGGGCACCGCGGTCCTCGTCCGGGACGCGCTGGCGGTCTACGCCGAGCGGAACATGTAGTCCCCGGACGGCCCCCGCCGGCTTCCCGGGCGGCCCCCGTCGACTTTCCGGCGGCCCCCCGCCGGCACCCCGGCTTCCTGGGCAGCCCCCGCCGGCTTCCCGGGATCCCGGCATCCCCGCCGGCATCCCGGACCGTCCCGTACGCCGGTCGGCCGTGCGGAGTCGCCGTCCGCCGGGGCGGCGGCCACCCTGGAAAGGGCGCGGTACGGGGCCGCGGCCGGGCGGACCGGGCAGGAGAGAACGGTGGGGCACCCCCTAGGAGCGGCGGGCGGGGGGGGGGGGGGGGGGGGGGGGGGGGCCCCGGGGGGGCGGTGTCCTCTTCGACGTGTCGACCCCCGCTCCGTACACCGCCTCCCCCATGCTCGCCGCCGCCCCGCTGGTCGCCGCGCCCTTCTTCTCCCTGCTCACCACCCTCCTCACCGGGATCGTCGCCGTCCTCGCCTCGGTCGGCCTCTCCCTCTTCAGCGACGACGGCACCCGTGCTCCGGCCGTCGCCGAGATCCTGACCGTGCTCACCGTCTCCGGGCTCGCCCTCCTCATCAACCGGGTGGTGCGCCGCAGCGGCGAGCGGCTCGCCTCGGCGCGGGTCATCGCGGAGACCGCACAGAAGGCGGTGCTGCCGACGCCCGCCGAGCGGATCGGCGGGCTGCGGTGCGCGGCCCGCTACGAGGCGGCGCAGGCGGACGCGTTCATCGGCGGCGACCTCTTCGCCGTGCAGGACACCCCGCACGGGGTGCGGCTCGTGGTCGGGGACGTGCGGGGCAAGGGCCTCGACGCGGTCGAGGCCGTCGCCGTCGTCATCGGGGCCTTCCGGGAGGCGGCCGAGCAGGAGCGGACCCTGGAGGGCGTGGCGCAGCGGCTCGAACGCGCACTGGACCGGGAGGGCACCCGCCGGGACAGTCTCGACGCCGTCGAGGGGTTCACCACCGCCGTCCTGGCCGAGGTCCCGCGCTCCGACGGCAGCGGCACCTTCGACGGGTTCGTACGGGTCGTCAACCGGGGGCACCCGTCCCCGCTGATGCTGTACGGCGACGGGCGGGTCGAACCGGTCGACCCGAGCCGGCCCGCGCTGCCCCTCGGCATGGGGGACCTCGCGTCGTGGCCGGACCGGGCCGAGGCCCGGCCGTACCCGCCGGGCACGACGCTGCTCTTCTACACGGACGGCCTCTCGGAGGCGCGGAACGCGCAGGGCGTCTTCTACGACCCGGCGGAGCGGCTGGCCGGGCGGGTCTTCCCCGGGCCCGAGGAGATGCTCGACGCGCTCGTGGACGACGTACGGCTCCACACGGGCGGCGGGGCGACGGACGACATGGCGCTGCTCGCGCTCAACCGCCCGACGGCGGGGCAGCCGGAGCGGCGCCGCACGATGTCGGTGGTGCCGCCCGGCGGGCCCGGGTCCCGGCGCTGACCGGCCCCTCGCCTCTCCCCGACCGCCCGGCGGGCCCCGTCACCAGGGGTAGTCGAGAGGTCTCCCTGCGATAACAATTGATGCACCGTCAGGAATCGGGGGTTTCGCCGTTTCCGGATCCGTCCTTGCTGAAGGGGGGTCAAGTCTGACCATTCCCTCTCAATTCAATGAACGATCAAGAGGAGCGGCTTGGAATCGGGACCCCCTGTCTATTAACGTTCGATAACGCAGCGCGGTCGTCCCAGCCGTCGCAAGAGACGGCACCGTGCGCACGCGCCGAATCCCGAAAGGGAACCGGGGAACCACCATTTGGGGTGAATCGAGCCCTTCGCACTCGTGCGTCCGGGCCCGTAGGAGACCTTCCTGCTCCGAACCCGTCAGCTAACCCGGTAGGCGAGAAGGAAGGAAAGGAGCGCGCCTCCGTGGCGTCCAACACCCCTGCCCCCGAAGCTCCCTTCGATGCCTTCGGCGGCGGTGCGGCCCCCTCCGCCCCGGGTACCGAGTGGAACCCCACCGAGGATTCCCTCCGCGCCCAGAACCGCTCCGGCGGCCGGCACCGGGTCGTCAAGCAGCGCTCCAACTTCGCCCGCTCCTCCACCGTCCTCGGCGTCGGCGTCATCGCCGCCGTCGGCGCGGGCGGCCTCGCCACCGCGCAGGAGAAGCCCCCGGTCGCCATATCGCTCCCGGACCTCCCCGACCTGAACCTGCCCGACGCCCACGACCTCCCCGGCGTCGGCGCCCTCCTCCCCGAGGAGGAGCCGGAGGCGGTCCCCGCGGACCGCGCCAACCCGAACCCGCTGACCTCCGCCACGTACACCACCGAGGCCGACGAGCGGGCCGCGCGCACCGGTCAGGTCACGCAGGCGAGCCTGACGACGGCGGACGCCCCGAGCACCGCCGACGCGGGCGAGGCCCTGCGCGCCCGCATCCTCCAGCAGGCCGAGCAGCAGCAGGCCTCCGCCGACGCCGCCGAGAAGGCCGCGGCGGAGAAGGCGGCCGCCGAGAAGGCCGCCGCCGAGGCCCGGGCCAAGGCCGACGCCGCCGAGAAGGCCGCCGCCGAGGCGAAGGCGAAGGCCGAGGCGGAGGCCAAGGCCAAGGCGGAGGCGGAAGCCAGGGCGAAGGCCGAGGCCGAGCGCCTCGCCAAGCTCGCCGCCAGCTACTCGATGCCCCTCTCCTCGTACTCCCTCACCGCCACCTACATGCAGTCCGGCTCGATGTGGTCCTCCGGCCACCACACGGGCCTCGACTTCGCCGCCCCCACCGGCACCCCGCTCAAGGCGGTCCACGGCGCGACGGTCAAGTCGGCGGGCTGGTCCGGCTCCTACGGCTACCGGATCGTCCTGGAGCTGGAGGACGGCACCGAGGTCTGGTACTGCCACCTCTCCTCCATGACGGTCTCCGCCGGCCAGACCGTGGGCACCGGCGAGACGATCGGCCGCGTCGGCGCCACCGGCAACGTCTCCGGCGCCCACCTCCACCTGGAGGTCCACCCCGGCGGCGGCGACGGCGTCGACCCGGCGGCCTGGCTGCGCTCCAAGGGCCTGACGGTCTGACCCCTCCCCGGACTCCCGGGAACCCCCTTCCCGGATTCCCGGAAGCACGCGGAATAGGCCCGGCGACGGGGACCGTTGACCACCCCATGACCTCTCTCCGTATGCTGGGCACGTCCGACCTGCACGTCTTCCCGCTCGCCCTCGGCGGCAACGTCTTCGGCTGGACCGCCGACGAGGCGCAGTCCTTCGCCGTCCTCGACGCCTACGCCGCCGCCGGCGGCAACTTCGTCGACTCCGCCGACGTCTACTCGGCCTGGGCCGAGGGCAACGAGGGCGGCGAGTCCGAGACCGTCATCGGCCGCTGGCTCGCCTCCCGGGGCAACCGCGACGACGTCGTCGTCGCCACCAAGGCCGGCGCCCACCCCCGGTTCAAGGGGCTCTCCGCCCCCACCGTCAAGGCCGCCGCAGAGGAGTCCCTGCGCCGCCTCGGCACCGACCGCATCGACCTGTACTACACCCACTTCGACGACGAGTCCGTCCCCGTCGAAGAGATCGTCACCGCCCTCGACCAGCTGGTGCGGGACGGCAAGGTACGGGCCGTCGCCGCCTCCAACATCTCCCCGGAGCGGCTCCGCGCCTCCCTCGACTTCGCCGAGGCCGAAGGACTCGCCCGCTACGTCGCCCTCCAGCCGCACTACAACCTGGTCTCCCGCGAGACCTACGAGGGCCCGCTCCTGGAGACCGCCGAGCAGGCGGGCCTCGCCGCCGTCCCGTACTACGGCCTCGCCTCCGGCTTCCTCACCGGCAAGTACCGCCCCGGCACCGCCGTCGACAGCGCCCGCGCCGCCGGGGCCGGCAAGCACCTCGACACCGAACGGGGCCGGGCGGTGCTCTCCGCGCTCGACGCGGTCGCCGGGGCGCACGGCGCCGAGCCCGCCTCCGTGGCCCTCGCCTGGCTCGCCTCCCGGCCGACGGTCGTCGCGCCGATCGCCTCGGCCCGTACGGTCGAACAGCTCCCGGCCCTGGTCGCCTCCGCCGGCCTGGAGCTCACCGAGGAGGAACTGACCCTCCTGACCGAGGCGTCCGAGGTGCCCGAAGCGGCCGGGGCCTCCGGGGACCGGGGCTAACTGCGGTACGGGTTGTAGCCGCCGTAGTCCAGGTACTGCGGCGGCGCCCACGCCCGGCCCGTCGCCCGCGCCGCGTACGTGAGCGCGGGCGAGGCGACCGCCCGGCGCTGCCACAGGTGGTGGAGGAGTTCCTGCTCGCGGGCCGCGAAGTCGGGCCCGGCGGTGCCGCGCCGGGCCCGGTCCCGCAGGAACGCGAGGGTCGTCGCGAAGGACTCGTACTCGGCGACGGCCCGCGCCCCCTCCTTGCCGTACGTCCGGGCGGCGTAGGAGCGGGCGAGCTGCCGGGCCCGCATCGAGGAGAGCGCGAGCGGCTCGGCGGGGGAGAGCCAGCCGGCCGCCGCGTACGCCGGGAGCTCCCCGGAGACCGTGCGCAGCTCCCGCTGCCGGCTCCACACCGCGAGCCAGGTCAGCAGGCCGAAGGCCGGCATCATGAGCGCCCCGTACACCGCGTAGAAGATCCAGGGGCCGCCGAAGGTGGCCGAGCCGTTCCAGGCGGCGTGCATGCCCATGGAGAGCAGCAGCCCGGCGAGCGGCAGCAGCACCTTCCGCAGCCGCTTCCCGCGCGGGGCGAGCGCGGCGAAGCCGAAGCCGAGGCCGGTGAGCACGGTGAACAGCGGGTGCGCGAACGGCGACATCACGACCCGTACGAAGAAGGTCCCGGCGGTCACCATGCCGATGCCGGTGGCGCCGACCTCCTGGTCCTCGCCGAAGGCGTTGCCGAGGTAGAGGATGTTCTCGGTGAAGGCGAAGCCGGTCGCGGTGAAACCGGCGATCACCACCCCGTCGACGAGCCCGCCGAAGTTCCGGCGCCGGAAGAGGAAGAGCAGCAGGATCGCGGCGGCCTTGGCGCTCTCCTCCACCACCGGGGCGACGACGGTGGCGCCGAGGTGGTCGGCGGAGGCCGGGTCGGCGGTGGCCGTGGCGATCCAGCGGATCGCGAAGGAGTTCGCCAGGATCGCGACGAGCGCGGCGGCGAAGGCGCCCCACGCGAAGGCGAAGAGCAGGTTCTTCCACGGCCCCGGCTCCACCCGGTCCAGCCAGCGGAACGCCGCCATCAGCAGCGGTACGGGGAGCACGGCGAGGCCCAGGCCGACGAGGAAGCCCTGTGTGCCCGTCTGCTCGCGGACCATCGCCAGGATGACCAGGGCGCAGATCGCGAGCACGGTGACCAGGGATATCGCCCGGACCAGCCGGCTGCGCCAGAAGGCCCGGCGCGGCCGGTAGCGCCACTGGGAGCGGTCGGCTGCGGCGGGGAAGGCCGGTTCCTCGGCGTCCCGTCGGGGGACGGGGGCGGCTTCGGGGCCGGAGCCGGGGCCGTGTTCGGGTGGGGATCCGTGACCGGGTCCGGCTTCGGCGGGGGCGGGGTTCGACACGTGAGCGACCCTAACGACCCGCACGGACAGCGGCGACGTACTTACGGCGTGCGGGCGTGCGGGCTTGCGGGCGTGCGGGCTTGCGGGTCGTCCCCCGCTCCTCGTCACTTCCTCCTGAAGAGGAGGTCGTGGACGACGTGCCCCTTGTCGAGGCCCTGGCCCTCGAAGCGGGTGAGGGGGCGGAAGCCGGGGCGGGGCGCGTAACCGCCGTCGGCCTGCGTGTTCTCGAAGTCCGGGTGCGCGGTGAGCACGTCCAGCATCTGCTCGGCGTACTCCTCCCAGTCGGTGGCGCAGTGCAGCACGGCACCGGGCTTCAGCCGGGTCGCGAGGAGGCTGAGGAACTCGGGCTGGATCAGCCGCCGCTTGTGGTGGCGGGCCTTGGGCCACGGGTCCGGGAAGTACACCCGGCAGCCGTCGAGCGAGTCGCCGGTGAGCATCTCGCGGAGCAGGATGATCGCGTCGCCGTTGGCGACCCGGACGTTGGTGAGGCCGTTGCGGTCGGCGAGCCCGAGCAGATTGCCCTGGCCGGGGGTGTGCACGTCCACGGCGAGGATGCCGGTGCCGGGGTCGGCGGCCGCCATCTGCGCCGTCGCCTCGCCCATCCCGAAGCCGATCTCCAGGACGACCGGGAGCCCGCCGAACATCTCGTCCAGGTCCAGGACCCGCTTGCCGTCGATGTCGAGGCCCCAGTCGGGCCACCGCTTCAGCATGGCCTCGGCCTGCCCGGCGGTCACCCGGCTGCGCCGGGGCTGGAAGCTCCGGATCCGCCGCTCGTGGTGCGAACCGGCGGGGTCGGGCAGGGGGCCCTCCCCGGGGGCGAACATCCGGCTGCCCCGCCGCGCGACGGGCTGGGACCGGGGCTCGGGGGCGGCGACGGGACGCGGGCTGTTCTCAGGCTGCTCAGACACAATGCGGCCGATTCTACGGGTGGGAGCGGCCACACGCGGGCGTGCACGGGCGGACGGCGTACGGGCAGAGCGGACGGTGTACGGGCAGAGCGGACGTGTACGTGTACGGGCGGTGCGTGTACGGGCGGTGCATGTACGGGCACGCGAGCCCGGCATGATCGACAAGGCACCCCCTAGAGCAGCGCCAGCGCCCGCCCCGCCACCTCCCGCCCGATCGGCAGCG
Organism: Streptomyces bikiniensis; assembly: GCA_000716465.1. GTDB lineage: Bacteria > Actinomycetota > Actinomycetes > Streptomycetales > Streptomycetaceae > Streptomyces > Streptomyces bikiniensis. The sequence goes on from JNWL01000005.1 coordinate 368,519, forward strand.
AGGCCGTCGCCGCCGGCGAGGGCGCGTTCAGGACGTGGACCGTGCGTGCCGCCTCCCGGATCAGGAAGTCGTCGACGAGCGTCCCGTCCCGCAGCACCGCCTGCGCCCGCACCCCCGGCGCGGCCCGGCGCAGGTCGGACTCCTCCACCACCGGGAGCAGCCGCCGCACCGCCTCCGTGAAGGCCCGCTTCGAGAGCGAGCGGTGCAGCTCGCCCGCCCCGTACCGCCAGTGCTCCCGGGCGATGGCCCACGAGCCGGGCCACGCCAGGGTGGCGCCCAGCTCGCGCGGGCGGACGACGGACCAGCCGTACCCCTCGCGGGCGAGCGCCGGCACCGCGTTCGGCCCGATGTGGACCCCGCCGTCGATGCCCCGCGTCAGGTGCACCCCGAGGAACGGGAACGCCGGGTCCGGCACCGGATAGACCAGGCCCCGCACCAGCGACGGATCGGCCAGCTCGTAGTACTCCCCCCGGAAGGGGACGATCCGCATGCCCGGGTCGTCGCCCGCGAGCCGCGCGATCCGGTCGCAGTACAGCCCCGCGCAGTTGACCAGGACCCGCGCCCGGACCACCCGCCCGTCCGCCGTCCGCACGGCGACGCCCCAGGGCCGCCGGTCGATCACGGCGGCCTCCGCGCCGTATAGGATCCGCGCCCCGGACGCCTCGGCGAGCCGCTCCGCCACCGCCCCGTAGTCACAGATCCCGGTCGTGCCGACGTGGATCGCGGCGAGCCCCCGCACCCGCGGCTCGTACTCGCTGATCTGCGCCGGGCCCAGCTCCCGCACCGGGATGCCGTTCTCCCGGCCGCGCTGCACGAGCGCGTGCAGCCGGGGCAGCTCCTCGCGCGCGGTGGCGACGACGAGCTTCCCCGTCACCTCGTACGGAATGCCCCACTCCGCGCAGAACTTGACCATCTCGGCCGCGCCCTCGACCGCGAACCGGGCCTTGAGGGACCCCGGCCGGTAGTAGATGCCGCTGTGGATCACCCCGCTGTTGCGCCCGGTCTGGTGGCGCGCGAGGGCGTGCTCCTTCTCCAGGACCGTGACCCGGGTGCCGGGGGCGGCACGCGTCAGCGCGTACGCCGTCGACAGACCGACGATCCCGCCGCCGATCACCAGCACGTCACAGTCGAACACCGGCCCCACCTCCCACCCCCGATACTGCACTGGCCCACTGACAATCCCGTGAAACCCCGCGCGGCCTCATGAGACGCGGTTCACCCGGGGACGGGTGTTCATGCGGGGCCGGGGGCCCGTCCGGGACCCGCGCGGCGCGGCCGTCACGCCGGGGCGACGAGCAGCGGCCTGGCCCGCTCCCGCAGCTCCATGACGCGCGGCTCGTCCCCGTACGGTTCGAGCCGGTGCAGCAGGTCCCGCACGTACTCCGTCGTCCGCGCCGACGAGATCCGCCCCGCCACCTCCACCGCGCGCGTACCGGCCGCGCAGGCCGCGTCCAGGTTGCCGGACTCCAGTTCGGCGACGGCGGACACGACGAGCCGGAGCCCGTGCGAGCGGACGAACTCCTCCGTCGGCCGGGACAGCGCCTGCTCGGTGAAGCGGCGCACCTCGCGCGGCATCCGCAGGTCGCGGTAGCACTCGGCCGCGTCGGCGCAGAACCGGTCGTACGAGTAGAAGCCCAGCCAGGTCGGGTCGGAGTCGCCCGCCCGCGACCGCTCCAGCCACCCCTCGGCGGACTTGAGCGCGGCCGCGGCGGCGGCCCCGTCCCCGGCCTTCGCGTGCGCGCGTGCCTCGACGAGACGGAAGAAGGACATGGTGCGGGCGGTGGCGAGCCCCCGGTTGCGCTCCAGGGCGGCCTGGGCGAGGTCCACGCCCTCGTCGGCGAAGCCCCGGTAGGTGGCCTGGAGGGACATCGACGCCAGGACGTACCCGCCGAGGGGCACGTCGGCGGCGGCCCGGGCGAGCCGCAGGGCCTGGATGTAGTAGCGCTGGGCGGCCTCCTGCTGCCCGGTGTCGAAGGCCATCCAGCCGGCGAGCCGGGTGAGTTCGGCGGTCGCGCCGAACAGGGCCCGGCCGACCTCGTCCGAGTACGAGCCGAGCAGCAGCGGGGCCGCGTCCACCCGTAAGCACTCGGGGACCATGGACGAGCGCCAGTCCCCGCCGCCGTACTTGGAGTCCCAGCGGCGCGCGTCCTCGGCGGCCTCGCGGAGTTTGGCGACGTCGCTGTGGCCCACGCGCGCGTGCTCCGGCGCGGGCGCCGCCGGGGGGCCGACCGCCGGGCGCGGGACCTCCCGCTCCACCGACGGGTCGGCCGGGGTTATCAGCCAGCGGGACGTGGGCGTGGCGTACGCGCTCACCGCGAACGACCCGGCGAGCGACTGCCAGATGCCGCCCCCGCCGGCCCGCCGCCCGGCGAGGTCGAGCCGGTACAGGTCGGTGGCCGAGCGGACCGCCTCGCCCACGTCGCGAGGGAAGGCGAGCCCCACCTCGGGCGCCGGGTCGGCGTCGGCGAGCCCGATCTCGTGCAGCGGCACGGGACGGCCGAGCTTCTGCCCGATCGCGGCGGCGATCAGGTGCGGGGCGGCGCCCTGCGGCACCATGCCCTTGGACACCCAGCGGGCGACCGAGGTCTTGTCGTAGCGGAGCGTCAGCCCCCGTTGCGCGCCGAGGTCGTTGACGCGCCGGGCGAGCCCGGCGTTGCTGATTCCCGCGAGGGCGAGAACCGTGCCGAGCTTTTCGTTCGGCCCGCGTTGCTCCCTGGACATGACGCCACCCCTCGACAGCACAGACGGCCGCCACGACGCCGGGCATAGGCGTGCGGCATTCGTAAGCACAGCGTAGTTCGCCGGATCCCTACCGTTAAGGGGCGCTGTTCCGTATGGCGAGATTGTTGTGTGACCAATCGGCGGGGAGGGTCGTCCGGGTGACGCGTGCTCCGGCCGTGTGGCCGTGCGCCCGGCCGTGCGCTCTCGTCCGGGCGGCGGGGGAGCGCTTCGATCGGTACCGCGTGGGTCGGCCCATTCGGCCGGGGTCGGAGTCCCGGACCAGTGGGCTGGGGGACACCGCCGCCCCATTCCCCGCGGGCGGCGGACGGCGCCGGGAGGCGGAAACGCCTCCCGGTCAGCCGGCGGCCGGTGGAGAACGGGCCGTTCCTGTTCGTGCCCGATCGGCTCCCAAACCTTTCGGCACGGTCGATATTCGGCCGAATGTCGGCCCTGCCCAACTGGCCCATGCCAGGGGCGCATTCGGCTTTCGCGCGCGTGCACCCGGACCCCGCCCCGTGCGCCGTTGTCATGGCAGCATGTCTCCCACCGAAACGGACGTGGAGGCGCCGATGCGATGGCTGGTGGGCTGGAGCAGTGTCGCCGCGAGCTTCGCAACGACCGGGGGAGCGCGGGCGGGAGCGGCGAACGGCCCGTACGGCACGGGTCCGGCGGTCCACGACGCGTACGACCCCTACGGTACGGACCGGGCGACGGCGGCCGAGGGGCGCACGGTGCAACCGGTGGGCGCACAGCTCCTGTGGGGCGGCCCCGACCCGCTCTGGGCGGTCGGCGACTGGCGCCCCGACGAAGTCCGGGTCGTGTCCGTCGACGACCACACCCGCATCGCCGTCCTCGGCTGCTGCGCCGCCGGCGACGACGAACTGCGCAGGGGACTGCTCACCGCGCGCGGGGGCGCCCTGCGCCACCTCACGGCCTGGCCGGGAAGCTACACCGCCGTCGTCAGGGCCGGCCGCCGCGTCACCGTCACGGGCGACCTCGCCGGGGCCCGGCCGGTCTTCCACACCCCGTGGCAGGGCGGCACCGCGTACGCCACCGCCGCCCTGCCGCTCGCCGACCTCGTCGAGGCCCAGCTCGACATCGGCCACCTGGCCGCCCTGCTCGCCTGCCCCGAGACCCCGGAGGCGCTGCGCGACTCCACCCCCTACGAGGGCGTCCGCAGGGTGCCGCCCGGCCACGCGCTGATCCTGCGGGAGGGCTCGCGCGAGATCACCGGGTACGAGCAGGTCGCCTCGCTCGCGGTCGCGACGCCCGAGTCCGACCCCCGGCAGGCCGTCGAAGGGGTCAGGGACGCCCTGGTCGAGGCCGTACGGGCCCGGCTCACCGCCCCCCGGCACGCGCCCGAGATGCCGCTGCCCGACCCGGGCCCGGTCCCCGGCATGGGGCCCGCCGACCGGCGCGCGGCCCGGGGCGCGCGCCCGGCGCCCGGCATCGGCGCCGACCTGTCCGGCGGCAGCGCCTCCGGCACGCTCGCCCTCCTGGCGGCCGGGCTCCCGGGCGTGCCCGGCACGATCACGGGCCACGGCACGGGCGCGGGGGAGCGGCTGCTCGCCGTCACCTTCAACGACCTGGCCACGCGCGCGGGTTCGGACCGCGAGGACGAGCTCGAGCGGGCCCGGGAGCTGGCCGCCGACCCGCGCCTGCACCACGTGGTCGTCGCCGCCGGCGAGGAGGCCCTGCCGTACGCCTCCCTGGACGGGCCGCTCACCGACGAGCCGGGACCCGCGCTCGTCACGGCCGAACGCCACCGGCGGCGGCTCGCGGGCGGCAGCGCCGACCACTTCACCGGCATGGGCGCCAAGCAGGTCCTGGACGCGCACCCGGCGCGCCTCGCCGACCTCCTGATGGACCGCAGACGCCGCTCCCTGGTGCGTCCCGTCACCGCGCTCGCCAAGGCCTCGGGCCCTTCGGCGGGCGCGCTCCTGGTGCCGTTGACCGTGTACCGGGCGGCCCGCAAGCTGGCCCGCACCCCGTACCGCACGGGCCTGGAGACGGCGGCCCGCCGGGTCCTGGAGGCCAACCGCACCGCCCACGACGGCTTCGGGCCCCTGGAGGCCTCCCTCTCCGCCCTCGCCTGGTCGCGCCCGGGCCCGGCGGCACGCTGGCTGACGGGGGAGGCGCTGGCCGAAGTATCGGTTCGCCTGAACCGGGCGGCGACCCTCCCGTCCTCCGTCCAGCGCCCCGGCGAGGCACGCGCGCGTGCGGCCCTCGCCCGCGCCGCCGCCGACCACCGGGTCCTGGAGCAGGCCGCCGAGATCCGCGGCCAGCGGCTGCACGCCCCCTTCCTCGACAACCAGGTCGTACGGGCCTGCCGCGCCCTCCCCGAATCGCTCCGGGTCCAGCCGGACGCCCGCGCCGGCGTCCTGCGCACGGTCCTGACCGGCGCCGGCGTCCACGACCTGCCGCCGGGCTGGGGCGCCCCGCACCCGGCCGTCCCGGCCGCCGCCGCTCGCGCGGGCCTGCGCGCCGCGCTCCCCCGGCTCCTGGCCCTCTTCGACGCGCCGCTCCTCGCGGACGCGGGCCTGATCGAGGCCCGCACCGTCCGCGACGCCCTGCGCGCCGCCGCCGACGGCGCGCCCGTCCCCCTCGACGGCCTCGCCGACCTCGTCTCCACCGAACTCTGGCTCGGCCGCCTCCTCGCCCGCCGCGGCTCCTGCTGGACCAGCACCACGGAGCCCCGCGCCCACCGCGCGGTCCAGGGGCCCCTGATCCCGGCGTCGAGGTCGCTTCCGGCGTGAGGCTCCGCGGGGCGCCTTCCGGTCGCAGGTGCGCGGCACGCTCGTTCGAGCGAACGCACTCCGGACCCCGCCGCGACGCCCGTTCTAAGCTGAGAGCGTCGCACCGAGCGAAGGAGGTCCGGCATGGCGCTGCCGCTGCCGATTCCGGAAGACGCGTTCTCCGAGGGCACGCCCGACCGCGAGGGTGCGAGTGTGCAGGAGACCTTCGAGCTGTTCAGTGCGCTGGCCCCCAAGGGCTGGCGCGTGGAGCTGATCGAAGAGGAGATCCACGTGGTGCCTCCGGCCGATGGCGAGCACGAGGAGATCGTTTCGGAGGTGAACGGCCAGGTCCGAGATCACGACAAGGGTGTCGGGCGTTACACGGGCATCGGCCTCAGCCTGCCGGGTACAGCCGACACGGCGCGGGTCATCCCCGACCTCGTCATCGCCCCCAAGGGCAGCTTCGCCGACCAGCAGGAGTGGCACGCCCCCGACCCCGTCCTCCTCGTCGCCGAGGTCACCTCCTCCTCCACCGCGAGCCGCGACCGCGTCCAGAAGATCCGGGCCTACGCGCGCGCGGGCATCCCCCTCTACCTCCTGATCGACCGCGAGGCCGGCGAAGCCGTCGTGTGTTCCGGGCCGGCGGGAGACGACTACGACCACAAGTCCGTCCACAAGCTGGGGACGCCCGTCCCGATCCCGGCGCCCCTGGGCTTCACCCTGGACACGGCCGAGTTCTGACGTCCGCCCGTCTCCGGGGCGAGCCCGGGTAAACCCCGAGGCGTCCGCGCGGGCCCGCGGCCACAATGAACCGGTGCGGTATCTCATCCTCGGCACCACCGAGGCCCTTCGTCCCGACGGCACCCCCCTCCCCCTCGGCGGTGTCCGGCTGCGCGCGCTCCTCGCCGCGCTCGCACTGCGTGGCGGACGGCCCGTCTCCGTCGGCGAGCTCGCCGACGACGTGTACGGGGACGCCCCGCCGCAGGACGCGCCCGCCGCCCTCCAGGCCCTGGTCGGCCGCCTCCGCCGGGTCCTCGGCAGGGAGGCCGTCGCCTCCACCCCCGGCCCCGGCTACCGGCTCGCCGCCGGACCCGACGACATCGACCTGTACGTCTTCGAGCGCCGGGCCGCCGAAGCGGGCGCCCGGCTCGACGCCGGTGACCCCGGCACCGCCGCCGCCCTCCTCCGGGAAGCCCTCGGCCTCTTCCGCGGCCCCGCCCTCGCCGACCTGCCCGGCCCGGCGGGCGTCCGTCCCGAGGCCCAGCGGCTCGCCGCCCTGCGCCGCCGCGTCGAGGCGGACCTGCGCCGGGGCGCCGCCGACGGCCTCGTACCGGAACTGACCGAGCTCACCGCCACGTACCCGTACGACGAGGCCTTCCGCGCCCACCTCGTCCGCGCCCTGCGGGCCGAGGGCCGCCACGCCGATGCCCTCGCCGCGTACGAATCGGCCCGCCGCACCCTCGCGGACGCCCTCGGCACCGACCCCGGCCCCGAACTCACCGCCCTCCACCGCGAACTCCTCGCGAGCCCGGCCGCGCCCCCGCCCTCCACCGGGGGACCCGCCGGGAAACCCGCCGGGGGACCCGCCGGAGGACCCGCCGGGGGACCCGCCGGAGGACCCACTGGGAGACCCACCGGGGGCCACACCGAGAAACCCGCCGAAGGACCCTCCGAGAAGTTCTCCGAGAAGCCCTCCGGGGGCCCCGCCGGCAACATCCGCCCCCGCCTCACCTCCTTCGTCGGCCGCGAGCCCGAGCTCGACGCGCTCCGCGCCGACCTGGCCGGCTCCCGGCTCGTCACGCTCACCGGCCCCGGCGGAAGCGGCAAGACGCGGCTCGCCGAGGAGGCCGCGCTGCGGACCGGCGGCCCCGCCGCCTGGATCGCCGAGCTCGCCCCGCTCGACGACCCCGGGGCCGTCCCCGGCGCCGTCCTCTCCGCGCTCCGCCTCCGCGAGACCAGCCTGATCAGCGCGGGGGCTGAGCCCGGAGAACGAGGCTATCCAAGACGGCTCTGACGCCGTGATCACACCAGTCACATCAAGATCGTTCCATGGGGTGACTGGAGACCGCCCCGCCTCTTAGCTGCCGCTCAGCGGAGATGCCCACGTGGGGTCGTGCCGGGATCTCTTCGTGAGGTGGGCCAGCAGGTGCTCGGCCGTGCTTGAGATGGTGTCTTGAGGCGCGCCGACTACGACCAGGGCAGCGATGAGCCTTGCCAGTGCTGTTTCCGGGACCTCTGGATCGGTGAGGGGGAGCAGCAGCAGGAAGCGGGTGGCTGTGTCCTGAACGCCTTCGGTCGCAGGAGACGGGCTGTCAGCGATCCTGATCAGTTCGTGCCATGTCAGACCGGTGCCCGAGAAGTCTCCGTCCCAGCTGGCGATCTGCTCGACGTGGCTTCTGCCTGGATGGGTGAGGAGGTAGTCGGTGCCGTAGTCGCCATCCAGGTTGCGGTAGATCACCACGGCTCCGGGGCCGTCTTCTGCCGGCAGCCTGAACGCTGGCCAGCGTTCGGGATCGAAGAGGACCTCGGACAAGGCATCGGTATCGGCGCCGTCCTCACCGAACCACTCCGGACCGGGGCGCTCGGCACACCCACCGTCGCTGCACATCGCCAGAAGGTGGTTCGACCAGAAGCCCGGGCGGGCCGGCAGTGACTCGCCCGCCACCAACGGGCCGACGTCGTATCCCTTGATCAGCACCCTTCAATCCTGTGACCAGCCATGACACAGTCCCGTTCCGCGGCACCGCCCAGTTACGGGACAGCCCTTGGGTAGCGGTCAAGAGGAGTGGCACGTGGAGCATTGCCATGGCCGCGTGGGCGTGCCGCCTGGGTCTAGTCCGTCGGGCCACCGCGTTGTGAACCCGAGAGGTGTCCCCCTAATTTCGTCTGTGCCAAGGTCGGCGGCCTGCCGGGCAAGGTGCTCGGCACCCTCTCCGTCCCCGGCCTCCTCCCGCATCTCGGCCAGGCGGAACAGGGCGAGGGTGTCGCCAAGGTCGGCGGCCTGCCGGGCAAGGTGCTCGGCACCCTCCCCGTCCCCGGTCTCCTCCCGCATGAAGGCCAGGCGGGACAGGGCGTAGGGGTTGCCAAGGTCGGCGGCCTGCTGGGCGAGGTGCTCGGCCCCTTCCCGGTCCCCGGCCTCCTCCCTCATCTCGGCCAGGCGGGACAGGGCGTCGGTGTTGCCGAGGTCGGCGGTCTGCTGGGCGAGGTGCTCGGCCCCTTCCCGGTCCCCGGCCTTCTCCCGCATCTCGGCCAGGCGGGACAGGGCGTCGGTGTTGCCGAGGTCGGCGGTCTGCCGGGCGAGGTGCTCGGCCCCTTCCCGGTCCCCGGCCTTCTCCCGCATCTCGGCCAGGCGGGACAGGGCGCGGGTGGTGCCGAGGTCGGCGGCCTGCCGGGCGAGGTGCTCGGCCCCTTCCCGGTCCCCGGTCTCCTCCCGCATGAAGGCCAGGCGGGACAGGGCGTAGGGGTTGCCGAGGTCGGCGGCCTGCCTGTAGAGGCGCTCGGCCCCTTCCCGGTCCCCGGCCTCCTCTCTCATCTCGGCCAGGCGGGACAGGGCGCGGGTGTTGCCAAGGTCGGCGGCCTGCCTGTAGAGGTGCTCGGCCCCTTCCCGGTCCCCGGCCTCCTCCCGCATCTCGGCCAGGCGGGACAGGGCGTAGGTGGTGCCGAGGTCGGCGGCCTGCTGGGCGAGGTGCTCGGCACCCTCCCCGTCCCCGGCCCGCTCCCGCATCTCGACCAGGCGGGACAAAGCGTCGATGTCGCCAAGGTCGGCGGCCTGCCGGGCAAGGTGCTCGGCCCCTTCCCGGTCCCCGGCCTCCTCCCGCATGAAGGCCAGGCGGGACAGGGCGTAGGGGTTGCCGAGGTCGGCGGCCTCCCTGTAGATGCGCTCGGCACCCTCCCGCTCCCCGGCCTTCTCCCGCATCTCGGCCAGGCGGGACAGGGCGCGGGTGTCGCCAAGGTCGGCGGCCTGCCTGTAGAGGCGCTCGGCCCCTTCCCGGTCCCCGGCCCGCTCCCGCATCTCGGCCAGGCGGGACAGGGCGTCGGTGTTGCCGAGGTCGGCGGCCTGCCGGGCGAGGTGCTCGGCACCCTCCCCGTCCCCGGCCCGCTCCCGCATCTCGGCCAGGCGGGACAAAGCGTCGGTGTCGCCGAGGTCGGCGGCCTGCCTGTAGAGGTGCTCGGCACCCTCCCCGTCCCCGGCCCGCTCCCGCATGAAGGTTAGGTAGAACAGGGCGTCGGTGTCGCCGTGGTCGGCGGCGCGGTGTCGGAGGTGGTGGGCCCATTGCAGGCGATGCCGGGACTGGGCCGCCTTGATGAGGTTGTTCAGGTCGTCGGGGTGGGTGAGATGAATAAAGGCGGCGTGCCAGAAGGAAGCGGGCGGACACAGTGGTCTGCGGGTGGTGCGGCCGTGTTGTTCGAGGTAGTCGGCGAGCCGGAACATCGGCCCTGTAGCCGCCGGGTGCGGTATGTCGATAGGAGGGGAGGGCGTGGGTGGCCGCCGTCGGGGCCGGGGGATGGTGTTGCGGAGGGGGGCTTGTTTGCCGTGGACCTGTTCGGCGAGTTCGGCGAAGGCCTGTTCGGCCCAGTCCTCGGTGAGTCGGTCGTAGTCGGTGTCGGTGAGGTAGTCGGCGGCGGCGTCGATGAGGAACGCCTGTGGCAGGTGGAGGCCGACGCCGAGGCGGCGCGCGTCCATCGCCGCCTCCAGCACAGCTCTGGCCGCAGGGGTCGCCCGTTCGTAGCGGTTGAGCAACTCGGGGGCCCCGGCCAGGTCCTGAGTCACTCGCCCGTCGGTGCCGGCGCGGGTGAGGGCATCGGCCAGCAGCCGGTCACCGTCCCGGGCGAGGGTCGCCGCGGCGGCCAGCGCCTGTGCGTCAAACGCGTCGGGGACGGTCAGCGTGCGGCCGGACAGGAGTTCCCGAACCCGGCTGTACGGGTCTTCCCTACCCGGGGAGGACATGGCGGTGTAGCGGGCGGCGTACTCGGGCCAGAGGGTGCCGAGCACCAGCACCGGACCGCGTTCCGGGGTGGTGAGCAGGCCGTGGAGTGCGGCGGCGACGCGCTCGCCGGCCTCGCGGTCGCCGAGGTAGTGCTGGGCTTCGTTCAGCCACACCACAGTTTCAGGAGCGACACGGTGCAGGTCATCGAGAGCGGCCTCGGCGCGGGTGGGATCGAAGGGATGCCAAAGCTTCCACCTCATGTTCGCGAGGGGCTGCACAGCCTCCCAGCATGCCCGTGTCTTGCCCGTCGATGAACCTCCCACCAGGACCACCATCCGGCTGCGGCCGGCCACAGCATCCCGCACAGCTTCCGCCAGCACCAGGTCATGCCCGCGCTTGACGTACCCCGGCAGCTCCCGCGCCCTCGGCACATCGCTGCCGGGAACGATGCTGCTGGGACCCGCCGGGTGGACTTCCAGAGCGTGCGGCTCCCACTGCCCGATCGGACGGCCCGGCGCCGGCCGCTGTCCTCCCCCGGCGTCCGCGTCCCGCTGCAAGGCCAACAACTCCTCGACAGGCAGCTTCAACGCACGGGCCAGTGCCTGCACCGTGTGCGCCGAGGGCACCGGCCCGCCAGTCTGGAAGGCCCCCGACACGGTCGTACGCCCCAGCCCCGACCGGCGGGCGAGTTCCGTCTTGTTGATCCGGTTGCGGGCCAGGCCGTCGCCCAGCCTCCCGCGCAGCTCCGTGAGCGCCGGATTGTCGGCAATGCCGTCCTGCTCGTACTGCACCCGCCCCCCAAAGCCGTGTTCGCCGGTGTTCATCTTCCTCCGGCGAACCCCGGCGAACAGGGTTTCCGCGACTTTCGACCACGACACCCCACCTCGTGAACCGGGAGCCTGCCGTGACCGTCGCCGTTGCCCTCCTCACCATCGCACTCGTGATCGTCATCGCGCTGCTGGCCGCCGCCGGCGCGGCCAAACTCGCGCGGATGGACGGCGCCACCTACCCGGCCGCTCTCACCCGAGCCGCCACCGCCTTCGCCGCGGTCATCACCCTCACCGCTGCGGTAGCAGGAGCACTTGCTGCCCTCTTCGCCTGAACCAGCCCATCGGCCGCAGGTTGACGATCCCAAGCCCCGTACCGACCGCATCCTGGACCCCCGTTCGAGGTCGTCGCGCCTCGCGGAAGGTGTTTCGGTCGAAACAAGGGCGCCCAACCTCGGTTCGTCCGAACCGGAGAGGTCGGCGCGTACACATCACGAACATGCCGTGCGTGCCTGAACGACCCTCAGATACTCGTCAGGCACGTTTGTAAGCCACCACTTACCTCACATGCCTGACACTCAATCCGCACCCAAGATAACGCCCGCCCCTTCCTCGCCTACCTGGGCGCCGCCATCGCCCTCCACCGGGGCGACATCGAGACGGCCCGCGTCCACACGGAGGAGGCGGGCCGCCTGGTCGAGGCCGGGAACCCGCCGCCGCACTCCACGGCCGCGGTCATCGGACTCGCCGCCCGCGTCGAGGCGTACGGGGGCGGGGGCGTCGCGGCCGTCACCTCCGCCGCGACCGCCCTGCGCGCCGCGCGGGACGTCCGGTGCGCGGACCTCATCGCCGCGGCGCTCGGTCAGGGGCTCGCGGTAGCCCTGTCCCGGGCGGGCGAACCGCTCCTCGCCGCCACGGTCCTGGCCGCCGTGGACTCCTGGCGCCGCGAACTGCCCCGCTCGGTCCCGGAGCTGGAGGAGGCCGCGTCGGTCACGGACCGCTCGCTCGCCGTCCTCGGCGGGCCGGGCCTCGCCGCCGCCCGGACGGCGGGCGAGGGACTGGACGTCGACGGGGTCCTGTCCCTCGTGGAGGGCTTCCCGTCGGGCGCTCCGAAGGCCGACGCCCCGACATGCCCACCGGAAAACGTCACGGAGGCCGTTACGGAGGCCGCTCCGGGGGCTGTTCCGGAGGCCGCTCCGGACGGCGTCAGGAGCAGCTGATCCGGGACCCTGCCCAGTCGGCGATCGCCGCTCGCCCCAGCGGCCCGGACTCCTCGACCACGAGCCGGAGCCTGGAGCGTCCGGTGATGTCGACGTGCACCGGGACCGGCGGGTCGCCCGCCTCGATCACGCCGGACCGCCAGAGCCGCTGCCCGTCCCCGTAGACGGAGAAGCGGACGCCGCCGACGCCGAACAGGGCGCTCAGGTCGTCGACGCCGACCACCGCGTCGTAACTCGTGCACTGCCGGTTGAGGTCGATGACCAGCGAGGACGGCGCGTGGACGCTCACCCCGTGCGCGTACCGGGTGCTGCCGACGGAGAGGCCCCTGCGCTGCCACATGAAGCCGCTCTCGGCCATGGACACCTCGGGCTTGGTGCCGTCGCCGAAGATCCCGTAGTCCAGCTCGTCGACCGGGTAGACGACCGGCGGCGCGGGCGGGGGCTTCTCGGGGCTCGGCGTCGGTTTCGGCTTCGGTTTCGGCGTCGGCTTCGGGGCGGGCGCCGGTTCAGGAGCGGGCGTCGTGCTCACCGGCGGCGTGGGCCTCGGCGTCGGCTCCGGGGCCGGCGGGGCGGGAGGCGCGGGCTCCGGCGCTGTCCTCGTCTCCGGCTCCGGCTTCGGAGAGGGTTTCCGGGAGGGCTCCCGAGGGGCGGGCGCGGGCGCCGGGGCGTCGGCCCTCACGGGCGGGGCAGGCGGTACGGGCTCCGCCGGGGGCGCGGGCTCCTGCGGCGCCACCGGGACGACGACCGGCTGCGAGGGCCTGGGCGCGGCCACGGGCTCCGGATCCCCGGCCATGGCCCAGACGAGCCCGGCCGCAGCGGCGACGGCCGCGGCCGCCGCGATCCCCACTTTGGCCGGGGTGCCGAGCCCCTCGGCGGCGGCACCGCCCGGGGCGGCGCCCCCCGAGGACCCGGAGGCGGCCGCCGCCGCACCGGCCCCGGCAGCGGCGGCGGTGCCGCCCGCGACGGCCCCGGCGGCCTTGAGCGAGTACCCGGCGGCGAACCAGCCGATGACGGCGACCGGCAGCAGCGCGGGGATACCGGCGTTCACGTGCGCCAGTTCACCGGCGGCGAGCCGGCACTTGGCGCACTCCTCCAGGTGCTTGCGCAGCCCGCGCTCGGCCCGCATCCGCAGCCCGCCGCGCGCGTAGGCGCCGAGCCGGTCCGCGTAGCGGGCGCAGTCGCCGCCCGCCGTCAGGGACTGGCTGACGTGGGCCTGGAGGTAGGCCTGCTTGAGCCCTTCGCGGGCCCGGCTGGCGAGCACGGCCGTGGCGTTGGCGGTCAGCCCGAAGAGCGGGGCGACCTCGCTCGGCGACTCCTCCTCGACGGTGGTGTGCCACAGCACGGCCTGCCACCGCTCGGGCAGCGAGCGGAAGGCCTGCATGGCGAGCGACCGCTCGGCCTCGTGCATGGCCCGGACGTCCGCGCCGAGGTCCATCGTGTCCTGGTCGGAGACCTCGGAGGAGCGGGCGGCCTCCGCGGCGAACACCGCGAAGTCCTCGACGAGCTGTTCCCGCTTCTGCGTCCTGGCCCAGCTCGCGGCGACCCGCCGGACGGTGGTCATGAGGTAGGCGCGCACCGCCTGCTCGGGCCCGGCCCCGCCCCGTACGGCCTGGAGGGTGCGGGCGAACACCTCGGCGGTGAGGTCGTCGGCGGTGTGCGCGTCGCGGCAGCAGGACTTGGCGTACCGGCGCACGGCCTCGGAGTGGCGGCGGAACAGCTCCTCGTACGCGGAGTCGTCGCCGTCCCGCATGAGCTGGACGAGGTCGGCGTCGGAGGGCGGCAGTTCGAGGGGCGGCGGAAGCACCCCGTCCCCCTCGGCGTCCCCTTCGACCTCCGTGAAGCCGCCCTCCACGAGCCCGCCCTCACCGAATCCGGCCCCGGCCCCGGTGGCCGCCCCCGCGACACCCCCGGACCCGACCCCGACCCCGACCCCGGCACCCGGCCCGGCGGACTTCCCCTCACGCTGCTGCGGCACGCTCGCGCCGAGCATCTCGACCGGAGCGACCGGAGCGACCGGAGCGACCGGATCAAGCGGATCGAACCGATCGTCCGGATCGACGTACCCGGGCGGCGATCCCGCCGCCCCCGGGAGACCCACCGGCCCGCCCTGGCTCGGCACCTGCCGGGCGGGCAGGCCCCCGGCCTCCGCGGTACCGCTGTTCCCCAACGGCTCGTCCCGACCCTCACCGCTCATCGCGGAAGCCCCCGTACGCATGCTCAGAACCGAACACCGGCCAAGCCTGCCACAGAGCGCGGGCACGCCGAAGCGCCCCGTCCACATACCACTCGTCCGGGGCGACTTCCCGTATCCGGGCGTAACCGCTCACGCGTTCGTGTCATGCTCGTAGGTCCGCCCGGACCACCGGCCACGCGCCGGCGAGGAGAAGGAGTGGCCGTCCCTACCGGGAGCGCAGCCCTTCGAGCAGGATGTCCAGGAGCCGCGCCGAAGCCGCCGCCTGCTGCACCGCGTCCGGCAGGGCCGGCGCGGCGGTGGCGATGACGAGGAGGACGTCCGCCACGGTCACGTCCGTCCGCAGCTCACCCGCCTCCCGCGCCCGGTCGACCAGACGCCCGACGACCTCCAGGAGCTCGGCGGCCCCCGCGTCGTCCCGCTCCTCGGCCGGCACGCCGCGCGGTGCGACCACCCGCGTGTCCGCCTGCCCGTCGCCGCCCCGCTGGTACGGCACCCGGGCCGCCTCGTCCGCGTCCTCGGCGGCGCCCGGCAGCACCGAGTCGTCCACGCCCACCCGCAGCACCTGCGGCGGCAGCAGCCGCCCCGCGCCCGAGGCCACCGAGGTCCGCAGGAACCGGGAGAGCGCCGACCACGGCTCCTCCTCCTGCCCCAGCGCGGCCCGCGCCTGCTCGGTCAGCCGCGCGGTCTCCTCCTCGGCTATCCGGCGCACCAGCACGTCCTTGCTGGGGAAGCGCCGGTAGACGGTGCCGACCCCCACGCGCGCGCGACGCGCCACGTCCTCCATCGGAGCCCCGTAGCCGAGCTCGCCGAACACCTCGCGCGCGGCCCGCAGCACGTGCTCCAGATTGCGCTGCGCGTCCACCCGCAGCGGCGCCGACCGGCCGCCCGCCGACAGCGCGCCGCCCCGCTCGGAGCCGCCGACCCGCTCGGAGCCCACGGCTCCCGCGGCCCGCGCGTCGTCGACGGCCACCGCCCCGGCGCCCGGCTGCCAGCGTGAATCCTGCATCTGCATAAGCGTTCCCCCGCTCATGATGTCTCCCCCCGGAGACTCCCCGCCCTGACACGGGGCTTCCGGCCGACGAGCGCTTCGGTCCACGCGCTCCCATCCGACACCCCGACGAAGTACGAACATAGTTGAGTCGGAGTCAATTCAGAAGGGGGTGTTCCGCACGGTGCGCCCCCGATCGGAGCAAGGCCCGGATCACTCCCGTTTCCCACCCCCCTCCGAACCCGCCCCGACCTCCGTGACCAGGGTGGATCCCACCGCATCCGCCTCGCGCGCCACCCCGCGCCTCCGTACCCCTCCGGTCACACAATTTGTCGAGCCTGTGGACAAACAACGGCCGGGGGTGCGTCATGGGACGGTGACCGAACCTGTGCGCATTCTCGTGGTCGGCGGTGGATACGTCGGCATGTACACCGCGCTGCGCCTCCAGCGGCAGCTCAGGGCGGAACTCCGATCCGGCGCCGCCGAGATCGTCGTGGTCACCCCCGAGCCGTACATGACGTACCAGCCGTTCCTGCCCGAGGCCGCCGCCGGCTCCATCTCCCCGCGCCACGTCGTCGTACCGCTGCGCCGCGTCCTCGACCGCTGCCGCATCCTCATCGGGGAAGTCCTCTCCGTCGACCACGCCGAGCGGACCGCGACCCTCTCCACCCTCGCCACCGACGAGGAGGGCACGGCCCCGGTCGAGCTCACCTATACCGAACTGGTCATCGCGCCCGGCTCCGTCTCCCGCACCCTCCCGGTCCCCGGCCTGGCCGAGCACGGCATCGGCTTCAAGACCGTCGAGGAGGCCATCGGCCTGCGCAACCACGTCATCGAGCAGATGGACATCGCCTCCTCCACCCGCGACCCCGCGGTCCGCGACGCCGCCCTCACCTTCGTCTTCGTCGGCGGCGGCTACGCGGGCGTGGAGGCCCTCGCCGAGCTGGAGGACATGGCCCGCTACACCGCCCGGTACTACCACAACATCAAGCCCGGCGACCTGCGCTGGGTCCTCGTCGAGGCCTCCGACCGGATCCTCCCCGAGGTCGGCGGGAAGATGGGCCGGTACGCCGTTCGCGAGCTGCGCGGCCGGAACGTCGACGTGCGCCTGGAGACCCGCCTCGACTCCTGCGAGGACCGGGTCGCCGTCCTCAGCGACGGCACCCGGCTCCCCACCCGCACCGTCGTCTGGACCGCCGGTGTCCGACCCGCCCCCCTCCTCGCCGCCACCGACCTGCCGCTGAACGAACGCGGCCGGATCCGCTGCACCGCCCGGCTCTCCGTCGAGGGCGTCGACCACGCCTGGGCCGCCGGCGACGCCGCCGCCGTCCCCGACGTCACCTCCGGCGCACCCGGCGGGGAGTGCGCGCCCAACGCCCAGCACGCCGTCCGCCAGGCCCGCGTCCTCGCCGGGAACATCACCGCCTCCCTGCGCGGACAGCCGCTCAAGGAGTACGCGCACGCGTACGCGGGCTCCGTCGCCTCCCTCGGCCTCCACAAGGGCGTCGCCCACGTCTACGGACGCAGACTCAAGGGCTACCCGGCGTGGTTCATGCACCGGGCCTACCATCTGAGCCGGGTCCCCACCTTCAACCGGAAGGCCCGGGTCCTGGCCGAATGGACCCTGTCCGGCCTGTTCAAACGGGAGATCGTCTCCCTCGGCTCCCTGGAACACCCCCGCGCCGAATTCGAGCTCGCGGCCTCCCCGCCACCCGGCGACGACGACAAGCCGTCGTCCTGACATCACTGTCAGTGCACTCGTCCACACTGG
This sequence comes from Streptomyces bikiniensis, assembly GCA_000716465.1. GTDB lineage: Bacteria > Actinomycetota > Actinomycetes > Streptomycetales > Streptomycetaceae > Streptomyces > Streptomyces bikiniensis. Next base: position 385,843 of record JNWL01000005.1, read on the forward strand.
GCGTGTGACCATAGGTGGGCTCATACCTGCACAGCGTGACTCCGCGCGGCACCGACACCACGAGGCATACAGATCCGTGAACTTCACCCGTTGGAGCGCCCGGCTCCCCGGCACACAGCGCCGCACGGCGCGGGGGACCGAAGGCTCCGTGCCCGCCGCCCGCGGTGAGCACGGGCAGCAGCCGGAGCGGCCGGCCGACGTCGCCGAGGACGTCCCCTCCCTGGAGGACTTCTCCGTACGGGAGCTCCTCGGCCGCCTCCCCGGCCTGGTCGCGCTCGTGTACGGCCCGGAGCACCGCATCGCGTACGTGAACGAGGCGTACGCCACCGCCTTCGGCCCCCGCACCCCCGGCGCCACCGTCGCCGCCACCTGCCCGGAGGCCGAGGACCTGGGCCTGCCGCCCCTCATGGACCAGGTGCTGCGCAGCGGCAAGCCCCGCACGGTCAAGGCCCGCCGCGCCCGGGACGGCGGCTCGTACACGGTCACCTGCCTGCCCGTCGACAGCCCCCGCGTCGACGGCGGCGCCGTCCTCGTCCACGCCGCGGACGTCACCGACCACGCCGAGGCCGCCGAGCGGCTGCGCGCCAGCGAGCGCAAGCACCGCGAGACCGCCGTCACCCTCCAGCGCTCCCTGCTCCCGCAGGACCTCGAACAGCCCGACGACCTGCGGATCGCCGCCACCTACCAGCCCGGCGGCACCGACGCGGCCGTCGGCGGCGACTGGTACGACGTGATCACCCTCGGCGCCGGCCGCACCGCACTCGTCATCGGCGACGTCATGGGCCGGGGCGTCCGCGCCGCCGCCGTCATGGGCCAGCTCCGCACCGCCGTCCGGGCGTACGCGCGCCTGGACCTGCCCCCGCACGAAGTCCTCCAGCTCCTCGACGGCCTCGCCGCCGAGATCGACGCCAGCCAGATCGCCACCTGCGTGTACGCGGTCCACGACCCCAACGAGGGCAGGCTGGTGTACGCCTCCGCCGGCCACCTCCCGATCCTCGTACGGGACGAGGACGGCACCGTCCGCCAGGCCGACGACCCCACGGGCCCGCCGCTCGGCACCGGCGGCTGGCTCCACACCTCGGGCTCCATCGCCCTGCCGCCCGGCTCCACCGCCGTCCTCTACACCGACGGCCTGGTCGAGCGGCGCCGCGAGGACATCGACGAGGGCGTCGCCGCCCTGGCCCGCGCACTCTCCGGCGCCAGCGGCACCCCGCAGGTGGTCTGCGACCGGCTCCTGCGCTCCCTGGGGGTGACCGCCGACCACGACGACGACGTCGCCGTCCTGGTCGTCCAGCACCCCTCCCGCGAGGGCACGGACGCGGAGCTGTTCCACAACGCCGCCCTGGAACTCCTCGGCGGGATCGAGGCGGCCCCCCGCGCGCGTGCCTTCGCCTCCGGGGTCCTCTCCAGCTGGCGCTTCCCGGTCGAACTGCGCGACCTGGGCGTCCTCGCCACCAGCGAGCTGGTGGGGAACTCCCTCCAGCACGGCACCCCGCCCATGCGCCTGCGGCTGCGCCGCACCGACCGGCGCCTGATCATCGAGGTGACCGACGGGGACGACCACCTGCCGCGCCGCCGCAGGGCGGAAACGGAGGACGAGGCGGGTCGCGGGATCTCGATCATCGCGACGATCGCCTCGTCCTGGGGGAGCCGCCGCACCCCGGGCGGCGGCAAAGCGGTCTGGTGTGAGTTCGCCCTGAAGGACTAGGACGCCCTGACCGGCACGTCCTGCCGGATCGGCTCGTCCGGCTCGACCGGCTCGTGCCGGACGACGACCTTCGACGGCCGGAGGGCCAGGGACGGCTGGTTCTGCTCGGGGGTGAGCTGCTTGCCGAGCCGGACGGCGAGGAACGTGATCCCGAGCGAGAAGAGCACGAAGGTCACGATGTACGGACCGTGCAGCGCGGCCCCCATGGGCCCGCCCACGGCCGGACCGACGGCCAGCGCGAGCTGCTTCACCAGGGCGAAGGCCGAGTTGTACGAGCCGACCATCGACTCCGGCGCCAGGTCGGCCACCAGCGGGGCCACGGTCGGCGACAGCATCGCCTCGCCGAGCCCGAAGAGGGCGTACGTGGAGACGAAGGCCGCCGTCGCCATGGCCTGGCTGCCGTGCCCGAGGCCCGCGTACCCGGCGATGATCCAGGCGACGGTCCAGATCAGGCCCACGGCCGCGATGACCCGGCTCCGCCGGCGGCGCTCGACGAACTTGAGCACCAGGAACTGGGCCAGCACGATCACCGCCGTGTTGGCGGCGAGCGCGAGCCCGAGCGCGGACGGCTGGATGCCGGCGGCCTCGGTGCCGTACGCGGCGAGGCCCGACTCGAACTGTCCGTAGCAGGCGAAGAAGAGGACGAAGCCGAGGACGCACAGCTGCACCATCGCCTTGTGCCCGAGCAGCGCCCGGACGCCGCCGCCCCTGCCCGCCTCGGACGGGCGGGCGTCCTGGAGCGCGGGGGAGCCCGGCATACGGACGGTCCCGACGATCCCGGCCAGCACCAGGAACATCGCCGCCTCGATCGAGAACAGCAGGATGAAGCTGCCGGGCCGGCTGGTGTCGACCAGCTGCCCGCCGATCAGACCGCCGACGCCGAGGCCCAGGTTCTGCAGGAAGAACTGCATGGCGAACGCCCGGGTGCGCCCGACGGGCGTCGAGCACCAGACGATCATCGTGGCGAGGGCCGGCTGGAGGACGGCCGTACCGGCGCCGAGCAGCGCCGCCGCCCCCACGGCCGCCGGCACGCTGGAGGCGAAGCCCATCCCCACCGCGCCCACGGCGGCGACGACCGAGGCCACGAGCAGCACGGGCACGGGCCCGCGCCGGTCGATGGCCCGCCCGCTGAAGGGCAGCACCACGAGCGCGGCCATGGCGAAGACGGCCAGGACGATGCCCGCCGTCGCCGCGCCCAGATCCCGCACCTGTGCCACGTACACATAGAGGTACGGCACGGTGAAGCCGAGTCCGAACGCGCTCAGCGCGCTGCCTGCCTGAATCCGGCGCATCTCCGCGCCCCTCGCCTTGGTCACACTCACCCACTTCGGTCACGGGTTCAGGCCTGTAGCCCTGAACCCTGAAGACTTAAAAGCTAAAGTTAACTCCTCAACTGTACACATAGAAGGACTTCGACGCCAACGAGGTCCGTGGGATACTCGCCGCATGCCCGAAAACCCCGAGCGGTCCGGCCCGCAGGCTCCCCAGGAGCCGAGCCTCGACGAGCAGATCGCCGCCTACCAGCGCGAGTTCCGCGACCTCGACCCCCAGGTCGAGAAGGTCGTCTCGGCCCTCGGCCGGCTGAACCGGCGGATGAACGTGGCGTACGGACGCCAGCTCGCCGACCTCGGCATCAGCAACGCCGAGTGGGAGGTCCTCAAAACGCTGGTCCTCTCCGGGGAGCCCTACCGGCTCGGCCCCGGCGAGCTGGCCAAGCGCCTGGGCCTCACCCCGGCCGCGATGACCCACCGCATCGACCGCATGGCGGGAGAGGGCCTGGTCACCCGCGACCGCGACGAGAACAACCGGGTCCGCGTGATCGTGGAGCTCACCGACGAGGGCCGCACGAAGTGGCTGGAGGCCATGCGCATGGCCACGGCCTTCGAGGAGGACCTCCTCCAGGACCTCAGCACGGAGGAGAAGGGCGTCCTCGGCGACGTCCTCATCCGCCTCCTCCGCCGCGTGGAGCACACCCAGCCCGACGCCGGCGGCCGCCTGACGGACCTCGACTGAGGCCACCGGGACGGGCCTGGGGGAGGAGGTTGACACGCCCTTCCCGGACGCGTAGTGTTCTCCGAGTTGTCACGGAGCCGGAACGGTTCTGCGACAGCCACTCCCGCCGCTGATGCGGCACCTCTACTCAGCACGATCTCCCTCACGGGAAGAATTTCGGCATGCCGAAATTCATTTCGAAAGACTCGATTATGAGTCGCCGGGGGAATCCGCTAGAGTTTGAGACGTCAGAACGGCCCAACAGCCGGAAAGACAACTCCCGCTGACTGGGAATCAGACGCCGAAAGGATCTGATAGAGTCGGAAACGCCGGAAGGCCCCCGGAGTGAAAGCGAAAGGGACCGGAAAGCACCGAGGAAATCGGGTCGGAAAGATCTGATAGAGTCGGAGACGCAAGACCGAAGG
>JNWL01000006.1 GCA_000716465.1 Streptomyces bikiniensis
CCCCCGCCGCGCCGGCCCCCGCGCCCGTCCGCGCCGCCTCCCCCACGTCCTCCGCCGTCGGCGCCGCCACCGGGCTGCTCGACGCCTTCCACGCCGGCGACCGCTTCCTCGCCACGCCCACCCGGACCCTGCTCGCCCACGGCGTCCTGAGCGAGGTCCCGCACGGCACCGACCCGATCGCCGAGCGGGTGGCCGACGCCCTCGCCGAGGCCCGCGCCGGACGCCACAGCGCCCCCGTCGTGATGGGCGCCATCCCCTTCGACCAGGACGCCCCCGCCGCGCTCGTCGTGCCCGAGACGGTCCGCACCGGACCGGCCCTCGCCTCCGACCCGCTCGTCGCGCTGCCCGCCGACGCGCCCCGCGCCGGCGCGTGGACGGTCCGCCCCCACCCGGCGCCCGAGGTCTACGCCAAGGGCGTCGCCGCCGCCGTCGACCGCATGTGGAACGGCGAGTTCAGCAAGGTGGTGCTCGCCCGCACCCTGGAGGTCACCGGCACCGACGAGCCGGACATCGCCGCCATGCTCCGCCGGCTCGCCCGCCGCGACCCCTGCGGCTACACCTTCGCGCTGCCCACCCGCCCCGGCCGCACCCTGCTCGGGGCCAGCCCCGAACTCCTGGTCTCCCGGCGCGGCGACCAACTGGTCTCCAACCCGCTGGCCGGCTCCACCCCCCGCAGCGACGACCTCGCCGAGGACGTGCGGCGCGCGGCGGCCCTCCTGGAGTCCGCCAAGGACCTGCACGAGCACGCGGTCGTCGTCGACGCCGTGCACCAGGCGATGGCGCCGTACTGCTCCACCATCGACGTGCCCGCCCGGCCGTCGCTGATCCGCACCGCCGCCATGTGGCACCTGTCCACCACGGTCACCGGCACCCTCGCCCACCCCGAGGTGTCGGCCCTGGAGATCGCCTCCTCGCTCCACCCCACCCCGGCGGTCTGCGGCACCCCGACACCGCTGGCCCGCGAGGTCATCCGGGAGACCGAGCCCTTCGACCGCGGCTTCTTCACCGGCATCGTCGGCTGGGGCGACGCGGACGGCAACGGCGAATGGGTCGTCACCATCCGCTGCGCCGAGGCCGAGGAGCGCACCCTGCGCCTGTACGCGGGGGCCGGCGTCGTCGCCGCGTCCGTGCCGGAGGACGAGACCGCCGAGACCGCCGCGAAGTTCCGCACCTTCCTCCACGCCGTGGGAGCCGAGCTGTGACCGCACCGACCCCCGCCCGCCCGGACGCCGCCGTGCCCGAGCCGTACACCACGCCCACCTGGCCGGCGGAGTTCGCCGAGCGGTACCGGGCGGCCGGCTGGTGGGAGGGCGTCACCTTCGGGACGATGCTCCGCACCCGGGCCGAGGCCCACCCCGACCGCGTCGCCGTCGTCGACCACGCCGGGCCCGGCGGGACCCGGCGCGCCTGGACCTACGCCGAACTCGACCTGCGCGCCGACCGGCTCGCGGCCGGCCTCGCGGCGCGCGGCATCGGCGCCGGCGACAAGGTCGTCGTCCAGTTGCCCAACGTCGCCGAGTTCCTCGAAGTGGTCTTCGCGCTCTTCCGCCTCGGCGCGCTCCCCGTCTTCGCGCTGCCCGCCCACCGCGAGTCGGAGATCTCCTACTTCTGCTCCTTCACCGGGGCCGTCGCCTACGTGATCCCCGACGTCCACGGCGGCTTCGACCACCGCGCCCTGGCGACCACGGTCCTCGCCCGCTCCCCCGGGCTGCGGCACGTGTTCGTCGTCGGCGAGAACGCCGGGGCCTTCGAGGCCCTGGCCGACGTCCCGGCCGAGCCGGTCGACCTGCCCGACCGCGACCCCTCGGAGACGGCGTTCCTCCAGCTCTCCGGCGGCAGCACCGGCGTGCCCAAGCTGATCCCCCGGACACACGACGACTACGTCTACTCGCTGCGCGGCTCCGCCGAGATCTGCGCGCTCGACGAGGACAGCGTCTACCTGTGCGTGCTGCCCGCCGCCCACAACTTCCCGCTCTCCTCCCCCGGTTCGCTGGGCACGCTGTACGCGGGCGGACGGGTCGTCATGTGCCCGCAGCCGGCCCCGGACGTGGCGTTCCCGCTGATCCAGGACGAGGGCGTGACCATCACCGGCCTGGTGCCGCCGCTCGCGCTCGTCTGGATCGACGCCGCCCCCGGCTCCGCGTACGACCTCTCCACCCTCGACGTGCTCCTGGTCGGGGGCGCCAAGCTCGCCGACGAGGTGGCCCGCCGGGTCCGGCCCGCCCTGGGCTGCACCCTCCAGCAGGTCTTCGGGATGGCCGAGGGCCTGGTCTGCTACACCCGCCTGGACGACGACCCGGAGACGGTCGTCACCACCCAGGGCCGACCGATCTCCCCGGACGACGAGATCCGGGTCGTGGACGACGAGGACGAGGACCTGCCGGTCGGCACCACCGGCCACCTGCTGACCCGGGGGCCGTACACGATCCGCGGCTACTGGAACGCGCCGGAGCACAACGCCCGCGCGTTCACCGCGGACGGCTTCTACCGGACCGGCGACCTCGTCCGGCTCACCCCGAGCGGCCACCTGGTGGTCGAGGGGCGCGCCAAGGACCAGATCAACCGGGGCGGCGAGAAGATCGCGGCCGAGGAGGTCGAGAACCACCTCCTGGCCCACCCGTCGGTGCACGACGCCAACGTGGTGGCCGAGCCCGACCCGTACCTCGGCGAGCGCAGCTGCGCGTACGTGATCCGCCGCCCGGGGACGGAGGAGGTCAGGGCGCTCGCCCTCAAGCGGTTCGTGCGGGAGCGCGGCCTCGCCGCCTACAAGGTCCCCGACCGGATCGTCTTCGTCGACGCCTTCCCGACGACGGGCGTCGGGAAGATCTCCAAGAAGGACCTCCGCGCCGAGAGCGCGAACGCCTGACCGCCCCCTCCGTCCGGCCCCGCCGGCAGTCCACCCCCACCGCCCCGCCCCTCCGAAACGGACCGTCATGAGCCTCCCCGCCGTCCCGCCCTACCCGATGCCCCGCCCCGGCGACCTGCCGGCCAACCGGGTGGACTGGACCGTCGACCCGGACCGCGCCGTGCTCCTCGTGCACGACCTCCAGAACCACTTCCTGACCCCGTTCGACGACGGCGCCGAGCCGCTCACCGCGCTGCTCGCCAATCTGAACGTGCTCCGCAAGGAGGCCGCCCGGCTCGGCGTGCCCGTCGTCTACACCGCCCAGCCCGGCGGCCAGACGCCCGAGCAGCGCGGCCTCCAGCAGGACTTCTGGGGCCCGGGCGTCCCGGACGACCCGCACGCCGTGGCGATCGCGGACGCCGTCGCGCCCGAGCCCGGCGACATCCGCCTCACCAAGTGGAAGTACAGCGCCTTCGTCCGCACCGACCTCCTGGAGCTGCTGCGCGAACAGGGCCGCGACCAGCTCGTGATCACCGGCGTGTACGCGCACATCGGGGTCCTGATGACGGCCTGCGACGCGTGGATGAGCGACGTCCGGGCCTTCGTCGTCGCGGACGCCGTGGCCGACTTCTCCGAGCGCGAGCACCGGATGGCCCTGGAGTGGGCGGCCGGCCGCTGCGCCGTCGTCACCACGACCGAACGGGTATTCTGACCGGCCATGTTCTACGAGGAGGTCCCGGGCCACCCGGGGGTGGTGACGGCCTCCGTGGCGCGCGCCGCGGCCCCGGCCCGCGCGCTCGCGTCCGTGCTCGACGCCGACGAGCGCGCCCGGGCCGCCCGCTTCCGCTTCCCGGCGGACGCGGACCGGCACCGGGTCGCCCACGTGCTGCTCCGGCTGGTCCTGGGCCGCCACGTGGACGAGCCCCCCGAGCGGCTCGTCTTCCTCCGGCGGCCGTGCGCCGGCTGCGGCGGGCCGCACGGCAAGCCGTACCTCCGGGGCCACGACGCGCACTTCTCGCTCTCCCACGCGGGCGACCGGGTCCTGGTGGCGGTCGCCCCGGTGCCGGTCGGCGTGGACGTCGAGGCGGTCCCGGAGCCCGGCCTGGTGCGGGACCTGGCGAGCGCCCTCCATCCGCGCGAGCGGGCGGAACTGGAGGCCCTCCCGGACGCCGCCCGGCCGGCCGCGTTCGCCCGCTGCTGGACCCGCAAGGAGGCCGCGCTCAAGGCCTGGGGAGCGGGCCTGTCCCGGGGCGCCGCCGAGCCGTACGTGAGCGCCGCCGACCGGCCGGCCCCGGTCCCCAGCCTCCGCCTCGCCGACCTCCCCCCGCTCGACGGCCACGCCGCCGCCCTGGCCCTGCTGACTCCCTGACGCGCCGCACGCCTCTCCGCCACCCCCGCGGCGCGTTCTCTCACCCGCATGGGCCACCGGCTTCCGGGCACCCGGGGGAAGGGGTCCTGTGGGGGATCACGCGACGGAGAGGGAACCAGTCATGGATTCTGGAGCGTCACGGGCGCCCGTACCGGGCCCGGGAGAGACGTCGACGGTCACCACGGCCGTACCGGCCCGCCTCGACCGCCTGCCGTGGTCGCGGTGGCACTGGATGATCGTGATCGGCCTCGGCACCGTCTGGATCCTGGACGGCCTCGAAGTCACGATCGTCGGCAACGTCGCCGGCCGCATCGCCGAGGACGGCAGCGGCCTGGACATCACCGCCGCGCAGATCACCGGCGTCGCCGCGGCCCTGTACGTGGCGGGCGCCTGCTCCGGCGCGCTGTTCTTCGGCTGGCTGACCGACCGCTACGGCCGCAGACGCCTCTTCATGGTGACGCTCGCCGTCTACCTGGCGGCGACCGCGATGACGGCGCTGTCGTTCGAGTCCTGGTGGTTCTTCCTCTTCCGGTTCCTCACCGGCTTCGGCATCGGCGGCGAGTACGCGGCCATCAACTCCGCCATCGACGAGCTGATCCCGTCGCGCTACCGCGGCCGGGTCGACCTCATCATCAACGGAAGCTACTGGCTGGGCGCGATCGGCGGCTCCCTGCTGTCCATCGTGATGCTGGACACCGACATCTTCCCGAAGGACCTCGGCTGGCGGCTCAGCTTCGCCCTCGGCGTCGTCCTCGGCCTGGTCATCCTCCTCGTGCGCCGGCACGTCCCGGAGAGTCCGCGGTGGCAGTTCATCCACGGCCACGGCGACGAGGCGGAGGAACTCGTCGGCTCCGTGGAGAAGGAGATCGAGAAGGAGAAGGGCGCCCCGCTGCCCCCGCCGGACCGCGAGATCACCATCCACCAGCGCAAGAGCATCGGCTTCGGCCTGATCGCCAGGACGGTGTTCCACACCTATCCGCGCCGGGCGGTCCTCGGGCTCTCGCTCTTCATCGGGCAGGCGTTCCTGTACAACGCCATCACCTTCGGCTTCGGCACCATCCTGATCACGTTCTTCGACGTGCCCACGGGCAGCACCGGCTACTACTTCGCCGTGATCGCCGCGGGCAACTTCATGGGGCCGCTGCTCCTCGGCAAGCTCTTCGACACGGTCGGCCGCCGGATCATGATCTCGTCGACGTACCTGCTCTCCGGCATCCTCCTGTTCGGCACCGCCTGGCTCTTCGACCGCGGCTCGCTCAGCGCCACCACGCTGACCGCCTGCTGGTGCGTGGTGCTGTTCTTCGCGTCGGCGGGCGCGTCCAGCGCGTACCTGACCGTCTCCGAGATCTTCCCCATGGAGACCCGGGCCATGGCCATCGCCTTCTTCTACGCCCTCGGCACGGCGGCCGGCGGCATCAGCGGACCGCTGATCTTCGCCGAGCTCACCGAGTCCGGCGTCGTCGGCGACACGGTCCTCGCCTTCCAGATCGGCGCCGGCCTGATGTGCGCGGCCGGGCTCGTCGCCGCCTTCCTGGCGGTCAACGCCGAGCGGCGCTCCCTGGAGGACATCGCGGAGCCCCTGTCGACGGCACGGTCCGCCGCCCCCTCGGAGAAGTGACGGCGCCGGGGACGTTTGGATCCGCGGATTCCGTGCAGGCGTTCGATGTAAGCGTTCCATAAGTGCGGAACGGGCCGATCGGTACCCGCGAAGGAGACGGACATCATGGGCATCATCGCCTGGATCATCATCGGACTGCTGGCGGGCCTCATCGCGAAGGCCCTCACCCCGGGTCGCGACCCGGGCGGGTTCATCATCACCACGCTGCTCGGCATCGCGGGCGGCCTCCTCGGCGGCTGGCTCGGCAAGGTGATCTTCGGGGTCGACTCCATCGACGGCTTCTTCGAGCTGTCGACCTGGATCGCGGCCATCGTGGGTTCGGTGATCCTGCTCCTGCTCTACCGCCTCTTCACCGGCGGCTCGCGACGCCACGCGTGACGGCGTGAGGCCCGGTCACCCGGACCCGCCCACGATCCGCGCACCACGCGCGCACGGCCCGCCACCGGGCCCCGCGGACGGCCCCGCCCTCGATCACGACGAGGACGGGGCCGCCGCACGTCCGGCGGCCGGCGGCCCGCTCCCCCGGCCCGTCCGCTACCGTGGGGCGCGCTCCGCGCCCGGACCCACCCCGTCCGGGCGCTCCGTCCCGCACGCCGAGGAGGTCCGCGTGTCCCCCGTCCCTCCCCCCGGCGCGTGCGCGGACCGCGGCGCTCCACTACCGACCCGAAGGACCGCCGGACGTACCGGCCGACCCCCGCTTCCCGGATCTCCTCCGGAAAGCCGGGGGATTTCTGTTATCGGCCCGGCGCCCGGCGGTCTCCCATGTGTTGGCCCCCGAGGACGACCGGAACAGGCAGGGTGATTCGAGCATGAGTACACAGCAGCTCACGGAGCTGGTCAGGGCCGCGCAGAGCGGGGATCCGCAGGCGCAGGACCGGCTTCTCACCCACCACCTGCCCCTGGTCTACAACATCGTGGGCCGGGCGATGAACGGCCACCACGACGTGGACGACGTCGTGCAGGAGACGATGCTCCGGGCGCTCGGCGGGCTCGGCGACCTGCGCGCCCCGGACAGCTTCCGCTCCTGGCTGGTGGCCATCGCGATGAACGTCGTCCGCACCCACTGGCACCGGCAGCAGAACGGTTTCGTCACGGGCGGCCTCGACGACGCCCGCGACCTGCCGCAGCCGGGCGCCGACTTCGTCGGCCTGACGGTGGTCCGCCTGAACCTGTCCGGACAGCGGCGCGAGACCGCCGAGGCGACCCGCTGGCTGGAGCCGGACGACCGGGCCCTGCTGTCGCTGTGGTGGCTGGAGTGCACGGGCGACCTGACCCGTTACGAGGTGGCCTCGGCCCTCCAGCTCTCCCCCGAGCACACGGCGGTCCGCGTCCAGCGGATGAAGGCGCAGCTGGACGCCGCCCGGGTCGTCGTCCGGGCGCTGACGGAGAACCCGCCGTGCCCCGACCTGCGGTACGAGCTCGGCGGCTGGGACGGACGCCCCTCCGGGCTCTGGCGCAAGCGAATAGCCAGGCACGCGCGTGCGTGCGTGCACTGCGCCGGCCTGTCCCACGGGCTCTACCCGGCCGAGGGCCTGCTCGCGGGGCTGCTGCTCGTCCCCCCGGCCGGACTGCTGCTCGCGTCCTTCCGCGAGCGGGCGGGCCTCGACCTCGCCACCGCGACGGCACCGCTCGGCGGCCCCGCGTACGCGCCCCATTCGTACGAGCCGAACCCGTACGAACCGAACCCGTACGAGCCGACCGGAACGTCCGGGTACGGGCACGAGTACGGACACGGATACGGGCCGACCGGCACGTCGGGCACACCCGGTGACGCGCACGAACCGGCAGCCACGGCCGGATCCGCGTACGAGGCGGCCGAGCCGGCCCCGTACACGCACGAACCGGTGGAGACGGCCGCGTACGAGGCGGCGGGAGCGCCCGGCACGGGCCCCTCTCCCGTCGTCGGCGCCCGCAGCGCCCGCAACACGCGGCGCCGCAGGCGGCAGGAACAGCAGCGCGGGCGCCGCCGCGTGGCCATCGCCGCGGGCATGGCGGTGGCCGCCGTCACGGGCGGGGCCTTCACCCTGGTCGACGGCCCCGACGAGGACGAGCTGACGGCCCTGGACGCGCCGCGCGCCTCCACCGTGGACCTCACGGTCTCCGCGTCGGCCCCGGCCTCCTCCCCCTCGGCGTCCACCGCCTCGGCCTCCGTCACCCCGACGGCCACGCCGTCGGGCACGCCGCGGCCCAGCAGGACCGTCTCCGCCACGCCCTCGGCCAGGCCCACGGCGTCGGCCCCGACCGCCGCGCCGACCACCGCCTCGCAGACCGTGCGGCCGACCGCGGACCGGCCGGTCCACAAGCCCACGCAGGCACCCGTCACCAAGAGGCCGACGGCCCCGAGCAGCCCCACGGCCACGAAGCAGGACTCCGGTCACACCTCCGTCGAGGAGCAGGTGATCGCCCTGGTCAACGCCGAGCGGGCCAAGGAGGGCTGCGGCGCCGTCACCGGGAACTCCCTCCTGGCGCGGGCCGCCCAGGGCCACTCCGACGACATGGCCGCGCGGGACTTCTTCGACCACACCAACCCGGACGGCGCCGGGCCCGGCGAGCGCGTCACGGCCACCGGGTACGGCTGGTCGACCTACGGCGAGAACATCGCGATGGGCCAGCGGACGGCGGAGCAGGTGATGGAGGCCTGGATGAACAGCCCCGGCCACCGCGCGAACATACTGAACTGCTCGTTCAAGGAGCTGGGCGTCGGCCTGCACACGGGCGACGGCGGCCCCTACTGGACCCAGGTCTTCGGCGCGCGCTGACCCGGGGTCCCGCGCCCGGTCCGGCCGCGGGGTTACGGTCGGCGGCATGGCTGGTGATCGTCAAGGGTGGCTCCGGTGCCTGCTCGGCGGGGCCGTGTTCGTCGTGGGGATGGCCGGCACCACGCTGCCGACCCCGCTCTACCCGCTCTACCAGGAGGCGTTCGGGTTCTCCGAGCTGATCGTGACCGTGGTGTACGCCGTGTACGCCTTCGGGGTCATCGGGGTGCTGCTCCTGGCGGGCGACGCCTCGGACACGGTCGGCAGGCGCCCGGCGCTGCTGTGGGGCCTCGGGTTCGCGGTGGCGAGCGCCGTCTGCTTCCTGTGCGCCGACGGCCTGGGGTGGCTGTACGCGGGCCGGCTGCTCTCGGGCCTGTCGGCGGGCCTGTTCACGGGGGCCGCCACGGCGTACGTCATGGACCTGGCGCCGCCGGGCGGCGCGTCCCGGGCGACGCTCGTGGCCACGGCCGCCAACATGGGCGGCCTCGGCTGCGGCCCCCTGCTCGCCGGGCTGCTCGCGGAGTACGCCCCCGAGCCGCTGCTGCTCCCGTTCGCCGTGCACCTCGCCCTGGCGCTGCTCTCGGCCGTCGTCGTCCTGCGGCTGCCGGAGACCGTGCGGGAGCGCCGTCCCCTGTCCGCCGTACGGCCCCGGTGGCCCGCCCTGCCCGCGCCGGTCCGGCCGGTGTTCGTGCCGGCGGCGCTCGCCTCCTTCGTGGGCTTCGCCCTGTTCGGGGTGTTCACCTCGGTCAGCCCCGCCTTCCTCGCCCGCTTCCTGCACGTGGACAGCCACGCCGTGACGGGCCTGGTCGTGGCCCTCGCCTTCTTCTCCTCGACGGCCGGGCAGTTCGCCGTCGGCCGCGTCGGGGTGCCCCGGTCCCTGCCCCTGGGCTGCGCCGTGCTCTTCGCCGGCCTGGCCCTCCTGGCGGGCGCGCTCGCCACCGACCTGTTCGCGCTCGTCGTCCTGGCCGCCGTCGTCGGCGGCACCGGTCAGGGGCTGACCTTCCGCGCGGCCCTGTCCGCCGTGGCAGGGGCCGCGCCGGAGGACCGGCGCGCGGCGGTGATCTCGACCCTGTTCCTGGTCGCGTACACGGGGATCTCGCTCCCCGTGATCGGCGTCGGCCTGCTGACCGGCCCGCTCGGTCTGGAGCGGGCCGGCCTGGTGTTCACCGGCTGCATGCTGCTGCTCGTCGCCTGCGCGGGCGCCTATCTGCTCCGGCGGCCGGTACGGGCCGGGGCGCGGTAGGACGGCCGCCGGGACGTCACGACAGGATCTCGACGTACCCGTCGGTCCCGTGCACGCGGATCCGCTGCCCGTCCTCGATCAGCCGGGTGGCCCCGGCCACGCCCACGACGGCCGGCAGGCCGTACTCCCGGGCGATCACCGCGCCGTGGGTCATCAGGCCGCCGACCTCCGTGACCAGGCCGGCGATGCCGACGAACACGGGCGACCAGCTGGGATCCGTGAAGGACGTGACCAGGACGTCGCCCGCTTCGAGGTCGGCGTCCTCCATGTCGAGGACGACACGGGCCCTGCCCTCGACGGTGCCGGCGGAGACCGGCAGGCCCGCGAGGGCGCCGGCCGGGACGTCGTCCCGCCGGTAGGACCCGGTGAGGGCCTCGCCGTCCGAGGTCAGCACCCGGGGCGGGGTGAGCGCACAGTACGCCCGGAACTCCTCCTCGCGCCGCCGGACGAGCCCCTCCTCCACCCGCCCCGTGCGCACGGCCTCGTGGAACTCCTGGAAGGTGAGGAAGAAGACGTCCTCCGCCTCGGCGAGCACACCGGCCCGCACGAGCCGTCCGGCCTCCTCCATCAGGGCCCGCTTGTAGACGGCGTACCGGCTGACGATGCCGTACTTCGGGTACTCGCGGTAGCCGGCGAAGGTCCGGACCCGGTCGATCATCCGCTTGGTCTCCTCGGCCTTCCGCTCCCCGTCGGGCAGGGCCCGCAGACGGGTCAGGACGTCCCGCTCCTTCTCCCGCGCCTCCTCCAGGCCCTTCCGGAAGCGCCGCTCGGCGGCGCCCGGGCCGAAGTTCCTGACGTTGTCGAGGATCGCGGGCACGAGCGCGGCGGGGCGCTCGCGCCAGCGCGGCCGCGTGATGTCGATCTCGCCGACGCAGCGCATGCCGTACCGGTCGAGGTAGGCCTCGACGGCGTCGCGCGCCCCGGCCCCGCCCGGGAGCTTCGCCAGCCCGTCCGGGAAGTCGTCGTCCTCGACGCGCTCCAGGAACGCCACCACCTCCGGATGGGGGCGGATCGCGTCCGCGACGTCGAGCAGGTCGAGGCCCATCTCCGAGGTGATGTTGCCGGGGGCGGAGAGCGTGAGCGCGTCGGCCGCGTTCTTCTCGCCCAGCCATGCGAGGAGCTTGTCGTTGAGCCACCAGGCGGCCTCCATGCCCGCCATGAGCGCCCGGAAGCTCAGCGGGTCGGCGAGGACCCGCTTGTGCTCCTCGAAGGCTTCGAGGAGGAAGTCGAACAGCTCCGGTCCGCGCCTGGTCCGGATGTCGCGCTCCAGGGCGGCGACGGACGCCCGGCTGCGCTCGACCAGTTCGGTGACAATCGCCGGGTCGGCGTCGATCGGGGCGGGCGCGGCGCCGGGTACGGGTGCGGGTCCGGCAGGGGCCTCGTCCGGGAGGGACGGGACGAAGTCGCCGCGGTCGAGGACGGTCTCCAGGGCGTCCCTGATCAGCGGGTCGCCCTTCCCGACGGCCTCCAGGAGGGCGGCGCGGCTCGCGGGCGAGGCCAGGCGCCGGGTGACGTCCACGAACAGCCGCCCGCCGGCCTCGTGCATCGGCACCATGGCCGTCAGCCGCCACATGGAGTGTCCCAGGGGCTTCATGGCGTCGGTCATCATCTGCTGGTGGCCGACCGAGACGTAGACGTGGTTGTCCGCGTCCTCGGCCCCGGGCACGGGGAACAGCGTGGTGATCGGCCGACTCTGGACGATCCGGAAGTCGTCGTCCACCAGGCACCACTCGATGTCCTGCGGGCGGCCGAAGTGCGCCTCGATCCGCCGGCCGAGCCGCACGAGCCGCAGGACCTGCTCGTGCGTCAGCGCCGGGCGCTCCCGCCGCCCCGCGTCGACCTCCACCTCCCGCGTGCCGCCGCCGGACAGGGGCCGGAGGGCGCGCGGCTTGGCGGCGATCGTCTCGGCGACGACCCGGTCGTCCCGCACGGTGAAGACGTCCGGGTCCACCAGGCCGGAGACCAGGGCCTCGCCGAGCCCGAGGCCGGCGTCCACCGTGGCGGTCCTCCGGTCGCCCGTGACGGGGTCGGCCGTGAAGAGGACGCCGGCCGCGTCGGGGAGGGCCATCCGCTGGACGACCACGGCCATGCGGACCGCGCGGTGGTCGATGCCGTGGTGCCGCCGGTAGGCGACGGCCCGCTCGGTGAACAGCGAGGCCCAGCACCGGCGGACGTGCCGGAGGACCTCCGCCGGGCCCACGACGTTCAGATAGCTGTCCTGCTGGCCGGCGAAGGAGGCCGTCGGCAGGTCCTCCGCCGTGGCGCTGGAGCGGACGGCGTAGGCGTCGTGCGCGCCGAACCGGGCGAGGGCGCCCGTGATCGCCTCCGCGACGTCGTCCGGGACGGGGGTCGCCTCGACGGTACGGCGGATCTCCGCGCCGAGCGCACGGAGCCCTTCCCGGTCGTCCGCGTCCGGGCGGGACAGCCGGTCGAGCAGGCCGTCGAGCGCCGGCGCCCGCTCCACGACCCGCCGGAAGGCGTCCGTCGTCACGCAGAAGCCGGCCGGCACGCGGACGCCGTCGAGCCGCGACAGCGCGCCCAGGTGCGCGCCCTTGCCGCCGACGAGCGCGATCCGCGTCTCGTCGATCTCCTGGAGGTCCCACACGTACCGCGCGTTCATCGTGCTCCTTTTTCCGCAGGTCGTGGCCGAGGTCGCCGATTCTGCGCCATGGCCGGGGCCTTGCCGCAAGCCCCCCGGTGCGCTATACCTTGAGCATGGCGAGGAGAGTGATCTCCTCGCCTTCGTCGTTCCCTCTCCGGGCGGACCGAGGCGCCGGGGCGTTGTCAGTGGGGCGCTATAGCTTCGGAGTTGTTCGAGAAGCTGTGCGAGAGGGGCGGACTCGTGGGTGTCCGGCATGCGTTGAGAGTCGTACTGGTCGATGTGAACGCCGGGGTGGTGGCGGCCTGGCGGTCCGCGTTCGCGGACACGCCCGAGGTGGAGATCCGGCGGGGCTCCCTGCTCGACGTGGACGTCGACGCGTGGGTGTCCCCCACCAACGCGAAGGGGCGGATGGACGGCGGTGTCGACGCCGTCGTCAAGCGGTACCTCGGCGCCGGCATCCAGGTGCGGGTGCAGCGGGCGATCCGCGACCGGTTCGGCGGGAGCCTGCCGGTGGGCAGCGCGGTGTGCGTCCCGTCCGGGGCCGCCGTGCCCCGGTATCTGATCTCGACGCCGACCATGTACCGGTCCTCGCAGGACGTCGGCGAGACCATGAACGTGGCGCTGGCGTGCGCGGCCGCGTTCCAGGCGGTGCACCTGCAGAACCGGGTGGAGCCCGGCAGCATCCGGTCGGTGGCCCTGGTGGGGCTCGGCGCGCAGACGGGGCGGGTGCCCGCGCAGGTGTGCGCCAACCTGATGTGGACGGGCTACACCCTGTTCCAGGACCACGGGTTCGCGGACTACGACGAGTTGAGGGCCGCGGTACTGGGGCAGCTCGACGACATCCGGGGAGCGGGGTCCGCGCGGCGGGTCCGGATCGACGTGCCGCGGCGGCCTTCCTTTCGCCACTGACCCGAAGACGCAGCAGACGCCGCAGGCCCCACAGGCCCCACAGACTCCGCAGGCCTCACAGACTCCGCAGGCCCCGGGGAGCGGCGCCGCCCCCACCGCCCCCGCCGTCTCCGTACCGAATCAAGGGAGTTCCGCACCCATGACCGACGCCGACGTTCCCGCCGCGGGCGACCCGCTGAGCCTGGCGGACCTGTTCACCGGCGGCGGCGAGCCGTGGCTTCCGCTGCTCGGACCGGTGATCGAGGCACAGCCCGGGGCCGTCGAGTTCATCGGCCCGAAGCGGAGCCCGGAGGTGGTGCCGGTGCGGGAGCTGACGTTCCAGGCGCTGAAGCCGCATCCGCCGCACAAGTGGAAGGTGGTCGCCTTCGGCCAGAACCCGTATCCGCGGGCGGAGAGCGCGACCGGCATCGCCATGTTCGACAACACCTTCACCGACTGGAGGGACAGCCGGTTCGGCCGGGTGGTCAGCGTCCGCTGCCTCATCAAGGCCGCCGCGATGTGGAAGTACGGCATCGCCGCGAAGACGCCGGTCGCCGACGTCCGGGCCCTGCTGGAGAAGGAGGAGACGGTCTCTCCGCCGGAGTGGTTCCAGGCGATGCTGACCCAGGGCGTGCTGCTGCTCAACGCGTCGCTCACGGCGAGCGCGGACGGGGCGGTGCCGACCGACCGGCACACCGCGTTCTGGCGACCCGTGGCCGAGCGGATCGTCGAGGAGATCCTCCGGGCCAAGCAGGAGGCCGCGGAGGAGGACCGGGGGGTGGTGTTCGCCTGGTGGGGCGCGCACGCCCGGAGCCTGAAGCGGGTCGTCCAGCGGCTGGAGAAGAAGTACCCGGGGGTGGAGGTCCGGCACCTGGACCACGCGAACCCGGCGGCGCAGGGGGACCTCTTCTGCGAGGGCGACCACTTCGCGCGGGTGAACGACGCGCTGGCGGCGGTGGGGGCCGAGCCGGTCGACTGGCTTCCGGCGAAGGGCTGGGACCGGGAGGCGCCGGGGGCCGGCGGACCGGAGGGCGGTGGTGTCGCCGAGCGGATGGGGGCGTTCATCGCGTCGACGATGGAGCTGCACCAGCTGTATCTGGAGCGGCTCACGAGCGTCAAGGACGAAGGGCTCGTCCTGCCGCCGATCACCGGCGTGTTCGACACTCCGCTGCTGGACTTCCGGAAGGCCGTCGAGCCGGTGTCGGGGGTCCTCCGGAACCTGGACGGGTACGTCGAGCGGTCGATCCGGTTCGGGGAGGCCAGGGTCGCGGCGGAGAAGGACGCGGGCGGACTGTCCGCCGACGCGATCGCGGCGCTCCACCTGTACACGTGCGAGTCGGCGTTCTACCGCGAGATCAACGCCGTGCTGCGCTCCCCGGACCGGGAGCGGCTGGTGCCGTACCTGCCGTACCTGCGGCTGCTGTTCTCGGCGGTGTCCGGGCTGCCGGTGCGGAAGGAGCCCCTGTGGCGGGGCGTGGCGCTCGACCTGCGGTCGCAGTACCCGGTGGGGCGGACGGTGACCTGGTGGGGCGTGTCCTCGTGCACCTCCGAGCCGGCCGTGGCCCGGGGGTTCCTCGGGAACCGGGGCAGACGGACCCTGTTCGAGGTGACGCCGGCGCGGGCGGTGGGGATCCGGCGGTTCTCCGCGTTCACCGGCGAGGAGGAGTACATCCTCACGCCGGGAACGCGGTTGGAGGTGACGGAGGTGAAGGCCGAGCGCGGTGGCCTGTGCACCGTACGGCTGACGGAGCTGGAGGGGCCGGGCCCGGTGTCCTGAGCGGACGGCTCCCGGGCGGCCCGGTGCGGAGGAGGCCGTTCGGAGCGGCGCGGCTCAGAGCAGTCCGACGGTCCGGGGCGGGGCGTAGACGTGGCGGGCGAGGTGCTCGCGGCCGCAGCGGACGTCGAAGTCCCGGTGCGGACCGGGCTCCCGCTCGCGGGCGATCCGCTCCCGGTGACCGGCACAGGTCCCGCAGTCGGGGTCCCAGTCGGGCAGGAGGTCGGGGTGGCGGGCGGCGAGGTGGGCGCCGAGGGCGATCTGGGTGGTGACGGTGCTGTCGAACGGGTCCCAGTCGACGCCGCGTTCGCCGGTGAGGCGGAGCTCGGCGATCCGGTCGCCGACGTCCCGCATGGTTCGGTAGAGGTCGGCGCACTCGTCGCAGTCCCACATCCAGGGCGGAGGCAGGGGCCACTCGTCGCCGGGGTCGATCTCGTCCGGGCTCATGGAAGGCACGATAGTCCGAGGGACCCGGGGCGCCGGGCGCTTTTCCCGATACTGAGGGCCACCGCCCGGTACCGGGGCGTCGCGGTCCGGGGCGCGCCACGACGTCCCGGGTGCCGCCGGCGGGGCGCTCGACTCCGCCCGGAGCCAGGGCCGTTGGGCAGGGTCGTGGGCCGGAGAAAGGATGATCTTGCTCATCGAGACACTGCGGCGCCACCGGGACCGCCTGTCGCCCCTCCTCGCCCGCACCCTGGGCGGAGGCCGGGACCGGCCCTCCTCCTGACGCCGCACGCGCGAACGGCCCGGACCGCGGCCGGGCTCCCCCCGCCGGGGGCGGTGTCCGTGCTCAACGCCCGGGCGGCGCCCGTGCCCGCGGCGCCGAGCAGGAGCCCTGCCATGAGGGCGGGCACCGGGCCCCTGGTGCGGTTGCGGGGCTGCGTGGAGGAGGCGGAGGCGGTCGGGGCGGAGGTGGTGCGGGGCTGCTGTGGCCGCATGCGGCCCGAGGTGGCACGGCCCGTTCACGGCCCGGGCGGAGACGGCGATACGGGGAACGGCCTCACCGGAAGGGGGGGCGGTGAGGCCGTTCGGTTCCCGCGGGGGGGAAGGGGGGAGAGCGGAGGAGGCGTCACTCCATGGGGGCGAGCATGCCCTTGCGGAGGCGGGCCAGGTTGCGGGAGAGGAGGCGGGAGACCTGCATCTGGGAGATGCCGAGCCGCTTGCCGATCTCCGACTGCGTCAGCTCCTCGACGAACCGGAGGTGGAGCAGCAGGCGGTCCCGCTCGCCGAGTTCGGCGACGAGGGGGGCGAGTGCGTGGAAGTCCTCGAAGAGTTCGAGCGCCGGGTCCTCTTCGCCCATGAGGTCGGAGAGCATGGCGCCGCTCTCCTCCCCCTCGCCGCCGACCGCGGCGTCCAGCGAGGTGGAGTTGTAGCCGTTGGAGGCGATCCGCGCCTCGATCACCTCGTCCTCGGAGAGGTTCATCAGGGCCGAGAGCTCCGCCACGCTCGGCGAGCGGCCGAGGCGGGAGCTGAGCTCCTCCGTCGCCTTGGCCAGTTCCACCCGGGCCTCCTGGAGGCGGCGGGGGACGTGCACGGCCCAGGAGGTGTCACGGAAGAACCGCTTGATCTCGCCGACGATGCAGGGGACGGCGAAGGTGGTGAACTCGACCTCGCGGGAGATGTCGAAGCGGTCGATCGCCTTGATCAGTCCGATGGTGCCGACCTGGACGATGTCCTCCATGTCGTCGCCGCGGGCCCGGAAGCGGCCGGCCGCGTAGCGCACGAGCGACATGTTCATCTCGATCAGCGTGTTGCGGGCGTACTGGTACTCGGGCGTTCCCTCCTCCAGTACCGCCATCCGGTCGAAGAAGAGCTTCGACAGTTCACGCGCGTCCTTCGGCGCCACCTTGTCGGGGGCTTCGAGCACGGGAAGCCCCCCCACGGTCCGCTCGGCGCCGGTCTTCGTCTCGGTCAGCACTGTGGTCGGCACTTCGGTGACCCCCTCTTTCGTCGACAACCCGTCTTCCCCCGGACGGCCCGCATACCCCGGACCTCACGGAGCATGCACACCTTCTCGAAAATTTCTCTCCGAGCGTTTTCCTCCGGGCGGGCGGACGCGTCCGCCGTGCGGGTTCAGACGAGGGAGAGGCGCGCCCTGACCCGCTTCCCGGACGGCTGCGGCTCCACGCTGACGCTCTCGCAGACGGCGACGACGATCTCGACGCCGTGCTGGCCGATGCGGCCGGGGTCGTGGCCCCGGGGGACGGGAGAGGTCTCCAGGCGGTCGAACACCGAGATCTCCAGAGCGTCCTCGAACAGTTCGAGCAGCAGGCGGCAGGGGCCGGGCGCGTGGCGCACGGCGTTGGTCACCAGCTCGCTGACCACCAGGCGCGCGAGGTCGACGCGCTCGCGGGCGACCCGCGGGTGTCCCGAGGCCGGTGAGGCGGTGAGGAAGTCGGCGGTGAAGTCGCGGGCGGACGCGACCATGCCGTCGTCGGCGTCCGCACCGTCGTAGTCGACGCTCGCGTACAGCAAGGGCTCCTGTGTCGCGCGCTCCGCGGCGATCGCGTCCGTCATCGGCCTGCCTCCCCTCACACGGCTCGGTGCCGTGCTCCGTACCTCATCCTGCGCACCTTCCCTCCTTTGCGTTTTCCACACCGTCCGCATCCGAGAACGCGGACCCGACCGTACTCATCCGGCGGAGCGGCGGCCGTGCCAGTCCA
This sequence comes from Streptomyces bikiniensis, assembly GCA_000716465.1. Lineage (GTDB taxonomy): Bacteria > Actinomycetota > Actinomycetes > Streptomycetales > Streptomycetaceae > Streptomyces > Streptomyces bikiniensis. The sequence goes on from JNWL01000006.1 coordinate 17,759, forward strand.
GACAGAGTACGAGAACGTCGTCCGGCAGTTCGCCGGGGGCTTCCTCGCGCAGGGCCCGGACGACGGCCCGGGGGGCGTCCGCGCAGGCGGTGCCGCGGGTCCGCTCGATCGCGCGGCGCACCGGGCGGTCGAGGGCCGTGTCGCCGCCGGGCGGGGGCTCGCCCCGGTCGCAGGCGACGAAGACGAGCCGGTCGCCGGGGAGGACGCGGAGGCGCTGGGCGGCGTAGACGGTGTCCTCGAACATGCCGAGGGGCAGCTGGCGCTCCAGGCCGATCCGCTCGGTCGTCGCGGCGCGGTCCCGCCAGACCGTGGGCGAGCCCGCGTCGACGACCCGCACCTCGCCGGTGGCACGGGCGAAGCTCAGCAGGAGGGCGGAGAGGGACCGCTCGCCCCGGTGCTGCCCGTAGAGGGCCTGGTCGGTGAGGCTGGCCTGGCCGACCAGGTCGAGCCCGGCGCGCCGGGCGTTGCGGATGGCGTTCAGGGCGAGGTTGCCGACCAGGGCGGACGGGGTGCCGGTACCGGTGCTGTCGGCGACGACCAGGGTGAGCTCCTCCTCGGTGACGCACCAGTCGAGGACGTGTCCGCCCGAGGTGTAGGAGGGCTCCCAGTGGGCGTGCAGGTCGAACTCGGCGTCCGCGCACCCCCGCCCGGGGAGCAGGCCCCACTGCATCTCCGCCGGGACGCTGAGGGCGCTCGCCCTGCGCGTCCGGCGGTACAGGTCGGTGTGGCGGTCGGCGACGCGCAGGGCGTGTCCGAGCGTCTCGGCGACGTCCGCGAGCTCCTCGGTCGCTTCGGGAGTGGCCAGGTCCGAGGGGAGGACGACCACGAGGACGCCGCACCGCTCGCCCCGAACCGTCACAGGAAGGTACGCGGTCGCCGTGGGCCCGTCACCACCGAAAAGATATGGTTGCTGTGTGGAAAGAGCGCGACCTGCGGGCCCCGGCCCCACGGCCACGTGCCGCATCCCGGCCGGAGCCTGCACGGGCTCGACGGGACGCAGCGACGTGTGCCCGTAGTCGAGGAGCAGGAGATCGGCGGAGAGCACGGCGAACCGCCGCGCCAGATCGACACGGAGGGAGTCCAGGAGGCGGTGTGGCGGCGCCCCGCGCAGAGCGCATTCCACTGTCACGTGTCGATCCACCGAATCCGTACCGCCTTCTGGAGAGATGTGGAGATGACCGGCGCGTCGCGAGGCCGACGCCTTCCGCCCCGGACGCCTGAGGAGTGTCGGTAGCCATGGACGCGAACCCCGCCCCGTCCCAGCGGGAGCCGCAGGAGACGGCACAGGCCGCCCGGGAGCTCATCGAGCTTCTGGAGGTGCTGTGGGAGCGCGGCCGGGACATGGCGTCGTCGACGCCGGTGTCGGCGTCCCAGCTCCGCGTGCTCTACAGCCTCGACCGCGAGGAGGGCATCAACCTCCGGGCCCTGGGGGAACTGCTCGGTTCCGCGCCGCCCTCGGTGAGCCGCATGTGCGACCGCCTGGAGGCGCTGGGGTTCGTGCAGCGGCTGCCCAGCCCCGTCAGCCGCCGGCAGCTCGAACTGCACCTGACGGTCCGCGGCAAGGCGTACCTGCGCGATCTGCGGGTCCAGCGGGAAGAGGCCCTGCTGGCCGTCATCTCCGGCATGTCGCCGACGAGCCGGAAGGCGCTGCTGCGCGGTCTGACGGGCTTCCAGGACGCGCTGGACAAGGAGAGACCGTCGGCGCCCCCGGTGCACCGGGGCGCGCCGCTCAAGGACGTCCGGTCCGCCTGACCCCCGCGCGCCGTCCGGTTGCGCACCCCATGTCCCACCTGTCACCCTCTGCCCGTCCACGACGCGTCCACCCCGGACACGAGCCAGGTGTTGCCTCAAGGATACAGTTGCCGCACGGCAACTGTTGACGCCGGGTGTCCCGGGAGGCCCGGGAGGGACGGGAGGGACGGGAGGGACGGGTCAGGCGTCGGCGGGTTCCGGGGAGCCGGAGCCGTGTCCGTCCTGCCGTCCGTACCAGTCGAGGCAGACGACGAGCGCGTCGTCCTCCAGCGGGGCGTCGCCGTGGTAGGCGGCGAGTTCGCGCAGGACCGCGCCGGGGACCTGCGAGGGCGGCAGCAGCTTCGTGGCGGTGAGCGCGCGGGCCAGTGCCCGGTCCCCGTAGCTCTCCCCGTCCGGGGAGGCCGCGTCGTACACCCCGTCGCTGCCGAAGAGCAGCCGGTCCCCCGGGCGGACCGCGAGGCGCTGCGTCTCGTAGGCGGTGTCCTCGAACATGCCCAGGGGCAGCTGGGCCTCGAAGGAGACGGGCTCGACGGAGCGGTCCCGCAGCCGCCACAGGCGCGGCGATCCGGCGTCCACGGCCTCCACCTCCCCCGTGGCGAGGTCGAAGCGGAGCAGGAGCACCGAGACGAAGGCCTCGCCGCGGTACTGCGCGTACACGGCCTGGTCCGCCAGGGCAGCCTGGTCGGCGAGGCCGAGGCCGGCGCGGCGGGCGTTGCGGAGCGCGTTGAGGGCGAGGTTCGTCAGGAGGGCGGCCTCGATGCCCTCCCCCATGCCGTTGGTGACCGTCAGGGTCAGGTGGTCGGCCGAGGCCGACCAGTCGTAGTTGTCCCCGAAGATCGCGTAGGCGGGCTCCAGGTGCGCGCCGAGGGCGAACTCGGGACGCACGCAGGAGCGGCCCGGCAGGAGTTGCCACTGCATCTCGGCCGCCAGCGTCAGCCGGGTGGCCCGCCGCGCGAGGTCGTACAGGTCCGTGTCGCGCTCGGCCACCAGGATCTCGTGGCCGAGCGCCTCGCAGACGTGCCGCAGCTCGGGCAGCAGGGGCACGAGGTCGCTGCCCGGCGGCAGGGCGGCGGTGAGGACGCCCATCCGGTCCCCCCGGACGGTGACCGGCAGGTGGACGGAGACGGCGTCGGCGTCACGGGTGACGTACGGCTCCTGGGCGCCGAACGCGCGTCCCTGCGGGCTGTCGTGGATGAGGACCGGCGGGGTGGTCTGCGGCACGCGTTCGACGAGCTGGAGCGAGCGCAGCGCGTAGTCGGCGAGGCGGAGCTCCACCCGCAGCGCCCCGCAGTGCTTGCGCAGGGCGTCCGCCACGACGCCCACCAGCAGGTGCGGAGCGGCCCGGCGCAGGGCCCGCTCGACACCGGTGATCTCGTCCACGTGTTCCGGTTTCTCCTTCTCGTCCGCGCCCGCGGCGCGGACCCCTAGCCCTCGTGCCCGGCCGCGACGAGCGCGTCCGCCACGTCGGCGTGCAGGGGCGTCGTCATCGTCAGGCCCGTGATCTCCAGGATGCGGCGCACGGCCGGGGTCGGCGCGGCGAGATGGAGGTCGCCCCCGGACTCCCGTGCGTCCCGCCCCGCCCTGATCAGGACGTTGAGGCCGGACGAATCCATGAAGTCCAGGGCGGAGAGGTCCAGGACGAGGTGGCGGCGGCCGTGCAGGAACTGGTTGGCCAGGTGGTGGTGGAGCATGGTGGCCGTCTCGATGTCGAGCTCTCCTCCCACGGACACGACCGCCGTGTCGGCGTCGTGGATCTCCACTTCGACGTCCAGGTTCACTTCGCGCTCGGGCATGCTCCCTGCTTTCCACAAATGAGGTGATGGTCGGTCGGGCACGGGGTCAGGTGACCCGCACGCCGATCAGGCACGTGTCGTCGTCGGTGTCGGACTTGCTGTGCGTGAGCAGCAGGTCGAGGCGGCGTTCGAGGCCGTCGGCCGGCGTCTGGGCCGTGGCGAGCAGCTGGTCGAGGGAGTCGTGCACGGAGGTGTCCCGCCGCTCGACGAGCCCGTCGGTGTACATCAGTACGGTGTCGTCGGGCTCCAGCTGGATCTCCGCCTCCTCGTACTCGGCCTCGGCGAGGGCCCCGAGCAGCAGCCCCTGGAGCAGCGGCAGCTTGGCGGCCCGGTCGCCCCGTACGAGCACGGGCGGGAGGTGGCCCGCCCTGGCCCAGCGCAGGGTGCGGGTCGAGGGGTCGAAGACGCCGCAGACGGCGGTGGCCGTGACCTGGGCGGTCAGGTGGTGGGCCACGTTGTTCAGCCAGGACAGGAGCTGCCCGGGGCCCGCGCCGGTCACGGCGAGGCCGCGCAGGGCGTTGCGCAGGACGACCATGCCGGTGGCGGCCTCTATGCCGTGGCCCGCGATGTCGCCGACGCACAGCAGGATCTTCTTGGACGGCAGCACGACGGCGTCGTACCAGTCGCCGCCGACCAGGGACTCGGTCTCGGCGGGCCGGTAGCGCACGGCGACGTCGAGGCCCGGGGCGTCGAGCGGGGCCGTGGTCGGCGGCATGATGGCGTGCTGGAGCTGGAGGGCCAGCCGGTTGCGCTCCGCCGACTCCTGCTCGGTGACGGCGAGTTGGTCGCGGGTGGCCGCCAGGGCGACCTCCGTCCAGTGCTGCGCGGAGATGTCCTGGTAGGCGCCCCGCACGGCGAGGAGCCGCTCGTCGGCACCGAGGGAGGGCTCGGCGATCACCCGGATGTGGCGGGTCACCCCGTCCCGGCGCAGCATGCGGAAGGCCGCCGAGCTCGCCCGCCGCTGGTGCAGCACGGCCTGGAGGAAGCGGCCGATGGCGACCTCGTCGTCCGGGTGGGCGTGGGCGGTGAGGTCGCGCAGGGAGACCGGGCCCTCGGTGAGGTCCCGCCCGAAGAGGTCGAAGAGCTGTCCGTTCCAGGTGATCTCCCCGGTCAGCACGTCCTCCTCGAAGCCGCCGATGCGGCCGAGGCGCTGGGCGTGCTGGAGCAGGCTGGCGAGCCGGGCGGACTCGTCCTCGATGCGCCAGATGAGGAGGACGCTGTCGCCGTGCCGGCTGATGCTGAGGTCGGCGGCGGACGCGAGCGGCACCTGGTCCACGAGGGCGGTCAGGCGGGTCCGCCGGGCGCGGAAGGGCTCCCCGGTGGCGTAGACGCGCTCGATCCGCTCGAAGAGCTCGTTCTCGCCGGCCGTCGTGGGGTACGCCTCCAGGAGCAGGGCTCCGTCGACGGCGCCGCGCGAGCGGCCCGCCGGGTCCTGGAAGTGCTCGTTGGCGTGGCGGATGCGGAAGTCCCGCAGGCGCCCCTCGCCGTCCAGGTGCGGGGTCAGGACCAGGGCGGGGTCGTAGAGGCCGTCGGCGAGCTCCACGAGCTCCGACGCACCGGCGGCCGCGGACGAGAGCGCCCGGGTCGGCACCGGCTGGACGGGAAGGGTCTCCAGGGTGTGGGCGCACAGTTCGGCCAGGGCCTCGATCTGGCGCTCCACGGCCTGCGGCTGGGGTTCGAGGGGCCGGTGCCAGCAGATCTCCAGGACGCCGTGGATCCGCCCGCCGGTCCCGGCGGGCACCGCCACCCGGCCGCCGTCGGGGTGGCGGGTGTGGCCGATCGAGGGGACGCCGGCGGCCCCGAGCGAGGGGAACCGGACGGTCCGGCGGGCGGTGAGGGCCTCCCGGGCCACGGTGGCCACGCCGGGCGGCACGTAGCGCCAGCGGGCGGGCTCGTCGGCGCCGAAGCCCGCGTGGCCGCAGAGGGTCAGGGAGGCGTCGGGGCCGGTGGTCCAGATGGCGACGGCGACGGCGCCCAGCGGGGCGAGGGCGTGTTCGAGGAGGGACTCGGCGACGGCCTGGCTGTCCCCGGCGTTGAGCGCGGCGCTCTCGGCCGTGCGCAGGCGCACGGCGACCGAATCGCCGGCCGCGGCGGCACCCGTCGCACCGGTCCCGCCGGCGTTCACCTGCGCGTCCGGTCCGCCGGCGTCCGGGCCCGTCCCGGCGGTCCCGGGCCCGTCCGGCTGCCGTACGGCCCTGACGAAGCCCTCGGCGACCTCGGCGACCCGGTCGTGGGCGGCCTGGTTGATGATGTCCGCGGCCAGCTCCAGCTGGGAGAGCCCGGCCTGCCCGGCCAGTTCGGCGAGCTGCTTCGCGGCCTGGGCCGGGCCGCAGCCGAGCCGCTCGACGATGACGCCCTTGGCCAGCTCGATCAGGGCGCGCCCCTCGGCCGCGGCGTGCGCGGCGCGCACCTCCTCGCGCAGCCGCTCCACGGTGGCGGCCAGGCGGCCCACGGCGGAATGGTCGTCCGGCAGCGGCTCCTCCTCCCGCCCGGGGGGCAGAGCCGGTCCGGCCGGTGTCGGAGCGCCGTCTCCTGGGGGACCGACGGCGGGTTCTCCGCCGTGGCGGTGGGGAGCGCTCATGACGCGGACTCCTCGAAGACGGCGGCCTGGGCCGCGGGACGGACGGAACGGACGGGACGGGGAAGGGGCGGCGGTAGGGGGAGGGCCGGGGCCTACCCGTCGTTCAGCCACCGGCGGATGCAGGCGATGAGGTCGTCGGCGTCGACCGGCTTGGTGACGTAGTCGCTGGCGCCCGAGGCGATGCTCTTCTCGCGGTCCCCGGGCATGGCCTTGGCGGTGACCGCGATGACCGGCAGCCCGGCGTGGACGGGCATCTGCCGGATCTTCGAGGTGGCGGTGTAGCCGTCCATCTCGGGCATCATGACGTCCATCAGGACCAGGTCGATGTCGGGGTGCGCGGTGAGCGCCTCGATGCCCTTGCGGCCGTTCTCGGCGTGCAGGACCTTGATGCCGTGCAGCTCCAGGATGCCGCTCAGGGCGTAGAGGTTGCGGGCGTCGTCGTCGACCACGAGGACCGTGCGGCCCTGCAGGGCGGTGTCGATGGTCTGCGGCGCCGGGGGCCGGTGCTCGCCGCGCACCAGGGGCACGACGTCGCCCGGCTGGTCCGCCGACAGGTGCAGGGCGATCCGCTCGCGCAGTTCGTCGAGGCTGGAGAGCAGCTCGAGCGGGCGCATGCGGGCGCGCGTCTGGAGGGCCCGCTCCTGCTCGGGGGTGAGCCTGCGGTTGTTGTGGGCGAGGACGGGGACGGTGCGCAGCGCCTCGTCGCCGTCCATGGCGTCCAGGAACTGCAGGGCCTCGCCGTGGGCCATGTCGACCTCGAGCACGACGCAGTGGAAGGGCTGGGTGGCGAGGGCGGTCGCCGCCTCCTGGGGGCCCACGGCCGTGATCAGCTCGATGTCCTCGCGGTCCGCGCGGTCGCGGCCGGCGGTCAGCTCCACGACGGCGTTCTCGGCGACGAGCGAGAGGAGTCCGCGCGGGCGCTCCTCGATCACGAGGAGGCGCCGGATCTGCCGGGCCGGCGGTGCGGCGGGCAGGGCGGGGCGGGCGGCGGAGGCGTCGGAGAGCGCCGCGGGCTCCTCGTCCTCGTCGGACCGCACGGCCGGGGCGTGGGCGGACTGCTCCTTGAAGTCGGCCCGGGCGACCGGCAGGTAGAGGGTGAAGGTGCTGCCCTCGCCGGGCTCGCTGGCGACCGTGAGGGCGCCGCCGAGCAGGTAGGCGATCTCCCGGCTGATGGACAGGCCGAGGCCGGTGCCGCCGTACTTCCGGTTGGTGGTGCCGTCCGCCTGCTGGAAGGCACCGAAGATGGCGTCCAGGTGCTGGGCGGCGATGCCGATGCCGGTGTCCTTGACCCGGAAGGCGACGACGGGGCCGCCGCGGTGGACCGTGGCGGGCAGTTCGTCGTCCGCGGCGGGCTCGATGCGCAGTTCGACGCTGCCGCGCTCGGTGAACTTGACGGCGTTGGAGAGCAGGTTGCGCAGCACCTGCCGGAGCCGGGAGTCGTCGGTGACGAGGTCCACGGGGACGCCGGCGGCGGTGGAGACGGTGAAGGTGAGGCTCTTCTGCGAGGTGAGCGGCCGGAACGTCGCCTCGACGTAGTCGAGGAGGCGGCGCAGCGCCACCCGCTCCGGGTTGAGGTCCATCTTCCCGGCCTCCACCTTGGACAGGTCGAGGATGTCGTTGATCAGCTGGAGCAGGTCGGAGCCCGCGGAGTGGATGATGCCGGCGTACTCGACCTGCTTGGCCGTGAGGTTGCGGGTCGGGTTCTGGGCGAGGAGCTGGGCCAGGATGAGCAGGCTGTTGAGCGGGGTGCGCAGTTCGTGGCTCATGTTGGCCAGGAACTCCGACTTGTACTTGGAGGCCAGCGAGAGCTGCTGGGCGCGGTCCTCCAGCTCCTGCCGGGCCTGCTCGATCTGCAGGTTCTTGGCCTCGATGTCGCGGTTCTGCGAGACGAGCAGGGCCGCCTTCTCCTCCAGCTCGGCGTTGGAGCGCTGGAGCTCCTCCTGCTGGACCTGGAGCTCCTCGGAGCGGGCCCGCAGCTCGTCGGCGAGGCGCTGGGACTCCTCCAGGAGCTCGTCGGTGCGAGCGTTGGCGACGATGGTGCTGAGGTTGACGCCCACCGTCTCCATGAGCTGTTCCAGGAAGTCCCGGTGCACGGAGGTGAAGGGGGTGAAGGAGACCAGTTCGATGACGCCGAGGACCTGGTCCTCGACGACGATCGGCAGCACGATCAGGCTGCCCCCCGAGGCCTGGCCGAGGCCGGAGGTGATGTAGACGTAGTCGCCGGGCACGTTCTCGGCGGCGATGGTGCGGCGGCTGCGGGCGGCCTGGCCGACCAGGGACTCGCCGAGCCGGAAGCGGTCGCGGCTGTCGGCGGGGCGCCCGTAGGAGCCGACGAGCTTGAGCTCGACGCCCTCCGCGCCGTCCTCGGCGAGGTAGAACGCACCGTACTGGGCGCACACCAGCGGGGTCAGCTCGTCCATGACGAGTTCGGCGACGACGGCCAGGTCGCGGTGGCCCTGCATCAGCTCGGAGATGCGGGCCAGGCTGGACTTGAGCCAGTCCTGCTCCTGGTTGGCGCGGGTGGTCTCGCGCAGCGAGCCGACCATCGCGTTGATGTTGTCCTTGAGCTCGGCCACCTCGCCAGAGGCGTCGACGGTGATGGAGCGGGTCAGGTCGCCCTCGGCGACCGCGCTCGCGACCTCGGCGATGGCGCGCACCTGGCGGGTGAGGTTCCCGGCCAGCTCGTTGACGTTCTCGGTCAGGCGCTTCCAGGTGCCGGAGACGCCCTCGACCTCGGCCTGGCCGCCGAGGCGGCCCTCGCTGCCGACCTCGCGGGCGACGCGCGTCACCTCGGCGGCGAAGGAGGACAGCTGGTCGACCATCGTGTTGATGGTGGTCTTCAGCTCCAGGATCTCGCCCTGGGCGTCGACGTCGATCTTCTTGGAGAGGTCGCCGTTGGCGACGGCGGTGGTGACCTGGGCGATGTTGCGGACCTGGCCGGTGAGGTTGTTCGCCATCGAGTTGACGTTGTCGGTGAGGTCCTTCCAGGTGCCGGCCACGTTGGGCACCCGGGCCTGGCCGCCGAGGCGGCCCTCGGTGCCGACCTCGCGGGCGACGCGCGTCACCTCGTCGGCGAAGGCCGAGAGGGTGTCCACCATCGTGTTGATGGTGTCGGCGAGCGCGGCAACCTCGCCCTTGGCCTCCACGGTGATCCGGCGGGAGAGGTCGCCGCGGGCGACGGCGGTGGCGACCTGGGCGATGGAGCGCACCTGGCCGGTGAGGTTGGACGCCATCACGTTGACGTTGTCGGTGAGGTCCTTCCAGGTGCCGGAGGCGCCCCGGACGGTGGCCTGGCCGCCGAGGTTGCCCTCGGTGCCGACCTCGCGGGCGACGCGCGTCACCTCGTCGGCGAAGGCCGAGAGCTGGTCGACCATCGTGTTGATGGTGTTCTTCAGCTCCCGGATCTCGCCGCGGGCGTCGACGTCGACCTTCTTCGAGAGGTCGCCCTTGGCCACGGCGGTGGCGACGTGGGCGATGGAGCGCACCTGGGCGGTGAGGTTGCCCGCCATGGAGTTGACGGAGTCGGTGAGGTCGCGCCAGGTGCCGGAGACGCCCTTGACGTCCGCCTGGCCGCCGAGGATGCCCTCGGTGCCGACGTCGCGGGCCATGCGGGTGACCTCGTCGGCGAAGGAGGAGAGCTGGTCGACCATCGTGTTGATGGTGTTCTTGAGCTCCAGGATCTCGCCGCGGGCGTCGACGTCGATCTTCTGGGAGAGGTCGCCCTTGGCGACGGCGGTGGCGACGTGAGCGATGTCACGGACCTGGGTGGTGAGGTTGCCGGCCATCGCGTTGACGGAGTCGGTGAGGTCGGCCCAGGTGCCGGAGACGCCCGGGACCTCGGCCTGGCCGCCCAGGGTGCCCTCGGTGCCGACCTCGCGGGCGACGCGCGTCACCTCGGAGGTGAAGAGGGAGAGCTGGTCGACCATGCCGTTGAAGACGCCGGAGATCTCGCCCAGGAGCCCGCCCGCCTCGTCCGGCAGGCGGGTGCCGAAGTCCCCGTCGCGCACGGCGGTGAGGCCGGCCAGGAGCTGGCGCAGCTCCGCCTCTCCCACGGCGGCCGGTCCCGGCCGCCGTGCGGCCGAGGAGCCCTCGATCGTCGTCTCAGACATGCCTCATCCTCGTTCGCTAGCCAGGCACCACAGCGGTCCTGAGCACCACCCCGACCGCCGGCCGGGCCGCCCCTCTCCCGGCGCGAATCCGACCTCGATCGTTGTCGTACGACAATAAACGACGACCCTACTCCCCCGTGATCGTCGCGAGGAGGGCGGCGGGAATCAAGCGGCCGGAACGCGCCGGTGCGGCGGGCCGGCCGGTCCCGGGGGTGTCGTGTCCTCGCCACCGCGCCCGGCCGTCCCGGTCGCGCACACCGGTCGCATACAACGGGGAGGCCGGGGTATGCGGCGCATCGAACCGGGCGGTCGGCGCCCTGACGGAGAGGGGAGACCCGCTGTGTTGATGGCCCATCCCGCGGTGTTGAGCAACCTGATCGAGCAGTACGAGACGCTGAGGGTGCTGCACGCGGAGGACGGAAGCCCCGAGGTGCGGCAGCGCATGGACGACATCGCGTACACGCTGTGCGTCTCGACCGGCACGCGCGACGTGGACACGGCGCTGGTCGCCGCCCGCCACCGGCTGCCCGGCGCGCGCCCCGAGGACGACTCGGTGCTGATGGCCTGATTCCGTACGCCGGAACCCGGCACGCCCCCTTCCGTGGGGGTGTGCCGGGTTCCGGCGTTTCCGGGCCCGTGGACGGCATCCGTGAACGGCACACGGCCGGCGCCCGCCACCGGTGTCGGTGGCGGGCGCCGGCCGTGTCTGCGGTACGCGGTACGCGGTCTACCAGCGGTACCAGCGGCCCGTGCCGCCCTTCGGCCGGGCCACGAAGCCGAGCAGCCAGAGGACGAGCACGATCACGGCCACCCACCAGAGGGCCTTCACCGCGAAACCGGCGCCGAAGAGGATCAGCGCGAGCAGCAGAACCAGCAGAAGAGGAACCATTTCCGTCAACCTCCGAATTTTTCACGTACTCCCACGCCCGTTCTCCCGTCCACCGGGCATCCCCGTCACGCGGACGGGAATGCGGCTACTTCTTCTCCGGTGGTCGGGGAAACGGATCCGGGATACTGCACAGAACGTCAAAGAATGAAGTCAAGGAATGAAGGGGAGCACCTTCGGAAAAGGATGTCACCCCGCCGGGAGGGCCGGTCCCCGACCCCGGGGCCGGCCCTCGGCGCATGTCAGATGCGGCCGCCGGTGAGCCGGGTGAGCGGGCCGCGCGAGCGCGTCCCGGTCCGGCGTCCCAGGGCGTACGCACCGGTGAGCGCGGCCGCGCCGAAGGCGGCGGTGCCGCCGGTGAGCGCCTTGCGGGTGCGCACGGCGTTCCACGCGAGGCCGCCGACGCCCCGGACGGCGTGAACGGCCGCGAGGGTCTTCTCCGCGAGGGGCGCGGGAAGCGCGGACAGCGCTCCGGACGCCGCTCCCCCGGTCCCCTCGGAACCCTTTTCGGCCTTTCCGGCATTTCCCGTCGAGGCCGGTTTCTCGCTGTTCTTCTCCGATGCGCTCATGTCATCCGTGTAGCCGGACCGGGCGGGAGCAAACCCTTTTCCACGGAGTTCGCCGGGCGTACGGCCCGGCCGCGGCCGGTGGGCGCCCGCCGGTCGGCCGAGGGCCTTCGAGAAACCGTCCTCCCCCTCTTCGAGGAGGCGGCGCACGCCCGGTTCGCCGCGGCGGACGGTCCCGAGCCGCAGGGGGACGGCGGTGGTCCGGCGGCCCGCCGCGGCCAGCACGCCGTGGTGGGCCCTGGCCATCCTCGCGAGCCAGTCGGGGTCCTCCAGCCGTTCGCGCAGGGGCGCCTCGCCGAAGTCGGCCGCCGGGACCGGTTCGACCAGGGCGGTGAGGCCCCGGTGCTCGACGGTCGTGAGCCCCCCGCCCAGGGTCACGTCGGGCGGGGGGTCGGCGGGCGGCCCGTCCACGGCGGCGGAGCGGACGACGGCGTACACGTACAGCAGCGGTTCCCCGCCGGTGAGCGGTTCCACGGACTCAGCCCTCCTCGACGAAGCTGTACGGGGGCAGCGGCCCCATCACCTGCTCCCGCAGGTGCTCGTGCTCCTGGTGGAGGGCGCGTACGGCCTCCAGGAACGCGTCGCGCCGCTCGCGCTCCACGAGGAACGACAGGTTGACGAGGTGGCCGGTGTCCCCCGGCCCGTGGACCGTCGCCGCCGCGTGGGCGGAGAGGGTCCGCTCCACGAGGAGGGCGTCGGCCCTCTCGCGTTCGGCGACGGCCCGTGCGACCAGTTCGTCGAAGACGCTCCGCTCCTCGCGGCCCGTGCAGCCCGACGCGCGGTCGGCGGCGTGCCGGGCCGTCAGGTCGGGGTCCTCGGCGAGCACCGCGTGGAGCAACGCCTCCCGGTCGTGGTGGACCTTCAGGTTGAACTCGTCCTTGCCGGCGAGCGCCCTCAGGCGCTCCGCGTAGAGGTCGTGGTGCTCCTCCAGGATCGCGGCGACCGTCGCGTCGTCGGGGGAGATCCTGCCGAACCGCAGGGGCAGGACCGGGCCCTCCCTCCCGGCCTCGATCACGACGTGCTGGTGGGCGAGGAGGTCGCGGCGGTCCGCCTTCACCTCGGTCGTCGCGTCGCTGCACAGGGCCACCAGGTCGCCGCCGCGCACGGTGCGCACGGGCCTCGGGGGGTCGCCGATGCCCTCGATGGCGTCGGGGAGTTCCCGGTCGGCGGGGGCGATGCCGTAGACGTACGTACTCATTCCTTCTCCTCCCGGTGGTGCGGAAGCGCGGCGGCGCGGCCCGCCGGCGCTGCTCCCGCTGCTGTTCCTCTCCTCGCGGGCCGGGGTCGGTCCAGGCCCTTCACCCGGGTCAGCGCGGCGACGCCGAGTGCCGCGAGCAGGACCTGCGCCGACCACTCGGCCCAGTCGGGGCCGGAGGTGTCGGAGAGTCCCGTCGCCCGCGCGATCGCGGTTCCCGCCAGCGCCGCCGCGATGCCGGCGACGACGGTCCACAGCGTGCCGATGTGCTGGCGCCCCGGGACGACGAGCCGCCCCAGCACTCCGACGACCGCTCCGACGAGCAGGGCGCTGACGACGCCTGAGATCTCCACGGCCGCCTCCTCGGGTTCCGGACGGGTGCTCCGCATCCGCCTGCCCGCCGGACGCGACTCCACGCCCCGTCCACCGCGAAAGGGCGCGAACGGCCCCTTCCCGGACGGTTCCCCCACCGACGCCGTCCGCGTGACGGACGGCGTCGGCCGGGTCGGCCGCCGGCACGGGGAGGCCGCCGCCCTCGCCGCCGGGGCGGCGCTCCGTTCCGGATGTGACGGCGTGCCAGGCGGTCTGTGCAGACGTGCGCGCCCCGCGGACAATGGGCTCGAGGGGCGCTCGCGGCGCTCCGGTCACGGGGGTGGGCTCATGTGGTGGTGGCTGGGCGGGGGCATGTGGACCGCGGTGTGCGTGGCGTCGCTCGGCTTCCGGGCGGCCCACCACCGGCTCCTGGCCCACCGCCCTCCCCGGGCCGCGCCCACGGACGTTCCGCCGGGTCCGCACGCGTGCGCGTACCTCCGCGGCGGTGCCCGGGCGACCGCCCAGACGGCGCTGACGGCGCTGTACCTGGCAGGGCTCGTCACCGTCGTGGGGAACCGGATCGTCCGTGTGGACGCGGCCGGGGCGGCGGGCCGCGGCCTCCCGGCCGACCCCGTCGAGGCGGCGGCGCTGGCCCTGTGCCGGTCCGGACGCGGCGAGCGGGGCACGAGGACGGAGGGACGCGTCGAGAGGAGCCGGGCCGTGCGCCGGCTCGGCACCTCGCTGGGAGAGGAGGGCCTGCTCTTCCGCACCCGTCCGGCGGCCCGGCTGGAGGACTGGCAGTCGGCCGTGTTCATGACGGGGCTCTCGGCCTTCGTCGTGGGCATGGTCGCCGTGGGCGCACTGGACGGCCCCGACGGTGTCGGCGCGGCCTGGACGGCGGTCCTGTCCCCGGTCCTCGGGCTGCTGTCGCTGGTGCCCGCCGTTCGCGTCCCCGTCACTCCACGGGGCCCCACCGAAGCGGGCCGCCGCCTGACGGAGACCCTCCCGACCGGGACGTCCGACACCGACCGGGTGCTGTACCAGGTCGCCGCCCTGGGCACCGGATCGTCCGTCATGCCGCAGGACCTCCGCCGCGCCCTGTGGCGTCCGGCCCCGTCGGACCACCGGCCGGACGACCACCCGCCGGGACTGGGCGGGTGGGGCTCTAGGGGTGTTCCCGGAGCCGGGCGGGCACCCGGCCGGCGTGCCTCCCCGGGACGTCACCCGGTCACAGGCCGCCCAGGCCGGGGCCCTCGTAGATCACCACCGGTTCCTCGGGCGGTTCGGGTCGCGGGGGCGGATCGGCCCGGCGGGGCGGTTCCGGGAGGTGCAGGGGGTGCCGGGCGGAGAGGACGGCGAGACCGTGGACCGCGAGGTCCCGCAGCCGTGCGTTCTCGCCCGGGCGGATCCACTCGGGGCGCTCGGCCGCCCTCATCGCCGCGCGCCCGGCGTCGGTGACGGAGAACGGGGTGAAGGACCCCTCGGCCCGCTCCCGCACCGCGCGGGCCCACCACAGCAGCAGCGGGTATCCCGACAACGGCAGCGGGGCGTGGGCGGCGACCGCCAGGACGACGCCGGCCGCGGCGGCCGCGGGGAGCCACCGCACGACGGTGGCGTGGCGGTTGCGGGCGGCCAGCCAGCGCTGCGTGGCCGGGGACCGGCGGAGGACGCCGAGGGGGAAGCCGTCGTCGGTCATCAGGCCGTCCAGGACGAGCCGGTCGCGCAGGGCCCGCATCCGGGGGTGCCGGTCTCCGACGACAGGCGGCCGGCGGAGGCCGCCCTCCCCGTCCGCGTCCCCGGCCACGAGGTCGAGCACCATGGCCTCCACGTCGTCCCGGGGGCCCCGGCCCGACGGGCGGAGCTCGACGCGGTCGGCGGCGGTCCGCCGCACGTCCAGGCGCCGGCCCCGGTGCATGCGCAGCAGGGCCACGTGGACGACGCGGGAGCCCTGCCCGTGCAGGTAGGCGAGTTCGTACAGGTCCAGGCGCTGTTCCGGCGGCCGTGGCGGCCGGATCCCGGCCGTCATGGCGCGACGGGCGCGCCGCAGGGCCGCCGCCGTGGCCGACGCGGTCACGAGCGAGGCCAGTAACAGCAGGGCCCCGAAGAGGTTCCCCCACCACGTCCCCATGTGCTTCCCCTCCGTGGAACGGTGTCCTTCACGCCCTTCCTGCCCGTGCCGGGCCGGTACGAGACATTCCTCGTCCGTCCCGGCGCCGTCCGGGCGCCCTCCTCAGCCGTCCGCCGCCTCCGCTTCCTCCTCCGCCCCGATCTCGGCCCAGACCGTCTTGCCGCCGGGCGTGTAGCGGATGCCCCAGTTCTCCGCGAGGGTGGCGCAGATGAGCAGCCCGCGGCCGCCCTCGTCGACGGCCTTGGCGTGGCGCAGGTGGGGTGCGGCCTGGCCGGTGTCGCCGATCTCGCAGATCAGGGTGGTGGAGTCGGCGATGAGGCGGAGGACGATCGGGGCGGCGCCGTAGCGGAGGGCGTTGGTGACGAGTTCGCTGACGACGAGGGTCGCCGTGAACGGGTCGACGGGGTGGTTCCACTTCCGGAGCTGCTCCTCGACGTGCCCGCGCGCGATGCCGACGGCGGAGAAGTCGAAGGGGACGGTCCACTCGGCCAGTTCGTGCGGCGACAGGTGCCGGGTGCGGGCGAGGAGCAGGACGCGGTCGGGGTCGAGGAGCCGGGCGACGTCGTCCGCCATCGCCTCAGGGGAGCGCCCGGGGTGTGCGAGGGCGTTCACCAGGTCCTCCGTCCGCGGACCGCCCTCGCCCGGTGCCAGGCAGAGGGTGCTGCCCTCGGGGAGGACCAGCGAGGCGCAGGCGAAGGGCGGCCCCTCCCCGCCGAGCAGCGGGCCGTCGTCGACCGGCCGGGTGTCGACCGACCCGTCGGGGCGGACGACGGCGAACAGCGAGGTGCCGGCGCGGGCGACGTCGAGCCGTCCGTCGACCGGGTCGTGGACGGCGACCGTGCAGCTCGCCGTCGCCCCGTCTCCCCCGGGTCCGGCCTCCTGCTCCCCGGCGAGCCGGAGGGTCGTGGCGTGGAGGCGGGCGAGCAGTTCGTGCGGTTCCAGGTCGAGGGTGGTCAGGCTGTAGACGGCGGTCCGCAGCCGGCTCATGGTGGCGACGGCGCTGAGCCCGGCGCGGTCGACCTGGCCGACGACGAGCGCCACCCGGGCCCCCGACAGGGGGACGACGTCGTACCAGGAGCCGACGCCGCTGCCGTCGGGCTGGTTGCGCCGGGCGATGTCGACGGCCTTCTGGGTGGCCTCCTCCTGGCGCAGCGGCCAGCTCTGGAGCGCCGTCATGACGATGTGCTCGCGGGTGAACCGCAGGGCGTTCTCCAGGCAGGTCGCCGTGCGGGTGGCGATGCCCTCGGCCAGTTCGAGGTCGTCCTCGTCGTAGGGTTCGGCCCCTTCCGCGCGCTGGAAGACGACGGCCCCGAAGACCTGGCCCCGGACGAGCAGCGGGGCGACGAGCCGCGTGCCCCCGGCCCCGCCCTCCTCCGGGGGGAGCAGCCGGGGTTCCGTCGGCAGCACCCTCCCGAAGATCCCGGGGAGCAGCAGGGCGCCGGCCGTCGGGATCCGGGGGCCGGTCTCCGTCGCGCCGGTCGCGGTGCAGCGCAGCAGGGGCGCCGGGTCGTGGGAGCGGAGGCCGGGCTCCCTGCCCCGCAGTACGGCGTCGGTGAGGGCGACCACCACCGTGTCGGCGAACCCGGGCACCGTGACGTCGACCAGTTCCCGGGCCGTGCGCTCCACGTCCAGGCTGGAGCCGATCCGCTCGTGGGCGTCGTGCAGCAGCCGGAGGCGGGCCTGCGCCCGTTCGCGTTCGGTGACGTCCGTGCTGGTGAGGACGACGCCCAGGACCCGTCCCGCGTCGTCCAGGAGGCGATGGGCGGAGACGGAGAAGACGTACTCGCTGCGCGGGTCGGTGAAGGGGTGTCCGGTGACGAGGTGGTCGAGCGCCGGGCGGCCGGTGGCGAGGACCTCCCGCAGCATCTCCTCGTCCACGTCCACGCCGAGGGGGGCGTACGCCTCCGACGCGGGCAGGCCGACGATCCGCTCGGCCGGGATGCCGCGGACGCCGACGGCGACCGGGTTGACGCGGACGACGCGCAGCTCCGTGTCGAGGACGTGGAGGCCGACGTCGGACTGGGTGAAGATGGCGTCCAGGACCGCCTCGTCCCACTGGTCCGGGGCGGCGGGGCGGGGGGACCGTCCGGGGTCCGCGTTCATGCGTCCCTCTTCCGTGTCGGGCCGGACATGTCAGGCCAGGGCGGTTCTCAGCGCGGACCGGGCGACCTCCGGGTCGGCGAGGCCGTGGTACGCGGCCGGGATCCCCCTGTCGACGCCGAAGTGGTGGTGGACGGCGGTCATCGCGGAGCGGACCGCGTACTCGGCGGTGGAGACGGCGCTCTCGGGGAGCTCCACGAACTGGCCGAGGAAGGCGAAGTTCACGGCGCCGTCCGGGACGACGAGGGGGCGGTCGGAGGCGGCGCGGCGCTGGAACCGCGCGGTGGCGTAGGGCATCTGGACGGTGGTGACCCGGGTGGTCTCCCGGACCTCGTCGGCGATGTCGTCGAAGCCGAGGTGGCCGAGGAGTTCGTCCAGGATCTCGGCGCCGGTGCAGTCGCCCATCCGCTTCGGCACGTGGTCGCCGGGGACGCCGCCGGACAGCGCGTGCCCCCACAGGGTGTACGTGTCCTCCTCCTGGTCGCGGAAGTGGGGCTGGGGCGGCACCGCGACCGAGAGCAGCCAGCGGGAGTCCTTCCAGGTCATCAGGGCGCCCTCGCCGGGGACGTCACCGGTGTGCTTCTGGATGCGGTCCAGGAGGAGGCTGCCGGTCGTGGTGAGGGTGAAGGACTCCCGCCCGGTCTCCTCGACGTTCCCGCAGAAGGCGGCGGGACGCCCGAAGTCGGGGGCGTTCCTGGCGATCGACTCCCACAGGCGCCAGGAGCCGTCCCGTCTGCCGCGGACCAGTTCGGGGACGGTGGTGCTGTCGCCGTAGGCGGTGTCGGCGGCCGTCGAGCCGAGGGTCAGGAAGGCGTAGTCGTCCTCGCCCAGTTCGATCGTCCCGGCCTCGGTCCCGTCCTTCCGGAGGTGCAGCCGGGAGAGGCGGCGGGCGGCGGGTCCCGAGAAGTCGGCGTCGGCGACGGTGGTCCCGAAGTCGGTGCGCACCCCCCGGGCGGTGAGCCATTCCCGGATCGGGCGGACGACGGAGTCGTACGGGTCGTACCTGCCGCGCCGGAGCCCGGACAGGGTGTGGAGGTGGTCGAACTCCTGGACGAAGGCGAGGAGGTGCCGCTTGAGTTCGACGGCCGAGTGCCAGGGCTGGAAGGCGAAGGTGGTGCGCCACATGCACCAGAAGTGGGTGGTGAAGAAGTGCGGCCGGAAGAGGTCCTCGACGCTCCGGGCCCCGATCAGCCGCTCGGGCAGGGCGAGCAGCCGGGTCAGGTCGGCGCGGTCGCGGACGTCCAGGCCGAGCTTCGAGGCGTCGGCGATCGTGCGGTCGCCGTTGATGATCCGGGCCCTGGCGTGCGGGGGGCGTTCGGCGTCGAAGGCGCGGATCTCCTGCCGTACGGAGACCGCCGGGTCGTCCAGGGTCGGGATCGTCTCCAGGAGGTTCCACAGGCAGACGCAGTGCTCGTCCCCGAACACCGGGTCGTACCGGACGACGTGTCCGCCCTCGCGCGTCGGGGCGCGGGCGCCGTCCGCGGCCGGCAGCTGTTCCAGGACGCGCACGTTCTCGCCGGGGACGCCCGCGTCCCGGACGAGGAAGACGGCCGCGGCGAGCGAGGCGAGGCCGCCGCCGACCAGGTGGACCTTGGAGTGCTTCGATGCCGGCACGGGCTGACCTCCGGTTTCGGTGGACGGACGCGACGCGGGCGGTCGGGCGGTCGGGCGCGGCCCCGGTGTCGACCCTCGCGCGGGCCGGTGGGGCGGGCGAGGCGGCGGGGGCCGTACGGGTGAGGGGGGACGTCCCTCGTCCCGCCGCACGCGCGTGCGGCGGGACGAGGGACGGGGTCACGGGGGCGGGGACGCGCCGGCTACGACGCCGGGACGGTGTCCTCGAAGGCGGTGCCCGCCGAGCGGTAGGCGGCGACCTTGGCGGCCACCTGCGCCGGGGTCAGGACCTGGTCCTTGACGTGCAGGACGTAGTCGACCTTCTGGTCGTAGGAGCGCGGGGTGGTCGAGGTCTGGCCGGCCAGGTCGATCAGCCACTGGTTGAAGTTGATCGACATCGGGCGCTCGGGCAGGTAGCGGGCGTCGTGGCGGCCGAACTCCTGGCCGTCGACGTAGTACACGATGCTGTCGCCGTCGATGGTCAGGACGAGGTCGTGCCAGCCGGCGTAGCTCGCCCGGACCTCGGAGTGCTGGTTGACGGCCTCCCAGGGGTCGGGCCGGTAGGTCTCCCACGAGGTGGTGTAGAGGATGTTGGCGGGCTCGCCCCAGCCGCCGTTGGGCAGGTACTCGAAGTCGTACTCGGCGTAGTCGTCGGCCATCGGGGCCTTGAGGTCGTTGATGGTGAAGAAGGTCTGGACGACCCGGTCGCCGTCGGGACCCGACACGGGGGCGTCGGAGAAGCGGACCCGGGCGGCGTAGGTGCCGTTCCTGAACTTGGTGGCCTTCGTCAGGACCTCGGTGTGCCGGGTGGACTCGCCGGTCCCGGCGGTGGAGGTCCGCAGGTTCATGATCGAGTTGGTGCCCTCCTTGGCGAAGGTGACGTTCTCGGGCGCCCAGGTGGCGCCGGGCACGCCGGGGCCGCCCGCGTTGGAGCGGACGCTCCAGCCGTGGGCGCCGATCGCCGGGTCGGTGTGCCCGGTGTAGTCGAAGTCGTCGAAGAGCGCGGCGCCGGTGGGCGGCGGGGTGGTCGGGCCGGTCGGCGTGGGGGTCGGGGTGGGCTCGTTGCCCGCCGGGGCGGTGCCCCAGACCGGGACGCCGCCGACGGTCGCGGTGACCTTGGTCCAGTCGGCGTACGCGGTCTGCGCCGGGCCGAAGGAGTAGTCGTCGCTCTGGTTCAGCGGCTGCCAGTTGGAGCGGTGGAAGCGCAGCTGCATGTCGCCGGTGTCCGCGCCGGGGGCGAGGGTGCCGGCCCCGGCGGTGAAGCCGACCTCCAGGTAGCGGTCGGCGGTCGCGGTGGGGTTGGCCAGGGTCCCGAAGGTGCCGGTGATGTGGGCGCAGCCCTTCACGGCCCAGGAGCAGGCGTAGGTGTACGAGGCTCCCGCGTCGGCCTTGAAGTAGTAGCGGACCTTGACCTGGCTGAGCGGGACGCCGGTCGTCCCGGTGTTGACCACCTTGAGCCAGGGCTCGGCCTGGTCGCTCCCGGTGGCGCTCTGGCGGTACCGGACGGTGACGGCCTCGCCGGCGGCGGCGGCCGGGAGGGCGGTGAGGGCGGTGGCGCCGAGCCCGGTCACGGCGGCGACGGCGAGCGCGGCGCGGAGGCGCACGGTGCGCGTCCTGGTCTGGTCGCTCATGGGGGTTCCTCTCCTCGGAGGTGTCAGGGGCGGGGGACGGGGGGTGCGGTGGTGGAGAGACGGCGCGGCACCCCGAGGGCGTCGAGCCGGGTCCTGTGGTGGCGCAGGCGCTCCTGGAAGCCGGGCCAGTCGTGGCGGCCGGTCCAGACGACCTCCGCGAGGGCGCAGAGCCGGGGGAAGGTGAGGTACTCGGCGTGCGCGGCGGTGGGGACGTACTCGGTCCACAGCTGGACCTGGGAGCCGAGGACCCGGGCGGCCTCCTCGGGGGTCCAGTCGGCCGGCGCCGGGTCGTTGCCGTGGACGGTCCGCAGGTCGACCACCTCGCCGGCCTGGCCGGGCGGCTCGGCGGGGCTGGTGGACTGGGGGTAGTCGAGGTAGGTGGTGCGGTGGGGCGCCATGACGACCCGGTGTCCGCGGCGGACGGCGGTGCGGCCGTGGTCGGAGTCGCGCCAGGGCATGACGGTGAAGTACGGCGGGAGGTCCGCGCCGTTCTCGGTCCAGCTGAGCGGGCGGCGCCCGGCCCGCAGAAGGTGCTCCCCGATGCGTCCCATGAACCAGCCGTGCAGGGCGTCGGGTCCGGGGAGGCCTTCCTCGGCGACCCGCCGGAGGGCGTCCGGGGAGGTGTGCCACTCGGTGGTGGGGCACTCCTCGCCGCCGATGTGGACGTACGGGGAGGGGAAGACGTCCATCACCTCGTCCAGGACCGTGCGGCAGAAGTCCAGGGCGGTGTCGTGGACGCCGAGGATGGTGTCGCAGACGCCCCACCGGTCCCACACGTCATAGGTGCGGCCCGGGGTGTTGCCCAGTTCGGGGTGGGCGGCGAGGGCGGCGCGGACGTGGCCCGGCATCTCGATCTCGGGCACGACGGTGATGCCGCGCTCCGCCGCGTAGGCCACGAGTCCGGTGAGTTCGGCGCGGGTGTAGGCGCCGCCGTGGGGTTCTCCGCCGACCTCGGTGAGGCGGGGCAGGGCGGGGACCGGCATGCGCCAGCCCTGGTCGTCGGTGAGGTGGAGGTGGAGGACGTTGAGCTTGTGGAGGGCGAGGAGGTCGACGTACCGGCGCAGGTAGGAGACGGGGCGGAAGCGGCGGGCGACGTCGAGCATGGAGCCGCGCCAGGGGAAGCGGGGGGTGTCGGTGACCTGCACGCAGGGGACGGTCCACGCGACGCCGGCGACGGGCCCGTCGGCGAGGGCTTCGACGGGCAGCAGCTGGCGGAGCGTCTGGACGCCGGCGAGGAGGCCCCGGAGGCCGGCGGCCCGGAGCAGGACGCCCCCGGTGCCGACGGTGAGGCCGTAGCCCTCCTCGCCGAGGCCGGTGAGGGCGGGGTCGAGGGCGAGGACCACGGAGCCGTCCGGGCGGGCGGGCAGCGGCAGGCCGGTGGCCGGGCCGATCAGGGTGCGCAGCAGCCGGGCGGCGCCCTCGGCGCCGGGGGTGACCTTGAGGGCGGTCGCGGCGTCGAAGGTGAAGCGGCCGGGCAGCGGCGAGAGGTGGGTGGGGTCGGGGACGAGGCGGGGCAGGGGCATCGCGGTGCGTTATCCCTTCACGGCTCCGCCGGTCATTCCGGCGGCGACCCGGCCCTGCAGGACCAGGAAGAGGACGAGGACGGGCAGGGCGAAGAGCGTGGAGGCGGCCATGGTGGCGCCCCAGTCGGTGCCGAAGACGTTGGAGAAGGACGAGAGCCAGACGGGCAGGGTGCGGTCGTCCTGGTTCTTGATGATGAGCATGTTGGCGAAGGCGAACTCGTTCCAGGCGGTGATGAATCCGAAGAGCGAGGTCGCGAGGAGGCCGGGGGCGAGGAGCGGGAGGGTCACCCGGCGGAAGGCGGCGGCCCGGGTGCAGCCGTCGACCTGCGCGGCCTCCTCCAGCTCGGCCGGGACGCCGGCCAGGAAGGAGCGGAGGGTGACGACGGTGAAGGGCAGGGTGATCATGAAGTAGATCAGGCTGAGGGTGGGGAGCCGGTCGAGCAGGTCGGCGTCCCGGGCGATGACGTACATCGGGATGAGCAGCGCCTCCCAGGGCGCCATCTGGGCGACGAACACCATGAGGAGGAAGGCGCGCCGGCCGCGCCAGCGCATCCGGGCGACGGCGAAGGCGGCGGCGAGGGCCACCACGAGGGCGAGCAGGACGCAACCGGCGGTCACGAGCAGGCTGTTGCGCCAGAAGGTCCAGAAGCCGTCCGCCGCGACGGCGCGCTCGAAGTGCTCCAGGGTGACGGAGAGGGGCAGGAAGCCGGGGGTCTCGGACTGGATGTCGCGGGTGGGCCGGAAGGCGGTGAGGACCATCCAGTACACCGGGAAGACGGCCGCGAGGAAGGTGATCGCGGCGGCGGCGTTCAGGGGGAGCCGACGCAGGGCGCGGGGGGTCACCCGTCGTGCGGGGGTCACCGGTCGGCCTCCTGTCGGAGCAGCTGGCGGAAGTAGGCGATCAGGACGGCCACGAGGAGGAGGACGGTGAGGGTGGAGACGGCCGCCCCGAGGTCGTAGCGGTGCAGGGACTGGGCCACCCGGTAGGCGTAGACCGGCAGGGTGGTCGTCGCGTCGCCGGGGCCGCCCTTGGTGACGGCCCAGATCTGGGCGAAGCAGCGGAAGACCCAGATGACTTCGAGGCAGAGGACCAGGCCGAAGACCGGCCGCAGGAGGGGCAGGGTGACCGAGCGGAAGATCCGCCCGGCGCCGGCCCCGTCGAGCCGGGCCGACTCGTACAGCTCGGCGGGGACGGTCAGGAGCGCCGAGTGCAGGGTGATGGCGACGAAGGGGACCGACTGCCAGACCACGAGCAGGACCAGGACGGTGAACGCGGCGGGGCCGTCGGCCAGCCACGAGTACCCCTCGAAGGACTCGAAACCGAGGCGGACGAGCACCCAGTTGACCACGCCCGTGCGGGAGGCGAAGAGCCACTGGAAGACGGTCGTGGTGGCGATGACCGGGCTGGCCCAGGCGAGGACGAGCCCGCTGGTCACCAGGACGCGCATGCGGCGGCCGAGCCGCTGCGTCATCAGGGCGACCAGGGTGCCGATGACCATGATCAGGACGACGTTGACCAGGGTCCACCAGAAGGTGCGCCGGACGACCTCCCAGAAGACGGGGTCGGCCAGGACGGTCCGGTAGTTGTCGAACCCCGTGAACCCGGCGCCGCCGCGGATCAGTTCCCCCATGCCGTACTCCTGGAAGGAGATCAGCAGGTTGCGCACGAGGGGGTAGCCGAGGAGGAGGACGCCGCCGAGGACGGTCGGGGCGACGAGGAGGTAGGGCCACAGGGCGGGCCCGTGGGGGCGTCTCACGAGCCGAGGGTCCTGGTGATGCTCTCGGACGCGGTGCGCGCCGCGGCGGCGGGGTCGGTGCCGGTGAGCACGGCGGTCATGTACTGCTTGATCGGGTTGGTGGCCTCGACGGCCGCCCACTGCGGGGAGTTGGGGGTGGCCCGGCCCTGTGCGGCGCCGGCGGCCATGACGGCCGTGCCCTCGTCGTCCTGGACGGCCCGGGCGAGGGAGGTGCGGTTGGGGACGTAGCTCATCGTCCTGGCCATGTCCGTCTGCCACTTCTCGCCGGCCAGCGCCTTGACCACCTCGTAGGCGGCGTCGGGGTGGGCGGAGGCCTCGGGGACGATGAGGTCGGAGCCGCCGGTGAAGACCGCGCCGGGCTTGTCGGCCGTGCGGCCGGGGACGGGGAAGAAGCCGAGCCTGCCCTTGAGGGCGGGGTTGATCTCCTCGACGATCTTCGCGCCGCCGGGGACGGCGATGATCTGGGCGACGTCGCTTCTGGCGAAGACCTCGGCCTGCGGGGGCTTGGACTCGTCGGCGTCCTCGGGACCCTTTCCGAGGGCCTGGAGCTTGCGGTAGAAGTCCATGCCGGCGAGGGCCTGCGGGGTGTCGAGCGCGCCCTTCCACTTCCCGCCCTCCCGGACGGCGAGGTCGCCGCCGGCCTCCCAGACGAAGCCGGAGAGGGTGTACCAGTTCTGGCCGGGGAGGTAGATGCCCTGGACCTTCCCCTTGTTGAGCTTCGCGGTGACGGCGAGCCATTCGTCCTGGGTCTTCGGCGGGGTGACGCCGGCCGCGGCGAAGAGGTCCTTGTGGTAGATCACGACGCGGTTGGCCGCGTACCAGGGGATGCCGTACTGCTTGCCGTCGACCTTCCCGGGCTCGGCGAGGCCGGGGACCCAGTCGGCGCCGTTCAGTTCGGCGACCTTGTCGCCGAGGTCGCGGACGCCGCCGCTGGCCGCGTACTGGGCGACCTGGGTGTTGCCGACCTCGATGACGTCCGGGGCGTCCTTGCTGGCGAGGGCGGCCGTGACCTTCTCGCCGATGCCGTCCCACTCCTGGATCTGGATGTCGAGGTCGATGTCCCGGTGCTCCGCCTCGAAGCCGGCGCGGAAGCGGTCGAGGAAGGCGTCGGTGACGCTGTCCTTCATGATCCAGACGGTGACCTTCTCCGGTCCTCCGGAGGCCTTCGGATCGTCCGAGCCGCCACAGGCCGTGGCGGCGAGCACGACGGCCGCCGCGAGGGCGGCGGTTCTGCCGAGGGGACGGATGTTCACGGGCACCTCGCTGCTTGTTTGACCAATTGGTCAAGTGGTCAGGCGTGTGAGCAGAAGGTGGCACGGACCGTTCTGGCCGTCAATCCCCCGGAAAACATGTGCCGTTCACTCGACGACAGGTCAAGGCGCCGGGTTACCATCGGACTTACCAGTTGACCAGTCAGGATCAACCGATCAGTCAGGGAGAACGGCATGCCAGGGAGAACGGGATGAAGGACGGCTCCTCCAGCGGAGTGCTGAAGCGGGAGCGGGTACGGGAGCACCTGCTCGGCCTGATCGAGGCGGGCGGTCCGGGCGACCCCATCCCGTCGGAGCGCACCCTCTGCGCCGCCCTCGGCGTCTCCCGGCCCACCCTGCGCGCGGCCGTCGACGAACTCGTCGCCACGGGCGCGCTCGTACGGGAGCACGGCCGCGGCATGTTCGTGGCGCCCGCCAAGATCGTGCAGCAACTCGCCCCGGACGAGGCGGCGTTCGCCGTGCCCCGCGCGTCGGGCACCTGGTCCAGCACCGTCCTGGAGTCCGCCACGGTCCGGGCCGGCGCCCGGATCGGACGCCGGCTCCGCCTCTCCCCCGCCGCCGAACTGCTCTACGTCGCCCGGCTCCGGCTCGTCGACGGCTCCCCCATGGCCATCGAGCACCTGCACATCCCGGCGGCCCTCGTCGGCTCGGCGCTCACCCCGGAGGAGCTGGAGGCGGGCGACCTCTACGACCACCTGCGGGAGCACCACCGGGTCCGGGTCAAGGAGGCGACCCAGTCGATCGAGCCGACCGTCGTCAGCGAGGACGAGGCCGCGCTCCTGGACGTCCCCGTCCTCTCCCCCGCCCTCCTCATCGAGCGCCTCACCCTGGACACGGAGGGCCGGCCCGTCGAGTACGTCCACTCGGTCTACCGGGGCGACCGGTACCGCATCGTCTCCCGCCTCGACTTCACCCGCGACGGCGTCGTGACCTCCTCCACCGAGGGGGATGCATACTGACCGGCGGCGGACGGCACGGCGGGGAGGGGCGGGCATGGAGCTCAAGCGGGAACGGGTACGGGAGCACCTGCTGACCGTGATCGACGGGCGCCGCCCCGGCGACGCCATTCCCTCCGAGCGCACCCTCTGCGCCGCCCTGGGCGTCTCCCGGCCCACGCTCCGTGCGGCCGTCGACGAGCTGGTGGCGACGGGCCTGCTGGTGCGGGAGCACGGCCGCGGCATGTTCGTGGCCCCCGACAAGGTGACGCAGGAGCTGGTCGCCGAGCGCCACGCGGCGGGCGCGCCCCGAAGCCGGGGCGACTGGACGAGCACGGTGCTCGACCTGCGGACGGTACGGGCCGGCGCCCGGATCGGCCGGAAGCTGGCGGTCTCCCCGGCGGCGGAGCTGGTGCACGTGACCCGCCTGCGGCACGTCGACGGCGCCCCGATCGCCCTGGAGCACCTCCACGTCCCCGCCGACCTGGTCCCCGGCCTCACCGCCGCCGACATGGAGGGCGGCTTCTACGCGCATCTGCGCGAGCGGCGCGGCATCCGCACGGCGCACGCGGTGCAGTCCATCGAGCCGACCGTCCTGAGCGAGGAGGAGGCCGACCTCCTCGGCGTCCCGGTCCTCTCTCCCGCCCTCCTCTTCGACCGGACCACCTCCGACACGACCGGCCGCCCCGTCGAGTACGTCCGCGCCCTCTACCGCGGCGACCGCTACCGCATCGTCTCCCGCCTCACCCTGGACACCCGCCTCCCCGACCACCCGGAACCCGGGGCGGGGCGCGCGGGGGCGTGGTGGGGGACGGTGGACTGACCGCGCGCTCCCCTTCCGGGGTCGAGCGTTCTCCGGGGCCGAGCGCTCTCCGGGCCGAGCGCTCTCCGGGGCTGCCGTGCCCTCCGGGGCCGGGGACGGCCGGGACGGCCAGGGACGGCCGGGGATGGCCGGTACGCGTCGATCGCCGCCCGGGCCGGGCCGGTCCCCGTCCCCTGCTCCCCCGGGACGCGCACCGCCGTCCGGCGGGTCCGCCGGGTCCGCCGGTACGGTGCGGGGCCGAGCCGGCCCGCCGACGGCGGCGCCCCGCGGCCGCGCGGGCACTCCGTCCCCGGTCGCCGGGCGGTACGGGCCGCCCACGAGCGGTTTCGCCGGGGAGGCCCGGCGGGCAGGATCGCCGTCCTCCTCCGGGGCGGGCTCCCGGGTGTCTCCGCGGGCACCCGCGAGGGGGGGTGGAGCGATCGGATCCGCTCCCGGTTTACGGAATGCGCACGGGAAGGATCGTTCCGTTCCGCGAGCGAACCTGTTCTGATGGTGGGTCAGCGACTGTTGGGCGATTGCCGGCCGTTCGTGGCGGGCAGGTTTGGAGGGTTGCGGGGTGGGAACCCTCCGGCCCCACGGCCGGGACGGCCGTCGTCACGTACGGGCGCGCGCAGCGCACCGCCATCCCTCAGGCACCGCCCGCATGGTGGTCCGCACACCGGGGCGGGCCCGAGGAGAGAAGGAGGTCGGTCCCCGTGACCGTGCGCATCGCCGAACCCCCGCAGCTGTGGATGCCCCATCCGCTGCGGGTGAACCCCCACCTGTCGAAGCTGCACGAGGAGAGCGAGACCTGGGCACGCGAGATGGGGATGCTGGAGGGGCACGGAGAGCTGCCCGGCCACCCGGCCATATGGTCCCGGGCCAAGTTCCACGCCATGACCGTCGACCAGCTGACCGCCTGGACGCTCCCCGACGCCCCGCTGCCCGCCCTCCGGCTCAACCACCGGTTCAACATCTGGGCCCTGGCCTGGGACGACCACTTCGCCGCCGCCTTCAAGCAGACCGGCGACCTGGCCGGCGCGCGGCTCTTCACCGCCCGGCTGCACGCCTTCCTGCGGCCCGAGCCCGACGCCCGGCTGCCCGAGCCGGTGAACGCCGTCGAGCGGGGCATCGCCGATCTGCAGCGGCACCTCTTCCCGCCGGGCCTCGCGCACTGGCGGCACGACTTCAACCGGGCCCTGGCGAGGTACGTCGACGCGGGGGTCGAGGAACTGGCCAACAGCCGCACCGGCCGCGTCCCCCACCTGATCGACTACGCGCCGTTCCGGCGGGAGAGCTTCGCCGCCCACACCGCCCCCTACTCCGTCGAGCTGGCAACCGGCGCGCGCATACCCGAACAGATACGGCACGACCGGACCGTCCGCGCCCTCCTCGACGCCTTCATGGACTTCATGGGGCTCGCGAACGACATCGCCTCCTACGAGCGGGAGGTGCACGAGGAGAACGACGTCAACAACCTGGTCGTGGTCGTCGGGACGTCCCTCGGCATCGCCCTCCACGACGCCGTGCCCGCCGCCCTGAACCTGGTGAACGCGCGGCTGCGGGACTTCGAGCACCTCCGGCGGAACGAGGTGCCGCCGCTCGTGCGGCGGGCCGGGCTGCGCCCGGACGAACGGGCCGAGTTGGAGGCGTGGCTCCGGGGGGCCTGCGGGTTCCTCTCCGGGATCCACGCCTGGTACACCGGGGCGCCCCGCTACACCTCCTCGGACGTCTCCTTCCCGGAGTGAGGGCGGCGGGGGCCGGACCCCCGCCCGCCCTCCCGGCTCCTACCCTCCGCCCAGCAGGCGCTTCAGGCGCGTCCACCACGAGGCGCGGGCCTCGGGCCGGCGCGCCCCGCCGGGCGCGCCCGGCGGCATCGGCGGCACCGGCGGGACCCCGTCGCTCTGGACGGGCGGGGCCGGGAGCGGGGCCGGACCGTCGTCGGCCCGGGGAGGCCGCGGGGAGAAGCTCACGGGCAGCGCCGTCAGGTGCCGGGCCCAGGTGCTGGAGCGCCAGGCGAGGCTCTCCTCCGGTACGGAGAGGGCCACGTCCGGCAGCCGGGTGAGCAGGATGTCGATGCCGGCGTCGGCGATGATGCGGCCGATGTCCTGGCCGGGGCACTCGTGCGTGCCGGCGCTGAAGGACAGGTGCGCCCGGTTGTGGTGCACGGGGGCCGCGGGGTCCGGGCGGATCGCCTGGTCGACGTTGCCGGCCGCCAGGCCGAGGAGGAGCATGTCCCCCGTCCTGATCTCCTGTCCGCCGAGGGTGGTGTCGCTGTTGACCCAGCGGGCCGGGCACACCATCAGCGGCGGTTCGTCCCAGAGGACCTGCTCCACGGCCTCGGGCAGGGTCATCTGGCCGCCGGCCAGCGAGCCGCGGAACCGGGGGTCGGTGAGGACCATCCGCAGGACGTTGGACATGAGGTTGGCGGTCGTCTCGTACCCGGCGAGCAGGACGAGGCGCAGGTGGTGCTTGACCTCCTCGTCGGTGAGGCCGGCGGGGTGGGCCATCAGGGCGGAGGCGATGTCGTGCCCCGGGTGGGCGCGCTTGGCGGTGACGAGCCGTTCGAGGCTCTCCAGGACGAAGGCGTTGCTGGCGAGCGAGGTCTCGGTGGCCTTGAAGAGGTCCCGGGCGGCGTGCACGAGTTCGGGGGCGTCCTCGTCCGACATGCCGAGGAGGTGGATGAGGGTGAGCATGGGCAGGTGCTCGGTGAACTGCCCGACCAGCTCCGCCTCGCCCTTCTCGCAGAACCCGTCGATCACCTGGTGGGCGAAGCGGGTGATGTGGCGGCGGACCCCCCGGTGGTCGAACTGGCCGAGGCCGGCCGTGACCGCGCCGCGCAGCCGCTGGTGCTCCTCGCCGTCCGCGCAGACGCAGTCGGGGCGCCAGCCGATCATCGGCATGAGCGGCGAGGTGGCGGGGTCGATCTCCCCGGTCCGCCAGCCGTGCCAGACGCGGGGGTCGCGGGAGAACTGGGTCGGGCGGCTGGCCACGTCGCGGTTCTCCAGGTACCCCAGGACGAGCCAGGCGCGCACGTCGCCGTCGAGGAGGACGGGCGCCACCGGGCCGTGGGCGGCGCGCAGTTCCTCGTACAGGCCCATGGGGTCCGTCGCCGCCGCCTCGCCGTAGAGCCGGGTCGCTCCGTCGGTTCCGGTGGCGGCGTGGGCCGGGCAGCCGGGGGGCGGGATCCGGCCCGCCTGCGCGGTGGCGTGTTCGGCGGGTGGGAAGGTCATGCGGTCTCCTGGGCGGCGACGAGGGTGTGCAGGTAGTCCATCAGCGAGAGCAGGGCGTCGCGGCAGGACGCCCGGTCGCGTGCGTCGCAGGCGACGAGGGGCACGGACTCGCCGAGGGCCAGGGCGGCGCGCAGGTCCTCCACGGGGTACTGCGGGGCCTCCGGGAAGGTGTTGACGGCCACGACGAAGGGGACGCGGCGGTCCTCCAGGCGGGTGATGACCTCGAAGCAGACCTCGATCCTGCGCGTGTCGACGAGGACCACGGCGCCGAGTGCCCCTTCGAAGATGCCGTTCCACAGGAACCAGAAGCGCTCCTGCCCGGGGGTGCCGAAGAGATAGAGGACCAGCTCCTGGTTGATGCTGATACGTCCGAAGTCCATCGCGACGGTGGTGGTGTTCTTGCCCTCGGCGCCGGGGTTGTGGTCGATCCCGACGCCCGCCTGCGTCATGGTCTCCTCGGTGGTCAGGGGCGGGATCTCGCTCACCGCCCCGACCATGGTGGTCTTGCCGACGCCGAAGCCGCCGACGATG
Source organism: Streptomyces bikiniensis (assembly GCA_000716465.1). Taxonomy (GTDB): domain Bacteria; phylum Actinomycetota; class Actinomycetes; order Streptomycetales; family Streptomycetaceae; genus Streptomyces; species Streptomyces bikiniensis. The sequence goes on from JNWL01000006.1 coordinate 48,475, forward strand.
ACGACCTTGACGCCCCTGGCGCTGTGCGGCAGCAGCATGTCGGTGCCGCGCGGGCCGGGAACGGGCGCGCCGGAGCCGGCGGGCGCGTCAGAGCTTGCGTAGTCCATGGATCACCGCCTCCAGTAGGCCGCGTTCGGGATAGGCCGCCACCGGCACGGGCGCGATGGCCTCGACCCGCTCGTCCTCGACGAGCTGGGAGAGCAGCGCGGTGACGACGCTGAACGGAAGGCTGAGGTACGCCGAGACCTCGGCCACCGAGAGCGGGTAGGCGCACATGGTGAGGATGGTCGCCTGCTCGGGTTGCATCGAGGGGTCGGGCGCGGCCCGCGCCACGATGAGGGTGACCAGGTTGAAGCCCTCGGGCGAGGAGCCGGAGCCGCCGGTGATGACGTAGAGCGGAACGGGGTTGCCTTCATTCCAGGGGCCCGGATTCTCCGATGTCACATCGCCTGCCTGACGTCCTGCCGGGGCGGGCTGGTCATGTGCTGGCCGATCCGGGCCACCAGCGTCCGCATGCGGTCGCCGAGCAGGCCGGCGTCCACTTCCTGGTCGGCGAGGACCGCGAGGTAGGCGCCGGGGCCGGCCGCCATCAGGGAGAAGTAGCCCCCGTCGGCCTCGATGCCGACCATCCGCGTCGAGCCGTCGCCGTGCGGGAACATCTGGGCGATGGCCCGGGCCAGGCTCTGGATGCCGGAGCAGGCGGCGGCGATGGCGTCGGCGGTGTCGGGCGCCGTGTTCGCCTGCCCGATGCTCAGGCCGTCCGCCGAGAGGATGACCACGTGGCGCACGAACGGAACGCTGCTGACGAGCTCCGTGAGCATCCAGTCCATGTTGGGCAGTGGCTGCATGTTACTCAACCTCATCTGAAGGCTCGCTGGGGGAGGGGGAGGGTTCGGCGGCCGCTCTCTTCTCGCCGTTGAACGCCTCCCACATCAGGCCCGGCTGGGGGGACGGCTTGGAGGAGGACGGTGCGGCGGGGGGCGTGGGGCCCGTCACCACGACCGGGATCGGGACGGGTGACTCGCGCCGCCGCTGCGGGAGGCCGTTGGGGGCCTTCCTGACCTCGCCGGTCTCCATGGCGAGGGCGGGGGACGGCAGGGGCGGGGGCGTCGGCGTGCGCACCGGAGCGGGCCGGGCGGGGCCACCGGCGGGACGGTGCGGGCCGCCCACGGGGCCGGCCGGGCCGTTGGCGCGCCTGCGGGCGAAGTCGTTGGGCCGCAGGGCGGACGGGGGCATCGTGGTGATCAGGTTCCGGGGGACGAGCACGACGGCCCGTACGCCTCCGTAGGCGGAGGTGCGCAGGTGGACCTCGCAGCCGTGCTCGCGGGCGAGGCGGCTGACGACGGGCAGGCCGAGCTGGGTCACCTCACCGAGGCTGGCCAGCTGGATGGTGCGCTGCGACTGCGCCATGACGCGCTCGACGCGCTGCCTGACCTCCTCGGTGAGGCCGACGCCCCGGTCCTCGATCTCGACCACGACGCCGGAGGGCACCTCGTTGGCGGTGACCTCCACGGGGGCGTGCGGCGGCGAGAAGGACGTGGCGTTGTCGAGGAGTTCGGCGAACAGGTGCATCAGCGGCTCGGCGCCGGGGCCGGTCACGGCCACCTCCGCCACCGCCTGCAGCTTGACGCGGGGGTAGTCCACGATGCGCGACATGGCTCCGCGCAGGATGTCGTAGAGCGGGATCGACTTCGACCACTGGCGTCCGGGACGGGCGTCGCCCAGGACGGCGATGCTGGCCGCGAGGCGGCCGATCAGGGCGTTGCGGTGGTCGACGTCCTGGAGGCCGCGGGAGACGACGATGTCGTTGCCGTGGAGGATCTGCATGGCGTGCAGGTCCTTGGCGAGCTGGTGCACGATCGCCTGGACCCGGCGCGCGATGGCCACGAGGGCCCGCTGGGAGGCGTCCCGGGTGTGCTCCTCGGCCTCCACCGCCTCCAGGAGGGTCCGCAGGGCTCCCTTGAGCGCTTCGGTGAACTCCTCGTCGAGGTGCTTGCCGAAGTCGACGGCGCGCAGGATCTCCGAGGCGGGGTCGCCCTTCTTCAGCCGGGCGACGGCGGCGGGCAGCAGTTCCTCGGCGAGCCAGACGGTGGTGGTCCGCTGGTCGGCGAGCCGGCCGAGCAGGGCGGCCTCGCGCTGCTCGTAGTACTTCGCCGCCTCGGCGGCCGCCCGGGTGTGGCGGGCCGCCTCCGCCGCGCGCAGCCGGCGCGCGGTCCCGGCCGAGGTGAGGGCCGTCAGGAGGACCGCGGCGAGACCGCACCAGGCGACCGGTGTCCGTATCTGTGCAGGGGAAAGGAGGAGCGCCAGCACGGTGGCTCCCGCCAGAACTCCCGGGGGGAGGAGCCATTCCCGGACGACCGGAGTCGGCCGGGCTCTGGAAATCGAACCTGCACGAACCATCAGGAGGGTCCCTAAAGAGTCTGGAATGAGCGGACCGTGGGGGTGTGGTGCGCCGAAAGGAACGAAGGCGGACTTCATTCGGACACGCGTGCGCATGTCCCGATGAAAAGCCCGACGGGCGGAAACCCGGGGGATCGCTCCGGGAATCGCGCCGACGGGCGCTTTTCCTCGCGGCCGCGCTCCGGCCGCGCACCCACGGCGTTCATGACTCGCTGTGAGCGCGGTGCAACACATCGGTGAGCATAGTCAGTTCGGGTTCACCGTGTGACCTTGCCGAAAGGACAACCTCCACCGGTCATTCCGGTCGCAGAAACCGACTGGCAGCCGTACTTGAAATGCAATAAACCGATCAGATTCTGTCGATCGATCAGCGGGGCACCGGGAGGGAAGCGTCCCGCCCGGCGCCGCCGGTTCCGTCGCGACCATTGACAGGTCCACACCGCCTCCCCATTCTTGAGAGCGCTCTCAAGCGCATCTCCCAGAGCACGGTCCCCCCTGGATTCCCCCCACATGGAGTCCCCCCACCTCCGAGGAGCCCCCCGTGTCCGCACGTCACAGGCGCACGCGCGTCCGACTCGTCCCCCTCCTGGCAGCCGCCGCGCTGGCCGGCACCGGCGTCACCGTCGCCGTCTCCTCCGACCCCGTCGAGGCCGCCGTCCCCGCCACCATCCCGCTCACCTTCACGAACAACTCCGGTCGCGGGGAGCAGGTGTACGTCTACAACCTCGGCACCGAGCTCTCGACGGGCCGGCAGGGCTGGGCGGACGCGAACGGCACCTTCCACCCCTGGCCGGCCGGGGGCTCCGTCCCCGTCCCCGCGCCCGACGCCTCCATCGCCGGCCCGGCCGCCGGGCGGTCGATGACGATACGGCTGCCGAAGTTCTCGGGCCGGATCTACTTCAGCTACGGCCGGAAGCTGGACTTCAGGCTGGCGACGGGCGGCCTCGTGCAGCCCGCGGTCCAGAACCCGGGCGACCCCAACCGGGACATCCTCTTCAACTGGTCCGAGTACACCCTCAACGACGCGGGCCTCTGGCTGAACAGCACCCAGGTCGACATGGTCTCGGCGCCGTACTCGGTCGGCGTGAAGCGGCCGAACGGCTCCGTCGCGAACACGGGCCGCCTCAAGCCCGGCGGCTACCGGGGCTTCTTCGACGCGCTGCGCGCCCAGCCCGGCGGCTGGGGCGGCCTGGTGCAGACCCGCTCCGACGGCACGGTGCTGCGCGCGCTCGCGCCGGGCCACGGCATCGAGGCCGGCGCGCTGCCGGCCGGGGTGATGAACGACTACGTCAACCGCGTCTGGAGCAAGTACGCCACATCGACCCTGACCGTGACGCCCTTCGCGCACCAGCCCTCCGTGAAGTACTACGGGCGGGTCTCGGGCAACGTCATGAACTTCACCGACGGGGCCGGGAAGGTCGTCACTTCCTTCCAGAAGCCCGACTCGGACAGCGTCTTCGGCTGCTACAAGTTCCTGGACGCCCCGAACGACCAGGTGCGCGGCCCCATCTCCCGTACGCTCTGCGCCGGTTACAACCGCTCCACCCTGCTCGCCAACCCCAACCAGCCGGACGCCTCGTCGGCCGGTTTCTACAAGGACGCGGTGACCAACCACTACTCCCGCGCGATCCACGAGCGGATGGCGGACGGGAAGGCGTACGGCTTCGCCTTCGACGACGTCGGCGCGCACGAGTCGCTGGTCCACGACGGCGACCCGCAGCAGGCGTACGTGACGCTCGACCCGTTCGACTAGGCCATACCCCCCCCGGGGGAACGGCGGAAGCCCGCACGGCCGGCCGGGGAGGTCGGGCGTGCGGGCTTCCGCGGGGCGGGCGGGAGGGTCAGGGCGTCATCTCGTACGCGCCCGAAAGCGCCTCGACGCGCTGCCAGACCCGCTCCGACCGGGCCTCGTCCACGACGGGACGGCGGACGGCGCCGAGCGCCCAGAGCTGCTGCGGCTCGGTCGCGGAGTCCTTGCCGTGCAGTTCGACGGCATGCGCGGAGAAGTCGCGGACGAGGACGGCGAACAGCTCGTCGAGGACGTCCTCGTCGAGACCGGTCAGGGCGGCCTGCTCCAGGACCAGCTGCCCGTGGACGACCAGGGCGAAGAGCTGGCCGACGGCGAGGAGCAGGTCGAGGTCGCGGCTCTGCTCCTCGTCCGGGGCGGCCTTGAGGACGAACTCACAGAGGGCGTCGGCCTGTTCGCGGAAGCGGGCGACGTTGGGCACGTGGGCGTACGCGTCGTAGGCGGGGCGCCAGTCGTGGAAGCGGACCGAGCCGAGGCCGCGGGCCGGGCCCTGGCGGAAGAGGAAGGTGTCGTCGGCCGCGTCCAGGCGGGTCGGGACGGGCTCGTAGGAGACCGGGTCCAGGAGGTGGTTGCGCAGGAACTTGAGGATCAGCGCCAGGTTGACGTGGACGGTGCCCTCCAGCTTCGGCAGGCCCCGGATCTCCACGGCCGCCTCGGCGAAGTAGTTGTCCTTCTCGAAGCCCTTGGCGGCGATGACGTCCCACATCAGGTCGATGACCTTCTCGCCCTCCGTGGTCACCTTCATCTTCGTCATCGGGTTGAAGAGGAGGTAGCGGCGGTCCTCGGGACCGGCGGTGCGGAAGTAGTCGACGGCCCGGTCGCTGAACAGCTTCATGCCGACCAGCCGGACGTACGCGTCGGCCAGCTCGCGCCGCACGTGCGGGAAGGCGGTGACGGGGCGGCCGTACAGGATCCGGTTCTGCGCGTGGGTGACGGCCTCGTACATCGCGTGCTCGCAGATGCCGATGGAGGCGGTGCACAGGTTGAACTTGCCGACGTTGACCGTGTTGAGGGCGGCGTCGAAGGCGGCGCGGCCGGTGTGCAGGACGTCCTCGGCGGCGACCGGGTAGTCCTCCAGGCGGAACTCGCTGACGTACTTCGAGGAGTCGACGACGTTCTTCACCAGGTGGTACGCGTCGTGGCGGCTGTCGGCGGCGAAGAAGACGTAGCCGTCGGGGCCCTCGACGTCGGTGCGGCGGCCGAAGACGGAGACGAGTCCGGCGGCGTTGCCGTTGCCGATGTAGTACTTGGAGCCGGTGGCGCGGAAGCCGCCCTCGCCGTCGGGCGTGAGCAGCATGTCCGTGGAGTAGATGTCGGCGCCGTGGGTCTTCTCGGAGAGGCCGAAGGCGAACACCTCGCCCTGGGAGAGGAGTTCGGCGGCGCGGGCGCGGGCGGCGGCGTTGTCGCTCTGCCAGACCGGGCCGAGGCCGAGGATGGTGACCTGCCAGGCGTACCAGTAGTCGAGGCCGTAGAAGCCGAGGATCTCGTTGAGGGCGGCGATGCGGGCGGTGTCCCAGCGCTTGTCGCCCTCGTCCTCGCCGGCGGCGGAGGACGGGGTGAGGAAGGTGGCGAAGAGGCCCTCCTCGGCGGCGAAGGCGAGGAAGTCGCCGAGCCAGGCGCGGGTCCGGTAGTCCTCGATGAGCCGGCGCTTGCCGCGCGCCTCGAACCAGTCGACGGTGGCGCGCAGGAGCCGGCGGGTCTCCGGGTCGAAGTGCGCGGGGTCGTAGGTGTGCGGGTTGAACAGCAGCGGGTCGGCCATGACGTCCGCCTTTCCGGCTCGTGACGAGGGGTGAGGGTGGTGGTGAGGGATGGTGCGGGAGGGGTGGTGAGGAAGGGTGGTGCGGGAGGGGCGTGCGGCCACCGGGGGTCAGTGCCCCGCTTCGAAGCGGGCGAGCGTGGCGAGGACGTCGTCGAGCCAGGCGATCATCATGCGTTCGTACGCGATGCCGCCCCGCAGCACGACGTGCTGGAGCTCCCGCTCGGCGTCGGGCGGGCCGTCGAACGGCCGCCCCGGCTCCCCGAAGTCGCGCGCCTCGCCCGCGAGGTAGTGGGCGAGGCGGTCCGTGTGCGCCCGCCGGTGCCGCTCCACCTCGCCGATCAGCGCGGCCGGGTCGTCGAAGGCGGCGCCCCGGATCTTCACCGCGAGGTCGTGCCGCACGCTTTCGGGCTCGATCGGCTCGCCCAGCCACGCGGAGAGCGCGTCGCGGCCGGGACCGGCGACGGAGTACTCCTTCTTGTCCGGGCGGCCCTGTTGGGGCACGTCCCGGACGTCGATCCAGCCGTCGCTCTCCATGCGCTTGAGCACGCGGTAGATCTGCTGGTGGGTGGCGGTCCAGAAGTATCCGATGGACCGCTCGAAGCGCCGGGCCAGCTCGTAGCCGGATCCGGGCTTCTCGAGCAGGGACACGAGGATCGCGTGGTCGAGCGCCATGCCCCCGATCCTGCTATGCAACGAGTTGCATAGCAAGGCCGTCCGGGGCCGGTGAGACACGGCTCACCCCGGCCCCGCCCCCCGGGGAGTTCACCTCGACGTCGTACGCGGCCCTTGCCGCCCGCTCGAACGGTCGTTCATGATCTGCGCCCTGCCCGCCCTGCCCGTCCGGACGGCACCGGTGCCCGTCCCGCTCGACGCGATGCCGGGGCGGCTGAAGGAGCGGCTGCTCGCGGAGTTCGCCGGGGCGGTCTTCCACGACGGGAGCCGAGCCGGGCCCGTCCGCCGTCCCCGCGGTGAAAATCCGTGGGCGCGGGGGAAGGGCAGGCCGTACCGTTCCGCCTGTGGAAATCACCTTCAGGAAGCTTCCGGACGACCTGCACGAGATCGTGGTGCGCGACCGCGAGGGGCCGGACGTGCGCCTGCCGCCGCGGCCGACCGGCCCGACCATGCCCCACGACCTGGTGCACGCGGTCGTCGAGAGCGCCCTCGGGATCGACGACGGGTTCTGGGGCGCGACGGCGCGCGGCGCGACCTTCGAGGGGTTCGAGCGGGTCGAGCCGGGGCGGCACAGGCGCTCGGGCCTGAAGGTGCTGCGCCGCGGCGGTGACGCCGTGATGGCCGCCGAACTGTCCGTGAACTGGGCCTACCGCGTCTGGCGGGGCCTGTCCACGGAGGGCCGGGGCACGGGCCGCCCGCCCCTCTCCCCGGAACGGCTCGCCCTGACCACCGCCCCGCTCGACGCGGCGGCGGCCCGCTGGCACGACGTCCCGGAGGGCGGCGCGCTGGTGTGGCGCTGGGGGACGGACGGGCGGTAGCCCCGCCCGGGTCCCCCGTCGGGGTCCGCGTGCGCGCCCGGTGGTCCGGGGTGACCATCGAGGTATGGCTGGTAATCCCACGGCCGCGCGGGACGGCACTGCCGCCTCGCGTGCGCCCCGCCGGAAACTGGCGCTCGCGGCCATGCTCTTCGCGGTGTCGATGACGTTCATCGACCAGACGATCGTCTCGATCGCCGCGCCGAACATCACGGCCGAGCTGGGCCTCTCCGCCTCCGGGATGCAGTGGGTCGTCAACGCCTACCTGCTCTCCCTCGCCGCGTTCTTCGCGCTCGGCGGGCGGCTCTCCGACATCCTCGGGCACCGCCGGATCATGCTGACCGGCACGCTGCTCTTCGTCGTCTCGTCGGCGCTCTGCGGCGCTGTGCCCTCCGGGGACTCCGCGCTGACCTGGCTGATCGTCTTCCGTGCCACCCAGGGCTTGGGGGCGGCGCTGATGTTCCCGGCGGCGCTCGCCGTGGTCATCGCGGTCTTCCCGGTGGAACGGCGCGGCCGGGCGCTCGCCCTGTTCTTCGGGCTCTCCGGGGCCCTGACCGCCCTCGGCCCGCTGCTCGGCGGCTGGCTGACCGCCTGGACCTGGCGGGCGATCTTCTGGGTGAACGTGCCGGTCGCCGTCGTCGCGATCGTGCTCACCGTCCTCGCCCGGGTCCCCGAGGGCCGCCGCCGCGAACGCCTCGACGTCGTCGGCGCCGTCCTGGTCGCCGTCGGCATGGGCCTCGGGGTGCTGGGCTTCCAGCAGGCCTCGTCCTGGGGCTGGAGCAGCGTCGCGACCTGGGCCTGCATCGTCGGCGGCGCGGTCGTCCTGGTGCTGTTCCACGCCTACGAGCGGCGCACGACGCAGCCGCTGATCAACTTCGACGTGTTCCGGGACCGGGCGTTCACGATCGACAGCCTCGTGCTGTTCTTCGCGATGCTCGCCTTCGTGCCGGTGTTCTTCTTCGCGTCGGTGTACGCCCAGGTGTCGCTGAGCGCCTCGCCGAACCAGGCCGCGCTGTTCCTCCTGTACTTCTTCGCCGGCTTCGGCATCGCCTCCCAGTGGGGCGGCAAGATCCTCGACAAGCGGGGCGCCCGCCCGGCCATGAAGATCGGCTGCGCGCTGGGCGCGGTCGGCTTCTACCTGTGGGCCCAGAAGCTGACCGACCTGTCGATGCACGACCAGTGGCCGTACGCGGCCATGGCGGGCGCCGGCATCGGGTTCCTGCTCGCCCCCGCCTCCACCGACGCCGTCAACCGCTCCATCGGGGCCTCGTACGGCGAGGTCACCGGCATCACCCAGACCGTCCGCAACTACGCGGCGGCCATCGGCATGGCCGTCTTCAGCACCGTCCTCGCGCACGTCTCCGCGAACCGGATCACCGACACGCTCACCGGGCGCGGTCTGCCGCCGGCCGAGGCGGAGGCGACGGCCGGAAGGGTCGCGGAGGCGGTCACCGGGCATCCGGACGGCCGGGCGCCCACCGGGGACGGGCCGATCGCCAAGGCGCTCCAGGGCGCGGGCGACGCGATCCGGACGGACTTCGCCGAGGCGAACCAGTGGGTCTTCTACGGCATGGCGATCGCGCTGGCCGTGGCCTTCCTGTTCGCCCTCGCGCACCCGGGGACGAAGGTCGTCGAGAAGCCCCCGGAGGACTGAAGGGCCCTGTGCCGTCAGGCCGGGGAAGCGGAACTCGGTGCGGCGGCAGCCGGTGGCCCCCGGTTCCGGTACGGCGCTGGGGCGCGCGGGGCGGTCGTCCACCCCTCCGTCGCGCGGGTCCCGCCGGGGGCTGCGAGCCGTGCGGCCCGGCGCCGTCCACCGCGAGGGCGTGGTCCAGGAGGTCCCCGCCGTCCGCCGCCGGGTCGGAGGGGGCGTGGTGGCTGAGGCCGACGCCCACGGAACTCCTCCGGTTCGGCTCCGACCGGGCGGACCGGTGGCCCGGTGGTCCGGGTGGGGCTGTCTGCGGCGTCTCGCCGGCCGGGACGCCCGGGGGCTTCGAGCGTCCAGCCGGTCCGCCGCGCCGGAAGCCCCGTGGAACGTGCACGGCGCCCCTCCGGCGTGCTCGTCCGATCCGGCCCCGCGCGGGTCGTCTACGCCACGCCGGTCAGCGTGGCGTAGACGACCGTGTTGGCCTGGTAGCCGGTGTCGCCGGACCAGTCGCCGCCGCAGGTGATCAGACGCAGCTCCGGGCCGCCGGAGCCGCCGTAGACCTCGTCGTCGGGGAAGCGGTCCTTGGCGTACTCCTCCACCGCGTCGACCGTGAAGAGGGCCGTGCGGCCGTCCGCGCGCTCGACCGCGATCCCGGCGCCCGGCGTCAGGGCGCCGAGCCGGTGGAAGACGGCGGGGCCCGCCGGGGTGTCCAGATGGCCCGTCAGGACGGCCGTCCCCGGCGAACCGGGCGGGGTGCCCCGGGCGTACCAGCCGGCGAAGGCCGGGAGGTTCGGGGGAGGCGGCTCCAGCCTCCCCTCCTCGTCCAGTTCCAGGCGCATCAGACGGGCGTCGACCCCGATGACCGGGATCCGGACCCGTACCGGATCCGACGCGGGGAGCGGCGCGGCGGCGGGGCCGGAACGGGCCGGGACGTCCGCCTCGGCCGCCCGCGCGTCCCGCGGCCGGACCTGCGCGGCGGGCGGCGGGGCGTCGCTGCCGGTCGTCGCGTCGACGAGCAGCAGCGAGCCGGCCAGCGCGGCCCAGGCGAGCGGCCTGAGCGGCGGGGCGTACCGGGGCCGCGGGCCGCCGGACCGCGTCAGGCCCGGCCCCCCGCGCCCGCGGCGCGCCGGCGCATGCCGAGCGCCCCGCCCGCGACGGCCGCGCCCACGAGGAGCCAGCCGACGCCGAACTCGGTCTCCTTGCCGGCGGTCCCGCCGAAGCCGGCGTCGACGGCTCCGTTCGGACGGCCTGAGATCCGGTACGTGGCGGTCATCTTCTTCCGGGGCGGGCACTTGAGCGTCACGGTGTCGGTGCCGGAGGCGACGCCCTTCGGCAGCCGGAACTCGCCCGTCAGGACGCCCTTCCGGTCACCCGGGAGGAGGTGGAACTTCCCGCCCGCCACGGACTCCCCCTTGCCGTAGGTCTCCTTGCCGCAGGCGGTCGTGCTGACGGTGACGGTGTCGCCGGGGGACGCCGTCCGGGGGGTGACGCGGACGTCCCCGGCCGCCGTGCCGGCGGCTTCGCCCTCGGCGGCCAGGGCGGTGGGGGCGGGCAGGGCCAGGGCGCCGACGATCAGGGCGGCGGTGGCACCGGTACGGGCGAGACGCATGGTTTTCTCCTCGGACGGAGCGGTTCCCGCCCGGCTCGTCCGCGCGGCTTCTGTGCTGTGCTCCGAGCACGAGGGAAAGGCCGCCCGGTGATCACCGCAACGCGAGCGGCGCCCCGTGATGTCGCCCGGTCGGGCTCCCGGCCGCCGTCTCCGGCCCCGTCGCTGCAGGTCACGGCGGTGGGGCCGGCGTACCGGAAACGCCGGTGCCCGAGGGGCGAACGGGTTAGGGCACGGATCGTAGGTCCCCTCGACGGGCGGTACGGGCCCCGGGGCATGGGGGAAGTCCCTTCCGACCGGCGGTATGGCCCCCGGGGCGCGGGGCGGAGGTCCCTCCCGACCGGCGGTACGGACCCCGGGGCACGGATCGGAGGCCCCTTCCGACCAGCGGTACCCGCCCGGGCGCTGACGGCGTATCACGTGGTCTCCGGCCGGGCGGGTGGCGTTCGGGGGACGGGCGGCACGGCCGGGTGATCAGCGGTGGCGGGCCGGTGGGGCCGCTCATAGCTTCGCCCTATGACAAAACGACAGATCGCCCTCGTGGCATGCGCCGTGGCCGCCGTGACGACGGGTCTGGGAGCCGCCCCGCCCACCACCCCCGAGGCCTCCGCCGCCTCCCGGAACGTGCACCGGGTGAAGCCCGGCGAGTCGATCCAGAAGGCCGTGGACGCCGCGAAGCCGGGTGACAGCATCGTCCTCGCCCCCGGCACCTACCGCGAGAGCGTCACCATCACCACCTCGGACCTGACCCTGCGGGGCTCGACCGTCTTCCCCACCGTCATCGTGCCCGGCAAGGCCGCCACCGGCGCGTGTGCCGAGGCCGGCCACGGTATCTGCGTGACCGGCACCGCCCAGCGGCCCGTCGAGAACGTCACCGTGCGCTCCCTGACGCTCAGGAACTTCGCCCGGAACGGCCTGTGGGCCTCCCGCACCGACCGGCTGACGGTCCGCGGGGTGACCGCCGAGAAGAACGGCAACTGGGGCATCGCCCAGGAGCGGTCCGTGCGCTCCGTGCTCAGCGGCAACACCGCCCGGGACAACGGCGACGCGGGCCTCTTCGTGTCCAACACCACCGACACGGAGGAGGGGGCCGTCGACGCGAAGGGCACCCTCATCAGCCACAACCGCCTGTCCGGCAACCGGATCGGCCTCACCGTGCGGCGGCTGCGGAACGTCACCGTCGACCGCAACGAGGCGACCGGCAACTGCGCGGCGGTCTTCGTGGTGGGCGACGAGTCCACCCCGCGCGCCGGTGCGATGAGCCTGCGCCGCAACCACATCCACGCCAACAACAAGTACTGCCCCAAGACCCCCCGCCTGCCCTTCCTCCAGGGCTCGGGCATCGTCCTCACCGGCGCCGAGGAGACGCTGGTGGCCGAGAACAGGATCGAGGACAACAGGGGCGCCTCCCCGCTGTCGGGCGGCATCGTGCTCTTCAAGAGCTTCGTGGGCGCCCTCAACGAGCGCAACGAGATCCGCGACAACGTCGTGCTCCGCAACGGCACGGCCGACCTCGCCAACCGCGACACCGGCAAGGGCAACACCTTCCGCGGCAACACCTGCGAGGTCTCCGAGCCCGCGGGCATGTGCTGACCTCCCGCACGCACGCACTCCCCCCACGGCACGACAGAGAAGGCAAGGCGACAGATGACGACCGTTGACCCGGTGAGGACCGTCGACCCCGCTCCCCCGCCGCCCATGCGGCTGCGGGAGCTCGTTTTCGGAGCGGCGTGCGCCGCCGCCGTGCGGGCCGCCGCCCGGCTCGGCGTGGCGGACGCCCTCCAGGACACGCCCGCGAGCGTGGAGGACCTGGCGGAGGCGGTGCGGGCCGAGCCGCGGACGCTGCGCCGGCTGCTGCGCGCCCTGGCCTGCCAGGGGATCTTCGAGGAGCGGCCCGACGGCACGTTCGCGCACACGGAGATGTCCCGGCTGCTGCGCGAGGACGACCCGCACAGCCTGCGGTACATCGCGCTGTGGTGCACCGAGCCGTGGACGTGGGACGTCTGGCCGAGGCTCGACGAGGCGGTGCGCACCGGCGGCAGCGTCTTCGAGGACGTGTACGGCAGGGAGTTCTTCCCGTACCTCAACGAGGACGCGCCCGAGTCCGCGTACGTGTTCAACCGGGCCATGACCACGTCGAGCCGGCAGTCCGCGCAGGACGTGGCCGACCTGCTCGACCTGGCGGGCGCGGCGTCGGTCGCGGACATCGGCGGCGGCCAGGGGCACGTCCTGGCGAGCCTCCTGGAGCGGCACCCCGCCCTGGAGGGGACGCTGCTCGACCTGCCGGGCGTGGTGGGGAACGCCGACCCTCGGCTGCGGGAGGGCGGCGCGCTCGCCTCCCGGGCCCGGGTCGTGGCCGGGGACTGCCGCGAGGACATCCCGGTCGAGGCCGACGTGTACGTCCTCAAGAACATCCTGGAGTGGGACGACGACAGTACCCGCAGGGCGCTCGCCAACGTCCGGAGGGCGGCCCGGCCCGGCGCCCGGGTCGTCGTGATCGAGAACCTGGTGGACGACACGCCCTCGATGCGGTTCACGACGGCGATGGACCTGCTGCTGCTCCTCAACGTCGGCGGTGCCAAGCACACCCGGGAGAGCATGGTCGAGCGCCTGGCGGACGCGGGCCTCGTCATCGGCGAGATCCGGCCGGTGAACGCGTACCTGCACGCCTTCGAGTGCACCGTCCCCGCCTGACCCGGGAGGCCCCCTCGTCACGGCGGGGGAAGAACCGAGGCCGCCGGCTCCGCGTCGTACGCGGGGCCGGCGGCCTTCGGGTTTCCCGTGCTCCGGGTCCGGTCAGGAGGCGGGGTCCCGCTCCCAGCGGTAGAAGCACTGCGCCATGGCGTCCCTGGGGCTGCGCCAGGTCTCCGGGTGGTAGGCGCTGACGTACGTGGACAGGCGCTCGCTGACGTCCCGGAACTCGGGGTGCCCGGTCAGCTTCGCGATGGCCGGTGCCGGGTCCCGCTCGGACTCGATGAGGTGCAGGTAGACGTCGTCACCGAACTGGAAGAGGCTCCGGCGGGAGACGCCCACCAGGTGGGGCAGTTCGCCGCTGTCCGAGGCGGCGAACACGTCGGCGATCGCCGGCGCCGAACCGGGCGCCATGCGGGCGACGATCAGGGCGTGGTGCATCGGGCGTCCTTCCTGGACGGCTCAGTCGGAGAGGACCGGGGCGGGCCGGCGCTCGCGGGCGGCCTGCTCGATGCGGTCCCGGATGAGGGCCATCTGGGTGCGGGAGTTGCGGTTGATGTTGGCGGTCATCCAGTCGTCGTCGACCGGGGCGTCCGGCTTCATCGCGAAGTCCTGCACCCAGCGCATGTGCACGCCGGCCGGGGTCTCCTCGTACTCCCACCGGATGTTCATGTGGGCGAAGGGGCCGGTCTCGACGCGGCGGGCGGTGACGGTCCGGCGCTCGCGGTCGGGGGTGCGCTCCGAGACCCAGCTCCAGACCTTGCCGGACTCGTCCGGGTGCATGGTCAGGCGGAAGGTCGTCGTGTCGCCTTCGCGGGAGAGCACCTCGACGGAGGCGTACTCGCTGAAGAGGGAGGGCCAGTTCTCGAGGTCGTTGGTGATGTTCCAGACGAGGTCGAGGGGGGCGTCGATGGTGATGCTGTTGTCGGTGTGTCCTGACACGTCAGACTCCGGTGGTGAGGGTGCTGTTGACGAGGCCGAGGAAGTCGGCCGGGGTCTTGCTGCGCTCCGCGTCGGGGGGCAGCGCCACGCCGTGGCGGTTCTCCAGCTCGCCGACGATGCCGAGCAGGCCGAGCGAGTCGACGCCGAGGGCGCTGAAGGGGACGTCGGAGGCGTTGCGGAGGTCCTCGGGGGCGACGGTGACGCCTGCGGACTGCTTGACCAGCGCGGCCAGCTCTTCGAAGGTCAGTTCGGTGATGCTCATGTGTGCTCTCCTTCTCCCGCCCGGTCCTACCGGGCGGTCTCGTCGCCGCGGCGCACTACCAGCGCGGCGTTGGATCCCATGAGGCCCCTGCTGAGGACGAGGGCCGTCCGCAGGTCGGCGGGGCGGGCGCGCGACACCACCAGGTCGATGTCGTGGCAGACGTCGAACACGTTCGGGGTGGGGGGCACCAGGCCGTGCTCCATCGCGAGCACCGCGGCCGCGACGTCCAGGACGGGGGCCCCGCAGTAGGCGCGGCCGATCCCGGTCTTGGGCGCCGTGACGGGCACCCTCGCGGCGTGCGCGCCCAGGGCGTCGGCGAGGGCCAGCGCCTCGGCGCGGTCCGCCTCCGGTACGCCCAGGGCGTCGGCGAACACGACGTCGATCTCCTCCGGGGCGCAGCCGGCCTCGTCCAGGGCGACCCGGATCGCACGGGCCAGCCCCTCCCGGGACTCGGCCCAGCGGGAGGCGCCGGTGAACGTGGCGCCGTGTCCGGCGACGACGGCCCGGACGGCCGTCCCCCGGTCCCGGGCGCGGTCCTCGTCCTCCACGACGAGCACGGCGCCGCCCTCCGCCGGCACGAAGCCGGAGGCCCCGGCGGTGAAGGGGCGGTAGGCCCGGTCGGGCTCCTCGACGGTGCTGAGCTCGGGGTAGCCGAGCTGGCACACCATCGAGTACGGGGCGAGGGGCGCCTCGGCGGCGCCGACGACCACCGCGCCCGTCCCGCGCCGTACGGCCCTGGCCGCGTGGGCGAGGGCGTCCAGGCCGCCGGCCTCGTCGCTGGCGACCACGCCGCACGGGCCCTTGAAGCCGCTCCGGATGGAGATCTGGCCGGTGCTGGCGGCGTAGAACCAGGCGATGGACTGGTACGGTCCGACGAACTTGGAGCCCTGGCCCCACAGCTTCTGCAGCTCCCGCTGGCCGAACTCGCCGCCGCCGGACCCGGCGGCCGTGACCACCCCGACGGAGAACGGGTCCTCGGGGGCGTCCCGGCCGAGGCCGGCGTCGTCGAGGGCGAGCGAGGCCGCCGCCATGGCGTAGTGGCTGAACCGGTCGGTCTGGACGAGGAAGCGGTCCTCGATGAGGGTCGAGGCGTCGAAGGACCTGACCTCGCCCGCGACCTTGAGGGGCAGGTGCTCGCACCCCTCGCGGGTGATCCGGTCCAGGACGCCGATGCCCTCCTGGACGGACTTCCAGTACGTGTCGGCGCTCAGGCCGTTGGGGGCGATCACCCCGACGCCGGTGACGACGGCGCGCTTGGGCTGCTCCGTGCTCATCGTGTCCTCCCTGCCGGCTCCGTCAGGAGCACGGCGGACTGGAAGCCGCCGAAGCCGCTGCCGACCGAGAGCACGTTCCTGAGCTTCCGGGGGCGGGCGGTGCGCGGCACGTAGTCCAGGTCGCACTCGGGGTCGGGGACCTCGTAGTTCGCCGTCGGGGGCACCACCTGGTGCTGGAGGGCGAGGACGCAGGCGGCCACCTCTATCGCGCCGATGGCCCCGAGCGAATGTCCCACCATGGACTTGATGGAGCTCATGGGGGTGTCGTACGCGTGGGCGCCGAGGGAGCGCTTGACGGCGGCGGTCTCGTGGCGGTCGTTCTGCCGGGTGCCCGAGCCGTGCGCGTTGACGTAGTCGATCCGGGTGGGGTCGAGCCTGGCCTGGTCGAGGGTGCTGTCGATGGCCCGGGACATCTCCAGGCCCTCCCCGGTGAGACCCGTCATGTGGTACGCGTTGCCGAAGGTGGCGTAGCCGCCGATCTCGCAGTAGACGTGCGCGCCGCGGGCCCGGGCGTGCTCGTACTCCTCCAGGACGAGGACCGCCGCGCCCTCGCCCATGACGAAGCCGTTGCGGCGGTCGTCGAAGGGCTTGGAGGCGTGCTCGGGGTCGTCGTTGTCGGGCGAGGTCGCCTTGATGGCGTCGAAGCAGGCCATGGTGATCGGGGAGATCGGCGAGTCCGACGCCCCGGCGATGCAGACGTCCGCCCGGCCCTCCTGGATGGTGTGGAAGGCGTAGCCGACGGCGTCGAGGCCGGAGGTGCAGCCGGTGGAGACCGTCTGCACCGGGCCGCGGGCGCCGAAGCGCTCGGCGACGAACGAGGCGAGCGTGCTCGGCGAGAACGCCAGGTGCAGCTTCGGGTCGGCGGCGCGGTGGTCCACGTCCCACCGCTGTCCGCCCGCGCTGACCAGGACGTAGTCGTGTTCGAGCCGGGTGGTGCCGCCGACGGCGCTGCCCAGGGAGACCCCGACGCGCCACGGGTCCTCGGCGGCGGTGTCGAGCCCGGAGTCGCGGACGGCCTCCCCGGCGGCGACGGCCGCGAACTGGATGTAGCGGTCCGCGTGCAGGCTCAGCTCGGGGTCGAGGCCGTGGGCCAGCGGGTCGAAGTCGCACTCGGCGGCGATGCGCGAGCGCAGGCCGGCCGGGTCGAACAGGGTGATGCCGCGGGTCGCGGTGCGGCCCTCGGAGAGGAGGTTCCAGAACGCCGCCGTGCCGGTGCCGCCGGGGGCGACCACTCCGATCCCGGTGACGGCCACGCGCCGGTTCACTCGATGGCCCCGGTGCGTTCGGGGACCTGGCCGGGGCCGCCCACGGTCAGCTGCGGTCCGACGGGGGCGTCCGCCGTCTCCTCGGTGTCGACGTGGCCGAGGCTGGGGTGGGGGGCCAGCGGGCCCAGGTGGAAGACCATGCGGGCCTCCTCGTCGCCGACGTTGCGGAAGCGGTGCCGCACGTCGATCGGGATCAGGAGCCCCTGGTCGGGCCGGAGGGCGTACGTCTCGCCGTCCAGGTCCACTTCGAGGGCGCCGGAGACGACGTACACGAACTCCTCGGAGTACGGGTGGTAGTGCTCGCCGATGCGCTCGCCGGGCTTGACGATGGCCAGGCCCATGAAGCCGCTGGTGGAGCCCACGGCGGCCGGCGTGAGCATGGCCCGCAGGTCACCTCCGCGCCTGCGGTTGGGCTCCGTCTCGTCCAGGCTCACGATGAGGGGCTGCTGGTGGGGCATGGGTGATACCTCCGGGTGGGGCGGTGACGTCCGGGCGGGGGCCGCGGCCGTCGGTCAGGAGTCCGCCGAGGTGCGGTCGGTGACGGGCAGCATGTCGGCGTGCGACAGGAGCCGGTTGAGGTTGCGGTCCGTCGTCAGGGCGCCCTCGACGCCGATCGCGGCGCCGTCGAGGAGGGCTTCCAGCTCCTCGGCCTTCCCCGGGCCCTTGAGGCCGAGGGAGGCGGCGGGGTCGAGGTCGACGTCGCCGGTGATGTCGACCAGGCGCACCACGATGTCGTCGCGGTGGAAGACGGTGCTGCCGTGCACCGGGCTGTCCGGGTCGTCCGCCGCCGCGGCGTCCTGCTCGGCGAGCAGCCGGGCCAGGTCCATGCCGCGGCCCTCCTTCGCCGGGTAGTACAGCGCGTGGCGCCGCAGACCGGCCGGGGCGGGCCGGTCGGCGACCACGTGGTGCACGGCCGGGAGCGCCGCACGGGTGAAGAAGACGCGGGCCGACTCGGGGTCGGTGAGGTCCCGCTCCTGCTCCAGGTACGGGTTGAGGGCCTCCTCGACGGCGCGGACCTCGGGCTGGCGGGCGACGTGGCGCAGGGCGGCGAGGAGGTCGCCCTCGACCTCCACCGCGCGGACGACGCGGTTGCCGTGCATGAAGAGGGAGGTGCGGCGCAGCCGGGTGTTCTCGTCCACCTGGGCGCGGGGCGAGTCGTAGCCGGCGAGGATCTCGGCGACCTTCGACTCCGAGCCCGGCCTGACGGTGAAGGTGAGGGCGTGGCGGGCCACGCTGTCGCCCTCGCGGGCCGCGACCTGGAGGCCCGCCCGCGCCGCGTCCTGTGCGAGCGGACGGCCGCCGCCGGTCTCCCGCAGGACGCTGTAGCGCATCGAGCGGGTGTCCCGGACGCAGCTGTGCATCGGCTTGACGACCTCGACGTGCTCCTCGCTGTTGACCCAGGCGAGGAAGGGCGGGGCGCTCTCCCACTCGCTGGTGATGAGCCACTGCGAGGGGTTCTCGATGGACTGGCAGAGCTGGTCGCTGATGTGTCCGGGGACGGCGGCGACCTGCTTGCGCATCAGCTCGTACGCTTCGAGGAACTGCTGCTGGGCGCCTTCGTACAGGTCGAGCAGCAGGATCACCCGCAGCCTGGAACCGTCGAACGCCGATTGCGAGACACGTGCCGAAACGGTCATCCGGCGCACCTCTTCTCTCTTCGGGAGTTTCCTTCGGGCCTCTTCGAGCCCTTCTCCGGGGATCCGCTTCGGGGAAGCCGGGAGGGGGCCGCCGTGCCGGGGAGGGCAGGGGCCGTCATGTGCCGATCGTCGGCGTGCTCCCGCGAGTCGCGCGACTCCCACGGGGCGGATGAGTGAACCGCGCGTCATTCGGGTGCCCCGAACGCACGAAGCGGCCGTCTCAGGGCATGGATCTCCATCCCACCCCCGACTCGCGTCACAGGTGACGCTGGAGGCACTCGATGAACCGATTCGAAGGGTCCGGCGAGGTCGTCGACACGTCCGTCCTCATCGTCGGCGGCTCTCTGGTCGGACTGTCCGCCTCGTTGTTCCTCGGCCGCCTCGGCGTGCCGCACGTGCTCGTCGAGCGCCACGCCGGCACCTCGGTCCATCCGCGCGGGCGCGGAAACAACGTGCGCACGATGGAGCTGTTCCGGGGCGCCGGGGTGCGGCGGCGCGTCCAGGACGCCGCGTCGGTCCTGGCGCGCAACAACGGCATCCTGCAGGCGCCGAGCCTGGTCGGGGACGCCGGCGAGTGGCTGTTCAGGGAGATCGACCCCGGTGGCGGGCTCGCCCGCTTCAGCCCCGCCGCGTGGTGCCTGTGCAGCCAGAACGACCTGGAGCCCGTGCTGCGGGAGACCGCCGCGGGTCTCGGCGGGGACCTGCGGTACGCGACGGAGCTGATGTCCTTCGAGCAGGACGCCGAAGGGGTGACGGCCCGGGTCAAGAGCCGGGAGACCGGCGAGCACACCACGGTCCGCGCGGAGTACCTGGTCGCGGCGGACGGCCCGCGCAGCCCCGTGCGCGAGCGGCTCGGCATCGAGCGGAACGGCCCCGGCGACCTGTTCCACAACGTGAGCGTCACCTTCACCTCGCGGGGCCTCGCGGAGGTCGTCGGCGACCGGCACTTCATCGTCTGCTACCTGACGGACCCGGGGGCCGACGGGGCGCTCCTGCCGGTCGACAACCGGGAGCGCTGGGTGTTCCACGCTCCCTGGCACCCCGAGCGCGGCGAGACCCTGGAGGAGTTCACCGACGAGCGGTGCCGGGAGCACATCCGCCGGGCCGTGGGCGTGCCGGACCTCGACGTGGAGATCACCGGCCGGGCCCCCTGGCACGCCGCCGAGCGGATCGCCGAGCGGTACGCGGAGGGGCGGGTGTTCCTGGCCGGCGACTCGGCCCACGAGATGCCGCCGACCGGGGCGTTCGGCTCCAACACCGGCATCCAGGACGCCCACAACCTGGCCTGGAAGCTGTCCGCCGTCCTGGACGGCTGGGCCGGGCCCGGTCTGCTCGCGTCCTACGACGCGGAGCGCCGGCCGGTCGCGGAGGCGACCAGCGCCCGCGCCTCGTCCCGCTCGGTCGAGCACAGCCACCCGGGGTACGCGCCGGACCCCGGCGTCAGCCCGGCGGGCCGCAAGGACGGCATCCTCAACGTGGTCCTGGGCTACCGCTACCCGCGGGGCGCGGTCCTGGGCGCCGACGAGGCGGTGCCGGTCGTGCCCGACGGGCTGCGCCTCGGCGGCGAGCCGGGGACCCGGTCGCCCCACCTGTGGCTGGAGCGGGCCGGGGAGCGGGTCTCCTCCCTCGACCTGTACGAGCGGTGCCCGGTGCTGCTGAGCTCGGCGGGCGGCACGGGGGCGTGGCACGCCGCGGCGGCCCGGGCGGCGGCCCGGCTCTCGGTGCCGCTGGTCTCGTACCGGATCGGGGCCGGTCCGGACGCCGATCTGGTCCCGGAGGCCGGTGCGGACTGGGCGGAGCTGCACGGCGTCACGGAGGGCGGGGCGGTCCTCGTCCGCCCCGACGGGTTCGTGGCGTGGCGCTCCGAGGGGCCCGTGGAGGACCCCGAGACGGAGCTGCGGACGGTCCTGGCGACCCTGCTCGACCTGGCGTGACCCCGGGAGGCCCCCTTCCCGCCCGGGCGCACCGGGCGGGAAGGGGGCCTCGTCGCGGGCGGCGGGCCCACCTGGAACGGCCCGTCAGAAGCGGTCCGAGCGGCCCGGAAGTCCGGGAAGGCCGGGAAGGTCCCGGGGCGCCGGCGGCGGGAGCCGCAGGGCGTCGGTCTTCCGGCCCGCCGGGGTCCGGCAGGTCACGTCGGCGGCCGGCAACCTGCCCGTCACCAGGTAGGCGGTGCCGGTCGCGTCGGCGCAGGACCCGGAGCCGTAGACGCCGTGGCCCAGGCCGTCGAGGACCGTGACCATGCGGGAGCCCTTCAGGGCCCGGCGCATGCCCTGGCCGCTGACCAGCGGCGTCTGGGGGTCCCACTCGTTCTGCAGGACGAGCGCGGGGACGGAGTTGCCGATCCTCGTCGCGGGCTCCGCGCCCCTGCCCCAGAACGCGCACGGCTTGATGTGGGAGGCGAAGTCGCCGTACAGCGGGTACCTGGCCTTGTCGCGGACGGCGTCGCGGCGGTACTGCTCCGGGTCGCGCGGCCAGGCCCGGGTGTCGGCGCACACCACGGACCAGAAGGCCGCGTCCCCGTTGTCGGACGGGACGTCACGGGCGAAGGACGGTGGGACGGGTGCGGTCGGCAGGCCGCGCCGCGACGGCGACGCGCTCGGTGCCGGGGTCTTGCCGGCGGCGGCGTCCTTGAGCAGGACGACCGTCTCGGCGGCCTCCTGCACGGAGAAGAACATGGCCCGCCAGGAGCGGATGTCGTCGCCGGACACGAGCACGCCGTCGACGGGTATGGGCGTGCGGTTCGCCCCGGCCACCAGGTCCCAGAAGGTCTCGCGGACCTCGGCCGGGGTGCCGCCGAGGCCGTACGTGGCGTTCCGCGCGGCGGTCCACTCGGTCCACCGCGTGAACGCGGGCTCCGCGCCCTCCGCCCACACCTGAATCATGCCCCGCCAGACGCGCTCGGGGTCGACCGCGCTGTCCAGGACGAACCGGTCGGTCCGCTTCGGGAACAGCTGCGTGTAGACCGCGCCCAGGTAGGTGCCGTAGGAGTAGCCGAGGTACGAGATCTTCTTCTCGCCGAGCACGGCGCGGATGACGTCCATGTCCCGCGCGGTGTTGCGGGTGCTGAGGTGCGGCAGGACGGCCCCGTTCGCCGCCCGGCACTTCTCGGCCACGGTCCGCGCCCACCGCACGTCCTTGGCGAACGTCGCGGCCTTGTAGGGGCGTTGCCAGTTCAGGTCGTCGGCGTTCAGACCGCAGCCCACCGGGGAGCTCCGTCCGACGCCCCGGGGGTCGAAGCCGATCAGGTCGTACCGCTGCTTCACGGCGTCCGGGAGGTCCGGCCCCAGGTACACGGGCATGTCGAGCCCGATGCCGCCGGGGCCGCCCGGGTTGAGGAGCAGGACGCCGCGCCGGTCCTCGGCGCTGGTCGCCCTCGTCCGGGAGATCGCGACGTCGAGCTTCTTCCCGTTCGGGCGGCTGTAGTCGAGCGGCACCTTGATCGTCGCGCACTCGTAGTTCGCCGGCCCCTCGGGCTCGCAGCGCTTCCAGCGGGGCTTCTGCTGCGTGTACTGCCGGAGGGGATCGACGGCCGCCGGGGCGGTGGACGTGGTCGCCGAGGCGGCGGCGGGAGTGAGGGCGGGCAGGAGCGCGGCGGCGACGCCCATGGCCACGAAGGATGCTGTGCGCCTGTTTCTCACAGTGTGTCAGGTCCTTGCGGGAGGTGGATGAGTCGGTCTCATGCACCTTCGCTCACAAGGGAGTTGGGCGAATCCTCCGTCCAGGCGGCTTCGTGTCCGACCTCAGGAGTAGCGCACGGCGCGGCGGATGGTTCCCGGGGTGGAGAACGCGACGGGCCGTTTCCCCGTCACGGGGACGGCGGGGGGCCGTCCGCGGGCGGGCGGGTGGCGACGAGGACGCCGATCTTGTCGATGCGGTGCTCCGGGTTGCCCAGGGCGTCCCGCCAGTGGTTGCCCGCCGCGTCGTCCTCGGGCGTGGCACAGGTGGAGAGGGTGATCATCGCCCGGGTGGGCTCCTCCCCCGGCTTCCCGGGGACCGGGGCGCGCTGCTCGGCGAGGGAGGAGGCGGACCGGAAGGAGGTCGAGCGGGTGGCGACGATCCGGTACTCGTATACGGCGTCGTCGGCCGTCACGACGACCGTGTCGCCCTCCTCGACCTCGGGGAGCAGGCGCAGGGGCCCGCCGGCCGAGAGCCGGTGCGCGGTCACCAGGTAGTTGCCGACGTCGCCCGGCCCGACGCCGCCCCGGTCGCCGTGGGGGCTCGCCGCCACTCCGCGGTCCTGGATCCGCGTGCCGGCCCGGTCGTCGCTGGTGCCCTCGTACGGGAGGACGGGCAGGTCCGCCACCCCGATGGACGGGATGTCCAGCTCGGCGCGGCGCGGGCGGGCCTCGGGGACGGGCGAGGGGGACGGCTCGGCGGGGGCGGTCGTGCGCTCCGGGGACGGGGACGCGGGCGGGGCGGCCGTGGGAGGGGGCGGGGCCGTCGTGGCGCCCGCCGTGCCGTCCGGAAGGGGGCCGCAGCCGAGGAGCGCGAGGATCGCCGCCGCCGTCGCGGCGGCGACGGCGAGGCGGGTGCGACGGGTGCGTGCCATACGGGACGGGCCCTCCGGTGGCGGTGTACGGCTCACAAGGATTGTCCCGTACGAGGCGCCCGGGGGGCTACTGGATCATCCCCGGCCCCCGCGGGGCACACGGGCACGGCCCGGACACCGCGGGAAACGGGCGTCCGGGCCGTGCGCGGGTCGTCGGGTCAGGGCAGGCGGTGGTTCTCGTCCAGCACGACACCGCGTTCGGGGCGGTACAGGTCGAAGCCCCGGGTGTCGCACTGCAGGCCGCCGACGATGCAGTGGTCGACCAGGGCCTTGAGGGTGCGCTCCTCCCACGCGTTGAAGAAGTCGTAGTGGAAGGAGTAGCCGCGTCCGCTGGCCAGGCGGACCTGGCTCATGTCGCCGTTGACCGGCCACGCCATCTTGAACTCGATCATCGGCAGGGCGACCGGGTGGGAGGCGGGGCACATGTTGTCGTTGGTGCCGGGCTTGACCACCGGGTAGGCCATGTGGCTCTGGTGGTCGGGGGTGTCGAGGTACTTCCCGTCCCAGCAGCTGGGGGCCTGCATGCGCAGGTTCAGCTGGACGTCGGGCCGGTTCGGACAGTTCGCCGGGATGTCGGTGTTGAAGAAGCTGTCACCGCATTCCCAGCCCTCGACGAAGCCCTTGTGGGACCGGAACTCCTGGGCGGTCTGCATCGGGTTGCCGACGACGAACCGCAGTCCCTTGGGGAAGGGCCGCACGCTCCGGTAGTCGGTCACGCCCGCCTTGTAGTAGATGACCTGGGGGCCGACGGGCAGGATCTTCTGGTCACCCTTGTAGAGCGAGGGCATCCAGTACGCGGAGGCGTCGGCGGGCGCCTTGCAGGTGGTGTTTCCTCCGTAGAGCGAGCCGGTGGTGCTGGCGGCGTTGGTGGAGGTGTTGCCCATGAACGTGTGGTCGTGGGACCTGCCGAACTGGCCCGGGTAGACGATCGGGTCGTCCGGCGCGGTGTGGGTGACGGAGCAGCCGGCCTGGAACTCGTGGTGGTAGGCCGGCGGCGGGGTGGCCGTGGAGGGGACGACGCCGGTGACCTGGGGTACGGCGGGGATGTAGCCGTCCCCGTCGGCGTCGTCGCCCGAGGCCTGGGTGGAGGCGGCCATCCGGTGGCCTTCGTGGTGGGCGGCCGCGACGACGGCGGGCGGGAGGCCGCCGTCCGGGTCGGTGGCCTGCGCCATCGTGCCGATGCCGAGGGCGCCGGCGATGAGGGCCGTGCTGACGAGGAGTACGGAGAGCCGCTTCGGACTCGATCTCATGGGGATCTCCTGCCCGTGGGGGTGGTTCCGCGTGAACGCGAGGGCTCCACGCGACTGGTGTGGTGGTTTCCCGTGCGGTGGTGCCGGGGTGGCGGGGCCGAGCGGCGGGCCCCACCACCCGTCATGGGGAGTAGGCGTCGTCAGGCGTAGACGCCGAACTCGTGGAGCGAGTAGCCCCAGCCGGTGCCGCGCGCGGTGAGCTGGAGCTTGACGTACCGGGCGGTGGCGCCGGTCTCGATGGTGTCGATGTCGCCGTTACCCGTGGTGGTGGTGTGGATGGTGCGCCAGGCAGTGCCGTTGTCGGACACCTGGACCTCGTAGGACGTGGCGTAGGCGGGGTCCCAGACCAGCTGGAGCCGGTTGAAGGAGCGGACCGAGCCGAGGTCGACCTGGATCCACTGGGGGTCGCTCCAGTCGCTGGCCCAGCGGGTGCCGGGGTTGCCGTCGACGGCGTTGGAGGCGGGGCAGGGGCAGTCGCCGTAGGAGGCCTGGGAGGAGGAGGCGGTGGCGGGCCTGCCCAGGGCGATGTCGGTGCCGACGACGGGCGGGGCGACGACCTTCACGGACTTGGTCTCGATGCCGGCGTTGCCACGGCCGTCCTCGGCCTGGACGTAGACCTTCCAGACGCCGAGCTTCTCGGGCGCGGTGACGGCGAAGGTGCCGTTGCCCAGGGAGCGGTACTGCGCGTCGACGAGGCGCTTGTCGCCGTTGGCGTAGTTCCCGCTGAGGTAGATCTTGGGGGTGACCGGGTCGCCGTCGGGGTCGCGGATGTCGGCGCGGACCGTGAACTCGCGTCCGGCCGGGGCGGCGGAGGCCGGGCTGACGGTCATGTTCGTGATGACGGGCGGGGTGTTGTCGCCGGCGGTGGAGCCGGTGTAGGCCTTCTTGACGGCGTAGTACGACAGGCGCTTGAGGCCGTCGGGGATCAGGTTGAACCAGACGCCGCCGAAGTCGTGTTCGAGGCCGTAGTGGAAGAGGGTGGCGCCGAGGGCGACGCCCCGGTGGCCGGTGACGCAGTTCCAGGCCTTGGTGTAGCCGTCGGCCTTCTGGACGTCGGTGGGCTCGTCGGGGACGCCGTTGGCGTCGTTCGGCACCTCCCACTCGCCCGCGGGGCCGCCCTCGGTGATGATGTACGGCTTGGTGTAGCCGCCCTGCTGCCAGTCCCGCTGCACGTTGCAGACGTCGCCGTAGGAGTTCATCGAGTACAGGTCGAGGTCGGGGGCGTTGCGCTTGTAGTACGGCCAGGCCCCGGTCCAGGCGTCCGTGGAGGTCACCGGGTGGTCGGGGTCGATGGAGTGGATCCTCCTGGCGACGTCGTTGACGAAGGTGGTGTAGGCGTTGCGCTGGGCTTCGAGCTCGGTGCCGCCGTAGCAGTTCTGCAGGCCGAGGACGGACTCGTTGCCGACGTTCCACATGAGCGTGGCCGGGTGGGACTTGTAGGTGTCGACCCACTTGGCGAACTCGGTGAGCATGTCGTTCTTGTACGCGGTGTCCGTCACGTAGTCGACGCAGCCGCCGGAGCCGGGGCCGCCGCCGGGCTGGAGCCAGAAGCCGTTGACGACCTTGAGGCCCTGGGCGGCCGCGGCGTCGAGCAGGGGCTTGCTGGAGGCGTCGGTCCCCCAGGTGCGGACGGTGTTGACGCCCATGGACCTCAGGTCCGGCATGTGGCGGGGGGCGTCGGCCATCGACGGGCCCCAGGTGAGGCCCTTGACCGTGTACGGCTGTCCGCCGACGGTCAGTTGCCAGTTGCCCTGCGAGCCGGTGACCCGGACGGCGCCGCCGGGCCCGGGCTGGGTGGTGCCGCCGTCGCCGTAGACCCGGAACTCCCAGAGGGAGTAGCCGTATCCGGTGGCGCGGGTGATGCCCTGGAGGCGTACGTAGCGGCCGGTGCCGGAGACCGCCAGTTCGTCGGTGCCGCCGTCGCCGGCCGTCACGGAACCGGCGGTGCGCCAGTCGGTGCCGTTGTCGGAGAGCTGGATGGCGTAGGCCTTGCCGTAGGCGCCCTCCCAGTTCAGGACGACGCGGCTGATGTCCGCGCGTGCGCCGAGGTCGACCTGGAGCCACTGGTCGTCGCTCCACCGGCTGGCCCAGCGGGTGCCGGTGAGGTCGCCGTCGACGGCGGCGGAGGCGGAGTAGGCGGCGCCCTCGGTGGAGGAGGCGGTGGCGGTCTTCCCCTGCGAGAGGAGGGTTTCGGCGGCGGTGGCGGGCGCCGCGGTCAGGACGGTGGCGGAGGTGGCGAGCAGGGCTCCGAGGGAGACGAGCGAGGCCGTGGTGCGGGCCCGCCTCCGTGTGGTCGGGGCGGTGGTCATGGGGGCTCCTGGACAGGCGGTGGAGGGGATGGCCTTCCGGGCGGCGCGGCGGGGTCCTGGAACGCCGCCCGGAAGGAGCGGGGGGTGCCGGGGCGCGCCGGTCGGGCGCGTCCCGGCGGGGCCGTCAGGGGAAGGAGACGACGGTGGAGGGCACGGTGGAGCTGCCGCCGGGGACGGTGGAGGCCCCGGTGTCGTTGATGACGTGGTTGTAGTGGCCCATGCCGCCGAGGGAGACCACCAGGAGGCTGTGGAACTTCACGCCCGGCTTGACGGGCGCCTTGAAGCCGTGGTCCTGGACGATGGTCGGGTCGACGTTGTAGTTGCAGTAGCTGCCGAGGCCCCACGCCTCGTGGGTGTTCACGGAGTCGTCGACCCGGTAGGCGGCGTACCCCTTCGTCGAACCGTTCTGGATGGCGGCCTGGTTGGGCGCGTCGTACGCCTTCTCGTTCTGGTAGAAGATCGTGCGGCCGCGCTCGCCGTACCACTCGACGTCGTACTTGTTGAAGTGCTCGACGAACAGGCCGGTGGCGAGCACGTCGTCGCCGTTGACCCGGACGCCGTAGTCGGCGCGGTTGGTCTCCCAGCCCCAGCCCTCGCCGTGGTCGGCGCGCCACACCCAGGTGTGGTCGATGATGGCGTCGTCGCTGTTGACGACCACGCTGGTGGTGGCCTTGCCGACGTGGGCGCCGCCGATGCGGACGTAGACGTCCTGCACGGTGGTGGGGTTGGCGGCGTGGTCGGCGGAGGAGTTCTGCGGGCCGAGCTCCAGCAGCGTCGGGGAGTTGACCGGGCCGGCGTCGATCAGGAAGCCGGCGAGGCGGACGCCGTCGACGTCGGCGACCTTCATCGCGGTGACGCCGTTGTCGGGGATGATCGTGGCGAGGCCGAGGCCGAGCACGATGGTGTTGGCGCGGTTCACGTTGATGCTCTGGTCGACGTGGTAGACGCCCGGGGTGAAGAGCAGGTGCAGGCCCTGGGCCAGCGCCTGGTTGATGGTGGCGGCGGTGACGCCCGGCTTGACCACGTAGAACCGGTTCAGCGGGATGGACTCGCCCTGCGGGGTGCCGTTGGCCCAGCTGGTGCCGCGCGCGTTGGTCCGCTTGGCGGGCGCGAAGACCTTGTACTCGTTGCCGTCGAGGTAGAGGTAGGGCTTCTCGCGGGAGATCGGGGTGGTGTCGAGCGTGGTGTAGCGCGGCTCCGGGAAGGAGGTGGCCGGAGCGCCCTCGACGCCCGAGAAGGTCTGGTTCCAGACGCTGTTGGACCAGCCGCCGATGGAGCTCTCGCGGGTGTACCACTGCTGCTGCGAGTAGTTCCCGACCTGGCCGTCGATCTTCGAGTCGGCGATGTAGCCGCCGCTGGCCCAGCCGTAGCCGTTCGGGGCGAGGTTGAGGCCGCCCTTGACGTGCATGCGGCGGAAGGAGGAGGCCTGGGAGACGGCCCAGCGGTTGGTGCCGTTGACCGGGTTGAGGGTCAGGCCCTCGGCGCCGCGCCAGAAGTTCTGGGTGGCGTTGCCGTTGAACCAGCCGGCGTCGACGGTCACATCGCCGTTGATGGTGGTGTCGCCGGGGCGCAGGCCGAGTCCGGCGATCTGGGTGTAGAAGCCGATCTGGGCGTTGAGGTTGTTGTACGTGCCCGGCTTGAAGAGGAAGGCGTGCCGGCCGGAGCCGAACTGGGCCGACTCCTGCTGTTGGAAGACCTGGTCCAGCTTGGCCTGGATGCCGGGGGTGGAGGGGTCGAAGACGTGCACGTTGGGGCCGAGGTCGCCGCCGCCGGGGAGGACGGGGCCGGTGCCGTCGGTGGTGCCGTACACCTGGAACTCCCAGAGGGAGAAGCCGTATCCGGTGCCGCGGGTCGCGCCGTTCATGCGGACGTAGCGGCCGGTGCCGGAGAGGGTGACGTCGTCGGTGCCGCCGTCGCCGGCGGTCACGGTGGTGACGGTCCGCCAGTCGGTGCCGTTCTCGGAGGCCTGGATCTGGTAGCTCTTGCCGTAGGCGGCCTCCCAGCTCAGGGTGGCGCTGCTGAGCGTGGCGCTGCGGCCGAGGTCGACCTGGATCCACTGGTTGTCGTTCCACTGGCTGGCCCAGCGGGTGCCGAAGTCGCCGTCGACGGCGGCGGACGCGGCGAAGGCGGCGCCTTCGGTGGAGGAGGCGGTGGCGGTCTTCCCCTGGGAGAGCAGGGTGGGGGCCGCCTGGGCCGTCGTCGCGGGGGCGAGGGCGAGCAGGCCGCCTGCCAGGGACGCGACGAGTGCGCCGACGGTGGCCCGTCGGACGTTCTGTGCGGGACGCCGGAGGACCGGCGGGGACCCGACGGAGGACATGGGTCTCCTCTGGGATACATGGGGGAAACGTGGGAGAGCGCTCTCCGAAACCTTGCCCGCAGGGCGAGTTGACGGTCAAGGCGTGTGACACGACTTTTCTTTCGGCTTTCATTAAGTCACGACACCGATGGCTTCCGGCCGGTCCCCGACCGTTCTCCCACCGGACGCGCCCCACCGTTAAAGTGCGGAGGTGGGGAATCGAGTACCGACTCTGGAAGACGTCGCACGTGAGGCGGGGGTGTCGCGGGCCACGGTGTCCCGCGTCGTGAACGGGGTGCGGAACGTATCCCCCGACATCCAGCGGAGCGTGCGCGACGCCATCGCCCGCACCGGCTACGCCCCCAACCAGGCCGCCCGCTCCCTGGTGACGCGGCGGACCGGGGCCGCCGCCCTCGTGCTCTCCGCGACGGACGGGGCCTTCGCCGCCCGGGTCTTCTCCGACCCGTTCTTCGGACGCGTCGTGGACGGCGTCCTGCCCGTGCTGCGCGAGCGCGCGATCCAGCCGGTGCTGCTCGTCGCCGAGTCGGAGCGGGCCAGGACCCAGCTCGTCGAGTACCTGCGGCGGGGCGGTGCCGACGGGGCCCTCGTGGTGCCGCTCGACGACGAGGACCCGCTGCCCGCGATGCTGGCCGCGGCCGGCCTCCCCACGGTCCTCTTCGGCCGGCCCCGCGACGGGGAGCGGTACGGCTTCGTCGACCTCGACAACGACGCGGGGGCGCGCCTCGCGGCCGAGCACCTGTGGGCCACCGGCCGGCGGCGCCCCGCCACCGTCGCCGCACCGGTCACCGCCCCCGCGGCGGCGGCGCGCCTGGACGGCTTCCGCCGGGCGCTCGCCGCCCGGGGCGTGACGGACGTGCCGGTCGTACGGGGCGGGTTCACGGTCGACAGCGGCCGGCGGGCCATGGCCGAGCTGCTGCGGGACCACCCGGACGTCGACGCGGTGTTCGCCGCGAACGACCTGATGGCCGAGGGCGCCTGCCAGTACCTGCGCGAGCGGGGCGTGGACGTCCCCGGCGCGGTGGCCGTCGTGGGCTTCGACGACTCGGCGGCCGCACGGCGCTCCCGGCCCCGTCTGACCACCGTCCGCCAGCCGGTGGAACGCATGGCGGCCGCGCTGGCCGGCCTCCTGGTCGAGGAACTGGAGGGCACCCGGACCGGCCCCGCCTCACGGGTCTTCGAACCGGTCCTGGTCGTGCGCGAGTCCGCCTGACCGCCCCCGTGCCCCTCCCGGTCCGGGGGCTCCCCCGGGGAGGGGGCGTGCGCCGGCCTCCGGAGGGCGCCCGAGCGGTCTCGGGGCGGCCCTCCGGAGGCCGGTGAGGGAGTGCCGGTTCAGCCGGCGGTGGCCTCCCGGTGGGCGCGGATGACGTCCGCGTACCGGCGGCCGCTCGTCTTCACGGTCCGCTTCTGCGTCGCGTAGTCGACGTGGACGAGTCCGAAGCGCTTGTCGTAGCCGTAGGCCCACTCGAAGTTGTCGAGCAGGGACCAGGCGTAGTACCCGGCGAGCGGGACGCCCTTGCGGACGGCGCGGGCGCAGGCCGCGAGGTGCTGCTCCAGGTAGCCGGTGCGCTCCGGGTCGTGGACGGCGCCGTCGGGGCCGACGGTGTCGGGGAAGGCGGAGCCGTTCTCGGTGACGTACAGCTCGCGCACCCCGTAGTCCTCGGTGAGGCGCAGCAGGAGGGCTTCGAGGCCGCCGGCGTCGATCTGCCAGTCCATGCCGCTGCGGGGCACGTCGGGCAGGCGCACCTCGCGGGCGTGCGGGACGGGTCCCTCGGGGTCGTCGGCGACGGTGACCGGGAAGTAGTAGTTGAGGCCGTGCCAGTCGAGCGGGGCGGCGATCAGCTCCGCGTCGCCCGGCTTCTCGGGGAGCTCGACCCCGTACAGCTCGCGCATGTCGGTCGGGAAGCCGCGGCCGTACACCGGGTCGAGCCACCAGCGGTTGGTGTGGCCGTCCATGCGGGCGGCGGCGGCGAGGTCCTCGGGCCGGTCGGAGGCGGGCGCGACGGTGGAGTGGTTGGTGACCAGGCCGATCCGGGCGCCGGGGGCGGCGGCGCGCAGCGCCCGGGTGGCGAGGCCGTGGGCGAGCAGCAGGTGGTACGAGGCGCGGACGGCGGCCGTGAGGTCGGTGAGGCCCGGGGCCATCCGGCCCTCCAGGTGGCCGATCCAGCCGGAGCAGAGCGGTTCGTTGAGGGTGGCCCAGCGGGTGACGCGGTCGCCGAGGCGCTCGGCGACCGCGGTGGTGTAGGCGGCGAGGTGCTCGGCGGTCTCGCGGACGGTCCAGCCGCCGCGGTCCTGGAGGGCCTGCGGCAGGTCCCAGTGGTAGAGGGTGACGGAGGGGGTGATGCCGGCGTCGAGGAGGCCGTCGACGAGCCGGTCGTAGAAGTCGAGCCCGGCCTTGTTGACGGGTCCGTCGCCGCCGGGGACGACGCGGGGCCAGGCGACGGAGAGCCGGTAGGTGTCGGTGCCCAGCTCCTTCATCAGGGCGATGTCCTCGCGCCAGCGGTGGTAGTGGTCGCAGGCGGTGTCGCCGTGGTCGCCGTTGTCGATCGCACCGGGAACCCGGGAGAAGGTGTCCCAGATGGAGGGGGCCCGCCCGTCCTCGGCGACGGCGCCCTCGATCTGGTAGGCGGAGGTCGCCGTGCCCCAGGCGAAGGACGGCGGGAAGGCCTCCAGGTCGAGCGCGGGGCGGGAACCGGTGGATTCGGACACGGAGAACCTCTTCGTGGTCGGTGGGGAGGAGGGCGTCACTTGACCGCACCCGCGGTGAGGCCGGCGACGAGGTAGCGCTGGAGGAGCAGGAACCCGGCGACGACGGGGACGCTCACCACGAGGGAGGCGGCCATCACCTGGTTCCAGTAGACGTCGTTCAGGGTGGCGTAGCCCTGGAGGCCGACGGCGAGGGTGCGGGTGCTGTCGGTGGTCATGACGGAGGCGAAGAGGACCTCGCCCCAGGCCGTCATGAAGGCGTAGATCGCGACGGCGACGATGCCGGGCGTCGCGGCCGGGATGATCACGCGGAACAGCGCCTTGACCGGCCCGCAGCCGTCGACCTTGGCCGCCTCGTCCAGCTCGCGCGGGATCGAGTCGAAGTAGCCGGTCAGCATCCAGATGGAGAACGGCAGCGAGAAGGTCAGATAGGTGAGGATCAGCCCTTCGCGGGAGCCGAACAGGGCGATGCCGGTGGCGTTGCCGAGGTTGACGTAGATGAGGAAGAGCGGCAGCAGGAAGAGGATGCCGGGGAACATCTGCGTCGAGAGGACCGTCACCGTGAAGACCCGCTTGCCGCGGAAGGAGTAGCGGCTGACGGCGTACGCGGCGAAGACCGCGACGACCACCGAGAAGACCGTGGCCGCGCCCGCGACGACGATCGAGTTCACGAAGTAGTCGGCGAGCGGGACGGTCTCCCAGATGTCCGCGTACGGGCGGAGCGTGAGCCCGGAGGGGAACCACTCGAACTTCCCCGACACGTCCTTGAGGGGCTTCAGGGAGCTGGAGACCATCACGTACACCGGCAGCACCACGAACGCGGTGAGCAGGGCGAGGAAGATCCGCCGGGTCCACAGGAACGAGCGGGGCGCCGCCATGGGCGACCGGGGGGCCGTGCGCCGGACTGCGTGCTCAGACATCGGAGGTCTTCCTTCCGCGGGTGGTGAGCAGGAGGTAGACGCCCGTGACGACGAGGAGGAAGAGCAGCAGCAGCACGGACATGGCCGAGCCGGTGCCGAAGTTCCACGTCTGGAAGGACGACTGGTAGATGTGGAGCGAGATCAGGTCGGCGGCTTCGGGGGCCGCCTTGCCGAAGAGCACGAACGGCGTGTTGAAGTCGTTGAACGTCCACAGGAACAGGACGAGGACGAGGACCTGGTTGACGGAGCGCAGGGACGGCAGGGTGATGTGCCGGATCTGCTTCCACACGCCGGCGCCGTCGAGGGCGGCGGCCTCGTACATGTCCCGGGGGATGTTCTGGAGTCCCGCCATGACGGTGAGGAAGGCGAAGGGCCAGCCCTTCCAGACGGAGACGACGAGCAGGGCCCAGAAGCTGTTGTCCCCGATGAGCCAGAAGGCGGGGCTGTCGCCGATGCCGAGCTGGTCGTGCAGGACGTGGTTCACCAGGCCGTTGTCGCGCTGGAACATGAACGCCCAGGTGATGACGGCCGCGTAGACCGGCAGGGCGTACGGGACGAGGAACAGGGTCCGCAGGAAGCCCCGGCCGCGGAAGTTCTCCTGGAGGAAGACGGCGGCGGCCGTCCCCAGGAGCCAGCACAGTCCGACGGAGAGGACGGTGAACGTGCAGGTCGTCAGGAAGGACTTGAGGAGCGCCTGTCCGACGGGGGCGTCGAAGTCGATCGCGACGCTGTAGTTGTCGAACGCCGTCCAGGGCGCCTCTGACCAGTTCCGGATGTAGAACTGGGTGAGCTCGCGGAAGCTCATGGTGATGCCCATGAGCATCGGGACGAGGTGGACGAGGAGTTCGAGGAGCAGGGCGGGCAGGAGCAGCAGGTACGGCAGTGCGACGCGGCGGCGCCCGGAGCGGCGCGGGGTGCGCGCCTCTCCGGGTGCGGCCTTGCGCACCGTCCGCCCACTCGGAGGAGTGACGACGGTTTCGGTCATGGTGGGGCGGCCTACTTCTTGGGCATCTGCTGCTGGGCCTTTTCGAGCTTGGCCCGGACGGACTCCGTGGTGACCGGCCGGCCGGCGGCGGCGTCGGCGAAGAGCTCCTTGACCGCGGTGCCGACGACGGTCTCGAACTGGGACTCCTCGGGGACCTGCGGCAGGGCGGCGGCGCTGGTGGCGAGGGTGTCGCGGATGACGGCGAGCGAGGGGTCGGCGAACGCGGCGTCCTGCTGGGCGCTCTTGACCGGCGGGACCGAGCCGTACGCCTTGTTGAGGGCGATCTGCTCCTCGTCGCTCGTCATGTACTTCACGAACTTCAGCGCGCCGTCGAGGTTCTTGGTGTTCTTGAAGACGGCGAGGTTGATGCCGGCGACCATGGAGTTGGTCTGCTTGCCCGTGCCGGGCTTGCCGGACGGGACCGGCGCGGGGGCGACGCCCCACTCGTCGGGGCCCATGCCCTGGGCGGAGAAGGTCTGCGACGGGGTCTGCCACAGGACCATGCCGGTCTTGTTCTTGGCGAAGTCGCTGAGGGACTGGTTCTGGGCGTACTCGGCGTTGCCGGGGGCCACGATCTTCTGGGCGGCCATGAGGTCGACGTACTGCTTGACGGCGGCGACGGCGCCGTCGGAGGTGAAGTCGGGCCTGCCGTCGGCGGTGAAGAAGTCGGCCCCGTGCTGCTTGCCGAGGACGAAGACCTGGTGGATGTTGTTGGAGAGGTTGGAGCCCTCCACCCCGATGCCGTTCTTGCCCTTCGCGCCGAGCTTCTTGCCGGCCTCGACCACCTCGTCCCAGGTGGTCGGCGGCTGGGCTATGCCCGCCTCCTTGAAGAGCTGCTTGTTGTAGTAGAGCGCGTAGGCCATGGAGTAGAGCGGGACGGCGGCCGGGTCCTGGCCGGGGACGCCGGTGGAGCCGAGCGCGGAGTCGACGAAGCGGTCCTTGCCGCCGACGGCCCCGAAGTTCTTCGCGTCCCAGGGCAGCAGCGCGCCGGTGGACTGCAGGGAGGCGCTCCAGGTGTTGCCGATGTTGAGGACGTCGGGGCCCTGGCCGGAGGTGGTCGCGGTGAGGATCCGGTTGAGCAGGTCGGACCACGGGATCACCTCCAGCTTGACCTTGATGCCGGTCTCCTTCTCGAACTGGTCGAGCTCGGGCTGCAGGACCTTCTTGTCGACCTCCAGGCTGGCGCCCTGGTTCGAGGCCCAGTAGGTGAGGGTCTTCGGGGACGATCCGCTGTCTTCTCCCCCGCCGCAGGCGGTGGCGGTGAGGACGAGGGAGAGCGTGACGGCACCGGTGACAGCGGCTCTGATTCTGCGCATGGCTCCTGGGCCCTTTCGGGGACGAGGGGGGCCGACGCGGGGAGCCCCTGGACCGCTCTCCGTGACATCGGCTTAATTTAGGATGTGAGTTAAACCCCATGAGAAGGTCGCGTCAAGGCTTGTACTGCGGGTATGTTGAAACGAACGACATGAGAGACGGGGACCAGAGTGCACGCGAGAAGTGGCCGCACGGTGCGTGACCTGCGGCGCGAGAACCGCACCGCCGTTCTGCGCAGGCTGTACTTCGACGGACCGATGAGCCGGCTCACGCTCGGCCCCGCGACCGGACTCAGCTCCGGCTCGGTCAGCAACGTGGTCGCGGAACTGGTCGCGGAGGGCCTGGTCGAGGAGGCCGGCAGCGTCGACTCGGCAGGCGGGCGCCCCCGCACCCTTGTGCGCATCACGCCCGGCAGCGGCTTCATGATCGGCGTCGACATCGGCGAGACCCGGATCAGGATCGAGCTGTTCGACCTCGCCCTCACCGAACTCGCGCGCACCGAGCGCCCGCTGGCGAGTTCCGGGCCGCGCACCGCGCGGTACGACGTCGACCTCGTCGTGGCGCACCTGCGGGAGGGCATCGCGGAGGTGCTGCGGACCGCCGAGGTGCCCGCCGATCGCCTGCTCGGCGTCGGGATCGGGGTGCCGGGCATCGTGGCCCGCACCCCCGAGGACGGCGCCGTCGTGCACGGCCAGACCGTCGGCTGGAACGCCGTCCCCCTCGAACGACTGCTGCGCGAGCACGTGGAACTCCCGGCCTCGGTGCCGTACTGGATCGACAACGGCGCCAAGACCCTCGGCCAGGCCGAGATGTGGTTCGGCGCCGGGCGCGGCGCCCGCAGCGCCGTCGTCGTCCTCGTACGCGGGTGCGGAGGCCCTGCTCGAACGCTGGCGCGAGGCGGGCGGGTGCCCCCCGGAGGGCGCGGACGAGGAGACGGCCCTGACGGCCATGCTCGCCGCCGCCTACCCCGCCGGGACCGGAACCGCCCCCGACGCCACCGCCCTCGCCGTCCTGGAGGAGACCGCCGAATACCTCGGCGCCGGCTTCGCCGACCTGATCAACCTCTTCCAGCCCGAACGCCCGAGGCCGAACCCACCCCGCCCTCACCGGCCTGGCAGACCGCCCTGCGGGACCGCGTGTCGCCCTGAACCGGCGGGGCGGCGCCCCCGCCGTGCCCGGATGGCCCACCCGGGCGAACCGTCCGATACTGAACGCATGGCAGAGAAAACGGCGAAAGAACACCCGCCGTCGAGCGTGACGGTCAAGGGGCGGGACGTCCGGCTGCGCACCATCGGTTTCATCCTGCTCGCGGCCCTGGCCATCTGGTTCATCGCCGCCAACACCGGCTCCGTCACCATCCGCCTGTGGGTCCCCGAGGTCACGCTCCCCCTGTGGACCGTCCTGGCGGTCACCCTGCTCGCCGGGATCGTCCTGGGCCTGATCGTCGCCCGGCGGCGCGCCCGGCGCTGACGCCCGCCCCGCGTCCGCCGTTCCCCCTCAGCGGCGGGCCAGCACGGCCCGGGTCTCGCGGTCGACCTGCCGGGCCTCCCCGGTGGGCACGACGAGGACCGGGACCCGTGCGCCGGGTCCGCTGACGATCTCGGGGCGTTCGGCGACGACCGGCCGCAGGCCGCCGGCGAGACCGAGCGCGGGGAGCCGGGCGCACACCTCCTCGCGCACTTCGGGCTGGTCCTCGCCGATCTCGCCGGTGAAGACCAGGGCGTCGAGCCGGTCCAGGGACGCGGCCGTGGCGGCGATGCCGCGACGGCAGTGGTGGGTGAAGACGTCCAGGGCGAGCGCGGCCCGCTCGTCGCCCGCCGCCCGGTCGCGGACGAGGTCGCGGGTGTCGTCCGAGGTGCCGGAGAGGGCGAGCAGCCCGGACTCGTGGTTCAGCGCGTCCTCGACGGCACCGGCCGTCAGTCCGTGCCGGGTCTGCAGCCACGTCAGGGCGCCGGGGTCGACGCTGCCGCTGCGGTGGCTCATCACCAGGCCCTCCAGCGGGGTGAACCCCATGGTCGTGTCGACGCTGCGCCCGTCCCGCACGGCGCATGCGGAGCAGCCGCCGCCGAGGTGCGCGATCACCAGGTGGAGCCGGCCTGCGGGGCGGCCGAGGAGTTCGGCGGCCCGGCCCAGCGCCCAGGCGTAGGACAGTCCGTGGAAGCCGTAGCGGCGCAGCCCGTACCCCTCGCGCCACTCCTCGGGCACCGCGTACTCCCGCGCGGCGGCGGGCAGGCCGGCGTGGAAGACGGTGTCGAAGCAGGCGACGTGCGGGACGTCGGGCAGCAGGTCCCGGGCCGCGTCCAGGAACGTGAGGGCCGGCGGGACGTGCAGCGGCGCGAGGTCGGCCACCCGGTCCAGACGGGCGCGGACCTCGTCGTCGACCGGGGTGTGAGCGCGCAGCTCCGGTCCGCCGTGGACGATGCGGTGGCCGACGGCCGCCGGGGCGGGCGCCTCGTCGAGGAGCCGCCGCAGGGCGTCGGGGGCGCCCTCGTCCGGCGGGGCGTCGCCGCGGTGCTCGGCGAGGACCCGGCCGTCGCCGCCGAACACGGTCAGGCGCAGACTCGACGATCCCGCGTCGGCCACCAGGACCGGGCCGTCCTCCGGTGTGGACACGTCGTTCCTTTCGGTCGGCGGTCGTTCGGCCTGTTCGACCCGTTCAGCTCAGAGAGGCGATCAGGTCCTCGCACGCCTGCCCGCAGCGGCGGCAGGCCTCGGCGCACACCCGGCAGTGGTCGTGCCGGTCGGCGTGGCGTTCGCACTCGTCGGCACAGGCCCCGCAGACGGCGGCGCAGGCTTCCAGGACCGCCCGGGTGACGCGGGCGTCGTAGCCGGTACGGCGGGAGAGGACGGCCGCGGTGGCGGCGCAGACGTCGGCGCAGTCGGCGTCGGTGCGGATGCACGTGGTCAGCTCGCCGACCATCTCCTCGGAGAGGCAGGCGTCCGCACAGGCGGTACACGCCTGCGCGCAGGCGAGACACGCCTGGATGCAGCGGACGAGCTTCTCGCGGTCGACCCCGCCGAGGTCGGCGGGAAAGGTGTCGAGCATGTCCTTCACCGTGCTGGTCACGGGTGCCTCCGGGGGTCCGGGTCCGGGCGGCGGTCGCCGCCCTGTACGCGTAACACCGGAAGAGGAACGGGAAACCTCCCTGCGGCCGTCCGCCCCGGTCGCCCCTGCGCCTCGTCGCCGGAACCGGGTTCGGCCGTCCTCCGTTCGTGGGCGGTGGCCGCGGAAGTCGCGAGAGTCGCGAAGCACCTTTTCCCGTTCTCCGGTACGCCATGGCCGGCGCGGAGGAACCGTCCACTCCTACGAGCGGGCCCAACGGTCCGAAGGCCTCCGGAGGGCCCGCCGGCGGTGACACGATGGTGGAGCGACCGTGACAGTCCTGACGCGCGCGTGGCGCACCATGACGCCGAGGAGGCCGACATGTCGATTCATTACCGTAAGCAGATCACGCTCGTCCCGAAGCTGCTCCGCCTGAACATCGGCTCGCACGGCTGGTCGCTGAGCTTCGGCCCGCGCCGGGCTCACGTCTCGTACCACGGCCGGGGCCGCCACAGCACGTCGGTGCGCCTGCCGGGCGGCTTCACCTGGCGCCGTCATTCCCGGCGCCGCTGAGGAGGCGGCCGCCCCGGGGCGCCGTCGGCGGACTCCCCCGCGGCGTCCGCCCGTGCGGCCGGCCGTCCGGCCGGGAGGGCGCCCCGCAGGCCCCGCTACCCGGGCCTGCGTACGGAGAACTCGTTGCCGTCGGGGTCGAGCATCGTCATCCGGTCGCCGTCGCCCTCCCCGGTGCGCGTCGCGCCGAGGGACACCAGGCGGTCCGGTTCCGTCCCCCAGTCGGCTCCGGCGGGAAGCTCCAGCTCGAAGCAGAGCCTGTTCACACCCCTCTTCGGTGCCACCGGAGGACCGCCCCACGTGAGCTTCGTACCGCCGTCCGGCGACTGGATCGCGGTCTCCTCGTCCTGGTCCCAGACCAGCGGCCACCGCAGCGCCTCGCTCCAGAAGAGACCGACCGCCCGGGTGCCGTCGCAGGCCACCGCACCGATCGCACCGGTGTCGGCGAGGAACTCATTGCCCGCCTCGATGACGCAGAACTCGTTGCCGTCCGGATCGGCGAGCACCACGTGCCCCTCCTCCGGGCTCTGGCCGATGTCGATGTGCTTCCCGCCGAGCTCCAGCGCCCTGGCCACCGTCCGCCGCTGCTGCTCCGGGGAGGCGCTCGTCAGGTCGAAGTGCGCCCTGTTCCGACCGGTCTTGGGCTCCTGGCCCGGCAGGAAGCGGAGGCCGAACCCGGTGGCGTCGGGGGGCAGGACCGCGATGCCGTCGCCGGCGGCCGGCTCCCAGCCCAGGAGCCCGGACCAGAACCGCGCCAGCTCCGGCGGCCGGGTCGCGTGGAAACAGATCGCGGACAGTCGACCGGCCATGTTCCGCACTTCTCCGATCACCTGACGACCGGTACGGCGGCGCGCCGCACCGGCGGGCGCAGCCTAGGACGCCCGTACGGCGCGCGCATCCGGATTTCCGTCTACGCGGCCGTCCCGCCGACCACCATCCGGCGGGACGGCACCGGGGACCGGACCGGGCCGTCCGGGCCGCGCCGCCGTCCGGGACTCCGGCCGGAACGCAGCAGTTCCGGCCGGAGTCCCGCCCAGGCACGGGCTCGGTCAGCCGTTCGCGGCGACGGTCTTGGGGTCGACCACCTCGCCGGCCGGCGGCTGCTCCACCTCGACCTTCTCGTTGTAGTCGCTGAACAGCGTCTCGCTGGGCTGCTTACCCCCCTCGGAGACGGCCTTGAGGATGTAGGGAGCGCCCTCGGTGGCGACGTACAGGGTCAGCTTCTCGCCGTCGGCCTGCTGCTTGGTGAGCGTCAGGGCGTCCTTGCCGTCGACCTCGGTGGCGGTGCCGCGCCGCATGCCGTCGCGTTCGGACTTGTCGCTGTCCATGGCGGCCAGGAGGGCCTGCTTGTCGCACATGCCCTGGGTGGACCTGTCCCCCGGCTCGCTCTTGACCCACTTGCCCTGGAGCCGGTCGACGACGGTGTCCGTGCCGGGCCGGCCCTTCATGGCGTTCTGCCAGAACCGCTCGTTGCCCCGGACGTAGACGTTCTGACCGGCCTGCCGGACGTCGGCCTTCGCGTCCTTCATCGACAGCGTGCCGAGACAGTTGTCCTTCTCGTCGACCTGGAACTCCGTCTTCACGGCCGCGGGCGCGCCCTGTGCCTGCGAAGTGCCGGTGATCCGCACGGAGTCGGCGTCACGGGTCGCCTTCACGGCCTCGGCCGCGATGGCGTCGGCGCTCTTCCCGGCGAAGGCCTCGTCCGAGTCGCCGTCCCCGTCCCCGCAGCCGACGAGAACGGTGGCGCCCGCGCAGAGCAGCGCCGCGGCGAGAACGGCGTTCTTCCTCGGGATGCGTACGGCCATGACGTCCCCTTCCCTGCGAAACGCTAAGTTCCGCTTCGCTCGGTTCGATTGTCGTGCGCCTCCGCGTACCCGCCCTTCCGCAGAGGAACGGACATAATCAGGACATCATTTCCAGCCATGCGGCCGAGCCCGTCGCAGTGCTCCGCCCGGGCGGCTGCCCGGTGACACCGGAGGCTTTCTCCGCCGGACAGGCCCTGGCCGCTCGAACGCGGGGACGAGGCGGAGAGGATCCGTTCCGCCGGCCGCGCCTCCGCGGCCGGGCCTGCGGCGCTTCCCGCCGTCACGGGTTCCGCCCACCGCGTCCCGCGATGTCGGCGAGCCGGACGGACCACTCGCGTTCGGCGACGACGAGGGCTCGTTCCAGGGTGTCGACGAGTGCCGTCCGGCCCACCGACACCACCGCCGGCCCGTGCCGGGCCCCGGCGCTCCGGGCGGCGCCGTAGTCCTCCCGTACCCGGCAGGCGAGGTGCACCCGGTCCCCGTCGGGGAACGCGAACGCCGTCGCCCCGTCGGTGCACTCCCCCCACTCCAGGAACACGCACCGTGCGAGGGCCGCCCCGTCCCCGGACCCGGTGCCGACGTCGCCGTACATCCAGCTCTCGGCGGCGTGGAAGGACTCGGACGGCGAGGTGTACCCCGCCGGCGGAGCGACTGGGGTGCGGAAGCGGCCCAGTTCGTCCTTGAGCTTCTTGATCAGCAGCGGCGGGTAGAACGCGTTGTCCCACGCGTTCGCGTGGAGCCCGCCGACGAAGACGTCGACGCACAGCAGTCCCGGGTCCTGTTCGACGTGGAAGTCCAGACCGAATCCGGTCCGCGACCCGAACAGCACGGCAACCTCCCCGTCCCCGCGCGGCACGCCCCGCGGCCCGACTCCCCCTGCCGACCATTGTGCCGCCCGGCGGACGAAGCCGGCACGGGGCCGGCACCGCACCGTCGAATCGCCACGGACCGCGGCAACGGGGACAGCCGCTCTCCGCCCGTTCGGGCCTTCGGGGGGACGCCTGAAGGCATTCATGGCTGCTGAGCGCATTCGCCGGCCCCGAACTATGGTGTCCCACCACATACGCCCCTGACCTGCGCCTTCCTACGGTGTGGCGACACCGAAACGTCCCCGCCCATGCCTGGAAGTGGTGCACATGGCAGCCGCAACTCCCTCCCCGACCCCACCCGGATCCCTCAAGCGGATCGTCGCCGCCAGTCTCATCGGCACCACCATCGAGTGGTACGACTTCTTCCTGTACGGGTCCGCCGCGGCGCT
The DNA here is from genome assembly GCA_000716465.1 of Streptomyces bikiniensis. Classification (GTDB taxonomy): domain Bacteria; phylum Actinomycetota; class Actinomycetes; order Streptomycetales; family Streptomycetaceae; genus Streptomyces; species Streptomyces bikiniensis. The sequence continues at coordinate 90,273 of JNWL01000006.1, forward strand.
CGTGTTCAACAAGCTGTTCTTCCCCGAGTCCGACCCGCTGGTGGGAACCCTGCTGTCCTTCCTGACGTACGCGGTCGGGTTCGCCGCGCGGCCGCTCGGGGCGCTGGTGTTCGGGCACTACGGCGACCGGCTCGGTCGGAAGAAGCTGCTGGTGCTCAGCCTGCTCCTGATGGGCGGGGCGACGTTCGCCATCGGGCTGCTGCCGACGCACGCGACCATCGGGTCCGCCGCGCCCGTGCTGCTGACCGTGCTGCGGCTCGTGCAGGGCTTCGCGCTCGGCGGGGAGTGGGGCGGGGCCGTGCTGCTCGTGTCCGAGCACGGGGACGCCAAGCGGCGCGGCTTCTGGGCCTCGTGGCCGCAGACCGGCGCGCCCGCCGGGCAGTTGCTCGCCACCGGCGTGCTCTCCGCGCTGACCGCGCTGCTCTCGGACGCCGCCTTCGCCTCCTGGGGCTGGCGCATCCCGTTCCTGCTCTCCGGCGTCCTCGTGGTCGTCGGCCTGTGGATCCGGCTCTCGGTCGACGAGTCGCCCGTCTTCAAGGCCGCGCTCGCCGCCGCCGAGGAGCGCAGGGCGACCGCCGGGCAGGTCGAGAAGATGCCGCTCGTCGCGGTACTGCGCCACCACTGGCGGGACGTGCTCATCGCGATGGGCGCCCGCATGGCGGAGAACATCTCGTACTACGTGATCACCGCGTTCATCCTGGTGTACGCGACCACCCAGGTCGGGCTCTCCAAGCAGACCGCCCTGAACGCCGTCCTCATCGGCTCCGCCGTCCACTTCGCGGTGATCCCCCTGTGGGGCGCGCTGTCCGACCGGCTCGGGCGCCGGCCGGTGTACCTGATCGGCGCGGTGGGCGTCGGGGCCTGGATGTTCCCGTTCTTCACGCTCATCGACCGGGGCACCTTCGGCAGCCTGCTGCTCGCCGTCACGGTCGGCCTGGTCCTGCACGGGGCGATGTACGCGCCCCAGGCGGCCTTCTTCTCCGAGATGTTCGCGACCCGGATGCGCTACTCCGGCGCCTCCATCGGCGCCCAGTTCTCCTCCGTCGCCGCCGGCGCGCCCGCCCCGCTCATCGCGACCGCGCTGCTCGCCGACCACGGCACCTCGACGCCGATCTCCCTGTACGTGATCGCCGCCGCGCTGCTCACCGTCGTCGCGATCGTCTGTGCCCGTGAGACCCGCGACAGCGACCTCGGCGACGTCGCCGAGCGGGCCCCCGAGGACTCCCGGGTCCGTGCCGACGCCTGATCCGCAGGACGCACGAAGGCCCCGGGCCCCGCTCTCCGTGAGCGGGGCCCGGGGCGTTTCCCGTACGTCACTTCCCTCCGACCGCGTCCGCCAGGGCGTGCAGCCGCAGCGCCAGCTGGATCTCCAGGGCCCGCGCCGGGGTCTGCCAGTCGGGGCCGAGGAGCCGGCCGATCCGCTCCAGGCGCTGGGCCACCGTGTTGACGTGGACGTGGAGTTCGTCCTTGGTACGGGCGGGGCTCATGCCGCTCGCGAAGTACGCGTCCAGGGTGCGGACCAGCTCCGTGCCCCGCCGCCGGTCGTAGGCGACGACCTGGCCGATCGTGCGGTCGACGAAGCCGTCGATGTCCCGCCTTTCGGCGAGCAGCAGGCCGAGGAAGCCCAGGTCCTCGGCGGCGGCGCCCTGGCCGGAGCGGTGCAGGAGGCGGAGGGCGTCGAGGCAGCGGCGGGCCTCCTCGTACGCGACGGCCACCTGGTCCGGGTGGTCCAGGGGCGCCCGTACGGGGGCGGAGGCGCCGACGGTGACCTCTTCGCGCAGGGTGCCGCCGAGGCTCCTGGCGGTCTGCCGGGCGAGTTCGGCGGCGGTCTCGCCGGGGCCGAGCGGCAGCAGCAGGACCGTACCGCCGTCGCGCGCGGAGGCCAGTCCGCGGCGGGTGGCGGCCAGGTGGGAGGCGGCCGACCACAGGCGCTGCCGGTCGGCGCTCTCGCGGCGGCCCGCGTCGGTGTCGGCGCCGCCCCCGGCGGGCCGGTCGACGCGGGCGGCGAGCACGACGTGCGGGGCCTCGCTGTCGGTACGGAGCCGGGCGGCGCGCTCGCGCAGCAGGCGGCGGTCCCGGTCGGGGGCGTCGAGCAGGTCGTCGAGGAGTTCGCCCCGTACCCGCTGCTCGGCCTCGCCCGCCGAGCGGCGGGCGAGCAGCAGCAGGGAGGTGACCAGGGCGGCGCGCTCCAGGGTGCGCTGGTCGACGGGGTCGAGGTCGGGCCGGTCGTGCAGGACCAGGGTGCCCAGGGCCTCGCCGCCCGCGGAGACCGCGGCGACCCAGTCGTCTCCCTCGCGGACCGCGTGGCCTCCGGCGCGGCGCGCGGTGCCCGCGCCCGCCTCGGTGAACTCGACGGTCCCGCCGAGGACTTCGGAGACGGCGCGGGCCACGTCGTGGACGCCGCCGCCGTGCAGGACCAGTTCGGAGAGGCGGTCGTGGACCTCGGAGGCCCGCTCGATGACGCCGCTGTGCTCGCGGATGATGTCGTTGGCGCGCTCCAGCTCCGCGAGGGCCGAGCGGGTCTCGGCGAGGAGGTTGGCCGTGTCGATGGCGACGGCGGCGTGCGCGGCGAAGGAGCAGAGCAGCGCGATCTGCTCGCGTTCGAAGACCCTGGCCCTGCGGTCGGCCGCGAACAGCACCCCGATGACCTGGCTGCCGAGGCTGAGCGGCACCCCGAGGATGGCGACGAGGCCCTCGTCCCGTACGGCCGTGTCGATGGTGCGGGTGTGCTGGAAGCGCGCGTCGCCGAAGTAGTCGTCCGTGACGTACGGGCGGGCGGTCTGGGCGACGAGGCCGCCGAGCCCCTCGCCCATGCCCAGCCGCACCTGCTGGAAGCGGGCGGAGACGGAGCCCTCGGTGACCCGCATGTAGGTGTCGCCGGCGGCCGGGTCGTTGAGGCTGAGGTAGGCGACCTCGGTACCGAGGAGGGAGCGGGCGCGCTGGACGATGGCGCGCAGAACGGCGTCGAGGTCGCGGAGTCCCGCGAGGTCGTGGGCGGTCTCGAAGAGCGCGGACAGCTCCGCCTCGCGCCGCCGGCGTCCCTCCAGTTCGGCCCGGACCCGCAGGGCGAGCTGCTTGGCCTCTTCGAGTTCGGCCAGAGCCTCGGGGCCCGCACCGTTCGCGCGGGCGAGCAGTACGGGCCGGTCGTAGGCCTCCGTCGCGGCTCCCCGGGCGAGGAGTTCCAGGTAGGAGACGTGTTCGTGGGACATGGACACAGGGATACCTGCCGTACGTGTGGTCGCACCACCCCTGTGGACGACCTTCACAGAGGCACGTTCAGTGGGCGGTCCAGCCGCCGTCGAGGGTGAGGGAGGTGCCGGTGATGAACGAGGCCTGGGGGGCGCAGAGGTAGAGGACGGCCTCGGCGACCTCCTCCGGTTCGATGAGCCGCTTGAGCGCCGCGTCCTTGAGCAGGACGTCCGCGAGGACCCGCTCGGGCGGGATGCCGTGGGCGGCGGCCTGGTCGGCGATCTGGCGTTCGACCAGCGGGGTGCGGACGTAGCCGGGGTTGACGCAGTTGGAGGTGACCCCGTGCGGGGCGCCTTCGAGGGCGGCGGTTTTGGAGAGGCCCTCCAGACCGTGTTTGGCGGCCACATAGGCGGACTTGAAGGCGGAGGCGCGCAGCCCGTGGACGGAGGAGATGTTCACGATCCGCCCCCAGCCCTGCCCGTACATGTGCGGGAGGGCGCCCCGGATGAGCCGGAACGGGGCCTCCAGCATCACGGTGAGGACGGTGTGGAAGACGTCCGGCGGGAACTCCTCGATGGGGCGCACGAGCTGGAGCCCGGCGTTGTTGACGAGGACGTCCGCGCCGGCGGCGGCCGTCTCCGCTGCGTCCAGGTCGGTCAGGTCGAGGAGCCTCGGTTCGAGCTCCCCCGGGAGTCCGGAGGCCTCCCCGGCCAGGGCCTCCAGGCCCTCGGCGGCCCGGTCGACGGCTCTGACCCGGGCCCCGGCGGCGGCGAGCCGCAGCGCGCAGGCGCGACCGATGCCGCCGGCCGCGCCGGTGACGAGCGCGGTGCGGCCGGTGAGGTCGAGGGCGAGTCCGGCCGCGCGGGGCAGGGGTGCGGCGAGGTCGGTACCGGGGGCGGTGACGGGAGCGCTCATGCTCCGCACCCTATGAACGGCCCTCTCCCCCACCGATGTGCGTCAAACCCATAGTTCAGTTGCTTGCTGTGGTGCGAAACCATGTGGGTTCGTCGGAGAGCGCCTTCTCGATCCGCAGGAGGGAGAACCGCTTCATCTCCGGCAGGTCGTCCACCTCGAACCAGCCGACCTCGGTGGACTCGTCGTCGTTGACCCGCGCCTCCCCGCCGACGGCCCGGCAGCGGAAGGCCACGTCCATGAACTGGCACTGGTCGCCGTTGGGGTAGACGACGGGCTTGCGAAGGGTCTCGACGATCACGATCCGCTCGACCTCGCAGCGCACGGCGGTCTCCTCGTACACCTCGCGGACCGCGCAGTCGGCGGGCTGCTCGCCGGGCTCGACGATGCCGCCGATGACCGCCCAGCGCCCGTTGTCGGAGCGCCGGCCGAGCAGGACCCGGCCGTGGTCGTCGAAGACGACGGCGCTCACGCCGGGCAGGAAGAGCAGCTGGTGACCGGCCGTCTCGCGCAGGGTGCGGATGAAGTCAGGGGTAGCCATGGAGAGACCCTAGGGCCTGTCCGGCCGTGATCCGCCGGACGGGCCCCGGGTCACGTGCGGACGCCGTCGGTCCGCTCCTTCCGGCCCCGGCTCCGGGGCGTCCCGGCTCACTCCGTCCGCGTGCGGCGGGCCCGTACGGAGCGGAGCGCCGACCAGCCGAGGCCGGCGGCGGCGAGCGCCGCGAGGAGGGCCTCGGGCAGGGTGCCCATGCGGGTCGCGGGGGTCTGCGAGGAGCGCAGCGGCACCTTCTCGACCAGGACGTCCGGGGTGAACATCTTCGTCTGGGCGACGACCTCGCCGTCGGGGCGGATGACCGCGCTGACCCCGCTGGTGACGGGCACGACGACCGCCCGGCTGTGCTCGACGGCGCGCACCCGGGACATCGCGAGCTGCTGGTAGGTCATCTCGCTGCGGCCGAAGGTGGCGTTGTTGCTGGGGACGGTGATGAGCTGCGCGCCGTGGGTGACGGTGTCGCGCACGGCCCAGTCGAAGGCCGCCTCGTAGCAGGTGGCGAGGCCGACCTTCGTCCCCGCGAGGTCGAAGACGCCGATCTTGTCGCCGGGACCGAAGTCACGGCTCACCCGGTCCACGTTGCTGTTGAAGATCCGGACGAGGGGGCGCATCGGGATGTACTCGCCGAAGGGCTGGACGTGCCGCTTGTCGTACGTGGCGACCGGGCCGCGTCCGGGCTCCCACTGGATGAGGGTGTTGCGGAGCTTGCCGGTCTCGGGGGCGACGACCGCGCCGATCACGGTGGGCGCGCCGACCGCGCGGACGGCCTCGTCGATGACGTCGGCGGCGTCGGCGTTCGCGTACGGGTCGATGTCCGAGGAGTTCTCCGGCCACAGGACGAAGTCGGGCTGCGGCTCGCGCTTCTCCGCGACGGCCTGGGCCAGCTCGCGGGTACGGGCGGCGTGGTTGTCGAGCACGGCCCGGCGCTGGGCGTTGAAGTCGAGGCCGAGGCGGGGGACGTTGCCCTGGATCGCGGCGACGGTCGCCGTGCCGTCCTCGGCGGAGTCGTCGACGAGCGGCAGCGCGGCGAGCGCGCCGGTGACCGGGACGAGCACGGCGAGCGCGGCGGCGACGAGCGGGCCGCGCGGGAGGGCGCCGGTACGGGGCGGGGTGCCGCCGGAGGCGTCCGGGGCGGAAGCCGTGGCGGTGGTTTCCGGGGCGGGGGCATCGGAAACGGTGGCGCCCGGAGCCGAGGCCCCCGGAGCGGTGGCAGTGGCCCCGGAGGCGCCCTGGGCGCGTCGGGCGCGGGCCTGGCGGGCCGCCTCGTAGAGGCCGAAGCCGCAGAGGGCGACGGCGAAGCCGAGCAGAGGGGTGCCGCCGACCGCGGCGAGCGGCAGGAAGACGCCGTCCGCCTGGCCGAAGGCGATCTTGCCCCAGGGGAAGCCGCCGAAGGGCACGCGCGCGCGTGCCCCCTCCGCGAGGATCCACACCCCTGCGGCGAAGAAGGGCCACCACGGGAGCCGGGAGACGGCCGCGATGCCGAGCCCCGCCGCGGCGACGAAGAGCGCCTCGACGGCGGCGAGCGCGAGCCACGGGACGGGGCCGACCTCCTCGCCGGTCCACACGAGGAGCGGGAGCAGGAAGCCGAGCCCGGCCAGGTACCCGAGGCCGAAGCCGGCGCGGAGCCGGCGGCCCCGCAGGGCCCAGCCGAGCAGGGCGAAGGCGGGCGGCGCGAGCCACCACAGGGGGCGCGGCGGGAAGCTCAGGTAGAGCACGAAGCCGGACAGCAGGGCCGCCGCGGGCCGGGCGAACCGCCGAAGCCGGTGGGCCGGCGCGGGTGCGGTGTCGGTTTCGGACGCTTCCACGGGGGTGTCGGAGGCGTCGACGGGGGTGGTGGTGGCGCTCACCCTGCGGAGTCTACGGGGCGCCCCTGTCGTCGGGTGTCCGGTGCGTCCCGGCACGCACGCCTCTGACCGGTCCGGACGGCCTGCTCGGGTGCCCCGCCGGGGGAGCCGCCCGGACGGCCTTTCCGGGCGACCCGCGCGGGCAGCCCGCCCGGACGGCCTTTCCGGGCGACCCGCGCGGGCAGCCCGCTCGGACGGCCTGCCCGGGCGACCCGCGCGGACGGCCCGCTCGGACGGCCTGCCCGGACGCGGCCGACCGGGAACGGAACACCTGCTTCCGGAGCGGCCCGTCAGACTCCCGTCGCCGCGGGCGGGCCCGGCGGGGTCAGGCGGCGCAGGCGGTCGCGGATGACCCGGACGGCGGATTCGGCCCCGTCGACGGTGACCGTGAAGGTGTGTCCGTCGTCCAGACGCAGGACCAGGCCCTCGCCCCGCCGGACGATCACGGCCGTGCCCTTCTCGGGGCGCCAGCGGTAGCCCCAGCCGCCCCAGTGGCGCGGGGTGACGCTCGGGGCGAAGTCGGCCCCGACGACGTGGGAGAGCGGGATGCGGCGGCGCGGCAGGCCGATGTGGCCGCAGCGGACCTCCATCGCCCGGTCGTCGACCTTCACGGCCACGTGGACGAAGGCGAGGGTGCCGAAGAGGACCAGCAGTCCGACCGTGACGCAGCCGATCACCGCCATGAGGAGGGCCGCGATGCCCGAGGTCCACTGCAACCGGACGGCGAGGGCGATTCCCAGGGCCACGCAGGCGGCACCGGCCACCGCGGCCACCCACTGGAAGCGGTTGGTGGCGCGGCCGGTCCAGACGTCGGGCGTCCGTTCGTCGATGCCGGGGTGCCGGGAATATTCCCTCATGTCGGAAAGAATACCCAGGTTCGCTCAGGACGGCGCGCCGGAAAGAAACGTTTCGGTCACGCTCAGTGAGCGGGCGCGGTCTCGGTGAGACGGCGGCCCTCGGCATAGGCGAGGGCGGCGGCGGGGAGCCGGCCGGGGCGTCCGCTGAGGAGGACGGAGAGGGTGCCGGTGGGTGCGGCGCCGGGGGCGGGCTCGGCACCGATCCGGCGAAGCGCCTGGGCGGCGACGGCGGTGGCGGAGCCGTGGAAGACGAGCGGCGGCAGGCCCTCCCGACGGCGCGCCCCCAGGGCGGCGAGGATGCGCTCCTCGACCAGCTCGTAGTGGGTGCAGCCGAGGACGACGGCGCGGACGTCGGCCGGGGTGAGGGCGGCCGCGGCGGCGACGGCCCGGTCCACGGCCTCCTGGTCCGCGTGCTCCACGGCGTCCGCGAGGCCCGGGCAGGGCACCTCGGTGACCTCGGCGCCCCCGGCGAAGTCGCGGATGAGCCCGCGCTGGTAGGCGCTGCCGGTGGTGGCCGGGGTCGCCCAGATGGCGATCTTGCCGCCCTCCGCGGCGGCGGGCTTGATCGCGGGCACGGTGCCGATGACAGGGATGTCCGGTTCGAGGGCGGCGCGCAGGGCGGGCAGGGCGTGCACGGTGGCGGTGTTGCAGGCCACGATCAGGGCCCGCGGGCGCTGCTCGGCGGCGGCGAGCGCGACGGCGAGGGCCCGTCCGGTGAGATCCTCGGGGGTGCGCGGGCCCCACGGCATGCCGTCGGGGTCGTTGGAGAGGAGGAGATCCGCGTCCGGCCGGAGCCGGCGCACCGCGGCCGCCGCCGGGAGGAGGCCGATTCCGGAGTCCATGAGCGCGATCTTCACCCGGTCACCCTAGCCGATGAGCCCTGCATCCCCCGCTTTCTGGGGCAGACTGCCGCGAATGAACACCCTTGCCTGGTTCGCGTTCGCCTCCCTGGCCGCCTGGGTCTGGCTGCTCCTAGGCCAGGGGTTCTTCTGGCGCACGGACCAGCGGCTGCCGCCGACGACGCGCGGCCCCGGGCACGCGCGCGAGGCGACGGCCGGAGGGCCGGGCGTCCCCGTCGCCGGGCACGCGCGCGACGAGGAGCCGGGCGTCCCCGTCGGCGGGCACGCGCGCGAGGAGCCGGGCGCGTGGCCGCGCGTAGTGATCGTCGTGCCCGCGCGGGACGAGGCCGGGGTGCTGCCGCTGAGCCTGCCGTCGCTGCTCGCGCAGGACTACCCGGGGGTCGCGGAGGTGGTCCTCGTCGACGACGGGAGCACGGACGGCACGGGAGCACTCGCCGTGGAGCTGGCCGACCGGCGCGGCGGGCTGCCGCTGACCGTGGCGTCGCCGGGCGAGCCGGAGCCGGGGTGGACGGGGAAGCTGTGGGCGCTGCGGCACGGCATGGCGCTGGCACGCGCGCGCGGACCGGAGTTCCTGCTCCTGACGGACGCGGACATCGCTCACGAGCCGGACAGTCTGCGCCTCCTCGTGTCGGCGGCGGTGGGGAACGATCTGGACCTGGTGTCGCAGATGGCCCGGCTGCGGGTCGAGAGCATGTGGGAGCGGCTGGTCGTGCCGGCGTTCGTCTACTTCTTCGCCCAGCTCTACCCCTTCCGCCGGATCAACCGGGCGCGGCCCCGGGCGACGGCGGCAGCGGGCGGCTGCGTGCTGCTGCGGACGGAGACGGCGGTGGCGGCGGGGGTGCCGGAGTCGATCCGGCAGGCGGTGATCGACGACGTGTCGCTGGCGCGGGCGGTGCGGCGGGCCGGCGGGCGGATCTGGCTGGGCCTCGCGGAGCGGGTCGACAGCGTCCGCCCGTATCCGGGGCTCGGCGAGCTGTGGCGGATGGTCGCCCGGAGCGCGTACGCGCAGCTCCGGCACAGCCCACTGCTGCTCCTGGGGACGGTCGCGGGGCTGGTGGTCGTCTACCTGGTGCCGCCGGTGGCCCTGGTGGCGGGCGCGGCGGCCGGGAACGCTCCGGCGGCCTGGGCGGGGGGCGGGGCCTGGGCGGTGATGGCCGGGTCGTACGTGCCGATGCTCCGCTACTACCGGCAGCCGCTGTGGCTCGCCCCCCTGCTGCCGTTCACCGCGTTCCTCTACCTGTTGATGACGGTGGACTCGGCGGTGCTGCACCACCGGGGCCGGGGCGCGGCGTGGAAGGGGCGGACGTACGCGCGCCCGGAGGCGGCGCCGGACCGGTGAACGCCCGCGCCCGTCCGGGGTCTTGGCGGAAATGGCATTTTCGATACGGGCGGTAGCGTTTTCCCCTACGGGGAGTAGTGCCGTCAATTCGGCGCGTACGCCTCACCTTCCGGGCGTCGGATTGACGCCCAATCGGGGGCGGTCGAGGGGCGGCCAATCAAGGGCGTCCCACCATGCCCATGATCAGTCCCCGCGCCTTCTCGGCACTTCCTCTTTATGCGCTCTTCATGCGGGAGGCACCGCACGGCGCCGCCGCGCCCCCGACCCACCGGTAACCCCCTCCGAACTCGGCTTTTACGTGATCTTGAGACAAGAGGCCGTCCGTTTTTGTCACGTTCGATCGGATTGCGGATCTAACGCGTCACGAAGCCCGTCAAACAACCTTCTAATCGGTCTCCCCAAGGGGCACATCGTGGGCTTAACTTATGTGCCATGACCTCCCCCCGCTCCACCTATGGAGGCGGTTACCACACCGCGCCGTCCTTCCCGGACACCCCGATCTACGACTCCCTGGTCGCGGAGCGGGGCACGCCTCAGATCGCCCCGATCCGAGTGCCCGCCGCCTACGACACCGGCAGCAGCTTCCCCACCGGTGGAAGCGGCTCCTACCTGCCGGCGATCCCCTCGGCGCTGCCCGCCCTCCCGGCGGCGCCCACCCCCCAGCCCGCCCCCGCCTACAACGGCGGTTACGGCTACCCGCAGCCCGCGCCGCAGATGGCCCCCGTCCCCCTGCAGCAGGCCCCGGCCCCGTACATCCCGCAGCAGCCCTCGGCCCCGCGCGGTTACCCGACCGGCCAGTACCCGCAGCAGCCCCGTCCGGCGGCCGCCGGTTACGAGGCGATGCGTCCGGCGGCGCCCCGGCCCGCGCCGGTCCCGGCGCCCGCTCCGTACGCCGACCCGTACAACCGGCCCTACCAGGGCGGGGGTTACTGACCGGACCCCGGGGCCGGTCCCTGTGACCGGCCCCGCGACCGGCTCCCGTGAACGCGATCGGCCCCCGCGAAACGGCGGGCCCCCCGGCCGGGGCGGCTGGCAGGATGACCCCATGTCCTCTCCCGTGCTCCGCTCCGTCCACGTCCACCCGGTGAAGGCCATGCGCGCGTTGACCCTCCCGGAGGCCGAAGTGCAGCCCTGGGGGCTGGCCGGGGACCGCCGCTGGACCGTCGTCGACGCGGCCGGCAAGGTCGTGACCCAGCGCCGTCACCCCCGGATGGCGCTGGCCGCGGCCGAACCGCTGCCCGGCGGCGGGATCGTCCTGTCCGCACCGGGGCACCCGCCGCTGGCGGTCGAGGTGCCGCACCCCTCGGCCACCGTCACGGTGGACGTGTTCGACAAGCCCGTGGAGGCGGTCCCCGCCGCACCCGGCGCGGCCGCGTGGCTCTCGGCGTTCCTGGAGGGCGACTTCCGGCTCGTCCACATGGACGCGCCCGAGCACCGGCGCCCGGTGAACCCCCTGTACGCGCTGCCCGGCGAGACGGTGAGCTTCGCGGACGGCTATCCGTTGCTCGTCACCACCACCGCCTCGCTCGATGCCCTCAACTCCCTGATCGCCCAGGGTGACCGGGCCGAGGAGGGCCCCCTGCCGATGAACCGGTTCCGGCCGAACCTGGTCGTCGGAGGGACCGGGCCCTGGGCGGAGGACGGCTGGACCCGGATCGCCGTCGGAGAGGTCACCTTCCGGGTCGCCCGGACCTGCGGCCGGTGCGCCGTCACCACGACCGACCAGCTCACCGGCGCGCGCGGCAAGGAGCCGCTGCGGACCCTCGCCCGGTACCGCAAGAGCGACGGCCGGGTCATCTTCGGCCAGAACCTCGTCCCCGAGCATCCCGGCACGGTCCGGACCGGCGACGCCGTCAAGATCCTGGACTGACCCCCTCCGGCCGGGGCGCGCGTCCCACTCCGCCGGCGCGCACGCGATCACCGCCGGACTCACGGCCGCGCTCCTCGCCGGCCCCCGGTGGAGGCCGTCCACCGACTCGTCCTGTTGCGGTACGCGCGCGTGGGCCGCCGCCGGCCCCGGCCGCACCGGCACCGGCACCGGCACCGGAAACTGACCGGGTCCGACCGGTCCCGACCGCTCCGGACCGGCGGTGACGCACCCCGGGCACCAGGTGCGTTCCCGGTGCGGGCGGGGGTACGCGACCCGTCAACCCCACACCGCCGCGCGCGCTACGGTGGGGCATCGGATCAGCGGCGAGGCATGAGGCGGGGGCAGGACACACCCATGGCACAGGGCACGGTCCAGGTGACGCACACCGGCACATCGCGGTGGCGGCGCCGCACGGGTGAGTACCCCTCCCTCGCCGCCGCCCTGGAGGCCGCGGGCGACGGGGACGTGCTCACCGTCGCCCCGGGGACCTACCGGGAGAACCTGGTGGTGCGGCGGGCCGTCACCCTGCGCGGCCCCGAGGGCGGGGCGGGGCCGGTCCGGATCGCGCCCCCGGACGGCGTCCCGCTGACCCTGCGCGCCTCCGTCGTCCTCCAGGACCTGCACGTCGAGGGCCAGGACGTGGCCGCGCCCGCGCTCCTCGTCGAGGACGGCACGCCCGAGCTGCTCGACCTGCGGATCATGACCCGCTCGGCCGCCGGCATCGAGGTGCGGGGCGCCGCCCGGCCCACGGTCCGCCGCTGCACGGTCGACAACGCGGCCGGGATCGGCATCGCCGTGCTGGACGGCGCGGGCGGGGTGTTCGAGGAGTGCGAGGTGGTGTCCGCCGGGCAGGCCGGCGTCTCGGTGCGGGGCGGCGCGCACCCGCGCCTGGAGCGCTGCCGGGTGCACCACGCCTCCGGCGCCGGGATCGCCGTCACCGGCGAGGGAAGCTCCCTGGAGGGCGTGGGCTGCGAGGTGTACGAGATCAAGGGCGCCGGACTCCAGATCGCCTCCCGCGCCACCGCCCACCTCACCGACTCCTCGGTGCACCGCACGTCGGCGGACGGCATCACCCTCGACACCGACGCCGTCCTCACCCTCTCCGACTGCGACATCCACGACGTCCCGGAGAACGCGGTCGACCTGCGCTCCCGCTCGGTCCTGACGCTCACCCGCTCGACCGTCCGCCGCTTCGGCCGCAACGGCCTGTCGGTGTGGGACCCGGGGACCCGGGTGGACGCCGACCAGTGCGAGATCCACGACAGCACCGGCGACTACCCGGCGGTATGGGTGAGCGACGGGGCGACCGCCGTCCTGGACGCCTGCCGGGTGCACGACGTGCCGGACGCGCTGTTCGTCCTCGACCGGGGGTCGCGCGTGGACGTGGTCGACAGCGACCTGTCGCAGGTGCGGAACACGGCGGTGTCGGTGAGCGACGGGGCGACGGCCCAACTGGACGACTGCCGCATCCGGGAGGCGTCCACCGGCGCCTGGTTCCGGGACCACGGCAGCGGCGGCACCCTCGCCAACTGCGCGATCGACTCCGTGCAGACCGGGGTCATCGTCACCAAGGGCGCCGACCCCGCGATCGACCGGTGCACGGTCACCTCGCCCGCCGAGGCCGGTTTCTACGTGTCGGCGGAGGGCCGGGGCACCTTCCAGGGCTGCCGGGTGACGGGCAGCGGCGGGTACGGGTTCCACGTCACGGACGGCTGCCGCACGACCCTGCGCAAGTGCCGTACGGAGCGGTGCGCGCGCGGCGGTTACGAGTTCCCGGAGGAGGGCGCGGTCGCCGAGGAGTGCACCAGCGACGAGAGCGCGGTCCGCTCCTCCGTGCCCGCCTCCTCCGCGTCCGGCCCCTCCCCGGCCGGCGGGGGTACGGTCCTGGCGGAGACGCGGACGGCCGGGCTGCTCGGCACCGTACCGGCGTCCCGGCCCCCGGCGGCGGCCCCGGAGCCGGCGCCCGCCCCGGAGGTCCGCTCCTCGCAGGACGTGCTGGGCGAACTGGACGCCCTGGTGGGCCTGGAGAGCGTCAAGCACGAGGTGCGGACCCTCACCAACATGATCGAGGTGGGGCGCAGGCGCCAGGAGGCCGGGCTCAAGGCGGCCTCGGTCCGCCGCCACCTGGTCTTCACGGGCAACCCGGGCACGGGCAAGACGACGGTGGCCCGGCTGTACGGCGAGATCCTGGCCTCGCTCGGGGTCCTGGAGCGCGGGCACCTGGTGGAGGTGTCCCGGGTGGACCTGGTCGGCGAGCACATCGGCTCGACGGCGATCCGCACCCAGGAGGCCTTCGACCGGGCGCGCGGCGGGGTGCTGTTCGTGGACGAGGCGTACGCGCTGTCGCCGGAGGACTCGGGACGGGACTTCGGCCGCGAGGCGATCGACACGCTGGTGAAGCTGATGGAGGACCACCGGGACGCGGTGGTGGTCATCGTCGCCGGGTACACGGCGGAGATGCAGCGCTTCCTCACCGTGAACCCGGGGGTGGCCTCGCGCTTCTCACGGACCATCACCTTCGGCGACTACGAGCCGGAGGAGCTGCTGCGGATCGTGGGGCAGCAGGCGGACGAGCACGAGTACCGGCTCGCCCCGGGCACGGACGAGGCGCTGCTCGCCTACTTCGCGAAGCTGCCCAAGGGCCCGGCCTTCGGCAACGGGCGCACGGCTCGTCAGACCTTCGAGTCGATGGTGGAGCGGCACGCGGGGCGGGTCGCCGCGCTCGACGCGCCGAGCACGGACGACCTGACCCTGCTCTACCCGGACGACCTGCCCGAGTTGCCCTGACCCGTTCCCTCCCGGCCGGGGGCCTCCCCTTCGGGAGCGCCCGGTCCGCAGGTCCCCGGTCCGCAGGTCCCCGGTCCGGAAGCCCCCTTTCCGGAGGGCTCCGGCGGCTCTCCGGCCCCGCGCTGCCGGGGGACGGCGGGCGGAAGGCGGTCGAGGAGGCCGGTGCGGCAGTGGGAGAAGCCCGGGTCGGCCTGGTAGTCGGAGTGGCCCAGGATCGGTTCGGGCAGCGGGTGGTCGCGGGTGCGTCCGTAGGCGACCGGGTCGAGCAGGACCGGCTCGTCCACGGCGGGCCGCCCGTCCTCGGCGGCGACCCTGACGGGCCCGCCGATCGGGTCGGTGGCGCGGTAGAGGTTGCTCCAGCAGTACACCGTGCGGTTCAGGGAGTCCAGCGCCTCGGGGCCGAAGTAGGCCGGGAACCAGCGTCCGTAGAGCCGCTCCAGGGGTGAGCCGTAGGTGAGCAGGGCGACCCGGCGGCGGGTGGCCGGCCGGAGCTGCCAGACGGCGGCCGCGGCGAGGACGCTGCCCTGGGAGTGCCCGGAGATGACGAGCCGGCCGCCGGTGCGCCGGGTCCAGGAGCTCATCCGCCAGGTGAGGTCGGGGACCGCGCGCTCGGCGTAGCAGGGCGGGGCGAAGGGGTGGGCGGCGCGCGGCCAGAAGGTGCCGACGTCCCAGAGGATGCCGATGGTGCGGCGGGCGGAGGGGTCCCGGTAGGCGCGGCGGCCCCAGGTGACGAAGAGCAGGAAGCCGAAGCCGATCATCCAGGAGCCGAGGGCCTGGGTGGCGGAGGCCAGGGCGGCGACGGCGGGGTGGGCGCCGTCGAAGGCCCGGCCGGGCACGTTCCCGCTGGTCCAGGCGCCGGCGACGGAGGCGGCCCCGAGGAGCAGGGTGGCGCCGGAGACGACGCCGACGAGGACGGGCGCGGAGTCGGTGAGCGCGGCCCGGGCCCGGACGGTCGCGATCCGTCCCGTACGGACCGGGTCGCGCTCGTCGCCGGTCCCGTAGTCGGCCTCGACCCGGGGGCGCAGGCGCCGGGCGGCGAGCACGGTCCGCGCGACGAGGAGGGCGGCGGGCACGGCGAGGAGCAGGAGCAGCACGGGGATGACGGACGCCTGCCAGCTGAGCAGGACGGGCGGGCTTATCCGGGGGCCCGGGTCGCCCATGCCCGGGGTCGCCGGCCCGTCGAGCCAGTCGGCGACGCGCTGGGCGACGCCGCCGGACATGACCCCGCCGAGGGCGCAGGCGAGCATGGCGACGGCGGGCCCGCCGAGTCCGCGCAGGGCGGTGCGGGGGTCCCGGCGGGGGCGCTGGAGGAGGAGGGCGACCGCGCCGAGGGCGACGACGAGGGCGCCCTGGGCGACGGTGAGGGCGGTGAAGACGGCGTCGCCGGGGAGGGTTCCGGAGGAGGCCCAGCCGGGCCGGGACCAGCCCGCGTACAAGGCGGTGACGAGGAGCAGGGCGAGGGAGGCGCCGGGCAGCCAGGAGACCAGGGCGCGTTCGAGCCGCAGGTCGAGGTGGTTCTCGCTGCGTCCGCGCCGGCAGACGACCCAGAGGACGACGGCGGCGAAGGCGGCGACGGCGGCCTGGAGGATCCGGCCGAGGACGGCCCCGGTCCCGGGGGCGGCGGTGTCGTGGCGGGCGGCGGCCGTGACCAGGGCGGCGGCGACGGTGAGGAACCCGGCGGCGGTGTGGGCGGCCCTGAGCCGGGCGACGAGGCGGCGGCCGTACCAGAATCCGGGGCGGCCGAGGGCGGCGCGGGGTCCGGCGGGGCCGGGGGCGTCCTGCGGTTCCGCCGCCGGGGTGTCGTGGCCGGTGGGCGGGCGCTGGGCCTCGTACGCGCTCCAGGTGCGGTTGGACAGGTACCAGAGCAGGCCGACGAGGGCGGTCGGGACGAGGGCGGCGACGGCGAGGCGGCGGCCGGGCGCGGACCACCAGCCGCCGCGCTCGACGGAGAGGAAGCCCAGCCAGGAGGCGGAGTCGACGCAGGCGGGGGCGGCGGCGCACTGCCAGGCCGTCAGGTCGAGCGCGACCTCGCAGGCGGCGGCGGTGAGCAGCACGGTGAGGGTGAGGGCGACGAGCCGGACGAGGACGCCGTAGAGCCGGGCGAGCCGGTGGCCGCTCCGGGCGGGCGGGCGCATCCAGTGCGCCAGGTTGGCGACCATGAAGGGCAGGAGCAGCAGCCACAAGGCGCGGGTGCCGTCGCCGGAGGTGAGGTTGGACCAGCAGTACGCCTCCGGGACCGGGCGTCCGGCGTACCGCTCGGGGTGGTCCTCGGCGTCGGCGTCCTCGGTCCGCCGGTACACGGCGGCGGTCCGGTCGCCGGTGATCCGTAAGGTCCTGGGGTCGTCGAGCATGTCCTGGGGGGTGGCTCCGCCGACTCCGTGGACGAGGAGTTCGAGTGCCGCGTCCCCGCTCTCCGGGGCGGGTGTGGCAGGGGACACTGGGGCGGCTCCCTCGGGGGGTGGGAAGATGCGACGTCGGGAACAGGATCGCGGACGGCCGTGCGGCCGCGCACGGTCCCTCACCGGATTTCACCCTCATCCCCATAACCCACATCCCCCATTCCTTGTCTCCTGCGGAAGGACCGGCCCCGGCGGTGACTGACAACCAGAACCTCCTCGCGGAGCAGCGGCGCGCCCTGATCCTCGACGAGGTCCGGCGGCGCGGCGGTGTACGGGTCAACGAGCTGACCCGCCGTCTGAGCGTCTCGGACATGACGATCCGCCGCGACCTGGACGCGCTGGCCCGGCAGGGCGTGCTGTCGAAGGTGCACGGCGGGGCCGTCCCGGTGGTCGAGGCGAGCACCCACGAGCCGGGTTTCGAGGCCAAGTCGGTGCTCGAACCGAGCGCCAAGGACGAGATCGCGCGGGCGGCGGCGGCCCTGGTGGTGCCGGGCACGGCCCTGGCCCTGTCGGGCGGGACGACGACCTACGCGCTGGCGCGGCACCTGCTCGACGTGCCGGACCTGACGGTGGTCACCAACTCGGTGCGGGTCGCGGACGTGTTCCACGAGGCGGGGCGGACGGGCGGCGCGGGCGAGGCGCGGCGCGGGGCGGCGACGGTGGTCCTGACGGGCGGGGTGCGCACCCCGTCGGACGCCCTGGTGGGGCCGGTGGCGGACCGGGCGATCCGCTCGCTCCACTTCGACCTGCTCTTCCTCGGGGTGCACGGCGTCTCGGTGGAGGCAGGCCTGTCGACGCCGAACCTGGCGGAGGCCGAGACCAACACCTGTCTGATGCGTTCGGCGCGCCGGGTGGTGGTGGTCGCCGACCACACCAAGTGGGGGACGATGGGCCTGAGTTCGTTCGCCTCCCTGGACGAGGTGGACACCTGGGTGACGGACCGGGGCCTGTCCGGGGAGGTGCGGGCGGAGGTGGCGGAGCACGTGCCGGGGCTCGTGGTGGCGGGCGAGGAGCGGGCGTGAGGGCGTTCCGGGTGGAGCGGACCGTGCCGCTGGCACCCGAGGAGGTGTGGCGGCGGCTCACGGACTGGCCGGCGCACGGGCGGCTGGTGCCGCTGACCCGGACGCGGGTGCTGACGCCGGGCCCGAACGGCGCGGGGACCCGCTTCACCGCCCGGACGGGGATCGGCCGCCTGGCGTTCGACGACCCGATGGAGGTCGTGCGCTGGGAGCCCCCGGCGGCGGGCCGTCCCGGCGCCTGCCGCCTGGAGAAGTACGGCCGTGTCGTGCGGGGGTGGGCGCTGATCGAGGTGGCGGAGGCGCCCGGCGGCGGCTGCCGGGTGGTGTGGACGGAGGAGCTGGCGGTACGGGGCGTGCCGAGGGCCCTCGATCCGGTGCTGGCCCGGGCGGGCCGGGTGGTGTTCGGACGGGCGGTGGACGGGCTGCTGCGGAGGGGGTGAGACCCCGGTCCCGTACGCCCTCCGCCCCGGCGGAGTCCGCCCTCCTGGTCCACCGTCCTCGCCTCCGCCGTCCCGACGGGCGACGGGGCGGGCCGCAGCGTCCGGCTGCGGGGCGGGGGCGCCTTCGAGGAGACGGTCCCGGCCGCCGAGCCCGGGGTCCGGTACGCCTGCCGGGTGGACGCGGCGAACGTCCCCGGGGCGCGGCCCGCCGGTCGGACCGACGGCTCACTCCGGCCAGTCCCCCGTCGCCAGGAAGCTCTCGACAGCGGCGGTGTACGGGGCGATGTCGAGGCCCTGGGCGGCCAGCCAGTCGTCGGAGTAGTACTTGTCGAGGTAGCGGTCGCCGGGGTCGCAGATCAGGGTGACGACGCTGCCGGTGCACCCCTGCCCGACCATCTCGGCCACGATCTTGAAGGCGCTCCACAGGCCGGTGCCGGTGGAGCCGCCCGCCTTGCGGCCGATGGCGGTCTCCAGGGCGCGGACGGCGGCGACGCTCGCCGCGTCGGGCACCTTCATCATCCGGTCGACGGCGCCGGGCACGAAGCTCGGCTCCATGCGGGGGCGGCCGATGCCCTCGATGCGGGAGCCGCAGTCGGCGGTGGCGTGCGGGTCGTGGTGGGTCCAGCCGTCGAAGAAGCAGGAGTTCTCGGGGTCGGCGACGCAGATCCGGGTGTCGTGCTGCATGTAGTGCACGTAGCGGGCGATGGTCGCCGAGGTGCCGCCGGTGCCCGCGGTGGCCACGATCCAGGCCGGTTCCGGGTACCGCTCCAGCCTGAGCTGCTGGTACATCGACTCGGCGATGTTGTTGTTGCCGCGCCAGTCGGTGGCCCGCTCCGCGTAGGTGAACTGGTCCATGTAGTGGCCGCCGGTGCGCTCGGCGAGGGCGGCGGACTCCTCGTACATGGTGCGCGAGTCGTCGACGAAGTGGCAGCGCCCGCCGTGGAATTCGATGAGCCGGCACTTCTCGGGACTGGTCGTGCGGGGCATGACGGCGATGAAGGGGACGCCGATGAGCTTCGCGAAGTACGCCTCGGAGACGGCGGTCGAGCCGCTGGAGGCCTCGATGACGGGCTTGTCCGGGCGGATCCAGCCGTTGCACAGGCCGTACAGGAAGAGGGAGCGGGCGAGCCGGTGCTTGAGGCTGCCGGTGGGGTGGGTGGACTCGTCCTTGAGGTAGAGGTCGATGCCCCAGCGCTCGGGGAGCGGGAAGCGCAGCAGGTGGGTGTCGGCCGAGCGGTTGGCGTCGGCCTGGACCTTGCGGACGGCCTCCTTCAGCCAGGCCCGGTAGGCGGGGTCGCTGCGGTCGACGTCGACGGTCGCCGTGGCGGTGGCGGTGCCTCCGGGAGTGGCCGGCGAACCGCTCCGCGCACTGTGGTCGGTGGTGCTCATCCGCGCTTCTCCTCGATCGCTTCCCCGGGGGCGCTCCCCCAGGTGCTCCACCGCCGACGATACCCCTCCCACCTGGGCAAACGTTCCCTTTGACCTTCCATAGGGAAGACTTGCGGAAGGGTGTGCGAGAGGGCCACTGGTGCGGTCGCGGACGGCCCGGCACACTGGGAGCGGCGGCCCGGGGGAAACGGGCGGGAAGGGGCGGATCGGCATGAGGGAACCCGAGTTCAGCGCCAGGGGCGTGGAGATCAACCGCCGGCTGCGTTCGCTGACGCGCGCGGGCGAGGTGCGGATCGAGGACGGGCGGCTCGCCCTGCTCACCAGTTACGGCAGCGAGATCGACAGCGCGCCGGTGACGGCGGTGCGGGCGGGGCGCCCGTGGTTCGCGGGGCCGGACGAGGCGGTGGCGACCGTGAACGGCACCCGGTACCGGCTGACGCTGCACAAGAACGGCCGGGACGGCGGGGCGGCGGATTCCGGAGGCGCCAGGGGCTCCGGGGACTCCGGGAAGCCGAAGGAGCCGGAGGAGTCGAAGGAGCCGGAGGAGTCGGGGCGCTTCCTCGCCGCGCTCAAGCGGGCGGCGGGCCGGCGCTGACACCGGGGCGCGCGGCGCCCCTCGGACCTGGTACGGCTCGCCGTGAGTTGCGGGACGGCCACCCCTGGCCCACGCTGGAACCAGCTCACCGAGAGTTGACGGGCGGTGACAGTACGTCGTGGCCACCGCCCCGCTGGACCGCATGAGAGATCCGAACCTTCGTCTTCTTCCGGACTACTTCGGGGAGTCGCAGCCGTGATCAGCGAACCGAGCAGGTATTACGCGGTGGAGCTCCAAGCCCTGCCGCAGCGGATCGGACAGGTCCGCAGGATCGTCTCGGCGCATCTGCGCCACTGGCATCTCGACGCCCTGGTCGACCATGCCCTCCTGGGAGTCACCGAACTCCTGACCAACGTCCACCGGCACGCCCGGCCGGACAAGCGGTGCACCGTGGAGGTCGAGCTGCTGCTCGACCGCCTCACGGTCTCCGTCAGGGACCACGACCCGCGCCTGCCCCGGACCGAGGGCCCGTTCGGCGATCCGGCCGACACGCCGGCCGACGGCCTCGCCACCTCCGGCCGGGGCCTCGTCCTGGTCGGCGCGGTCAGCGAGAGCTGGGGCGTCCGGCCGTGCGGGGACGACGGGAAGGTCGTGTGGTTCACCCTCGCGGCGCCGCCCGTGGGCGGCCCCGTCGAGACGCGCGAGGAAGTGGCGTACGGCGCCGCGGCCGGCGGCCCCTTCACCGGGTACGAGCGGGTTCCCGCCGTGCCCCTCGGCACCCCTGCCGAACCGGTCCTGAGCCCCGCCCCCGCGGTGGCGGCCGCCCGCCCGGTCCTGGCGGGCCGGGCGGGCTGAGGCCCGCCGGGCCGGCGGGAGCGCTCAGTCCCCGGCCACGGCCACGAGGGTCAGATAGGCGATGCCGAGGACGCCCCGGTAGCCGTTCAGCCAACCGGAGCGCTGCCGGTCGACGCGCTCGCGCGTCTCGGCGGCGAGCGGGTGGCCGGGGTTCGCGGCGAGCCAGACCTCGGTGTCGTACCGGTAGCCGGACTCGAACTCCTCCCACTCCTCGGCACTCGCCGTCTCGATCCACGCGGGCCGGAACCCGGCCCCGATCGCGAGGTCCACGAGGGCGCCGAGGGAGAGGTGGTCGTCGGCGCGGGCGCCGGGCCACATCCCGGCCAGTTCGGCCCCGGTGGGGGCGCGCTCCCAGAAGCCCTCCCCCAGGACGACGCGGCCGCCGGGCCGGACGAGCCGGCGGAGTTCGCGCAGGGCGGCGGCGGGGTCGTGCGGCAGCCCGGGGTCGCAGAGCGCCTGGCTGGAGCCGAGGCAGAGGACCGCGTCGACGGGACCCCGGTCGGTGCCGAGCGCCGATTCCTCCACGAAGGCCACGCGGCCGGCGAGCCCGCGCTCCTCGGCGAGGGCGCGGCCCCGGGCCAGGTCCTCGGCGTCGATGTCGATCCCGGTCCCCTCGGCCGAGGGGACGGCGTCGAGGAGGCGCAGAAGCAACTCGCCCCAGCCGCATCCGATGTCGAGCACGTCGGCGGGCCCGGCGGCGGCCAGCCGCCCCAGGATGCGGGCGGCGCGGTCCTCGGAGAGCGGACCGTGGAAGGTGAGGCCGCCGAGGCGCGGGGGGAGGGCGGGGTCGGAAGAGGTCATGGGGCGGAACGGTACGCCGTACGGTCGGCCGGGCCCACCGGATTTCGGTCCGGCCCCGGACCCCGGCCTCGGACACGGGCGCGGGCGTGGCTCCGGGTACGGGCGCGGCCCCGGGCGCGAACACCGTACGGGCCCTAGCCTGGGGAGGGTGTACACCACGCGCGTGTCCCGCCACGTCGACGCCCCGCCCCTGGCCGTCTACCGGACGCTCCTCGACCCGGAGGCCGTCGCGCGCTGGCGGGTGCCGTACGGCATGACCTGCCGGGTGCACGAGTTCGACGCGCGCGAGGGAGGCGCCTTCCGGGTCTCGCTGCGGTACGAGGGGGAGGGCGGCGCGGGGAAGTCGGGGCCGCGCACGGACACGTACCACGGCCGCTTCGTGGAGCTCGTACCGGGCGAACGGGTCGTCGAGATCGTCGAGTTCGAGACGGCGGACCCGCTGCTGCACGGCGCCATGACCCTGACGACGACCCTGGTCCCGGACGGCGGCGGCACCGAGGTCCTGGTCGTCCACGAGGGCGTTCCGGACGCGATCCCGGCCGCCGACAACGAGGCCGGCACCCGCATGGCCCTGGACCGGCTCGCGGCGCTGCTCGAAGGGCGTCCGGAGTAGCGGCGCCCGCGCGGCCGGGGCGACTCAGACGGACTCGCGGGAGAGGGCCGTCAGCGGGTCGTCCAGGACCGGCTGCCAGGCCAGCTCGGCGGCGCCCACGAGGCTGTTGTGGTCCAGGGTGCAGGGGAGGATCGGCACGCCGCCGCTGCGACCCCAGAGGCTGCGGTCGGCGACGACCGCGCGGAGGCGCTCGGGGTCGGCGTCGAGGAGTTCGCGGTGGAGGCCGCCGAGGATGATCCGGTCCGGGTTGAGGATGTTCACCAGACCGGCGAGGCCGAGTCCGAGGCGGTCGATCAGCTCTCCGACGGCGACCCGGACGCCGGGGTCGTCCGGGCTGGTGCGCAGCAGGTCGCGGGACTGCTGGAGCAGGGAGACCTCGGGGCCGGGGACGCGGCCGGCGGCCGTGAGGAAGGCGAGCGGGTCGGTCTCGACGTCGAGGCAGCCCCGGCCCCCGCAGTGGCACGGGCGGCCCTCCGGGTTCACCGTCAGGTGGCCGACCTCCAGGGCGAGGCCCGCGCTGCCGGTGTGCAGGCGCCCGTCGAGCACGAGCGCGCCGCCGACGCCCCGGTGGCCGGTGGCCACGCAGAGCAGGTCCCGGGCGCCGCGCCCCGCGCCGTGGCGGTGCTCGGCGAGGGCGGCGAGGTTCACGTCGTTGCCGGTGAAGGCGGGGCCCTCGATGCCCGCTTCCCGTACGCGCTCGGCGAAGATCTGGCGGACCTGCGCACCGGCGGGCCAGGCGAGGTGCAGCGGGTTGAGGGCGGTGCCCTCGGGTTCGGCGACCGCGGAGGGCACGGCGAGGCCGGCGCCGACGCAGCGGCGGCCGCTCTCCGCGAGGAGGGCCGCTCCGGCGTCGACCACGGCCCCGAGGACCTGGGCGGGGTCGGCGGAGACGACCACGCTGCCGGGGGCCGTGGCGACGATCGTGCCGCCGAGGCCGACGAGCGCGGCCCGGAAGCCGTCCGGGTGGACCTGTGCGGCGAGGGCGACGGGGCCCTTCTCGTCGACGGCGAGCCGGTGCGAGGGGCGGCCCTGGGAGCCGGCCGCGGCGCCCGGGTTGGAGTCGACCCTGATGAGGCCGAGGGCCTCCAGCTCGGCGGCGACGGCCCCGGCGGTGGCGCGGGTGACGCCGAGTTCGGCGGTGAGGACGGCCCGGGTCGGCGCCCTGCCGGTGTGCACCAGCTCAAGGGCGGGGCCGAGCGCGCTGCGCCCCCTGTCCAGCCGTGTCCGGGTCGTCGTCGCCTTGCCGTTCATGGGGGCGAGTCTCCCATGATCGGACGGCGCTCCCGACCTCGCGGCCGGTTGATTCCCCTGCCCCTCGCCCCTATCCTGACTTTGTGCCGCTACTAAACAAAGTACGGACGGCCGCCTCGGGGGGCTCCGGCGGAGACACCGCCGCCCGCTCCCTGTCCCGCCTCCGCTCCGCCCTGACCCTCTTCTTCGCCCTCGACGGCTTCCTGTTCGCCGGCTGGGTGGTCCGCATCCCCGCCGTCAAGGAGCAGACCGGCGCCTCCGCCGGGGACCTCGGCCTGGCGCTCCTCGGGGTGTCGGCGGGCGCCGTGGTGACCATGACGCTGACCGGGCGCCTCTGCCGCCGGTACGGCTCCCACGCCGTCACCGTCGCCACCGCCGTACTCCTCTCGCTCTCCGTCGCCCTGCCCGCGCTCGCCCGCTCCCCGCTCGCCCTCGGCCTCGTCCTGCTCGTCTTCGGCGCCGCGTACGGCGGCATCAACGTCGCCATGAACAGCGCCGCCGTGGACGTCGTGACCGCGCTGCGGCGCCCCGTGATGCCGGGTTTCCACGCCGCGTTCAGCCTCGGCGGCATGCTGGGGGCCGGGCTCGGCGGGCTGCTCGCCGGCAGCCTCTCCCCCACCGCCCACCTCCTCGGCCTCACGCTCGCCGGCCTGGCCCTGACGGGCGCCGCCGGACCCGTGCTCCTGCGCCACCCCTCCCCCGCCCCGCCCGAGGTCCGGCCGGCGCGGTCCGCCGGGACCGACGCCCCCGGCGCGCGGCCGGGCGGCTCGCGCCGCGCGGTCCTCGTCTTCGGCACGATCGCGCTCTGCACGGCGTACGGCGAGGGCGCGCTCGCCGACTGGGGCGCCCTCCACCTCACCCAGGACCTGCACGCGCACCCCGGGGCGGCCGCCGCCGGATACTCGGTCTTCGCCCTGACGATGACCGTAGGCCGGCTCTCCGGCACCGCGCTGCTCGAACGCCTCGGCCAGACCAGGACCCTGGTCGCGGGCGGCGCGACCGCCGCCGCGGGCATGCTGCTCGGCGCGCTCGCGCCGACCGTCTGGGCCGCGCTCCTCGGCTTCGCCGTGACCGGCCTCGGCCTCGCCAACGTCTTCCCCGTCGCGGTGGCCCGCGCGGGCGCGCTCGCCGGCCCCGCCGGGGTGGCGACCGCGTCCACGCTCGGATACGGCGGGATGCTGCTGGGCCCGCCCTCGATCGGGTTCCTCGCCGACTGGTTCTCCCTGCCGGCCGCGCTCACCACGGTCGCGGTGCTCGCCGCCGGGGCGGCGGTGATGGGGTACCTGGCCCGGGACGCCGGGGAGGCCCGGACGGCCTGAGCGGCCGCTCCGGCACGACGAGGCGCGGAAGCCCCGGCGGAGCAGGTCCTCGTCGCCCCCGGGCGGGGCGTCCCTCACCGCAGGCCTGGCGGGCGTCCCTCACCGCAGGCCGGGCGGGGCGTCCCTCACCGCAGGGACGCGAGCGTGAAGTGCCGTACGCGGAGGGGCTCGACGAGGTACTCCTCCTCGCCCGGCAGGACGACGGGCCGGTCGCGCCAGTACTCGCCCGCGTACTCGACCAGCGCCCGCTCGTCGCGCCAGCGGCTGACGTACAGCAGCGCGTCGGGCGGTGCGAGCAGCACCTCGTGGTCCACGAGGCCCGGATGCCGGTCGGGGAACTCGCGCACCGCGGAGACGATCATGTCGTGGAACGCCTCGAAACGGTCAGGACGTACACGTGCCTCACTCACCCTGATGATCACGCCGTCAGGGTGTCACGCGCGCGGGCGCTTCAGGAATCCCGGTCCAGCATCCGGGTCAGGACCTCGCGCTGGAGGGGCTTCGCCCCGGCGTGGCGGTCGAGGCCCTTCCCGGTGAGCCTCACCTGGACGCCGCGCCGGTCCTCGGGGCACATGCCCCGGACGACCAGGCCGTCCTTCTCCAGACGGGCGACGAGCCGGGACAGCGCGCTCTGGCTGAGGTGGACGCGGCCGGCGAGTTCCTGGAAGCGCCAGGACGCCGGGCCGTCCTCGGACGCGCCCTCGGCGAGGACGTCGAGGACTTCGAAGTCGCTGGCTCCGAGTCCGTGCGGCTGGAGGGCCCGGTCGAGCTCACAGGTCGTACGGGCGTGCAGGGCGAGGACGTCACGCCACTCCTCCACGAGCGCGCGTTCGGACTTGTTCGCTGCCATGGGCGCACGTTAGCAGAGACGACCCCTTTTGTTGCATGAGAATTAAATGCACTTGCATTCAATGCATGTGCATGTACTGTCTCCGTCCATGACCTCTCCGCTCACCGACGTGCCCGAGTCCGCGCAGGAACGCTGGAGTCCGCGCCTCTGGGGCACCCTGCTCGTGCTCTGCGCCGCGATGTTCCTCGACGCCCTCGACGTCTCCATGGTCGGCGTCGCCCTGCCCTCGATCGCGGCCGACCTCGACCTGTCCACCGCCACCCTCCAGTGGATCGTGAGCGGCTACATCCTCGGCTACGGAGGGCTGCTGCTCCTCGGCGGCCGCGCCGCCGACCTGCTCGGCAGGCGCCGGGTCTTCCTGATCGCGCTCGCCGTCTTCGCGGTCGCCTCGCTGTTCGGCGGGCTCGTCGACTCCGGGCCGCTCCTCATCGCCAGCCGGTTCGTCAAGGGGCTCAGCGCCGCCTTCACCGCCCCCGCCGGCCTGTCGATCATCACGACCACCTTCAAGGAGGGTCCGCAGCGCAACCGGGCCCTGTCCATCTACACCACCTGCGCCGCCACCGGCTTCTCCATGGGCCTCGTCCTGTCCGGGCTGCTCACGGAGCTGAGCTGGCGGTGGACCATGCTGCTCCCCGCCCCCGTCGCCCTGATCGCCCTCGTCTTCGCGCTGCGCCTCATCCCGCACAGCGCCCGCGACGGCTCCTCCGGCGGCTACGACCTGCCGGGCGCCGTCACCGGCACGGCCGCGATGCTGCTGCTCGTCTTCACCGTGGTCGAGGCCCCCGAGGCGGGCTGGGCCTCCGCCCGCACCCTGCTGTCCTTCCTGGCGGCCGCCGCCCTGCTCGTCGCCTTCGTCCTGATCGAACGGCGCAGCCCGAGCCCCCTCGTACGGCTCGGGGTGCTGCGCTCCGGCTCGCAGGTCCGGGCCCAGCTCGGCGCGGCGGCGTTCTTCGGCTCGTACGTGGCCTTCCAGTTCATCGTGACCCAGTACATGCAGTCGCTGCTCGGCTGGTCCGCGCTCCAGACGGCGCTCGCCTTCCTCCCGGCCGGCGTGCTGGTGGCCCTCTCGTCCACGAAGATCGGCGGGATCGTGGACCGGTTCGGCACGCCCCGGGTGATCGCGACCGGCTTCACCCTGCTCGTCGTCGGGTACGCGCTCTTCCTGCGGATCTCGCTCGTCCCCCAGTACGCGGCCGTCGTCCTGCCGTCGATGCTGCTCATCGGCGCGGCCTGCGCCCTGGTCTTCCCCTCGCTCAACATCCAGGCCACCAACGGCGTGGACGACCGCGAGCAGGGCATGGTCTCGGGCCTGCTCAACACCTCGATCCAGGTCGGCGGCGCGTTCTTCCTGGCCGTGACCACCGCCGTCATCACCGCGGGCGACGCACACGGCGGCGGCGCCTCCCCGCAGCAGGTCCTGGACGGCTTCCGGCCCGGCCTGGCCGTGGTCGCGGCCATCGCCCTCGCCGGCCTCCTCATCACCCTGCCGGGGCTGCGGAGGCCGCGGGGCGCGGCGGTCGGGTCGGTCGTGGTCGCGCGGTCCTCGGACACCGACGCGGCGGCCTTCGAGCCGGTGGCCTCCGACGCGCCGACCTCCAGCCCTGCGGCTGGGACCTCCCCGGCGAAGGCAGTCCTCCGCGACTGACCGCCGGGGGTACGGGGGGACGCGCGGCCGTCCGGCGCTTCGGCGACCGGGCGGCCTCGCGGTGTCGGCCGGACCGGTCCCGCGCGGACGCCGGCCCGGCGGGGCGATGCGGCCGGACGGGTTCAGCCGCGCGGGAGCAGGCCCACGTCCTGGCCCAGGCGGCGGGCGGCGGCGGCGAAGAAGGTGTCGCGGTCCTCGACGACGCGGTGGAACTGCCCGAAGACCTCGAAGGAGACGAGGCCGAAGAGCTGCGACCAGGCGGCGACGAGCGCGACGGCGAGGGCCGGGGGAAGGTCCGGGGCGATGTCGGCGGCGATCCGACCGGCCTCGGGGCGCAGGGCGTCCGGGAGCGGGGGGAGGGCGACGCCCTCACCGGCATGGGCCAGGCGGACGATCCCGATGAGGGCGAGGCCGACACGGGCGGCGGGGGCGACCGTGTCCCGGGGGGCGGTGTAGCCGGGGACCGGGGAGCCGTAGATCAGGGCGTACTCGTGGGGGTGGGCGACCGCCCAGGCGCGGACCGCGCGGCAGACGGCGGTCCAGCGGTCCAGCGGCCGCTGCCCTGCGGAGTCGGCGGCGGCCCGCTCGGCGGCGGCGCCGACTGCGTCGTAGGCGTCGACGATCAGGGCGGTGAGGAGGTCGTCGCGGCTCGGGAAGTAGCGGTAGAGCGCGGAGGACACCATGCCCAGCTCGCGGGCGACGGCCCGCAGGGACAGCTTGGCGGCGCCCTCCGCCGCGAGCTGGGCGCGGGCCTCGTCCTTGATGGCGGCGGTGATCTCGATGCGGGCGCGGGCGCGGGCTCCTCGAACGGTCGTCATGGAGAGCAGTGTGCCACTTTCGGAGCACCGAAACGAAAGGAGATCACCGAACTTAAATGAGAGCACCGCTCTTGATTGCGAGCACCGAACCGTGCACACTGATCTCAAGAGAGAGCAGCGCTCACGTTTCGCTCATCGGCAGAAGTGCCCGGCAGAAGCCCTCAGGAGGCAGCCATGTCCGCCCAGCCCGCCGACCCCACCGGTTCCTCCCCCTCCCCCGCCGCCCACGTCATGAGGCCCGGCTGGTTCACCGTGAACGTCCTCAACCGCCTGGTCGCCTGGACGACCCGCCGCGGCATCAGTGTCTGGGGCTCCCGGGTGCTCGCCGTCCGGGGGCGCAAGAGCGGCGAGTGGCGCCGCACCCCCGTCAACCTCCTGACGGTGGACGGCGCCCAGTACCTCGTGGCCCCCCGCGGCCACGTCCAGTGGACCCGCAACATGC
This sequence comes from Streptomyces bikiniensis, assembly GCA_000716465.1. GTDB lineage: Bacteria > Actinomycetota > Actinomycetes > Streptomycetales > Streptomycetaceae > Streptomyces > Streptomyces bikiniensis. The sequence goes on from JNWL01000006.1 coordinate 118,860, forward strand.
GGGCCGCCGGGGGCGGGCAGCTGCACCTCGGCCGGCACGTGCAGGAGTTCACCGCCGTCGAGGTCGCCGACGACGCCAAGCCCGCGCTGCTCCGTGCCTACCTCAAGCGCTGGAAGGCCGAGGTCGGCATCTTCTTCGACGGGGTCGGCCCGGACTCCTCCGACGCCGAGCTGCGCGCCGTCGCGCCGAAGCACCCCGTCTTCCGCATCACGACGACGGGCTCCGCCGCCCCGGCCGCGTGAGCGGACCGGGACGGCGGAGCCCGTACGGGTCGGCGGTGGTTCCGGCGGTCGCGCCGGACCGCCGCACGAGGGGAGGGTCAGGCGCCCGTCCCTGCGCCCTCCGACCCGTTCGCACCCTCCGACCCCTTCGCGTCTTCCGACCCCTTCGCGCCTTCCGTGCCTTCCGTGTCCTCCGCTCCCCTCGAGCCCGCCGTGTCGCGCTCCTTCGCCGTGACGCCCCGGCCCGCCGGGCCGACGCCGGACGAGGTGTCCATCCGCTTGTCCAGGAGTTCGAGGGCGCGCCGGGCCAGACCGTTCGAGCGGACCATGCCGCCGAGGGTGGCCGAGCCCCGGGTGATGTCGGCGAAGGCGTTCCAGGCCGGCCGCAGGCCCGTGAGCGTGGCGTGCAGCAGCCCCGGGCGCCGCTCGAAGACCGCGAGCATCCGCCGTCCTACCGCCATCTCCACGCCGAGGCCCGCCTTGACGGCGAAGGCGTAGTTCAGGGCCTGGCGGCGCGCGTCGACCGCGTCGTTCGCCTCGGCGACCCGTACCGCCCACTCGCCCGCGAGGCGGCCCGAGCGCAGCGCGTACGAGATGCCCTCGCGCGTCCACGGCTCCAGGAGGCCGGCCGCGTCGCCGCAGACCAGGACCCGGCCGCGGGAGAGCGGCGAGTCGTCGGTGCGGCAGCGGGTCAGATGGCCGGAGGAGATCGAGGGCTCGAAGCCGGCCAGGCCGAGCCGGGCGACGAAGTCCTCCAGGTACCGCTTGGTGGCGGCCCCCTCGCCGCGCGCCGAGATGACGCCGACGGTCAGCGTGTCGCCCTTGGGGAACACCCACCCGTAACTGCCGGGCATCGGGCCCCAGTCGATGAGGACGCGTCCCTTCCAGTCCTCGGCCACGGACTGCGGCACGGGGATCTCCGCCTCCAGGCCCAGGTCGACCTGGCCCATCTTCACCCCGACGTGAGCGCCTATCCGGCTGGCGCTGCCGTCGGCGCCGACGACCGCGCGCGCCAGGATCGTTTCGCCGTCGGCCAGGACCACGGCGGCGGTCCGCCGGTCCGGGACCGCCGGACCGTGCTGCTCCACCCGGATCACCGTGGCGCCGGTTCGCAGTTCGGCGCCCGCCTTCTGCGCGTGCTCGACGAGCTGCGCGTCGAACTCGGGGCGGTTGATGAGCCCGAAGAGCATCCGGCGCGAGCGGCGGGTGCGGGCGAAGCGTCCTTCGAGGGAGAAGGTGACGGCGTGCACCCGGTCCTGGAGGGGCAGTTCGAAGCCCGGCGGGAGCGCGTCGCGGGAGGGGCCGATGATGCCGCCGCCGCAGGTCTTGTACCGGGGCAGCTCGGACTTCTCCAGGAGGAGCACCCGGCGCCCGGCCACCGCCGCCGCGTAGGCCGCGGACGCGCCGGCCGGTCCGGCGCCGACGACCACGACGTCCCAGACGTCCGCCGCGCCGTCCGCGGCGTCGCGGACGGCCTCGTCCTCCACTCCCCCGTCCTCCACCGTGCCGGGGTCGTCGTCCCTCGCCGCCTCCGCACCGGTGCCCTCAGGAGCCGCGCCCTCGGGCTCGGTGTTCTCCGGACCGGCGTTCCCTGCGTGCTCGCTGCTCACGATGTGCTTCTGCTCCTGATCCGACCGGGGGTCTGCTCCTGACGCATCCTACGGCGCGGTAGCCGGAGCCCCGGCCGTAGGATCGACGGTGCGTTCGCCGCGCCACGACACGCGACGACGCCGTTCACACCGTCGTAACGTCGCACCCACCAGGAGCGTGCCCATGACCGCGAATCCGATCGCCGAGACCGTACGGTCCCTGATGCCCCGCGCCAGGACGGAGCTCACGGAACTGGTGGCCTTCGAGTCGGTGGCGGACGAGAACGTGGCCCCGCGCAGCGAGTGCGAGGCGGCGGCGAACTGGGTCGCGGACGCGCTGCGCGCCGAGGACTTCCAGGACGTGGCGCTGCTCGACACCCCGGACGGCTCGCAGGCCGTGTACGGCGTGCTGCCCGGCCCGGCCGGTGCGCCGACCGTCCTCCTCTACGCGCACTACGACGTGCAGCCGAAGCTGGACGAGTCCGCGTGGCTCTCCCCGCCGTTCGAGCTGACCGAGCGCGACGGGCGCTGGTACGGGCGCGGCACGGCCGACTGCAAGGGCGGGGTGATCCTGCACCTGCTCGCGCTGCGCGCCCTGAAGGCGAACGGCGGCGTCCCGGTGACGGTCAAGGTGATCGTCGAGGGCTCGGAGGAGCAGGGCACCGGCGGTCTGGAGCGGTACGCCGAGGAGCACCCCGAGCTGCTGGCCGCCGACGCCATCGTGATCGGCGACGCGGGCAACTTCCGGGTGGGCCTGCCGACGGTGACCGCGACCCTGCGGGGCATGACGATGATCCGGGTGCGGATCGACACCCTGGAGGGCAACCTGCACTCCGGCCAGTTCGGCGGCGCCGCCCCGGACGCGCTCGCCGCGCTGATCCGCGTGCTCGACTCGCTGCGCGGCCCGGACGGTTCGACCGTCATCGACGGCCTGCCGGGCGACAAGGTCTGGGAAGGCCTCCAGTACCCCGAGGAGAACTTCCGCCAGGACGCCAAGGTGCTGCCGGGCGTGGACCTGCCGGGCGGCGGCACGGTCGCGGACCGCATCTGGGCGCGTCCCGCCGTCACCGTCGTCGGCATCGACTGCCACCCGGTGGCCGGCGCCACCCCGTCCATCCCGAAGACGGCCCGCGCGCAGATCAGCCTGCGGGTGCCGCCGGGCCAGGACGCGGCGGAGGCGACCAAGCTGCTCTTCGCGCACATCGAGAACCACACGCCGTGGAACGCGCGGGTGACCATGGAGCAGGTCGGCCAGGGCCAGGCCTTCCAGGCGGACACGTCGAGCCCGGCGTACGCCTCGATGGCCGAGGCGATGGAGGTCGCGTACCCCGGTCAGGAGATGCAGACGGCCGGTCTGGGCGGCTCGATCCCGCTGTGCAGCACGCTGGCCTCGCTGTACCCGGAGGCGGAGATCCTGCTGATCGGCCTGAGCGAGCCGGAGGCGCAGATCCACGCGCCCAACGAGTCCGTGTCCCCGGAGGAGCTGGAGCGCCTGTCGGTGGCCGAGGCCCACTTCCTCGTGAACTACGCGCGCTCGAAGCAGGTCTGACGGAACGTCGGTCTCCGGTCGGGGTCCCGGTCGGTTCCCGGTCGGGTTCAGCGTTCGGCGAAGCTCGCCGAGAGCGTAGAACCGGGCGGCGGGCCTGCGCGGACGCGTAGGTTCGCCGCATGGAATCCATCGCAGTGACTCCGCGGCTGTACCTGCTCGACCACTCCATCGGTCAGTCCTACCTCTGGCGGGACGAGGAGGAACTGACCCTGATCGACGCGGGCTGGGCGGGTACGGCGGACGCGACGGCGGCGGCCGTACGGGCGGCCGGCCTGGACCCGGACCGGTTGCGCCGCATCGTGCTGACCCACTGCCACCGCGACCACGTGGGCGCGGCCCAGGAGCTCGCGGACCGCCACGGGGCCGAGATCGTGGCGCACCGCCTGGACGCGCCGGTGGTCCGGGGCGAGGCCCCGGTCCCCGAACCCGACCTCCTGGACTGGGAGCTCCCGCTGTACGAGCACGGTCTGACCGTGCCGGAGGCGCCGCCGACCCGGGTGGACCGCGAGGTCGAGGACGGCGAGGAGCTCGGCTTCGGCGACGGGGCCGTGGTGGTCCACACCCCCGGTCACACCCCGGGTTCGATGGCCGTGCACCTCCCGCGCCACGGCGTGCTGTTCACCGGGGACACGGTGGCCTCGGTCCAGGACGTCACCTTCGGGGTCTTCCACGTCGACCGCGCCCTCGCCCTGGAGTCGATGCGGAGGCTGGCGGAGCTCGACCCGTCGGTGCTGTGCTGCGGTCACGGCGCGCCGGTCGTCACGGACACGGCGGCCCGGCTGAGGGCGGCGACGGAGGCCGGAGCGGCCCTGGCCTGAGCGGGCCCGGCCTGAGCGGACCTGACCCGGACGGCCCTGGCCTGAGCGGCCCCGGCCCGTGCGAACCCGGGCCGGGGCCGCTCCGACCGGTCGGGGTCACCCCACCGGGATCCCGGCCTCCAGGTTGAGCACCGTGCCGCGCTCCCGTGCGCGCAGGGCCCAGCGCAGGCGCCGGTAGCGGACGGGCGGCAGCAGCTCGGCGGCCTCCTCCTCGGTGACGAAGCGCCAGCCGCGCAGTTCGGCGCCGGGCAGGCTCAGCCGCCCGGCGTCGGCGGCGCGGAGGGTGCCGCCGTCGAAGAGGAGGCGCAGCCCCCCGTACTTCGGGGGCTCGGGGCGCTCCCAGTCCACGAGCAGCAGCCGGGGCACGGCGTCCAGCGCGAGGCCGATCTCCTCGGCCACCTCCCTCATCCCGGCGCGGGCCGGGGGCTCGCCGGGCTCGACGACGCCGCCGGGGAACTCCCAGCCGGGCTTGTAGGTGGGGTCCACGAGCAGGAAGCGGTCCTGTTCGTCGAAGAGCAGCACGCCGGCGGCGACGGTCTCGCCGGTCGGCTCGGGCGTCTGGACGATCCCGCAGGGGGCGACGAGCCCCGTCCGTATCGCGTCGGCGACGGCTCCGGCGGTCTCGGCCGCGGTGAGCGCGGAGTTGTCCACGGTGTGCGCGTCGGCGGCGAGCCAGCGGCCGAGGGCGGCGCGGTACGGGTCCACGTGGGCGTGGCACCACTTCCGGACGCGGGCGTCGGCCTCGGGATCGCCGTACTCCTCCCGGGTGTCGATCCGCTGACGCAGGATCGTTTCCTCAGGGGTGAGCAGGATGTGGCGCACCTCGATGCGGCGGGCGGCGAGTCCGCCGAAGATCTCGTCCCGGTACTCCTGGCGGAGCAGGGTCATGGGGACGACCAGGACGCCGCCGACCTCGGCAAGTAGGGCAGCGGCGGTGTCGACCACGAGTCGCCGCCAGATCGGCAGGTCCTGGTAGTCCCCGACCTCGGCGAGCCGCTCGGCCGGAACGAGCCGGCGCACCGCGTCACCGGTGGCCTCGGGATCGTACAGGGTGCTGCGCGGGATCAGATCGACCAGTTCACGCGCGGTGCTGGACTTTCCCGCGCCGAACGCCCCGTTGATCCAGACGATCACGTCTTCCCCCTCTTCGGTAGCCCCCTGTGGCTTGCCCGCAACACCCTGCCACGGAAACCACGATCGTATGGATCGGCGGCGGGACCGGCATGTGCGTGACGCTTCCGGGAAACCGTCGTTGAGAACGGCAAGCACGAGGGGTGTGGAAATGAGTCGTACGGTTCTCGAACGTTTTCCGGCCGGCGGTCCCCGGGGCAGCTGGCCCGCCGAGGAGTTCGCCGGCGCGCGGCGCGACGAGGGGGTGCCGGCCCGGGTCGTGATGGACCTGGAGTCCGACGCGTTCCTGGTGGTCGTGGAGCAGAGACCGCCGGACCGGAGGAAGGCCGAGGGCAGGCTGGTCGGGCAGCGGACGGCCGAGCGGGCACGGGAGTAGGCGGTACGGGAAGAGGGGGAGCCGCGGCGCGGCTCCCCCTCCGTCGTACGCCGTGTCCACGGCCGTAGAAGGCCCTCAGGAACCGCTGGCCGCACCCGCGTTCGCGCCCGCGTACGCCCCTTCTCCCCGGGCGTACGCGGCGGCCGCCGCCGCGCCGAGGAGACCGGCGTCGGTGCCCGTGACGGCCGGGACGACCGTCAGGTCCCGTACGAAGGAGAGCGTGGCGTAGCCGCGGAGGCTGCGCCGGAGCGGGGCGAAGAGGACCTCGCCGGCGCCCGCCACCCCGCCGCCGACGACCGCGATGTCGATTTCGACCAGGGTCGCCGTGGCGGCGATGCCCGCGGCGAGCGCCTGGGCCGCGCGCTCGAACGAGGCGGCGGCCACCGGGTCCCCGGCGCGCGCGGCGGCGGCCACCGCGGCGGCGGAGGCGTCGCCGTCGGGCCCCGGCCGCCAGCCGTTCTCCAGGGCGCGGCGGGCCAGGTGCGGGCCGCTGGCGAGGCGTTCGACGCAGCCCCGTCCGCCGCACGCGCAGGGCTCGCCGTCCAGGTCGACCGTGATGTGTCCGATGTGACCGGCGTTGCCGGTGGGGCCCGGGTGGAGGCGCCCGCCGAGGACGAGACCGCCGCCGACGCCCGTGGAGACCACGAGGCAGAGGGCGTTGTCGTGGCCGCGGGCGGCTCCGAGCCAGTGCTCGGCGGCCGTCATGGCGACGCCGTCGCCGACGAGGGTGACCGGTCGGCCGCCGGCGGCCCGCCGGACCCGTTCGACCAGCGGGTAGTCGCGCCAGCCGGGGACGTTGACGGGGCTGACGGTCCCCCGGGCCGCGTCGACCGGACCCGCGCTGCCGATGCCGACGGCGTCGGCGGCCTCCCACAGCGGGGAGGCGGCGAGGTCGCCGAGGACGCCCTCGACCGCCGCCATCACCGTCTCGCCGTCCTCACGCGCGGGCGTGGGCCGCCGGGACCGGACGCGGACGCGCCCCTCGCCGTCGACCAGGGCACCGGCGATCTTGGTGCCCCCGATGTCGAGGGCGGCGACGAGGCCCGTGGCGAGGTCGGTACACATGGACGGGGAGCCTCCAGGGGGCGGCCGGGGACGGTACGGCGTTCCTCATCCTCTCACGCGCTATGACAACGTTGTCCAGGTCCTATGCTCGTGCGGAGTCCGAAAGACGGCCCGGCCACGGCGGGGTCCCGACACGACGGAGGAACCGCAGACCGTGGCCGACACCGACCACCGCCCCGAGCACCGCTACGGCAACCGGCCCACGATGAAGGACGTCGCCGCCAAGGCGGGCGTGGGCCTGAAGACGGTGTCCCGGGTGGTGAACGGCGAGCCGGGCGTCACCGCCGACACCGAGCGGCGGGTCCAGGAGGCCATCGAGGTCCTCGGCTTCCGCCGCAACGACAGCGCGCGGGTCCTGCGCAAGGGCAGGACCGCGACCGTCGGCCTGGTCCTCGAGGACCTCGCCGACCCCTTCTACGGTCCGCTGAGCCGGGCGGTCGAGGAGGTCGCGCGGGCGCACGGGGCCCTCCTGATCAACGGGTCGAGCGCCGAGGACCCCGACCGGGAGCAGGAGTTGGCGCTCGCGCTGTGCGCACGCCGGGTGGACGGCCTCATCGTCATCCCGGCCGGCGACGACCACCGGTATCTGGAGCCCGAGATCAGGGCGGGCGTCGCCACGGTGTTCGTGGACCGCCCCGCCGGGCGGATCGACGCCGACGCGGTCCTCTCCGACAGCTTCGGCGGCGCGCGCGAGGGCACGGCCCATCTGATCGCGCACGGCCACCGCCGGATCGGCTTCATCGGCGACCGCCCGCACATCCACACGGCGGCCGAGCGGCTGCGCGGCTACCGCGCGGCGATGGAGGACGCGGGTCTTCCGGTCCGTGAGGAGTGGGTCTCGCCGGGACCAACCGGCCCGGAGCGGGTGGACGCGGCGGTACGGGGGATGCTGACTGCGCCGGAGCCGGTGACGGCCTTGTTCGCGGGGAACAACCGGGTCACCGTCACGGTCGTCCGGGCGCTCGCCGCGCAGCCCCGGCCGATCGCCCTGGTCGGCTTCGACGACATCGAACTGGCCGACCTGCTGGGCATCACGGTCGTCGCCCAGGACGCCGCCGCCCTCGGCAGGACGGCGGCGGAGCGGTTGTTCCGGCGCCTGGACGGGGCCGACGGGGCGCCGGAGCGGGTGGTGCTCGGCACGACGCTCCTGGCCCGGGGTTCGGGCGAGATCGCGCCGCCGGCCGCCTGACGTCCTCCGCCGGCGGCCGGCCGGTCCTTCCCTGCGGTTACTCGGCCGAGGCCGTGAGGTCGCCCCGGCGCGGGGCCGCGAAGCGGTCGAGGTCCGCGCGGGTCAGACCGGTGAGGGCGTCGACCTCGGCGGTGTCGAGGGCGCCGCAGTCGATGCCGCGCAGCAGGTAGGAGCTGAGCGCCTTGGCGGTGGCGGGCTCGTCCATGACGTCGCCGCCCGCGTGGTTGGCGTAGGCGGAGAGGCGCTTGGCGGCGGTCTCGAAGCCCTCGCGGTAGAAGGCGAAGACGGCGGCGTAGCGGGTGGGGATGTGGCCGGGGTGCATGTCCCAGCCCTGGTAGTAGGCGCGGGCGAGGGCGCGGCGGGTGAGGCCGTAGTGCAGGCGCCAGGCCTCGTGGACGTGCGCGGTGGAGCCGACCGGCAGGACGTTGGTGGAGCCGTCGGAGACGCGGACGCCGGTGCCGGCGGCGGCGACCTGCATGATCGCCTTGGCGTGGTCGGCGGCCGGGTGGTCGCTGGCCTGGTAGGCGGCGGAGACGCCGAGACAGGCGCTGTAGTCGAAGGTGCCGTAGTGCAGTCCGGTGGCGCGGCCCTCGGCGGCGCCGATCATGCGGGCGACGGCGGCGGTGCCGTCGGCGGCGAGGATGGCCTGGCTGGTCTCGATCTGGATCTCGAAGCCGAGGCGGCCGGCGTCGAGGCCGTGGGCCTTCTCGAAGGCCTCCAGAAGGCGCACGAAGGCGGTGACCTGCTCGGGGTAGGTGACCTTGGGGAGGGTGAGGACGAGTCCTTCCGGGAGGCCGCCGTGCTCCAGGAGGCCGGTGAGGAAGACGTCGGTGGTGCGGATGCCCCGGTCGCGTACGGCGGCCTCCATGCACTTCATCCGGATGCCGGTGTACGGGGCGGCCGTGCCCTTCGCGTACGCCTCGGAGACCAGGCGGGCGGCGCGGGCGGCGTCCCGGTCCTCGTCGTCGCCGCCGTAGCCGTCCTCGAAGTCGACCCGGAGGTCCTCGATCGGCTCGCGCTCCAGCTTGGCCCGCACGCGGCCGTACACGTCCTCGGCGAGGTCGTCGGGGAGGCCGAGGACGGCGGCGAAGGAGGCGGCGTCGGGGGCGTGTTCGTCGAGGGCGGCGAGGGCCTGGTCGCCCCAGGAGCGGACGGTGCCGGCGTCGAAGAGGTTGCCGGGGACGTAGACGGTGTGGACGGGCTGGCGGGTGCCGGGGTCTCCCGGGTAGCGGCGGTCCAGCTCGGCGTCCACGGCGGCGAGGGAGGCGCTGATGCCCTCGCTGACCGCGCCCGCGAGGCTCGTCGACACCTTCTCCTGCTGTCCCATCCCACTACCCTCCTGTTTTCCGCTGCACGGAATCAACAATCCGTATGGCGAAGTTAACGGGCGGTCGGAGCTGAGTCAATGGGTGTCCGAAACGGCCGGGGGCCGCACGGTGAGAGTTCACCGTGCGGCCCCCGGTCCGACAGAACCGCAGGTCAGCCCTTGCGGGTCTTGACCTCTTCGGTCAGCTGCGGGACGACCTCGAAGAGGTCGCCCACCACGCCGTAGTCGACGAGCTCGAAGATCGGCGCCTCGGCGTCCTTGTTGATCGCGACGATCGTCTTCGAGGTCTGCATGCCCGCGCGGTGCTGGATCGCGCCGGAGATGCCGGAGGCGATGTACAGCTGCGGCGAGACCGACTTGCCGGTCTGGCCGACCTGGTTGGCGTGCGGGTACCAGCCGGCGTCCACCGCGGCGCGCGAGGCGCCGACGGCCGCGCCGAGCGAGTCGGCGAGGGCCTCGATGATCGCGAAGTTCTCGGCGCCGTTGACGCCGCGGCCGCCGGAGACCACGATCGCGGCCTCGGTCAGCTCCGGGCGGCCGGTCGACTCGCGCGGGGTGCGCGAGGTGACCTTGGTGCCGGTGGCCAGGGCGCCGAAGGAGACCGACAGGGCCTCCACCGTGCCGGCGGCCGGGGCGGCCTCGACGGGAGCCGAGTTCGGCTTGACCGTGATGACCGGGGTGCCCTTGGAGACGCGAGACTTGGTGGTGAAGGAGGCGGCGAACACGGACTGCGTCGCCACCGGGCCCTCGTCACCGGCCTCCAGGTCCACGGCGTCGGTGATGACGCCGGAGCCGATGCGGACCGCGAGGCGGGCCGCGATCTCCTTGGCCTCGGCCGAGGACGGCACGAGCACGGCGGCCAGGGAGCCCCCGGCGGACACAGCTTCGTAGGCGGCCTGGAGGGCGTCGACCTTGGGGACGACGAGGTACTCGGCGAACTCGGGCGCGTCGGCGGTCAGGACCTTGACCGCGCCGTGCTCGGCGAGGGCCGGGGCGGTGTCGGCGGCGCCGTTGCCGAGGGCGACGGCGACCGGGTCGCCGAGGCGGCGGGCGAGCGTCAGCAGCTCCAGGGTGGGCTTGCGGACGGCTCCGTCGACGTGGTCGACGTAGACGAGGATCTCAGCCATGGGGATTCAATCTCCTGCGAAGGTGAGGGGAGGTCTGAGCGGCTCGCGCGAGGTCCCGGAAAGGGGTTCCGGCCCGCGCGGCTGAAGCCTTAGATGAACTTCTGGCTCGCGAGGAACTCGGCGAGCTGCTTGCCGCCCTCGCCCTCGTCCTTGACGATCGTGCCGGCCGTGCGGGCCGGACGCTCGGTGGCGGAGTCGACCGCGGTCCACGCGCCCTCCAGGCCGACCTCCTCGGCCTCCAGGTCGAGGTCGGAGAGGTCCAGGGACTCCACCGGCTTCTTCTTGGCGGCCATGATGCCCTTGAAGGACGGGTAGCGCGCCTCGCCCGACTGGTCGGTCACGGAGACGACGGCCGGCAGGGCGGCCTCCAGCTGCTCGGAGGCGGCGTCGCCGTCGCGGCGGCCCTTCACGACGCCGTCCTCGATGGAGACCTCGGAGAGCAGCGTGACCTGCGGGACGCCCAGGCGCTCGGCCAGGATCGCGGGCAGCACGCCCATGACGCCGTCGGTGGAGGCCATGCCGGCGATGACCACGTCGTAGCCGGTCTTCTCGATCGCCTTGGCGAGCACCAGCGAGGTGCCCATGACGTCGGTGCCGTGCAGGTCGTCGTCCTCGACGTGGACGGCCTTGTCGGCGCCCATCGACAGCGCCTTGCGCAGCGCGTCCTTGGCGTCCTCCGGGCCGACCGTGAGCACGGTGACCTCGGCGTCGTCCGCCTCCTCGGCGATCTGCAGCGCCTGCTCGACCGCGTACTCGTCGAGCTCCGACAGCAGGCCGTCGACGTCGTCGCGGTCCACCGTCAGGTCATCGGCGAAGTGCCGGTCGCCGGTGGCGTCGGGCACGTACTTCACACAGACAACGATCCTCAAGCTCACGCCGGCTCTCCTACTGCATCGTCATAACTGGGCTGCCTTGTTGCTCGCAGCATAGGCGCCTGAAGGGCGGGTTTCCGGTCGGGGCGCCGGACGCCCCGACCAAAATATTACTCGCCAGTACACCCAGTTCGTTACCGCTGAGCAAGCGCTCAGCCGTGTGACCTTGCCAACGCGCGGAGAGCGGCGCGCGCGGGAACCCTCAGTCGCGCAGCGCGTTGAAGCGTCCGTGGTGGTAGAGCAGCGGCCGGCCCGCCCCGTCCGGGTCTCCCGCGACCGCCTCCGCGATCACGATCCGGTGGTCCCCGGCGGGCACCCGGGCCACGACGCGGCACACCAGCCAGGCGAGGACGTCGTCGAGGACGGGCACCCCCTCGGGGCCGACCCTCCAGCGGGTCCCCTCGCCGAAGCGGTCGGCACCGCTGCGCGCGAAGGTGGCGGCCAGGTCCTGCTGGTGCTCGCCGAGTATGTGCACGCCGATGAACCCGGCCTCGGAGACCACCGGCCAGGAGGAGGACGTGGTGCCCACGCCGAAGGAGATCAGGGGCGGTTCGGCGGCGACGGAGTTCAGCGAGGTCGCGGTGAAGCCCACGGGGCGCTCGCCGTGCGCGGTGACGACCGCGACGCCGGCCGCGTGCCGGCGGAAGACGGAGCGGAGCAAATCGGGAGAGGCCTGCCGGGGCGCGCCGATCGTGGGAACGGTGCGGAGCTCGGGCGAAACCGTCATGGAATTGTCCTTCTGCGAGGGCGGCATGGAGGAGTCCTGGGGTGGGTCAGACGCCCGGACAGCGCGCGCTCGCGTTGCGGGCCAGGTCCACGTGGGCCCGGCCGTAGAGAAGGAGTTCCAGAGTCACTCCGTCAGGGTGACGATCGGTGGCGGTTGCAGTCAAGTGCGTACCGCGATGCGGGAGGAGCGTCACCGCGCGCCCACGGGGAGGAAGTGCCATCGCGTCAGACCGCCCGGCCCAGGGCCGCGATGACGTCCGCCCTGCGGGGCTGTCCGGCGGCCCGGCGGACGACGCGGCCCGTCCGGTCGAGGACGAGCACGGTGGGGGTGCGCGCGATGCCGAGCTCGCGCACGAGGTCGAGCCGTTCCTCGGCGTCGATCTCGACGTGCCCCACGCCGGGCACCATCGCGGCGACCTCGGCGAGGGTGCGGCGGGTGGCCCGGCAGGGCTGGCAGAAGGCGGTCGAGAACTGGACGAGGGTGGCCCGCTCCCCCAGTTCGGCACCGAGCGTCTCCGCTCCCAGGACCTCGCTCATCCCTCTCCGCTCCTCTTCCGTCTCCGCGCGCCCGTTCCCCGCGTCCTGGGATACAGCGTCGCAGGGCGGGTATCCGATTCCCGTTCCGGCCACCGCGAGTGACGAGAATCTCCCCGCTCGGCGGCGCTCAGGCTGGTCACAGCGTCCCCCATGGGGCACGATCTGCCCAAAGCCGAAAACCTACGGCCGCGTAACTTCGCCGGGAGAACCCTCCCCGGACAAGCAGGAAGAAGGGGTTCCTCTCCGATGGCAGAACTCGTCTATCGGCCGGTCGTCGGCGCCGCTCTGACCATGTTCAAGGCGCTGGACCTGAAGATCGACACACAGGGTTCGGAGCACATCCCGCGGACCGGCGGGGCCGTCCTGGTCAGCAACCACATCAGCTACCTGGACTTCATCTTCACCGGTCTCGCCGCGCTGCCGCAGAAGCGCCTGGTGCGCTTCATGGCGAAGGACTCGGTCTTCCGGCACAAGATCTCCGGCCCGCTCATGCGCGGCATGAAGCACATCCCGGTGGACCGCTCGCAGGGCGAGCACGCCTACAAGCACGCCCTGGAGTCGCTGCGGTCCGGGGAGATCGTCGGCGTCTTCCCCGAGGCGACCATCTCCCAGTCCTTCACGCTCAAGGGCTTCAAGACGGGCGCGGCGCGCCTCGCGCAGGAGGCGGGCGTCCCGCTGGTCCCGATGGCGCTGTGGGGCACCCAGCGGATCTGGACGAAGGGCCGGCCGCGGAACTTCAAGCGGAACCACATCCCGGTGACGATCCGCGTCGGAGAGGCCGTGGAGGCCCCCGCCGACCAGTATGCGGGGGCCATCACCCGGCGGCTGCGCGAGCGCGTCCAGGAGCTCCTGGAGGCCGCGCAGCGCGCCTACCCGGTCCGCCCCAAGGACGCGGGCGACACCTGGTGGGTGCCCACGCACCTGGGGGGTACGGCTCCGACGCCGGCCCAGGTCAAGGAAGCCTGACCGGCTCCGGCCCGGTCGGCTCCAGCCCGGCGGGCAGGGTCCGCTCCAGGTGCGGCCGGTCGCGGGCCGCCCTCAGGGCCGCCAGGACGGCCGGGTGGGGCTCGGCGTGGAGCAGCGGGTAGTCCACCTCGCCGAGTTCCGGCCGTACGGACCGGGCGAGCCGTTCCGCCCCCAGGGAGAACCGGGCGTCGACGCCCGGCCCGTTGCCCCTCGGGTCCTGGCGGGCCCAGGTCCGCTCCCCCGGCAGCAGGACGGCGGTGAGGCCGTGCACCACGGGGTGGGACCCGTCGTCGTCGGTGAGGCGCTGGTAGCAGAGGGCGGCCGGGATGCCCCGGGCCCGCAGGAGCGCCGCGTACGCGACGGTCTTGGCGTAGCAGATGCCGGTGCGCATCTCCAGGACGTCGGAGGCGCGCCAGGTGACGCGGGGGTCGCCGGAGTCCATGGAGTGGGGGATCTCGTCGCGTACGTACGCGAAGGCCGCTTCGGCGTATGCGTATGCGCCGGGGTGTTCGGCGGAGAGGCCGTCCGCCACCCTCCGCACGGTCGGGTGCTCGTGGTCGACGGTCTCGCTCGCGGCCAAGTAGGCGTTGACGTCGGGGTCCTGCTGGATGAGTTCCATGCGGGACGACCTTATGAAGACGGCCGGACGGAGTCAATGACTTTCCGTCCGGCCGTATATTCATGCAGTCCGAGTCAGCGGGCCAGCTCTTCCTTCAGGGCCTGGAGGAAGGCGTCCACGTCGTCCTCCGTGGTGTCGAAGGCGCACATCCAGCGCACGTCGCCGGCGGCCTCGTCCCAGAAGTAGAAGCGGAAGCGCTCCTGGAGCCGGCGGCTCACCTCGTGCGGGAGGCGGGCGAAGACCGCGTTGGCCTGGACCGGGTGGAGGATCTCCACCCCGTCGAGGGCGCGCACCCCGGCCGCGAGGCGCTGGGCCATCGCGTTGGCGTGGCGGGCGTTGCGCAGCCAGAGGTCCTTCGCGAGCAGGGCCTCCAGCTGCACCGACACGAACCGCATCTTCGACGCGAGCTGCATGGAGAGCTTGCGCAGGTGCTTCATGTGGCTGACCGCGTCGGGGTTCAGCACGATCACGGCCTCGCCGAAGACCATTCCGTTCTTGGTCCCGCCGTACGAGAGCACGTCCACGCCCACGGCGTTGGTGAAGGCGCGCATGGGCACGTCGAGCGAGGCGGCGGCGTTGGCTATCCGGGCCCCGTCGAGGTGCACCTTCATGCCCTTGGAGTGGGCGTGCTCCACGATCGCGCGGATCTCGTCCACGGTGTAGACGGTGCCCAGCTCGGTGTTCTGGGTGATCGAGACGACCTGCGGCATGGCCCGGTGCTCGTCGTCCCAGCCCCAGGCCTGCCGGTCGATCAGCTCGGGGGTGAGCTTGCCGTCCGGGGTCGGCACGGTGAGCAGCTTGAGGCCGCCCATCCGCTCCGGCGCGCCGCCCTCGTCCACGTTGATGTGGGCGGACTCGGCGCAGATGACGGCGCCCCAGCGGTCGGTGAGCGCCTGGAGGGCGGTCACGTTGGCCCCGGTGCCGTTGAAGACCGGGAAGGCCTCGGCGCTCGGTCCGAAGTGGCTGTGCACGATCCGCTGGAGGTGGTCGGTGTACCGGTCCTCGCCGTAGGCGACCTGGTGGCCTTCGTTGGCGAGGGCGAGGGCCGCGAGGACCTCGGGGTGGGCGCCGGCGTAGTTGTCGCTGGCGAAGCCCCGGACCGACGGGTCGTGGTGACGACGCGCGTCGGTCCTGGGGCCGAGGGCCGCGGTCACGGCTTGGGGGTCAGCCACAGACGCTGTCCATTCACTTCCTGGGCGGGCTTGTCCCACAGGCCGGCGATCTCTGCGGCCAGGTCGTCGACGTCGGTGAAGCCCGCGAACTTCGCGTTGGGTCGCTCGGCGCGCATGGCCTCGTGCACCAACGCCTTGATCACCAGGATCGCAGCCGCCGCCTGCGGGCCGTCGTCGCCCCCCAGCTTGCGGAAGGAGTCCGCCATGGCCAGGGTCCAGGCCTCGGCCGCCGCCTTGCCCGCGTTGTACGCGGCGTTGCCCGCGACCGGCTTGTGGGCGCCGGCCTGGCTGATCAGGGCGTAGCGGCCGCGGCCGCCCGCGCGGAGCAGCGGGTCGTGGAAGGCGAGCGAGGTGTGCTGGACCGTGCGGATCAGGAGCTTCTCCAGGAAGTCCCAGTCCTTGAGTTCGGTCTCCGTGAAGGAGGGGCTGCCGCGCCAGCCGCCGACGAGGTGGACCAGGCCGTCGATCCGGCCGAACTCCTTCTCGGTCTTGGCGGCCCAGTCGCGGGTGGCGGCGAGGTCGAGCAGGTCGACGGTGTCGCCGACGACCGTGGCGCCGCCGTGCGCGTAGCGGGCCGCGTCGACGGCCTCCGCGAGGCGGGCCGGGTCGGCGTCGGACGCGATCACGGTCGCGCCCGCCTCGGCGAGCCGCAGCAGCGTGGCGCGGCCCGCGGGGCCGGCCGCGCCGGCGACCGCGATGACGGCGCCGTCGAGCGGCCCGCCGTTTCCTTCGGCGTTCATGGACACCGTCTCCTCCGTCTTCCCCGGGTGCTCGGCAGGAGCGCTCACGCGGCGGCCCGCTCGGTGCGCGGGGCGCCGGCGGCGGTGATCCCCTTGGTGTCGGCGATCACGCCCTTCAGCTTCTTGGCGAGGGCCTCGAAGAACATGCTGAGCGGAAACTCGTCCGGAAGCACGTCGTCCACGAGCTTGCGCGGCGGCAGGGACAGGTCGAGGGCGTCGGGACCCTTGGCCCACTTCGAGCCGGGGTGCGGGGCGAGGTAGGTGGAGACCAGCTCGTACGCCTTGAACCAGTGGACGAGCTTGGGGCGGTCGATGCCGTCGCGGTAGAGCTTCTCGATCTCGGCGCAGAGCTGGTTGGTGACCTCGGGGGCCCGCTGCCAGTCGATCTTGAGCGTGTTGTCCGTCCAGCGCACCACGTCGTGCTTGTGGAGGTACGCGAAGAGGAGCTGGCCGCCGAGGCCGTCGTAGTTGCGGTTCCGGTCGCCGGAGAGCGGGAAGCGGAACATGCGGTCGAAGAGGACGGCGTACTGCACGTCACGGCCGTGCGTGTTGCCCTCGGCCTCCAGCTTCACGGCCTCCTTGAAGGCGGTGAGGTCGCAGCGGAGCTCCTCCAGGCCGTACATCCAGAAGGGCTGGCGCTGCTTGATCATGAAGGGGTCGAAGGGCAGGTCGCCGTGGCTGTGGGTGCGGTCGTGGACCATGTCCCAGAGCACGAAGGCCTTCTCGCAGCGCTCCTGGTCCTCGATCATCGCGGCGATGTCGGCGGGCAGCTCGA
The DNA here is from genome assembly GCA_000716465.1 of Streptomyces bikiniensis. Classification (GTDB taxonomy): domain Bacteria; phylum Actinomycetota; class Actinomycetes; order Streptomycetales; family Streptomycetaceae; genus Streptomyces; species Streptomyces bikiniensis. Next base: position 135,659 of record JNWL01000006.1, read on the forward strand.
TGCCCAGGGTGTCGACGGCGGCCCCGGTGACCTTGCGGAAGCGGGCGGCCTCGCGGTCGCAGAAGATGCCGCCCCAGGTGAAGCGCTCGGGGGCCTCGCGGACGGCGATGGTCTCCGGGAAGAGGACGGCCGAGTTGGTGTCGTACCCGGCGGTGAAGTCCTCGAAGGTGATGCCGCAGAAGAGCGGGTTGTCGTAGCGGGTGCGCTCCAGGTCGGCGAGCCACTCGGGCCAGACCATGCGGAGCACGACGGCTTCGAGGTTGCGGTCCGGGTTGCCGTTCTGCGTGTACATCGGGAAGAGCACGAGGTGCTGGAGCCCGTCGACGCGGTCGGCGGCCGGGTGGAAGGCGAGCAGCGCGTCCAGGAAGTCCGGCACCGCGAAGCCGCTCTCGGCCCATTTGCGCAGGTCGGAGACGAGGGCGCGGTGGTAGGCGGCGTCGTGCGGGAGGAGGGGGGAGAGCTGCTCGACCGCGGCGACGACCCGGTCGAGGGTCAGCTCGACCCGGGAGCGGGCGGGGGCGTCCTCGGCCTCGAAGTCGATGGAGCCGTCCGCGCTCTGCCAGGCGCGGATCTCCTCCACGGCATTCTTGAGCTCGGGCCAGGCCGGGTGGTCGATGACCCGGGCGTCGGTGGATATCCCCCCACCGGTCACGTCCTGCACAAGAATTTCCGTCATGCCTCTTCCTCCACAGGAGAACCTTGCGTCAAGACACCGTATACATCGACGCTTCTCCCCCACAAGAGGAGCAAGGGAAATTATCCTGTGCGACCCCCCTGTCGGCAGAAGTTTTTCCTGTCGCCAGGGGATGGGGCCACGCTTCCGTCCTTCGGGTGGTTTCGGGACCGCGGCCCGCCGGACCCCGGCTCACCCCAGCGGCTTGACCAGCAGCTCGAACTCCAGGTCGTCGCGCTGGGGCAGGCCGAAGCGCTCGTCGCCGTAGGGGAAGGGGGTCGTCCGGCCCGTCCGCCGGTAGCCGCGCCGCTCGTACCAGGCGATCAGCTCCTCGCGCACGGAGATCACCGTCATGTGCATCTCGCGCGCGCCCCACAGCTCGCGCGCCCGGCGCTCGGCCTCCGCGATGATCCGCTTGCCGAGGCCCGCCCCCTGGAGTTCGGGGCGGACGGCGAACATGCCGAAGTACGCGGCCTCTCCCCGGTCCTCCAGCTGGCAGCAGGCGACGGCCTCGCCGTCCCGCTCGACGACCAGGAGCCGGCTGCCGGGGGCGGTGATGACGGCGGCCACGCCCTCGGGGTCGGTGCGCTGCCCCTGGAGGATGTCCGCCTCCGTGGTCCAGCCGGCCCGGCTCGCGTCGCCCCGGTAGGCCGACTCCACGAGCGGGACGAGGACGGGGACGTCCTCCAGGACCGCTTCGCGGTAGGTGATCCGGCCGGTCTCCTGGGACGTGGCGGTGTCCATACGGGGCTCCCCTCGGGCTTCGGTGATCGGCGTGCGCGATCGCCCCGAGCCTAACGCGCGCCCTTTCGCTCCCCCTCGTACGCCCTTGCGCCCGCGTACCGCTCCGGAGGCGTGGGCATCCCTCCCCGGAGGGGACGGCGTCGAGGGGGAGGTGTGCCGTGCACGGACCGGCTCTGTCCGGGTGGCTGCTGGCCGCCCTGTGCGCGGTGACGGGCGCGTACTGCCTGCTGCGGATGCGCGCGTGCGCCGGGGAGGAGCGGCGGGCGGCCGGCGGCGAGGCGGTGATGGGGTTCGGGATGGCGTTCATGGCGCTGCCCGCGGCGGTCCTGACGCCGCCGGGGTGGAGCTGGGCGGTGTACGCGGCGGTGTTCGGCGCGACGGCGCTGCACGGCCTGGTGGCCGTCCGGCACGGCGGCCACCATCCGCACCACCTGGTGAGCTCGCTCGCCATGGTCTACATGGCGGTGGCGATGGCGGCCCCGGGCACCGCGGGGGCGCACATGGGGCACGCGGCGGCGGGCGCCGGGGGCATACCCGTGCTCACGGGCGGGCTCCTCCTCTACTACGCGGTGTACGTGCTGCGCACGGGCGCGGGGCTGGTCCCGGCGGCCGCTGCGGCGGGCGGCCCGGTGAACGGTCCGGCGGGCGGCCCCGCGCCGGGGGGCGGCCCGGTCGGGACCGGCGGGCCGGAGATGACGCTGGCGTGCCGCCTGTCGATGGCGCTGGGCATGGTGGCCATGCTCGTGGCGCTCTGAGGGGTGCGGGACGGAGGGGCCGGCGGGGCGCCGGTCGCGCGGTGGCGCGGTCGGGGCAACGAAACCGTGGCGTACGTCACTTGCTCTCCGCGCCCGTACCCCCGACCGGTACCGCGCTCATAGGCTGGTGCCATGTGGGTCTCCCTCGTGCTGTTCCTGCTCGGCCTCCTGACCGCCCTCGTGGCCCCCCGGCTGCTGTCCAGGGCGGACTGGGTCGAGCGAGAACCCGTGGTGGCCCTGTGGGTGTGGCAGTGCGTGGTGGCCGCCGTGCTGCTGAGCTTCGCGCTCTCCATGACGTTCAGCGCGTCGGCCGCCTGGCAGGCCGTGCGGGGGCAGCTCTTCGCGCCCGCGCCAAGCGCCGTGGTCGAGGCGTACGAACTGGGCACGAGCGGTCCCTGGTCCGCGGTGCTCGCGGTGGTCCTGGCGGCCGGCGGGGTGTGGTCCGGGGCGATGCTGGGCCGGGAGATCGGCCGGGCCCGGGCCCGGCGCCGGCAGCGCCGCTGCGACCTGCTCGTCCGCGCGCCCCTGATGCCCGGCGAGGAGCCGGGCGGCGAGCGCCTGGTGGTCCTGGAGGGCGAGCGGGCGGACGCCTGGTGGCTGGCCGGGCCCACGCCCCAGCTGGTCATCACCACGGCGGCGCTGCGCCGGTTGAAGGGGCGTCAGCTGGACGCGGTCCTGGCGCACGAGCAGGGCCACGCCCGTGCCCGGCACGACTGGCTGCTGCACTGCTCGGCGGCGCTGGCCGCCGGTTTCCCGGGGGTCCCCGTCTTCACGGCCTTCCGCGAGGAGATGCACCGCCTGGTGGAGCTGGCCGCCGACGACGTGGCCTCGCGCCGGTTCGGGCGCCTGACGATCGCGCTCGCGCTGGTCGAACTGAACGAGGACCGCGGGGTGTTCGGCCCCGGCCCGGCCCCGGGCGCGGGCCTGCCCCAGCGGGTGAACCGGCTCCTGACCGCGGCGCCCCGGCTCACGGCCGGACGCCGGCTGCGCCTGACGGCGGCCGCGTCCCTGGTGCCCGTGGTCCCGCTGCTCGTGGCCTTCGTCCCGGCCCTGCGCGTGCTGGGTTAGGCCCCGGCCCGCGCGTTCGTCCCGGAAGGCGTGCGGAGGGGTCCGGGGTGCACGAGGGGCCGGTCGGGGCGTGTGAGGGATCATGCGGGGCCGATCCTGGGGCAGGATCGGCACATGCGCTCCTCCGCCGTGGTCTCCGGAGTCCTGTCCGCCCTGCTGCTCGCGCTCGTCGCCGTCGGCTGGTCGCCGCTGCTCTCCGTCGACCGCGCGGTCGCCGAGGAGCTGCACCGCGGCGCCGTCGCCCATCCCGGTCTCACCCGGGTCAACCGCGTCCTGAGCGACTGGGTGTGGGACCCGTTGACGATGCGCGCCCTGGCCGCCGGCACGGCGGTGCTGCTGTGGTGGCGGAGGGAGCGGAGGCTCGCCCTGTGGGTGGCCGGGACGAGCGTCCTGGCCCTCCTCCTCCAGCAGGGCCTGAAGGCGCTCGTCGGGCGGGAGCGGCCGCAGTGGCCCGATCCGGTCGACTGGGCGCGCTACGCGGCCTTCCCGTCCGGGCACGCGATGACGGCGACGGTCGTCTGCGGGCTGCTGCTGTGGGTCCTCGCGCTGCACTGGCGGGACGAGTGGCGCGGCTGGGGCGCGCTCGCGAGCGCCGCGGTCGTGTCCGTGCTCGGAGTGGGCTGGACGCGGGCCTACCTGGGCGTCCACTGGCCCTCGGACGTCGTCGGGGGCTGGTTGCTCGGCTGGTTCTGCGTGTCCGTGGCGATCCTCGCGTACCGCCGGAACGGGCGGCGCGGCCCACTGGCCGCCCCCGGGGGCGGCGAGGACGCGGGGAGCGGAAGGGCGGGGGAACGATGAAGCCGTCTGTTCTGGACGATCCCCCGTGTCGCCCAGAACAGACGGCGTCCCCGGCGGTCCGCCACGGGGGCGGGCCGACGGGATGCGCCGAGTATATTGGCCGGCAGCCAGTCAACGCAGGAGTCCAGCATGTCCCCGCGTAGCCCATCGGTCAATGAAGAGCTTCGGCGCCGGTCGCGGGAGCGCATTCTGCAGGCCACCGTGGAGCTCGTCGACACCAAGGGATACGAGGCGACCACGCTCGGCGACATCGCGGAGCGGGCGGGGACGGCGCGAGGGCTGATCTCGTACTACTTCCCGGGCAAGCGGCAGCTGCTCCAGTCGGCGGTGCACCGGCTGATGCACCTCACCCTGGAGGCGGCGCTCGAACGCGAGCCGCGCACGGAGGACGGCCGGGAGCGCCTGGCCCGCGCGATCGACGCGATCCTGGGCCTCGCGGTGGAGCGCCCGACGCTGATGCGGACCCACATGGCGGGCATCCTGCAGGCCGAGGGCTTCGTGCGGTGCGAGGAGCAGCAGCGCCTCGCCTTCCTGCTGCGCGACACGGTCGAGCGGTACGGCTCGGAGGACGTGGACACGGACTATCCGCTGCTGCGGGCCCTGCTGATGGGCGCGGTGGTGGCGGTGCTGCTGCCGGGGGCCCCGATGCCGTGGACGCGGCTGCGGTCGGAGCTGTTCGCACGGTACGGCCTGGACTGGGAGCTGGGCGTGCCGCCGGGCGGGGGTCCGCCCGGCGGCACGCCGTCGTCCAGGTCACCGGCGGACCGCGAGGTGCGCGGCGGGCCGGATCAGTCGAAGTAGTCCGGCTGCGTCTGGACGTTGAGCTCGTCGAGCCGGACCCGCTGCGCGGGGTCGGTGAGGCGGTCGGAGATCTTGAGGACGTCGAAGCCCTTGGCGATGTCGTTCGAGTAGACGTGGCCGTTGTAGTAGTACGCGGACCACGAACCGCCGACCGACAGGGTGGTGTCGGAGAGCGGGCCGCGCTCGAAGTGAGCGATCTCCTTCGGCCTGGCCGAGTTCGTGAAGTCCCAGACGGAGACGCCGCCCTGGTACCAGGCCTGGACCATGAGGTCCTTGCCCTTGACCGGGATCAGCGAGCCGTTGTGGGCGACGCAGTTCTCGGTGGCGGCCTGGTGGCGCGGGATCTTGAAGTAGCTGCGGAAGACGAGCTTGCTCCGCTTCCCCTTGCCGACGACGTCGTAGATGCCGTTGGCACCCCGGTTCGGGCCGACCTCGGCGTTGCAGGTGGCCGCACCGCCGCCGCCGAGCTCGTCGGTGAAGACGACCTTGTCCGCCTTCTGGTTGAAGGTGGCGGAGTGCCAGAACGCGAAGTTGACGTTGTCCTGGACCCGGTCGATCACCCGGGGGCGCTCGGGGTCGGAGATGTCGAAGAGGATGCCGTCGCCCATGCAGGCGCCGGCCGCGAGGTCCTTCTCCGGCAGGACGGTGATGTCGTGGCAGCCGGTGGTCTTGGAGACGCCCGGGTTGGTGGGGGCGCCGGGGTTGCCGCCGCCGTCCGGGCCCTCACCGGGGAAGAGGACGGGGAAGCCGACGACCCTGGCCTTCTGGGGCGCCTTGCGGGGCACCTTGATGACCGAGATGCCGTCGTGCGGGGGCGCGCAGTCCGGGAACGCGGCGTTGGGACCGTAGGAGGAGACGTAGACGTACACGTCCTTGCGCTGCGGCACGATCGTGTGGGTGTGGGAGCCGCAGGCGGTCTCGACGGAGGCGACGTACTTCGGGTTCCCGATGTCGCTGATGTCGAAGATCTTCATGCCCTCCCAGGACTCCTTGACCGTGGCGGGCTGCGTGGTGCTCGCACAGGAGTCGTCGCTGCGGGAGGAGTCGGTGGAGAGGAAGAGCAGGTCCCCGGAGACCGAGATGTCGTTCTGGGAGCCGGGGCAGAGGACCTGGGCGACGGTCTTCGGGGAGCTCGGCCTGCTGATGTCGAAGATCCGGAAGCCGTCGTAGTTGCCTGCGAAGACGTACCTGCCCTGGAAGGCGAGGTCCGTGTTGAAGCCCGGCAGGGCGTCCTTGGGGATGTTGGCCAGGTGTTCGATGTTCCCGCTGTGGACGATCTCGTCCACGCCGGGTATCTCACCGCTCCGGATCGCGGAGCGCGCGTCCGCGGCCTGCTCCGAGGAGACGGTGGCCCGCGCGGGGGCGTCTCCGGGGTCGGGGGTGGCGGCCACGGGCCCGGCGGCGAGCAGCGCGGCCAGCAGTCCGGCCGCGGCGGATGCCACGCCCAGGCGTCTGATCCTGCCGCGCGGGTCGCGCGCGGCGGTCGTGGTACGGGGGGTACGCAACGAAGTCACTCCGTCCTCCCTGGTGTCCGTTCAGCCTTGAACGGATGCTGGACCCCGGCAGTATCTTCCTTGCCGTGCACATCTCAATAGATGGCAACAGAGACGTAATGAAGGATTCCGATCGGAGCCCCGGAGAAAAGTGCCAGGAACGGGCACTGTCCCCGCAGGAACATCTGGAGGTCGCGTTGTTGATCCGCCGTCAGCGTGCCGTCGCCGTGGCCCTCTGCGTCGCCGCCGCACTCGCCCTGGGCGCCTGCGACTCGGAGCCGGAGGAGGACGCGCCGCGGGCGGCGTCGGCCGGGGGGACGGTGATCGCGCCGGGGAAGCCGGGCGAGCCGGCCCGGCGGGTCAGCCCCGAGGAGGCCGCCCGGATGCTCCCCGACGAGAGCCCGAACGGTGCGGACTTCCGGTACGTACAGATGATGATCGTGCACCACCGCCAGGCCCTGACGATGACGGAACTGGCGCCGGGGCGGGCGGAGTCCGAGGGGGTCAGGAAGGTCGCCGAGCGGATCTCGGCCGCGCAGAAGCCAGAGATCGGCGCGATGGAGGGGTGGCTGAAGGGCAACGGCGGGCCGCGCGACCAGGGCGCGCACGACCACCACGCGATGCCGGGCATGGCCACGGAGGCGCAGCTGGCCGAGTTGCGGAAGGCGCGGGGCAAGGCCTTCGACGCGCTCTTCCTGAAGCTGATGATCACGCACCACCAGGGGGCCGTGACGATGGCGGCGGAGCTGCTGGGCTCGGGCAACAACGGCCTGGTGGAGGAGATGGCGAACGACGTGATCGCCCAGCAGACGTCGGAGATCAACCGGATGCGCTCGCTGTAGGGGCGGGCGCTCTGCGGCGACAGGCGCCTGCCGGTGGGTGCCTGCCGGTGGGTGCCTGCCGGTCGCGGCCGTCAGGCCGTCGCGCCCCCGGCCGCCCCGTCGCGGCCTGCCTGGGACTCCGCCGCCGCGAGGACGGTGTCGAGGAGGCCGGGGAAGAGGGCGTCGAGGTCGTCCCTGCGCAGGGCGTTGAGCTTCGCCGTCCCCCGGTACACCTGCCGGACCACCCCGCTCTCGCGCAGCACCCGGAAGTGGTGCGTCGTCGTGGACTTGGTCACCGGCAGGTCGAAGTACGAGCAGCTCAGTTCGGTGTCCTCGCGCGCCATGTCCCGCACGATCCGCAGGCGCACGGCGTCCGCGAGCGCGTGCAGCACGTCTTCGAGGCGGATCTCGTCGCGCTCGGGGTGTTCGAGGACGCGCGGGCTGCTGGTGGTCGTCACGGCGGCGGCTCCACTTCTCCGGGAAGGAACCATTGTACGAGGGACCTCGTAGTTTGACAGACGCCGTAGTACGGTGAGTATCGTACGAGTGTCTTCGCGGCATCCCGAAACCGAGGCACCCCGAAACGGAGTCCGTCATGAGCGTCGCCCTGTTCGAGCCCTACACCCTCCGGTCCCTGACCTTCCCCAACCGGGTCTGGATGGCGCCCATGTGCCAGTACTCGGCGGAGGCGACCGGCCCGGACGCGGGCGTCGCCCGCGACTGGCACTTCGCCCACTACGCCGCCCGCGCCACCGGCGGCGCCGGACTGATCCTGGTCGAGGCGACCGCCGTCGCCCCCGAGGGCCGCATCAGCCCGGCGGACCTCGGGCTCTGGAACGACGCCCAGACCGAGGGGCTGCGGCGGATCGCCGGCTTCCTCAAGGAGCACGGCACCGTGCCCGGCATCCAGATCGGCCACGCCGGGCGCAAGGCCTCGACCAACCGCCCCTGGGAGGGCCGCGGGCCCGTCGCGCCCGGCGGCGACGGCTGGCAGCCCGTCGGCCCCAGCCCGGTCCCGTTCGACGAGGGCCACCCGGTCCCGACCGAGCTGACCGAGGAGCGGGTCCGGGAGATCACCGGGCAGTTCGCGGACGCGGCCCGCCGCGCCCTGGACGCCGGGTTCGAGGTGATCGAGGTGCACGGCGCCCACGGCTACCTCATCGGCGAGTTCCTCTCCCCGCACAGCAACCGGCGCACGGACGCGTACGGCGGCTCCTTCGAGAACCGGACCCGCTTCGCCCTGGAGGTCGTGGACGCGGTGCGGGCCGTGTGGCCCGAGGACCTGCCCGTCTTCTTCCGGATCTCGGCCACCGACTGGCTGGAGGAGCAGGGCTGGACGCCCGACGAGACCGTGCGGTTCGCCGCGCTGCTGCGCGAGCACGGCGTGGACCTCCTGGACGTCTCCAGCGGCGGCAACGGCGGACCGGCCCGGATCCCGGTGGGCCCCGGCTACCAGGTGCCCTTCGCCGCCCGCGTCAAGGCGGAGACCGGACTGCCCGTGGCCGCCGTCGGCCTCATCACCGAGAGCGGGCAGGCCGAGAAGATCGTCGCCAACGGCGAGGCCGACGCGGTCCTCCTCGGCCGCGAACTGCTGCGCGACGCCTCCTGGCCCCGCCGCGCCGCCCGCGAACTGGGCGCGGAGACCCATGCGCCGTCGCAGTACGCCTGGGCGATCTGACGAGGTCACGGGGGTGGCGGGCGCGCCCGGGAGGCGTTGTCGGTGGGCGGGTGCAGACTGGCCGTATCCGTGACAAGGACGTCCTGGAGGTGGCAGCCATGCCCGGCGTACCCGACGTACTCCTCACCGTAGGCACCCGCAAGGGCCTCTTCATCGGCCGCAGGCGCGGCGGGCGCTGGGAGTTCGACGATCCGGCGTTCCCCGCGCAGGCGGTGTACTCGGTCGCCGTCGACACCCGGGGGCCGGCGCCGCGCCTGCTCGTCGGCGGGGACAGCGCCCACTGGGGGCCGTCCGTCTTCCACTCCGACGACCTCGGCCGGAGCTGGACGGAGCCGGCCCGGCCGGCCGTGCGGTTCCCCGAGGACACCGGAGCCTCGCTCGAACGGGTCTGGCAGCTGCACCCGGCGCCGGAGCACTCCCCCGGCGTGGTGTACGCGGGGACGGAGCCGGCCGCGCTCTTCCGGTCGGCGGACGGCGGCGAGTCCTTCGAGCTGGTCCGCCCGCTGTGGGAGCATCCGACCCGCTCGCGGTGGGAGCCGGGCGGGGGCGGCGAGGCCGTGCACACCGTGGTCACCGACCCCCGTGACCCGGAGGCGGTCACCGTCGCGGTGTCGACCGCCGGGGTGTTCCGGTCGCGGGACGGCGGGGCGGCGTGGGAGCCCTCCAACGAGGGCGTGTCCGCGGTGTTCCTGCCGGACCCGCACCCCGAGTTCGGGCAGTGCGTCCACAAGATCGCCCAGGACGCGGGCGATCCGGACCGGCTCTACCTCCAGAACCACTGGGGCGTCTTCCGCAGCGACGACGCGGGCGCCGTCTGGTCCGACATCGGCGCGGGACTCCCCTCCGACTTCGGGTTCGCGGTCGCCGCGCACCCCCACCGCCCGGACACCGCCTACCTCTTCCCCATCACGGCGGACTCCGACCGGGTGCCCGCGGGCCGCCGGTGCCGGGTCTACCGCACGACCGACGCCGGGGGCACGTGGGAGCCGCTGTCGGCCGGGCTGCCCGAGGGCGACCACTACGGCACGGTGCTGCGGGACGCGCTGTGCACGGACGACGCGGACCCGGCGGGCGTCTACTTCGGCAACCGGAACGGCGAGGTGTACGCGAGCGAGGACGACGGGGACACCTGGCGGCTCCTCGCCGAACACCTGCCGGACGTGCTGTGCGTACGGGCGGCGGTGGTCTGAGGCGTGCGGGCGGCGACGGCCCGGGGCGTGCGGAGGGCGGCAGCTGGGGCGGGCGGCGACGGCCCGGGGCGTGCGGAGGGCGGCGGCCGGGGCGCGGGGTGACCCGGCGTGCGGGCGGTGGCGGTCGGAAGCGTGCCGCCGCCCGCGCGCCGGGGGCACGGTCCGCCGGGTCAGGGCAGGCGCCAGTCCACCGGCTGCGCGCCCAGGCCGAGCAGGAGTTCGTTGGCGCGGCTGAAGGGCCGGGAGCCGAAGAAGCCCCGGTCCGCCGACATCGGGGAGGGGTGCGCCGACTCGATCGCCGGGAGGCCGTTCAGGAACGGGCGGGTGTTGCGGGCGTCGCGGCCCCACAGGATCGACACCAGGGGCTTGCCCCGGGCCGCGAGGGCGCGGATCGCCTGCTCGGTGACCTGCTCCCAGCCCTTGTCCCGGTGGGCGCCCGGCTTGCGCGGGGCGGTGGTCAGCGCCCTGTTGAGGAGCAGGACGCCCTGACGGGTCCAGGGGGTCAGGTCGCCGTTCGACGGGCGGGGCAGGCCCAGGTCGGTGTGCAGCTCCCGGAAGATGTTCTCCAGACTACCGGGCAGGGAGCGGACCTCGGGCGCGACCGCGAAGCTCAGCCCGATCGCCATCCCCGGCGTGGGATAGGGGTCCTGACCCACGATCAGGACCCGTACGTCGTCGAAGGGCTGCTGGAAGGCCCGCAGGACGTTCGGCCCGGAGGGCAGATAGGTCCGGCCCGCGGCGATCTCCGCCCGCAGGAAGTCGCCCATGGCCGCCACACGTCCCGCGACGGGGCTCAGGGCCTCCGCCCAGCCGGGCTCCACCAGTTCACTCAAAGGTCGCGCTGTCACGGTCCGTCACTCTACCGGCCTACAGTGACAACGGCCCTGGTCCGGGCCGCCCCTCACATCCTGGCGCGAGGACGGTGCATTGTGGTCTCCGTGAACGAACCCTCCAACGGCCCGGCCGGTCTGGTCGTCGGTGTCGACTCCGGCGGTTCGGGGCTGCGGATCGCCCTGGCCGACGCCGCGACCGGCGCGGTCCTGGACGCCCGCGCCTCGCGCGAGCCGGTGCGGACCGGGCCGGGCGGGATCTCCGCCGCCCACTTCCTGGAGCAGGTCCTGCCGGCCGTCCGCGCCCTGGCGGAGCCCTTCGGCGGGCGGCCGGTGCTCGCCGCGGCCGTGGGCGCCGCGGGCATGGCGACCCTCGGGGACGAACTGCGGGCCGGGCTGCCGGGCGCGCTCGCGGAGGCGTGGGGGGTGCGGCGGCTCGCGCTCGCGGCCGACGCGGTGACCGCGTACGCGGGGGCGCTCGGACAGCGGCCGGGCGCGGTCGTCGCGGGCGGCACGGGCATGATCGCGCTCGGCACGGACCTGGCGGCCTGGCGGCGGGCCGACGGCTGGGGGCACCTCCTGGGCGACTGCGGCAGCGGCGCCTGGATCGGCCGGGCGGGCCTGGAGGCGGCGATGCGCGCGTACGACGGGCGGCGCGGCGGTTCGGCGGCGCTCCTGGCCCGGGCCGAGAAGCTGTTCGGACCGGTGGCGGGGCTTCCGGCCGCGCTCTACCCGCGGACGGACCGGCCCGCGGTGCTGGCCTCCTTCGCGCCCGAGGTGGGGCGCTGCGCCCCGGAGGACCCGGTGGCGGCGGACATCCTCGCGCGGGCCGGTGCGCACATCGCGGAGGCGGCCGGGGCCGCGTGCCCGGCCGGGCCCGGGGCGGTGGTGGCCCTGACCGGAGGCCTGTTCCGGATGGGCGACCCCCTGCTCGTGCCCGTGCGGGCCGCGCTCGGGGAGCTGCTTCCGCACGCCCGGACGGTGGAGCCGGCGGGCGATCCGCTGGCCGGGGCGGTCGCCCTCGCCTCGGCGCTCGCCACCGGGACGCTCCGGCTGCCGGAGGACCCGGCGCTGCTCCGGCTGTTCGGCGAGGGGGCCTCGTAGCGGGCGTCCGCGCAGGTGGGGGCCGGTGCGGCGGTCCGGAGGACGACCGGGCGGGGCGGAGGCGGGACCGGAACCGGAGGGAGACGGGGCCGGGGGACCGACATAAGGGGACAGAAGACGCGTGACCGCACCTCAGCGAACGGCGGCGGGGGTGAAACCAGTAGCATGCGGCGCCATGAGCTCCCCCACTGGGCCTGCTTCCGGCCTGCCTGTACGAATGCCTCGACCCCGCCAGTCCGGGCGGCACCGTCGCCCCGAACCCGCGGCGGCGCCCGAGGGCGCTCCCGCACTGGTCCTCGCCGTCCCCGGCGTGCCGTCCGCCGCCATACGCTCGCTGGCCGAAGAGGTCGTGAGCATCGCCCGTTCCGAGCTGCCCGGCCTGGAGGCCGTGATCGGCTTCCTGGAGGGCGACGACGCCGAGTTCCCGTCCCTGGCGAACGTGCTGAAGGCCGTCGAGACGCTGCGCACCGAGCGGTACGAGCTGGCCCTGGCCGCCGGCCGCGAGGTCAGCGCCCCGACGGGCCCGGCCGCGGTCGTCGTCCCGCTGCTCGCCGGTCCGGACAGCGCCCAGACGCGCCGGGTCCGCCAGGCCGTGATGGACGGCGGCAACACCGCCGAGCTGACCGACGTCCTCGGCCCGCACCCGCTGCTCGCGGAGGCGCTGCACGTGCGCCTGTCGGAGGCGGGCCTGGCCCGCGCCGACCGCGCCCGCCTGTTCACGGTCACGACGGCCGCCGACGGCATCATCCTGGCCACGGTCGGCGGCGAGGAGGCCGTGCAGGCCGCCGGGATCACCGGCATGCTGCTCGCCGCGCGCCTCGCCGTGCCGGTGATCGCCGCCGCGCTCGACCAGGAGGGCTCGATCGCCTCCGTCGCCGAGCAGCTGCGCGCCGCCGGCTCGGAGCAGCTGGCCCTCGCGCCGTACCTGATCGGTCCCGAGCTGGCCGAGGGGCTGCTCGACGAGGCCTCGAAGGAGGCCGGGTGCGCCGCCGCCGAGCCGCTGGGAGCCTACCCGGCGATCGGCAAGCTGGTGCTCTCGCAGTACTCGGCCGCGCTCGGCATCCCGCCGCAGCAGCCGCAGGGCGCCCCCGCGTCCTGAGGGCCGCGACGCCGTTCGCCGCTCACGGAAGGGCCCGCACCGGACGGTGCGGGCCCTTCGGCGCGTCCGGCCCGGTCCCGGATCAGCCGAGGACGACGCAGGAGGCCGCCGGGGCCTCGATCGCGCCCGCGCGGGACGGGACGCCGGTTTCGGGGTCGAGGGCGAACCAGGTGACGTCGCCGGAGCGCTCGTTCGCCGCGTACAGGTGCCGTCCGGAGGGGGCGAGGGTCAGGTCGCGGGGCCAGGTACCGCCGCAGGGCACGGTGGCGGTCAGCCCGGCCTTCGATCCGTCCGGGTCGAGGGCGAGGACGGCGAGGGTGTCGTCGCCGCGGATCGCGGCCCAGAGGAAGCGCCCGTCGGGGGCGGCGACCACCTCGGAGGGGTAGCTGGGTCCGGGGGTGCCCTCGGGGACGACGCGGGTCTCGCCGAGCGGTTCGAGGACGCCGGTCTCCGCGTCCCAGCGGCAGACGGTGAGGACGGGTTCCAGCTCGTGCAGGACGTACGCGTGCGTGCCGGACGGGTGGAAGGCGAGGTGGCGCGGCCCGGTGCCGGGGCGCAGCGCGGTCTCGCCGTGGAGGGCGGGCGCCCCGGCCCCGGGGTCGAGGGAGTAGATCCACACGGAGTCGGTGCCCAGGTCCGTGCTCAGGGCCCAGCGGCCGCTGGGGTCGGGGAGCACCTGGTGGGCGTGCGGGCCGCTCTGGCGGTCCGCGACGGGGCCGCTCCCCTCGTGGCGCAGGACCGCCTCGGCGGGGCGGACGGTGCCGTCGGCGGCCAGGGGCAGGGCGGTGACGTTGCCGGAGGTGTAGTTGGCGGTGAGGACCCGTCCCCCGGCCAGGGAGAGGTGGGTGGGTCCGGAGCCGTCGACGGGGACGGGCGCGCCGAGCGGCCGGGGCGCGGGCCCGGTGACGTCGAAGGCGGCCACGGCGCCCGCGTCGGTCTCGGACACGGCGTACAGGAGGGGTCCGGCCAGGGCGAGGAAGGAGGGGTCGGCGACGGTGTCGTCGGCCCCGGTGACGGTCAGCGCGCCCGTACCGGCGTCGACGTCGGCGACGAGGACGCCGCGTCCGCCCGCCGAGGTGAAGGAGCCGATGTACGCCCGTGCCGCCCCCTCGTGCTCCCGGTTCCCGACCGTTCCTGCGTCGCCCACGGCGCCTCCCCTGTCCCGGCGCCGGCCGCGTTCGGCCGGCCGTTCGCGGCCGACGGTAGCAGGGGTCTAGACCAAAGGGCCGGAACCGGGGTCGGTTCCGGCCCCGCGTCGGGGCGTTCCGGCTCAGGCGGCCGGGACGAGGGGCGCGCGCGGGGAGGTGCGCAGGGGCGCCGCGAGGTCGACGAGGGCCTGCTCCAGGCCGTGCAGATGGCCGAGGGCGGCCTCGGCGCCGGGGTGGTGGCGCGGCACCCCGGCCGCCTCGGTGGCCTCGGGCCGTACGGGCTCCGCCGGGGGCACGAGGGCGTGGACGGCGGTCTCGACGCGCCAGGCGGCGGCCGCGAGCCGGGCGTCGTGCGAGGCGTCCGGGTCGGCCGCGACGGCGGCGAGGCCCCTGATCTCGCGGGCACAGTCGTCCAGGAGGGCGAGCACCCGGCGGGCGCGGGCCTTGCGGGCGCGCAGCGGGCTCAGCGGGTGCACGAGCGGCGCGAGGGAGAGCCGGACCCGGCCGAGCAGGAGCTCCAGTTCGGCGGCGTGCGGCGCCGGGTCGGCGTCCGGGTCGCCGGCGAGCCGGCGGGCGGCGGCCGTGGTGCAGGTGTGCACGCAGGTCACGGCCCGCTCGATCCAGGCGTTGGTGGCGGCGTGCGTGGTCACGGGCAGCAGGGCCACGCCGATCGCGGCGCCGATCGCGCCGACGGCGGTCTCCTGGAAGCGCAGGAGCAGCAGCCCGGGGTGCAGGACGCCGAGCAGCCCGTACAGGAGTCCGGCCATGACGGTCACGAAGAACATCATCCAGCTGTACGAGAGCGGGGCGGTGTAGAAGATCCCGAAGACGCACACGGCGACGAGGAGGGCGGTCGGGGCGGGCGCGCCGCCCAGGGGGACGGCGATCAGGAGTCCGGCGGCGATGCCGGTGACGGTGCCGAGGACCCGGCGGAAGCCCCGGACGAGGGTCTCGCCGCGCGAGGCGGTGTTGACGAAGATCCACCAGGCGGTGCCGACGGCCCAGTACCAGCGCTCGTGGGAGATCAGCTGTCCGGCGGCGAGGGCGACGGCGCAGGCGGCGGTGGCCTGGAAGGCCTGGCGGGTGGTGGGGCGGGCGAGGCCGGTGCCCGGCAGCGGGGCGGGCGCGGCGGGCGGCGGGACGCGCCGCTCGACGCACCAGGCGCCGAAGCGGACGGCGCCGGAGGCGAGCAGCGCCAGGGCCACGGCCGCGTACAGCTCCGGGAGCTGGGCGGGGAGGGCGTGCAGGAACTGCGTCACGAAGAACTGCATGAAGGCGAAGATGCCGAGGGCGTGTCCGCGCGGCCCCCAGCGGCGGGCGTAGACCCCGGCGAAGACGACGAGCAGCCAGGCGGCGTCGCGCAGGAGGGGGAGGTCGTGGAGGACGGTGGCCAGGGCGAGGACGGGGAAGCCAGCGGCGGGCAGCAGGGCGGTGGTGACGGCCTGGCGGCGCACGGTCGGGTCGCCCACGGTGAAGAGGGCGAGCAGCGCGGCGAGGCCGGCCGTGATGGAGGCGGTGAGGGAGAACCCCGCGAGCTCGGCGAGCGCGACCGCGAGGCCGATGCCGAGGACCGCCCGCAGGGAGACGCGCAGTCGGACGAGGCCCGGATCCGGGGCCACGAACATCTTCTTCACGGCCAAGGCCGCCCCCTTGTCTTGCCTTCCGCCGGCCGCGCGGCGCCCCGGGGTGGTGGGGCCGTGCGGACACGACGAAGGCGCCGCGGTCCGGACCGGCCTCGTCGCCGCCCCGGCGCTGCGCGGCGCCGAAAGTACGTGGATACGACACAGGAAAACATCCCGGCTCCATTGGCTCAACTCGACGCCGATGTGCTGGGCCATTGGTACGACCGGAGGCTTCCCGCGTGCTCCATTGGTGGGCCAACGGACCATCTTCGCCGGAGCGGCGCCGGAGCGGCGGTTCCGGAAGGCGGCCCGGATTCCGGAAGGGTCGGCTCCAGCTCTCGACGGCCCGCCCCTCGCGCACCTACGCTCACCGCGTACTTACCAGTCAGTAATGACCTCGTACCGTCGCTTCGGAGGACCCCCATGCCCCGGCCCGCACACTCCGCCCTCGCTCTCGCCGGCCTGATGGCCGCCGCGGGCGCCACCCACTTCCTCGCCCCGAAGCCGTTCGACTCGATCGTGCCGCGCGCCCTGCCGGGCAGCCCGCGGACGTGGACGCGGGTCAGCGGGGTCGCCGAGCTGGCGCTCGCCGCCGGTCTCGCGGTGCCGGGCACGCGCCGGGCGAGCGCCCGCGCGACCGCCCTCTTCCTCGCCGCCGTCTTCCCGGCCAACGTGAAGATGGCGTACGACTGGCGCCACCGCTCCGCGGCGGCCAGGGCCGTCGCCTACGGCCGCCTCCCCCTCCAGCTCCCCCTGATCCTCTGGGCCGGGCACGCGGCCCGCGCGGAGGACTGAGGACCGAGGGGACGGGGCGCGGGGCGCCGACCCGGGGGAAGCGGGGCGCGGGAGGCCGGGGAGCGTAGAGTCGGCCCCGGGCAGGCGGGACCGAAGGAGGCCGGCGGGGCATGGCGGTGGACGAGCTCGACACCCGGATCCTGCGACTGCTGATCGAGCAGCCGAGGACGAGCGTGCGCGAGTACGCGCGGATCCTGGGCGTGGCGCGGGGCACCGTACAGGCCCGGATCGACCGCCTGGAGCGGGACGGCGTGATCACGGCGACCGGACCGGTCCTCTCCCCCGCCGCCCTCGGCCACCCGGTGCTGGCCTTCGTGCACGTCGAGGTGACCCAGGGGCACCTGGACGAGGTCGGGGACGCCCTCGCGTCCGTGCCGGAGATCGTGGAGGCCTTCTCGATCACCGGCGGCGGCGACCTGCTGACCCGGGTGGTGGCGCGGGACGCCGGACACCTGGAGGACGTCATCCAGCGGCTGATCCGGTTGCCCGGGGTGGTCCGCACCCGGACCGAGATCGCACTGCGCGAGCGGGTGCCCCACCGACTGCTGCCGCTGGTCGAGGCGGTCGGGCGGGGACCGGGCACTCCCTGAACCCCCACCAGGGTTGCTCATGCGGCTGGATCAGCCGCTATTTCCTTGCATGTGCGACCTGAGGCCGCCTAATCTTGCGCGCATGCAGTCCTACACCATCGGGCAGGCCGCGCGTCTGCTGGGCGTCAGCCCCGACACGGCGCGCCGCTGGGCCGACGCGGGCCGGGTCACCACCCACCGCGACGAGAACGGCCGGCGGCTCATCGACGGCCGCGACCTCGCCGCCTTCTCCGTCGAGGTCGGGCAGGGCGACGGCGACGACACGTCGTACACCTCGGCGCGCAACGCGTTCCCCGGGATCGTGACCGCCGTCAAGCTCGGTGACGTCGCGGCCCAGGTCGAGATCCAGGCCGGTCCGCACCGGCTCGTCTCGCTCCTCACCCGGGAGGCCGTGGAGGAACTGGGACTAGAAGTCGGCATGCGGGCCACCGCCCGCGTGAAGTCGACCAGCGTGCACGTCGACGTGCCCTGACCCGGCCCGACCGCGTACGGGCCGGGGACCGGCGGGCTCAGCGGAGGCTCCGGGCGACCAGGATCGCCACGTCGTCCTGGGCCGATCCCCCGAGCAGCCGGGCGAGGACCTCGTCGCACAGCGTGTCCAGGGGCCGGTCCAGGGGGCGGAGCGCGTGGGCGAGCTGCCCCATCCCCTGGTCGAGGTCCCGGTCGCGGGCCTCGACCAGGCCGTCCGTGTAGAGGACGAGCAGCCCGCCCGCGGTCAGCTCGACCTCCTCCGTGCCGAAGTCGTGGGCCCCCGTGCCCAGCGGGGTGCCCGGCGGCCCGTCGAGGAAGCCGACGGCCCCGTCCGGGGTCGCGACGACCGGGGGCGGGTGCCCCGCGCGGGCGATCGTCCAGCGGCCGGCGGCCGGGTCGTGGACCGCGTAGACGCAGGTCGCCATCTCGTCCTCGCCCAGGTCGGCCACGACCGCGTCGAGGGAGCGGAGCATCCGGGCCGGCGGGATGTCGTGGCGGGCCAGGGTGCGGACGGCGGTGCGCAGTTGGCCCATGACGGCCGCCGCGTGGATGCCGTGGCCCATGACGTCGCCGATGACGAGCCCGGTCCTGCCGCCCGGCAGGGCGATGGCGTCGTACCAGTCGCCGCCGACGTCGTGGGCGCTCGCGGGCAGGTAGCGGCCGGTGAGTTCGAGGCCGGTGACGGCGGGGAGCGCGTTGTTGGTGAGGGAGCGCCGGAGGGTGAGGGCGGCTTCCCGCTGGGTGGTGTAGAGGCGGGCGTTGTCGATGTTGAGGGCGGCGCGGGCCACGACCTCGTCGATGAGGACCCGGTCCTGGGCGTCGAAGGGCTCGCGGTCGCGCAGCCGGGTCACCGTGATCGTGCCGAGGACCTTGCCCCGGGCCACGAGGGGGACGAGTCGCGCCGAGCCGATGCGGGCGGCGAAGTAGGTGCGCAGCGGCTCGGCGCGCGGGCCGCCGAAGAGGGCCGGCAGGTCGGACGTGTAGAGGTCGGTGGGCCGCCCCTGGGCGACGGCCCGCTCGTACGCGGAGTCCAGCGGGATCTGGAAGGTCTGCCCCGGTGCCAGCTGGGACGTGGGGGCGGCCGGTTCGGGGAAGCGGGCGGCGAGCCGCCGCAGGACGCCCCGGGTGGAGGCGGCCGACTCGTCCGGCGCGAGGACCGACTCCAGCATCTGCACGTCGGCGGAGTCGGCGAGCTGGGGGACGAGGAAGCGGACGGCCTCCTCCGCCGTCCGCACGAGGTCCAGGGTGGTGCCGATCCGGGCGCCGGCCTCCGAGAGCAGGGCGAAGCGACGGCGGGCCCGCTCGATCTCGTCGTGCGCCTCCTGGCTCTCGGTGATGTCGACGAGGGAGGCGATGAGCCCCAGGGGCCGGCGGTCGGCGCGGTCGAGGAGCGGGGCGTACGAGCAGGACCAGAAGCGGTCGCGGTCCGGGTCTGCGGGGGTGCGGCCGACCCGGCGCGCGTCGACGACGGCGGTGCCGCTGTCGAGGACCCGGCGCATCAGGGCTTCGAGCGAGTCGGCGTTGACGCCGGGCACGACCTCGGTGAGGCGCCGGCCGACGTGCTCGGCGGCCGGGACGCCGTTCATCCGGGCCAGGGCGTCGTTGACGCGCAGGAAGCGCAGGTCGGGGCCGAGCAGGGCGAGGCCGATGGGCGACTGCGTGAAGAGGCTCTCCATCGCCGCCAGGTTCTCGCGCATCCGCAGGACCTCGGAGGTCTCCACGGCGATGAGCATCGCCCCCGTCCGCCCCTCCGGGTCGACGGCCGGCACGATCCACATCTCCATGGCGACCGTGTGGCCGTCGCGGTGGCGGACGGGCAGCGTGCCCATGATGGTCTCGCCCGCCTGGACGCGGAGGGTGAGCCGGTCGGCGAGCTCCCGGTTGGCGTCGGGGACCAGGAGCGGGGTGGCGAGCCGTCCGAGCACGTGCTCGGGGCGGTGGCCGAGGAGGTCCTGGGCGGCGAGGGACCACTCGACGATGCGGCCGTCGGCGTCCTCCCGCCAGAGGGCGATCGGCAGCAGCTCACGGAGCACGCCGGCGTCCCCCACGGCCGCCCGGGGCGGCTGCGGGACCCTGCTCGACGACTGGTGAGTCTCCAACGCATCGCCCTACGCCTCGGCCGGCCCCGGGGGGCACGATCCCTACCGGATCACCCTAACCGAGACATTGGCGGCGGGCGCTGCGCAGGCGGCCGTTCGATGTCCCGGGCCGGTGGGGGGCCGGACGTGACAGGTGCGGCCGGGAGCGGCGAAGATCTGCACGGACGCCTCCGGGCGGACCGGCGAAGCGGGCGGCGGACCGGCCGGGGGGCCGGCGCCGCTCCGAGGACCAGGGAACGACCCGAGTACAGGGGTGGGCGTGAGCAGAGTGATCGACGGCCGTTTCGAGCTGGTGGAGCGGCTGGGCGGGGGCGGCATGGGGACGGTGTGGCGCGCCCGGGACCTGGCCCTCCACCGCGACGTGGCGCTCAAGGAGGTGCGCCCGCCGGACCCGGCGATGGCCGAGTACGACACCGAGGGCGCCCGGACCCTGCGCGCGCGGGTGCTGCGGGAGGCCCGCGCCCTGGCCCGGATCGACCACCCCAACGTGGTGACGATCCATCACATCGTGGACGCGGGCGAGGGCACCTACCCGTGGCTCGTGATGGAGCTGGTCACCGGCGGCTCCCTCCAGGACCGCCTGGACCGGGGCACGATGGCCCCCACCGAGGCCGCCGTCCTCGGCCGCGAGCTGCTCTCGGCGCTGCGCGCCGCCCACGGCCTGGGCATCGAGCACCGCGACGTGAAGCCCGCCAACGTCCTGCTGCGGCCCGACGGGCGGCCGGTCCTCACCGACTTCGGCATCGCGGCGATCCGCGAGTCCACCGCCCTGACCGCCTCGGGCTCGATCATCGGCTCGCCGGACTACATGGCGCCCGAGCGGATCCGGGGCGGCGCGAGCGGCCCGGCGGCCGACCTGTGGTCGCTGGCCATGCTTCTGTACGTGGCGGTGGAGGGCCACCACCCGCTGCGCCGGGAGAACACCCTGGCGACCCTGGCGGCGGTCATCTCCGACGACGTGCCGCCCCCGGTCCGGGCGGGCGCGCTGACCGGCGTCCTGACCCGGCTGCTCGTGCGGGACCCGGCGACGCGCCCGGACGCGGAGGAGGTGGACCGGGCGCTGGCGGCCGTCGCGCCGGGAGCGCAGGGGGACGGCGGGACGGTACGGGACCGGGTGCCGGGGTTCGGGGCGCCGGAGACCGGCGGCGCGGACTCCGGGGGGACGACGTCGTTCCGGCTCGCGCCGCCGGCGGCGGGCGGTCCGGCGGGGCCGGCGGGGGTTCCGGTGGCGGGCGGTCCGGCCGGCTTCACCGGCGCGCCGCCCGCGACCGCGCCGGTGGCGGGCGGCGCCCCCGGGCGGCGCGGACGCCGGATCGTCGTGGCGGCCGCCGTGGCGGCGGTCCTGGCGGTGGGGATACCCGTCGCCGCCGTGAACTGGGACCGGGGCGCGGACGGGCGGGACGACGGGCCGACCGCCGCCCCCTCGCAGCAGGGCCCGGGCGCGCAGCGGCCCCCGGGATCCGCGGCGTCCACCGGGGCGCCCTCGAAGGAGCCCGCGGTGGAGGCGACCGCCGGGAAGCTCGACCTGCTGACGCCCGCCGGGGTCCGCACCGCCGTCGCCGCCGTCGAGAAGGCCTCGGGCGGCGCCAAGGTCAGCAGGTTCGTCGTGTACCCGGAGTACGCGACGGCCGAGGCGATGGTCGAGGGCAGCACGACGCGGTACGACCGGTACATGTACCGGGGCGGGGACGTGGCCGTCCGGGAGGGCCCCGGCGGCACCGCCTTCCCGGGCTCGGTCCCGGTCGACCTGGACACCTTCGCGTGGGACGCCCTGCCGACGCTCCTGAAGCGGGCCGAGAAGGAGCTGGGGGTGAAGGAGCCCGTCAACCGCTACCTGGTCGTCAGCCCGGCCTCGACCCTCACGAAGAGCGATCCCGAGATGAGCGTCTACCTCTCCGACACGTACGGGTCCGCCTATCTGGCGGCCGACGCGAAGGGACGGGTGACCGCCGTCCACCCCCGCGAGGACTGACGGCCGGAGGACCCCGGGGCCGGCGGCCGGTCGTCAGGGGCCTGAAGGCCCGGGTCCGCTCGGTGACGGCCCGTTCCGCCGGCAGGCACCCGATCGGGGAGGCCGTCCCGGCGCTGCGGGCGCGGGACGCCCGGCCGGCCCCGGTCGGCGGGGACGGGGCGGATGGGGTGGCGCGATGCCCCTGCCTGCCGACCGGACCGCCCTGGACCTGACGGACGCGCTCCTGGAGGCGCTCTGGGACGGGAGGGACCTCCCGCAGGGCCCGGACGTCCCCGTGGTCGAGGAGGGCGGCGAACCCGTCCGCCGGGTCCTGGACCGGCTCCGGCGGATACCCCGCGAGCCGGCGGACGACTTCGTCCGCCACGTCGGCACCCCGCTCATGGAGTTCCGCGGCCGCCGCTGCCCGTGGAACGCGGCGGCGCTGCGGCTGTTCGAGGACCCGTACGCCTTCGCGGCCACCGGCCCCCGGCGGCACGAGGACCGGGCGTACGACGTCCACGCCGTGATGTGCCGGTCGGTCCCCGACCCCCGGGGCTGGACCCACGTGGACGGGGACCGCTTCAACGGCGTCCGCCGCGCGCTGCCCTCGTACCCCTTCGATCCCCCGGCCCCGTCGGAGACGCCGGGCCGCCTCCACCCCCTGGAGACGGAGGAGGCGGTCGCCGCGCTCGCCGTCATGGCCGAGGAGTGGCAGGGGGAGACCGCCCCCGTCCGCTCCCGCCCGAACCGGGACGCCCTGCCGGCGGACGCCCGTACCCTGCTCGAACGGTACGGACCCGCGGCGCGCTACCGGACCGACGCGACGGCCGCCGCGACCGACCCGGCCCCTGACTTCCTGGCGGCGGGCCTTCAGGGCACGCGGACGCACGGGTTCCTGACCTCGGAGGGCCTCGACGGCCTGTACTTCTTCGAGGACCTGGGCGTGATCGCGGTGAGCGACGACGAGGTGGGCGTCTTCTGGTCGTTCGGGGCGTGCTGACGACGTCCGGAGGGGGCCGCCGGGGGATGCGGACGAGGTGGCGTCCGCTCGGTGTCAGGCGTGGGCCGTGGTCTCGCGGGGTGCGGCGGCTTCGCGGCGCTCGGCACGCCGGTTCTCGGGGCGCCAGGTGGAGACCAGGGCGGCGGCCAGCAGCAGCTCGGCGACGTCGCCGCCGTAGTACATGATCTCCGCGCCCGCCCGGACCTGGGGGACGGGGGCGTGGATGTCGACCCAGAAGCCGCCGTACATCAGCTGGGAGATGATCGCGTGGGCCGCGATGGCGATACCGAGGCAGACCAGTCGGACGCGCACTCCGGGCCGGGCGGGGGCGGGGTCGGGGCCGGCGATGACGTGGGCGAACAGGCATCCGGACAGCAGGAAGTGCGCGTGCAGCAGCCAGTGGGCCGCCGGAGTGCTCACGGTCGTGTTGTAGAGGGGGGTGAAGTAGAGGACCGCGAGGCTGCCGGTGGACAGTGCCAGCGCGACCGCGGGACGGGAGACCGCACGGGCGGGCGGGCTGTGCAGTACGGCGGTCAGCTGCCGTCCCCGGGCCGCGGGCAGGGTGCGCAGCAGGAGGGTGACGGGGGCGGCGAGGACGAGCGCGAGGGGCGCGTACATGCCGATGAGCATGTGCTGGACCATGTGGCCGCGGAAGTCCTCGTGCGCGAACGGGGCCACGGGCGGCAGCAGCGCCACGGCGAGCAGGAGGATCCCGCCCAGGAACCATCCGGTCCGCCACCGGCTCCAGCCCCGGACGGGGTTGCGGCGACGGGCCCGGCGTACGAGCAGGAGGTAGGCGACGGCAGTGGCCGACAGGACGAGCGCGGGCAGCAGCCACTCCAGGCCGCTGCCCGCGTCGTGCCCACGATCGTGCGTGTGGTGTTCCATCAGGTGCGCCGGCCCTCGCTCCCGGCGGGGGCGTCGGGGTCGAGGGGCCGGCCGCTGCGCTGGAGGAGGTGGCCGCCGGCGACCAGCAGGGCGCCCAGGACGAGGAAGCCGATGTCCCACCAGACCTGGCCGTCTCCCGCGTGGACGTGGTGGATGCCCAGGATGTGGTGGTCCAGGACGCCTTCGACGAGGTTGAACAGGCCCCAGCCGACGAGCATCCATCCCCACAGCACCCGGGAGGTCCACACCCGCAGCCGGTTGTGGGTGACGCGTGCGTACAGGACGGCCAGGCCGAGGAGGACCGCGAGCCAGCAGACGGTGTGGAAGATGCCGTCCCACAGGGTGTTCATCTCCAGGCCGGAGACGGTGTGGGGGTTGTAGTACTTCACCCCGATGCGGTCCTCGTTGGTGCTGGAGAGCATGTGGTGCCACTGCAGCAACTGGTGCAGCAGGATGCCGTCGACGAAGCCGCCCATGCCCACGCCGAGCACGATGCCCGGCAACCGGATGCTCGCCGGCGGTGTCGTGCCGGCTCGGGCCTCGCCCCTCGTGGTGACCATGGCTCGTCTCCGCTCCTGGTGACGGGTTCTGCCGGAAGATGCCTCAGTCGCACGTTCCCCTCTTCACGGCGCTCACGCGCGCGCGTCCTCCACTTGGCCCAGACCGTACGGTCACGTGCCGGCCGGTTTCGCGGGGGAAGCCGCTCACGGGCCCCGGGCGGTCAGGCCTCCCCGGGGCCCGTGAGCGCCTTCCCCGGGGCCGTGAACGCGACCCCGGCGGCCGGTACGGTGACCTCCGCGTCGCTGCCGAGGGAGTAGGCCGCCACCCGTGAGACCACCGCGGCCGGCACCGCGTCGGCGATCCCCGGCACCGCCGGGACGTCCTGGGTGGCGTGCGCGTCGTGGGGCACGACGACCCGGTAGTCGCGCTCCAGGGCCGTACGGGCCGTCGCCCGCACGCACATCTCCGACATCACCCCGCAGACGGCGACCGCCCGCACCCCCGCGTCGGCGAGGACGCGGCCCAGCGGCGTCCGCCGGAAGCCGTCGTCCTCGGGCTTGCGGATCACCAGCTCCCGGGGACCGGGCACCACGTGGTGGTGCAACTCCCATCCGGGGGTGCCGGGTTCGTCCTCCGAGCCGGGCGGACCGTCGTTCTGGAGGTGGACGACGAGCGCTCCGGCACGCCGGGCCCGGGCGATCAGGTCCGTCGTCCGGTCGACGAGCCGGTCCGCGTCGGGCACGGCCCCGTCTCCGGTGACGAACGCCGCCTGCACGTCCACGACGATCAGGGCGTCGACGGGCGGGGGCTCCACGGACGAGGCGTCGGCGGGCGGGGCCGCCACGGGCGAGGCGTCGGCGGGCGGGGCCGCCACGGGCTGCGCGCTGTCGGTCATCCCGTCATCCTCGCCCCCGCCCGCCCGTGTCGCTACGGGATTTCGTCCGGGCCGGCGCGCCTCCGAGAGGAGTTCCGCCCCCGGGAGCCGGTCGCACCGCGCGTGCACCTGCGCGTGCGGCATGGACCGGAACGGCGCCACGGTCCGCGCCGCGCCGGCCTTCACGTCGTACGGACCGGTCTCGCCCGGCTCGTCGGTGACGCCGGGCACGGGGCGGGAGGGCGTGGTCGACCGGACTTCGGACGCGCGGCGACCGCACCCCGGCCTATTCCGCCCGGCGGGTTCGCGCCCCGGAGGCCCCGGAGGCCGCCTCGGCGGGGGCCGCCTCCGGGCGGAGGAGGTCACCGAGCGCGGTCAGGCGGATGAGCCGGAGGATCCGCGGCTGGTCGCAGAGGAGCCGCCAGCGCGCGCCCCGTTCGCGCGTGCGCTCGGCGCAGCGGACGAGGAGGCCGAGTCCGGTGGCGTCGCAGAAGGTGAGTCCCCGGATGTCGAGGGTCAGGGCGTCGGACTCCCGGGCGAGGACGTCGAGTTCGGGGCGCAGGCGCCGCACCAGGACGAGGTCGAGCTCGCCCCGGAGGGCGGCGACGGTGTGCCCGCCGGACGAACGCGCTTCCAGATGTCGGCCTTGACGGGGGATCAGCTGCATCGACCTCTCCAGGGGGTGGTTCCACGTGTCACACAGAGCGTGACCACCTCTTACCCGGAGGGGACGTTTCGCCCGTCACGCAATCACCCGAATCGGGGAATATCAGGCCTGCTTCCCCGCGGCGGCCTCCTCCTGGATGCGGTCGAACTGGGCGCCCATGGCGGCGGCGAGCGCCTGGGCGGCGGAGAGCGGGCGGACCATGACGGTGAACTCGTCGATCCTCCCCTCCTCGTCGAAGTGGAGGAAGTCGCAGCCGTCGATCTCCTTGTCCCCGACCTTCGCGGTGAAGACGAGGGCGTGGTCGCGGCCGTCCGCGCCCTCGATCTCGCGGACGTACCGGAAGTCGGTGAGGACGCGGAGGACCCCGCGCAGGATCGCGGCGGTGAGGGCCTTGCCGGGGTACGGCTCGAAGGCGACGGGACTGGTGAAGACGACGTCCTCGGCGAGCAGGGCCTCGACGGCGTCGAGGTCGCGGTTCTCCACGGCGGTGCGGAACGGATGCACGGCGCGACTCCATAGGCAACTAGTTGAATAGGTGCGAGTGCAGCTAACCGTAGGGAGCGCGCCGTGTCCAGAGGCCCCGGGAGGAACCGGGAGGGCCGTCAGCCCGCCACCCGTGCCATCCACGCCTCGACCTCGTCCGCCGAGCGCGGCAGGCCCGCCGACAGGTTCTCGTGGCCGTCCTCGGTGACGAGCAGGTCGTCCTCGATGCGGACGCCGATGCCGCGCCACTCCTCGGGCACGGTCAGGTCGTCGGGCTGGAAGTAGAGGCCCGGCTCGACGGTCAGGACCATGCCCGGCGCGAGGACGCCGTCGACGTACTCCTCCGTGCGCGCCCGCGCGCAGTCGTGGACGTCCAGGCCCAGCATGTGGCCGGTGCCGGCCATGGTGAAGCGGCGCTGGAGCCCGAGGGCGTACGCGCGGTCCACCGGGCCCTCGACGAAGCCCCATGCGACCAGGCGGGCCGTCAGGCTGCGCTGCGCCGCCTCGTGGAAGGCGCGGTACGGCGCGCCCGGCCTCACCGCGGCCATCCCGGCCTCCTGCGCCTCGTACACGGCGTCGTACACCCGGCGCTGGACGGGGGTGAAGGTGCCGCTGATCGGGAGGGTGCGGGTGACGTCGGCGGTGTAGAGGGTGCGGGTCTCCACGCCGGCGTCGAGGAGGAGCAGGTCGCCGGGGCGCACCGGGCCGTCGTTGTCCGTCCAGTGCATGATCGTGGCGTGCTCGCCGGCGGCGCAGATCGAGCCGTAGCCGACGGAGTTGCCCTCCAGGCGGGCGCGGCGGAAGAAGGTGCCCTCGATCCAGCGCTCGGAGGAGGCGACCGCGCGGGAGAGCTCCGCGACGCAGTCGGTGAAGCCGCGCACGGTGGAGTCGACCGCCTTGCGCAACTCGCCGATCTCCCAGGCGTCCTTGACGAGCCGGAGGCCGCTCAGCGCCTCCTCCAGCTCCTCGTCGCGCTCCTCGTCGGTGGTGACGGCCGCTTCGAGGGCCGGGTCGACCCCCCGGACGATCCGGGTCGGGACGCCGGAGCCGGCGGCCAGGTCGTCGGCGGCGGTGCGGACGTCGCGGCAGGGCAGTCCGAGGACGGCGCCGGACTCGGCGAGGGAGGGACGGCGGCCCGTCCACAGCTCGGCCGTGTAGCCGAGCCAGAACTCGTCGTCCTCCCGGCTGTCGCGGGGAAGCTGGTAGCAGTACGCGTCGTGGCCGCCGTCCGCGCGGGGTTCGAGGACGAGGGCGCCGTCGCGGGCCCGGTCGCCGGTCAGGTGCACGTAGCCCGAGTACGGACGGAAGGGGTGGGCGTCGTCGTTGGAGCGGTACGTGAGGTTGCCCGAGGGGACGACCAGGCGCTCGCCCGGGAAGAGGGCGGAGAGCGCGGCGCGGCGGCGGGCCGCGTAGGGGGCCTGCTCGCCGGGTTCGAGCCCGTGCCGCTCGGTGTCCGCCCACCCCCTCCTCATCAGGGCGGAAAGCTCCTCGGAGACGCCTTCGTAGAGACCGTTCTTGCGACCCTTCGCCACGTCCTGCTCCTTCTTCCGAACCTTCGGGTTCTTCGAGTTCTTCGGGTTCTTCGGGGGGGGGTACGGCCGCCGGGCGTCGGCGGCCCCCGGACGGTACTGCGATCGGCGCCCGCCGGTGGCCGGGGTCCGCCAGTGGCACGGATCGGCCACGGCGGGGCGCGGCGGGAGCCGATAATGCGGGCATGGCGAACGACGCGAAGCTCGGTGAGGCGCTTCGGCTCCTGGGGATCGGGGAGGGGGCCCGGCGGCTCTATCCGCACCTCCTGGAGCTCGGACCCGCACCGCTGGAGGCGATCGGTGCGGCGGCCGGCCTGGCGGGCGGCGGGCTCGCGGCGGCGTACGGCGAGCTGGTCGACGCGGGCCTGGCGAGCGCGGTCGGGGACGGCGGGGACCCGGTGGCGCCCGTGCCCCCGGCCGCCGGTCTGGAGATCCTCGGCCGGCACCGGGCGGCCGAGCTGGACGAGTCCCGGATCACGGTCGGCGGGGCGTTCGAGGCGTTCCGGCGGCAGCGGCTCGCGGCGTACCACGACGACCTGGTCGAGGTGGTGACCGGGGAGGCGGTCGGGCCCCGGATGCGGCAGGCCTGGGCCAGCGCGCGGGAGCAGATCCGGCAGCTGGACTCGCCCCCGTACTTCCCGCTGCCGGGCGCCACCGACGACGCCCTCGCGACCCTGGCGCGCGGGGTGACGCAGCGGGTCGTCTACTCGCAGGCTTCCCTGGAGTACCCGGGGCAGCTGGAGGAGTCGATCGAGCCGTGCGTGGAGGCGGGCGAGCAGGCCCGGGTGCTGCCGTCGGTGCCGGTGAAGCTGCTGGTCATCGACGAGGCGTACGCGCTGGTGTCGCTCTCCATCCGGGAGGCCGACGTCCACAACAGCATGCTGGTCGTGCAGCCGTGCGGTCTGCTCTCGGCGCTCGTGGCGCTCTTCGAGCAGACCTGGCGGAGCGCGCTGCCCCTGCACGGCCGCTCGGTGCGGCCGGCGGGGCTGCTGCCCGCCGACCGCCGGCTGCTCCGGCTGCTCGCGGCCGGGGCGGGCGACGACGTCGTCGCCCGGGAGCTGGGGATCAGCCGCCGTACGCTCTTCCGCCGGATCCAGGTCCTGATGGCCCGGCTCGGTGCCGCGAGCCGGTTCCAGATGGCGCTCCAGGCGCAGCGCTCGGGGTGGTTGTGACGCCGCTCTCCGGTCCGTCCGCCTTCGTGAGGTTCTTCCACAGGAAGGCGTGCAGGAGGGCGCTGTTGTGGGCGGCCTGCTCGTTGTCCCCCGCGCCCGCGTGGCCGCCGCCGGTGTTCTCGTGGAACAGGACGGGGTGGCCGAGTTCCCGGAGCCGCGCTGCCGTCTTGCGGGCGTGGCCGGGGTGGACGCGGTCGTCGCGGGTCGAGGTCGTCAGGAGGACGGGCGGGTAGGCGCGGTCCGCCTCGATGCGGTGGTACGGGGAGAGGTCCCGCAGGTGCGGCAGGTCGGCCTCGTCGTCCGGGTCGCCGTACTCGGCGATCCAGGACGCGCCCGCGAGGAGCTTGTGGAAGCGGGTCATGTCGAGGAGCGGCACCTGGGCGACGATCGCGCCGAACAGCTCGGGGTACCGGGTGAGCATCGCGCCCATGAGCAGGCCGCCGTTGCTGCCGCCCACCGCGCCGAGCCGGTCCGGGGTGGTGATGCACCGGGCGACCAGGTCCTCGGCGACGGCCGCGAAGTCCTCGAAGGCGCGCGGCCGTTCGGCGCGGAGCGCGGCCTGGTGCCAGGCGGGGCCGTACTCGCCGCCGCCCCGGATGTTGGCGATGACGTGGGTGCCGCCGCGCTCCAGCCAGGCCCGGCCGCGTACGGCGTCGTAGGAGGGGGTGAGGGAGACCTCGAAGCCGCCGTAGCCGTAGAGCAGGGTGGGGCCGGGGCCGGTGGCGGAGTGGTCGGGGCCGATGACGAAGTACGGCACGCGCGTGCCGTCCCGGGAGGTCGCGAAGTGCTGCGCGACGCTCAGGCCGGTCGTGTCGAAGCGGTCCGGGGCCTGCTTGAGGACCTCCGCGTCCCCGCCGACGCTCCCCCGGTGGAGGGTGGAGGGCTGGAGGAACCCCGACACGTCGAGGAAGTACTCGTCGGAGACGTCCGGGTCCGTGTCGACGACGTCGACCGCGGAGAGGGGCGGGACGCCGACGAGGGGTTCGCGGCGCCAGGGGCCCTCGTCGGTCGGGGTGAGGACCTCGATGCGGGTGCCGACGTCGCGCATCGTCTCCAGGATCAGGTGGTGGCGGGTCCAGGAGTGCCCGGCGAGGGCGGTCCGCTCGTCGGGGACGAACAGGGCCTCGAAGGAGCGGTCGCCCGCGAGGAAGGCGTCGAAGTCGAACGCGAGGAGGGAGCCGCTCGGCTGCCCCAGCCACGCGGACCTCGGGGTGACGATCAGGTGTTGGCGGTGCGCGTAGGCGGAGGCGTCGTCGGGCACGTCGATCCGTACGGGGGTCCCGTCGGGCTCCAGGAGGTACGTCTCGCCGCGGAAGAAGTCCAGCGAGCGGCCGACGAAGTCCCGCTCGAAGCCGGGGGTGTCGTCGTGGTAGCCCCAGGCGGACACGTCCCCGGCCTCGGCCTCGAAGACCGTCGCGGCCTCTTCGAGGGGGGTGCCGCGCCGCCAGCGGCGGACCGTGCGGGGGTAGCCGGAGTGGGTCAGGGAGCCCGGTCCGGTGTCCGTGCCGACGAAGACGGTGTCGGCGTCGATCCAGTCGATCTGCGTCTTCGCCTCCGGCACCCGGAAGCCGTCCTCGACGAACTCCCTCGTTCTCAGGTCGAATTCACGGACCACCGCGGCGTCGGCGCCGTCCCGCGACAGCTCCACCAGGGCCCGGTCGTGGTCGGGCCGGAGCACGGACGCCCCGCCCCACACCCACTTCTCGTCCTCCTCGGCGGCGAGCGCGTCGACGTCGAGGAGGACCTCCCACTCGGGCTCGTCCTTGCGGTACTGCTCCAGGGTCGTGCGCCGCCACACCCCGCGCACGTGCTCGGCGTCCTGCCAGAAGTTGTAGAGGTGCGCGCCGCGCCGGACGGCGTACGGGATGCGGTCCGAGGCGTCGAGCACCTCCCGCAGGCGCTCCTTCAGCGGGGTGAACCCGGGGTCGGCGACCAGGGCCTCCGCAGTCTCGGCGTTCCGGTCGGCCACCCACGCGAGGGCGGCGTCGCCGGAGACTTCCTCCAGCCACAGGTACGGGTCGTCATCGCTCATTTCCGTATTGTGCGGGACCGGCGTCCGCGGCCGAAGGGGGCCTCCGGTCTCAGGCGGTCCGGTGGAGGCGCGCGCCCAGGTGGTGCTGGAGCGGCCGGCCGACGGCCGCCAGGTCGTGGACGAAGTCGAGCGTGTCCGGGTCGGCGAGGGTGTAGCGGCGGCGGGTGGCGTCGACCTGCTTCGCGGTGGGGGCCAGGGCGACCTGATGGGTGGCGAGGTCGACCGTGCCGCCGTCCGCGCGGCCGGTGGAGAGCTCCGCGATGCCGGTGGGCTGGGTGATCAGCGCCTCGACGCGCCCCTCCGGCTGGAGCCGCCACCAGCCGCTCTCCCGCGCGGAGGGGCGCAGCGGGGTCCCGTCCCCGTCGACCAGCCAGGCGCGCGCCTCGTAGTGGAGGAAGGGCCGCCCGTCGTGGCTGAGGACGACCTCCTGCTCGTACGCGAAGTCCTCACCGAGCGACGGGTACCCGCCCCGCCCCCGGCCCCTCCAGACCCCCAGCAGCCCGAGGACCGGCGCGAGCAGCGGGTGCGGCGCGGGCCCCTCGTCCGGGCGGAGGGCGTCGGGGTAGGGGTGCTGCCGGTCGCGGTCGGTCATGGGGTGTGCTCCTGGGAGGGGTGGGCGGTGACGGGCGCCGGGTGGCGGCCGGAAGGCCGGCGGGGCGCCACGGCCGGGCGCGGATCGCCCGCGCACCGTAACCCGTGCGGCCGGTGCCGTGCGCGGGCGGCACGCGGAGGTGGTGCGGGGCGGCGGGGTCGTCCGTGCGGAACGACGCAGCGGGACTCCGCCTCTCCTCCCGAGCGGAAGATTCTGTGCGGTCGGCCCGCCACGGTCACCCGGATCGCGCCGTAGGGCTCCCGCCGCAGCTCGACGGTCGCGTTCTCGCGGCGGCCCTCCTCGTCCGGCCCGTCCGTCCGCCGACGTCCACAGGGCGCCGACGGGCTGCCCGTGGAGGGCGCCGAAGGGCCCGCGGCCCGAGGCGATGTGGCCGCCGGTGACGGCACTCATCCCGTTGACGGACTGCCGCGAATGCCGCAATCGGCGCCGGGCCGTGCTCGGGCGAGGGCCGGGCGCGGGGCACGGACACAGCCCGTTCCGGGCCTCGGGACGGCGCGTCCACTCCCCGAGACAACCGTTGACCCGCCGCGAGGCGGCCGCTACGTTCGCGCCATGTTGCGTACAGCCCTGCTCACCACGTGCGGTCACATCGACCTGCTGCGGGTGGCCTCCGCCGCGTGTCGTCGCGGCCGCTGACGCCCTTTCACCGCCCTTCGCACTCCTGACCGCGTTCCTCTCGCTTCCTCCGACGCGTTCTTCGTGCTCCTGACGCCCTGATCGCCGTGTGCGCGGCCGCTCCGCGCCCACGGACGCCGACGCGTACCCCGCCGCCCTTTCCCTCCCCTCCCTTTTCTCTCTTTCCTCCCTTCCCCCTTTCCCCGGAGTCCGTCATGACGGTCGACCATGCCCCACCTCCCACGGCCCCTTCCGCGCCCGACATATCGGTTCTGCCCGATGCGAAGGTCGAATCCCTCACTCCCGCACGGGGGCCGGGACGCGGCTTCTCCGTCCCCCGCTGGCTGCGACGGGCCGTCGGGCCGGTGCTGCTGCTCCTCCTCTGGCAACTGTCGAGTGCGGCGGGGGTGCTGCCGGCGGACGTGCTCGCCTCGCCGGGGACCATCGCGCGGGCGGCCGGCGAGCTGATCGTGGACGGCACGCTGCCGCACGCGATGGGGGTCTCGCTGCGGCGGGTCGCCGTGGGGCTGCTGCTCGGCGGGGCGGTGGGGATCACCCTCGCCCTGGTGTCCGGGCTCTCGCGGCTCGGCGAGGACCTGGTCGACGCCCCCGTGCAGATGCTGCGGACGGTGCCCTGGGTCGGTCTCATCCCGCTGTTCATCATCTGGCTGGGCATCGGGGAGGCCCCGAAGGTCGCGCTCATCGCCCTGGGCGTCGCCTTCCACCTCTATCTGAACGTGTACGCCGGGATCCGGGGCGTCGACGCCCAACTGGTCGAGGCCGGCGAGTCCCTGGGGCTCGGCCGGTGGGGCCTGGTCCGGCACGTCGTCCTGCCGGGCGCGCTGCCCGGCGCCATGACCGGACTGCGGTACTCCCTCGCCACCGCCTGGCTGGCGCTCGTCTTCGGCGAGTCGATCAACGCCGACGCCGGAATCGGCTTCCTCATGAACCAGGCCCGGGAGTTCTTCCGCACGGACGTGATCGTCGTCTGCCTGGTCGTCTACGCCTTCCTCGGCCTGCTCGCCGACGCCCTCGTCCGCACTCTCGAAAGGCTGCTGCTGCAATGGCGACCGACCTTCACCGGGCAGTGACCGTTCAGGGCCTCACCCGCTCCTTCGACGGGCGTCCCGTGGTCGACGGGCTCGATCTGACCCTCCACGCCGGGCAGTTCACCGCGCTGCTCGGGCACAGCGGCTGCGGCAAGTCGACGCTGCTGCGCGTCCTGGCCGGGCTCGACCGGGAGATATCCGGCACCGTGCTCGTCCCGCGCCGCCGCGCCGTCGCCTTCCAGGCGCCCCGCCTCATGCCCTGGAAGAGGGTCTGGCGCAACGTACTGCTCGGCCTGCCGGGCAAGCCGGACCGGGAGGTCGCGGAGAGGGCCCTGGCCGAGGTGGGCCTCGGCGAGCGCTCGGGCGCCTGGCCGAAGACCCTCTCCGGCGGCGAGGCCCAGCGCGCCTCCCTCGCGAGGGCGCTGGTACGGGACCCGGACCTGCTGCTGCTCGACGAGCCGTTCGGCGCGCTCGACGCGCTCACCAGGATCAAGGCGCAGCGCCTGGTGGCCGAGCTGTGGCAGCGGCGGGGCTGCACGGTCCTGCTCGTCACGCACGACGTGGACGAGGCGCTGCTGCTCGCGGACCGCGCCCTGGTGATGCGGGACGGGGTCATCGCGTACGACACCGCCGTCGATCTGGACCGGCCCCGCTCCCCCGGCGATCCCGCGCTGGCCGCGCTCCGCACCTGCCTGCTCGCCGAACTCGGCGTGGAGGAGGGCGATGTCGCGGAGAAGGCGGCCTGACCCCGGCACGTGCCCCCGACCCCGTACGCGTACCCGGCCCCGTACGCGCCCCCGGCTTCCCTACGTACACCCGACCTCCGTACGTACATCCGCCCCCGTACCCCCCCCTACGCGCCCCGACCATCCGCACCCACCCCCGACTGCCCGAACGCACCTCCCGAGGAGAGGAAACCGTGAAGTCCTTCCGCCCGTCCCTCGCCGCCCTGCTCCTGCCGCTGGCGCTGCTCGCCTCCGCCTGCTCCGGCGCCTCCGCGGCCGGCGAGGCCTCGAACACCGACGGCAAGGGCTCCCTCGTCCTGAACGTCGGCGACCAGAAGGGCGGCGCCGAGGCCCTGCTGC
Organism: Streptomyces bikiniensis; assembly: GCA_000716465.1. Taxonomy (GTDB): domain Bacteria; phylum Actinomycetota; class Actinomycetes; order Streptomycetales; family Streptomycetaceae; genus Streptomyces; species Streptomyces bikiniensis. The sequence goes on from JNWL01000006.1 coordinate 169,897, forward strand.
GCGCCGCCGGTGAGCTCGACGACCTGCCGTACCGCGTCACGTGGTCGACGTTCACCTCCGGTCCACCCCTCCTGGAGGCGGTGAACGCGAAAGCCGTCGACATCGGCTCCGTCGGCAACACCCCGCCCGTCTTCGCCGCCGGCGCCGACTCGAAGATCACCGTGATCGCCGCGACCCACGGCGACTCGGCGGGCGAGGCGATCCTCGTCCCGAAGGACTCGCCGCTGCGCACCGCGCGCGACCTGAAGGGGAGGAAGGTCGCCGTCGCGCAGGGCAGCTCCGCCCACTTCCAGCTCGTCGCCTCCCTCGCGAAGGCCGGCCTGAAGCCGTCCGACGTCCAGGTCACCCTGCTCCAGCCGGCCGACGCCCTGGCCGCGTTCACCACCGGCAAGGTGGACGCCTGGGCGGTCTGGGACCCGTACACCTCCCAGGTCCTGCTCGGCGGGAAGGGCCGGGTCCTGACCGACGGACGCGGGCTCGTCAACGGCCTGGGCTTCCAGGTCGCCTCCCCCTCCGCGCTCGCCGACCAGGAGAAGGCGAAGGCGATCGGCGACTTCGTCGAGCGGCTGCGCCGCGCCCAGGACTGGGTGTTCGAGCACCCCGAGGAGTGGGCGAAGGTCTGGGCGAAGGAGACCGGCCTGCCGTACGAGGTGGCGCTCGCCGCCGTGAAGCGCAGCAACGGCACCCGCATCCCGGTCGCCCTCGACGGGGCGGCCATCGCCTCCGAGCAGCAGATCGCCGACACCTTCGCCGAACTCAAGCTGATTCCGCGGAAGTTCCGCTTCGCGGACTACGTGGACACCCGTTTCAACAAGGACCTGCCGCCGTCGACCACCGCGGCGCGCAGCTACGGAAAGGCCTCCTGATGAGCGTCCACCTGCACTGGTTCCTGCCGACCGGCGGCGACGGCCGGACCCTCGTCGACCGGCACGCCTACACGGACGGCGGGATCACCCGGAACCGGACCGTGTCCGGGGTGCGCGCGCCCGACATCGACTACCTGGTCCAGATCGCCAAGGCGGCCGAGCAGCTGGGCTTCGAGGCGGTGCTGACCCCGACCGGCACGTGGTGCGAGGACGCCTGGCTGACCACGGTCGCGCTCGCCCAGCACACCGAGCGGCTGAAGTTCCTGGTGGCGTTCCGGCCGGGGGTGATCTCGCCGGTGCTCGCGGCCCAGATGGCGTCCACGTACCAGCGGATCACCCGGGGCCGGCTCCTCCTGAACGTGGTGACCGGCGGCGACTCGGCCGAGCAGCGCCGCTTCGGCGACCACCTGGACCACGACCGGCGGTACGCGCGCACGGCCGAGTTCCTGTCGGTGGTGCGGGGCGTGTGGAGCGGGCGGCCGTACGACTTCGAGGGCGAGCACTTCCACGTCGAGGGCGGGCTCACGGCCCTGCCGCCGGACCCGCTGCCCGAGATCTTCTTCGGCGGCTCGTCCGAGGCGGCCGGGCCGGTGGCGGCGGAGCACGCGGACGTGTACCTGACGTGGGGCGAGCCGCCGTGGCAGGTGAAGGAGAAGATCGACTGGATCCGGCGGCTCGCGGAGGAGCGCGGCCGGACGGTCCGGTTCGGCATCCGGCTGCACACCATCTCCCGGGACTCGGCCCGCGAGGCCTGGGCGACCGCCGACCGGCTGCTGTCCGACCTCGACGCCGAGACGGTCGCCGCCGCGCAGGAGCTCCTCGGCCGCAGCGAGTCGGTGGGCCAGCAGCGGATGCTGGCGCTGCACCAGGGGGGTGCGCTCGACCGCGACCGCCTTGAGATCTCGCCGAACCTGTGGGCGGGCGTGGGCCTGGTGCGGGGCGGGGCCGGGACCGCGCTCGTCGGCAGCCACGCCGACGTCGCGGACCGGATCGAGGAGTACCACGACCTCGGGGTGGAGCACTTCGTGCTGTCGGGCTACCCGCACCTGGAGGAGGCGTACTGGTTCGGCGAGGGCGTGACGCCGGAGCTGGCCGCGCGCGGACTCCTCCCCTCTCCCCCGTCCCCTCCGCTCCTCGGCGTCCCGGCGGCGAACGGCCGCCCGGCCTCGGCCCCGGGCGGCGCCCCGCTGCTCGTGCCGGGCGGCCGGTAGGAACCGGCGGCGGCCGGCGGCCGGTGGGGGCCGCCGGCGGGGCGGGGGCGCGGGAAGATCCGCGCCCCCGCCCCGGTTGGTAGAAACGTGAACGATTTCGTGAGGGACGAAGCGGCGGCCGGGAGCGTGCGCGCGGTGGACGTCGTCGTGGTCGGCGCCGGACAGGCGGGGCTCTCCGCCGCCTTCCACCTGCGGCGCACCGGCCTGGAGCCGGACCGGGACTTCGTCGTCCTGGACCACGCCCCGCGCCCGGGCGGCGCCTGGCAGTTCCGGTGGCCCTCCCTCACGTACGGCAAGGTCCACGGCATGCACGCGCTGCCCGGGATGGAGCTGACCGGCGCGGACCCCGCGCGCCCCTCCTCCGAGGTGATCGGTGGCTACTTCGACGCGTACGAGCGGACCTTCGGCCTGCGGGTCCACCGGCCCGTGGACGTGACCGCCGTCCGGGAGGCCGGGGACGGGCGGCTGCGGGTGGAGACCTCGGAGGGCTCTTACGCGACCCGGGCCCTGATCAACGCCACCGGCACCTGGGACCGGCCCTTCTGGCCGCGCTACCCGGGGCAGGAGACCTTCCGGGGCCGTCAGCTGCACACCGCCGGATACCCGGGCCCGCAGGAGTTCGCGGACGAGCGGGTGCTCGTGGTGGGCGGCGGGGCCTCGGGGACCCAGCACCTGATGGAGATCGCGGAGGTCGCCGCCGAGACGTTCTGGGTGACCCGCCGCGAGCCCGTCTTCCGCGAGGGGCCGTTCGGCGAGGCGGAGGGGCGGGCGGCCGTCGCGCTGGTCGAGGAGCGGGTACGGCGGGGGCTGCCGCCGCAGAGCGTCGTCTCGGTCACCGGTCTGCCCCTCAACGACGCGATCCGGGAGGCACGCGCGCGGGGGGTCCTGGACCGGCTCCCGATGTTCGACCGGATCACCCCGACCGGGGTGGCCTGGGACGACGGCCGGAACGTCGACGTGGACGTGATCCTGTGGGCGACCGGCTTCCGGGCGGCGATCGACCACCTGGCCCCGCTGCGGCTGCGGGAGCCGGGCGGCGGCATCCGGGTGGAGGGCACGCGCGCGGTACGGGACGAGCGCGTCCACCTCGTGGGTTACGGACCCTCGGCCTCGACCATCGGCGCCAACCGGGCCGGGCGCGCGGCGGCCTCCGACGTCCGACGGCTCCTGCGCCGCGAGCGGGAGCGGGACCGGGAGCAGGACCGGACCGCCGTTCCCGCGGGCTGACCCGCCCCGCCGGTCCGCCGGTCCGCCGGTCGAAGCCTCCCCGCCCGGCCGACCCACCGGTCCGAAGCTTCCCCGCCCGGGCCGGTCCACCGGCTCAGGTCCTCCCCGTCCTCCGGTTGGCGTTGAACTCGGCCACGTTCGCCCGGTGGGAGGCGTAGTCGGCGGTGAAGCGGGTGTCGCCCGGGGCGACCGTGACGAAGTAGAGCCAGTCCCCGTCCGCCGGGTCGATCACCGCGTCCAGGGCCTGGTCCCCCGGGTTGCCGATGGGGGTCGGCGGCAGGCCCTTGCGCGCGTAGGTGTTGTACGGGCTCGTGGAGCGGGTGTCCTCGTGGGTGGTGTCCACGGTGCTGCGGCCCAGGGCGTAGTTGAGGGTCGAGTCCATCTGGAGGGCCATGCCCCGGGCGAGCCGGTTGTGGACGACCCGGGCGACCCTGGCCATGTCGTCCGGATTGTCGGCCTCGGCCTGGACGATGCTGGCCGCGATCACCGTCTCGTACACGCTCATCCCGTGGGCCCTGGCGCCCTCGGCGACCCTCGCGGTGCCGAACCGCTTTCCGGCCGTGTCCACCATGAAGCGCAGCAGGCCCTCCGGTTCGGTGGTGGAGAGGACCGGATAGGTGGCGGGGAAGAGGTAGCCCTCGGGGTTGCCGCGGGCCTCGGCGGGCAGCGGGAGGGCGGCGGGGGCGGTCGCGGCCTTCCGGGCGGCCCCCTCGGGCAGTCCGAGCGCCCGGTCGACGGCCGTGTAGACCTGGGCCGAGCGCCAGCCCTCCGGGACCAGCAGGGGGCGGGGCCGCTCGGCGGCCGGACGCTCGTCGCGGACGAGCAGCAGGGTGGCGGTGACCGCGACGGCCACGGCGAGCGCGGCTCCGAGGAGGAGCACCAGGCGCCCGCGGCGGGTGAGACGGGAACGGGGGCGGTGCGGGGGTGCGTACGGTGTCGGCCGGTACGTCATGGGCGCACGCTAACCCGGCCCGTACGGGAATCCGGGGAACCCCGCACGCGACGGCCCCCGTACGGAGGCCGGGCGCCGCCTCCCGGAAGGCTCACGCGGTCCGGGAGGTGACGGCCTCCGCACCCGCCCGCTCGCCCTCCGGGTCCGCGGCGCCGTCCCGGCGGACCAGGGCCGCGTACCGCCCGTCCCGGGCGAGCAGTTCCTCGTGCGTTCCGCGCTCGGCGATCCGCCCCTCCTCCAGGACGACGATCTGGTCGGCGTCGCGGACGGTGGAGAGGCGGTGGGCGATGGTGATGGTGGTGCGGCCGGCCGACAGGGCGTCGATGGCCCGCTGCACGGCGTGCTCGGTGTGCGTGTCCAGGGCGCTGGTCGCCTCGTCGAGGATGAGCACGGGCGGGTCGCGCAGGATGGTGCGCGCGATGGCGAGGCGCTGCTTCTCGCCGCCCGAGAAGCGGTAGCCGCGCTCGCCGACCAGGGTGTCGTAGCCGTCCGGGAGCGAGGCGATGTGGTCGTGGATCTGGGCGGCGCGGGCGGCGGCCTCGATCTCCTCGTCGGTGGCGTCCGGCTTGGCGAAGCGGAGGTTGTCGGCGACGGAGGCGTGGAAGAGGTACGTCTCCTGCGAGACGACGCCGACCGCGCGGGCGAGGGTGTCGAAGTCCAGGTCGCGCACGTCGACGCCGTCGAGGGTGACGCGCCCGTCGGTGACGTCGTACAGCCGGGGCACCAGGTAGCTGAGGGTGGACTTGCCGGAGCCGGTCGGGCCGACGACGGCCAGGCTGCCGCCGGCGGGTACGGTCAGGTCGACGCCGTCCAGGGTGGCGCGGCCCGGGGCTCCGGGGTCGTACCGGAACCCGACCTTCTCGAAGGAGACCTCGCCGCGGATCTCCGGCAGCCGGACCGGGTCGGCGGGCTCGGTGATGTCGACGGGCAGGTCGAGGTATTCGAAGATGCGCTGGAAGAGCGCGAGGGAGGTCTGCATCTGCACGCCGGTGGAGAGCAGGCTGACGGCGGGCCGGAAGAGGCCCTGCTGGAGCGAGACGAAGGCGACGAGCGTGCCGAGGGAGATCGCGGTGCCGCCGGCTCCGGCGGCCAGGCCCGCGGCCCAGTAGATCAGGGCGGGCATGGCGGCCATGACGATGCCGATGACGGACATCCGCCAGCGCCCGGCCATGGAGGAGCGCACCTCCAGGTCGACCAGGCGCTCGGACTCCTCGGCGAAGGACCTGGTCAGGGAGTCGGAGCGGCCCATGGTGCGGCCGAGCAGGATGCCGCTCACCGAGAGGGACTCGGTGACGGTCGCGGCCATGGCGGCCATCTGCTTCTGGCGCCGGGTGGTGATGCGCTTGCGCTCGCGGCCGACGCGGCGGCTGATCCAGACGAAGACCGGCAGCAGGAGCAGCGAGACGAGGGTGAGCCGCCAGTCGAGGGCGAGCATGGCGACGACGGTCGCGACGACGGCGGTGAGGTTGGAGACGAGGGAGGTGGCCGTGGAGGTCACGGTCGCCTGCATGCCTCCGATGTCGTTGGCGATGCGGGACTGGACCTCGCCGGTACGCGTGCGCGTGAAGAAGGCGAGCGGCATCTGCTGGAGCCGCTCGTAGACGGCGGTGCGCAGGTCGTGCATGACGCGCTGGCCGACGGTGGTCGAGATGAAGGTCTGGAGGACGCCGAAGACGCTGGTCAGGACGGCGGCGACGATCATGCCGAGGGCGAGCAGGCCGAGCAGGCCGGTGCGGCCCTGGGGGATCGCGACGTCCAGGATCTCCTTGAGCAGGAACGGCGAGGCGACCGTGACGAGCGAGGCGGCGCCGACCAGGAGGCCGACGAGCGCCAGGCGCGCGCGGTAGGGACGGAAGAGCCGCAGGATGCGCCGCACCTGGGCGGGCTCCTCCGGTTCTCCGGGGTCACGGGGCGGGGGCGTCCATTCGGACTCGTCGTGGGGGCGCATGGGCTCCTTCGGTGGATTCGGTGTCGATCAGAGCATAGGTCACTGTTACCTATGCTCACAATGAACGGCGTCCTGATATTGTTCCCGTCATGAGCACTACCGACCGTACGAGCGATCCGGACGCCCCCGGCCGCACGAGCGAGGCGGGCGTCCCGAGCCGCGCGGACCGTGCGGGCGGGCCGGGCGCCTCCGACGCCGACGGGCTCCTCGCCGAGCAGCTGCTCCGGCTCACCCGCCGGCTGCACCGCATCCAGAAGCGCCATCTGGAGCCGGTCGGCATCACCCCCGCGCAGTCCCGGCTCCTGCGCACGGTCGCGGCCTTCGGGGAACCGCCCCGGATGGCCGACCTCGCGGCCCGCCTCGAAGTCGTCCCCAGGGCGGTGACCAGCCTCGTCGACGGCCTGGAGGCCGCCGGCCGGGTGCGCAGGGCACCCGATCCGGACAACCGCCGCGTGATCCGGATCGAGCTCACCGACGCGGGCCGCGCCACGCTGCGGGAGCTGCGCAGCGCGCGCCGGGCGGCCGCAGAGGACATCCTTGCTCCATTGACCGCCGAACAGCGCGAGGTGCTCGGAGGCCTGCTGACCGCCCTGGTCGACCCCGGACCGGAGGGCGGCTGCTGACCCCTCGGGGACGGGATCGCGCCGAAGGGGAGCCGTGACATGCCGCTGCTGGAACCGGACCCGCAGGCCCTCCGTCCCGGTCGGGTGCGGACCCCGGCCCCGGACCGGGTCCCGGCGCTGCACGCCAAGGGGACCTCGCGCCGGCTGCGCGAGGAGCTGACCGCGCTCCTCGGCCCCGGGAAGGTCCTCGGCAGGATCTCCGACCTGGTCCGCTACGCCTCGGACGCCAGCCCCTACCGCTTCGTCCCGCAGGTCGTCGTGGTCGCCGAGGACCTGGACGACGTCTCCGCCGTCCTGTCGTACGCGCACGGCAAGGGCCGCGAGGTGGTCTTCCGGGCCGCCGGGACCAGCCTCAACGGGCAGGCGCAGGGCGAGGACGTCCTGGTGGACGTGCGCCGCCACTGGGCCGGCGTCGAGGTCCTGGACGGCGGCGCCCGCGCCCGCATCCGCCCCGGCACCACCGTCGTGCGGGCCAACGCGGCGCTCGCCCCGTACGGGCGGGTCCTCGGCCCCGATCCCGCCAGCGCGATCGCCTGCACGATCGGCGGCGTCGTCGCCAACAACGCCTCGGGCATGACGGCCGGGACGACCCGCAACTCGTACCGGACCGTCGCCTCGCTCACCGCCGTCCTGCCGAGCGGCACCGTGGTCGACACCGGCGCCCCGGACGCCGACGAGGAGCTGGCGCGGGCCGAGCCGGCGCTCTGCGCGGAGCTGCTCGCACTGAAGGCCGAGATCGAGGCGGACGCCGAGCTGACCGCCCGCATCCGGGCCAAGTACACCCTCAAGAACACCAACGGCTACCGGCTCGACGCCTTCCTCGACGGGGACACGCCCGTCGAGATCCTGCGGGGCCTCATGGTGGGCTCCCAGGGCACCCTCGGCTTCCTCTCCGAGGTCGTCTTCGACACCCTGCCGCTGGAGCGCGAGGTCTCCACGGCCCTGCTCTTCTTCCCCTCGCTGCCGGCCGCCGCCGCGGCCGTGCCGCTGTTCAACGACGCCGGGGCGGTCGCCGTCGAGCTGATGGACGGAAACACGCTGCGGGCCTCGGTCAGCGTGGCGGGCGTGCCCGCCGACTGGGCGGACCTCCCGAAGGACACCACGGCGCTCCTGGTCGAGTTCCGGGCCCCGGACGCGGCGGCCCTCGACGCGTACGAGCGGGCGGCGGACGCCGTCCTCGCCGGGCTCGACCCGGTCGCCCCGGTGGCGTCCGTGGAGAACGCGTTCACCCGCGAGCCGGGGCGGATCGGCGGCTACTGGAAGGCCCGCAAGGCGTTCGTGACGGCGGTGGGCGGCTCCCGCCCCTCCGGTACGACCCTGATCACCGAGGACTTCGCGGTGCCGCCGGCCCGGCTCGCGGAGGCCTGCGCCGCGCTGCTCGACCTCCAGGAGCGGCACGGCTTCGACGCGGCCGTGGCCGGTCACGCGGCCCACGGCAACCTGCACTTCCTGCTCGCGTTCGACGCGGCCGACCCGTCCGACGTCGAGCGGTACGCGGCCTTCATGGACGAGTTCTGCAAGCTGACCGTGGAGCGCTTCGACGGCTCCCTGAAGGCCGAGCACGCCACCGGCCGCAACATCGCGCCCTTCCTGGAACTGGAGTGGGGGACGCGGGCGACCGAGCTGATGTGGCGGATCAAGGAGGCCTTCGACCCGGCCGGGGTGCTCGCCCCGAGGGTCGTCCTGGACCGCGACCCGCAGGCCCATCTGCGCGGCCTGAAGACGATCCCGACCGTGGAACGGATCGCCGACCCCTGCATCGAGTGCGGCTTCTGCGAACCGGTCTGCCCCAGCCGCGACCTGACGACCACTCCGCGCCAGCGGATCGTGCTGCGCCGGGAGATGCTGCGGCAGGAGGACGGCTCACCGGTCGAGGACCGGCTCCTGGAGGAGTACGGGTACGACGCCGTCGACACCTGCGCCGGCGACTCCACGTGCGCGCTCGCCTGCCCGGTCGGCATCGACACGGGCGCGTTGATGAAGGAGTTCCGGCACGCGCGGCACGCGCCGCGCGAGGAGCGGATCGCCGCGCTGGCCGCCCGGAACTTCCGGGCCGTGGAGGCCTCCGCTCGGCTCGCGGTCGCCGCCGCCGACCGGATCGGCGACCGGGCCGCGGAGTCGGTGACCGGCCTCGCCCGCCGGGCGGTCCGCCCCGACCTCGTACCGGCGTGGCTGCCCGGGGTCCCCGGCGCCGCGCCGCGCCGGCTGCCCCGCACCCACCGCCCGGCGGCGGTCGCCGTCTACTACCCGGCCTGTGTGAACCGGATCTTCGGCGGCCCGGACGACGAGCCCGGGCCCTCGCTCCCCGAGGCCGTCGTCGCGCTGTCGGCGCGGGCCGGGCGGCCGGTGTGGATCCCGGACGACGTGGCCGGCACCTGCTGCGCGACGATCTGGCACTCCAAGGGGTACGAGCGGGGCGACGAGGTGATGGCCAACCGGATCGTCGAGGCGGCCTGGGGCTGGACGGCGGGCGGGCGGCTGCCGCTCGTGGTGGACGCCTCCTCGTGCACGCTCGGCATCGCGCGCGAGGTGGTGCCGTACCTGACGGAGGAGAACCGGGAGCTGCACGCGGAACTGACGGTGGTGGACTCCCTCGTGTGGGCGGCGGACGAGCTGCTCCCCCGGCTCGACGTGCGCCGCCGGGTCGGCTCCGCCGTGGTCCACCCCACGTGCTCGATGCGGCACCTGGGCGACGAGGACCGGCTGACCGCGCTGGCCGGGGCCTGCGCGGAGGAGGTCGTGGTGCCCGCCGACGCGGGCTGCTGCGCCTTCGCGGGCGACCGGGGCATGCTGCACCCGGAGCTGACGGCGTCGGCGACGGCCCGGGAGACGGCCGAGGTCACGGCCCGGCCGTTCGACGCACACCTCTCGGCCAACCGGACGTGCGAGATCGGGATGGACCGGGCGACGGGCCGCACCTACGTGTCGGCGCTGATCGCCCTGGAGCGCGCCACACGCCCCTGACCTGACGTCAGCACCCGGGCACGTTAGGGCGGTGGAACCTTTCGCACGTTCGGGTGAGGCGCGGCGGGCGGTCCGGCACGGCGCCGGAGCGGGAACGTACAGTCCGACTGTCCGACTCCGGCTCCGGGAGGTTCCGTGAACGAGCAGACGCCGCACCCCCCGAGCCGCCGCGAGGTCCTCAGGACCGGCGCCGGAGCGGGCCTCGGTCTCGCCGCCGCCGGCACCGGGGCGGCCCACGCCGCCCCCGGCACCGCCCCCGCGGCCGCCCCCGCACGCCAGGGCGCCACCATGGCCGGTGTCCCCTTCGACGCCCGCTCCACGGTCCGGGTGGGGATCGTGGGCTTCGGCAACCGGGGCGCCGCCATGATCGGGCACTTCCTCGCCCACTCCTGGGTGCGGGTCGCCGCCGTCTGCGACCCGGTGCGCGCGAAGGCCGAGCGGGCCGCCGCGCAGGTCGTCGCCGCGGGACACCCGGCCCCCGCCCTGTACGTCAACGGCGAGGAGGACTACGCGAACCTCTGCGCCCGCGCCGACCTCGACTTCGTGTACGTGGCGACCCCCTGGGAGAGCCACCTCGCGATCGCCCGGTCCGCGATGCTGAACGGCAAGCACGTCGGCGTGGAGTGTCCGGCCGCCATGACGATCGACGAGCTGTGGGAGCTGGTCGACCTCTCGGAGCGGACCCGCCGGCACTGCATGCAGCTGGAGAACTGCTGCTACGGCCGGAACGAGATGCGGGTGCTGCGGATGGCGCACGCGGGGAAGTTCGGCGAACTCCTGCACGGGGCGGGGGCGTACCACCACGACCTGCGCGCCCTGCTGTTCTCGTCGGCGTACTACGAGGGGCCCTGGCGCCGGCTGTGGCACACCCGGCTGCGCGGCGACCTCTACCCCAACCACGGCTTCGGCCCGGTCGCGAACTACATGGACGTCAACCGGGGCGACCGGGCGGTGAGCATCAGCAGCCTCGGCACCCCGGCGCTCGCCCTCGCCGAGTACCGGAAGGAGCACGTGCCGCCCGGCGACCCGAGCTGGAAGGAGACGTACGTCGGGAGCGACCGCACCGTCAGCCTGATCCGGACGGCGAGGGGGCGGGTGATCCGCCTCGAACACGACGTCTCCACCCCGCACCCGTACAGCAGGGTCAACAGCCTGGGCGGCACCCGGGGCGTCTTCGAGGACTACCCGCCCCGGATCTATCTGGAGCCGGACCACGAGAACGACGAGTGGGGCGACTTCTCGGCCTACGCCGCCGCGTTCGACCACTGGCTCTGGAAGGAGCACGCCAACCCGCCAGGCGCGCACGGCGGCATGGACTACCTCATGGTCTACCGCCTCCTCCAGTGCCTGCGGGAAGGCCTCGTACCGGACTTCGACGTGTACGACGCCGCCGTCTGGACGGCCCCACTGCCCCTGAGCCACGCCTCGATCAAGGCGGGCGGGGCGCCGCAGGAGATCCCGGACTTCACCCGCGGGGAGTGGCAGCGGTCCCGGCCGGGCGTGGACTCGGCGAAACCGGCCTGAGAGAACGCCCCGCACCCGGCCCCGTATGCGGGGCCATGGCGTTCCGTCCTCCTCGCACAGGATGCCCGGCGCGAGGGTGTCGGCGGTGCCGGCGGCCCACTCGGAAAGCGTGTGGGGGCGTCCCCCTCACCTGTGCGGACCCCGTGTCCTCCGCCGGCGCCCGGCAGGGCGTACGAAGGCCCCGACCGCAGTGCGGCCGGGGCCTTCGTCGTCGTGTGCCCACACGGGGAGGTCGGCTCCGTGCCGGACCCGGGTTCCTCACGTCCGGCCGAGGCGGGCGGCCAGGGTCCTGGGGGACCACCCCGTCCGGCGCAGGCCCGCCCAGACGCAGCAGGCGGCCAGGCCCGACGCGGTCAGGGCCGCGCCCGACGCGGACGGCATCTCGTTCATCACGAGGACGCCCAGCAGCACGGCGACAAGTCCGTCGAACTGCCACGCGAAGACACGGAGTCCGGACAAGTCGCCCAAGGGCGTGATGATGGGGAGCAGCAGTTCGACGGGCAGGTCGGTCTTCATCTCACGCAGGAACCGGGCACCGAGCACGAGCACCAACGACCCCGCGACGAGCAGCGACGCGTCGGCCGCCCGGCCGTCCTGGAGTGGCCACCGGGCCAGGAGCGCGGCACCGCTCGCCAGGCCCGCCGCGGTCACCACCGCGACGAGCGGCCAGGCCAGGGTGCGTGCGAGCGTCCCGCCCCACCTCTCGCCGAGCAGCGGGGCCAGGGTCAGTTCGTCGCGCAGGCCGCGCCAGGTCTCACCGACCCACCCGGACCCCCAGTAGACGGCGGCCGCGCCGACCGCCCAGGACAGCGTCGCCGTCCTGGCGTCCGGCTCCGCGACGCCGAGCGTCAGCAGGGCACCGCCGGCCGGCAGGAACGCAGCGGCCGCGATCGTGCGGCCCCGGGTGCGGAGGGCGCGGACCGCGCCCTGGACGAGGTGGCCGCGCAGGCGCCCGTCCCGGCGGATCAGGGCCGAGGTGAGCCCCCGGGGCTCCGGGCGGTAGAGGTCGAGCGCATGGTGGAGCGTGCCGGTCCAGGCGAAGGTCTGGGCCTCGGCGGCGCGCGCCGATTCGCGGGCGAGCCGGGCGAGGTCGACCGCGTGGAGGGAGCGGAAGACGGACCGGGAGAGCAGCGCCGCCGCGGCCGCCGGCACGCCGGCGGCGAGCCACAGGCCGCCCCCGCCCAGGAGGGGGGAGGAGCCGAGCAGTGCCACGGCGACCGCCGTGACGGCCGTCCCGGCGGCGAGCAGCAGGTTCTCGCGGACCGTCCGGACCTGACCCCACAGCCATGCCACGGGGGCGACGGCGCCGACGCCCACCGCGACGGCCACGCCCTGCGGCAGGAGCACGCTTCCCGGCCGGTCGAACAGGTCGGTCACGAGGAAGGTCGCGGTGACCACCGCCAGCAGCGTGCCGAGTCCCGCGTACAGCAGCCGGCGGCGGGCGATCGTGCCGAGGTAGTCCGCCGGGGACAGGTCCGTGGACATGAACACGTGCAGCAGGAACGGCTTCAGCACCAGCGGTCCCCAGAACCGGCCGGTGAGCTGGGCGCCCCAGACCGCCGCCGCCGCGACCAGGCACGCCACGGGGGTCGCCGCTGCGGAGGACTCCAGGGGGAGGAGCGTCCGGGCGGTCCTCACCAGGTGGACGACCGGCACCACGTAGACGAGGACGAGGACGACGGTGAGATAGACGGGGTACGCCCACTCCCGCACCGTGCCGCGGTCGCCGCGGTGGGCGTACCGGTGCCGTACCGCGTGGACGCGGTCCTTGGGGTCGGTCTCGGCCATGCTGAGGGTGTCCGTCGTCATCCCAGCTCCACGACGCCGTCGCAGGCGTCCACCATGACGGGCTCGTGGGTGGCGACCAGGAATGCGGTCCCCTGCTCCGCGCGCTCGGCGAGCAGGGTGGCGACGAGGTCGACGCGGTCGGTGTCGAGGTGCCGCTCGGGCTCGTCGAGCAGGACGACGTCGGCGGGGCGGACCAGGGTCAGCGCGAGGTTGAAGAGCTGGAGCTGGCCGGAGGAGAGCTGCGAGGGGAACCGCCCGGCCAGGGCGGTGAGGCCCAGGCGTCCGACGACCTCCTCGGCGCGCTCGGCGGTGGTCGCGGTGTTGCCGTACCAGGAGGCGGCGACCAGGGCCACCTGCTCGTGCAGCGTCATGTCGCGGGCGACGGGAACCGGGTCGACGAGCGACGCCACGGACCGCCGGTGCCGGGGCCTGCCCATGTCGACGGTCTCGCCCCGCACGAGAACGGCGCCGTCCGTCAGCCGCCGGCTTCCCAGGAAGGCCCGGAGGAGGGTCGTCTTCCCCGAGCCGTTGCTTCCGGTGAGGCACCGGAACTCGCCCGGCATCACCTCGAACGTCGTCGGCGCCAGCAGGACGGTGTCGTCCAGGACGACGGTGGCGTCCTCCGCGGCGATCGCGGGCACGCCGCTCACCGCTGCTGTTCCAGGACGATCAGCATCTCCCGCGAGCGCGCGCCGTAGGGCTCTCCCGCGTACGACCCGTCGACCCTCGTCACCTCCAGACCCGCGATCCGTGCCATCAGCCGGATCTCCGCGAGCGTGGCCCAGGTGGCCTGCTCGTGGAACGCGGTGAGGGTCGACGCGCCCTGGACCAGGAAGATGCTCAGGATCTGCTGGGCGGCCCGGTCCGAGGTCTGCGTCACCGTCACCATGTGCTCCCGGCCGAGCGGGTAGGTGACCGAGTGCGCGTCGCCGCCCGCGCGCTGGAACTCGGCGGGGTCGGTGCAGTCGAGGAAGGCCGCGCCGCCCGGTGCCAGGTGCCGTGCGACGACGCGCAGGAGGTCGATCTTCTCCTCCTGCTCCTGGGCGAGGAAGAAGGTGTTCCTCGACAGGGTGACGACGTCGAACGCGGAGTCCAGCCGGAGGTCGCGGAAGTCCCCCTCGACCGCTTCGACGTCGTGGTCGAGGCACTTCTCCTTCAGGACGTCCAGTGACGGCCGGGAGGCGTCGACGGCCACGACCCGCGCGCCGGCGTCGGCGAGCGCGAGCGAGGAGACGCCCGTGCCGCATCCCAGGTCCAGGACGGTCCGCCCGGCCAGGGGCCTGTGCGATGCCACCCAGGCGGCGTGGCCGGCCCCCGGGGAGAGCATCGAGGACACCAGGTCGTACGCCTCGACGGCCGACTCGTCGTACACGCTCGGGTCACTCACCGGAACGTCCTTCCTTCCGCATCCTGTTGGCCACACCGAGGGCGCCCGGCAGGTTGAACCCCACCTCGGCCGACGACCGGTCGCTCGCGCGCACGCCGTTGACACGGGGCGCGAACGCCACGTTCGGTCGGAGTTCGAGCGTACGCAGGTGGCTCTCGACGATCTCGTTGGTCCCCGGGAAGGTGTCCGCGACGACGATGGGCGCGTCGGTCACCTGGAGCATCAGGAGGGCGGGCGAGTCCGCGCGGCCCTGTGCCAGGCGCATGACGGTGTCCAGGGTGGCGGGGAAGACGACGAAGCACTCGGATCCGCCGCTGCGTCCGGCGTTGACCTCGGGCGGTACGTCCGGATCGTCCCACGTGTCGGTCCACACCGTGCCGTTGGCCAGATGGCGGAGCGCCCGAACCGCCAGGAACCGTGACGCGGCGGGCGTCACCGACACATTGACGACCAGGTCCGGGTGGAGCTCCCGCAGCCAGTGGATCCACCACGGCACGAGCGCCGCGCCGATGGAGCCGGTGACGTGGAGGTGGAGCTCCGTCCCCTCGTACTTCTCCCCGTTCACGCGGCGGCCTCCGCCGCGCGCGGGGCGGTGCCGAGGGGGATCCACTCGGAGGTGAGGATCGGCTTCATCCGGTGCTGCGCCGGCGCGCTGGGGAACACGTTCATCAGCAGGAACTGGAGGGCCCGTGCCTCGTCGGACACCGCGGCCCGGCTCGCCGCGCACACCAGCTCGTACGGCAGGCTCCGGGTGACCCAGGCGAAGTCGGCCTGGTTCGCGCTCATGACGGAGAGCTGCTGCATGGCGTCGAACAGCGCCTTGGGCCCGCGGCTCCGCGGGTTGTAGAGCACCTGCGTCCAGCCGTGCGGCACGACGGGGGTCACGTCGCGCCACGGCGTCGGGCCGTCACCAGCGGTCTCCCGCACCAGCAGGTGCACGTTCTGCACCCCGGGGTTGGGAGCGAAGAAGCGCCATCCGGGGAGGGGCCAGCCGCCCGTGAACTTGCGCAGGTCCTGGTTGTAGGAGTCGGGGGTGTTCTGGAGGACGGTCGCGACCAGGTGCGTCGCGAGCGCTCCGACGGCGAAGGCGGTCGCCCCGCCCTTGAGCTGGTCAGCAAGCATCGACGAACCTTCTGACGGCGTCTTCGACCTTCTCGGCGTGGTGGCGGTGCCCGATGATCGAGCGGTGCGCCGAGCCGTGCACCACCTCGTACTTCGCCCCGAGCTTCTCGGCCAGGGCCGCCTGCTGGTCGGCGAACTCGTCCGAGGCGACGACCAGGACCGAGGGAACCGCGCCGAGGCGGGACAGGGCACCCTCGGTCCGGACCGCCCGGTACTCGCGGACCGAGTTGACGACGTTCCTCGGGGAGAAGACGAACTGCACGTGGCCGAACTGGGTGTCGGGCGTGTATCCGGCCTGCCGTTCCACCGCGTTGGGTGCCCATTCGTAGATCCCGGTGACCGCCGCCAGCAGGGTGTAGAGCTGTGCCTGGAGGAAGGTGCCGAACCGCCTGCGGTCCGTGCGGTCCTCGTCCAGGAGTGCCGGGTCGGTGCCGTCGACGACGACCAGTTTGTCGACCCGGTCCGCGAAGCGCGGGTCCCGTACGTAGGAGGCCGCGCTCAGCGAGCCGATCGAGTGGGTGACCACCACGATCTCGCCCTCGGCCCCGATCTCGTCGAGGACCGCGGCGAGGAGGTCCCCACTCGCCGCCCGTGACGTCGTGAGACCGTATCCGGACCGGTGGTAGCGGACGACCGTGTGGTGACGGGCCAGGCCCTCGGCGACCCACTCCCACGATTCGAGGGACTGCCCCAGGCCGCACTCCAGAACGATCACCGTGCGGGAGGCGGCCCCGTCCCCGGGGCGGTCCACCCGGTACTCGACGTCGCCGCCGGCGTGGCGGAGCCGTGCGGAGCCCTTGGGGCCGAGCCGCCGTTCCCGGGCGGTCAGGCGCTTCTCGCGGGCGATCAGGGCGCTGGCGAGGACGACGCCGCCGGCGATGCCGACCACGGCCTTCTCGAACGTCCGGGGCGTGCCGCGCGTGTCCAGGACGTAGCCGACGGCTCCATGGGCGCCGAAGAACCCCCAGACGAAACGGGGAAGCTCCATGGCTGCCGCCACGCCGGCGTGGAAGGCCTTGACCGCCGAGAGCGCGTGGGACGCCTGTTCACGCGGCAGCAGGTAGACGAGCGGGAAGGCCGTCTCCCACGCCACCGTACCGATGGTCAGGGCCCGGCAGAGCTTCGGATGCCTGCGCAGGAGGGCCGCGGCCGGTCCACTGCCGTACGCCTCCGTCCGCAGGACTTCGATCAGGGCGTCGCCCTGGACCCAGCTGCTGCCGAATGCCTTGGAGACGCCCGAGACCGCATAGCTCAGCGCGGCCTGGAAGTTGACCGCACGCAGGAAGAGGTCGTCGGAGAACCTCTGGTCGGGTATGAGCGCCGTGAGGGCGCGGTACTGCGTGACGACGGCCGTCATCTGGTCCGCGCCGTCCCGCCCGTACGGGGTGCGGATCTCGCTCAGCCGGTTGCACGTCCCGATGACGGTCGCGGCGGCGATCTGCGCCCTCCGGTTACCGCGCGCGAGTGCCAGCCCGGCCGACGCGGCGAGGGTCACTCCCGCGAGTACGCGAGGGGTGCGGGGATGGTCGAGCACACGGCCGACCCGATGCCTCAGGCTGCCCGGTGGGTACTGTCGGGCCGACGTTCCCCGGAGGTATCCGTCTTCTTCGAATTCCGCACGGAGAAAAAGGCTCTCAGCGGCCGCCAGAGCCTGTCCGATCGCTATCGGGAGAAATACGCGATCGGCTGCCGCCTGGATGGTGGACGTTTTCGAGGCGTACCGCCTCCACCACTTCTTTTCCACCGGATTACTCGTCTCCGTCCGTCACGGGCCCGGCTGTCGTCATGAGTGCCGCGAGGTCGCGCGCCGGAGGGGCCCGGCCGTGCGGGCCCCTCCGGCGACGGCTCGGTCCTTAACTCAGCAGACCAGGCATATGGTGCTGCCCTGGATGACGAACTGGGCGACGGTCGGGGTGGCCGGCGTGGCCATGGCGGGCGTCTCGCAGTTCGAGTGGAAGCCCGGCGCCGCGCCTTCGAGGACGGTGTTCGCGAAGTCCTGCGCCGCCAGCACCTCCGGGTGGACGGCAGTGGAATCCTGTCGCGTCATGGCCGATACAGATCGCACTTGATTAACCTTTCGTCGGTGGTCATGCGAGCGAATGGTCTCGGCGTGCCGAATATCGCGGCTCCCGCCACCCGCTTCGCGTGAACGTGCCGCGCGGCGCCCAAAAATCGACGCCTCGGGCCCACCCTAAACACGCATTCAGCAACGCGTCAAACATGGCTAATCCACTGCCCCACTACTAACACGGAGAAGGAGATGGAGCAGAAAATGCGATCCTTTTCAGCCATCGAGAGAAACCGAAGCGAGGGTGCGGCGGAGACGGACCTCATCCAGTACCGGGAGGCAACAGGGCGCGCCCGGGAGCGCCCTCCGGGCCACCGGAGGGCGACGAATCATCGGCCGGTACTGGACGGCAGTGCGTCACATTCCCCGCGCCCGGTCGCGCCGTGGCGCATATTCTCGGCCATGGACCCACGGACCCACGGACCCACGGACCGGAGAGACTGAGCCCCTTCCGACCCGGCGCATCTGCTGCGGGCGGCGGCACCCGGACTCGCGGACCGCAAGCGGCGTGATCACCGGCCGCAGCGCGTACGCCGCGATCAGCCAGGCCGCGTTCGGGTCCGACACATCCATGGGAGACCTCACGGCGGCCCTCCTCCTCCGCCGCCTCCGGGACCGCCACAACGGGATGCCGAGCAACAGCCGTACGGCTCCGGACACCGACCCGAGCGTCCCACCGCAGCGCAGCCGAGGCCGCGTCCCGCCCGGCCCTTGTCCCCGGCAGCGCCGTCGTCCGGGCACGGCCATGGCCGGATCTGTTCCTCCCGGGTGGAAAATCGTTTGCCGGTACGCGGGGAAAAAGCGAACCTTGCACGGTTTCCGACGCCGCCGCGCATCCCCGGCGCGCGTTTCCCCCGTCCGACCCGGAGCTCCTGGGACGCCATGCAGATTCGAGATCTTCCCTACGCCGATCCCGGGGTGCCCGACGTCCGTTCGGGCACGCGGTTCCTCGTCTGGATCGGCCGTCAGCAGCTCGGTGGGCAGGTGAAGTCCCTGCTCTGGGGGCTGCTGCACCACCTGGGCATCGCCGGGCTGCCGTTCGGCGTCGGGCTCGCCGTCCAGGCGGTGGTGGACCGCGACGGCGGGCGGCTCGCGCTCGCCGGGGTGCTGCTCGTGCTCCTCGGCGCGGCGGTCGCGACCGGCGACGTGATGCTGCACCGGACCGCCGTCACCAACTGGATCACCGCGGCCGCCCGGGTGCAGCAGCTCCTGGCCCGCAAGACCGCCGAGCTCGGCTCCGTCCTGACCCGGCGGGTCGCCGCGGGCGAGGTCGTCGCCGTCTCCACCGGCGACGTCGAGAAGATCGGCTGGTTCGTCGAGGCCCTGTCCCGGTTCGCGGCGGGCGCCGTCGTCCTGGTGGCCGTCTGCGCGGGCCTCGTCGTCTACGCGCCGGCCCTGGGCGCCGTGGTGGCCGTCGGCGTGCCGGTCCTCGCGCTTTCGGTGCTGCCGCTCCTCCCCCGCGCCACCCGCCGGGCCGACGTCCAGCGCGAGAAGGCGGGCCGGGCCACGGAGCTGGCCTCCGACACCGTCGCCGGGCTGCGCGTGCTGCGCGGCATCGGCGGCGAGGAGTTGTTCCTCGGCCGCTACCGCGCCGCCTCGCAGGAGGTCCGCCGGGCGGCCGTGCACAGCGCGCGCATGTGGGCGCTGATCGCCGCGATCCAGGTCGTGCTGCCCGGCGTCCTGCTCATCGTGGTGGTGGCGTACGGGGCCCGGCTCGCGCTCGACGGGCGGATCTCGGTCGGCGAACTGGTCACCGTCTACGGCGCCGTGGCCCTGACCCACCATCCCCTGCGCAACGTCGAGGAGATCGCGATGGCGTTCTCCTTCTCCCGGCCGTCCGCGAAGCGGGCCGCCCGGGTCCTCGCCCTGACCCGGACCACGACGACCGTGACCACGGCCGGCGGGGGCGGGCGGCCGGGGGCGGGCGGCGACCTGTACGACCCGCTGACCGGGCTGCGCGCCCCGGCCGGTCTGTTCACCGCCGTCGTCTGCGGCGACCCGGACGCGGCCGGACGGCTCGCGGACCGGCTCGGCGGCCATCCGGCCGAGCCGGAGGCCGGTCACGCCCCGGTGCTCCTGGGCGGGGTCCCGCTCGACGAACTGCCCCTGGAGACCGCCCGTACCGCCGTCCTCGTCCAGGACAAGGACCCGGTGCTGCTCTCCGGCACCCTGCGCGAACTGCTCGACGTGCCCTCCTCGGGCGCGGTGCGGGCCGAGGACGCGCTGGCCGCCGCCCGCTGCGAGGACGTCCTCGACGCCCTGGCCCAGGCCTCCGTGGACACCGGCGGCGACCCGATGCGCACCCGGATCACCGAGCGCGGCCGGTCGCTCTCCGGCGGCCAGCGCCAGCGCCTGGCGCTCGCCCGGTCCCTGGTGGCCGACCCGGAAGTACTGGTGCTGGACGAGCCGACCTCGGCCGTCGACGCGCACACCGAGGCGCGGGTGGCCGCCGGGATCGCCGGGCTGCGCGCGGGCGCCACCACCGTCGTCCTGGCCTCCTCGCCGCTGCTCCTGGACCGGGCCGACCGGGTCGTCCTGGTCCACGAGGGCGCGGCGGTCGCCGTCGGCACCCACCGCGAACTGCTCGCCCGGGAGCCCCGCTACCGCGCGGTCGTCACCCGCGAGACGGACGAGGAGCTCGCCGCCGTCCCCGCTCCCGGGGACCCGCTGGAAGCGGAAGAAGCGCTGGAAGGGGAATCGGCATGATCGGCCTGGCTCCGCCGGAGTACGACCCGGGGGCCCCGACGACGGCGACGACGCTGCCCGTCGCCGCGACCTCGACCGTCCGCGCCTACGTGCGCGACCTGCTCCGCCGCCACCGCCGGGCGTTCGCCCTGCTCGTCGGGGTGAACGCGGTCGCCGTGATCGCCTCGATGGTCGCCCCCTACCTGCTGGGCTCGGTGGTGGACGACCTGGCGGCCGGGGCCCGCGACCTGCACCTGGAGCGCACGGTCGCGCTGTTCGCGGGCGCACTCCTCGTCCAGACCGTCTTCGTGCGGCTCGTCCGGCTGCGCGGGGCCATGCTCGGCGAGGAGATGCTGGCGGACCTGCGCGAGGACTTCCTGGTGCGCGCGGTGGGCCTGCCGCCGGGCGTGCTCGAACGGGCCGGGACCGGCGACCTGCTCTCCCGGATCACCACGGACGTCGACCGGCTCGCCAACGCGATGCGCGAGGCCGTGCCCCAGCTGGCCGTCGGCGTCGTGTGGGCGGGGCTGCTGCTCGGCGGCCTCGCGGTGACCGCGCCGCCGCTCGCCCTCGCCGTGCTGCTCGCCGCGCCGCTCCTGGTCGTGGGCTGCCGGTGGTACTTCGAGCGGGCGCCCTCGGCGTACCGCTCGGAGTCGGCGGGGTACGCGGCGGTGGCCGCCGCGCTCGCCGAGACCGTCGACGCGGGCCGCACGGTCGAGGCGCACCGCCTCGGCCGGCGCCGGATCGCCCTGTCGGACCGGCGGATCAAGAACTGGGTCGCGTGGGAGAGGTACACGCTCTTCCTGCGGTCGGTGCTCTTCCCCGTCGTCAACCTCACCCACACGACGGTGCTGTGCGCCGTGCTGCTGATCGGCGGGGTGTTCGTGCTGCGGGGCTGGATCGACGTGGGGCAGCTGACCACCGGCGCGCTGCTCGCGCAGATGCTGGTGGAACCGATCGGGATCGTGCTGCGCTGGTACGACGAGCTCCAGGTCGCGCAGGTGTCGCTGGCCCGGCTCGTCGGCGTCCGGGACATCGAGCCGGAGACGGGCGACGGGACGGTGCGGCCCGAGGGCCGGACGGTGCGGGCGGACGAGGTGGGGTTCGGCTACCGGGAGGGCGCCGACGTGCTGCACGAGGTGTCCCTGACGGTGGCGCCGGGCACCCGGCTCGCCCTGGTCGGCCCGTCCGGGGCGGGCAAGTCCACCCTCGGGCGGCTGCTCGCGGGCGTGTACGCCCCGAGGGCCGGTTCGGTCACGCTCGGCGCGGCCGAGCTGGCGCGGATGCCCGCCGAGCGGGTCCGCGAGCACGTGGCCCTGGTCAACCAGGAGCACCACGTCTTCGTGGGCTCCCTCCGGGACAACCTGCTGCTGGCTCGGGCCGGGGCCGACGACGCCGAGCTGTGGGCGGCGCTCGCGGCCGTGGACGCGGAGGGCTGGGCCCGGGGGCTCGACGCGGGCCTGGACACCGAGGTCGGCTCGGGCGGCCGGACGCTCACTCCGGCGCAGGCCCAGCAGATCGCCCTGGCCCGGCTCGTCCTGGCGGACCCGCACACCCTGGTCCTGGACGAGGCGACCTCCCTGCTCGACCCGCGGGCGGCCCGCCACCTGGAGCGGTCCCTGGGCCGGGTCCTCGACGGGCGCACGGTCGTGGCGATCGCGCACCGGCTGCACACCGCGCACGACGCCGACCTGATCGCCGTGGTCGAGTCCGGCCGGATCAGCGAACTCGGCAGCCACGACGAACTGGTCGCGGCGGACGGGGCGTACGCGGCGCTGTGGCGGTCCTGGCACGGATGAGCGGTACACGGGTGAGGGCCCGCTCCGGATCTCCGGTGCGGGCCCTCACCCGTGCGTACGGACGGGGCTATATGTAGCCGAGCGCGGAGGCCCCGCCGAGCCCGCCCAGGAGCATGAAGGCGGGCGTGAGGACCTTCAGCTCGACCCAGCTTCCGGCCCGGAACCGCATGAACTTGGGCGGGCCGACCGGGTACCAGAACTTGCGGCCGACGGGTATGGGCCAGAGGACCGGGCAGCCCGAGACCGTCAGGGCGTCGCCGATGTCGTGGACGAGGGCGCCGAGGACGATCGGCAGGCCGAGCCACAGGTACTCCTGGCCGGGACCGGTGAAGAACCAGTTCGCGCCGTTGCCGGGGTCTTCGAGGATGTCCGCCATGATCCAGGCGCCGGCCGCTCCGAGCAGCCAGACCAGGACGTCGCTGGAAGCCCGCGCGGCCTTCCACAGGAGGCCTTCCACGGCCAGGACCGCGTGGACGAAGAGGAGGGCGAGGACCGCCCACCGGCCGCCGCTGACCGCCGCCGCGGAGGCCCCGACACCCATCAGGGCCGCCCAGAGCCAGGTGTGGGTGAGGGTCCGGTGCCCCCCTGTCCGCCGGGGGTCGGCCTTGGAACGGGTGGCCTTGTAGACGGCGTACGACAGCTTGTCGATGATCCCGCAGAGGATCTTGGAGAGGGGCCCGAAGGAGCGCGATATGGTCGCGGACTTGTGGTCGAGGTCGGGGGCGAGGGCCGCGCCCGCGCAGATGAGCGCGCCGACGACGAGGACCGGCCAGGGCATCGGGCGGTCGTAGGCCGCCGCGAGGGCCCCGACCCCCAGCCAGGCCGCCGCTCCGGACAGCGAGTGCGCCGGTCCCATCATGGTTGGCCCGCCTCGTTTCTCCCCTGCCGGCGCTCGGTTGGCGCCCGGTCGACGGACGAGCCTACCGCCCGTGATCAACACCGCCGGTGGCCGGTTCCCTGCTCCGGACGGAATCCAGGCAAGATGGGGGCGTGACCCTTATCGACCAGCTGCCGCCGACCGCCGACCCCGACGCCCTCTTCGAGGCCTTCTCCTCCTGGGCCGAGGAGCGGGGCATCACGCTCTATCCGGCCCAGGAAGAGGCGCTGATCGAGGTCGTCTCCGGTGCGAACGTCATTCTGTCCACCCCCACCGGATCGGGAAAGTCGCTGGTCGCGGCCGGCGCGCACTTCACCGCGCTGGCGAACGACCAGGTGACCTTCTACACCGCGCCGATCAAGGCGCTGGTGTCGGAGAAGTTCTTCGACCTGTGCAAGCTCTTCGGCACCGAGAACGTCGGCATGCTGACCGGCGACGCCTCCGTGAACGCGGACGCGCCGGTGATCTGCTGCACGGCGGAGGTCCTGGCCTCGATCGCGCTGCGGGACGGCAAGTACGCCGACATCGGCCAGGTCGTCATGGACGAGTTCCACTTCTACGCCGAGCAGGACCGCGGCTGGGCCTGGCAGATCCCGCTGCTCGAACTCCCCCAGGCGCAGTTCGTGCTGATGTCGGCGACGCTCGGCGACGTGTCGATGTTCGAGAAGGACCTGACCCGGCGCACGGGCCGGCCGACCTCGGTGGTCCGCTCCGCGACCCGGCCGGTGCCGCTGTCGTACGAGTACCGGCTCACCCCCATCACGGACACCCTGACGGAGCTCCTGGAGACCAGGCAGGCGCCCGTCTACATCGTGCACTTCACGCAGGCGCAGGCCGTCGAGCGCGCGCAGTCGCTGATGAGCATCAACATGTGCACGCGCGAGGAGAAGGACAAGATCGCGGAGTTGATCGGCAACTTCCGCTTCACCACCAAGTTCGGCCAGAACCTCTCGCGGTTCGTGCGCCACGGCATCGGCGTGCACCACGCCGGCATGCTGCCGAAGTACCGGCGCCTGGTGGAGAAGCTGGCGCAGGCCGGTCTGCTGAAGGTGATCTGCGGGACGGACACGCTCGGCGTGGGCGTGAACGTGCCGATCCGCACGGTGCTCTTCACGGCCCTCACCAAGTACGACGGCAACCGGGTGCGCACGCTGCGCGCCCGGGAGTTCCACCAGATCGCGGGCCGGGCGGGCCGGGCCGGCTTCGACACGGCCGGGCTGGTCGTGGCGCAGGCCCCCGAGCACGTCATCGAGAACGAGAAGGCGCTCGCGAAGGCCGGCGACGACCCGAAGAAGCGCCGCAAGGTGGTCCGCAAGAAGGCTCCGGAGGGCTTCGTCGCCTGGAGCGACACGACCTTCGAGAAGCTGATCGCGGCCGAGCCGGAGCCGCTGACCTCCCGCTTCAAGGTCACCAACATCATGCTGCTCTCGGTGATCGCCCGGCCGGGCAACGCCTTCGAGGCGATGCGGAGGCTCCTGGAGGACAACCACGAGCCGCGCAAGGCGCAGCTGCGGCACATCCGCCGGGCCATCGCGATCTACCGCTCGCTGCTCGACGGCGGCGTGGTGGAGCAGCTGGACGAGCCGGACGCGGAGGGGCGGACGATCCGGCTGACGGTCGACCTCCAGCAGGACTTCGCGCTCAACCAGCCGCTGTCGACGTTCGCGCTCGCCGCGTTCGACCTGCTCGACCCCGAATCCCCCTCGTACGCCCTGGACATGGTGTCCGTGGTCGAGTCGACGCTCGACGACCCGCGCCAGATCCTCGCCGCCATGCAGAACAAGGCGCGCGGCGAGGCCGTGGGGAGGATGAAGGCGGACGGCGTCGAGTACGAGGAGCGGATGGAACGGCTCCAGGAAATCTCGTACCCGAAGCCGCTGGAAGAACTGCTCTGGCACGCGTACAACGTCTACCGGACGTCGCACCCGTGGGTGGGCGACCACCCGGTGTCTCCGAAGTCGGTCATCCGCGACATGTACGAACGGGCCCTGTCCTTCACCGAGTTCACCTCCTGGTACGAGCTGGCGCGGACCGAGGGCATCGTCCTGCGGTATCTGGCGAGCGCGTACAAGGCGCTCGACCACACCATCCCGGACGACCTGAAGACCGAGGACCTGGAGGACCTGATCGCCTGGCTGGGCGAGATGGTGCGCCAGGTGGACTCCTCGCTCCTCGACGAGTGGGAGCAGCTGGCGAACCCGGAGGTCCAGACGGCCGAGGAGGCGCAGGAGAAGGCCGACCAGGTCAAGCCGGTCACGTCCAACGCCCGCGCCTTCCGGGTCCTGGTGCGCAACGCCCTGTTCCGCCGCGTGGAGCTGGCCGCCCTGGACAACGTGGACGCGCTCGGCGAGCTGGACGCGGAGTCCGGCTGGGACGCGGACGCGTGGGGCGAGGCGATGGATGCGTACTGGGACGAGTACGACGACCTCGGTACGGGCCCGGACGCGCGCGGCCCGAAGCTGCTGAACATCGAGGAGGACGCCGCCCACGGCCTGTGGCGCGTCCGGCAGACCTTCGCCGACCCGAACGGCGACCATGACTGGGGCATCAGCGCGGAGGTGGATCTCGCGGCCTCCGACGAGGAGGGGCGCGCGGTCGTCCGCGTGACGTCCGTCGGACAGCTGTAGGAGGAGTTGCCGTGGTGACCAATCCCGCCGAGAGACTGGTGGACCTGCTCGACCTGGAGCGGATCGAGGTCGACATCTTCCGGGGCCGCAGCCCGCAGGAGTCGTTGCAGCGGGTCTTCGGCGGGCAGGTCGCCGGGCAGGCCCTGGTGGCGGCCGGGCGGACCGTGGAGGACGACCGGCCGGTGCACTCGCTGCACGCCTACTTCCTGCGGCCGGGCCGTCCCGGGGTGCCGATCGTGTACCAGGTGGAGCGGGTGCGCGACGGGCGCTCGTTCACGACCCGCCGGGTGACGGCGGTGCAGGAGGGGCGGACGATCTTCAATCTGACGGCCTCCTTCCACCGGCCGGAGGAGGCCGGGTTCGAGCACCAGCTGCCGCCCCGGCACATGACGGACCCGGAGAGCCTGCCGATGCTGGTGGACGAGATCCGCGACCACCTGGGCGAGCTGCCGGAGGCCCTGGAGCGGATGGCCCGCCGGCAGCCCTTCGACATCCGGTACGTGGACCGGCTGCGGTGGACGAAGGAGGAGGTCGAGGGCGCCGATCCGCGCAGCGCGGTGTGGATGCGGGCCGTGGGGCCGCTGGGCGACGACCCGCTGGTCCACACCTGCGCCCTGACGTACGCCTCGGACATGACCCTGCTCGACGCGGTCCGGATCCCGGTCGAACCCCTCTGGGGCCCGCGCGGCTTCGACATGGCGTCGCTCGACCACGCGATGTGGTTCCACCGGCCGTTCCGGGCGGACGAGTGGTTCCTGTACGACCAGGAGTCCCCGATCGCCACGGGCGGCCGGGGACTCGCGCGGGGCCGGATCTACGACCGCGAGGGCAGGCTCCTGGTGTCGGTGGTCCAGGAGGGCCTGTTCCGCAAGCTGTGAGGGTCCGGGGGCCCGTCCGGCCACGATCCGCCGGACGGGCCCCCGGAGGCCGTCACTCGAACTCGGTGCCGCCCTTGCGGGTGAGGTAGGCCGGGCTGACCGCCTTGGCGATGGCCCGGCCGCCCAGGACCGGGCTGTACCGCTCGGTCGCGGACCGCACGACGACGCCCTCCCGCAGGTGTGCCTCCCGGCCGGAGACCGTCTCCCGGCCGCTCGCGTGGGCGAGGACGGTGTCCAGGTCGTACGGGCCGGAGTACAGGCGCGGGACGAGCGGGACCTCGCCGGGCTCCAGGACCTCGGCCGGGTCCAGCCAGCGGACCTGTCCGTCGATCTCGGCGGACACGTCGAACAGCGCGTACCCGACGGTCCCGCCGCGGGCGTCGGCGCCGTACGCCAGGTCCTGCACCCCGGCGCCGTACACCTCGCCGAAGAGGCCGACGCGGCGGGCGCCGAGGCGCTGCGCCAGGCGTTCGGCGACGGCGGCCAGGCCGTGGCCGTGGACGGCGCGCCAGTACAGGTTGCGCGGGTCCTCCTTGAGGGCGAGGCCCTTGGCGCCGAAGCCCTTGGAGGAGACCCGGACGCGCCCGTCCCCGGCGTGGTACGTCAGCAGGCAGGCCGTGCCGTGGAGCTTCTCCGTCAGGACGACGGGCTCGCCCGGTTCGAAGACGCCCGGGTAGCGCTGGAGGTTCTCGACGTCGACCCAGGGCAGCAGGTCGGGCGCGCTCTCCACGTCGCCGCTCATGTGCG
Organism: Streptomyces bikiniensis; assembly: GCA_000716465.1. Classification (GTDB taxonomy): domain Bacteria; phylum Actinomycetota; class Actinomycetes; order Streptomycetales; family Streptomycetaceae; genus Streptomyces; species Streptomyces bikiniensis. The sequence goes on from JNWL01000006.1 coordinate 197,190, forward strand.
TCGGTATCGGCGGCGCCCACTTGACGATGCCGAGCCGCTCCGCGAAGTCGGTGCCCTCGGCGGCGGCCCGTACCAGGTCGGTGTCCGCGAGGGCGGCGGGCCGGCAGACGAGCCCCTGGGACAGCTCCCCGCGCAGCCGCACGGCCTTGACCCGGTCCGCGTTCCCGCCGGCGAGGCGCCCGGTCAGGCCCAGTTCCTCGATGAGCGCGGCGGGCAGCACCGCCTGCTCGGGGATGTAGACGGCGGCGTCGCCGGTCTTGTAGGCGCCCTTGGCGACGACGGCCCGGTAGAGGCCGACCTGGGCCAGTTCCAGGGCGTCGGCGTTGGGATGGGGGTGGACGGTCAGGACTTCGGCGGTGACGCGCAGGGTCGACACGGTTCAGGACTCCGGTTCCGGTGGCTCGGGTGGCGTTCTCATCGCGGCCAGCCTGCCGGGCCGGAAACCGCTGGCCCACCGGTTTTCGCGGCTGGTAGCGTCGCGCGGCTCACCGGGCTTCCGGCGGGTCCAGGCCCGGCAGGGCGTCCTGCTCCACCTCGTGGCGGCGGGTGCGGATGTCCGGGCCCGGCGGGTGGAGCTTGGCGTCGCAGGTCGGGCCGAGACCGGTGCGGCGCGAGTCCGCGCCCGTCAGGGGGCGGCCGCAGAGCCGGCAGAGGACCCGGCGCGGCGCCGGTCGCGCGGGGGATTCGATCGGGATTGCCAGTGGTTCGTCGCCCATGGTCAGATCAAACCCCATCCCCCTGTTCGCGCGAGGAGCGGCCATGAGCCTGTACGACATTCCGCTGAAGACCCTGACCGGCGACCCGGTCTCCCTGGCCGACTACCGGGACCGCGCGGTCCTGGTCGTGAACGTCGCCTCCCAGTGCGGTCTGACCCCGCAGTACGCGGGTCTGGAGCGGCTGCAGAAGGAGTACGGGGAGCGCGGCCTCACCGTGCTCGGCGTGCCCTGCAACCAGTTCGCGGGCCAGGAGCCGGGCAGCGCGGAGGAGATCCGGACGTTCTGCTCGACGACGTACGGGGTGTCCTTCCCGCTCCTGGAGAAGACGGACGTCAACGGCCCGGACCGCCACCCGCTCTACGCGGAGCTGGTGAAGGTCGCGGACGCCGGGGGCGAGGCCGGTGACGTGCAGTGGAACTTCGAGAAGTTCCTCATCGGCCGGGACGGGCGGGTCACCCGCTTCCGTCCGCGCACCGAGCCGGACGCCCCCGAGGTCGTGGCGGCCATCGAGGCCCAGCTTGTCTGACGTGGTGGACGGCGCGGGGGTGGTCGAGCGGCTGCGGGCCGCCGGCTGCGTCTTCGCCGAGGAGGAGGCCGCGATGCTGCTCGCGGCCGCTCACGGGCCCGCCGAGCTCGACCTGATGGTCGAGCGGCGGGCCTCCGGGCTGCCGCTCGAACACGTCGTGGGGTGGGCCGAGTTCGCCGGGCTGCGGATCGCCATGGACCCGGGGGTGTTCGTGCCCCGGCGGCGGACCGGTCTCCTGGTCGAGCGGGCCGTGGCGCTGGCCGCGCCCGGCGCGCTCTGCGTCGACCTGTGCTGCGGCTCGGGCGCGGCGGCCGCGGTGCTGCTCGACCGGGTCGAGGGCGCGGAGGTGCACGCCTCGGACGTCGAGCCGGCGGCGGTGGAGTGCGCCCGGCGGAACCTCGGGCCGCGCGGCGGCCGGGTGTACGAGGGGGACCTGTTCGCGCCCCTGCCTCCGGAGCTGCGGGGCCGGGTCGAGGTCCTGGTCGCCAACGTGCCGTACGTGCCCACCGGGGACATCGGCCTGCTGCCGCCCGAGGCCCGCGACCACGAACCGCTCGTCACGCTCGACGGCGGGCCGGACGGCCTGGACGTGCTGCGGCGGGTCGCCGCAGGGGCGCCGGAGTGGCTGGCGCCGGGCGGGCACCTGCTGGTGGAGACGAGCGAGCGGCAGGCCGGTGCGGCGCTGGAGGCGGTCTCCGCGCACGGCCTGGAGGCGGAGGTCGTCACGTGCGAGGAGCGGTACGCGACGGTGCTGGTCGCCACGCGGGCCGGGTGAGGCCCGCAGACGGCGTTCCGGCGGCTCAGCGGCCGAAGGTGTCGATGTTCTCGACGAGCCAGCGGCCGTCCCGGTGGACGACGTCCACGGCGAACATCGCGCCCGCGTAGACCCCCTGGTCCTGGGCCTTCTGCTGCTTGCCGCCCTTGGTGGTCCCGGCCGTGCTCACGCTGCTCTGGTCGGCGTAGACCAGGACCCGGGCGCGGTCGCCGTCGATCCGCTCGACCGCGCTGTCGGTGACCGCCGTGGTGATCACCGTCTTCTGCTCGGCCGCCCGGGCGAGCACCCCGCCGAGCAGCGTCCGGTGCTGCTCGACGGCCTTCCCGGTGAGGAGGGCCTTCCCGGCCTCCTCGAAGGCGGCCGGGTCGGCGTGGTCGTAGGAGAAGAGCGCGGCGACGGCCGCGGCGGTCTGTCCCTTGATCTCGCTGGTACGGGCGAGGTCGGTGAGGGCGGTGTTGCCGCGCGCGGGGTCGTCGCGGAGGTCGCCCGCCCGGCTGTGCGCCCAACCGGCGAAGCCGCCGAGGAGGAGGGTCAGGACGCAGAGGACGACGAGGGGGACGGGACCGCGTGACCGGGTCCGCCGCCCGGCGGTTTCCCGGTCCGGCCGCCCGGCCTTCTCTTCGGCCTCCTCCCGTACGGCCTTCGCTCCGGCTCTCCTTTCGGCCTCCTTTTCGGCCTCCTCCCGTACGGGCTTCGCCGCCGTCCGCCGCCGGGCCTCGGCGGCGGGCTCGGTCAGGAGGCCCACGGACGTACGGGGGCGGGGGGCCGTGTCCCCGGGTGCGGCGGCGAGGGCCTGGCGGCGGCGCCGGCGGTTGAGGTGGTGGCGGGGCGTGGGCATCGTGCGTCGTCCTTTCGCGTGCGGGCGGCTCTCGCTGGTACGGGCCGGTCAGCCGGCCGCCGTGCCGCCCACGGGGGCCTGCCCCAGGGCACTGAGCTTCCACCGGCCGTCGGTCCGGGTCAGTTCGCCCAGCATGCGGCTGTCCTTGTCGGTGCTCTTGCTGTCGGGTGTCGTGACGGTGATGCGCAGGGCGACCAGCAGCCGGGCCCGTCCCGCGCGGTCGTCGAGCTCGGTGACGGCGCCGGACAGCACCCGGGCCGTGGTCACCGTCTTCGCGGCCTTCACCTGTCCGGCGAACTCCGTGCGCCCGTCCACGAGTTGCTTGTGGAGTTCACCGGTCGTGGAGGACTCCCAGAGGTCGAGGCCCTGGTCCACGCGCCGGTGGTCGAGCGTGTTGAGGTTCTGCACGGCCTGCTCCCCCGCCGCGAGCGCCCGGTCGCGCTGCACGGCGTACGCGGCGGAGTCGTCGTGGGCCGCGGCGTACCAGTCCCGGCCCGCCCAGGCCGCGAAGGCGCCCGCGACGAGGGTGAGGACGAGGGCCACCGCCAGGGCGGGCCGGACGCCCGCCGGGGTGCGGACCGTGCGTGTCATGGAGTGCTCCCGTCTCCCGCTCGTACGCCTGCTGGTGTCCGTGCGCACGTTCAGCGGGCCTTGATGTCGACGATCAGCCACCGGTCGTCCCGGAACTCCGCGGTGACGGTGAGCTGGGCGGCGGCGGACGTGGCGGGTGCCCCGTCCCGTTGCGAGGTCTGGTCGAGGAACACGAGCAGGCGCGCGGTGTTCCCCTTGAGTTCGATCACCCCCGTGCGGACGGCCTGGGTGGTGAGGGTGACGCGCTGGGCGACCAGGCTCGCGCGGACCTGGGCGAACAGGTCGGCGTACTGGCGGGCCGCGCGCCCGGAGAGGACGGTCCTGGCGGAGCGTTCGGCGGCGTCGGCCTGGGCGGGCGCGTAGGAGAAGACCCGGGCGAGGCCTTCGCCGACGTCGCCGCCGACGCGGGTGGTGGCCGCGGTGTCGGTGAGCGCGTGGTTGCGGGCGGAGGGGGTGGAGCGGAGCTGGTGGGCCCCGTGGAAGAACGCGCTTCCGCCGAGGAGGAGGGCGACGACGGCCGCGACGAGGACGGCCGTCCGCCACCGGGTGGTGAACCGGCTGCCGACGCCGGTGTCGTCGCCGTCGTCCGGGGTGTCCGGGGTGTCCGGGGTGTCCGGGGTGTGCGGGGCGTCCGGGGTGTGCGGCTCGGGGCCGCCCTCGGCGGGGGCCGCCCCGAGGTCCGGAGCCTTTCCGTCCGTCTCCTCCGCCGTTCCGCGCAGCAGTCGCGTCACTCGTCCCCGCCCTCCTTCTTCTCGTTCTCCTCCGCCTTCCCGCTTCCCTCCGCACCGGCGACGGGGACCGCGCTCAGGGCCGCGACCTTCCACGTGTTCTCACCGGTGCGGTTCAGGACGGCTTCGAGCCGCTTGCGGTCGGAGGTCGCGGCGGCGCCCCCGCGGGGGGTGACGTCGACGCGCACGGTCGCGATGAGCTTCGCCGTACCGGCGCGCACGTCGAGCGCGGTGAGGGCGGCCTCGGTGACCTCGGCGCGCGCCGAGGCGCCCACCGCGGGCGCGGTGCGGCCCAGTTCGGTGCGGAGCGGGCCGGTGGAGGCCTCCCGCCAGGCCCGTACGCCCGCTTCGGCGTGCTCGCGGGTCGAGGCGTCGAGCGTGTTCAGGACGGTGAGGTGCCGCCGGCCCTCGGCGAGCGCGGTGTCCCGTTCGCGGCCGAAGGAGAGGCCTTCGTCCGAACGGGCCTGCGCATAGGTCCACGCGCCGGTGCCGCAGAAGCCGAGGGCGACGACGAGGGCGCCGGCCCCGAGGACCCTCGCCCGCCTCATCGCGTACCTCCGCTGCCCAGGCCGAGGAGCCCGGCCATGTCCGTCGGGCCGCCGCCCTGGCCGGGCAGCGCGAGCGCGCCGGGCAGGGGCTGCCGCTGCGGGCCCGCCGTACCGGCGCCCGCGCTGCCCGAGGGCAGGGAGCCCGGCCTGGCCGGGACGGGTACGGGGCCGCCCTTCGGGGCGTGCGCCGAGCCGCGCACGTTGATCCCGGCAGCGGCGGAGCCCGTGCAGGCCGCGCCGGTGTTGAGGGCGGGCGCGGTGCCCAGGTCGAGGCCGTTGCGGTAGCGCGTACCGCCGTAGCCGGAGGTGCAGGGCAGGGGTTTGAAGAAGGTGACGGCCATGCCGAAGTTGACCTTTCCGCCGTCGACGGCGGTGGCTCCGGCCGAGACGGCCGCCGGGTACTTCACGAGCAGTTCCTCGATGCCGCGCTGCCGGGTGACGGCGACCTCGGAGGTGGTGAGGAGGTTGGCGAGGACGACGCTCAGGCTCGGGTCGAGGTCGCGCAGGAGGCCGCTGACCTGGCCGGCCGCGTCGGGGGTGACGGTCAGGAGGCGCCGCAGGTCGGCGTCGGAGCCCTTGAGGGCGGCGGCGAGGTCGCGGGCTCCGGTGGCGAAGCCCCGGATGGCGCGGCTCTCGTCGGCCTGGGTGCGCAGGACGACCTCGCCGTCGTCGATGAGCCGGACGGTGGAGGGCAGGGCCCGGTCGGCGGCCTGGACGAACGCGCTGCCGTTGTCGAGGAGGGCCTGGAGGTCGTCGCCGTGGCCCTCGAAGGCCTTGCCGAACTCGTCGACGACCGTGCGCAGGGACTCCAGCGGTACGGAGGTGGTGAGGTCGTTCATGCTCGCGAGCACGTCGGTGACGGGGGCCGGCACCTGGGTGTCGGTCTGCTCGATGCGGGCGCCGTCGGCGAGGTAGGGGCCGCCGTCGCTCTCGGGGCGCAGGTCGATGTACTGCTCGCCGACGGCGGAGAGCCCGGCGACCACGGCCTTCGCGTCGGCGGGGATCCGGGGGGCCGACTTCTTGATGCGCAGCTCGGCGACGACGCCTTCGGCGGTGAGGCCGATGTCGCCGACGCGTCCCACGGAGACGCCCCGGTAGGTGACGTCGGAGTGGGTGAACAGGCCTCCCGTACGGGCGAGGTGGACCTTGACGGTGTAGTGGTCGGCGACGCCGACGTGGCGGCCGAGGTCCGCGTAGCGGATGCCGACGAAGCCGAGGACGAGGGCGGCGATGACGAGGAACGCGAGGTTCTTCAGCCGTACGGTGCGGGTGATCACCGGTTCTCGCCTCCGTGCGTCGGGGTGCCGCCCGTGTGGACGGGGGGCAGCGGCAGGGTCGGTCCGGCGCTCGGGACCCGGCCTTGGTTGTGGCCCTGGCTTTGGTTTTGGCCCCGGCTTTGGTTTTGGCCCCGGCTTTGGTTTTGGCCCTGGCTTTGGTTTCGGCTTTGACGGGCGCCCGGCTCGGGTTCCGGCACGGGCTCGGGTTCCGGCTCCGGCTCCGGCTCCGGTTCCGTCGTCTCCGGGGACGACGGGGTGGGCTCGGGGCCGGGATCGGCCTCGGGGATCAGGGGCGGGATGATCTCGGTGCCGGGGGCGGCGGCGAGGTGCAGATAGGTGTTGAGGTAGTCGCCCCTGATGCCCCGCATCACCTCGTCGGTGAAGGGGTACGTCAGCAGGACCTGGAGCGACTCGGGCAGGTCGGCGCCGGCGTCCGCGAGGGCCTTCAGGGTCGGCGCGAGGGCCTTCAGGTCGGCCACCATGTCCTTCTTGCTCGCGTTCACGGTGGAGACGGCGACGCCGGACAGGGTGTCCAGGGCGCGCAGCATGGTCAGCAGGGAGCCCCGCTGGTTCTCCAGCGTCTTCAGGCCGGGCGAGAGGCCGGTGAGGACCGTGTCGACGTCCTTCTTGCGGCCGGCGAGGGTGGCGGAGAGGCGGTTGACCCCGTCGAGGGCGCGGGTGATGTCGCCGCGGTGCGCGTCCAGGTCGGTGACCAGGGTGTTCACCCGGTTGAGCATCGAGCGGACCTCGGGCTCGCGGCCGCCGAGCGCCGCGTTGAGTTCCCGGGTGATGGTCTTCAGCTGGTTGACGCCGCCGCCGTTGAGCAGCAGCGACAGGGCGCCGAAGACCTCCTCGACCTCGGTGTTCCGGCTGGTGCGCGCCAGCGGGATGACGCTGCCGTCGGTGAGGTCGTCCCCGCCCCGGCGCGCGGCGGTCTGCCGGACGCCGGTCTTGCCCGCGCTGCTCCCGCTCCCGTTTCCGCCCGGCGCGACGAGCTGGACGTACTTCTCGCCCAGGAGGCTGGACTGCTCCAGGCGGGCGCCGGAGTCGGCGGGCAGCCGGACGTCGCCGTTGATCTTCAGGGTGACCCGGGCGGTCCAGCTCCCGGGCACCAGCTCGATGGCGGTGACACGCCCCACGGCGACGTCGTTGACCTTGACCGCGGACTGCGGCGCGAGGCTCAGGACGTCCTCCAGTTCGGCGGTGACCGTGTAGGGGTGGGAGCCGAGGTCGGCGCCGCCGGGCAGCGGCAGGTCCTCGATGCCGTCGAACCGGAGCGGGTCGGCCGGGACCATGCCGAGGACGACGGCGATGCCCAGGCCGAGGGCGACCGTGCCGACGGCTCCGGCGCCGAGGAGCTTCCCGGAGGGCGAGGTGGAGCGGCTCATCGCTCCCCCTTCCCGGTGCCCGCCGCGGAGCCGCCGGCCACCGGCAGCGGGAGCAGCGGGCCGCCCATGCTGATCTCGTTGAGGTTGGCGCGCCCGTCGAGGGTGCGGGTCTTCGGGTTGTACGTGTTGACGAGGTTGCCGGCGGCGAGCGGGGCGACGTCCAGGGCTTCCGCGAGGGAGGCGCGCTGGTCGACGAGGGTCTGGGTGAGGGGCACGAGCCGGTCGACGTTCTTCTTCAGTTCACCGCGGTTCTCCTGGATGAAGGTCTTGACCTGGGCGAGGGCCTTGCCCAGCTCCTTGAGGGCGCCGGTGAGGTCGTCCTTGTTGTCGGCGAAGTAGCCGACGACCTCGTCCAGGCGCTCCTGGGCGGTGCGGACGTCGCCGTCCTTCTTCTTGAGCATGGTGGTGAAGGTCTGGAGCTGGGCGAGGCTGGTGAACAGCTGCTCGCTGCTGCCGTCGAGGGTCTTGGCGGCCTTGCCGAACTCCTCGATGGAGGTGCCGATGGAGGCACCGTTGCCCTTGAGGTTCTTCGCCCCGGTGTCCAGGAGCGCGGACAGGGCTCCGGCGGAGTTGGCGCCGTCCGGGCCGAGGGCCTCGCTCAGGTCGGTGATCGACGCGTAGAGCTGGTCGATCTCGACGGGGACGCGGTTGCGGGAGGCCGGCAGTTCGGCGCCGTCCGCGAGGGCGGGGCCGCCGCTGTAGGCGGGGGCGAGCTGGACGTAGCGGTCTGCGACGACGCTCGGGGCGACGACGACGGCCCGGGCCCCGGCGGGGACGCGGACGCCCTCGTCGAGGCGGAGCCGGACGCGGACGCGGGTGCCCTGCGGTTCGACGGACTCGACCTCCCCGACCCGTACGCCGAGGACGCGCAGGTCGGAGCCGGCGTAGACGCCGACGGCCCGGTCGAAGTAGGCGGTGACGCGGGTGCCGTCGGGTTCGAGGACGCGTACGGCGACGAATCCGCAGGCGGCGAGCACCACGAGGGCGAGTCCGGCGGCGAGGGGCGTTCTGGGCTTGGTCATCGTTCACCGCTCCCCTTGGCCGTCGCCGTCTGTTTCGGCGGCAGGCATCCGGTCGTGGGCTGCGAGGCTTCGGGCAGGTAGGTCCGGGGGACCACGCCGCACAGGTAGCTGTCGAACCAGCGGCCGTTGCCGAGGGTGTTGCCGACGAGCCGGTAGTACGGGCCGACGAGCGCGAGGGTCTTGTCGAGCTGGCCGCTGTTCTTCTCCAGGACGGCGGTGACGCGGCCGAGGGCCCTGAGGGTGGGGCCGAGCTGCCGGTCGTTGTCCCCGACGAGGCCGCCGAGCTGGGTGCCCAGCTCCCTGCTGCCCTTGAGCAGGGCGCGGATGGCGTCGCGGCGCTTCTTGAGCTCCCCGAGCAGGGAGCCGCCGTCCTCGATGAGCGTCTCGAAGCTGGACTTCCTGCCCTCCAGGGTCTTGGTGAACTTCTTGCTGTTCTCCAGGAGCCGGGCGAGTTCGGTGTCGCGCTTGGAGACGGTCCTCGACAGTTCGGAGAGGCCGGTGGCGGCGTTGCGGACGTGCGGCGGGGAGTTCTTGAAGGTGTCGGAGATGGTCTCGAAGCTCTCCGCGAGCTTCTCGGTGTCGATGGCGTCGACGGTGCCGCTGAGGTCCTGGAAGGCCTGCGTCACGTCGTACGGCGAGGTGGTGCGCGACCGGGGGATGCGGGTGCCGGGGTCCTGCGGGGCGGAGCCCAGCGGGTCGAGCGCCAGGTACTTCTCGCCGAGGAGGGTCTTGATGGCGATGGCGGCGGTCGACCGGTCGCCGACCCAGGCGTCGCCGACCTCGAACGTCACCTTGACCTTGGGTCCGTCGAGGGCGACTCCGGTGACCTTGCCGACCTTGACGCCGGCGATGCGCACCTCGTCGCCCTCGTCGAGCCCGGCGGCCTCGGTGAAGTCGGCGCTGTAGGCGGTGTCGCCGCCGACGAGGGGGAGCCGTTCCACGTTGTACGCGAGGGTGGCGAGGAGGGCGAGGAGGAGGAGTCCGGCGACGGCGACGGCGACGGGGCTGCGCTCCTTGACCGGCTTGAGCCGGGGGCGGGGGCTCATCCGCGGCACCTCGATTCGGTCACGGCGACGCCGGTCGGGGGCTTGGAGCCGTCGGAGGTTCCCACGCCGCTCACGCGCGCCTCGCAGAGGTAGAGGTTGAACCACGACCCGTACGAGGAGAGGCGGGCCAGGGCGGTCATCTTGGCGGGGGTGTTGGCGAGGAAGGACTCGATGCGGGGGGTCCGGTCGGCGAGGTTCCCGGAGAGCCGGCCCAGTTCGCGGATGTCCTGCTTGAGGGGGGCGCGGCCTTCCTGGAACAGTCCGGCGGTCGTGGTGGTGAGGTCGCCGATGGCCTGGACGGCCTCGCCGAGGGGCTTGCGGTCGGCGTTGAAGCCGGTGACGAGCTTCTGGAGGGTGACGACGAGGTCGTCGAAGCCGGCCTCGCGGTCGTTGAGGGTGGTCAGGACGGTGTTGAGGTGGGTGACGACCTGGCCGACGACCTCGTCCTTGGCGGCGACGGTCTTGGTGAGGGAGCCGATGTGCCGCAGGAGGCTGTCGACGGTTCCGCTCTCGCCCTGGAGGACCTGGACGAGGGAGCCGGCGAGGTCGTTGACGTCGGCGGGCGAGAGTCCTTCGAAGAGCGGTTTGAAGCCGTTGAAGAGCAGGGTGAGGTCGAGCGCGGGCGTGGTGCGTTCCAGGGGGATGGTGTCCCCCGACTGGAGCGTGCCGGACAGGTCGCCGGTGCCCCGGTCGAGGGAGACGTACCGCTGGCCGACCATGTTGAGGTACTTCACGGCGGCGGTGGCGGAGCGGGGCAGGGTGCGGTCCTCGCGGACCGTGAAGGTGACCTGGGCGGTGCGGCGTTCGACGACGCGCACGTCGGTCACCTCGCCGACCTTCACCCCGGCGATGCGGACGGAGTCGCCCTCGGTGAGGCCGGTGACGTCGGTGAACAGCGCCTTGTACGAGGCGGTGTCGGAGCCGACGCCGGTGTTGGCGATGCTGAGGCCGAGGACGGTGGTGGCAAACGCCGTGACCAGGACGAACACCAGGGACTTCAGGACCGTGCCGGTCAGGCCGCGCCGTCGCGTGTGGGCGGGGGGCTTCGTCATCGGAGGGTCACCTCCGCTCCGCGGAAGGCGGGTCCGGCGAGGAGGCTGCTCCAGTCCGGCAGGTCGCCGGGCCGCTTCTTCGCGGCGGGGGCGAGGAGTTCGTTGACGAGGTCGTTCTCCTGCGGGGAGTTGGCGGGCCCGAGGTCCTGGTCGGCGGCGGCGGAGGCCCGGGCGGCGGGTGCGGCCGGGGCGCCGAGGTAGGGCACGGGGTGGCAGCGCGGGCCGCCGCCGGAGCCGTAGGCGGGGGTGTCGCGGCCGGGGACGTAGGCGCCGCGCGGGGCCACGGCGGTGACGTTCACGTGGAGTCCCGGCCGGTTCGTGCCCTTGCCGAGCGCCTTGTCCATGGCGGGCACGAACTGGGCGAGGGTGCGCAGGGTGCACGGGAAGGACGGGGAGTACGCGGCGAGCCGTTCCAGGGTGGGCCGGCTCGTGGCGCTGAGCCGGATGACGTTGTCCTTGTTCTGGCGCAGGAAGGCGGTCAGGTCCTGGGACGTCCGGGTGGTGGCGCCGAGGGTGCCGGCCAGTTCGGCCTCCTTCCCGGCGAGGGTGCCGCTGGTGGTGGTGAAGTCGGTGAGCGCGGTGAGGACGTCCGGGGCGGCGTCCGCGTAGAGGTGGCTGACCTTCACGAGTTCTTTCAGGTCCCTGTTGAGGGTGGGCAGGTGGGGGTTGAACTCGCGCAGGTGGGCGTCGAGTTGCGTGAGGGTGTCGCCGAGCTTGTCGCCGCGTCCCTCCAGTGCCCTGGAGACGGCGGAGAGGGTCGCCGAGAGCTTCTGCGGCTGGACGGCGGTGAGCAGGGGCAGGACGTTGTCGAGGACCTGCTGGAGTTCGACGGCGTTGTCGGAGCGGTCCTCGGGGATGACGGCGCCGGGTCCCAGCGGCTTCGCCGAGGGGTTGCCGGGCGGTACGAGGGCGACGAACCGTTCGCCGAAGAGGGTGGTGGGGAGCATCTGGGCGCGTACGTCGGAGGGGACGTGGTCCAGGGTGCCGGGCCGCATGGCGAGGGTGAGCCGGGCGCCGGTGCCGGTGGACTCGATGGCGCGGACCTCGCCGACGACGACGCCGCGCAGCTTGACCTCGGCGCCGAGGTGCATCTCGTTGCCGACGCTGCCGGTCTCGACGACGACCGGGTCGGAGTCGGTGAAGCGCTTCTCGTAGACGGCGACCGCCAGCCAGGCGAGCAGGGCGGGCACCAGGAGGAAGACGACGCCGGCGAACCGGCGGCTCAGGGTCCGGGCTCGTGGATCGCTCATCTCACCCCGCCACCTTCACGGTCGTGGTCGCGCCCCAGAGGGCCAGCGACAGGAAGAAGTCGGTGACGCTGATCAGCACGATGGCGTTGCGCACGGAGCGGCCGACGGCGATGCCGACGCCGGCGGGGCCGCCGGAGGCGCGGAAGCCGTAGTAGCAGTGGGCGATGATCACCATCACGCTGAAGATCAGCACCTTGAGCACCGACAGGAGGACGTCCGTCGGTGACAGGAAGAGGTTGAAGTAGTGGTCGTAGGTCCCCGCCGACTGTCCGTTGAAGAGGACGGTGACGTAGCGGGAGGCCAGGTAGGAGGAGAGCAGGCCGATCGCGTAGAGCGGGACGATGGCGACGACGCCGGCGATGATGCGGGTGGTGACCAGGTACGGCATGGAGCGGATGCCCATGCCTTCGAGGGCGTCGACCTCCTCGTTGATGCGCATGGCGCCGAGTTGGGCGGTGAAGCCGGCGCCGACGGTCGCGGAGAGGGCGAGTCCGGCGACGAGGGGGGCGATCTCCCGGGTGTTGAAGTAGGCGGAGACGAAGCCGGTGAAGGCGGCGGTGCCGATCTGTTCGAGGGCCGCGTGGCCCTGGAGGCCGACGACGGTACCGGTGAAGAGGGTCATCGCGACCATCACGCCGATGGTGCCGCCGATGACGCCGAGGCCGCCGGAGCCGAAGGCGACCTCGGCGAGGAGCCGCTGCACCTCCTTGAGGTAGCGGCGCAGGGTCCGCGGGATCCAGAGCAGCGCCTTGGCGTAGAACAGGAGCTGGTCGCCGGAGCGGTCGAGCCAGACGAACGGGGAGGCCATCGGCCTCAGCCTCCCTTCGGCGGGACGATCTGCAGGTAGAGGCCCGTCAGCACCATGTTCACGAAGAACAGCAGCAGGAAGGTGATGACGACGGACTGGTTGACGGCGTCGCCGACGCCCTTGGGGCCGCCGCGGGGGTTGAGTCCCCGGTAGGCGGCGACGATGCCCGCGATGAACCCGAAGATCAGGGCCTTGAGTTCGCTGATGTAGAGGTCGGGCAGCTGGGCGAGGGCGGAGAAGCTGGAGAGGTAGGCGCCGGGGGTGCCGCCCTGGAGGACGATGTTGAAGAAGTAGCCGCCCAGGGTGCCGACGACGGAGACCATGCCGTTGAGGAGCACGGCGACCGCCATGGTGGCGAGGACGCGCGGGACGACCAGGCGCTGCACGGGTGAGACGCCCATGACCTCCATGGCGTCGAGCTCCTCGCGGATCTTGCGGGAGCCGAGGTCGGCGCAGATGGCGGAGCCGCCGGCGCCGGCGATCAGGAGGGCGACGATGAGCGGGCTGGCCTGCTGGATGACGGCGAGGACGCTGGCGCCGCCGGTGAAGGACTGGGCGCCGAGCTGCTGGGTGAGCGAGCCGACCTGGAGGGCGATCACGGCACCGAACGGGATCGAGACGAGCGCGGCGGGCAGGATGGTGACGCTCGCGACGAACCAGAACTGCTCGATGAACTCCCGGAACTGGAAGGGTCGCCGGAAGACGGCCCGGCTCACCTCGGCGGCGAGGGCGAAGAGGCGGCCGGTCTGCCGCAGCGCGCCGGTGATCACGAGCCGCTCCCGGTGGCCGGCATGCGCAAGGTGGGCGCTCCGGCGGTCCGCGCGTAGGTGTCCTGGATGGCGGCGCGGGCGGCGGGCGGCAGCCGGTCGAGCATGCCGAGGACCCGTTCGCGGCGGCGTGCGACGGCCGCGCGGGGCGGGAGGCCGGGCGAGGGCTCCAGCTGCGGGACGATGACGCGGGGCGCGTCCGTCCGTACGCCTCCGGCGCTGTCCGCCTCGGCGGCGAGGGTGGCGGCGTCCTTCTCCTCGGACATGCCGATGGGTCCTTCGCGGCGGCCGGCGAGGAACTGGGTGACGACCGGTTCGTCGCTGGTGAGGAGGACTTCGCGGGGGCCGAAGGTGACGAGGCCGCCCCGGAAGAACATGCCCATGTTGTCGGGGACGGTGGCGGCGATGTCCAGGTTGTGGGTGACGATCAGCATCGTCGCGTCGATCCGCGCGTTGAGGTCGATGAGCAGCTGGGAGAGGTAGGCGGTGCGGACGGGGTCGAGCCCGGAGTCCGGTTCGTCGCACAGCACGATCTGGGGGTCGAGGACGAGGGCGCGGGCGAGGCCGGCGCGCTTGCGCATGCCGCCGCTGATCTCGCCCGGCAGCTTCCCCTCGGCGCCGAGGAGGCCGACGAGTTCGATGCGCTCCATGACGATGCGCCGGATCTCCGACTCCCGCTTGCGGGTGTGCTCGCGCAGCGGGAAGGCGATGTTGTCGAAGAGGGTCATGGAGCCGAAGAGGGCCCCGTCCTGGAACATGAGGCCGAAGAGCTTGCGGGTCTCGTAGATGTCGCGTTCGGGGCTGCTGACCATGTCGACCCCGTCGATGAGGACGCGGCCGCGCTGGGGTTTCAGCAGTCCGATGAGCGATTTCAGGAAGACCGTCTTGCCGGTGCCGGAAGGGCCGAGCATCACGCTCACCTCTCCGGCCGGTAATGTCAGCGTCACGTCCTGCCAGATGTTCTGCTTGCCGAAGGACATGGTCAGACCCTCAACGGCTACTTCGATTCCCATACCACCTCCAGCAGGCGTGAGTCGGGGCGCGCGCCGCGGGCGCACGTTAAGGCGGTGCGGATCACCGGGACAATAGGCGCGTCGCCGCGATCCTTGATCCATTGCCGTTCTTGTCACCGCGGAGACAAAGCCCGGACCGGGTTTTGTCTCCGCCGAGACACAGTGGGCGTCGCTTCTCCTCAGGGCCCGGCGAGCGGGTCTCCGTCGCCGGAGTCCCGTCCCGGCGCGGCGGCCGGACCGGCCTGTGGGTACGCGCCGACCTGCGACTGAGCGCCGCCCGGGGAACGTTACGGCCGAGTAACCTCCCGGGGCAATACCGGGTTCCGAGTTTTCGGGAGACGCGGAAGAACGGCCGGATATTTGTCATCGGGGAAACAGAGTCGCCCTTCGACTTGTCATCGGGAAGAGCGAATACAAGCCTCTCCGGAGCTTGCGCGGCCATCGCACCGCGGCTTGATCCCACCCCTGGGGCGATCGATCATAATTGTCGACATTGCGCACCCCGGAACCAAGGCGATTCCCGCTACCGCTCACCCACTTGACAGGCAATCGGACGACTTCAAAGAATCATGGACTTCGCCATTGTTCAGCTAAGTTTCCCGCAAGTAACGTCAGGTTTCGCAGCCGGGGAATCCCGTGCCGCCGGCCGCTCGTCCCCCTCCACCGCGGCCACCCTCTGCTGGTCAATCCCCAAGGAGAGTCCCAGAGCCATGAAGAAGCCCATCAGAAAGCTCGCCGTCGTCGCCGGTGGCGCCTCCGCCGCGTTCGCCCTCGCGGTGTCCCCGGCCTCGGCCGTGCCTTCGACGGTCTGGACCGTCAGCCCGGCACCGTCGCCGGTCGGCGTCTCCGCGACGAACAGCGGGAACATCGTGCTGAGCGTCAACGGCATCGCGATGACGTGTACGAAGTCGGCCGCCACGGCCTCCATGTCCAGCGCCACCGGCAACCCGGCGACCGTCGCCTCCATCAGCGCCATCTCCTTCGGCGCCTCCGGCGCCCCCTGCACCAGCGTCCTGGGCAACGTGACCACCGTCGCGACCACCCCCTGGACCATCGTGGCGCAGGACTACACCGCCGCGACCGGGGTCACCAAGGGCTACGTCGGGAACGTCGACGCCAAGGTGACCGTGGGCGCCTGCGTCTTCCGCGTCACGGGCAAGGCGTCCGGCACGTACACCAACTCGACGGGCAAGCTCTCCGTCAACAGCCTCGCCGGCGAACTGACCGTCGTCTCCTCGACCGGCTGCGGTGCCGCCGTCCCGGTCGGCGCCAAGCCGACCTTCAAGGGCGACTACCTCGTCAAGAAGACGGGCACCACCGTCATCCCGACGATCGTGGGCTCCAACCCGTAAGGCGTTCCCTCCGTGTCCGCCCGGCCGGCGACCCCGGTCGGGCGGGCGCGGGCTGTCCGCGCGTCCCACCGCCCTTCCCCTCCGCTCCCGCGCGGGGGCGACGACCACCGAGGAGAGCCCCGCACCGTGAAGGAACCGATCAGGAAGTGCGGCGTCGCCACCGTTCCGACGATCGTCGGCTCCCACCCGTAAGGGCGCGGCTTCCCGCCTTCGCGGGCCGGCCGCGCCCCGCGCCGGCCCCTCCTCCCGTCGGCACCCAACGACCCGAGCGGAGCACCCAGATGAGAGGTCCCGGGCCCACCACCCGATCCCCCCGCGTCCGCGCGCGCGGCGCGACGGTCGCCGCGTTCGTGGCGCTCGCCCCCCTGCTCCCGGCCTCGGCCGTCGCCGTGGGGACGCTGAAGGTCGACACCGCGCTGCCCTACGTCTGCACCCTGCCTTCGGGACAGCAGCCCGCGACGGTACGGATCACGGCGGCCTTCCCCGAACGGGCGGCCGTGGGCGAGGAGATACGCCCCACCGACGTCACCACGACGGTCGAACTCCCCGCCGGGGCCGTGGCCGACCTCACCGCGCTCGGGGCCGCCACCGTACGGGCGGAGACACGGCTCGCGGTCGGCGTGGTCCAGCGCGAGCAGCGCGTGGAAGCCGCGTGGAGCGGCACGTCGCAGCCCGTCGCCGTGCCCGCCGAAGGACCCCTCGTGCTCACCACGACCGGGGACGTCCCCTCCCTGACGACGGACGTCCCCGGCGATCTGGCCCTCGTCGCGGGGGCGTTCGCCGTCGGCCTCGCCCCGAGCACGGCCGACGGCGCGGCCACCGCCCCCGCGTCCCTCTCCGTCACCTGCGCCCCCGGCCCGGACGCCGGGGAGCGCACGCGGCTCCTCACCCTCCCGGTCGGCGCGGACGCCCCCACCACGGAACCGAGCCCCCCTCCCACGTCACCGTCCGCCCCTTCGCCGTCCGCCCCCTCGTCCGGCCGGCCCACGCCGTCGCTCCCGCCGGACCGGACGACCCCGGCGAAGCCGGAGACCACGAACGGGACGAGCGGGGCCCCGGAGGGCCCGCGGGTCGGCCGGCGAGCGGACGGCGGGACCGCGTCCCCCGCACCGGCGGCCCGGCCGGCCGCGCCCCCCTGCCTGACCGGGAACCCGACACCCATGTCGCTGTCCGCCTACGTCACCGGCTACAGCAACGTGCGGAAACAGAAAGGCGCCTCGCTCCTCCCGGTGTCCTGCATGCTGATCGAGCAGGGCCTCTCGGGGGAGCCGCCCCACCCCGCCCCGCCGGGCGAGATGCACTTCTTCGTCCCGTCGACGGGCAACCTGTCCTACCAGGGGCGCAAACAGACCCCGCCCTTCACCTCCACCTTCCTGTCCTTCGACTTCCAGCCGGTCACGGCGACCATGGTCCTGGAACAGGCCGGTCCCATCACGATCGAAGCGCTCCTGCGCATCTTCCTGTCGGACTTCTCGAACTCCACGGAGACCGTGGTCCGGGCACCGCTCGTCCTGCGCGTCCTCGACGTCAAGGTCAACGGCGTCGAACTGGACGTGGGCCCCTCCTGCCGTACGGCGCAGCCGCTCACCTCCACCGATCCCGACCCCGCCCGGCACCCGGGGAAGCACCTGGTGCTCCTGGGGAAGGGACGACTCGTCAACGGCACCGACGCCGTCGGCTACCTGCTCTCCAGCGGCGGCCCGCTCACCGGGGAGACGACCATTCCGGCCTTCGAGGGCTGCGGTGCCGGCGGAGAGGACCTCGACCGGCTCCTCACCGCCTCCATCTCCGGTCCCGGCAACTACGTGAAGCAGATGCAGGGCCAGTCCTGCGCCGTCGACCCCAACGCCTGGAACCCGCTCGAGTGCACCGAGGACTCCCAGCCCCTCGTGGTCCCCAAGCCCGAGCGCTGACCCGCCCCGCCCCGTTCCCCTTCCGCCAGAAAGGCCTCCGCCATGCCCCTCGTCCCCTCCCGCACGAAGCTGGCCACCGTCTCCGCCCTCACCGCCCTCGGCGCCTTCGCCTCGATGGGCACGGCGACCGCCGCCGTGCCCGAGCTGAACGGCGGCTGGGCGCCGTCCACCCGCTGCCCCGTCGACGCTCCGGCGATGCTCGCCGCCGACGGCCTGGACAGGACGCCGCAGTGCGTCGTCTCCTTCTCGCTCAGCGGCTCCATCAAGCTGGGCAAGACGACGGTGCCCACCGGGAGGACCAACCTCCAGATGGGGGCCATCCAGAACGCCGACGGCACCAGCACGGTCGTCGCCCCGCCCGCCGGCGCGCTCATCGCCGACCCCGCCACCGTCCCCGGCGGCCTGCTCGGCCTGATGTGTCCGAGCGACATCCCGTTCATCAGCAACATCTGCAAGCAGCTCTCCGACGGGAAGCTCAACAAGATCACCGCCACCATGGAGTCGGTCGGCGCCCCCTCGGACTTCGACCAGATCGCGGGCGTCCTCACCGACCAGCCGATCGTCACCCTCCCGGTCCGGATCCGCCTGGAGAACCCGTTCCTCGGCGGCAACTGCTACATCGGGACGAAGGAGAAGCCGATCCTCCTGCGCCCGCGCAACTTCACCGCGCCCGAGTTCGGCCTGGAGCGCTTCGGCGCCGACGGCACCCCGAACGAGGAGGGCGACATCAGCCGCATCAACCTCCTCGGCTCCACCCAGGGCGACAACACCTTCGCCGTCCCCGGCGCCAGCGGCTGCGGCCTCGGGCTGCTCGGCCTGATCGACGGTGCGGTCAACCTCAAGACGGGCCTGCCCTCCCCCGCCGGGAAGAACAGCCTCGTCCTCAACAACACCCAGACCTACCTGACCGGCCTCTACGCGCCGGGCGTCGTCGCCCCCGACGCCGGGAAGGCCTTCTCCCAGAGCTGGCACTCCGCCGTAAAGTAACGGCCACCCAGGGGCGATTACCGGCCTAGTCGGCGGCACACGCCCTCCCGGGGACCCCAACTCCTGCGCAAGTTGTGTACAGCAACGAGCAGGTGTCCTAGCTTCAGCAGTCCCCGCAGGTACGCACCTGACGGCCGTGGCGGCGCCCCGCACTCCGGGCGGGGCGCCGCACCGCCGTTCCCCCACCGGTCGCGCAGAAGAGCAAGGGATCGGTCCATGCCCGCTATCGCACAGCCGCCGAGCGTCGGCGAGCCCCTCGACCCGCTCCCCCGGGAGTTCGCCGAGCTGATGAGGCCGGAGATCCCCGGTCTCATCAAGGAGATCGGCGTGGAGGTCCAGCGGACCTACCCGGTGTACGCCCACCTCTTCAATGGGCCCCACTCGGACGCGATCCGCCAGGGCGTGGAGCAGGCCCTGGCGGCGTTCGTCGACCGGGTCGCCGACCCCGGCACGAACTCGGCCCTCCGCGACGAACTGCTGCGCAAGTTCGGCCGGGTGGAGGCCTACGAGGGCCGCGACCTCGACACCCTGCAGGGCGCCTACCGCCTCGGCGCCCGCATCGCGCTGCGCCGGGCCAAGAGCATCGGTCGCACGTACAACCTCTCCCCCACCCTCATCCTGGCCTTCGCGGACGCCCTCTTCGCCTACGTCGAGGAGCTGGAAGCGCTTTCCCGCGAGGGCCACGCCATGGTCCAGGGGCGCGCGATGTCGGACACGGCGGCGCTGCGCAGACAGCTCCTCCACCTCGTCCTCGCCGGACCGCCGCTGCCCCGGACGACCATCGCCGAGCTGTGCCGGGAGTCCTCCTGGGAACTGCCCGCCGAGTGCACGATGGTGGCCTTACGGGCTCCGGTCGCCGAACTCGTCCAGGCCGGCCTCGACCGGGACGTCCTCGCCGACCTCAGCCTCCCCCAGCCGCACCTGCTCATCCCGGGCCCGCTCACCGCCGAGCGCCTGGCGATGCTCGAAGCCGCCCTGGCCGGCACCCCCGCCGTCGTCGGTCTGACCGTGCCGCCGCCGCAGGCCGCCCACTCCATCCGCTGGGCGCGGCGCGTCCTCCAGCTCATCGACGACGGCGTCGTGCCGGACGCGCCGCTCGTGCGCTGCGAGGAACACCTGACAACGTTGTGGCTGCTCTCGGACCCGGCGCTCACGCACCACCTCGCCGCGCGCGAACTGGCCCCGCTGGACGGCCTGTCCGGCAGCCGGCGCGACCGACTGATCGAGACCCTGCGCGTCCACGTCTCCACCCGGGCCCCGGCGGAGCAGGTCGGCGAGATGCTGGGCGTGCACGCCCAGACGGTCCGCTACCGGCTGCGGAACCTGGACAACCACTTCGGCGACCGGCTCCTCGACCCCGACCGCCGCTTCGCGCTCGAAGCGGCGCTGCGCTCGCTGCACCTCCGCGACAAGAAGCGGAAGGACTGAGTCCGGGCCGGGGCCGTTCCCGTACGCCCGTCATGTGATCGGATGGCGGTCATGAACGATCGGACCCTGTACCTGTTCAGCAGTGCCGCCTCACCCGTCTTCGACGTCGCACGGGTCGTCGAGGAGGCGCAGGCCGACGGCTGGGACGTGTGCCTCGGCCTCACGCCGACGGCCGCCCGCTGGCTCGCCGGCTCCCTCGACGGTCTCGCCGCGCTCACCGGCCACCCCGTGCGCTGGGACCACCTGCTCCCCGGCCAGCCGGACGTGTGGCCCGGGCCGGACGCGATCGTGGTGGCGCCGGCCACCTTCAACACGGTCAACCGGTGGGCGCTCGGGTTCACGGACACATGGCTGGTCGGGGTGGTGGCCGAGGGCATCGGGAAGCGGATCCCCATGGCGGTGATGCCGTGCGTGAACTCCGCGTACGCCGCGCACCCCCGGTTCGACCTCTCCCTGGAGATCCTCCGGGGCGCCGGGGTGCGGGTCCTGTACGGCGAGGGAGGGTTCGTCCCGTACGAGCCGGGCGGGGAGGACCCCGCGGCCTACCCGTGGCGGACCGCGCTCGACGCGGTCGCGGACGTGCTCCGGCCGGTCTGACGCGTCCGCCCCGCGCCCCCGGGAGGGGTGCGGGGCGGACGTACGCCTCGGCGGGCCGGCCTACTTGGCGATCGTGCGGCTGATGACCAGGCGCTGGATCTCGCTCGTGCCCTCGAAGATGGTGTAGATGGCGGCGTCGCGGTGCATGCGCTCCACCGGGTACTCGCGGGTGTAGCCGTTGCCGCCGAGGATCTGGACGGCCTGGGCGGTGACCTCCTTGGCGACCTCGCTGGCGTACAGCTTGGACATGGAGCCCTCGGCCGAGGTGAAGGGCTTGCCCGTGGTCGCCATCCAGGAGGCGCGCCAGACCAGGAGCCGGGCCGCGTCGATCCGGGTGGCCATGTCGGCGAGCTGGAAGGCGACGCCCTGGTTCTCGATGATCGGGCGGCCGAACTGGACGCGGGTCTTCGCGTAGTCGAGGGCCACCTCGTACGCGGCGCGGGCGGTGCCGACGGCCATGGCGCCGACGGCGGGGCGGGAGGCCTCGAAGGTGGCCATGGCGGCGTTCTTCACGCGCTCGCCCCCGGCCTTCGCCTTCTCGCGGGCGCGGGCCAGGCGCTCGTCCAGCTTGTCCTTGCCGCCCAGGAGGCAGTGGCCGGGGATCCGGACGTCCTCCAGGACGACCTCGGCGGTGTGGGAGGCGCGGATGCCGTGCTTGCGGAACTTCTGGCCCTGGGAGAGGCCGGGGGTGTTCGGCGGCACGATGAAGGAGGCGTGGCCCTTGGAGCCGAGCTCCGGGTCCACGACGGCGACCACGACGTGGACGTTGGCGATGCCGCCGTTGGTCGCCCAGGTCTTGGTGCCGTTGAGGACCCATTCGTCCCTGGCCTCGTCGTACACGGCCCGGGTGCGCATGGAGGCGACGTCCGAGCCGGCGTCGGGCTCGGAGGAGCAGAAGGCGGCGACCTTGACGTCGTTCGCGTCGCCGTACATCTGCGGGACCCAGGTGCCGATCTGCTCCTCGGTGCCGTTGGCGAGGACGCCGACGGCGGCGAGACCGGTGCCGACGATGGAGAGGGCGATGCCCGCGTCGCCCCAGAACAGCTCCTCCATGGTCATGGGGATGCCGAGGCCGGTCGGGTCGAAGAACTGCTGGGCGTAGAAGTCGAGGGAGTAGATTCCGAGCTTGGCCGCTTCCTGGATGATCGGCCAGGGGGTCTCCTCACGTTCGTCCCACTCGGCGGCCGCGGGACGCATGACGTCGGCCGCGAAGCCGTGGAGCCAGTCGCGCACCTGCTTCTGGTCCTCGTTGAGCTCGAACGTGAACTCGCCCATTTTCCCTCCCAGCAGTATGTTACTTGCGGTAACACCAGTCTGTTACCGCCGGGTAGGGGCTGTCAACCTGCGCGGAGGCGGTCCGGCCCGACCGGCACCGGGACCGGACCGGGTGTTACGTTGCGACGGCCCGACAAAGACAGCGCACAGGACCGCGGGGCCGCCGGGCACGGAACCGCGGGATCGAGACCGTACGGCCGGGGAGACAGGCACATGGACATCGCGCACCGGACCACCGACCAGCAGACGCCCGCCGAGCAGCGGCGGCGCGAACTGCTGGAGGCGGCGGACCGGGTGGTGCTCCGGGACGGCCCCAAGGCGTCCATGAACGCGATCGCGGCCGAGGCCGGCATCACCAAGCCGATCCTCTACCGCCACTTCGGCGACAAGGGCGGCCTCTACCGCGCCCTCGCCACCCGGCACACCGACGCGCTCCTCGACGCCCTGCGGGCCGCGCTCGACGCGCCCGCCGACCGGCGCCGCCGGGTCGAGTCCACCCTCGACACCTACCTCGCCTCGATCGAGGCGATGCCGCAGGTCTACCGCTTCCTCATGCACCCCGCCGAGGAGCCCCACCAGAACGAGCAGGGCTTCGACGTCGGCCGCCACTCGGCCCCACTCCTGCGCCGCATGGGCGAGGAGCTGGGCCAGGTCATCGCCGAGCGCGTCGACCTGGGTCCCGCCGCCGAGGCCCAGGCCCGGATCTGGGGCCACGGCATCGTCGGCATGATGCACGCGGCCGGGGACTGGTGGCTCGGCGAGCGCCCCTGCTCCCGCGCCGAGCTGGTCCGCAGCCTGGCCGACCTCCTGTGGGGCCGCCTGGCCGAGGCCGACGACCGCGCGGACGGACCGGGCTTCTGAGGGCCCGGGGACGGGCCGGGCTTCCGAGGGGCCGGGGACGGACCGGGCTTCTGAGGGTCCGGGGCGGGCCGGGCTTCCGAGGGGCCGGGGGCGGGCCGGACTTCTGGGACCCGGGGCCGGAATCCCAGGCTCCGGAAAGGCGCCGGAAGGCGCCTCAGCCCTCCAGCACCGACACTCCACCGCCCCACGGCTGCTTGCGGACCGCCCGCAGCAGACGTGACCTCCGCCACCCCGTGACGTGGTCCGCGTAGACCCCGCCCTCCAGGTGGTCGGCCTCGTGCTGGAGGCAGCGGGCGAAGAACCCCGTGCCCTCGACCCGTACCGGAGCCCCGTCCAGGTCCACGCCCTCCACCACCGCACGGTCGAACCGGGGCGTCGGCGCCTCCAGGCCCGGCAGCGAGAGACACCCTTCCGGCCCCCTGACCACGTCCCCGTCCGCCTCCACCAGGCGCGGGTTCACCACGTGCCCCAGGTGGCGGACCTCCTCGTCGTCGGGGCAGTCGTACACGAAGACCCGCAGGCCCACGCCCACCTGGTTCGCCGCCAGCCCCACCCCGTTCGCCGCGTACATCGTGGCGAACATGTCCTCGACGAGCCGGGCCAGTTCGGGTCCGAAGTCGGTGACGGGCTCACAGGGCGCGTGCAGCACGGGGTCGCCGAGCAGGGTCATCGCTCGGACCAGGCCGGAACTGCCGGGGATGGGGCGGTTTCGCATGCCGGTAAGGGTACGGTCCGCCGTGACCTGCCTGTTTCGTACGATCGCTCGGCGGTGCCGCTGTTCGGGCTCCTGGCCGGATCTCGATAGGCTGAGCCCGGACCGACGCGAGGAGGAACAAGAACGATGTCAGGACACCCCGGTAATCCAGAGCCGCTGTCGCCGCGTGCCAAGCTGGCCGTGACGGCGGGCAGGGCCGCGGCCGCGGTGTCGCGGGCGGCGGGTCGCGGAAGCGGATCGGTGATCGGCGGCCGGGTGGCGCTGAAGCTCGACCCCGACCTCCTCGGGCGCCTCGCCCAGCATCTGGACGTCGTCCTGGTGTCGGCGACCAACGGCAAGACGACCACGACCCGGCTCATCGCGGAGGCGCTGCGCGCCGCCGGCCCCGTCGTCTCGAACGCCCTGGGCGCCAACATGCCCGCGGGCATCACCTCGGCGCTCGCCGGCGGCTCGGACTCCCGGTACGGCGTGATCGAGGTCGACGAGAAGTACCTCGCGGGCGTCGCCCGGGACACCACCCCCAAGGCGATCGCGCTGCTCAACCTCTCCCGCGACCAGCTCGACCGCGCCGCCGAGACCCGGATGCTCGCCGAGAAGTGGCGCGAGGGCCTCAACGGCACCAAGGCCGTGGTCATCGCCAACGCCGACGACCCGCTGATCGTGTGGGCCGCCTCCTCCTCCCCCAACGTGGTGTGGGTCGCCGCCGGCCAGGAGTGGAAGGACGACGCCTGGTCCTGCCCCGCCTGCGGCGGTGTCATGCAGCGCCCCGGCGACGACTGGTTCTGCGGCGAGTGCGGCTTCCGGCGCCCCGCGCCGAGCTGGGCGCTCAGCGGCGACCACGTGCTCGACCCGCACGGCTCGGCCTGGCCGATCCGCCTCCAGCTCCCCGGCCGCGCCAACAAGGCGAACGCCACCACCTCGGCCGCCGTCGCCGCCGTCTTCGGGGTGCCGCCGCAGGTGGCCCTGGAGCGCATGTACCAGGTGCAGGCCGTCGCCGGCCGCTACGACGTGGTCTCCTTCCAGAACCGCGACCTGCGTCTGCTCCTCGCGAAGAACCCGGCCGGCTGGCTGGAGACCTTCTCCCTCATCGACGGCCCGCCGGCCCCGGTGATCCTCTCCGTCAACGCGCGCGGCGCCGACGGCACGGACACCTCCTGGCTGTGGGACGTCGACTACGGCCGGCTCGCCGGCCACCCGATCATGGTGATCGGCGACCGCCGGCTCGACCTGGCGGTCCGCCTGGAGGTCGCGGGCGTGGACTTCCGCGTCTGCGAGACCCTCGACGAGGCCGTCGCGATGGCCCCGCCCGGGCAGATCGAGCTGATCGCCAACTACACCGCCTTCCAGGACGTCCGCCGCCGCGTCGGCAACTGACCCGTAGAGGACATGCAGCATGAGTGACAGCAGCCTGCGCCTGGTCTGGGTCTACCCGGACCTGCTCAGCACCTACGGCGACCAGGGCAACGTCCTCGTCGTCGAGCGCCGCGCCCTGCAGCGCGGCCTCAGCGTCGAGCGCGTCGACGTCCGCAGCGACCAGCCGGTGCCGACCTCGGGCGACATCTACCTGATCGGCGGCGGCGAGGACCGCCCGCAGCGGCTCGCGGCCGAGCGGCTGCGGCGCGACGGCGGCCTGAGCCGGGCCGCCTCCAACGGCGCGATCATCTTCTCGGTCTGCGCCGGGTACCAGATCCTGGGCCACGAGTTCATCAACGACCTCGGCGAGCGCGAGGGCGGCCTCGGGCTCATCGACGTGATCTCGACCCGCGGCGAGGGCGAGCGGTGCGTCGGCGACGTCCTCGCGGACATCGACCCGCGCCTGGGCCTGCCCCAGCTCACCGGGTTCGAGAACCACCAGGGCATCACCCACCTCGGCCCGACGGCCCGGCCGTTCGCCCGGACCGTCCTCGGCAAGGGCAACGGCACCGGCGACGGCACCGAGGGCGCGTACAACGACACCGTCTTCGGCACGTACATGCACGGTCCCGTCATGGCCCGCAACCCGCAGATCGCGGACCTGCTCCTGAAGCTGGCCCTCGACGTGAACGCGCTGCCGCCGACGGACGACCGCTGGTACGAGGCGCTGCGCGCCGAGCGCATCGCGGCGGCCACGCAGCCCGCCTGACCGTCCCGCGCGATCCGTCCGCACGGTCCGTCCGCGCCGCTCGTACGCACGTACGCTGTCCACTGGGCGGACATCAGGTTCGGCCCCGCCACCCGGCGGCGATAGGGTGGCGGGGATCCAGCCGGACGACGTGGTCCGGGAGTCGGCCCACGTTGCAAAGGTTTATGGGCTATGCGCATTGGCGTGCTCACCTCCGGCGGAGACTGCCCCGGTCTGAACGCTGTCATCCGGTCCGTCGTGCACCGCGCCGTGGTGGACCACGGCGACGAGGTCATCGGCTTCCACGACGGGTGGAAGGGCCTCCTGGAGTGCGACTACCGCAAGCTGGACCTGGACGCGGTGGGCGGCATCCTCGCCCGCGGCGGCACCATCCTCGGCTCCTCGCGGGTCCAGCCCGCGCACCTGGTGGACGGCGTCGAGCGCGCCCGGGGCCACGTCGCGGACCTCGGTCTCGACGCGATCATCCCGATCGGCGGCGAGGGCACCCTCAAGGCGGCGAACCTGCTCTCCGAGGCGGGCCTGCCCATCGTCGGCGTCCCGAAGACCATCGACAACGACATCGCCTCCACCGACGTCACCTTCGGCTTCGACACGGCCGTCACCGTGGCCACCGAGGCCCTGGACCGGCTCAAGACCACCGCCGAGTCCCACCAGCGGGTCCTGGTCGTCGAGGTCATGGGCCGCCACACCGGCTGGATAGCGCTGCACTCCGGCATGGCGGCCGGCGCGCACGCGATCGTCGTGCCCGAGCGCCCCTTCGACATGGACGAGCTGACCGCCCGGGTCGGCGCCCGCTTCGCGGACGGCAAGCGGTTCGCGATCGTGGTGGTCGCGGAGGGCGCGAAGCCGCGCGAGGGCTCCATGGAGTTCAAGACCGCCGGCACCGACATCTACGGCCACGAGCGCTTCACCGGCGTCGCCAACCAGCTCTCCGTGGAGCTGGAGCGGAGGCTCGGCAAGGAGGCCCGCCCGGTCATCCTCGGCCACGTCCAGCGCGGCGGCACCCCGACCGCGTACGACCGCGTCCTCGCGACCCGCTTCGGCTGGCACGCGGTGGAGGCGGCGCACCGCGGCGAGTTCGGCATGCTGACCGCGCTGCGCGGCACGGACATCGTGATGGTCCCGCTGGCCAAGGCCGTGGAGACCCTCAAGACGGTCCCGGCCGACCGCTACGCCGAGGCGGAGTGCGTGCTCTGAACGGCTCCCGTGCGTGACCGTACGCCTTCCCGTACGTGACACCCGCCCCCGGTCGCGATCGCGGCCGGGGGCGGTTCTAGTCTGGTGCGGACAACAAGCGCGAATCGGGCTCCAGGAGTGTACGGATGGATCACAGCGGGCACGGCATGACCACGGATCTGCCGCCGTTCACGCTGGGGCGGGGCCTGGAGTTCTCTCCCGACCTCTTCTTCCTGATCGGCTGCCTCGTGGCGCTCGGCCTGTACGGGTGGGGCGTGGCGCGGCTGCGGCGGCGCGGGGACGCGTGGCCGGTGAGCCGGACGGTGTTCTTCACGGCCGGCGTCCTCACGATCGCCCTCGTGATGTGCACCAAGCTGAACGACTACGGCATGGTCATGTTCAGCGTGCACATGGTGCAGCACATGGTGATCTCCATGCTGTCGCCGATCCTGCTGCTGCTCGGCGCGCCGGTGACCCTCGCGCTGCGGGCGCTGCCGGTGGCGGGCCGCGGTTCGACCGGGCCGCGCGAGCTGCTCCTTAAGCTGCTGCACAGCCGGTACGTGAAGGTGATCACGCACCCCGGTTTCACCATTCCGATGTTCATCGCGAGCCTCTACGCGCTGTACTTCACGCCGCTCTTCGACTTCCTCATGGGGTCGAAGCCGGGGCACATCGGGATGATGGTGCACTTCCTGATGGTCGGCGTGGTGTTCTTCTGGCCGATCATGGGCGTGGACCCGGGTCCGCACCGGCCGGGGTACGTGATGCGGATGCTGGAGCTGTTCGCGGGCATGCCGTTCCACGCCTTCTTCGGCATCGCGCTGATGATGGCCTCGGAGCCGATGGTCGAGGCGTACGCGAGCCCGCCGGCCTCGCTGGGGATCGACGCGCTCTCCGACCAGAACGCGGCGGGCGGCATCGCCTGGGCGTTCAGCGAGATCCCGTCCGTGCTGGTCCTGATCGCGCTCGTCTACCAGTGGTACCACTCCGAGCAGCGGCAGGCGGTCCGCAAGGACCGGGCCGCCGACCGCGACGGGGACAAGGAGCTGGAGGCGTACAACGCGTACCTGGCCTCGCTCCGGGCGCGGGGGAACTGACCTCCGGGAGGTCGTGGACGGGTCCGGCGCCGTACGGGACGGCGCCGGGCCCGTTTTCCGTGCGGCGCCGGGTCCGTTCCGCGTAGGGAAGGTGTTCTCCGGCGCACGCCGGAGCGTCCGGGGAGTAGCGCGCGCCCCCTGCGGCGGGTCACCATGGTCGGGACGGCTTCCGCGGCCTCGGGCCGCCTCGGTCGGGAGGAGGACGGACCCATGTCCGGTCCCACGAAGACGATGACGGTGCTCACCTGCGCCGCGCTGGTGCTCACGACGGCGTACACGGTGGCGCTCGGCAGCAGCGGCTGGCTCTGGTTCGGTCTGATGGTGCTGGTCGTGGTGACGATCGGGGTCGCCGCCTCCGAGAGCGGGACGGCCGCCGCCGGTCCGCGCCGGCGCCCGCCGGAGAGCCCCGGCCCCATGGGCCCGGCGGGCCCCACGGGCCTCTGACCCCTTCCGTACGCCCCCTCAGCGCGGCGCGAGGACGATCCAGACCTGTCCCGGCGCGAAGGTCAGGGGCGCCCCGTCCGGGGTGGTGAACGTCGTACCGGACGCGGCGGAGGGGCGGGACCAGCGGGCCTCGTGGGCGCGCCCGTCGCGCAGGACGGTCGCACCGCCCTCGCCGACGGTCTCGGTGTACGGGGAGACCGCGCCGGTCCGGTCGCGGAAGCCGGAGGGGCGGACGGTGACGCGCTGGACGACGACCGTCTCCGGGGTGAGCGGTCCGGTGTCGGTGGCGCGGGCCTCGCGGCCGTCCATGGCGACCCGCCAGGCGCGGTCGGCGGCGGACCAGGTGAAGGTGTAGCGGGCCGCCGGGTAGCGGACGGTCGAGGTGGTGGCCGGGGTGCCGTCCGGCGGGGCGGTGCCGAAGCGGAAGCCGATGTCGCGGGCGTCCCCGGCGTCCGGGGCGGCGGCGAGGGCGCGGTCCGGGCGCAGGTAGAGGTTGTGCGGGGCGGCCCGGTCCGGTGAGCGCAGGAAGGCGGCGGGCGCGGTGCTCTCGGTGACCGGGTACAGCGGCGCGGCGGCGAGCAGCGGGTTCAGGGCGGACTGCGCCCCGGAGTAGGCGAGGGCGGGCCGGCCGAAGGCGGCGAGCAGGGCGATGTCGGACTCGCGGGCGCTGCGGACGGGGCCGACGCGCTCGGGGAGGCGGGAGGAGTAGACGGCCAGGAGCCGGGTGGCGCCGCCCTCGACCTGTTCGACGTAGACGAGGTCGGCCGCGCCGAGGCCGGTGTGGGGGCGGGCCGCCGCCACGTTGTCGATCTTGACGGCGAGGACGGGGGCGGGCTCGGCGGGCAGGCCCGTGAAGGGCGAGCGGCCGGCCGGGGCCGTCGTGGTGGGCGCCGGGTCCGGTGTGGCCGTGCCGGAGCAGCCGTAGAGACCGGCCGCCGTCAGCGCGCAGAGGAACGCGGTGAGGATCCGGCCGGGGCGTCTCGTTCCGTTCGTTCCGTGCCCGTTCGTCATGGTGACGCTCCCCCACCAGTGGACCACGGGCCCCCGTGCGGATACAACGGGCGTGGCGGGAAGACGAACGGATGACAGAGGGACTGTCGGACGGGTGAACGGGGTCGCGAGTGTTCTACCAGCTGATGAAGTACGTGCTCCTCGGGCCGCTGCTCAAGCTGCTGTTCCGGCCGCGGATCGAGGGCCTCGGACACGTCCCGCCGGAGGGGGCCGCGATCGTGGCGGGCAACCACCTCTCCTTCTCCGACCACTTCCTGATGCCGGCCGTCCTGGACCGGCGGATCACCTTCCTGGCGAAGCAGGAGTACTTCACGGGGCCGGGCCTCAAGGGGCGCCTGACGGCCGCCTTCTTCCGGGCCGCCGGGCAGATCCCGGTGGACCGCTCGGGCAAGGAGGCCGGGCAGGCGGCGATCCGCGAGGGCCTGTGCGTGCTCGACCGGGGCGAGTTGCTCGGCATCTATCCCGAGGGGACCCGTTCGCACGACGGGCGGCTCTACAAGGGCAAGGTGGGCGTGGCGGTGATGGCGCTGCGGGCCGGGGTGCCGGTGGTGCCCTGCGCGATGGTGGGGACCTTCGAGATCCAGCCGCCGGGGCGGGTCGTGCCGCGGATCCGCCGGGTCACCATCCGGTTCGGGGAGCCGCTGGACTTCTCGCGGTTCGCCGGGCAGGAGGGCGAGAAGGCGGTGGTCCGGGCGGTGACGGACGAGATCATGTACGAGATCCTGCGCCTGTCGGGGCAGGAGTACGTGGACGAGTACGCGGCGGTGGTGAAGGCCGCGGAGGCGGAGGCCGGAGGCCCTTCGGAGGAGGGGCCGCGGAAGTTCCCCGGCGGGGAACGCTGAGGGCGGGTCCGCGCACGGCGCAATCCCCCGGGCCCGTGCGCCGGGCGGCCGTAGCGTCCGGTGCACGACCAAGGGACACGCGTTCGTGCTGGGTGCGTCGGGACAGGTGGGACGGGCGGCCGTGCGGGCCCTCGCCGCGGACGGCTGGGAGGTGACGGCCGCCTCACGGGGCGGTGGGAGGGACGGGAGGCGGCCGGACGGGGTGCGGTCGGTGCGGCTCGACCGGAACGAGGAGGGGGCGCTCGCGGCCGGGATCATCGAGGGGGCGCCGGAGGGCTCCGGGGGCCTGGTGGGGCTCACGCCGTGGAGCTCGGAGCACCCGGTCGTCTACGACACGGCGGCGGCGGAGCGGGAGCTGGGCTACCGGCCGGTGGTGTCGTACGCCGGCTCGCTGCCGGAGACGGTGAAGTGGCTGGCCGGGCGGGTGCGGGAGCGGGAGTGGCGGGAGGCGTTCCCGGGCCTCGCGAAGTACGGGGTGGACTGGTTCGGCCACGCGGCGGAGGACGCGTGGCTCGCGGCGCGCGGGTGACGCGGGGGTGGAGGGAGCGTCCCTCCCTCCGCCCCCGCGCCGGTGCCGTTACGGCTGCGGGGTGGCGTGCGGGGCGCAGGTCTGGTCCCTGGCGTCCAGCTTCCCGGTCAGCAGGTAGGCCTCGACCCTGGTGTTGAGGCACGGGTTGACCAGGTTGGTGATGCCGTGCGAGCCGGCGTCCCGCTCCGTGATCAGGCGCGAGCCCTTGAAGCGCTTGTGCAGCTCGACGGCGCCGTCGTACGGGGTGGCGGCGTCGCGCTCGGACTGGGCGATGAGCACCGGCGGCAGGCCCCGGTGGGTCTTCACCTCGACCGGCCGCTGCCGCGGGGCCGCCCAGGTGGCGCAGGGCAGGTTCATCCAGGCGTTGGACCAGGTCATGAACGGGTACTTCCGGTGGAGGCGGGTGTTGTCCCGGTCCCACTTCTTCCAGCTGGTCGGCCAGGGGGCGTCGGCGCACTCGACGGCGGTGTAGACGGCGTTGCCGTTCTCCGAGGCGATGTTGCCGGCCGTGTCGGTGGGGTCGGCGGCGGCCGCGTCGATCAGCGGCTGCGGGTCGCCTGCGGCGTACGCGCTCCAGGCCTCCGCGACCGGGGCCCACATGGAGTCGTAGTAGGGCGCGTTCTGGAAGAAGCCGATGAGCTCGGCCGGTCCGACCTTGCCGCCGAGCGGGTTCTTCTTGGCGGCGGCGCGCAGCACGTCCCACTGCCCGCGCACCTCGGCGTAGCTGTCGCCGAGGTGGTAGGTGGCGTCGTGCCGCGCGACCCAGGTCATCCAGTCCTTGAGGCGTCCCTCGAAGGCGACGTCCTGGTCGAGGTTGGCCTCGTACCAGATCTTGTCCCGGGACGGGTTGACGACGCTGTCGAGGACCATGCGGCCGACGTGGGTCGGGAAGAGGGTGCCGTAGACCGCGCCGAGGTAGGTGCCGTAGGAGACGCCGACGAAGTTGAGCTTCTTCTCGCCGAGGGCGGCGCGGATGACGTCGAGGTCGCGGGCGCTGTTGGGCGTGGTCATGAAGGGCAGCATCGCGCCGCTCTTCTCGGCGCAGCCGTCGGCGTACTCGGCGGCGAGCTTGCGCTGGGCGCGCTTGTCGGCCTCGCTGTCGGGGACCGGGTCGGCCTTGGGGCCCTTGACGAACTCGGTCGGGTCGACGCAGGAGATGGGGGCCGAGTGGCCGACGCCGCGCGGGTCGAAGCCGACGAAGTCGTAGGCCTTGGCGGCGCCCGCCCAGATGGCGTTCTTGGTGGTGACGCGGCGCGGGAAGCGCAGGCCGGAGGCGCCGGGGCCGCCGGGGTTGTAGAGCAGTGCGCCCTGGCGCTCGGCGGGGGTGCCGGTGGACTTGATCCGGTCCACGGCGAGCCTGATCTTCTTGCCGTGGGGCTTGGCGTAGTCGACGGGAACGGTGACCCAGCCGCACTGGATGGGCTTCTCCAGGCCCCAGTCGGCCGGACAGTCCTGCCAGTCGATGCCCGTGGCGGCGGCCCGGGCGGCGGCGACGGCGACGCCGACGGACTCGGCGTCCTTGTGGTGCCGGTCGCTCTCGGCGTTCGCCGCCGGGGCCGCGAGCGCGCCCGCGACGAGCGTGCCCGCTATCAGGGTTCCGGCCGAACCGAGCAGTGCCGTACGTCTCATGGGTCCTCCCCCGGGGGTGGCGCCGTTTTCCGTGGTGGCGCCGGGTGTCGGTGGTCCAGGGGATCCTTGCGCCAGGGTGACCTGGGAGGAAAGGGTGAACACCTGTTTCTTTGCCGAACCGATAACCGGAGAGCGGCGTACCGGAGAGCGGTGTACCGCCGGGAGGCGGTCCGCCCGGGCACGGTCGTCGGCGGCTCAGAAGGGTGCGAGGGCGGCCAGGGCGGTGTCGAGGAGGCGGCGCAGGGCCAGGGCGTCCGGGGCCACGGCGGTGACGAGGGCGGCGGGGCCCGCGAGCGGGGCGATCACCGCGTGCTCCCCGAGCAGCCGGGTCTCCACCGGCTTCTCCGCGAACGCCGGTTCCACCACCAGGAGTTGTCCGGTGGCCCGGTGGCCGCCGAGGACCGCGCCGCCGTCCCAGCCGCCGGGGGCGCCGGGGCCGGAGGACAACTCCTGGTCGAGCAGGGGGCGCCCGGCGCGGCGGACGGTGAGACGGGTGGTGAGGGTGCCGGGCGGTTCGCCGTGCCGGCCGAGGACCTGCTCCTCGCGCAGCACGAGCCGCGCGGTGGGGGCGAGTTCGACGGTGGTGCGCGCCCGCAGGTGCGAGCCGTCGACGGAGACCACCTGCTCGGGCAGCCAGCGGAGCACGCCGTCGTCGGCGACGTCGATCCGGACGTCGTACGCGGCGGGGTCGGCGCTCCGGCCCGGCAGGGCGAGGGTGGCGGCGGCCGAGTCGACCAGGAGCCGGGCCCCGGCCCGTACCGACGTCTCGATCGCGAGCCGGTCGCCGCCGAGCGGGGCGCTCATCGCCCCGACGACGGTGACCCGGGTGTACGGCTCCGGGGCCCGGGTGCGGCGCAGGGCGAGGGGCCCGTCGCTGACCAGGAGCGGCAGCCCGCCGTCGGCGTCGGCGGCGATCCGGGCGGTGGCGCGCAGGCTCACGCGGTCCATGCCGCGAGCCGTGCCCCGACCCAGTCGGCGACGGGGCCGACGCCCTCGGCCGAGCGCAGGGAGGTGAAGAGGACGGGCAGTTCGCCGCGCTGCTCCTTGGCGTCGCGGGCCATCCGCTCCAGGTCGGAGCCGACGTGCGGGGCGAGGTCGGTCTTGTTGACGACGAGGAGGTCGGCGGTGGTGACGCCGGGGCCGCCCTTGCGCGGGATGTCGTCGCCGCCGGCGACGTCGATGACGAAGATCTGGGCGTCCACGAGCCCCTTGGAGAAGGTGGCGGTGAGGTTGTCGCCGCCGGACTCGACGAGGATGAGGTCCAGCGGGCCGACCGCGTCCTCCAGCTCCTCGACGGCTTCGAGGTTGGCGGAGATGTCGTCGCGGATGGCGGTGTGCGGGCAGGCGCCGGTCTCCACGGCCCGGATGCGCTCGGGCGGCAGGACGGCCTCGCGGAGCAGGAACTCGGCGTCCTCGCGGGTGTAGATGTCGTTGGTGACGACGGCGAGGGAGAGGGTGTCGCGCAGGGCGCGGCAGAGGGCGGCGACGGTGGCGGTCTTGCCGGAGCCGACCGGTCCGCCGAGCCCGACGCGCAGGGCGCGGCGGGTGCCGTCGGGTCGGTGGGCGTCGGCGGAGACGGCGCCGTGGTGGGTGTGGGCGTGGCCGAGGTGCATGGGGCGGCTCCGGGGTGGGTCGTGTCGTGGGAGAGGGGCGGGACGTCGGGGGCGGGGGGTTTGGGAGGCAGGGGCTTTGGGGCCGGGGCTTCGGGGGCCGGGGGTTTCAGGACGCGAAGAGGCGGACCGGCCAGGTCGCGTGCTGTTCGGCGGTGAGGTCGAGCAGGGGCGCGGAGGCGGCCGGCAGGGCGTCCACTCCTTCCCCGGCGGCGGCCGCCGCCCGCTCGGCCACCCGGTCCATGTCGGGGGCGAGGCGGGCGAGGACGGCGGTGGCCCGGTAGGGGTCGAGGCCGAGGAGGCGCACCACCGCGGTCGCGGGACCGCCGACCGTCTCGTACGCCGCGCAGTGCGCCGCGTCCTCGGGGCCGAGTCCGGCGGCCCGGGCGGCGGCGCCCAGGACGACGGGCTGGTGGGCGCCGCGCGGGAAGGCCGCCGCGAGCGCGTCGAGCCCGGGATCGGGCCAGGCGGCGCGGGCGGCCCGCATCAGCTGGCGGCCGAGCCTGCGGGCGGCGGCGCGCAGGGCGGGCGAGGGGGTGCGGGCGTCGGCCGCCGCGTCGAGCGCGTGCGGGTCGAGCCCGTGCGCGGCTCCGGCGGCGAGTCCGGCGGAGGTGAGGCCCGTGGTGTGCAGGCGTCCCCGGCAGAAGGCCTCCAGGTCGTCGGCGTCCTTGATCCGGCCCGCCTTGACGGCGGCCTCGGCGCCGCCGGAGTGGGCGTGCCCGCCGGCGGGGAACCGCCCGTCGGCGAGCACGAGCAGGGCCGAGCGCGTCCCCGTCCGCATCTCCGTTCGCGTCCCCATCAGAAGAGGAAGTAACGCTGGGCCATGGGCAGTTCGGCGGCGGGGGCGGGCTCGACCGCCTCGCCGTCGACGGTCACCGTGAAGGTGTCCGCGTCGACCTCGACCCGGGGCAGCGCGTCGTTCTCGCGCATGTCGGCCTTGGTGACCCGCCGGGTGCTCCGGATGGGGGTGAACTCCTTGTGCACGCCCAGGCGTTGCGGCAGGTCGTCCTCGATCGCCGCCTCGGCGACGAAGTTGAGGGAACCGGCCGCCGCGGCCTTGCCGAGCGCGCCGAACATCGGCCGGGGCAGGATCGGCTGGGGCGTGGGGATGGAGGCGTTGGCGTCGCCCATCTGCGCGTACGCGATCTGGCCGCCCTTCATGACGAGGAGCGGCTTCACGCCGAAGAAGGCGGGCTCCCAGAGCACCAGGTCCGCGAGCTTCCCGGGCTCGACGGAGCCGATGAGGTGGTCCATGCCCTGGGCGGCGGCCGGGTTGATCGTGTACTTGGCGACGTAGCGGCGCGCCCGGTGGTTGTCGGCGCGGCCGTCGCCGGGCAGGGCGCCGCGCCGCTTCTTCATGACGTGGGCGGTCTGCCAGGTCCGCATGACCACCTCGCCGATCCGGCCCATGGCCTGGGAGTCGGAGGAGATGATCGAGATGGCGCCGAGGTCGTGCAGGACGTCCTCGGCGGCGATGGTGGAGGGCCGGATGCGGGACTCCGCGAAGGCGAGGTCCTCGGGGACGGCCGGGTTGAGGTGGTGGCAGACCATCAGCATGTCGAGGTGTTCCTCGATGGTGTTGACGGTGTGCGGCCGGGTCGGGTTGGTGGAGCTGGGCAGGACGTACGGCTCGGAGACGACCGTGATGATGTCGGGGGCGTGCCCGCCGCCCGCGCCCTCGGTGTGGTACGCGTGGATGGTGCGCCCGGCGACGGCGGCGAGGGTGTCGCCGACGAAGCCCGCCTCGTTGAGGGTGTCGGTGTGGATGGCGAGCTGGGCGCCGGTCTCCTCGCACACGGTCAGACAGGCGTCGATGACGGCCGGGGTGGCGCCCCAGTCCTCGTGGATCTTGAATCCGAGGGCTCCGCCGCGCAGTTGGGAGTGCATGGCCTCGCGGGACATCGTGTTGCCCTTGCCGAGGAGGCCGATGTTGACCGGGAAGGTGTCGAGGGCCTCGAACATCCGGGCCAGGTGCCAGGGGCCGGGGGTGATGGTGGTGGCCTTGGTGCCCTCGGCGGGTCCGGTGCCGCCGCCGACGAGGGTGGTGACGCCGGTGGCGAGGGCCTGCTCCACGACGGTCGGCGAGATGAAGTGGACGTGCGCGTCGACGGCTCCGGCGGTGACGATCCGGCCGTTGCCGACGACGATCTCGGTCTCGGGGCCGATCACGAGACCGGGGTGGACGCCGTCCATGGTGTCGGGGTTGCCGGCCTTGCCGAGGGCGGTGATCCGTCCGTCGCGGATGCCGATGTCGGCCTTGACGATCCCCCAGTGGTCGATGACCACGGCGCCGGTGATCACGGTGTCGGGGGCGCCCTCGGCGCGGGTGGTGCGGGCCTGCCCCATGGACTCGCGGACGACCTTGCCGCCGCCGAAGACGGCCTCCTCGCCGGCGCGGCCGGGGCCGCCGCAGCGGTCCTCCTCGATCTCCACGAGGAGGTCGGTGTCGGCGAGGCGGATCCGGTCGCCGGTGGTGGGGCCGAACAGGTCGGCGTATACGGCGCGGTGCAGCTCAGGCACGGGAGTCTCCGTTCGCCCCGGCGGGGGTCGCGTCGGCGCCCGGGACGGTCTCCGCGTCGAGCGGGCCGGCGGTCTCGCCGCGCAGTCCGGGCACGATCCGGCGGCCGGCGACCGGGACGAGCTCGACCTCGACGGGGATGCCGGGCTCGAAGCGGACGGCGGTCCCGGCGGCGATGTGCAGCCGGCGCCCGCGCGCGGCGGCGCGGTCGAACTCCAGACCGGGGTTGACCTCTGCGAAGTGGTAGTGGGAGCCGACCTGGACGGGCCGGTCGGCGGCGTTGAGCACGGTGAGGCGGGTGACGGGGCGCCCCTCGTTGAGGGCGACGGGGCCGTCCGCGTACAGGATCTCTCCGGGGATCATCGGCGGCGCCCGTTCAGACGATGGGGTCGTGGACGGTGACGAGCTTGGTGCCGTCCGGGAAGGTGGCCTCGACCTGGACGTCGTGGATCATCTCGGGGATGCCCTCCATGACGTCGTCGCGGGTGAGGACCTTGCGTCCGGAGGCCATCAGCTCGGCGACGGTCCGGCCGTCGCGGGCGCCCTCCAGGATGTGGGAGGTCAGGAGGGCGACGGCCTCGGGGTGGTTGAGCCGTACGCCCCGGGCCCTGCGCTTCTCGGCCACGTCCGCCGCCACATGGATGAGCAGGCGTTCCTGCTCGTGCGGGCTCAGTTGCACTCTTCCACCTCACAGTCGTCGACCGGGACGGCACCCGGACAGCTGCGGACCCTACCGACCGTCAACACTCTGTTGAACTGCCTGGATGCGGCCCGCGGCGAGACATTGCACGTTAGGGCGGAAGTTTTTCCGGCTCGTTAACTCCGGCTTTGCGTTCCCATGATCATCCGACCGGTGACGCCCCGGCGGGGCCTACGGGGCGCCGGGCTCGCGATGGCGGGCGGCGAGGCCGAAGTGTCCCTGTTCGCCGGGAGCGGAGTCGACGGAGTGGAAGCCGGAGACCGAGCGGACCACCCGCTCCTCCTCCGGCTGCGCCGCCGCTTCGAGTACGTCCAGGTCGGCGGCGGACACCAGGGCGACGAGGGGCTTCCCGTGGCGGGTGACGACGACGCGTTCACCGCCGTACACGACGCGGTTGATGAGGTCCGCGAGCTCGGCTCGCGCTTGCGTCACCGGGATCTCGTAGGTCATGCTCCTCATCTTACGGTCTGTACGTCCTGTACATTTTTCACAGATGGAGGTACCCGTCATGGACGCTCGACACGTCCTGCCCGAGTTCACGGAGCGGACCGCTTTCGGGATCCGGACCCTCGATCCGTACGCGAAGCTGCTGGAGTCCCGGATCGTCCTCCTCGGCACCCGGGTGGACGAGACCTCGTCCAACGACGTGATCACCCAGCTCCTGTACCTGGAGTACGCGGCACCCGAGCGGGACATCGCGCTCTACATCAACTCCCCCGGCGGCTCCGTCGCCTCCATGACCGCGATCCACGACACGATCCGGACGCTCGCCTGCGACGTGGCCACCACCTGCCTGGGGCAGGCCGCCTCCACCGCCGCCGTCCTGCTCGCCGCCGGCACCCCGGGCAAGCGCACGATGCTCCCCGGCGCCCGGGTCACGCTCCGGCAGCCCGCCGTGGAGGAGCCCCTGCGCGGGCAGCCGGGCGATCTCGACATCCAGGCCCGCGAACTGCTCCGCCAGCGCGCCCTGATGGCCGGGCTCCTCGCCGAGCACACCGGACGGAGCAGCGAGCGGGTCGACGCCGACCTCGACCGCCTCACGGTCCTGGACGCCCCGGCCGCGGTCGAGTACGGCCTCGTGGACCACGTGATCACGAGCCGGCGCGCCGCGGCCGGCGGCGCGGCGCGGTGAGCGGACCGTGGTTCCCGAACTGCCGCCGCTGCCCGCCCTGACGCGGGCCGAAGGCGGACTGGTCGACGCGTACCTCGCGGCCGTCGACCTCCTGGGGAGGATCAATCCGTCCAGGAGCACGCACACTTATGGCGCCCTGAGGGCGGCTCAGGCCCTGGTGGGACGCGCGGAGGAGCTGCGCGGGGCCCTGGCGCTCATGCACGCGCGGGGCGAGAGCGAGATCCACGCGGACACCCTGGCGCGCGCCCTGCGGGTGCTGGACGGGGAGCGGCGGGCGCACCGGGTCACGCTCCCCCGGGCATGACGGAGTTGACATTCCGGCATGTCGTGTCGAGGGCCGGACGGCCGACACGACATGCCGGAAGCACTCGTCCGTTCGGTGGAGTCGACGAGTCGACATATGGCTCGGGCGAGTTGCGCACGGGGTGTACACATCTGGCGGAATCGGGCGTTCCTTTGCTGGTGCGAGGCTCGTCGCCCAAACCTCCGACGATCACGAAACCATCCTGTCCACCCGAATGGATCAGTCGTGAGGACTCTCACATATCGCTGTTTCCACTCGGATTTCGACCAAGCTGTGGGGCAAGATCCCTGCCGACGACAAGCCCCCGCCATCCGAGGCGGGGCGGTCCGGGCGGACGCCGAGTCCTGCCGCCGTCCCGGACGCCTGGTCGACAGGATTGGATCGGCAGGAGTGGAGGACCCGAGCAGTACGGGCCGTACGCGCTGCTTCCGCAGCGGGGCCGGCCCTTGGGGTGAAGCCGCAGCCGCGGCCGGGCATCTTCGCCTGCCCGAACCCGACAGGTCATCCTTCACAGGCGGCTGACGAAGGGTTGCGCATGAGTGCGCAGATGCACGTCCCGTCCCTGCTGTCCCGGGCCGGAGCCGTCTCGGCTCTCACCCTCGCCGCCGTCGGCGGCACGCTGCTCGCGCCGGGCGCGGCACCGGAGGCCCAGGCGGCCACCGCACACGCGAACAAGGCGCTGAGCGTCGCCGCCTCCAAGAAGGGGGCGCCCTACCGCTACGGGGCCACCGGCCCCTCCCGGTTCGACTGCTCGGGCCTGACGCTCTACGCGTACAAGCAGGCGGGCAAGTCGCTGCCCCGCACCGCGCAGCAGCAGTACAACAAGACCAGCCGCGTCTCCGCCTCCGGCCGCCAGAAGGGGGACCTGGTCTTCTTCCACTCCGGCGGGAAGGTCTACCACGTGGGCATCTACGCCGGGAGCGGCAAGCTCTGGCACTCGCCCAAGACGGGCTCCTGGGTGAAGCTCGACAAGATCTGGACGTCGAAGGTCTCCTACGGACGCGTCCGGTGACCCCGCCCGGGCGCTGACCGGGCGCGGTGGAGGAAGCCGGGGGTGCGGTGGCGCCGCCGCCCCTCCCGCCCCGGCCTCCGGGCACATCGGCGGACCGCTGCCCGGCCGCGGCCCTCCGACCGGCAGGAGGGTGGCGGGAAGGGGGGGTGTCCTCCCGGGCACGGACCATCAGGGGGAGTCTCGTCGGACAGCGCTCGAATCGGGCGGCCCGGACGACGAGGTCAGCAGGTCCGGCCGGCACCCTCGTCCGTCGATCGGGTTGTTCGGAGACAGCGGTGGTCCTCCGGTCGGGCGGTTCGGCGGGTTGCCCCGGCTGCCGGTGGGCACGGAGCGGCCGTCCGCCGGGGACGTTCCGCTGCCGCTGCTCTTCTCCGCGCACCGGGAGAGGGACCACGGGAACAGTTCCGGGAGGTACGCGCGGGTCGTGTGCGTACCGGGCGGCGCTGAGACGACGGTCGTACCCGGCCCGGCGGGGTCCCGTGGTTTCGCGAACGGCCCCGGCTAACAGACCACCGGCGCCGCCGCCTTCCACGGCAGGGTGATGCCGACCGTCTTGCCGCCGTCCGGGGTGGGGGTCACCGAGAGGCGGCCGCCGGACTCCACCGCGAGGGAGCGGATGATGGCCATGCCGCGGCCGTTGTCCTGCTGGACCGCCGCCGGAAGGCGGCGGGGGCGGCGCGGATGGCTGTCCGTGACGCCGACGTGGAGCTGCTCCCCACGCTCCAGGCGTACGTCGACCGTGAAGGTGGGCGACTGGCCGAAGGTGTGCAGGACGGCGTTGGTGGCCAGTTCCGAGACGATCAGGCGGACCGCGTCCGCCTGGTCCGAGAGCGCGTCGAGGCCCCAGTCGGCGAGGACCCGCGCGACGTACCGCCGGGCGGTGGGGACCGAGGCGGGCTCGCTCGCCAGGGTGACGGATGCTTCCTGATGGTCTGCCATGGCGACTCTGTCCCTTTCCCGCCGGGGCCACCGCCCCGGATCGCACTGCGCGTCAGAGTCCCACCGATGGTGCCGCGCCGTATCGGGTTCCACCAGGGCAATACCGCATCTGTCGCCCGAAGCGGTGAACCGTACGACGCCTGAACGCCCTTGGGCGTACGTCAGGCGGCGGGCGCGGTCTCCAGGATCGTCTCCACCGCGCGGCCGATCTGCGCGTCCGTCAGGTCGGCGCGGGCCGTCAGGCGCAGCCGCGAGACGCCGTCGGGGACGGACGGGGGACGGAAGCAGCCGACCGCCAGGCCTCGTGCCCGGCAGTCCGCCGCCCAGCGCAGTGCCGCCTCCGGGGAAGGGGCGCGGACCGAGACCACGGCCGCGTCGGGCCGGGCCGCGGTCAGACCGGCCGCGGTCAGCCGCTCGTACAGGGCGGTGGCGACGGTACGGGCCCGCTCGGCCAGCCCCGGTTCGGCGGCGATCAGGCGCAGGCTCGCGAGGGCGCCGCCGACGGCGGCCGGGGCGAGGCCGGTGTCGAAGATGAAGGTGCGGGCGGCGTTCACCAGGTGCTCGATCACCCGGGCCGGGCCCAGGACCGCGCCGCCCTGGCTGCCCAGGGACTTGGAGAGGGTCAGGGTGGCGACCACGTCCTCGTCGCCCGCGAGCCCGGCCCCGTGCACCGCGCCCCGGCCCCCGTCGCCGAGGACCCCGAAGCCGTGGGCGTCGTCCACGACGAGACCGGCGCCGTGCGCGCGGCAGGCGGCGGCGAGGTCCGCGAGCGGGGCCCGGTCGCCGTCGACGGAGAAGACGGAGTCGCTGACGACGAGGGCCCGGCGCCCGGGGTGCGCCTCCAGGGTCTTCCGCACGGCCTCGGGATCGGCGTGCGGGACGACGGCGGTCCCGGCGCGCGCCAGGCGGCAGCCGTCCACCAGGGAGGCGTGGTTGGCGGCGTCCGAGACGATCAGGGAGTCCCGGCCGCCGAGCGCGGTGAGCACGGCGAGGTTGGCGGCGTAGCCGGAGGAGAAGACGAGGGCCGCCTCGAAGCCGCAGAAGGCGGCGAGTTCGCGCTCCAGGTCGGTGTGGAGCAGGGTGGTGCCGGTGACGAGCCGGGAGCCGGTGGAGCCCGCGCCCCAGCGCCGGGCCGCCTCGGCGGCCGCCCCGGTGACCTCGGGCCTGCGGGTGAGGCCGAGGTAGTCGTTGCCCGCCAGGTCGAGGAGGTCGGAGTCGGCCGCCCGGGGCCGCAGCGCGCGGACGAGGCCGGCGTCGGCCCGGCGGCGCGCCTCGGCCTCGGTCCAGTCGAAGGCGGCGCGGCGCGGGCCCGCGGCCCGTACGTCGCCGGCCCGGGTCTCGTACGCCTGTGCGCCGTCCACCTGTGTCTCGTGCGCCCGTACATCATCGGCCCGGGTTTCATACGCCTGTGCGTCGTCCGCCCGTGTCTCGTGCGCCCGTGCGTCGTCGGCCTGTGGCATGCGGGATCCTCCGTCGGCGCCTCCGGCCGCCCGGCCGGTGCCTTTTGTAGGCAGCGCACAGACCCTAGCCGCAGGAGACCGGGATCGTGGTGTGGTCATCCACACACCCCGATCGGGGGCGTTTGTTCGGATCCTCCTTGGCCCGGGGGCGGGCGGTAGGCCAGGATCAGCGGTTATGGACCTGCTGAACACGCTGGTGGAGAAGGGGCTGCGGCGCGAGCCGCCGACCCGTGAAGAAGCGCTCGCCGTCCTGGCGA
Source organism: Streptomyces bikiniensis (assembly GCA_000716465.1). GTDB lineage: Bacteria > Actinomycetota > Actinomycetes > Streptomycetales > Streptomycetaceae > Streptomyces > Streptomyces bikiniensis. The sequence goes on from JNWL01000006.1 coordinate 239,445, forward strand.
CCTCCGACGACGAACTGCTCGATGTGGTGGCCGCGGCCGGCAAGGTGCGCCGTCAGTGGTTCGGGCGGCGGGTGAAGCTCAACTACCTGGTCAACCTCAAGTCCGGCCTGTGCCCCGAGGACTGCTCGTACTGTTCGCAGCGGCTCGGCTCCAAGGCGGAGATCCTCAAGTACACCTGGCTGAAGCCGGACGAGGCGTCCCGGGCGGCCGCGGCGGGCGTCGCGGGCGGCGCCAAGCGGGTGTGCCTGGTGGCGAGCGGACGCGGTCCGACGGACCGGGACGTCGAGCGGGTCGGCAGGACCATCGAGGCCATCAAGGAGCAGAACGAGGGCGTCGAGGTGTGCGCCTGCCTCGGTCTGCTCTCGGACGGCCAGGCGGAGCGGCTCCGGGAGGCCGGCGCCGACGCGTACAACCACAACCTGAACACGTCCGAGGCGACGTACGGCGGGATCACCAAGACCCACACGTACGCCGACCGGGTGGACACCGTGCAGAAGGCGCACGCGGCGGGCCTGTCGGCCTGCTCGGGCCTGATCGCGGGCATGGGCGAGGCCGACGAGGACCTGGTCGACGTGGTGTACGCGCTGCGGGAGCTGGGCTCGGACTCGGTGCCGGTCAACTTCCTCATCCCGTTCGAGGGCACCCCGCTCGCCAAGGAGTGGAACCTGACCCCGCAGCGCTGCCTGCGGATCCTGGCGATGGTGCGGTTCGTCTGCCCCGACGTCGAGGTGCGGATCGCGGGCGGCCGCGAGGTGCACCTGCGCTCGATGCAGCCGCTCGCGCTGCACATCGCGAACTCGATCTTCCTGGGCGACTACCTGACCAGCGAGGGACAGGCCGGCCAGGCCGACCTGGACATGATCGCGGACGCGGGCTTCGAGGTGGAGGGCACGGGCACGCCCACGCTGCCCGCCCACCGCGCGGACGCGCTCGCGGCGGCCGGCGGCGGCTGCGGTTCGGGCGCCCCGGCGGGGAGCGGCGCGGGCTGCGGTTCGCATGCGGGCGCGCCGGCGGAGAGCGGTGCCGGGTGCGGGTCGCACTCCGGCGGCGGCTGCGGTCCGTGCGGCGGACACGCCCCGGTCCCCGAGCCCGCCGAGGCGCCGGCCGCCGAGGCCGTGCCGGGCGGGGCCCGGACCGATCTGGTGGCGGTGCGCCGCCGGGGAGCCGGGACGGACCTCGCGCCGAATGCGTAACGACGAGCTCCTCGCCCTGGACCGGGCGCACGTCTGGCACCCGTACGGCCCCATGCCGGGCCGCACGGACCCGCTGGTCGTCGCGTCCGCGTCCGGGGTGCGCCTCCGGCTCGCCGAACCCGCCGAGGGCCGGGACGAGTTGATCGACGGCATGTCCTCGTGGTGGTCGGCGGTGCACGGCTACAACCACCCCGTCCTCAACGAGGCGGTGCGCGGCCAGCTCGACCGGATGAGCCACGTGATGTTCGGCGGACTCACCCACGAGCCGGCCGTCCGCCTCGCGAGCCGGCTCGTGGAGATCACCCCCGAGCCGCTGCGGCACGTCTTCCTCAGCGACTCGGGCTCGGTCTCCGTCGAGGTGGCGGTCAAGATGTGCCTGCAGTACTGGCGTTCGCTCGGCCGTCCCGGGAAGCGGCGGCTCTTCACCTGGCGCGGCGGGTACCACGGGGACACCTGGCAGCCGATGTCGGTGTGCGACCCCGAGGGCGGGATGCACGAGCTGTGGTCGGGGGTCCTCCAGCCCCAGGTCTTCACGGACGCCCCGCCGGCCGCGTACGAGGAGTCGTACGCGGAGCTGCTGCGGGCCTCGATCGGGCGGCACGCGCATGAGCTGGCCGCAGTGGTCGTGGAGCCGGTGGTGCAGGGCGCGGGCGGGATGCGCTTCCACGACCCGGCGTACCTGCGGGTGCTGCGGGAGGCCTGCGACGAGCACGGCGTGCTGCTGGTGTTCGACGAGATCGCGACCGGGTTCGGGCGCACGGGCACGCTGTTCGCGGCCGACGCGGCCGGGGTCTCGCCCGACGTGATGTGCGTGGGCAAGGCCCTGACGGGCGGTTACCTGTCGATGGCCGCGACGCTCTGCACGAGCCGGGTGGCCGACGGGATCTCCCGGGGCGAGGTGCCGGTCCTGGCGCACGGGCCGACCTTCATGGGCAACCCGCTGGCCTCCGCCGTGGCCCTGGCCTCGATCGACCTGCTGCTCTCGCAGGACTGGCAGGTCGAGGTCAAGCGGATCGAGGCCGGGCTGCGCAACGGGCTCGCCCCGGCCGCCGCCCTGCCGGGCGTGCGGGACGTGCGGGTGCTCGGCGCGATCGGGGTCGTCCAGCTCGGCCACGGGGTCGACATGGCGGCGGCGACGCGCGCGGCGGTCCGGGAGGGCGTGTGGCTGCGCCCGTTCCGGGACCTGATCTACACGATGCCGCCGTACGTGACGGGCGACGGGGACGTGGCCCGGATCTGCGCGGCGGTACGGGCCGCCGCGGCGGCGGGCTGAACGGAAGAGGGATGGAGCGGACAGTGGGAATCGTCGTCGTCAGCGGGACCGGGACCGAGATCGGCAAGACGGTCGTGACCGCGGCCGTCGCCGCCGTCGCGACCGCCGCCGGGCGGTCGGTCGCGGTCCTGAAGCCGGCGCAGACGGGCGTCGGGCCGGACGAGCGGGGCGACGCGGACGAGGTCGTACGGCTCTCGGGCGCCGCCGCCTCCGCCGAGCTGGGCCGCTTCCCGGAGCCGCTGGCCCCCGGTACGGCCGCCCGGCGGGCCGGGCTCGCGCCGGTCGGGCCCCGGGAGGTCGCCGGGGCCGCCCGGAAGCTGGCCGCCGCGCACGACCTGGTCCTGGTGGAGGGGGCGGGCGGGCTGCTCGTCCGCTTCGACGGGGAGGGCGGCACGCTCGCGGACGCGGCGGCGCTGCTCGGCGCGCCGGTCCTGGTGGTGGCCCCGGCCGGGCTGGGGACGCTCAACTCGACCGCCCTGACGGCCGAGGCGCTGCGGGCGCGCGGGATCGGGCAACTGGGCGTGGTGGTCGGCAGCTGGCCGGCCGCGCCGGACCTGGCGGCCCGCTGCAACCTGGCCGACCTGCCGGGGGCGGCGGGCGCGCCGCTCCTCGGAGCCGTACCGGAGGGTTCGGGCGCCCTGTCACCGGCGGAGTTCCGGGCGGCGGCGGGGGGCTGGCTGGCCCCGCCCCTGGGCGGGACGTGGGACGCGCAGTCGTTCGCGCGGACGCACGCGGAGCCGTACGGGGGCTGACACCGCCGGGCCCGCACGAACCGGAGCGCGGCCCCGACAGACCCGGGGCGCGGGCCTTCCCGTACGGCCGGCAGCCTCCCGTACACCCGGGGCGCGGGCCCTCTCGTACGGCCGGATGCGCGCGCCCTTCCGTGCGGTCCCGGGCCGGGCCCCGGTCCGGGACCGGAGGGGTCCGCCTCGGCGACCGGCCCCGTCGTCCGGCCCCGGGGCGTGCGGCTCCGTAGGCTGGAGGTACGCGCGTCCAGGCACGAGGAGCCTCCGATGACGTCTTCGCGGCCGGTGGCCGGGGGTCCGCCCCGGGTGCACCACCCCCTCTTCGCCCGCTTCTACGCCCGGTTCAGCGTCTCCGCCGAGACGCGGGGCGGGATCGGGGCGCTCCGGGCGGAGCTGCTCGCCGGACTCGCCGGACGGGTCGTCGAGGTCGGGGCCGGGAACGGGCTGAACTTCACGCACTACCCGGTCGGGGTCACGGAGGTGGTGGCCGTCGAGCCGGAGGACCGGCTGCGCGAACTGGCCGGGAAGGCCGCGCGGCGGGCGGCCGTTCCGGTGACCGTGGTGCCGGGGACGGCCGAGGCGCTGCCCGCGCCGGACGGCTCCTTCGACGCGGCGGTGGTCTCCCTGGTGCTGTGCACGGTACGGGACGTGCCCGCGGCCCTCGCGGAGCTGCGCCGGGTCCTGCGCCCGGGCGGCGAGCTGCGCTTCTTCGAGCACGGGGCGGCGGGTACACCCGGGCTCGCGCGGGTGCAGCGGGGCCTGGACCGCACGGTGTGGCCGCTGCTCTTCGGCGGCTGCCACACCTCCCGGGACCCGCTGGCGGAGATCCGGGAGGCCGGGTTCGCCCTCGGCCCGTACCGCTCCTTCGACGTCCCGGAGGGCGGGCCCCGGCTGCCGTTCTCCCCCTGCGTCCTGGGCACGGCGCGCCGGTGAGGCGCCGCCGTCCCGCCCTCCGGAACCCGCCGGCACGGCCGGATGGTTTCGTGATGAGATCCGGCCATGATCGATCTGCAGATACGCGCCGCCACCGCCGACGAGGCCGAGGCCGTCCTCGCCTTCTGGCGGGAGTCCGCCGAGGGGACGTCCGTCTCGGACGACGTGTCCGGGGTCACCCGGCTCGTGGAGCGCGACCCGGAGGCCCTGCTCCTCGCGCTGGCCGACGGACGGATCGTGGGGTCCGTGATCGCCGGCTGGGACGGCTGGCGCGCCTCGCTCTACCGGCTCGCCGTCCTGCCCGCGTACCGGCGCCGGGGGATCTCCACCGCGCTCCTGCGGGCGGCCGAGGAGCGGTTCGCCGCGCTCGGCGGGCGGCGCGCGGACGCCATGGTCCTGGAGGCGAACGGAACGGGGCGGATGCTGTGGGCGGCGGCCGGGTACGAGCGCGAGGACCACTGGCGCCGCTGGGTGAAGCCGCTCGCGCAATGAAGAGCACAGGGGGTGATCGACACGCCGCTTTGCCCTTCCTTTACCATGGTCTCCCCTCCCGACGAACGAAAGGTGTGAGCGTCCGCCCATGGGCGAGCCCCCCAATAGCACTGGTTCCGAAAGACCCGAAAGCTCCGACCACGGCTCCGGATCCGGCCGTCGACGCCGAGCGATCCTCCTCCCGCCGCGTGATCATGGGACGGAGGTGAACCGATGACCGAAGTGCTGCTGCTCCTCCTCGCGCTCCTGCTCTCCCTCGCGTGCGGCGCCTTCGTCGCGGCCGAGTTCTCGCTGACCACGGTCGAGCGCGGCGAACTCGAAGCCGCCGCGAAGCGCGGCGAGCGCGGCGCGGCGGGCGCGCTCAAGGCCGTCAGGTCGCTGACGTTCCAGCTCTCCGGCGCCCAGCTGGGCATCACCGTCACCAACCTGGTGGTCGGCATGCTGGCCGAGCCGTCGGTCGCGAAGCTGATCAAGGGCCCGGTCGAGGCCCTCGGCCTCTCCTCCTCGGTCGCCTCCTCGGTGGCCCTGGTCCTGGGCACCGCCCTGTCGACCGTGGTCCTGATGGTGGTCGGCGAGCTGGTCCCCAAGAACTGGGCCATCTCCTCGCCGCTCGCCGTGGCGAAGGTCGTGGCCAACCCGCAGCGCGTGTTCACGGCCGCCTTCAGGCCGCTGATCAGCCACCTCAACAACACCGCGAACCGGATCCTGCGCCGGCTCGGCATGGAGCCGGCCGAGGAGCTGGCCTCCGCGCGCTCCCCGCAGGAGCTGGTGGCGCTCGCCCGGCACTCCGCGAAGGAGGGGGCCCTGGAGGCGGACACGGCCGAACTGTTCGTCCGCACCCTCAACCTGGCGGAGCTGACCGCCGAGAACGTGATGACGCCCCGCGTGCAGGTCACCGCCCTGGAGGTGCAGGCCACCGCCGAGGACGTGGCGAACGCGACCCGCGCGACCGGCCTGTCCCGCTTCCCCGTCTACCGCAACAGCCTGGACGCCGTCGTCGGCATCGCCCACATCAAGGACGTCCTCGCCATACCGGCCGACGAGCGGCCCCGCCGCCCGATCGGGGAGATGCTGCGCGAGCCGCTGCTCGTCCCCGAGACGCTGACCGTGGACAGGCTGCTCGACCGGCTGTCCGGGAAGCAGACGATGGCGGTCGTCATCGACGAGTACGGCGGTACGGCCGGGGTCGTCACCCTGGAGGACATCGTCGAGGAGGTCGTCGGCGAGGTCCGCGACGAGCACGACCCGCACGAGACGCCGGACCTGGCGCGGGCCGGCGAGGACGCGGACGGACGCGAGCTGTGGTCCGCCGACGGCGCGGCCCGCACCGACCAGGTCGGTGCGATCGGCCTGAAGGTGCCGGACGGCCCGTACGAGACGCTGGCGGGCTTCGTCGCCCACGAGCTGGGCCGCATCCCGGCCGTCGGCGACGGCGTGGAGCTCGACGGCTGGCGGCTCGACGTCGTGGACGCCTCGGGCCGCCGCGCGGCCCGCATGCTGCTGCACGCACCCGCGCACGACACCGAGGACGAGACCCGGGAGGCCGGCCGATGATCGCGATCCAGCTGCTGATCGGCCTGCTCACCCTGGTCGTGAACGCCTTCTTCGTCGGCGCCGAGTTCGCCCTGATCTCGGTCCGCCGCAGTCAGATCGAGCCCCTGGCCGAGGCCGGGAACAAGCGGGCGCGCAGTGTCGTCTGGGGTCTGGAACACGTCTCCGCGATGCTCGCGGCGGCCCAGCTCGGCATCACGCTCTGCACCCTGGTGCTCGGCATCGTCGCCGAGCCGGCCATCGCGCACCTGCTCGAACCGGTCTTCGACGCGGTCGGCGTCCCGCACGGCCTGGTGCACCCGATCTCGTTCGTGATCGCCCTGTCGCTCGCGACGTACCTGCACATGCTGCTCGGCGAGATGGTGCCGAAGAACATCGCGCTCGCCGAGCCGACGCGCTCCGCGCTGCTCCTCGGGCCGCCCCTGGTGGCGCTCGCGCGGGCGCTGCGGCCGGTGATCTTCACGATCAACGCCTTCGCGAACACCCTGCTCAAGCTGTTGCGGGTGGAGGTCAAGGACGAGGTCTCCGCGACCTTCTCGGACGACGAGCTGGCCCGCATGGTCACCGACGCCGGTGACGCCGGGCTCCTGGACGGCCGGGCCGCCGAGCGGCTGCACGACGCCCTGGAGCTGGGCCGCCGCCCCGTACGGGACGTGGTGATGCCGGCGGAGAAGGTGGTGTCCACCCCGGTCGGCACCACCCCGGAGGAACTGGAGGCGCTGTCGGCGCGGAGCGGGTTCTCCCGCTTCCCCGTGGTCGACCCGGAGCGGCACATCCTGGGCTACCTGCACGTCAAGGACGCCCTGGACATCGTCCCGCGCGACCTGCCGTTCCCGGTGTCGTCGCTGCGGCCGATCGCCCGGGTGCGGGCGGACACGCCGCTGGACGACGCCCTGACCGCGATGCGCCGCAGCCGGACGCACCTGGCGGCGGTGCTCGACGAGAACGACCGGCCGGCCGGTCTCGTGGCGATGGAGGACGTGCTGCGCGAGCTGGTGGGGCGCCCCGCGGCGCCGTGACCGGTCCGCGTGAACGGAGAAGGGCCCCGGGATCCGTCCCGGGGCCCTTCGGGCTTCGTCCGGGGTTTCGGGGTTCAGAGCGCGGTGGCGGCCAGCCAGGCGTCCAGCAGGCCCCGGTCGCCGGTGTGCGCGAAGCACGGCTCGTCGGCGCCGTACCGGCGGTGCAGCAGGAGCAGCAGCTCCCCGGCGTCCGCCTCGACGGCGGCGGTCGGCTCGGCGCCGCCGCTCCCCCGGGTCCAGGTGAAGCCGCCCCCGCCGAGGGCGAGGGTCCAGACGGCGCCGGCGTCGCGGGCGGTGAGGCGCAGGACCGTCCCGTCCCGGCCGAGCCGGGAGACCGGCTCCGCGATCCGGGCGATGTAGGGGGCGTCGGTCAGGAAGTGGTCGACGGCGTCCGCGGCCGTGGCGGGGTCGAGCGGGCCGGCCTTCCCGTCGACGGCGAGTTCGGCGTCGACGAGGTGGACCAGGGTCTCGAAGAGCACGTGCCGGGGGTAGTGGCGGACGTGCGGGTCGGCGCCCGGGGACCAGACGGGGGCGTCCGGGTCGGCGTCGCGCGCGGTGGCGGCGAACCGCTCGGCCCCGGCGACGAGCCAGTCGGCGTACGCGGCGGGGCCGGCCGGCGGGTCGAAGGGGACGTCCTCCGCGAGGACGCGGGTGGCGGAGCGGGTCCGTACGAGGTGCTCGGCCCAGCGGTGGACGGTGCCGACGTGCCGGGCGAGGTCCGCGAGGGTCCAGTCGGGGCAGCCGGGGACGGGGAGGGCGGGGTCGGCGTCGCGGACGACGGCGGCGAGGCGCCTGGTGAGGGCCAGGACGACGTCGCAGGCGGCGGCGTGGGCGTCCTCGGGGAGTCCGGAGGCGGGCCCGGAGGTGAGTCCGAAGCCCCCGGCGGCCCTGAGCAGCCCGTCCCGCCGGGGGCCCTCGGGCGCGCGCAGGGCGGCCGCGCGGAACAGTCCGTCGAGGGTCCGCCGGTCGGCCGCCGTGAGTCCGGCGAGGGTGTGGCCGGTGGACTCCAGCCACTTCACCGCCGTGTCGGGGTCGAGGACCTCCTCGTCGGCGGTCTCCACCTCCGTCACCAGACCGGCCAGGGCCTCGGCCAGGGCGCTCAGGAGCGCTTCGCTCATCGGATTTCCCCTCCCGGGTTCTCCACGGCACGCCTCGCATACCGCGCGGTATGATCGCTCCGCCATGGAGATCAATGCCACGTACAACAGTTTCGTCGCCCTCGGCGACAGCTTCACCGAGGGTATGTCGGACCTGAGGCCCGACGGTTCCTACGGCGGCTGGGCGGACGCCCTCGCGGGCCGTCTCGCCGCCCGCTCCCCCGGCTTCCGCTACGCGAACCTCGCCGTGCGCGGGAAGCTCATCGGACAGATCGTCGAGGAGCAAGTCGGCCCGGCCGCAACGATGGAGGCCGATGTGATCACCCTCGTCGGCGGCCTCAACGACGCCCTCCGCCCCAAGGTCGACATGGTCCGGGTGAGGGACCTCCTCACCGAGGCAGTGGAACGCCTCACACCCGCCTGCGGGCAACTGGTCCTCATGCGCAGCCCCGGCCGGAACGGGCCCGTCATGGAGCGCTTCCGGCCCCGGATGGAGGAGCTGTTCGCCCACATCGACGCGCTCGCCGCCCGGCACGGCGCCCTGGTCGTCGACCTGTACGGGGCGCCGTCGCTCGGCGACCCCCGGCTCTGGGACGCGGACCGGCTCCATCTGACGGCCGAGGGGCACCGGCGGGTCGCCGAGGCCGTGTGGCAGACCCTCGGCCTGGAGCCCGAGGAGGACTGGCGCACCCCGCTGCCGCCGACCGCGCGCCCGCGCTGGGCGAGCCGGCGGCTCGCGGACGCCCGCTTCGCCAAGGAGCACCTCGGCCCCTGGATCGGGCGGCGCCTGACCGGTCGCTCCTCCGGCGACGGCCGCGCGCCCAAGCGCCCGGAGCTGCTTCCGTACGCGCCCTCGGTGAGCGTCCGGTCCGAGCGCCCGTGACCCGCGTCTCGTAGCAAGCTCCACATCGGACGGCGGCGCCGACCTGCAGAAACCGCCAGGTAAACTCTGCCCACGTGACTGCTGTGACTGCGAAGCCCCGCATCCCCAACGTTCTGGCCGGCCGCTACGCCTCCGCGGAGCTCGCCGTCCTCTGGTCCCCCGAGCAGAAGGTGAGGCTGGAGCGGCAGCTGTGGCTCGCCGTGCTGCGTGCGCAGAAGGACCTCGGGATCGAGGTTCCGGAGGAGGCCCTCGCCGACTACGAGCGCGTCCTCGACCAGGTCGACCTCGGCTCCATCGCCGAGCGCGAGAAGGTCACCCGGCACGACGTGAAGGCCCGCATCGAGGAGTTCAACGCCCTCGCCGGCCACGAGCACGTCCACAAGGGCATGACCTCGCGCGACCTCACCGAGAACGTCGAGCAGTTGCAGATCCGGCTCTCCCTGGAGCTGATGCGGGACCGCACGGTCGCCGTCCTCGCCCGTCTGGGCAGGCTCTCCGCCGAGTACGCCGAGCTGGTCATGGCCGGTCGCTCGCACAACGTCGCCGCGCAGGCGACCACCCTCGGCAAGCGGTTCGCGACGGCGGCGGACGAACTGCTCGTGGCGTACGCGCGCCTGGAGGAGCTGCTCGGCCGCTACCCGCTGCGCGGCATCAAGGGCCCGGTCGGCACCGCGCAGGACATGCTCGACCTGCTCGGCGGCGACGCGGGCAAGCTGGCCGACCTGGAGCAGCGGATCGCCGGCCACCTCGGCTTCGCGCACGCCTTCACCTCGGTCGGCCAGGTCTACCCGCGCTCGCTCGACTACGACGTGGTCACCACCCTCGTCCAGCTCGCCGCCGCGCCGTCCTCGACCGCCAGGACGATCCGTCTGATGGCGGGCCACGAGCTGGTCACCGAGGGCTTCAAGCCCGGCCAGGTCGGCTCCTCGGCGATGCCGCACAAGATGAACACCCGCTCCTGCGAGCGCGTCAACGGCCTCATGGTCATCCTGCGCGGCTACGCCTCGATGACCGGCGAGCTGGCCGGCGACCAGTGGAACGAGGGCGACGTGTCCTGCTCCGTGGTCCGCCGGGTCGCGCTGCCGGACGCCTTCTTCGCCCTGGACGGCCTCCTGGAGACCTTCCTGACCGTGCTGGACGAGTTCGGCGCCTTCCCGGCCGTCGTGGCCCGCGAGCTCGACCGCTACCTGCCCTTCCTGGCGACCACCAAGGTCCTCATGGGCGCCGTGCGCGCCGGGGTCGGCCGCGAGGTCGCCCACGAGGCCATCAAGGAGAACGCCGTGGCCTCCGCGCTCGCCATGCGCGAGCAGGGCGCCGAGCGCAACGAGCTGCTGGACAAGCTGGCCGCCGACGAGCGCATCCCGCTGGACCGGGCGCAGCTCGACGAGCTGATGGCGGACAAGCTGTCCTTCACGGGCGCCGCCGCCGACCAGGTCGCCGCCGTGGTCTCCCGCATCGAGGAGATCGTGAAGCAGCATCCGGAGGCCGCCGCCTACGCCCCCGGGGCGATCCTCTGACCCCCTCCCCCCGGTACACCCGGCAGGAGCTGGAGGCCGCCCGCGACCGCGTCGTTCCGGACGTGGTCGCGGACGGCCTCTCGGTGCTCTTCTGCGGGATCAACCCGGGCCTGATGACGGCGGCGTCCGGCCATCACTTCGCCCGGCCGGGCAACCGGTTCTGGCCGGTGCTGCACCTGTCGGGGTTCACCCCGAGGCAGCTGCGGCCGGACGAGCAGGACGAGCTCCTGGCGTACGGCCTCGGGATCACGAACGTGGTGGCGCGGCCGTCCGCGCGGGCCGACGAGCTGACCCGCGAGGAGTACCTGGAGGGCGGGCGGCTGCTCACCGCGCGGGTGGAGCGCCTTGCGCCGCGCTGGCTCGCGATCGCCGGCGTCACCGCGTACCGCGCGGCCTTCGACGAGCCGAAGGCGGTGATCGGGCCGCAGGAGCGGACGATCGGCACCACCCGGATCTGGGCGCTGCCCAGCCCGAGCGGGCTCAACGCCCACTGGTCGACGGCGGCGATGGCCGAGGAGTTCGCCCGGCTCCGCGAGGCGGCGGGGGTCGAGCGGCGCACGGAGGCGTAGGGCCTGTCCGGCGGATCAGGGACGGGTGGGCCGCGGCGTCCGGTGCGGGGCCTCGCGAGGCGCCGGAGCGGTTCGACAGCGGAGCTGTCGGGATGTTGCGGCGACGCGGCGAGGTGCCGTGCCGGGCGTCGCGGCCCCGGCCGTGATCCGCCGGACAGGCCCTGGGTCCCGCCCGGCCGTGATCCGCCGTGCGGGACCGGGACTCCACCGGTCCCGCACGCGGCCGGGGCTCGCGGCGAGCGGGCTCCGTGCACGGCCGGGCTCGCGGCGAGCCGGTTGCCGTGCACGGCCGGGTCCGCGGCAAGCCGGTTCCGTCGGGCGGTGAACGGGCCGTCCGGGGCGTGCCGTTCCGCTTTCCGCGCCTCCGGGGTCCTCCCCGTGACGCGGGCCGCCTCCCCCTGAAGCGTCCGCCCGCCGCCGGTTCCGCCGGCCGGGGTCCGGGGCCGTCGTCGCGGCCGCGCGCACGGGCCGTCACCCAAGCGTGACAGGGGCGGCACTCGCCGCATCCGGACCCATTGAGTACCATCCGGCTGAATGGCTCACGAGCTGGGAGGACACACGGTGGGGCGGCTGACCGGCGGGGATCCGTCTCTGCTGCGGCGGATCAACTCCGCGGTGGTACTCCATGCGCTGCGGGGCGCCGACGCGCCCACGCTCACCGATCTGACCCGGATCACCGGTCTGTCGCGGCCCACGGTCGAGGGCGTCGTCGAAGGCCTCATGGAGGGCGGGCTCGTCGTCGAGTCGGCGCCCGAGGAGGGCGAGGCCCGGCGGCAGGGGCGGCCGGCGCGAAGGTTCCGCTTCCGCGCGGAGGCCGGCCATCTGCTCGGCATCGAGATCGGCCCGCACCGGGTGGCCGCCCTGCTCTCCGGTCTCGACGGCCGGATCATCGGCGCCGGGTCCCGGGAGGTGTCGGAGACGGCGTCCGAGGACGAGCGGCTCGACCGGGTCCGCACGGTCGTCGCGGACGTGCTGCGCAGGGCCGGGGTCGCCCGGTCCAACCTGCGGGCCGTGGGCGTGGGCACGCCCGGCATCGTGGAGGCCGACGGGACCGTACGGCTCGGCACGGCGCTGCCCGGCTGGACGGGCCTCGCGCTCGGCGAGCGGCTGCGGCGCTCCTTCCGCTGCCCGGTGATCGTGGAGAACGACGCCAACGCGGCGGCCGTCGCCGAGCACTGGAAGGGTGCCGCGACCGACTCCGACGACATCGTCTTCGTCCTGGCCGGACTGAGCCCGGGGGCCGGTTCGCTGATCGGCGGCCGGCTGCACCGGGGCTTCGGCGGGGCCGCGGGGGAGATCGGCGCCCTGCACCTGCTCGGCCGGGGCGTCACACCGGAGCACCTGCTCTCGACCACGGACGAGCCGCTGCACCCGCTGGACGAGCAGGCGGTCGCCGAGGTCTTCGCGCTGGCCAGGAAGGGCGACGCGCGGGCCGGGGCGGCGGTGGAGCGGTTCATCCAGCGGCTCGTGCACGACGTGGCGGCCCTCGTCCTCGCCATCGACCCCGAGCTGGTGGTGGTGGGCGGCTGGGCGGCCGGGCTCGACGGGGTGCTCCAGCCGCTCCGGGAGGAGCTGGCGCGGTTCTGCCTGCGGCCGCCCCGGGTGGTGCTGTCCCTGCTCGGCGAGGCCGCGGTGGGCACGGGCGCGCTGCGCCTCGCCCTCGACCACGTCGAGGAGCAGCTGTTCGCCGTCGACGCGACGGTGACGGCCCGCCGCTGAACCGCCGGAGGGGCGGTCCCGGGACGGGCCGGTTTTCGTGAAGGGCGTACGGAGTACGGCTACGAGGCCATGACCAGGTCGACCGAGTCGCCGAAGGTGAGGCGGCAGGTGTCGGCGCGGTAGGTGGCCACGGAGACGGCGGCGGTGCGGCCCCCGGAGAGGTAGCGGGTCGTCACGACGAGGACGGGCGCGCCGGGCAGCCGGTCGAGCTCCTTGGCGTCGTCGGCGCGGGCGGAGCCGAGCTCGACGGAGCGGTCCTGGCCGTCCAGGGCGAGGTGCTGGAGCTCGCGGAGCACGGCGCGGGCGCGGGCGGGGCCCGCGGGGGCGTCGATGCCGCTGAGGCCGGGGACGGAGCCGGCCGGCACGTAGAGCAGTTCGGCGGCGACCGGCTGGCCCTGGGTGATCCGGAGGCGGCGGACGACGTGCACCCGGTCCTCGGCGCCGGTCTCCAGGACGCGCGCGACGGCGGCCGGAGGGACGTCGGAGGCGGAGTCCAGGGCCTGCCAGGCCTCGTCGCCGACGCCCGGCCAGGCGTGCTGGGTGGTGGAGACGTCCACGCCGACGCGCGGCGGGGCGACCGTGGTGCCGACGCCGCGGCGGCGCTGGAGGCGCCCTTCGAGCTCCAGCTGCTCCAGGGCCTGCCGGAGCGTGGCCCGGGCGACGCCGAAGCGCGCGGCGAGCTCGCGCTCGTTGGGAAGGATCTCCCCGACCGCGAAGTCCGAGTCGAGCGCTTCGCCGATCACTGTCTTGAGGTGCTGGTACTTCGGTTCCGGCACCGATGCCAGCTGCGTGGTCCCCACCCTGATCCTCCGCAATTCGCCGTGTCCCGCGGCGTTTTTCCGCGCCCTTGTTTATTAAAGGTTCCTGCACTAACTCTGCGACCATAAGGCGAGCCACCCCCTTGGTCAAGACCAATCCTCCGTCGAAAACCCCGGAATGTGGCCCTCTGACCTAGATCGTTCACAGGACGTTCGCACTCCTGTGAGGCTCCGGTAGCGGAAAACCCCCGTCGGGAGCCGGCGGGGGCGGGGGTTCGTGCGGCGCCGGCGGCGCCGGACGGCGAAGAGCGCGCTCCCGGGGGTCGCCCCGGGGAGAGAGCGCCGTGTTATGGCCAAGTGTTATTACCGCGCTCGCCCTCCTCTTCGGAATCATGGGTCATGTTCATGCCGAGTCACCGCCCCGCCGGCGGGGCTCCGGCATGCGCGCGGCCCCTCGGGGCCGCCGCCCCCCACACGCGCGCCCGACCGGCGCGCCCGTCCGAATAGAGGAACCCTTGCGCATCACACGGCTCGTGCCCGCCCTCGCGGCCGCGGCGGTCTCCGTCCTCGCCCTGCTCTCCCCCGCCGCCTCCGCGGCACCCGCGCCCGCGCCCCCGGCCGTCCAGGCCGTGCAGCCGATCATCGGCGGCGGCTACGCCTCCAACGCCCCGTGGGCGGCCCGGCTGCTCTCCAACGGCCGGGAGACCTGTTCGGCCACGATCATCGCCCCGACGTGGATCCTCACCGCCAAGCACTGCGTCACCGGCGGCGGGCTCTCGTTCCGCATCGGCAGCCTCGACCAGCACAGCGGCGGCACCCTGGCCAACGGCGTCCAGACCTACACGCACAGCTCCGACCTGGCCCTGGTCCGCCTCGACCGCTCCGTGTCGGCGACCTACGCCACGCTCGGCCAGCCGGGCACCGTGCGCGTCGGCCAGAACGTCCAGGTGTACGGCTGGGGCGCCACGTCCCAGTGCGGCTCGGAGGCCAACTGCCAGTCCCGCTACCTGAAGGTCGCCAACGTCACCGTCACCAGCGGCTGCACCGACGCCTACGGCGGCTCCGCGATCTGCGCCCGCCGGGGCGACGGCATCACCGCGGGCGGCGACTCCGGCGGCCCGATGATGGCCGCCGGGGTCCAGGTCGGCGTCGCCTCCACCAGCGACCGCCAGACCACCACGGCGTACACCAACGTGACGGCGTACCGCTCCTGGATCAGGTCGATCGCGGGCGTGTGACGCGCTTCCGTCCCTGACGGGCGACGGGCCTCCCCTCGCGGTGCGGCGGGAGGCCCGTCGCCGTGCCCGGAGGGTCAGACGTCCTTCAGGCCGTGGAACTTGTCGGGGTTCCGGATGATGTGGACCGTCTGGACGCGCCCGTCCCTGACCTCGATCTGGATGACCGTGTCGGGGCGCCCGTCGACGAACGCGACCAGGGCCGGGGCGCCGTTGAGCTCGACGACGCGGCGCTCGTGCCGGAAGTTCTCGTCCCCGGCGACGGCGTTGAGGAAGCGGCCGACCTTGTCGGCGGTCTCGATGACCCGCAGCGGCGCCTTGGCCTTGCCGCCGCTGTCGCCGACGAGGCGCACGTCCGGCGCGAGCAGGGCGAGCAGTTCGCCGAGGTCGCCGCCGGCGGCCGCGGCGAGGAAGCGCTCGGTGAGGTCGCGGCGCTCGGCCGGGTCGACGTCGTAGCGCGGCCTGCCCTCGTCCACGTGGCGCCGGGCGCGCCCGGCGAGCTGGCGCACGGCCGCCTCCGAGCGGTCCAGGGCGGTGGCGATCTCCCCGTACGGGAAGCCGAAGGCCTCGCGCAGCACGAAGACGGCCCGCTCCAGGGGCGAGAGGGATTCGAGGACGACGAGGACGGCGAGCGAGACCGAGTCGGCGAGCAGGGCGCGCTCGGCGGTGTCGGGGGCGGCCGGGCCGAAGTCGGTGACGACGGGCTCGGGCAGCCAGGGGCCGACGTAGGTCTCGCGGCGCGCGTGGGCGAGCCGGAGCCGGTCGATGGCGAGGCGGGTGGTGATCCGTACGAGGAAGGCGCGCGGCTCGCGGACGGCGGCCCGGTCCTCGGCGGTCCAGCGCAGCCAGGCTTCCTGGACGACGTCCTCGGCGTCGGCGGCGCGCCCGAGCATCCGGTAGGCGACGCCGAGGAGCATCGGGCGGTGCTCCTCGAAGAGTTCGGTCAGGACGTCGGCGGGAGGGCCGGTGGGGGCGGGGCCGGTCGTACGGGTGGGGGC
>JNWL01000007.1 GCA_000716465.1 Streptomyces bikiniensis
CGCCCCCGTCCCCACCCCCTCCCGGAGAAGAACCACCATGCGCGCCCCCGTCCCCGCCCCCTCCCGCCCGCGCGTCCGGCGCACCGCCGTCGCCGCCCTCCTGTGCGCCGCGGTCGCGGCCGGTGCCGCCGCCTGCGGCCCGTCCCCGGAGGAGGCGAAGCCCGCCGGGCCCTTCGCGGGGCTGACCGGGTCGCAGATCGCCGACAAGGCGTTCGCGGCGACGAACGCGGCGCCGTCCCTGACCGTGGACGTCGACACGACGTCCGAGGGCGAGCGGACGAGGGCCCACGTCTCCTTCGACACCACCGGCAAGTGCGCCGGCACGGTGACCCTGGGTGCGACCGCCACGACCGAGCTGGTCAGGGCCGACGGGAAGAACGTGTACCTGCGCTTCGACGAGGCCTCCCTGAACGAGCAGTCCGAGGGCGAGACCCCGGAGGTGCGGGAGGCCATGTTCAAGGCGCTCAAGGGCCGCTGGGTCGAGCTCCCGGCCTCGGACCCCGACGCGAAGGACCTCCTGGCGCTGTGCGACGCGAAGGAGCTCCTCGACGGCTCCGGGCAGGGCGCGAGCGGCATCGAGCGGGGCGGGGAGACCACCGTCGGCGGGCGGAAGGCGCTCGCGCTGACGGAGCCGGACGGCGACGTGACGAGGACCGTGCACGTGGCCGCGGAGGGCACGCCGTACGTCCTCAGGATCGTCACGAAGGGCGGCGACGAGCCGGGGACGATCACCTTCTCCCACCACGGGAAGCCGGTCACGGCGAAGGCCCCGGCACCGAAGGACATCGCGGACCTGGACTGAACCCGGGGGGGGACGGTCCAGGGGCCGATCGGGGCCGGACCCGGGGGGCCGGGCCCCGAGGGGGGACGTGTGAGGGGGGCCGCGGGAGGGGAGCGGCCCCCCTCACGCGCGCGTGCACACGACTGCGCGCGTGGATGAACGGCGGCGCGGACACGTGCGCGTGCTCGTGCGGGTGCGTGCGGGCGCGTGCTCGTGCGGGCGCGTGCTCGTGCGGGCGCGTGCTCGTGCGGGCGCGTGCTCGTGCGGGCGCGTGCTCGTGCGGGCGCGTGCTCGTGCGGGCGCGTCAGACGCGGTGCCGGACCCACACGTTCGGCTCGACGTAGACCGCGTAGCCGCGCGAGGCCTCGCAGTGGACCGGGACGAGCGCGCCCCCGACCTCGACCGGGCCGTCCGTGTCGAAGGGGAGGCCGGTCCACTTCCGCCACTGCTCGACGGAGCCGGGGACGGTCATCGACGCCGGGGCCACCGCCTCGATCGTGCCGCCCGCGCGCACGTGGACGCGGAGCCACGGGTCGTGCGGCAGACCGTCGGACGCGCGGGTGCGGAAGGCGTACTCGTGGATGGAGGCGCCGGCCTCCAGGTGCTTGCCGTTGGGGCGGACCGGGGCGACCAGCTCGGAGAAGCCGCGCGCGGCCGTGTTCTCCCGCAGAGCGGTCAGCATCCGGTGCGAGACGCCCCGCCCCAGGTAGGCCTTGTCGACCGTGATCTCGATGGCGCTGACCGTGTCGGGCTCCCGGCCCTGCCTCAGGTCGGAGAAGGCCCAGAGCAGCACCTCGTCCCAGCCCCGGTCGGGCAGCGCGCGGCGGCCGTCCAGGTCCATCCGGAAGGGGACGCTGAACCCGCGCGCGACGAACTTCCCGTCGGCGTCGGTGGCGACGAGCACGTACTCGGGGAGCTGTCGCACGATCTGGCCCATGTTCGCCCAGCCCACCGGGTCGTGCATCATGAACTCGGGCCAGAGGTGGCGCATGTCCCACATCGGCCCTTCCAACTCGGGGCGTTCGGCGAGGGTCGATATGTTCAGGTCCATGGCGGCAGAGTAAAGATCGTTCCGCCGGTGACCAACCGTTTTTCCTACGGTTTCCCCGCAGGCCCTCCCGCCGGATCGCCCTCCTGCGGGAGCTTCTGCTGCGGACACTCCCGCAGGACGCGCTTCATCGCGTCCCGCTCGCCCTCCGTGATCCACACCTCGTACTTCCTCTTCACCGCGACCTGCCGGGCCACGTACGCGCAGCGGTACGCGCCGTTCGGCGGCAGCCAGGTCGCGGCGTCGCCGTCGGACTTGCGGCGGTTGGTGGCGGCGTCCACGGCGAGGAGGTTGAGCGGGTCGTTGGCGAAGCGGCGCCTGGTCTCCGCGCTCCACTGCTGCGCCCCCTTCTGCCAGGCGTCGGAGAGCGCCACGACGTGGTCGATGTCGACCTTGCTGCGACCCCGGACGTAGGGGACGTCGGTGCCGGTGTACGGGTCGTCGGCGAGGGTGCCGGAGGCGACCTTGCAGTGGCCGTCCGCGTACCGGACGCCGGTCAGGTCCCGCTTGAGGATGTCCTCGCGGGTGCCGCAGCCGTTGCGGTCGACGTCCACCCAGCCGCGTCCGAACACGTCCCGGTCGTACCCCGTCTTCGGGGCTCGGCCCTTGACGGTGAGGGTGTCCACGGCGGCGAGCGCCGTCCCGGACGCGGCCGGGGGCCCGGCCCCGTCGCCGGTCCAGGGGGAGCAGGCGGAGGTTATGAGGGCGACGACCGCGAGGGCCGAGGCGGCGAGGGTCCTTCGATACATCAGCACCCTTCAGATCCTAGGACGGACGACAAGAACCGCTTCGCACCGTTGTGTCACACCTTGCCGATGCCGAGGGTGTTCTCGGCGGGCAGCAGGCCGGAGCCGATCGCGGCGAGCCAGGGGCCGCCGAGCAGGTCGGCCAGGCGGTCCGCCTCCTCGGCGCCGAGGGCCGCCCAGGGGGCGGCGGCCAGTTCGTCCGTACGCCGCTCGACCCCGGCGCGCAGGGCCCGCCCGGCGTCGGTGGCCGCGCCGGAGTCGTCCACGAGCCCCCGGGCGGCGAGCCGGTCGCGGGCGGCGGACCACTCGGCGGGGGACCAGCCCCGGCTCGCGAAGACGGGCTCGGGCGCGGCGCCGACCGCCGCGAAGGAGACGAGCGCCTCGACCGGGTCGAGCCCGGCGGCCAGGAGGGCGGTGACGTGCCCGTCGCCCCGGTGCTCGCGCAGGATCGTGGCGGCCTGCCAGAGGACGAGGTGCGGGGCGTCGGGCCAGGGCAGTTCGGCGTTGGCGGCGGCGAGCGGCCGGCCGGCGGTCCCGGCCGCCTCCGCCGCCCGGCGGGCGAGCGCGGCGGCCTCCGCGAGGCCGGGGTCCGCGACCGCGTCCTCGCCGAGGACGGCCCGACCGGTGCGGTCGACGGCCCGGAGCCGGGCGGCGAGCACGTCGGCGGGGTCGGCGATCGACCAGGCGGCGGGAACGTACCGGGCGACCGCCGCCGGGCTGAAGCTGTAGAAGGCGGAGGCCACGCGGACCGGCCCGGCAGCGCCGAAGGGCGCGGCGCGCCAGGCGAAGTAGGAGGGCCAGCGCTCGTCGGTGCCGTACCCGAGGGAGGCGGCCTCCTCGAAGGCCTCGGGGGCGTAGTAGAGCAGGGCGTGCAGGGGTTCGAGCAGGTGCCACATCCGGCGTACGCGCCCGGACTCCACGAGCTCCCGGACCTCCGGGGCTTCCACGGCATTCACATTGCCCACGGCGTCCACGTTGTCCACGTTGCCCACGGCGTCCACGTTGTCCACGTTGTCCACGGCGTCCAACTCATCCACGGCGTTCTCCCTCACGATCGGCCCTCCCGCGTCTTGTCACTGACAAGATTGCGCCCCGCTCCCCGAACTTGTCAATGACAAGATGGGGACTAGGCTGACCCCATGACGACCCGGAGCACCTACCACCACGGCGACCTGCGGCAGGCCGTCCTCGCCGCCGCCCTCGACGTCATCGCCGCCGAGGGCCCCGGGGCGCTGAGCCTGCGGGACCTCGCCCGCCGTGCGGGCGTCTCCCACGCCGCGCCCGCCCACCACTTCAAGGACCGCACCGGCCTCCTGACCGCCGTCGCCGCCGAGGGGTACGACCTCCTCGCCGGGGCCCTGGCGGGCACGCCCGAGCTGCGCGAACGGGGCGTGCGGTACGTGCGCTTCGCGATGGAGCACCCCGCCCACTTCCAGGTCATGTTCCGGCCGGAGCTGCTGCGCGCCGACGACCCGGTCCTGCTCGCCGCCAAGGAGCGCGCCTCCGCCGAACTCCGCGCGGGCGTCGCCGGCCTGGAGGACGTCCCCGACGCGCGCGAGGCGGGCATCGCGGCCTGGTCGCTCGCCCACGGCTTCGCGACGCTGCTCCTCACCCGCAACGTGACGGAGGCGCTGGGCGGCCGGGACCCGGAGGAGTATTTCCACTCCCTCGCCGGCCTGCTCTTCGCGGAGCGACACCCCCGGAAAGAGCCGAAAGACAACCCCCGGGAGGAGTCGAGGGACACCCCCGGAAGGAGCCGAAAAGGGAAGGGAAGGGATATAAGCCCGTGAACGGGTGATCATCGAAGGCATGGGAACCCCGCACCCCCTCCGCCGCACCGCCGTGGCCCTGCTCACCGCGGTCGCCCTCGCCTCGACCCCGTCCGCCGTCGCCACCGGACGGCAGGACCCCGTGTGGCGCGGCGCCTGGGCCGCCTCCCCGCAGGCGCCGGCCGCGCCCTTCGCACCCAACTGGTCGTCGCGGGGCTTCGAGGACCACACGGTCCGCCAGGTCGTCCGGGTCACCACCGGCGGCGACCGGACCCGGATCGAGCTGACGAACCGTTACGGCTCCACCCCGCTGCGGATCGCGGGCGCGACCGTCGCGCGGGCGGCCCGCGGCGGCGCGGTCGAGCCCGGCTCCGTGCGGCACCTGCGCTTCGAAGGCCGGGAGTCCGCGACGGTCCCGGCCGGCGGCACCCTCCTCAGCGACGCCGCGCGGTTCCCCGTCGAGGCCTTCGACTCCCTGGCCGTCACCCTCCACCTGGCGGAGGCCACCGGGCCCGCCTCCTTCCACCACGTGGCCACGGCCACCACGTACCGCGCCACCGGCGACCACCGCGCCGACGCGTCCGGGGAGGCCTTCCGGGAGACGAGCGGCTCCTGGTACCTCCTCTCGGGCGTCGAGGTGTCCGGCGGCCGGGAGGCCTGGCGCCGCGACGGCGTCGTCGCCTTCGGGGACTCCCTCACCGACGGCGTCGGATCCACGCCCGACGCGGACGACCGCTACCCGGACCAACTGGCCGAACGCCTCGCCGCCGCCGGCCGGCCCCGCGCCGTCCTCAACCACGGCATCAGCGGCAACCAGGTCCTGAACGACAGCCCCTGGGCCGGCGAGAAGGCCCTCGACCGCTTCCGCGAGGACGTCCTCACCGAGCACGGCGTCCGGACCGTCGTCCTCCTCGAAGGCATCAACGACATCGGGTTCCGCAAGCCCGGCTCCCCCGCCTCGGCCGCCCCCGGGGTCTCCGCCGAGCAGCTGGCCGAAGGCCACCTCGCCCTGATCCACGAGGCCCGCGCCCGGGGCCTGCGGGTCGTCGGCGCGACCCTCACCCCCGTCAAGGGCTCCCGCTACGGCACCCCGGCCAACGAGGCCGTGCGGGACGCCTTCAACCACTGGGTCCGCACCTCGGGCGCGTACGACGCCGTGATCGACTTCGACCGCGCACTGGCCGACCCGGCCGACCCGGACCGCTTCCTCCCGGCGTACGACTCGGGCGACGGCCTCCACCCGAACGACGCGGGTTACCGGGCGATGGCGGAGGCGGTGGACCCGGACCTGCTCTGACCCCGACTCGGGCAGTGGTCGGTTCTTCAGATAGTGGCCGGTTCCTCAGGTAGTGGTCGGTTCTATAGAACCGACCACTACCCATCCGCGTCAGGATCCCAGGATCGTCGTCAGGAACTCCCCGGTCCACGACAGCAGTTCGCGGCCCACCACCGGCTTGCCGCCGATCTTGCCCGTCGTCGGGCGCGGGACCAGGATCTGGTGGACGGCCGGCTTGATGACCGTACGCGGGTACAGGCGCTTGAGGCGCAGCTCCTGCGACTCGCGCAGCTCCACCGGGGCGAAGCGGACGTTCGGGCCCTGGAGGACGATCTCACCGACCCCGCAGGCGCGGGCCAGCATCCGCAGGCCCGCCACCAGGAGCAGGTTCTCGACCGGCTCGGGCAGCTTGCCGTAGCGGTCGGTCAGCTCCTCGCGCACGGCCCGGATGTCCTCCTCCGAGTTGGCGGAGGCGATCGCCCGGTAGGCCTGGAGGCGCAGCCGCTCGCCCGGCGCGTAGTCGTGCGGCACGTGCGCGTCGACCGGCAGCTCGATCTTGACCTCCAGGGGCGGCTCCTCCTCCGCCCCGCCGTCGAGCGACGCCCGGTAGTCCGCGACCGCCTCGCCCACCATCCGTACGTACAGGTCGAAACCGACGCCCGCGATGTGGCCGGACTGCTCGCCGCCGAGCAGGTTGCCCGCGCCCCGGATCTCCAGGTCCTTCATGGCCACGTACATGCCCGCGCCCATCTCGGTGTGCTGGGCGATCGTCGCGAGCCGTTCGTGCGCGGTCTCCGTCAGCGGCTTCTCCGGCGGGTACAGGAAGTACGCGTACCCCCGCTCGCGGCCGCGGCCGACCCGGCCGCGCAGCTGGTGGAGCTGTGACAACCCGAAGTTGTCGCCGCGCTCCACGATGAGGGTGTTGGCGTTGGAGATGTCGATGCCGGACTCCACGATCGTCGTGGACACCAGCACGTCGAACTTCTTCTCCCAGAAGTCGACCACGACCTGCTCCAGGGCCTGCTCCGACATCTGGCCGTGGGCGGTCGCGATCCGCGCCTCGGGCACGATCTCGCGCAGCCGCGCCGCCGCCCGGTCGATGGAGTCGACCCGGTTGTGGATGTAGAAGACCTGGCCCTCGCGCAGGAGTTCGCGCCGGATCGCGGCGCCGATCTGCTTCTCCTCGTACGGACCGACGAAGGTGAGGACCGGGTGGCGCTCCTCCGGCGGGGTGGTGATCGTCGACATCTCGCGGATGCCGGTGACCGCCATCTCCAGCGTGCGGGGGATGGGGGTGGCGGACATGGTGAGCACGTCGACGTTGGCCCGGAGCTTCTTCAGCTGCTCCTTGTGCTCGACGCCGAAGCGCTGCTCCTCGTCCACGATGACCAGGCCGAGGTCCTTGAACTTCGTCTCGGACGAGAAGAGGCGGTGGGTGCCGATGACGATGTCCACCGAGCCGTCCCGCAGCCCCTCCAGGGTCGCCTTGGACTCGGTGTCCGACTGGAAGCGGGACAGGGCCCGCACCTTCACCGGGAACTGCGAGTACCGCTCGGAGAAGGTCCCGAAGTGCTGCTGCACGAGCAGCGTCGTCGGCACGAGGACCGCGACCTGCTTGCCGTCCTGGACGGCCTTGAAGGCCGCCCGCACCGCGATCTCCGTCTTGCCGTAGCCGACGTCGCCGCAGATCAGGCGGTCCATGGGGACGGTCTTCTCCATGTCCTCCTTCACCTCGGCGATGGTGGAGAGCTGGTCGGGCGTCTCCGCGTACGGGAAGGCGTCCTCCAGCTCGCGCTGCCAGGGCGTGTCGGGGGCGAAGGCGTGGCCGGGGGCCGCCATCCGCGCCGAGTACAGCTTGATCAGGTCGGCGGCGATCTCCTTGACGGCCTTCTTGGCGCGCGCCTTCGTCTTCGTCCAGTCCGCGCCGCCGAGCCGGTGCAGGGTCGGGGCCTCGCCGCCCACGTACTTGGTGACCTGCTCCAGCTGGTCGGTCGGGATGTAGAGCCGGTCGCCGGGCTGGCCGCGCTTCGCGGGCGCGTACTCCACGAGCAGGTACTCGCGGGTGGCGCCCTGCACGGTCCGCTGGACCATCTCGACGTACCGGCCGACGCCGTGCTGCTCGTGCACGATGTAGTCGCCGACCTCCAGGGTCAGCGGGTCGATCGTCTTGCGCCGCTTGGCGGGCATCCGCTGCCCGTCCTTGCCGGCCGCCTTCTGCCCGGACAGGTCGGTCTCGGTGAGCACGGCCAGCTTCAGGCCGGGGTCCACGAAGCCGTGGTCGATGGAACCGCAGGCCACGTGGACGACCGAGGGCGCGATCTCGGTCAGGTCGGAGTCGAGGCGGGCGGCGATGCCCTCGCCGCCCAGGACCTCGACCGTGCGGGACGCGGGGCCGTGGGCCTCCGTCACGTAGACCGTGCGCCAGCCCTCGGCCAGCCAGCCCTTGGTGTCCGCGAGCGCGCGGGCGGTGTCGCCGCGGTACGACTCGGGGGCGCGCATGCCGAGGGCGAGGGTGTCTCCGTCGGCGTCGGCCTCGTCCGCCGCGAACGGCGACACCGACCACCAGGGCATGCCCAGCTCGCGCGCCCGGTCCCGGACGTCCGCGATCCCCCACAGGGAGGCCGCGCCGACGTCGATCGGGGCCTCGCCGCCGCCGGCCGTGGCCGCCCAGGACGCCTGGCGGAACTCCTGGCTGGTGGCGACCAGGTCCGCCGCCCGGGTCCGCACCCGCTCGGGGTCGCAGACCACGGCCATGGAGCCCTCGGGCAGCACGTCGAGCAGCAGCTCCATGTCGTCCACGAGGACGGGCGCCAGGGACTCCATCCCCTCGACCGCGATCCCCTCCGCGATCTTGTTCAGGAGTTCGCCCAGCTCCGGGTGCTCCTCGGCGAGGGCCGCCGCCCGCTCCCGTACGGAGTCGGTGAGCAGCAGCTCGCGGCAGGGCGGCGCCCACAGGCCGTGCCCGGCCACCTCCAGGGACCGCTGGTCGGCCACCTTGAAGTAGCGGATCTCCTCGACGTCGTCGCCCCAGAACTCGATCCGGAGCGGGTGCTCCTCGGTGGGCGGGAAGACGTCCAGGATGCCGCCGCGCACGGCGAACTCGCCGCGCTTCTCGACCAGCTCCACCCGGGAGTACGCGGCGGCCGCCAGGCCTTCCACGACCTCGTTCAGATCGGCCGTCTGCCCCGACCGCAGCGCCACGGGTTCCAGGTCGCCCAGGCCCTTGACCTGTGGCTGGAGGACCGAGCGGATGGGCGCGACGACCACGCTGACCGGCCCGGCCGCCGGGTCGTCGTCCCTCGGGTGCGCGAGGCGGCGCAGCACGGCGAGGCGGCGGCCGACGGTGTCGGAGCGGGGCGAGAGGCGCTCGTGCGGCAGGGTCTCCCAGGAGGGGTACTCGGCGACGGTGTCGGGGTCGAGGAGCGAGCGCAGCGCGGCGGCCAGGTCCTCGGCCTCCCGGCCGGTCGCGGTCACCGCGAGGACCGGTCGCCCCGAGTCCCGGGCGAGCGCGGCCACGGCGAACGGGCGCGCGGCGGCCGGTCCGACCAGGTCCACGTGGGGCCGGTTGCCGTCGGCGGCGGCCTTCACCGCCTCGGCGAGGGCGGCGTCCTTGACGACGGCGTCGAGCAGACCGTGCAGGCTCATGGGGCTTTCCATCCCGGAACTGGAGGTGCGGACAACGCGAACGGCCCGACACGTCGCACGGGCCGGGTGTTCCCGGACGCGTACGGCCCGGGCGTCCCCAGCCTACGACGTGCCACTGTCACTCGCCCGAAGGAACCCGGCCACTCGGGAGGGTGAAGCGGCTGTTTCCCGGGCGGCTTGTACGACTAAGATTAGTCCAGCACTTAGTCCACCTTTGCTCCACCTAGCCGTGAGAGGCCGCGATGGAAGCAGCCCGGCAGTACAACGTCCACGAGGCGAAGACCCACTTCTCCAAGATCCTGGAGGCGGTCGCGACCGGCGAGGAGGTGATCATCAGCAAGTCCGGGGAACCGGTCGCGAAGGTGATCCCGCTGGCCGGAAAGGTCCTCCGCACCGACTACGGCTCCCTCAAGGGGCGCATCACCGTCGCCGACGACTTCGACGAGCTTCCCGACGGCTTCGCCGAGGCGTTCGGGGACGAGGCGGACGAGCCGTCCGGAGCCGCCGAGTGAAGCTCCTGCTCGACACGCACGTCGTCCTCTGGTGGCTCAACGGCGACCTCCCGGACGAGACCCGCGATCTCCTGGCCCGGGAACGCTGGGTGTACATGAGCGCCGTCACGCCGTGGGAGCTCTCCGTCAAGCAGGCCACCGGCAAGCTCGACGCCCCCGCCGACGTGGCGGAACGGGCCAGGGACACCCAGTTCCTGGCCCTGCCGGTCGTCGCGGAGCACGGCATCCGCGCCGGACGGCTCCCGCCCCACCACCGCGACCCCTTCGACCGGATACTGATCGCCCAGGCGCAGACCGAGGGGCTCACGCTCGTGACCCGGGACAAGAACATCCCCCGGTACGACGTGCCGGTGCTCACCGTCTGAGCCCCCGGGCAGCCGTACGGCCCCGGCGCACAAGCACCGGGGCCGTACCCGCTCCCCCGTATTCCCCCGTACGACCGCTACTCGCTCGCGATCGCGTTCAGGACGTTCATCCGCCCCGCCCGGAACGCCGGGACCAGGGCCGCGAAGAGGCCCACGAAGGCGGAGGCGACGAAGACGGTGAGGATCGTCGGCCAGGGGACGTCCAGGACGCCCAGGCCCTCCAGGGCCAGGAGCTTCTGGGCGGCCGTGCCCCAGCCCATGCCCAGGCCGAGGCCGAGGAGCGCGCCGAAGAGGGCGATGACCACGGACTCCAGGCGGATCATGCGGCGCAGCTGGCGGCGGGAGAGGCCGATGGCCCGCATGAGGCCGATCTCGCGGGTCCGCTCGACCACCGACAGGGCCAGGGTGTTCACGACGCCGAGGACCGCGACGACGATCGCCAGGGCGAGGAGCCCGTACACGATGTTGAGCAGCTGCCCGACCTGGTCCTGGAGGTCCTTCTTGTAGTCGGCCTGGTTGCTGACCTTGTACTGCGGGTAGGGCGCGAGCGCGTCCTTGAGGGCCTGGTAGGCCTGCGTCTCCTGGCCGTCCTTCGCGCCGGCGAGGAGCAGCAGGCTGTGCGGCACCCGGTCGGCCGGGAGGTACCGGGCAGCGGTGGTGATGTCGGTGTACATCGCGCCGTTGTCGACGTTCCCCTGGTCGGCGGTGATCGCCGCGACCCTCAGCTTCGCCGGCTTCCCGCCCTTGAAGGCGACGGTCAGGACGTCGCCGACCTTCACGCCGTGCTCGGTGGCGTAGTCGCTGCCGACGGACATGGCGTCCGGCCCGTAGGCGTCGGCGAGCCGCCCGGCGGTGGTCTCCCGGCGCAGGTCCCGCATGTACGTCGCGTCGGTGGCGGCCAGGCCCTCCTCGGTCTTCCTGCCGCGCGGGTCGGTGACGGTGGCGTCGAGCCACCTGTACTCGGTGACGTGGTCGATGCCGGGGGCCTTCTCCAGGGCGGCCTGCGCCTGCGGCACGATCGGCTGCCCGGTGCCGGACCGCACGATGAAGTCGGCGCCGACGGAGCGGTCCAGCTCCTCGGTGGCGGAGGCCACCATGGAGGAGCCGACCACCGACAGGCAGGCGACGAGCGCCAGGCCGATCATGAGGGCGGCGCCGGTGGCGCCGGTGCGGCGCGGGTTGCGCAGGGCGTTGCGCTCGGCCATCCGGCCGACGGGCCCGAAGACCCGCAGGACGACGACGCCGAGGGCGCGGACGACCACGCCGGCGAGCAGCGGGCCGACGACGACGAAGCCGAGCAGGGAGAGGACGACGCCGAGGCCGAGCCAGGCGGAGCCGGGGGCGGCCTCCTCGGCGCGGGCGGCGGCCACGAGGGCGGCGGCTCCGGCGGCGGTGAGGGCGAGGCCGATCCCGCCCCTGACCCGGCCCGCCCTGCCGTCGGCGGGGGTGCCGGCGTCGCGCAGGGCGGCCATCGGGGAGATCTTCCCGGCGCGGCGGGCCGGGACGTAGGCGGCGAGGACGGTGACGACGACGCCGAGGACGACGCCGACGACCGGGGTCGTCCACTTCACGGTGAGGTCGCCGGTGGAGAGCTCCATGCCCACGGCGGACATCAGCTTCATCAGGCCGACGGCGAGGCCGACACCCGCCGCGACGCCGGCGGCCGAGCCGACCAGGCCGAGGAGCAGCGCCTCGACGAGCACGGAGCGGTTGACCTGCCTGCGGCTCGATCCGATGGCCCGCATGAGGCCGATCTCGCGGGTGCGCTGGGCGACCAGCATGGAGAAGGTGTTGACGATGAGGAAGATGCCGACGAGGAGGGCGATCCCGGCGAAGCCGAGCATGGCGTACTTCATGACGTCGAGGAAGCCGGCCAGCTCCTCGCGGCCCGCGTCGGCGGCCTCGGCGGCGGTCTGGAGCTTGTGGCCGTCTCCGAGGGCGGCGGCGATGTTCGCCTTGAGGGCGTCGTCGCTCACGCCGGGCGCGGCGTCGGCCGTGATCTGCGTGAACAGGCCCTCCTTGCCGAGCAGTTCGCGCTGGGCGGTGGCGGTCTCGAAGTAGACGAGGGTGGCGCCGGGGTTGGTGACCTTGAACTCGGCGATGCCGGAGATCTTCGCGGTGAAGTCGCCGGTGACGGAGATGGTCCGCAGCTCGTCGCCGAGCTTCAGGCCGTGCTTCTCGGCGGTGGCGGCGTCCACGACGACGTCGGTGGGGCCGCGCGGCTCGTGGCCGGAGGTGATCTCGACCGAACGCAGTTCGTTCGGGGTCCAGTTGACGGCGATCGTCGGGGCGCCGCCGGTGGGGCCGACGTTCTTGTTCTTCGCGTCCACGACGGTGACGCTCAGGGAGGTGACCGCGCCCTGCACGTTCCGGGCGCCCTCCGCCTTCGCGACCTCGTCCAGGAGCGCGGCGGGGAGGGTCTCGGGCCGCCCGGTCTGCGGGGTCTCGTCGTCGGTGGCGCCCTCGGGGCTGACGGTGACGGAGGAGGCGGTGGTGGCGAAGAGCTTCTCGAACGTCGCGTTCATCGTGTCCATGAAGACCAGGGTCCCCGAGACGAACGCGACGGAGAGCAGGACGGCGACGGCGGAGAGCGCCATCCGGCCCTTGTGCGCGAGGAAGTTGCGCAGGGAGGTCTTGAGGACGCTCATGACGTCCGCCCGCGCGCGTCGAAGTCCTTCATGCGGTCGAGGACGGCCTCGGCGGTGGGCCGCTCCATCTCGTCCACGATCCGCCCGTCCGCGAGGTAGAGGACGCGGTCGGCGTAGGAGGCGGCGACCGGGTCGTGGGTGACCATGACGATGGTCTGCCCCAGCTCGTCCACCGAGGTGCGCAGGAAGCCGAGGACCTCGGCGCCGGCCCGCGAGTCGAGGTTTCCGGTCGGCTCGTCCCCGAAGATGATCTCGGGCCGGGCGGCGAGCGCGCGGGCCACGGCGACGCGCTGCTGCTGGCCGCCGGACAGCTCGTTCGGCCGGTGCTTGAGCCGCTCGGACAGGCCGACGGTGTCCACCACCCGGCGCAGCCAGTCGGCGTCCGGCTTGCGGCCCGCGATGTCCATCGGGAGCGTGATGTTCTCGATGGCGCTCAGGGTCGGCAGCAGGTTGAACGCCTGGAAGATGAAGCCGATCCGGTCCCGGCGGAGCTGGGTCAGCTTCTTGTCCTTGAGGCCGGTGATCTCGGTCTCGTCCAGGAAGATCTGCCCGCTGGTGACGGTGTCGAGCCCGGCGAGGCAGTGCATCAGGGTGGACTTGCCGGAGCCCGAGGGACCCATGATCGCGGTGAACCGGCCGCGGGCGATGTCCACGTCGACGGAGTCGAGGGCGACGACCCGGGTCTCCCCGGAGCCGTACGCCTTCACGACCTGCCGCGCCCGCGCGGCGACGGCCGTAGCCCCTCCGGTTCCCCCGGGCCTGGGGGTGGTCACAGCCGAAGTCACGGTCTTCTCCTCGGGTCGGAGCGGTGGTGGGTTTGTAAGTTCAAGTTAAGGACGCGGAACGGGACTTCTCCTCCTCCGCCGGTACGAACGGCCCCTGGCCCGCATGGGGGAGAAACCCCTAGGGGCTTCTCCGTCCACGGTTCGAGTGGCACGCTGTCACCCGAGAATTTAGGTGTACGAAGAAAGGAAGTGCGTACGGTGACCGAGCCGTCGACGACACGGACCGGGACCGGCCCGGCCCCCGCCCCCGCACCGGACCGCCGGAGACCCGTCGTCGCCGCGCTCATGCTGGGGATGGGGCTGGCCGCGATCGACGGCACGATCGTGTCCACGGCCGTCCCGCAGATCGTCGGGGACCTCGGCGGACTCTCCGTCTTCTCCTGGCTGTTCTCCGGCTACCTGCTCGCCGTCACCGTCACCCTCCCCGTGTACGGCAAGCTCAGCGACACCTTCGGCCGCAAGCCGGTCCTGGTCGCCGGGGTCGTCCTCTTCCTCGTCGGCTCCCTGCTGTGCGCCGCCGCCTGGGACATGGCGTCCCTCATCGCCTTCCGGGTCGTCCAGGGCCTCGGCGGCGGCGCGCTCCAGGGCACGGTCCAGACGATCGCCGCCGACCTGTACCCGCTGAAGGAGCGCCCGAAGATCCAGGCCAAGCTGTCCTCCGTCTGGGCCGCCTCTGCCGTCGCGGGCCCGGCGGCCGGCGGCCTCCTCGCGGGCTACGCCGACTGGCGCTGGATCTTCCTGATCAACCTGCCGGTCGGCCTGGTGGCCCTGTGGCTGATCTGCCGGTACCTGGTGGAGCCGGGACGGGCACGCGCGGGCGCACGCGCGGGAGCCCGGAAAACGGAGCCACGCGCGCGCGTACGGATCGACTGGGCGGGCGCGCTCTGCGTCTTCGCGACCGGCGCCCTGCTCCTCACCGCCCTCGTGCAGGGCGGCGTCGCCTGGCCCTGGCTCTCGGCGCCCTCGCTCGGGCTCCTGGGCGGAGCGGCCGCCCTGGGCGCCGTCACCGTCCTCGTGGAGCGGCGCGCGGCCGAGCCGATCATCCCCGGCTGGGTCTGGCGCCGCCGTACGATCGCCGCCGTCAACCTCGCGCTCGGGGCCCTCGGCCTGCTCATGGTCGCCCCGACCGTCTTCCTCCCCACGTACGCGCAGTCCGTCCTGGGGCTCGGCCCGATCGCGGCCGGATTCGTCCTGTCGGTGATGACCCTGAGCTGGCCCGTCAGCGCGGCGCTCTCGAACCGCGTCTACACCCGCATCGGCTTCCGTCTCACCGCGATCCTCGGCATGTCCGGCGCGCTGCTCGTCCTGCTCGCCTTCCCGCTGCTGCCGTTCCCCGGTGAGCCGTGGCAGCCGGCGCTCCTGATGCTGCTGCTCGGCGCGGCCCTGGGCCTCTTCCAACTGCCGCTGATCGTCGGTGTCCAGTCGACCGTCCCGTACGAGGAGCGGGGCACGACCACCGCGTCCGTCCTCTTCTGCCGCCAGGTCGGCCAGAGCGTCGGAGCGGCCGTCTTCGGCGCCGTCGCGAACGGGGTCCTGGCGGCCCGCCTCGGCGGCGACGGCGACCTGGAGGCCCTGGCCCGCTCCCTGGACTCCCCCGACTCCCTGCCGCCCGCGACGACGGACACCCTGCGCCGCGCGGTGGACGCGGCGGTGGACTACGTCCACCTGGGCGCGGCGGGGGCGGCGGCCCTGGCCCTCCTGGTGCTCCTCATCCTGGCGCCCCGCCGCTTCCCGGTGCTGGGGGAGGGGACGGGGCGCGAGGAGTGACCGCGTACGAACGCGCACGGGCCGGACGACCCTTCTCAGCGGGTGGGATGCCTGTCCCACCGGCGGGGACGGCCGCCCATCCGCTGATCCACGCCCTACCGCCGCTCGGGACGCAGCAGGACCTCGCTGCCTATCGGTGTGAACCCGCAGGCGAGGAAGGCCCGCAGGGAGCGGGCGTTGCCGGGGGAGACGGCGGCGAAGACCGGGTCGGCCTCCGGAACGAGGGAAAGGGCGTCGGTGAGGAGCGACCGCCCGTGTCCCCGGCTGCCGTCCTGGACGTCGTGGAGTTCGATGCTCAGCTCGCGTCGCCCGGCGAGGCCGTCGGCCAGGGTGACCAGGCCGCGTTCGTCACCGTAGACCTCGACGTTCGTCCGCAGCTCCCGGGCATGGCGGACACGTGGGTGATCATCCGCGTCGGTCAGCTCGGCCAGACGCGGCGGACCGCCCGTGCCGCGAGCCGTGAGCGTCGCGTCGGTGACGCCGATCCAGCCCTTCGGGCCGGCCAGGTGACGCAGGAAGTCCGGCGAGAGCGACGCGCCGAAGCCGTCCGGCCCCTGGGCGTGTACGGCCCGGCTGGCCATGGCGGTGGCGATGACGGCGTGACCGGTGAAGGCGACCGAGCACTCCAGTCCCCCGGGCAGGGGCGGCAGCACCGTCACCCGGCCGTCGACCGGCGGGAAGCGACCGCCGGCGGCAGCCGTGAAGAACGTCAGGAGCGGGTGCGATGCGTCCACGGTTGCTCACCTGTCTGTGGAAGAAGCCGACGGGGAGTCAACTGTCGGACAGGAAGCCGGAGGACCTGTTCGAGGGCTTCCAGGCCCCCTCGGGGGCCGAGGCCGAGGTGGACGCCGACCACCAGCAGATCTGCCGGTTCTGGCCCCCGAACGCGATCGCAAGCCCCGCCCACCCTCGCGCCCCGCCGCTTCCCGGTGCTGGGGGAGGGGACGGGGCGCGAGGACCGACCGCGTACAAGCGGCGGTTGTACTACTCCGCCGAGGCGAGGCCGACGAACCCGGCCCACGCGTCGTGCGAGACTCGGAGGGCCGGCCGGGCCACGTCCTTGGAGTCACGGACGTGCACGGCTCCCGCGCCGGTCGCGATCTCGACGCACTGGCCGCCCTCAGCACCGCTGTGGCTGCTCTTGAACCAGGCGAGGGATTCCGTGTTGTTCATAGCTCTCCCAGCAACTTCTCGATGAACTCCAGCGACTCTCGCGGGGTGAGAGCCTGTGACCGGATGATCCCATAGCGGGCAGCCGCGAGAACGGCCTGCTTGGGGTCGGTCTCCAGGGCGCTGGTGCCCTGGGCCTCGACGTAGACGAACCTCTTGCCGTCCTCACGCGTGATGACGGTGAAGGGGCCGTCCACACCCGAGTTGTCCTCGCTGTCGAGCGGCATGACCTGAAGCTCGACGTTCCTCCGCCGGCCGA
This sequence comes from Streptomyces bikiniensis, assembly GCA_000716465.1. Taxonomy (GTDB): domain Bacteria; phylum Actinomycetota; class Actinomycetes; order Streptomycetales; family Streptomycetaceae; genus Streptomyces; species Streptomyces bikiniensis. The sequence goes on from JNWL01000007.1 coordinate 16,772, forward strand.
TGAGGAGCAGTTGCTCCAGCTGTCCGCGCAGCACTTCCTTGCCGCCGAACTTCCGCCGCAGCACCGACTCGCACATGACGAAGCTCAGCAGCGGTTCGGGACGCCGGTCGAAGATGTCCTGCCGGGCCAGCCGAGCAGTCACTCGCTGTTCGATCGTCTCCGGGTCGAGCGGCGGCCGCCGGTTGCTGAGCAGCGCCCGCATGTACTCCTCGGTCTGGAGCAGGCCGTTGACCACCAGGGTGTCGTACGCCAGCTGCTCTATCGCCCGCTTCTCCAGCTCCGCCATTCCCTGGAAGAACACCGGGTACTGCGCCTTCTCCAACTGCTCCTTCCACAGTTTCAACAGCCCGCCCGCGTCCAGTACTTCATCGAAGCGGTCGATCGCGCGCGGTGGCGGGATCCTCCGGCCCTGCTCGAACGACGCGATCGTGGAGGCCGAGTAGCCCAGCCGTTTGCCGAACTCCTCCCGTTCCATCCCCGCCCGCGTCCGCAGCGTCTTCAGGCTCTGCCCGAACGCCGCCACGACACCCTGACCGGACTTGTCCGCCATCCGGCCCTCGTCCGCCTGCTCCTCCGCCACCCGCACCCCGCCTCTCGTACCTGCACCGACACCACACGTACAAGGCGACCGCGTCGGTGCGTCACCCCTGGTCACGCTACGCCACCAAGAGGACCTTGGGAGGCATGACGAGCGACAACGGCAGCCCCACGGGCACCACCCAACCCTCTTGCTACTCGCCTTACTTGGACAGCAGGATCTTCAGCCTGCGCTTCACGTCCACCACCCGGGGCGCGCGGCTCGCGCGGCGGCTCGTCGGGGTGCGGCTGGACGAGTGGGGCGTGCCGTACGGGACGGAGACGCACGAGACCGTCGTCCTGGTCGCCGCCGAACTGGCGGCGAACGCGGTGCGGCACGGGCACGTGCCGGGGCGGGACTTCCACCTGCTGCTGCGGATCATGGAGAACCCCCGGCCCCTCGCCCGGATCGAGGTCAGCGACACCCGCGCCGAGCGCGTACCGCCCCGGCCCGGACAGCTCCCCGACCCCGGCTCCGGTCCGGAACTCGCGGACGGGGGCCGAGGACTGCTGCTCGTGGACGGGCTCGCCGACCGCTGGGGCTGGTGCCCGAGGCTCCTGGGCCCGGGGAAGACGGTGTGGGCGGAGTGCGTCCTCGCCTGAGGCCCCTCAGGCGGTACGCGGGACCGTCAGGCCGGGTCCAGGACGACCCGCCACAGGTCCGGGCGGGGCCCGCGAACTCGGCGTCCGACCGCTCGTGGACGGGCAGGCCGGTGGCCCGGTGGCAGAAGTCGGCCAGGGCCAGGGGGTCGGCGCAGTCGAGCGTGACGGCCGTCAGCTTCATGAGCATGAGCGGGAAGGTAGACGGGCGGTCCGGCGCCGCGCACCCCGATTCCCTTCCCGCCGGGAGCAGGGCCCCTACCGGCCGTCCGCCTCCGGCTCCGGTCGCGGCTTCTCCTCCGGGCCCCGGCCCGTCAGGGCCGACAGGGAGCTGCGGATGTGCTCCATGTGGGAGTGGATCTCGTCCCGCGCCTCCTCGTGCTCCCGCAGGACCCGTTCCGTCGCCCGTTCGGTCCGCTCGGCCTTCAGGCGGGCCTCGGTCAGGAGCTCCGCCGCCTTCGCGTCCGCGTCCTCCTGGCCGTGCCGGGCCTGCTCCTCGGTCTCCGACAGGGACCGGCGGGCCTCCGCGAGACGGGACTCCGCCCGGCCGATCAACTCCTCGTGGTGCGCGTCGAGTTCGGCCGCCCGCGCCTCCTCCTCGCGCTCGGCCCCCTCCCGTACCGCCTTCTGCTCGGCGGCCTGCTCCGCCAGGAGCTCCGCCGCGCGCCGCTCGGTCTCCTCGAAGACCTCCCGGGCCGCCGACCGCAGCTCCGCCGCCTCGCGCTCCGCCTCCGCCGCCAGCTCCCCGGCCCGCTTCCGGGCCGCCTCCAGGGTCGCGCGGGCCTTCGCCTCCGCCGCTTCGCGGACGCCCTCCGCGTACGCCCGCGCCGACTCCGCCGCCTCCCGGGCCGCCGCGTCGGCCGCCTCCGCGAGGGCCTGCGCGTCGGCCTCGGCGGCCCGTACGAGCGTCTCGTCCTCCGCCTCGGCGAACTCCAGGATCTTCCGCGCCCGCTCGCCCAGCGACTCGTACCGCTGCGGCGGCAGCCCCTCCACGAGCGCGCGGAGCCCCGCGAGCTCCGTCTCCCGCTCCGCCACCAGGGCGGTCAGCAGCACCACCCGCTCCCGGGCGTCGTCGCACTCGGCGGAGAGCGCGGCGAGGAAGCGGTCGACCTGCTCGGGGCGGTAGCTCCGTCCCCGCCCGACAGCGAAACCCATCCCTGACGTCCCTTCCCTCTGGCCCGAACCTCCAGGATGCGCCATCAGAACGGACAAAAGACGCCCAACGTGTACACACGCCGAGCGCCTTTCGTCACATCCCGTCCGACCGTGAACCGGAACCGGTCAGAGCAGGCCGTCCCACATCTGCTCCAGGAGCACCGACCACCAGTTCTCCGGCGACGCGAGCGCCGCCGGGTCCAGCATCGCCAGCTGCGCCTGGAAGTCCACCGTCCAGCGGCCCGCCTGCTCCGGATTGAGCCCGAACCGCAGCCGCCACATCCGGCCGAGCAGCGCCATCGAGCGCGTGAACTCCGGCAGCCCCGTGTTCACGAACTGCGGCGGCACCGACTGCCCGCCCGGACCGGCCTCCACCGGCACCGCCACGATGTGCGCGGTCCCGTACTGGACGCAGATCGCCCGCCCGAAGTCCGACCCCAGCACCAGGTACGAACTCGCGTCCGGCGCCGCCGCGACCTGCCGCTGCGCCGCCAGCTCCGCGAGCGTCGGCACCACCGGCACCGCCGGCTGCGCCCAGAAGAACGGACCGAAGTCCGCCGGCAGACCCGCCCACACCAGCGTCCGCGCCACCAGCTCCGGCACGCCCTGCCGCGACACCGCCCGCTGGTCGAAGCGGAGGACGCCCGGACCGAACGCCCCGGCCAGCTCCTGCGCGATCGCCTCCGGCGGGACCGACGGCGCCGGCTGCACCGGCGGCAGCGGCGCCCGCACCGGCGCGGGCCGCGCCGGACCGTCCGCCACCTGGTGCAACTCGCCCTGGTGGGTGAGCAGTTGCCGCATGCCCTGCTGACGGCCCGCGTGATCACGACCGTACGGGGCGATGCTCGTGATCCGCGCCTGCGGCCACGTCTCCCGGATCATCCGCGCGCAGTAACCGCCCGGCAGCTCGCAGGACGCCAGCTCCGTGTGCAGTTCGAGCACCTGCTGCGGCGGCACGTTCATCGCGCGCAGCTCGTGCAGGATCTGCCACTCCGGATGCGGGGTGCCCGGCGCCGAACGCCGGATGATCTGCGCCTCGGAACCGTCCGGCGCCCGGTAGCGCAGCACCGCCTGGTAGCCGGGACCGACCGTCGGCAGACCCGTCGGCTGCTGCGGATACCCGTACGCGGGAGGCACGGGACCGGCCACCGGCGGCGGCGTGTGCCCGCCGTGCACCGGCGGCGCCGGGGCGGGCGGAGGCGGCGGACCGGCCGGACCGCCGGGACCCGGCTGCGCCAGCATCGTCGCCGCGTGCGCGACACCGCCCGGAGGCGTACCGGGCACGCCCGGCGGCGGGGGCGGGGGCGGAGGCACCCCCGGGCCGCCCGGACCCGCCGGACCGGGCTGCGCCAGCATCGTCGCCGCGTGGTGCACCGGCTGCGGCGGCGTCACCGGACCCGGCGGGGCGGGCGGCGGCCCGGGGGGACCCGGCTGCGCGGGCGGTGCCGGCGGCCGGGGCCCCTCGGGCCCGAGCTGCGACACCAACTGCGTCGGGATGTACGCGTTGCCCCCCGACGACGCACCCGGCACGCCCGGAACACCCGGCGGGGGCGGCGGACCGACCGGACCGCGACCGCTCTTCGGCGGCGGCGTGGCCTTGCTCGTCGCGGCGTCCGCGATGTCCCCGGCACCCGAGGGCCCGGGCGGCGCAGGCGGCGGGGTCGCGGGAACGGCCGGGGACGCCGGGGTGGCACCCGGCGGGGGCGGCGCGGCCGGGTCGAGCCGGGGCGCCACGGCCGTCGGGGGCAGCGCGCTGCCACCCTTCATCAGGGCCGTCGGCGCGTCGGCGCCCACCACCGGCGGCGGGGCGTCCTCGTCGTCCGTCCCCGTCAGCGGCGGCGCGAAGACGGTCGCGGGCAGCGGCACCGCCCCGTCCGCACCACCGGAACTCGCGTTCGCGTCCACCCACGGCCCGGCCACGGGCGCGGGGGCGGGCGGAGCCGCCGGAACCACGGGAGGCGGGGGCGCGAACGGCGGCACGGGCGCGGACGCGGGAACGCCGTCCATCGCGGTCGGCTCGTACGCGTCGTCCTCGGAGGCGGCACCGGGAGCCGAGTCCGTCGCCTCCGAGACCTCCGACGCCTCCGGGAACGGGGACGAGGCCTCGTCCGACGAGACCGCCGACGACGCGGAGGAAGAGGAGTAAGAGGAGGAAGAGGAAGAAGAAGGGGACGAAGCGGCGGAAGAAGACACAGGGGAAGCGAAGGAACCCGAAGATCCCGAGGACGCCGAAGACGCCGAAGACGCCGAGGACTCGGAAGACGCCACCGACGCCGACGACACCACCGGCCCCGTCGCCCCCACCCCCTCCGCCACGTCCGACACGTCGTCCACCGGACCCGCCGCACCCGCGCCCTCCTGCGACGCGTGCGACTCCTCCCTCGGCAACCCGATCTTGTCCGCCGCGTCCTGCAACCACTCCGGCGGCGTCAGCAGGAACGACGTCTGGTTCAGATCGATCCGCGCCGCCGGCACCGCCGCCTGCGCCGGCACCTCGTCCGCGGACCCGTACTCCTCCTCGTACCGCCGGATCACCTCGCCCACCGGCAGCCCCGGCCACAGCGTCGCCTCACCGCTGTCCCGCGCGATCACGAGCCGCTGGCGCCCGCCGTCCGACGTCGGACCGCCCTCGCGGTCCTCCGCCCACACCACGAACCCCAGCTCGAACTCCCGCACCCGCACCTCACGGTGCTGATAGCCCGGCAGATCCCCGTTGATCCACTCCTCGGCGCGCTCCTGCGCCTGCGCGAACGTCACCACAGCCAGCTCACTCCCCCACCGGGACCACGGGCACGGCGCGCGCGAAGCCACCGTCCACCATCAGGTTCGCCACCGTCTCCAACTCCGGCGGATTGCCCGCCAACCGCTGGAGGAACGCGTCGAAGTCCTCGCCGCACGGCAGCAGCAACCGCTCCACCCGCTCGTTCACCGACCACCCCGCCGCGACCTCGCCCGCGTCCCGCGCGTCGTCGTACGCGCAGAACCACACCGAACCGACCCCGCCGCCCCGCACCTTCAGGGCGACCAGACCGCCCTGCACGAACGCGACGCCCAGGTAGTCCTTCGTCAGATGGTCGCGCAGGCACTTGTTCACGTACACGAGGTCGTTGATCCCGGCCTCCTCCCGCACCGTGAAGAACGGCTGGTCCACCAGGAGCCCCAGCTCCGCGTCGAGCGCCGCCCCCACCGGAGCACACCCTCCCGCCGCCTTCAGGAACGTGCGGTACGCCCCCGGAAGCCGGTAGCCCAGGTCCTCCTCGACGCCCTGGAGCTGCTGCTCCGACACCGACACCCGGCCCTTCGGCAGCCCGAAGTGCACCGGCCGCGTCTCCTGCAACGGACGCGTCCCCCGCTTCGCCTGGTCCACCGCCGCCGTCGCCACCCCGCCGTGGTGCCGCAACAACGCCTTCACCTCGACCGGCACCAGCTCCATCCGGCGGCTGTGCGCCACGTGGTGCCAGGTCCAGCCGTGCGGCGTCGCCACCGCCGGAATCGTGTCCCACAGCTCGTGACCGGTCGCGGCCATCGCCGCGTTCGCCGACACGTAGTCCGTGAGCCGCAGCTCGTCGACGCCGAAGCCCTCCGGCGGATCCGCGATCTCCGCCGCCGCGCGCGCGTACGGCGAGAAGTCCGGATAACCGCGCCCGTCCACCCGCACCCCACGAGGGTGCCGGGAAGCACGGACCGGATCCGGGAAGTGCACGACCTGCCCGGCGTAGGCCGCGTTCGGTGGCGCGGTGTCCTGCCCGAGCCGACCTGTCGTCATGGCGGTTGCCCCCTGCATGGCGTCGCTGACTGCTACCGACAGCCGGACCGCTGACTGCCGCCGACTGATGCCGCACAGCCTATGCGCTGCCACAAGAGGCCGAACCGGCCCGATCCGACGGTGACCAAACGTCACGACCCCATGACAGGCACACCATGATTCCGACACACCGAAAGCCCGTTTCGGCGCCCCAGCTTCCCCATATGGCTCCCCATTTGGCAGGCTGTCCACGCAACTCGGGGGGATTGCAGGAGGGGAAGACCAGCACCATGCACGCAGCACCGACGCCCACACAGGGTGACCCACGCCTCAACTGGAGCAGCAGCGCCGAGGCCGGCCGCGCACCCTTACTGCGTCACCGCCGCGACGGAATCCTTCCCACCGTCGGGGCCGCCCTCTCCGTACGCGGCGAAACCCTCACCGGCACCGCGGGCCGCGGCGACCGCCCACCCGTCCTGCACCCGCTCGTCCAGGACTTCCTGGACACCCTCACCAGCGGCCAGCGGGAACGGTTCACCGGACGATGTCCCGAGGCGATCCTGCTCTCCCGGCACCTCGCCGCCACCGAGGGCGGACGCTCCAAGCGCGCCCAGCGCAAGCCGCTCACCCACGGCGAGGCCCGCCGCTCCCTCAAACACGCCAAGCTCACCGCCCGGCACATCCGCGAGGACGGCGACCCGCTGCACGGCAGCTACGCGCCGCCCTGCCGCTCCTGCACGGCGATGCTCGCCCACTTCGGCGTCCGCACCGTCGACCCCACCACGCCTGTCGAGAACGGCTGACCGCACTCCTCATGCCAGACCACCTCAGCACCACCCGCTTCCCGGTCAACGTCGACGCCGCCCTCCGCGAGGCCGGCTGGCAACCCGGCCGCTGGGACATCAAGCTCGCCGAGGAGTGGGCCGACGCCCTGCGCGCCCACGTCTCCCCCGCCGGCCACCGGCACAGCGTCTTCCCCGCCGTCGTCGAGGCCTGGGCGGAGTTCGGCGGCCTGCGGGTCACCGCGCCCGGACACGGCCGGCAGATAGCCCCCGCCGCCGTACGCTTCGACCCCCTCGCCGGCCTCCACCTCTCCCGCACCCTCGCGGACCTCGGCCGCGCCCTGGAGACCGAGCTGGCCCCCCTCGGCGAGGAGGGCGACCACCGCGCGGTCCTGGCGATGGACGCGGAGGGCCGCGTCTACAGCCTCGACCACGCGGGCGACTGGTACCTCGGCAAGGACATCGACGCGGCCCTCTCGACCCTGATCACGGGGGCGCAACCGACCCGGCTGACGGCGAAGTAGGAGCAGGAAGGAGGAAGGGGTACGGGGACTGCTGCGGGGGCGCGTACGGGGACCGGTACGGGGACCGGTACGGGGACCAGTACGGGGACCGGTACGGGGACGAAAAGGGCCCCGCCGGGCTACGCCGCCTCCGACTCCCCCACCGGCAGCACCGCCGACACCTTGAAGCCGCCCGCGTCCGTCGGCCCCGACACGAACGCGCCGCCCAGCCGGGACACCCGCTCCCGCATCCCGACCAGCCCGTTCCCCCCGCTCGGCAGACCGACACCGGCACCCCCCGCCTCCGAGGGGCACGGACCGTTCTCCACCTGCATCGCCACCTCCGTCCCGCGATGCGCCAGACGCACCACGACCTCGGCGCCCGCCGCGTGCTTGTGGACGTTGGTCAGGGCCTCCTGCACCACCCGGTACGCCGTGCGCTCCACCTCCGGCGGATACGCGCGCACCTCCCCCAGCACCACCAGCTCCACGACCGCCCCCGCGAGCCGCGACTGCTCGCACAGCGCCTCCAGGGCGTCCAGGCGCGGCCCGTCGCCCCCGCCCTCGCCGGCCGCCGCCTCGGCGGCAGCGGCGGCGGCCCGCCCGACCGCCGCCAGCGGCACCGGCGCCGGGGCGGGAGGCACGGCCCCCTCCCGCAGCACGCCCAGCATCTCCCGCAACTCGGTCAGCGCCTGCCGACCCATGTCACCGACGAGGGCCGCGTTCTTCACCGCCTTCTGCGGGTCCTTCAGGGCCACCGCCTGGAGCGCGGCGGCGTGCACCACCATCAGCGACACCCGGTGCGCGACCACGTCGTGCATCTCGCGGGCGATCCGGGTCCGCTCCTCCTGCCGCGCCCACTGGGCCTGCTGCTCGGCCCGGTCCGCGAGCAGGGACAACTCCTGCTCCAGACTGTCGGCCCGCTCCCGCAGGCTCTCCATGAGCCGGCGACGGGCCCCTATGTAGAGGCCGAGGAGGAGCGGCGGGGCGTTGAGCCCGAGGGTCAGCAGGAGCGCCATGCCGGGCACGTACCAGCTGCTCGTCTCCAGCTCGGCACGGGCGATGTCCTGCCGCAGCGAGACCACCGTCACGATGAAGACGGCCGTCGTGGACATCCCGGCCAGAACGGCGGTGACCCGGCGGGGCACGTCGGAGGCGGCGAGCGTGTAGAGCCCGACGATCCCCATCAGGAAGCCCATCTCGGCGGGCGCGACGGCGATCGACACGAGGACGACGGCGATGGGCCAGCGGCGGCGCACGACGAGGACCGAACCGACGAGCAGCCCGAACACCACGCCCAGGGGCACGGGCAGCGCGGCCTTCTCCGCGAAACCGATGCCCTCGATCCCGCACTCCAGCGCGGACACGACCGCGAGCCCGACGTCGAGAACGGCGCTCCGCCGTCTCCCCCACCACCGATTCCCGACGCCCGCGGCGTCCCGTTCTGCCCCCGTTGCGGTCATGCCCACCACCCTACGGGCGACCCCGCCCCCGCCACGCCCCCCGTCAACCTTGCGCACACCAGTCCCTCGAACTGTTGAATCGCCAGAGTTTTCGACGTGGACGTCCGGATTCCGGACGAGGGTGTTCGTATGACATCCGCCACGAGCAAGTACGCGGACTTCGAGAACCTGCGCGAGCAGGCGATCGCACTCCGCCGCGGAGGCCTCAGCCGCCGCCAGATCCGGGACCGCCTCCACGTCGACAACAACGACATCCTCAACCGCCTCCTCGAAGGCGAACCCCCGCCGGAGTGGACCAGGCGCCCGAACGCCAAGGACGACCTGCGCGCCCGCGCCCGCGAGCTGCGCCTGGAGGGCTGGACGTACGACCGGATCCAGGTGGAGCTGGGCTGCTCGAAGAGCTCGATCTCCCTGTGGGTCCGGGACCTGCCGAAGCCGGACCGGAAGCGGACCCCGGAGGAGGCGTCCGCGATCGCCCGACGGGGCTGGGAGGCGACCCTGCGGCGGCGCCAGGAGGAGCGGGAGGCCACCAAGCGCACGGCGGCCGAGGAGATCGGAGCCCTGTCGGAGCGAGAACTCTTCCTGTTGGGCGTGGGGCTCTACTGGGCGGAGGGGACGAAGGACAAGCCGTACGACCGCCGGGAGCGCGTGGTGTTCGTGAACAGCGACCCCGGCATGATCCGGGTCTTCGCCGCCTGGCTCGACCTCCTCGGGGTCGAGCCCGAGCGTCGGAGGTACTACGTGATGATCCACGAGACCGCGGACGCGACCGAAGCCGAGCGGTATTGGGCCGACCTCGTCGGCGTCGATCCCCCGGCCTTCAACAAGACGACCATCAAGCGTCACAATCCCCGGACCAACCGGAAGAACGTGGATGTCGGCTATCACGGCTGTCTCGTGATCCGGGTCCTGGACAGTGCGGACCTGTACCGTCGCATCGAAGGGTGGTGGAAGGGAATCGTGGCCCAGGCGGAGACACCTCTCCGGTATGGTCTGACGCACCGGTCCCCCGTGGTGTAACCCGGCAGCACACCAAGTTTTGGTCTTGGCAGGTCAAGGTTCGAATCCTTGCGGGGGAGCAACAGCAAACAAGACCTCGGTTCGGGTCCTGACCTCCACGGTCAGGACCCGCACTCATGTCCGCCCCACGGCCCCCCGGTATCCTTCGTGCGTCCACCAACCAAAGCCGAAGGGCATTCCCGTGAGCGCCAACCCCCCCGCAGCTGTCGTCGTCCTCGCAGCGGGTGAGGGCACCCGCATGAAGTCGAAGACTCCCAAGGTCCTGCACGAGATCGCCGGGCGTTCGCTCGTCGGGCACGTCGTGTCCGCCGCGCGGGAGCTGGAGCCCGAGCACCTCGTCGTGGTCGTGGGGCACGCCCGGGAGCAGGTGCGGGGGCACCTGGAGGAGCACTACGCCGGCACCCGCACCGCCGTCCAGGAGGAGCAGAACGGCACCGGGCACGCGGTCCGCATGGCCCTGGAGGAGCTGGGCGCGGCGCCCGAGGGGACCGTCGTGGTGGTCTGCGGCGACACCCCGCTGCTCTCCGGCGAGACCCTGCGCGCCCTGGCGGACACCCACGCGGCCGACGGCAACGCCGTCACCGTGCTGAGTGCCGAGGTCCCGGACTCCACCGGTTACGGGCGGATCGTGCGGGACGCGGCGACGGGCGCGGTGACGGAGATCGTCGAGCACAAGGACGCCTCCGACGAGCAGCGGGCGATCAGGGAGATCAACTCCGGGGTCTTCGCGTTCGACGGGAAGCTGCTGGCCGAGGCGCTGGGTCAGGTGCGGACGGACAACAGCCAGGGTGAGGAGTACCTCACCGACGTGCTGTCGATCCTGCGCGAGGCGGGTCACCGGGTGGGCGCCTCCGTGGCGGCCGATCACCGCGAGATCCTGGGGATCAACAACCGGGTGCAGCTGGCGGAGGCCCGGGGGCTGTTGAACCAGCGGCTCCTGGAGCGCGCGATGCTGGCCGGTGTGACGGTCGTGGACCCGGCGTCGGTGTTCGTGGACGTGACGGTGACCTTCGAGCCGGACGCGGTGGTCCTGCCGGGTACGCAGCTGCTCGGTGCCACGCACGTGGGCGAGGACGCCGTGGTCGGTCCGAACACGCGGCTGAAGGACACCACCGTGGGCGCGGGCGCCCGGGTGGACAACACGGTGGCGGATTCGGCCACCGTGGGCGCGGGTGCCTCCGTGGGGCCGTACGCGTACCTGCGTCCGGGCACGAACCTCGGCGCGAAGGCGAAGGCGGGCACGTACGTCGAGATGAAGAACGCGACGATCGGCGAGGGCACGAAGGTGCCGCACCTGTCGTACGTGGGCGACGCGACGATCGGCGAGTACACGAACATCGGCGCGGCGAGCGTCTTCGTGAACTACGACGGCGAGGCGAAGCACCACACCACGATCGGGTCCCACTGCAAGACCGGTTCGGACAACATGTTTGTGGCTCCTGTCACGATCGGGGACGGTGCCTACACGGCGGCCGGGTCCGTGATCACGAAGGACGTGCCGGCGGGTGCCCTGGCCGTGGCCCGTGGCCAGCAGCGGAATATCGAGGGTTGGGTCGCCCGGAAGCGGCCCGGCAGCGCTGCCGCGCAGGCCGCTCAGGCCGGCTCGGAGGGGTCCGCGGTCGAAAGCTGACCGGAAACAGGTGCGTCGAACTCGGCGTACCGTGATACGTGCACACAAATTCGGCTGGTTCGCTCACGCGCACGGGAGCGCGGATCGCGGCCAGGGAACACGTCTGAGGAGACAGTGCTGTGACCGGGATCAAGACGACCGGCGAGAAGAAGCTGATGCTCTTCTCCGGCCGCGCCCACCCCGAGCTGGCCGAGGAGGTCGCGCACCAGCTGGGTGTCGGCCTCGTTCCCACCAAGGCGTTCGACTTCGCCAACGGTGAGATCTACGTCCGCTTCCAGGAGTCGGCCCGTGGTGCGGACTGCTTCCTGATCCAGAGCCACACGGCTCCGATCAACAAGTGGATCATGGAGCAGCTGATCATGATCGATGCGCTGAAGCGGGCCTCGGCCCGGAGCATCACCGTGATCATCCCGTCGTACGGCTATGCCCGTCAGGACAAGAAGCACCGGGGTCGCGAGCCGATCTCGGCGCGTCTGGTGGCGGATCTGCTGAAGACGGCGGGTGCGCACCGGATTCTGACCGTGGACCTGCACACGGACCAGATCCAGGGCTTCTTCGACGGTCCGGTGGACCACCTGTCGGCGCTGCCGGTGCTCGCGGACTACGTGGGTGCGAAGGTGGACCGTTCGAAGCTGACGATCGTCTCTCCGGACGCGGGTCGTGTGCGGGTCGCCGACCGCTGGTGCGACCGGCTGGACGCGCCGCTGGCGATCGTGCACAAGCGGCGTGACAAGGACGTCGCGAACCAGGTGACGGTGCACGAGGTCGTCGGTGACGTGAAGGGCCGTGTGTGTGTCCTGGTGGACGACATGGTCGACACCGGTGGCACGATCTGCGCCGCTGCCGACGCGCTGTTCGCGCACGGTGCGGAGGACGTGATCGTGACGGCGACGCACGGCATCCTGTCGGGTCCGGCGGCCGATCGTCTGAAGAACTCGAAGGTGAGCGAGTTCGTGTTCACGGACACGCTGCCGGTGCCGGGTGCCCTGGAGCTGGACAAGATCACGGTTCTTTCGATCGCGCCGACGATCGCGCGTGCGGTGCGCGAGGTGTTCGAGGACGGTTCGGTGACGAGCCTCTTCGAGGAGCACTGAGCTCCGGAGAAGTGACAGGGAGGGCCGTTTCCCCGGTGGGGAGGCGGTCCTTTCCCGTGCTCCCGCCGGTCCGTGCTGATCCATTTGGGCGGTTCGGTGGCGGCGGGTAGACTGCCGGGGTTGCTCGGCGAGGGAGGCCGTACCCGTGGAGGGTTCCGGCGGTCCGTTATCGACGCGCTCTTCGTAGCAGGCCATCGCCAGTCGTGGCCGGGTGACCTCGTTTTCCGTCACCTTCTACGAGGAGTGCCACATGTCCGAGGTCAAGATCGCCGCCTCCGTCCGTTCGGAGTTCGGCAAGGGCGCCGCCCGCAAGATCCGTCGTGACAACAACGTCCCCGTCGTCCTGTACGGCCACGGCACGGACCCGGTCCACCTGACCCTGCCGGGTCACGAGCTGCTGCTCGCCCTGCGTACGCCGAACGTCCTGCTCGCGCTGGACATCGACGGCAAGGGCCAAGAGCTGGCGATCCCGAAGGCCGTGCAGCGCGACCCGCTGAAGGGCTTCCTGGAGCACGTCGACCTGCTTCTGGTGAAGCGCGGCGAGAAGGTCACCGTCGAGGTTCCGGTCCAGGCCGAGGGTGAGCTGGCCGCCGGTGGCAACCTCCTGGAGCACGTGCTGAACACGCTCTCGGTCGAGGCCGAGGCCACCCACCTGCCCGAGTCCTTCTCGGTCTCCGTCGAGGGCCTGGAGGCCGGTGCCTCCGTGCTCGCCAAGGACATCGAGCTCCCGAAGGGCACCACCCTGGTGACCGACGCCGACGCCGTCGTCCTGCAGGTCCTGGCCGCCCAGGCCGAGGAGCCGGCCGCCGAGGGCGAGACCGCCGAGGCCGCCGAGGGCGAGACCGCCGAGGGCGCCGAGGCCTGAGCCGTGGGCTCTGCCTGATGTGACGGGGTGACGGGCCGCACGGCCCGTCACCCCGTTTCCCTTGTACGGGTACGGATGTACGGGTTACGGGACACCGCTCACGGGACACCGCTTGCGGACACGAGGAGATCTGACGCACATGACGACGGACGACGCCGACGCGCCCTGGCTGATCGTCGGCCTCGGCAATCCGGGGCCGGAGTACGCGGCGAACCGGCACAACATCGGTTTCATGGTGGTGGACCTGCTGGCGGAGCGGATGCGCGGCTCGTTCAGGCGGGCGCAGAAGGCGCAGGCGCAGGTCGTGGAGGGCCGGATGGGTCCGCCGGGGCCGGCGAGTCGGCGGGTGGTGCTGGCGAAGCCGATGTCGTACATGAACCTGTCGGGCGGTCCGGTGACGGCGCTGCGCGACTTCTACAAGGTGCCGACGGCGCACGTGGTGGCGGTCCACGACGAGCTGGACATCGACTACGGGGTGCTGCGGCTGAAGCTGGGCGGCGGGGACAACGGGCACAACGGTCTGAAGTCGATGACGAAGGCGATGGGGGCGGACTACCACCGGGTGCGGTGCGGGATCGGGCGGCCGCCGGGCCGGATGCAGGTGGCGGACTTCGTCCTGAAGGACTTCTCGTCGGCGGAGCGCAAGGACCTGGACTGGTTCGTGGACCGGGCGGCGGACGCGGTGGAGTGTCTGGTGGCGGAGGGGTTGGAGCGGGCGCAGTCCGCGTACAACTCCTGAGTCTGGTCATACGGGCGTACGACTGTACGATCGCGGGTCATGACGCACGTCCGTAACGCCGCCCTGGCCCTGGTCGCCCTGCTCCTCGTCGTCGCGGGCGTGTGGGCCTCGTGGGCCTCGGCCCAGCACGTGCTGCTGGGCAAGGGGCGTGAGCACGGGACGCTGACGGTGACGGCCTGCGGCGAGGAGTCGTGCAGCGGGCGGTACGTGCCGGGGGAGCCGGGTGGGGAGCGCCGGACGCTGTCGATAGGGCGGTCGGTGGCGGCGGGGCCGGGGATGACGATCCCGGTGGTGGTGAAGCCGGGTACGGACGAGGGCGTGCGGGCGGGCTGGGGCGGCGGGTTGCACGCCTGGCTGCCGTTGGGCGGGGCGCTGCTGCTCGCGGCGCCGCTGGTGGGCGGTGGGCTGCGGTTGCCGCGGACGGCGTGGTCGCTGGCGGGGCTGGGCGCGGGGTTGCTGGTGGCGACGTTCTTCGCGCTCTGAGCCGTACGTACGTGTGAGGGAGCCCCTTCCGGGGTCCGTGCCGGAAGGGGCTCCTCGGTGTCCGTGCGGGCGGGGGTCAGCCGGTGTTGCGCAGGCCCGCCGCGACGCCGTTGACGGTGAGGAGGAGCGCCCGGGCGAGGAGGGGGTCCGGGTCCTCGCCGTTCTCGGCGGCGGCGCGCTGGCGGGCGAGGAGGGCGACCTGGAGGTAGGAGATCGGGTCCAGGTAGGCGTCGCGGATGGCGAAGGTCTGCTGGAGGACCGGGTTGGAGTCGAGGAGCTTCTCGCCGCCGGTGACCTTGAGGACCTCGGAGACGGTCAGTTCGTGCTCGGCCTCGATGGTGTCGAAGACGTGCTTGAGGTCGTCGGGGACGAGGGTGTCGACGTAGTGGCGGGCGATGCGCAGGTCGGTCTTCGCGAGGGTCATCTCGACGTTGGAGAGGAAGTTGCGGAAGAAGTGCCAGCGCTCGTACATCTCGCCGAGGACGGGGGCGAGTCCGGCTTCGCGGAGGGCCTTGAGGCCGGAGCCGACGCCGAACCAGCCGGGGACGATCTGGCGGGACTGGGTCCAGCCGAAGACCCACGGGATGGCGCGGAGTCCGTCGAGGGAGACGCCGGAGCCGGGGCGGCGGGAGGGCCGTGAGCCCAGGTGCAGGTCGGCGAGCTGGTCGACGGGGGTGGAGGCGAGGAAGTACGCCGGCAGGCCGGGGTCCTCGACGAGCTTGCGGTAGGCGGTGTGGGCGGCGTCGGAGACGGTGTCCATGGCCGCGTCCCAGCGGGCGAGGGCCTCGTCGGACTGGCGCGGCGCGGTGTGCAGGGCGGAGGCCTGCAGGGTGGCGGCGACGGTCAGTTCGAGGTTCTCGCGGGCGAGGGACGGGATGAGGTACTTGTCGGAGATGACCTCGCCCTGTTCGGTGACCTTGATCTCGCCTTCGAGGGTGCCCCAGGGCTGGGCGAGGATCGCGTCGTGGGAGGGGCCGCCGCCGCGGCCGACGGTGCCGCCGCGGCCGTGGAAGAGGCGGAGGCGGACGCCGTAGCGGTGGGCGACGTCGCGCAGGCGCCGCTGGGCGCGGTGGATCTCCCACTGGGAGGTGGTGATGCCGCCGAACTTGGAGGAGTCGGAGTAGCCGAGCATGACCTCCTGGACGTCGCCGCGGAGGGAGACGAGGCGCCGGTAGGAGGGGTCGGCGAGCATGTCGTCGAGGATGACGTCGGCGGCCTTGAGCTCGTCGGTGGTCTCCAGGAGCGGCACGATGCCGATCTTGGCCCAGCCGGCGTGGAGGTCGATGAGGCCGGCCTCGCGGGCGAGGACGGCGGCGGCGAAGACGTCGTCGGCGCCCTGGCACATCGAGATGATGTAGGACTCGATGACCTCGGGGCCGAAGCGTTCGAAGGCTTCCTTGACGGTGTGGAAGACGCCGAGGGTCTTCTGTCCGGCGGCGTCGAGGGGGGCCGGGGTGGGGGCGAGGGGGCGGCGGGAGCGGAGTTCCTTGGCGAGGAGCTTCTGCCGGTAGTCGCGGGGCATGTCGGCGTAGCGCCAGGACTCCTCGCCGAGGCGGTCGAAGAGCTGCCCGAGGGCGTGGTGGTGGGCCTCGGCGTGCTCGCGGACGTCCATGGTGGCGAGCTGGAGGCCGAAGGCGGAGAGGGTGCGGATGACCCGGTCCATGCGCCCGTCGGCGAAGAGGGCGCCGCGGTGTTCGCGCAGGGAGGTCTGGAGGAGGGTGAGGTCGTGGATCAGCTCGGCGGTGCCGAGGTAGTCGCGGCCGTCCTGGTGGGGGGTGCCGTGGGCGAGGCGCTCGCGGGTGTTGACGAGCTTCTGCCGGATGCAGGTGGCCTTGAGCCGGTAGGGCTCCTCGGCGTTGAGGCGCTTGTAGCGGGGGCTGATCTCGGGGAGGAGTTCCAGGTCGCGCTGGAGGGAGTCCAGGAGTTCCGGGGTGGCTCCGGTGTAGCGGATGGAGTTGGAGAGGAGTCCGCGGAGGAAGTCGACCAGTTCGAGGGCGTCGGTGATGCCGTGCTCGTGCTGGAGGATCAGGATGTCGCGGGTGACCTGGGGGGTGACGTTGGGGTTGCCGTCGCGGTCGCCGCCGATCCAGGTGCCGAAGGTGAGGGGGCGGGTGCCGGCGGGCAGTTCGACGCCGACGCGCTCCAGTTCGGCGGCGAGGTCCTCCAGGACGTCGCCGACGGCGCCCGCGTGGAGTTCGTCGAGGTAGTAGATGGCGTTGCGGGCCTCGTCGGCGGGCTCGGGGCGGACCACCCGGAGCTCGTCGGTCTGCCAGATGAGGTCGATGTTCTCGGCGAGGCGCAGGTCGGTGCGGCGCCGGTCGGCCTGGCCGACCGGGGTCTCCAGGAGGGCGGCGATCCGGCGCAGCTTGTTGAGGACGGAGCGGCGGGCGGCCTCGGTGGGGTGTGCGGTGAAGACGGGTCGCACGTTGAGGTTCTTGACGGTCTCGCGGACGTGCTCGGGGTCGCCGTCCTTGAGCATGTCGACGGTGCGGGCGAGGAGGCCGCCCTCGGCGGCGCGCCTCTCGCGCAGTTCGCGGCCGCGGTGGACCTGCTCGGTGACGTTCGCGAGGTGGAAGTAGGTGGAGAAGGCGCGCACGAGCTTGGCGGCCGTCTCGAGTTCGACGCCGCGGAGGAGCTCGGCGGCGGCCTCGCCGTCCTCGCGGGTGAGGCCGCGGACGCGCTCGACGAGGTCGAGGAGTTCGTGGCCCTCCTGGCGGACGAGGGTCTCGCCGAGGAGGTCGCCCAGTCGGCGGATGTCGGCGCGCAGCTCGGCGCTGGCGGTGGGGGTCTGGTCGGCACTGCTCACAGGTGCGGCTCCTTGCAGTGTTTGAGCACGTCTGGAGGTGTTCTGGAGGCTTGCGGACCGCGCTGTCCGACGCACCAAGGATAGGTGGCCGTCCCTCCGGTGGCGGCCGGGGCCCTCTTGTGCCCTCTTGCCGCGCGCCACGACGCTGCCATACTTACGACACCGTAGGTTACGGAGCCGTAGCCACGGGATCGTTCACGTGCGCGTTTCCGCGCGCGTCACCCCTTCTGCCCCTCATCCCCAGGGAGACCCATGACCATGAGCCCCGAGATGACCTCTGCGCCCGAGGCGCCGGACAATCCGGACGGCCCCGAAGCGCTGCCCTTCGCCACGCTGGGCGGTGACAGGAAGGGGTCGGTCGAGCAGATCGCCCTGACGCTGTTCATCGTGGTGCCGTTCCTGGCGCTGCTCGCGGCGGTGCCGCTGACGTGGGGCTGGGGGGTGAGCTGGCTGGACCTCGGTCTGATGGTGGCGATGTACTTCATCGGCTGCCACGGGATCACGATCGGTTTCCACCGGTACTTCACGCACGGGTCGTTCAAGGCGAAGCGGCCGCTGCGGATCGCGCTGGCGGTCATGGGGTCGCTGGCGGTGGAGGGGCCGCTGGTGCGCTGGGTGGCGGACCACCGCAAGCACCACAAGTTCTCGGACGCGGAGGGCGACCCGCATTCGCCGTGGCGGTTCGGGGAGACGGTTCCGGCGCTGATGAAGGGCCTGTGGTGGGCGCACATCGGCTGGATGTTCGACGAGGAGCGGACGCCGCAGCACAAGTACGCGCCCGATCTGATCAAGGATCCGGCGCTGCGGGCGATCTCGCGCCAGTTCGTGCTGTGGACGGTGGTGTCGCTGGCGATCCCGCCGCTGGTGGGCGGTCTGGTGACGTGGTCGTGGTGGGGCGCGTTCACGGCGTTCTTCTGGGGCTCGCTGGTGCGGGTGGCGCTGCTGCACCACGTGACGTGGTCGATCAACTCGATCTGCCACGCGGTGGGCAAGCGTCCGTTCAAGTCGCGCGACCGGTCGGGGAACGTGTGGTGGCTGGCGGTCCTGTCGTGCGGGGAGTCGTGGCACAACCTGCACCACGCGGACCCGACGTCGGCGCGGCACGGGGTGCTGCGCGGGCAGGTCGACTCCAGTGCGCGGCTGATCCGCTGGTTCGAGAAGGCGGGCTGGGCGTACGACGTGCGCTGGCCGGCGAAGTCGCGCATCGAAGCCCGCCGCCGGGCCGCGCCGGCAGACGCGGCATGATGGAGGACGTGGCGATCGAGGGCAGGACCGGCGGCAGTGGCGGCAGCGGCGGCGAGCAGAAGCCCCGGCGCGGGCGCCGGGTGCGGATGACGGGCGCGGAGCGCCGGGAGCAGCTGCTGGACATCGGCCGCACCTTGTTCGCCGCGAAGGGCTTCGAGGGCACGTCGGTGGAGGAGATCGCGGCGAAGGCCGGGGTCTCCAAGCCGGTGGTGTACGAGCACTTCGGGGGGAAGGAGGGGCTGTACGCGGTCGTGGTCGACCGGGAGATGCGGCAGCTCCTGGACGGGGTGACGGGGGCGCTGACGGCGGGGCATCCGCGGGAGCTCCTGGAGCAGGCGGCGTTCGCGCTGCTCGACTACATCGAGAACTACACGGACGGCTTCCGGATCCTCGTACGGGATTCGCCGGTGGCGCAGTCGACGGGTACGTTCGCGTCGCTGATCAGCGACATCGCCACGCAGGTGGAGGACATCCTGGGCCTGGAGTTCAAGGCGCGGGGGTTCGATCCGAAGCTGGCGCCGCTGTACGCGCAGGCGCTGGTGGGCAGTGTGGCCCTGACGGGCCAGTGGTGGCTGGACGTCCGCAAGCCGAAGAAGGCGGAGGTCGCGGCGCACCTGGTGAACCTGGCGTGGCACGGCCTGGACGGCCTGGAGCAGAAGCCGCGGCTGATAGGGCACCGGAAGAGCTGACGGGACGCGGGAAGCCCGGCGGGCCGGGGCGCTCGGCGGGGCCCCGAGGGGCCGGCGGGCCGGGGGCCGGAAGGGGTGGGACCGGCGGGCGGAGGGGGGTTCCGGTTGCCGGGGGCGGGCGTCGGTGACGTGTCGTGGGGGCGGGATATGCTCCTGCCGAAACCGGGAGGGTGTTCGCCCTCCGCGCGCGTGCACCGCGCGCGGAGGTGTCGCGGAGCCCCGCGCCCGGTCCATCGTCATCTGATCCCTGGGGGGGATCTCTTGCGTCCTGTGCGTTCCACGCGTGCGCGCCTCGCGGCCTGCACCGCTCTCGTCCTCTCCGCGGGCATGCTGCTCGCGGCCCCGGCGTCGGCCGACGGGCCCTCGCCCCGCCCGGCCGTCGGGAAGCCGGCCCCCGACTCCGCCACCCCGTCGGTCCGGAAGGTCCCCGGCGGCGCCGCGGGCCGCGCGGACGCCGTGGGGGCGTCCAGGCCCGCCGGCTCCCCGCAGCTGTCGGACTTCGACGGCGACGGGTACGGCGACCTGATCTACCGTGCCTGGGACGGCGGTCTCCACACCGCCACGACCGCCGGCGGGGGCGGGCGGTTCCTCGCGGAGGTCCCCGAGCCCGTCAAGGACGTCGTCCCGATCGGCGACCAGGGCGACGGCGGCGGCCCCGAGGTCCTGACCCTCTCGTCGCGGGGCGTGCTCTCGCTGTACGCGAACGCCACGCCCACCACCGCCTCGTACGCCTGGCAGGGCCTCGGCTGGCAGATCTACAACAAGGTCCTCGCGCCCGGCGACGTGAACGACGACGGCCGCGCGGACCTCCTCGCCCGCGACCACAACGGCAACCTGTACCTGTACTACGCCACCGGGAACCACGCGGAGCCGTTCTCCGCGCGCGTGAAGGTCGGTCCCGGCTGGAACACGTACGACCAGCTCCTCGGCATCGGGGACAACAACGGCGACGGCTGGGCCGATCTGCTGGCCCGCGACACCGCCGGCACCCTGTGGTTCTACGCCGGCAGGGGCGACAAGGCGGCGCCGTTCGGCGCCCGCAAGGCCGTCGGTGGCGGCTGGCAGGCCTACAACCAGATCTTCGCCGTCGGCGACGACAACGGGGACGGCAACGGGGAGCTGCTCGCCCGCGACCAGAAGGGCACCCTCTGGTACTACGTCGGCAAGGGCGGGGGTGCCTTCGAGACCCGCCGGCAACTCGACGCCGTGGGCTACTGGCAGGGCATTCCGCAGTTCGGCGGCGCGGGCAACATCCCGGTCACCGGCGACAAGGAGGGCGTCCTGGCGCGGGACGGGGCCGGCACGCTGTTCTGGTACGGCAGCCGGACCGACGGCGTGCTCGCCGACCGCACCCCGACCGGTGAACCGGGCGCCTGGGCGGGCGTCGGCTTCACGCACCTGTCCACGCTGGACCCGGACGCCTCGTCGGACGTCGCGTGGGTCGAGCAGGGCGTCCTGTACGTCGAGGGCGCGGAGATCGGCCCCGGCTGGGACGTCTACGACGCGTTCGTGGGTCCGGGCGACCTGACCGGCGACGGCAAGGGCGACCTGCTGGCCCGGGACAGGTCCGGCGTGCTCCACCTGTACGCGGGCAACGGCGCGGGCACCGCCTTCGGCGGCCGGATCAAGGTCGGCCCCGGCTGGGGCTCGTACGACAGGCTGGTCGGCGCGGGCGACCACACCAGCGACGGCCGCGCGGACATCGTGGCCCGCACCCCGGGCGGCGACCTGTACCTGTACGCGGGTACGGGGAGCGCGACCGCGCCGTTCAAGGACCGGGTCAGGATCGGTCCCGGCTGGCAGACGTACACCCGGCTGGTGGCCCCCGGCGACCTGAACGCCGACGGCAAGGCCGATCTGCTCGGCGTGGCCGCCGACGGCACCCTCTACCGCTATCTGAACACCACGTCGGGCACGTTCTCGGCGCGCTTCGCCATCGGCAGCGGCTTCGGGGCCTACGACTCCATGTCGTGACGGCCGGGAGGCAGAACGGCCCGGGGGTCCGGGATTTCCCGGCCCCCCGGCTTCCCTGCTTGCCGGCTTCCCTGCTTCCCGGCACAAACCCCTGGCGCTCCGGGGGGACCGGGGTAGGATCATGTTCAACATCCGGGGGGGTGTTCCGACCTTCGAACGAAGCCGTCTCGACGGGGCCATCGGCCTGCGTCGACGCCGTTCGACGCCGTGCGAACCCTCCCGTTTGATCTCGTCTGTGTGCGTTTCCGTCGCACCTCTGATCCCTGGGGGGGATCTCTTGTTCCTCACGCACTCCAAGCGTGCCGGCCGCCTCGCCGCCTGCACCGCTCTCGCCCTCTCCGCGGGCATGCTCCTGGCGGGCACCGCGTCCGCCGACAACCCGTCGCCGCGTCCGTCGGCCACGAAGCGGGTGGCCGAGAAGAAGGCGCCCTCCTTCACTCCTCCGAAGCTGGCGCTCCCGCAGCGGGAGGACGTCCGCATGGGCGCCGCCACGGCCACGGCCGGCGCGCGGCTCCAGTCCGACCTGGACCGCGACGGCTTCGAGGACATCATCTTCCGCGCCGTGGACGGGCAGCTCTACTCGTCCACGTCCAGCGGCCAGGGGGGCGCGTTCGAGCTCTTCCGCACCGAGGACGTCGCGAAGGAGATCGTCCCGATCGGCAACCAGGGCGGCACGGGCGAGCCCGAGGTCCTGGTCCTGTCCGAGAACGGCACGCTGAAGCTGTACCGCGACGCCGACCCGTACGGCAGCCCGTACGAGTCGACGGTGGGCGGCGGCTGGCAGATCTACAACAAGATCTCCTCGCCCGGCGACCTGAACGGCGACGGTCGCGCGGACGTGATCGCCCGCACCAAGGACGGGTCGCTGTACCTGTACCTGGCCACCGGCAACCTGTCGAAGCCGCTCGGGGCCCGTACGCTGATCGGCGGCGGCTGGGGCGCCTACGACCAGATCGTGGGCTTCGGCGACGCCAACCGCGACGGCCGCGGCGACCTGTACGCCCGCGACACCGCCGGCACGCTGTGGTTCTACGCCGGTACGGGCAAGGCGTCCGCGCCGTTCGGCGCCCGCAAGGCCATCGGCGGCGGCTGGGGCGTCTACACCCAGCTCCTGCCCGGCGGCGACGGCTTCCTGCTCGCCCGGGACCAGAAGGGCTCGCTGTACGTCTACGCGGGCAAGGGCAACGGCACCCTGGCCGCGCCCCAGAAGTCCGGCAGCACGGGCAGCATGAAGGGCATCGTCCACTTCGCCAACGGCGGCGGGAACCCGTACACCGGCAAGGAGGGCATCTTCGCGACCACGCCCGCCGGAGCCCTGTACTGGTACAACGGCAGCACCACCGGCTCCCTGGACCCGCGCGTGCTGGCCTCCGACAACGGCGGCTACGACGACACCTTCGTCCCCCTGCACTTCTCCTCGCTGAACCAGGACGCCCTGTCGGACCTCGGCTTCCTCTTCGAGGGCGTCCTGTACGTCGAGGGCGCGGAGATCGGCCCCGGCTGGGACGTCTACGACACGATCGTGGGCCCGGGCGACCTGACCGGCGACGGCAAGGGCGACCTGCTGGCCCGGGACAGGTCCGGCGTGCTCTACCTGTACGCGGGCAACGGCGCGGGCACCGCCTTCGGCGGCCGGATCAAGGTCGGCCCCGGCTGGGGCTCGTACGACAAGCTGGTCGGCGCGGGCGACTACACCGGCGACGGCCGCACCGACCTGCTGGCCACCACCCCGGGCGGCGACCTGTACCTCTACGGCGGTACGGGGAGCGCGACCGCGCCGTTCAAGGGCCGGGTGAAGATCGGTCCCGGCTGGCAGACCTACGGCAAGCTGGTGGCCCCGGGCGACCTGAACGCCGACGGCAAGGCCGACCTCATCGGCGTCGCCCACAACGGCGACCTGTACACCTACCTGAACACCGCGCCGGGCAAGTTCTCCGGGCGGGTCAAGTTCGGCCCCGGCTTCCAGATCTACAACAAGGTCTTCTGAGGTACCGAGGCATCGCGGGCGCCCCGCACCGGAGTTCCGGTGCGGGGCGTCCGCGCGTCCACCGCTTCCCGCGCGTTCAGGACGGTTCGTTCCCGCGCGTTCAGGCCGGTTTGCGGGCGACGGCGAAGATCCGCCGGAACGGGAAGACGGTTCCGTGCGGGCCGGGCGGGTAGGCCTCGCGCAGGAGGGCGCGGTACTGCCCGAGGAAGGCGTCGGCCGCCTCCCGGTCGTCGCCCAGGGCGGTGAGGACGGGCCGCAGGGCGGTGCCCTTCACCCAGTCGAGGACGGGGTCCTCGCCCTGGAGGAGCTGGCAGTACGTGGTCTCCCAGACGTCCGCCTCGCAGCCGAGGCCGATGAGGCGGTTCAGGTAGTCGGCGGTGTCGAGGACGTGGACGAAGCGGCGGCCCTGGTCGCCGAGGCGGTCGCGCCACTCGGGGGTGTCGCAGAGTTCGCCGAGCAGGGCGTGGCTGGGCGAGACGAAGTTGCCGGGGACCTGGAAGGCGAAGGTGCCGCCGGGGCGCAGCCCGTCGATCCAGGAGGCGAAGGACTCGGGGTGGTCGGGGACCCACTGGAGGGCCGCGTTGGAGACGATCAGGTCGTAGGGCTCGTCCGGGGTCCAGTGGGCCGCGTCGGCGGGCCGGAAGTCGATCCAGCCGCCTCCCCCGGTGGTCCCCGCCCAGTCCTTGTCGGCCCGTTCCAGCATCTCGGGCGAGAGGTCGAAGCCGGTGATGTGCGCGTCGGCCCACCGGTCGGCGAGGAGGGCCGTCACGTTGCCGGGGCCGCAGCCGAGGTCGGCGATGCGGGCGGGCCGGTCTCCGGCCGGCAGCTCCGGTATTCGGGCGAGCAGGTCGAGGAAGGGCCGGGCGCGGTGTCCGGAGTGGCGGAGGTACTGCTGTGGATCCCAGGTTGGCGCGGCGGATTCCACGGAATGCATGTTCGAAGCCCCCTTGCTGGAACGAATGACCGAAACGGAACGGTGTTCCGGCCGGGTCCCTTCCCCATAGTCCAGGGAAATATATCTTGATAAAAAGAATCTTTAGGCAAAGAAACTTCACTTGAAGAGACTTTATGTCAACAGACCCTCTACACTGATCGTCATGGAGGACGAGGTCGACCGACTGGTCGCAGCATGGCGCCGCGAGCGCCCGGACCTCGACGTGGAACCGCTCGAGGTGCTCAGCCGCGTCTCGCGGCTCGCCCGGCACCTCGACCGCGCCCGTCGGCTCGCCTTCTCCGAGCACCAGCTGGAGCCCTGGGAGTTCGACGTCCTCACCTCGCTCCGCCGCGCCGGGGCGCCCTACCAGCTCTCCCCCGGCCAGCTCCTCACCCAGACCCTGGTCACCTCCGGGACCATGACCAACCGCATCGACCGGCTCACCAAGAAGGGCCTGGTCGAGCGGCTGCCCGACCCCAGCGACCGGCGCGGGGTCCTCGTCCGGCTCACCCCCGAGGGCCGCGACCGCGCCGACGAGGCGCTCGCCGGACTCCTCGCCCAGGAGCGCGCCATCCTGGCCCGGCTCTCCGGCGCCCAGCGCGCCGAACTGGCCGCCCTGCTACGCCGGCTGACCGCCCCGTTCGACAACGTCCCCGGCTAGCACCGGCGCCGGTACGGACACCGGCACGGCCTCCGCGGGGCCGACGCCCGCGCGGCGGGCCAGGGCCACCGCCGCCAGGGTCGAGTGCACGCCCAGCTTCCCCAGCACGTTCTGCATGTGGGTGCGGACGGTGTGCGGGGAGAGGAAGAGGCGCTCGGCGACCGCCTTGCGGCCCAGGCCCGCGACCATGCAGCGCAGCACCTCCCGCTCGCGCGGGGTCAGCGACTCCACGAGCCGCTCGCTGTCCGTGCGGTGCTTGCGGGCCGCCGTCAGCTCTCGCAGGACGCCCGTGAGCAGGGCCGGCGGCAGGTGCGTCTCGTCCCTGAGGACCCCCCGCACCACCGCGAGCAGCCGCTGGAGCGAGCAGTCCTTCGCGACCCAGCCCGACGCCCCGGCCTGGAGGGCGAGCGCGGCCCGCTGCGGGTCGTCCCGCTCCGCGAGGACGACGGTGCGGACGGCGGGCTGGACCCGGCGCACCCCGGCCACCAGCGAGATCCCGTCCACCGCGCCCTCGCCGTCGTCGGGCACGGCGCGGGCCGGGGCCGTCCCGGGCGGGCCGGCGCCCAGCTCGGCGTCGACCAGCAGCACGTCGAACCTGCGCCCCTCCGCCGCACCGCGCTCCAGACAGCGCAGGGCCGCGGGACCGCTGCCGGCCGCGGCGACGTCGACGTCCGGCTCCGCCGCGAGGGCGGCGGCCAGCGACTCGGCGAAGATCCGGTGGTCGTCCACCACCAGGACCCGGATACGTGCCACGGACACCCCCATGCGTCGAGGAACGGGCCGGCGCGGGCGGAGCGCCGGGGGCGGGTCCGTCGTGGGACACGGCCGCCGTGCGGGGAGAGATACCCCGCTCACGGCGCCGTACCCGGCGGGCCCCGTCCCCTGAACGACGCCGGCCCCCACCGGCACCGCCCCAGGGTAGGGGCGGTGCTCCACGGCGGGGGCCGAATCGCGGAACTGCCGGGGGCGGAGGCCGGAAAGGGCTCCTCAGAGGCGGTGGGCGCCCGCCGAGGGGACGGCCGGGAAGACGCCCGGGGCCGTGTGCCCGGCCGCGGCGAAGGCCTTCTCGACGGCGGCGGCGACCTCCTCCGCCCGGTCGGCCTCCACCAGGACGACGGCCGAGCCGCCGAAGCCGCCGCCGGTCATCCGGGCGCCGAGCGCCCCGGCCGCGTTCGCCGCCCCGACCACCAGGTCCAGTTCGGGGCAGGAGACCCGCAGGTCGTCCCGGAGCGAGGCGTGGCCCTCGGTGAGGAGCGGGCCGACCGCCCGGGGGTCCCCCGCGTCGAGCAGCGCGATCACCCGCTCCACGCGCGCGTTGTCCGAGACGACGTGCCGCACGTACCGCCGTACCGTCTCGTCGTCCAACCGTGCGAGCGCTTCCGGCAGGTGCGCGGCGTCGATCTCGCGCAGGGTGCGCACGCCGAGCGCCCGCGCGCCCGCCTCGCACCCGGCGCGCCGCTCGGCGTACGCGCCGTCCCCGAGGGCGTGCTTCACGCGCGTGTCGACGACGAGGAGTGTCAGCCCCTCGGCGGCCGGGTCGAAGGGGACCTGGCGGTACGACAGGTCGCGGGTGTCCAGGTGGAGGGCGTGGCCCTCCAGCGCGCAGGCGGAGGCCATCTGGTCCATGATCCCGCAGGGCACGCCGACGAAGGCGTTCTCGGCGCGCTGGGCGAGCCGGGCCAGTTCGGGCCGGGAGAGGCCGAGGCCGAACAGGTCGTTCAGGGCGAGGGCGGTGACGACCTCCAGGGCGGCCGAGGAGGAGAGTCCGGCGCCGGTCGGCACGGTCGAGGAGAGGTGCACGTCGGCGCCGGTCACCGGGTGCCCGGCCTCCCGCAGGGCCCAGACGACCCCGGCGGGGTAGGCCGCCCAGCCGCCGCCGGACAGCGGCTCCAGGGTGTCCGCGTCGAGCTGGACGACCCCGCCGTCGACGTCGGCCGAGTGCAGGCGCAGGACGCCGTCGTCGCGGCGGGCCACGGCGGCGACGGCGGTGTGCGGCAGGGCGAGCGGCAGCACGAAACCGTCGTTGAAGTCGGTGTACTCCCCGATGAGGTTGACCCGCCCCGGGGCCGCCCAGACCCCGTCGGGGGCGGCCCCGTAGAGGCTCCGGAATCCGGCGGCGACGTTCACGGGCACTCTCCTTCCCCGTTCCGGGCGAAGGCCCAGGCGTCGGCGACGACGTCCGCCAGGTCGGGGCGGGAGGGGGTCCAGCCGAGCCGTTCGCGCGCGGTGTCGGCGGAGGCGACGAGGACGGCCGGGTCGCCGGGGCGGCGGGGGGCGGTGACCTCGGGGACCGGGTGGCCGGTGACCTTCCGGACGGTCTCGATCACCTCGCGGACGGAGAAGCCGTTGCCGTTGCCCAGGTTGCAGACCAGGTGCTCGCCCGCCGCCACGGCGTCGAGCGCGAGCAGGTGGGCCTCGGCGAGGTCGGCGACGTGGATGTAGTCGCGGACGCAGGTGCCGTCCGGGGTCGGGTAGTCCTCGCCGTACACGGAGACGGCCTCGCGGCGGCCCAGGGCGACCTGGAGGACGAGCGGGATCAGGTGCGACTCGGGGTCGTGGCGCTCGCCGTACGGGCCGTACGCCCCGGCCACGTTGAAGTACCGCAGCGAGACGGCGGCCAGGCCGTGGGCGGTGCACTCGCCGCCGATCATGTGGTCCACGGCGAGCTTGGTCGCTCCGTAGGGGCTGGTGGGGGCGGTGCGGGCGGTCTCGGGGATCGGCACGGCCTCCGGCTCGCCGTAGGTGGCGGCGGTGGAGGAGAAGACGAGGCGGCGGACCCCGGCCGCGCGCATGGCGGCGAGCAGGGCCGTGGTGCCGCCGACGTTGTTCTCCCAGTACTTCTCGGGCTTCTCGACGGACTCGCCGACCTGGGAGGAGGCGGCGAAGTGCAGGACGGCGTCGTAGGAGCCGTCGAGCCACCGCCCGGCGTCCTGGACGCGTCCCTCGACGAACTCGGCGCCCTCGGGGACGGCTTCGGCGAAGCCGGTGGAGAGGTCGTCGAGGACGGTGACCCGGTGGCCCCGTTCCAGGAGGTGGGCGGCGACCACGCTGCCCACGTACCCCGCCCCGCCCGTCACCAGATACCTGCGCGTCATGCGCTCGCCACCTCTCGCAGTCGTCGGGCCGCGTCCTCCGGCCGCACGTCGTTCATGAAGGCCCCCATGCCGGACTCGGTGCCGGCGAGGAACTTGAGCTTGCCCGGGGCCCGTCGGACGGTGAAGAGCTCCAGGTGGAGCCCGAAGTCCTCGCGCCGCCCGTCCGTGAACGGCGCCTGGTGCCAGGCGGCGATGTAGGGGGTCGGCGGCGCGTCCGGGCCGAAGATCCGGTCGAAGCGCCTCAAGAGTTCCAGAAGGACCTGTGGGCACTCTGTGCGGGCGCCGCCGTCGAGGGCGAGCAGGTCGGGCACCCGCCGCTTGGGGTGCAGGTGCACCTCGTACGGCCAGTGGGCGGCGTACGGCACGAAGGCGATCCAGTGCTCGGTCTCCAGGACCACCCGCTCGCCGTCCCCCTTCTCCCGGGCGACGACGTCGTCGAAGAGGTTCCGCCCGGTCGCCTCGCGGTGCGCGTCGATCCGGCGCCTCATGGCGGCCGTCCGGGGCGTCACGTAGGGGAAGGCGTAGATCTGGCCGTGGGCGTGGGGCAGGGTGACGCCGATCTCGGCGCCCCGGTTCTCGAAGCAGTAGACCTGCTCGACGCCGGGGAGGGCGGAGAGCGCGGCGGTGCGGTCGGTCCAGGCGTCGAGGACGAGGGCGGCCCGTTCCTCGGTGAGGTCGGCGAAGGAGTCGGTGTGGTCGTCGGTGAAGCAGACGACCTCGCAGCGGCCGACGCCGCCGGAGAGGGAGGGGAAGCGGTTCTCGAAGACCGCGACCTCGTAGCCCTTCTCGGGGATCTCGCTCTCGCGGCCGTCCCGGGAGGGGCAGAGCGGGCAGGCGTCGGCCGGCGGGAGGTAGGTGCGGTCCTGCCGGTGGGAGGCGACGGTGACCGGGTCGCCGGTCAGCTCGTCGTACCGGATCTCGGAGCGGGAGACGACACGGGTGAGGGGGCGGGGGTCGACGGCGTCGCGGACGGTGTCCTCGCGCGCGTCGTAGTAGATGAGCTCGCGTCCGTCGGCGAGCGTGGTGACGGTCTTCTTCACGGGATGCCCTCCGGGCAGGACCAAGCGCAACCAAACAGAACCACGCACAAAGAATCACATTCAAACATCACCGTCAATGCCGGAGGCCGCCCCGGATCGCTCCGCCCCGGCGCGGGGCGTGATCCGGCGCGGGGCGCGATCCGCGCGGTTCGCCGGGCGGGGGGGCTCTAGGAGGCGCCCCTCGGCCCCGGCAGGGCCCGGTCCAGGAG
Organism: Streptomyces bikiniensis; assembly: GCA_000716465.1. Taxonomy (GTDB): domain Bacteria; phylum Actinomycetota; class Actinomycetes; order Streptomycetales; family Streptomycetaceae; genus Streptomyces; species Streptomyces bikiniensis. Next base: position 46,067 of record JNWL01000007.1, read on the forward strand.
CCCCGTGCGGGCCGCCAGGGCCGCCGCCTCCAGGCGGGAGCCGACCCCCAGCTTCATCAGGACCCGCTGCACGTGCGTCCGCGCCGTGCTCGGCGCGATCCCCATCCCCACCGCGATCAGCCGGGTGTCCTCGCCCTCCGCGACCCGCACCAGGACCTCCACCTCCCGCCGCGTCAGGAGCCGCAGCAGCCGCTGCCCCTCGTCGTCCGGCTGCTCCGACGGGTGCAGCAGCTCCGCGAAGGCGCCCTGGAGGAGCTGCGGCGCCACCGCCGACTCGCCCGCCCTGGCCTTCACCAGGGCCCGCTCGACGCCCTCGATGCGCTCGTCGTGGCGGACGTACCCCGACGCCCCGGCCGCGAACGCCGCCGCGATCCCGCGCGGCGACGGCACCGGGCCGAGCACCACCACGGCCACCTGTGGCCGCTCCCGTCTGATCCGCACGACCGGGTCGAAGACCCCCGGCACGTCCGGCGCCGCCGTGCCCAGGAGGCAGACCTCCGGCGCCCGGCCCACCACCAGCTCCGCCGCTCCCGCCACCGGCGCGGCCGCCGCGAGCACCCGGTGCCCGCGCAGCTTGAGCGCCGAGGCGAGCGCCTCCGCGTGCAGCCGGTGGTCGTCGACCACCACGAGGCGTACGCCCATCCCCGTCATTCCCCCTCCTCCGAGGCCCGCCGCAGATCCCGGCGGGCCTGAACCCGGCAAGCTACACGCTCCCCCGCCCCCCATCCCGCCAATCCCGGACACGGGCCGCCCGAGCGGGCGAACGGGACCACCGGAAAAGGCCGCGGGCCCCTCCGGTGGTCCGGAGGGGCCCGCGGCCGTGTGCCGTCGTGCTGTGGTGCCGTCGTGCCGTCGTGCCGTCGTGCCGTCGTGCCGTCGTGCCGTCGTGCCGTCGTCCTGTTGTGCCGCCGTGCCGTCAGCGCGGGACGGCGAAGGAGACCGCCAGGTAGTCCTTGGGGCCGGTGTCCGACGCCCGGGGCTTGCTGAGCAGGTTGTCCGAGAGGAAGAACCGGCCGTCCGCGTAGCGGAGGTCGGCGCCGTTCAGGCTGAAGGTCCGCTCCGGGTTCTGGGACGACTTGTCCGCCGGGTTCTCCAGGAGGAGCGTCTCCTTCATCGTGGCCCCGTCGACCGAGACGACCTGTCCGCCCTTGTCGTACGGCGCCTCCTTGTAGGCGATGAGGGCGGCGCCGTCCATCCGCATCGGGACGAGGGTGTACTTGTCGCCCGCGTCGGCCTTCTCCGGCATCATGCGCCCGGTGGCGAGGTCGAAGGCGATGATCTCGTTGGTCTCGGAGCCGTAGTCGCCCGTGCTGCCCTCGTGCTCCTCGGTCGGCACGTACAGCTTGCCGTTGCCGACGAGCGCCTGGGTGCAGGACTCGACCTGGGTCGAGCGGCAGCGGGCCGCGTACCGGTCGGCGTCCGCCGTGATCTTCGCCTTCAGCTTCCCCGTCGTCTCGTCGATCGAGAAGAAGTCCGAGATGCCGCTGCCGTCGCCGGCGGTCTCACCGACGTCGGCCGCGACGACCAGCGGCTTGCTGGAGACGACCGAGGCGTACTTGACGCCGGTCGGCATCTTGAACTGCGAGAGCGGCTTGCCCGACACCGGGTCCAGGTTCTGGATCAGCACGGACGGGTTGTCGTACGTGCCGCACTTGCGGACCGCGACGAGGGCCGGGCCACCGCCGTAGCCCAGGTCGTAGCAGCGGTCGCCCTCGTCCTTCGGCTTCCACCGCGGGTTGCCGTTGGCGAGGTCGAAGGCCGCGCCCCCGTCGGTGCCGCCGGCCGCGACGGTCGCCCCGCTGAGCGTGACCTCGCTGAGCCGGGCCTTTTCGTCACCGACGGAGACCGCTTCGGACCACACCAGCTTGCCGGTGTTCAGGTCGACCACGCCGACCTCGGTGCACGGCTGGAAGTAGCGCGGCGCGACCCGCTTGGCGGCCTCGAAGAGGATCGGCAGCCTGCCGTCGGCGCTGACGTGCCGCGAGGCGCCGCACATCTGGCCGGTCAGCGGCAGCGTCCACAGGACGCTGCCCTTGTCCAGGTCGTAGGCGACGAGCGAGTTGAGGCCCGGCTTCACGAACGCCTTGTCGGTGATCCAGGAGCCGGAGACGTCGGTGACGTCCGGGACCTTCGGCAGGTCGATCTTGTAGGCCACCTTCGCCTGCGTGTCGGCGGGCGCCTTCTCCTTGCCGCCGCCACCGCCGCCGCCCTTGCCGCCGGTGCCGCCGCCGGTCGCGGGGCCCTGCGTGGTGCCGTCCGGGCCCTTGGCCTCCTCGGAGCCGTCACCGGAGTTGGCGTACCAGATGCCGAAGCCGACGATCAGGGCGACCGCGACGGCCGCCGCGATGACGATCTGGAGCTGCGCCGACAGCTTCTTGCCGCCGCCGGGCGCCGGGGGCGGGACGGGCGGGTACCCGCCGTACTGCGGCTGCTGGGGCTGCGTCGGGTAGCCGTACGGGGCCGCCGGGGGCTGCTGCGGCTGCGCCGGGTAGCCGTACCCCTGGCCCTGGTCGGGCCGGGGCTGCCCGGGGTAGCCGTACGGCGCCGTCGGAGGCTGCTGCGGGTGGCCGTACCCCTGGTCGGCCGGGGGCTGTTGGGGGTAGCCGTAGCCCTGGTCGGCCGGGGGCTGCTGCGGGTGGCCGTAGCCGGCTCCGGGCTGCTGCGGGTAGCCGTAGCCGGGGGCCTGCGGCGGAGGCGTCGGGGCCCCGAAGCCGCCCTGCGGGTCCGGCGGCTGGTTCGGCGGGGGCGGGGGTGGCTGCGTCATCGGTCCGTGTACCTCACTTGCTGAAGGCCATCATCGTCTTGACCAGCTTCTCTTCCTTGTCGTTCGTGGCGGAGACGCGTCCGCTCGCCACCACGAAGACGCCGTTGCCGTAGGCGTAGCCGGCACTGAAGAAGCTGTTCTCGATCTCTGCGGTGGAGGCCGGGTGCTGGAGCAGGATCTTCGGCGCGCCGCCGGTGGGGGCGATGGTGGCGACGGCGCCGCCCTTGTTGTACGAGGACTTCACGTACGCCAGGACCTCGGAGCCCTCCATCCGCAGCGGCACCACGGTCTGCTCGCCGGGGGCCTTGGAGCGCCACTTGGCCTTGCCGTTGTCCAGGTCGAAGGCGATGACCTCGTTGGCCTTGCCGTAGCCGGTCTCGGTGGCCATGTAGAAGGTGTTCGCGTCGGCCGCGACGCCGGTGCAGCCCTGGAGGTTCTTGCCGAAGATGACGAAGCTGCCGCCGCACGAGGGGGCGAACTTGTCGGTGCCGCCCTGGATGTTCGAGCGGAGCTTGCCGTCGGGCCGCAGGGAGAAGATGCCCCACTTCTTCGGCTCGCGCTGGGTGGCCGAGACGACCAGCGGGTCGACCGAGTAGACCTTGTCGACCTCCCAGCCGGCCTGCAGCTGGAAGACGAACTTCGGCTTGCCGGTGTCGGGATCGACCTCGCCGACCGCCTGGGTCTTCTTGCTCGTGCCGTTGGCGGGGCAGTCCATGGCGGCGACGAGCTTCTTGCCGCCCGCGTAGGCGAAGGGCTTGCAGCCGGTGGTGGGGCCCGCGAAGAGCTGCCGGCCGTCGGTGAGCGAGAAGCCGTACGCGCTGCTGGAGCCGGCCGCGGTGACCGTGTTGCCGCTGATGGCCAGGGTGTTGTCGGAGAAGGCGAAGAAGCCGGTGGCCTTCGGCACCGCCTTCTTCCAGCCGGGCTTGCCGGTCTTCAGGTCGATCTGCTGGAGCTCGGTGCACTTGGCGCCGTCCTTGGCGCTCTCCTCGTACCCGAAGACCATGATCCCGTTCGCGGAGGGCTCGGTCGGGGCCGCGCACAGCTTGAACGGCAGCGGGACGGTCCACTTCACGGCGCCCGTGGCGAGGTCGTAGCCCTCGACGCTCTTGTACATGGCCTTGACGACGGTGTCGCCGACGATCCAGGGGCCCTTGACGTCGGAGCCGTTGCGGGGCAGGTCGACGGTGTTCTTGAGCAGCCAGTTGACCTTGGCCTCGCCGTCCTGGCGGCCCGCGTTGAGGTCCTCCTCGCCGTTGCGCCCGTCGCCGGAGCCGTCGCCCTGGTCGACCGACTCGGAGGGCTTGGGGGCCCCGGAGGTCGGGGCGGCCGTGGCGGTGGGCCGGGCCACCGGGTCCTTCTCGTCGTCACCGCCGCCGACGACGGCCCAGGTGGTGACGGCGGCGATCAGGACGGCCGCGGCGGCCACGCCGGCGACGAGGGCGGTCCGGTTCTTGCCGGGTCCGCCGCCGGGCGGGGTCGGGGCGCCGGGCTGACCGGGGTAGCCGCCGTAGGGGCCGGGCTGCTGACCGTACGGGCCGGGCTGCTGGCCCTGCGGGTAGCCGTAGGGGGGCGGCACCGGCTGCCCGTACGGACCGGGCTGGCCGGGCTGGCCGGGCTGCTGCGGGTAGCCGTACCCGGCTCCGGGCTGCTGCGGCTGGCCGTATCCGGGCTGCTGCGGGGCCTGCCCGTACGGGCCGGGCGCGGCCGGCGGGCCCTGCGGCGGGGTGGGCGGGACCGGCGGCGCCTGCGGCGGAACCGGAGGTACGGGCGGCTGCCCCGGCTGCGGGGGCTGGTCCGAGGGCCGACTCGGGTCCTGGGGGGCTCCGAAGCCCCCCGGCGGCTGGTTGCTGGGCGGCTGCGTCATCAGCTGGTTCCCCCTAGGCGTGAACGGGTTTTCTTTCTACCACTCACGCAATGGCGCAAAAGCGACCGGTCCGCCCCTTGTTCCCAAGGGAGGACCGGCCTGTGATGCCCTCGTTATGCGTCCTCGGCCAGTTCCAGCCAACGCATCTCCAGCTCCTCACGCTCCGCGACGAGTTCCCGCAGCTCGGCGTCGAGCTTCGCCACCTTCTCGAAGTCGGTGGCGTTGTCCGCGATCTGCCCGTGCAGCCTCGCCTCCTTCTCGGAGACCTTGTCGAGCTGGCGCTCGACCTTCTGCAGCTCCTTCTTCGCGGCGCGCGCGTCCGCGGCCGAAACGCCGGGCTTCGGCTGCGCGGGGGCGGCGGCGGGCGCCGGGACGGACGCCTCGACGGCCCTGCGGCGCCGCTCCAGGTACTCGTCGATGCCGCGCGGCAGCATCCGCAGGGTCCGGTCGCCGAGCAGGGCGAACGTCTTGTCGGTGGTGCGCTCGATGAAGAACCGGTCGTGGGAGATGACGACCATGGAGCCCGGCCAGCCGTCGAGCAGGTCCTCCAGCTGGGTCAGGGTCTCGATGTCGAGGTCGTTGGTGGGCTCGTCGAGGAAGAGGACGTTCGGCTCGTCCATGAGCAGGCGCAGCAGCTGGAGGCGGCGGCGCTCGCCGCCGGAGAGGTCCGCGACCGGCGTCCACTGCTTCTCCTTGGAGAAGCCGAGCTGCTCGCAGAGCTGGCCGGCCGTCATCTCGCGGCCCTTGCCGAGGTCGACCCGGTCGCGGATCTGCTGCACGGCCTCCAGGACGCGCAGGGTGCCGGGGAGTTCGGTGACGTCCTGGGAGAGGTAGGCGAGCCGGACGGTCTTGCCGACGACGATCCGGCCGGCGGCCGGCTGGACCTCGCCACCGCTGCGGGCCGCGTCCGCGAGGGCCCGCAGGAGTGAGGTCTTGCCCGCGCCGTTGACGCCGACCAGGCCGACGCGGTCGCCGGGGCCGAGCTGCCAGGTGAGGTGCTTCAGGAGCTCCTTGGGCCCGGCGGTGACGGTCACGTCCTCCAGGTCGAAGACCGTCTTGCCCAGGCGCGCGTTGGCGAACTTCATCAGCTCGGAGGTGTCGCGCGGCGGCGGCACGTCGGCGATCAGCTCGTTGGCGGCCTCGATGCGGTAGCGGGGCTTGGAGGTGCGGGCGGGGGCGCCGCGCCGCAGCCAGGCCAGCTCCTTGCGCATCAGGTTCTGCCGCTTGGCCTCCTCCGTGGCCGCGATCCGCTCGCGCTCGGCGCGGGCGAAGACGTAGTCGGAGTAGCCGCCCTCGTACTCGTGCACGTCACCGCGCTGCACGTCCCACATGCGGGTGCAGACCTGGTCGAGGAACCAGCGGTCGTGGGTGACGCAGACGAGCGCGGAGCGCCGGTTCTGGAGGTGTTGGGCGAGCCAGGCGATGCCCTCGACGTCGAGGTGGTTGGTGGGCTCGTCGAGGACGATGAGGTCCTGGTCCTCGATGAGGAGCCTGGCGAGCGCGATCCGGCGCCGCTCGCCGCCGGAGAGCGGGCCGATGACGGTGTCCAGGCCGTTCTCGAAGCCGGGCAGGTCGAGCCCGCCGAAGAGGCCGGTGAGCACGTCGCGGATCTTGGCGCTGCCGGCCCACTCGTGGTCGGCCATGACGCCGATGACCTCGTGCCGGATGGTGGCCTCCGGGTCGAGCGAGTCGTGCTGGGTGAGGACGCCCAGGCGCAGGCCGCCGCTGTGGGTGACGCGGCCGGTGTCGGCCTCCTCCAGGCGGGCGAGCATCCGGATGAGGGTGGTCTTGCCGTCGCCGTTGCGCCCCACGACCCCGATCCGGTCCCCTTCGGAGACGCCGAGCGAGACGCCGTCGAGCAGGGCACGGGTGCCGTACACCTTGCTGACGTTCTCGACATTGACCAGGTTGACGGCCACGTTGACTCCTGTACGGGGTGATCGATCGACGTCCAGGGTAGACCGTGGGGCGACCCGTCACTCTCCGTGACGACCGGGTCGGGGTCGGGGCGGTGCCCGATCCGGTCCGGTGCGCGCGAACACCCCTCCCGCCGGGGTGATCACCACTAGCCTGTGGGGCCTCACGGGGGAGGGGGTGTCACGCATGGAGCGGCTCGTCGGGAGCGACCCGCGGCGGGTCGGTCCGTACGCGCTCGTCGGGAGGCTGGGCGCGGGCGGCATGGGCGCGGTGTACCTGGGGCGTTCGTCCGGGGGCCGCACGGTGGCCGTGAAGGTGGTGCGGCCGGACCTGGCGGGGGACGGGCGGTTCCGGGACCGGTTCCGGCGCGAGGTGGCGGCGGCGCGGCTGGTGTCGGGGGCGTTCACCGCCCCCGTGGTGGACGCCGACCCGGACGCCGAGGTGCCGTGGATGGCGACGGCGTTCGTGCCGGGCGTCCCGCTGAGCCGGGCGGTCACCGCCCACGGGCCGCTGCCGGAGGCCGCGCTGCGGATGCTGGCGGCGGGCCTCGCGGAGGCCCTGGTGGGGGTGCACGCGGCGGGGGTGGTCCACCGGGACCTGAAGCCGGCGAACGTGCTCCTCGCCCTCGACGGGCCGCACGTCATCGACTTCGGCATCGCGCGTGCCGTCGACGGCACGGCGCTCACCGCCACCGGCATGGTCCTGGGCACTCCGGCGTACATGTCGCCCGAGCAGGCCGTGGCGGACCCGGTCGGGCCCGCGAGCGACGTGTTCTCGCTGGGCTCGACCCTCGCGTTCGCCGCCCGGGGCGCGGGGCTCTTCGACGGCGGGACGCCGACGGACGTGCTGCGGCGCGTGGTGCACGGGGAGCCGGACCTGTCGGGGGTGCCCGAGGGGCTGCGGCTGCTCGTCGCCGCGTGCCTGGCGAAGCGCCCGGAGGACCGGCCCGCGCCCCGGCAGATCGTCGGGATCGTGGAGCAGGGGGCGGCCCCCCGGACCTCCGGCGCGTGGCTGCCGCCCGCCCTGATCGCGATGATCGAGGAGGCCGCCTCGGTCCTCGCGCCCTCGGTCACCCCGACCCCGCCCTCACCGACCCCGAACGCCCCCTCGGCACGGAGACCACGGCGAAGCCCCTGTGGACGGCACCGGTCTCCGAACCGCTGGTGCAGCTCCTGCGCGAGGGCGACACGATCGTCGCCCTCAGCACCAAGAACATGTGGGCCTTCGACGGCACGGGCCGCAGGAGGTGGGGCCCCCTGGCCCACCCGGCGGAACTGTCCACCGGCGCCTACGGCGGAGGGCTCGTCGCGACCGTCGGCGGCGGCACGGTGTACGGCGTGATGCGGAAGGGCGCGGGCGGGCGGCGGGAAGGTGTACGCGATGGGGACGAAGGGGCTGGTGGCGCTCAGCGCGACCGGCCGGTGACCGCCCCGGGCGCCCGGCCCGCCCGCTCCACCACCAGCCAGCCCGCCAGGATCAGCGCCACGGCGGCCGGGGCCGTGACCGGGACGACGACCAGGGTCGCCGCGTGGCCGTCCAGGAGCCCGGCGAAACCGGTCAGGGAGAGGCCGAGGACACCGAACAGGGCGAGGGTGATGCCGAGCGCGGCGAGCGGGCCGCCGGTCCCGGTCGCCGGGGCGGCCGGGACCGGGGCCTCGAAGCGGCGGAAGGCGGCGACGAGCAGGGCGGCGAGCACGGCCGCCGCCGCGAGCCGCGGCGGCACCTGCGCCCACCAGGCCCCGGAGGCGGGCTCGGGGAGCCGCACGCCGGACCCGAGGAGCGCCCCGTACACCCCGAGCATGGCCGTCAGGTGCCAGAGGAACGCGGTCATCGCGACCCCGTTGGCGGCGACCACCGCCCGCCAGACCCCGGCGCGGGCGGCGAACCGGCCCCCGGGCCCCCTCAGCAGCTCGACCGCGCCGACCAGCCACAGCCCGTGGCAGAGCAGGGCGAGCGTGGGCGGCGCCATGTTGGAGACCTTCTCGCCCGGCATCCCCACCATGGAGAGCGGATACGGGCCGAGGGCGACGAGCGCGGCCGCACCGGCGAGGCCCGCCCCGGCGAGCAGGGCGGGGCGGGGGATCATGCCGTCGGCGCGCAGGAAGCCGAGCTGGTGGACCGCCAGCCACACGAACGCGAAGTTCAGGAACGCGACGAACGGCACGTGCACGGCGAACCGCAGGAGGTCGACGGCGACCGCGCCGCCCGCGAGGGCGGCGAACGCGCCCCAGCCCCACCGCTCGTGCAGCCTCAGGAGCGGCGGGGTGAGGGCGACCATCGCCAGGTAGATCCCGATGAACCAGAGCGGCTGGGTGACGAGCCGCAGCGCCACCCCGGCGAGCCCGCCGTCGGCGCCGAGCGGCGGGAGCACGAGCGCGGCGGCGCCCCACACGGCGACGAACACCATGGTGGGGCGCAACAGCCGCTGGAGCCGGGCCCGCAGGAACTCCGCGTACCGGGGCCGGGAACGGTGGGCGAGGGCGTGCGCGAAGCCCCCGACGAAGAAGAACACCGGCATGACCTGGAACACCCAGGTCACCGCCTGGAGTTCGGGCACGACCGCGAGCAGGTTCCCGACCTGCCCGTCCGGGCCGACCGCCGCCATCAGCCAGTGCCCGAGCACGACGACGGCGAGCGAGGCGACCCGGAGCAGGTCGACGTACCGGTCCCGGGTGGCGGGCGTGGCGGCGGCGAGGTCACGCGCGCGGAGGCGGCCGCGGCTTCCCGTACTCCTGTTTCCCGTGTCCCTGTTTCCCGTGTTCCTGCTTCCCATGGGAGTACGGTCCCGCGGGGCCCGGCGGGGCGACAGGGCGCGGATACTCAACCGCCGCGTGAGTACCCGCGGTCCGCCCGCCAGGCGTGCCAGGCCCGGACGAGGTCCCGGACGGAGTCGGCCAGGAAGAGGGCCAGGGCGACGAGGACCGCCCACCACGGGATCCAGGGCAACGGGGCGCCGGGCGGGCGGCCCTCGGACGTCCCCTCGGCCAGCAGCAGGCAGAGGAGCCCCACCACGACGGCGCTCGACAGCAGCCGCATCGTCCCGAGCCATCGCCGCGTCCTCATCCGGCGCCCCGCCCCTCGTTCCGGTCCGTCCGAGGGGTCAGGGTGGCAGGCGCGGGTGAAGGGAAGGTGTCAGTCCGGCAGAATCGTCGCCCCGGCCGCCGGGGAGGTCGCCGTGCGGGCCGTGCGGCAGGTGCCCGAGGCGGTCAGGGCGGCGGCGACCGCCTTCGCCGCCTCCGCGTCCTTCACCAGGAACGCGGTCGTCGGGCCCGAGCCCGAGACGAGGGCGGCGAGCGCGCCCGCGTCCGTGCCGGCCGCCAGGGTCGCGGCGAGCGAGGGGCGCAGGGAGAGCGCCGGGGCCTGGAGGTCGTTGGCGAGGGCGCCCGCGAGGGCGGTGGTGTCTCCGGTGCGCAGGGCCTCCAGGAGGGCGGGCGAGGCGGCCGGTTCGGGGACGTCCGTGCCCTCGGTGAGCCGGTCGAACTCGCCGAAGACGACCGGGGTCGAGAGCCCGCCGTCCGCGACGGCGAACACCCAGTGGAACGCGCCGCCGACCGGCAGCTCCGTCAGCTTCTCGCCGCGTCCGGTGCCGAGCGCCGCCCCGCCGACGAGGCTGAACGGCACGTCGGAGCCCAGCTCGGCGCAGATGTCGAGGAGTTCGGAACGGGGGGTGTCCAGTCCCCAGAGCGCATCGCACGCGAGCAGCGCGCCCGCCCCGTCCGCGCTGCCGCCCGCCATGCCGCCGGCCACCGGGATGTCCTTGGCGATGTGCAGGTGCACGTCCGGGGCGATGCCGTGCCGGGCGGCGAGGAGTTCGGCGGCGCGGGCCGCGAGGTTGGTGCGGTCGAGCGGCACCTTGTCGGCGTCCGGGCCCTCGCAGGTGACCGTCAGGGCCTCGGCGGGGGTGGCGGTCACCTCGTCGTGGAGGGAGACGGCGAGGAAGACGTTGGCCAGGTCGTGGAAGCCGTCGGGGCGGGCCGCGCCGACGGCGAGCTGGACGTTGACCTTGGCGGGGACGCGGACGGTGACGGACCGCGGCCCGTCGCCCGTACCACCGGTGCCGCCGCCGACCGGCTCCGTACCGCCGCCCGCCGTCCGCGCGCCGTCGCGCACCCGCTCCGTACCGCCGTTCATGCCTTCGCCTCCGCGATCCGCGCGAACTCCTCCACCGTCAGGGACTCGCCGCGCGCCTGCGGCGAGATCCCGGCCTTCACCAGGGCCTCCTCGGCCGCCGCCGGGGAGCCCGCCCAGCCCGCGAGGGCCGCGCGGAGGGTCTTGCGGCGCTGCGCGAAGGCCGCGTCCACGACCGCGAAGACCTCCTGCCGGGTGGCGGTGGTCGCCAGCGGCTCGGTGCGGCGGACCAGGGAGACCAGGCCGGAGTCGACGTTCGGCGCGGGCCAGAAGACGTTGCGGCCGATCGCGCCGGCCCGCTTCACCTCGGCGTACCAGTTGGCCTTCACCGACGGCACGCCGTACACCTTGTTCCCCGGCCGGGCGGCGAGCCGGTCCGCGACCTCGGCCTGGACCATGACGAGGGTCCGCTCGATGCTCGGGAAGCGCTCCAGCATGTGCAGCAGGACGGGCACGGCCACGTTGTACGGCAGGTTCGCGACGAGCGCGGTGGGCGCCGGGCCCGGCAGCTCCTGGACCAGCATCGCGTCGGAGTGCACGAGCGCGAAGCGGTCGGCGCGCGCGGGCATCCGGGCCTGGATGGTGGCGGGCAGCGCGGCGGCGAGCACGTCGTCGATCTCGACGGCGGTCACCCGGTCCGCGGCCTCCAGGAGGGCCAGGGTGAGGGAGCCGAGGCCGGGCCCCACCTCCACGACCACGTCGTCCGGGCGCACCCCGGCCGTGCGGACGATCCGCCGGACGGTGTTGGCGTCGATGACGAAGTTCTGGCCCTTCTGCTTCGTGGGGCGCACGCCGAGGGCGGCGGCCAGCTCACGGATGTCGGCGGGGCCGAGGAGGGCGTCGGGGGTTTCGGGACCGGTGGTGTCGCTCACCAGTACAGACTAGGGCTTGCCCGGCACCCGGCCCGTCGCACGCCCTGCCGCACGCGCCGCCCCGCGCCGCCCTGCCCCGCGGCCCGCCGCTCACCCGCCGCTCACCCGCCCAGCCTGCGCCCGCAGTGGGGCCAGGGGCTCGCCCCCCGCTGCACGTACAGCTTCTTCGCGCGGAAGGTCTGCTCGGCGGCGGGCGCGTCCTGGGCGGTTCCGGTGCCGCCGAGCGAGCGCCAGGTGGCGGGGTCGAACTGGTACAGCCCGCCGTACGTCCCCGAGGGGTCGACGGCGTCCGGCCGGCCGCCGGACTCGCAGGCGGCGAGCGCGGCCCAGTCGAGGCCGTCGGCGCCGGCGACGGAGGCGGGCGGACGGCGGGTGCCGACCCGCACCGTGCGGCTGACGGGCTCGCGGACGATCTCCTCGCCGATCCGGCGGGGCCGCCCCTGGACGCCGTTGACCGTGCGCAGGGCGTACGTGACGCGGCGCAGGCCGTGGACGCCCTGCCGTTCGACGACCTCGGTGCCGGCGAACAGCTCCGGGTCGCGGACCCGTTCGACGGCGTACGGGACGGTCTCCTCGCGCACCCGCCTGCTGTCGGTGATCCGCAGCACGGTGACCGTCTGGCCGTCGCGGGGGAAGGAGCCGGGGTCGACGGAGAGGGCGTCCTGCCCGGAGAGGGTGATCCCGGACTCGGCGAGCGCCTCGCGGACGGTGGCGGCGTTGGTGCGGACGGTCCGCTCGCGCCCGTCGGCGAGGAAGGTGACGGTCCGCTCGGTGCGCACGTCGAGGGCGAGGCCGTGCCGGGTGATGGCGGCCGAGCGGGAGACCGAGAGGTAGGCGCCCTCCGCGCGGACCCCGAACTGGCGCAGCGCCTCCTCGACGCTGCGGGCCGTCGTCCACACGCGGTGGCGCCGGCCGTCGAGGGTGAGGGCGACCGGGCGTCCGTAGCGGACGACGACCTCGTCGCCGTCGGTGAGGGCGTGGCCGGGGGCGGGGGCGACGATGTCGTGCCCGTCGACGGCCACGCCCTCGTCGGCCAGGAGCTCCCCGACGTCGTCGGCGAAGGTGTGCAGGGTGCGCGGGACGCCGTCGACGGAGAGCCGGACGGTCTTGTCGTCGGCGACGAAGGCGGTGGTGCCGCCGGCGAGGAAGGCGACGACGAGGGCCTGCGGGACGAGCCGTCGCAGGCCGTCCCCGGCGGACCACGCGGGCTTGGAGGCCCCGGAGGCCCCGGAGGCCTTGCGGCGGCGGGCGGCCCGGCGGGCCCCGGCGCGGGTGCCCTGGCCGGGGACGGTGCCGGGGGCGGCCCCGGGCACCACCAGCGGTGCCGCCTGGGTCGGCTGTTCGTGCAGGGAGAGACCGGCGGGGGTCGTGCCGCTCCGGCGTCCGGCCCGGTGACTGCCCTGGGAAGTGTTCACGAGGCCGGGACCCTAGCCCCGGCCCCGGTCACGCTCCACGGCGACCCGACTACTTCCCGTAACCGTTATGGATCGGTGACAGTCGGTGCGGCGCCCTCGCGCTCAGTAGTCGAACGCGCGGGCCGTGTTCACCGCGATCGCCTCCGCCAGCTCGTTCTCCCCGATCCCGCGCACCTCCGCCATCGCCCGGACGGTGACCGGGATCAGGTACGGGGCGTTGGGGCGCCCCCGGAAGGGCGCCGGGGTGAGGAAGGGGGCGTCGGTCTCGACGAGGACGAGCTCCAGGGGGGCGACCGCGAGGGCGTCCCGGAGCGGCTGGGCGTTCTTGAAGGTGACGTTGCCGGCGAAGGACATGTAATAGCCCTTGGCCGCGCAGATCTCCGCCATCTCCGCGTCGCCGGAGTAGCAGTGGAAGACGGTCCGCTCGGGGGCGCCCTCCTCGTCCAGGACCCGCAGCACGTCGGCGTGGGCCTCGCGGTCGTGGATGACGAGCGCCTTGCCGTGCCGCTTGGCGATCTCGATGTGGGCCCGGAAGGAGCGCTCCTGCGCGGCGACGCCCTCCGGTCCCGTACGGAAGAAGTCGAGGCCGGTCTCGCCGACCCCGCGCACGTGGGGCAGGGCGGCGAGCCGGTCGATCTCGGCGAGCGCGTCGTCCAGGGCCGCGTCCCCGCCGCCCTCCCTGGCCCCCTGCCGGGACCAGCCGTCGGGGTCCCCCAGGACGATCCGGGGCGCTTCGTTGGGGTGCAGGGCGACGGCCGCGTGCACGTCGGCGTGGGCGGCGGCCGTCTCGGCGGCCCATTGGGAGCCCTTCACGTCGCAGCCGACCTGCACGACCGTGGTGACGCCGACGGCGGCGGCCTTCACCAGGGCCTCCTCGACGGTCCCGGACTGCATGTCCAGATGGGTGTGCGAGTCCGCGACCTCCACGAGGAGGGGGTCGGGCAGCGGCGGCGGGGCGTCCTTGGCACTCATGGCCCCGATCGTACGAGGACCGCGAGCGCCGGGGACGCGTCCTTTTCCGCCCGGCCGCCGCCTCTCCGCGCCTCTCCGCGCCTCTCTCCGCCTCTCCGCGCCTCTTCCCGCCTATCCGCGCCTGCGGAAGGGGTGCAGCAGGTCCGACAGGTGCCAGTGGTGCGGCACGGGCGGCACGGCCGGGGCGTCCGGGTCGTCGGTCAGCTCCTGCCCGATGGGCCCGGCGGGCCCGATCGGCCTGGTCTCCTTGGACCCGTGTCCGTGCTTCTCCGTCGCGGCGATCAGGTCGAGCACCGAGGACACCTGCCCCGCGCGCATGATCCGGACGACGTGGCCGCCGCAGTTCATGCAGGTGGGGCGGGACAGCGGGGACGGTACCCGCTCTTCCCCGGCCTTGTAGACGACGAATTCCTGGCCGGCGGCGTCGACGTGGTGCTCGATGTCGTACGCCTGCTCCCAGCCGTATCCGCAGCGCATGCAGGCGAAGGCGTACGCCTCGTGCGCGACGGACACGCCGGTGCCGGTGATCTCGCTCATGCCAGCTCCTCTCCACTGATCAGTGGACGCCTTTTCGGGCCGGAGCGCATCGGCTCGGGTCGAACCGTGGAAGGCTTTTGGCCCTTCCCTTGCCAAGCGCCCTGCGAAGAGTCCCGGCGCCGGTTTCGGCTTTGCCTTTCAGGTTAGCCCTTTACCGTTTCCGGGGCTCTGCGCGGTTTTTCCGGGAGCCTGTGCGGCCGCGTTCTTTGCCGCGACGACGGCATCGAACACCTCCCTCTTGGGAAGGCCCGCCTCGGCGGCGACGGCGGCGATCGCCTCCTTCCGCCGCTCCCCCGCCTCCTCGCGCACCCGCACCCTGCGCACCAGCTCCCCGGCGTCGAGCTCGGCGGGCCCGGTCTCGGGGGCGCCCTCGACCACGACGGTGATCTCGCCCCGCACGCCCTCGGCCGCCCAGGCGGCCAGCTCGCCCAGCGGACCGCGCTTGACCTCCTCGTACGTCTTGGTCAGCTCGCGGCAGACGGCGGCGCGGCGGTCGGTGCCGAAGACCTCGGCCATCGCGGCGAGCGTGTCGTCGAGGCGGTGCGGGGCCTCGAAGTAGACGAGGGTCCGGCGCTCGTCCGCGACCTCCCGCAGCCGTCCCAGGCGCTCGCCGGCCTTCCTCGGCAGGAAGCCCTCGAAGCAGAAGCGGTCCACGGGGAGCCCGGAGAGGGCGAGGGCGGTGAGGACGGCGGACGGTCCGGGTACGGCCGTGACCCTGACGCCCTCCTCGACGGCGGCGGCGACGAGCCGGTAGCCGGGGTCCGACACGGACGGCATGCCCGCGTCGGTCACGAGCAGCACCCGCGCCCCGCCGACCAGGGCCTCGACCAGTTCGGGCGTCCGGGCGGACTCGTTGCCCTCGAAGTACGAGACGACGCGCCCGGAGGTGTGGATGCCGAGCGCCCGGGTCAGGCCGCGCAGCCTGCGGGTGTCCTCGGCGGCCACGATGTCCGCGTTCTCCAGCTCGGTGGCGAGCCGGGGCGGGGCGTCCGCGATGTCGCCGATGGGGGTCCCTGCGAGTACCAGCGTTCCTGTCACGGGTGCCATCCTCCCAGCCCGGACAGGCGACTCGCACAGGCGCGTTCCCTACGATGGCGCGGTGACCAGTACCGCACCCGAGACCCTGGAGGGCCGGCAGTCCGTGGCAGAGCCCTCTTCGTGGCAGCAGCGGCTCCGGCGCTTCGGCTACGCCCCGCCCGCCGGAAGCGCCGCCCCCATCGGGCTGCGGGAGCGGCTCGACCCCCCGTACACCCGGCCCTCCGCGCGCGTGTGGTCGCTCCTCGGCGTCGGCCCCGGGCAGGCCGACCGGCTGTGGCGGCTCCTCGCCTGGGGCGGTCCGCTCCTGGTCACGGCGGTCGCGGGGCTGCTCCGGTTCTGGAACCTGGGCAAGCCGAACGCGGTGATATTCGACGAGACGTACTACGCCAAGGACTCCTGGGCGCTGATCAACCAGGGGTACGAGGGGGCCTGGCCGAAGGACGTCGACAAGACGATCCTGAAGGACCCGGGGTCGGTCGTCGTGCCGACCGACCCGGGCTACGTCGTGCACCCGCCGATGGGCAAATGGGTGATCGGCGCCGGCGAGAAGCTGTTCGGGTTCGAGCCGTTCGGCTGGCGCTTCATGGTGGCCCTGCTCGGCACCCTGTCGGTCCTCATGCTGTGCCGGATCGGGCGGCGCCTGTTCCGCTCGACGCTCCTGGGCTGTCTGGCGGGTCTGCTGCTCGCGGTCGACGGGCTGCACTTCGTGATGAGCCGCACCGCGCTCCTCGACCAGGTCCTGATGTTCTTCGTGCTCGCCTCCTTCGGCTGTCTCGTCCTGGACCGCGACCGGGTCAGGAAACGGCTGGCGGCGGCGCTCCCGGAGGACGAGGAGGGGGTGCTGCGGCCGGACGCGGAGGTCGCGGAGTCCCTGCGGCTCGGGTGGCGGCCGTGGCGGATCGCGGCCGGCGTGATGCTGGGGCTCGCGGCGGCGACCAAGTGGAACGGCCTGTACGTCATGGTGGCCTTCGGCCTGATGACGGTGCTGTGGGACGTGGCGGGGCGGCGCACGGCCGGCGCGGTCCGCCCGTACGCCTCGGTGATCAGGAAGGACCTGGTCCCGGCGTTCGTCTCGGTGGTGCCGGTGGCGATCGTGACGTACCTGGTGACCTGGACGGGCTGGATCGCCGGCGACAAGGGCTACTTCCGCACCTGGGCCGCCGACCAGGACAGGCTGAACGGCGGCGGGACGTGGAGCTGGCTGCCGGACTGGCTGCGCAGCCTCTGGCACTACGAGACCGAGGTCTACTCCTTCCACGTGGGCCTGACCTCGCCGCACACGTACGAGTCGAACCCCTGGTCCTGGATCGTCCTCGGCCGCCCCGTCTCGTACTTCTACGAGTCCCCGTCCCCCGGCACGCAGGGCTGCCCGGCCGACGCCGGGGAGAAGTGCGCCCAGGAGGTCCTGGCCCTCGGCACCCCGCTCCTGTGGTGGGCCGCCTGCTTCGCGATCCTGTACGTCCTGTGGCGCTGGGCCTTCCGGCGCGACTGGCGCGCGGGCGCGATCGCCTGCGGCATCGCGGCGGGCTGGCTCCCCTGGTTCCTCTACCAGGAGCGCACCATCTTCCTCTTCTACGCGGTCGTCTTCGTGCCGTTCCTGTGCCTGGCGGTGGCCATGATGCTGGGCGCCCTCATCGGCCCCCGGGGCTCCACGGAACGCCGCCGCACCTTCGGCGCGGTCGCGGCGGGCTGCCTCGTCCTCCTCGTCGTCTGGAACTTCATCTACTTCTGGCCGATCTACACGGGCACGCCGATCCCGCTGGAGGACTGGCGGGGGCGGATGTGGCTGGACACGTGGGTGTAACGGTTCCGGGGCGGGTGTGACGGACATGAAGGATGTTGCTCGACACGCCCGGGAATCCACTGCTTGACTGGACGGTCGTCTGGGGGAGGGGAAACGCAGTCATGCGCAGTGGAGCCAAGGTCGCGATCGTCGGAGGGGTCTTCGCGGTCGTCGCGGGCGGGGTCGGGTACGGGGGGTACAACCTGTGGAACGGGGTCACGGGCGGCGACTCGACCGTGAGCACGCGGAACGAGGCCGCACCGGAGAAGAGATCGGGGCCGGTCACCGCCGAGGAGACGACGGCCACCTCGAAGGAGTTCCTGGCGGCCTGGGCCGCCGGTGAGTCCGACAGGGCCGCCCAGCTGACGAACGACCCGGTCACGGCGGGTCCCGCGCTGCTCGCCTACAAGGAGGGCGCGAAGGTCTCGAAGGCGGTGATCACGCCGGGGGCGCCGGTGGGCACGAAGGTGCCGTTCACGGTGAGGGCGACGGTCTCGTACGAGGGCGCGTCCAAGGACCTGTCGTACGCCTCCGAGCTGACGGTGGTCCGGGGGCAGACCACCGGCCGGCCCCTGGTGCAGTGGAAGCCGACCGTCCTCCACCCGAAGCTGACCGCCGACGCGACCCTGCGCACCGGCACCGCGAAGGTCGCCTCGGTCAAGGCCGTCGACCGGAACGGGGGCGAGCTGACCAAGGAGAAGTACCCCTCGCTCGGCGTGATCATCGACACCCTGCGGCAGCGGTACGGGGCGCAGGCGGGCGGCACGACCGGCGTCGAGACCTGGATCGACTCGGGCAGCGAGGCCGTCGCCGACACCCCCCTCCTCGTGCTGCGGCAGGGGAAGCCGGGCACGATAAGGACCACCATCGACGCGAAGGTCCAGGCGGCGGCCGAGAAGGCGGTCAAGGCGTACGGCCGGGCCTCCGTGACGGCGGTCGAACCGTCCACGGGCGCGATACGGGCGGTGGCGAACAGCCCGGCGGAGGGCTTCAACGCGGCCCTGGAGGGGGCGCAGGCCCCCGGCTCGACGATGAAGATCGTGACGGCGGCGATGATGATGCAGCAGGGCGTGGCCATGCCCGGCAGCACCGTCGAGTGTCCGCCCACCGTGCAGTGGGACGGCTACACGTTCAACAACCTCGACAACTTCAAGATCGACGGCGGCACCCTCACCGACTCCTTCCGCCGCTCCTGCAACACCGCCTTCATCAAGGCGATCACGCCGCTCAAGGCGAAAGGGATCCACAACACCGCCCTCGGCACGACCGCCCGCGACTCCTTCGGGATCGGGCTCGACTGGCAGGTCGGCGTCACGGCGGGGGACGGCAGCGTCCCCGCGTCGGAGTCGGTGGAGACCGCCGCCTCGTACATCGGCCAGGGCAAGATCACGATGAGCGCCCTGAACGTCGCCTCGCTCTCCGCGACCGTGAAGAACGGCGGGTTCCTCCAGCCGTACCTGGTGGCGAAGAAGTACGGCGACCGCGAGTTCGCCACCGCGGCCCCGCTCTCCACCGGCGTCGCCAAGGGCCTGCGCACGATGATGAACGCGGCGGCGACGAACGGCACGGCGGCGAAGGCGATGGCCGGGGTGCCCTCGCCCAAGGGCGCGAAGACCGGCTCGGCGGAGGTGGGGAACCAGGCCACCTCGAACAGCTGGTTCACCGGCTACTCCGGCGACCTCGCGGCGGCGGCCGTCGTCCAGGCCGGCGGGCACGGGGGCGACGCGGCGGGCCCGGTGGTGGCGCAGGTCCTGAAGGCGGGCTGAGCGGCCGGCGGGCCGGGACTTCCGAGGAGCGGGAGCCGGTCGCACGGCCCGCACACGGACCGCCGGCGTCCCCATGACGACCGACCGCACCACCGCCCACCCCCTGTTCGCCGCCGCGCCCGAAGAGCTGGGGCTCCACGTCGGGGTCCGCCGCTTCCCGGACGGGACCCGCACCGCGCGGCAGGCCGCCGACGCGATCGGTTGCGCGGTCGCGGAGACCGTGAGGTCCCCGGTCTTCGCGGCGGACGGGGTGCCGGTGCTCGTCCTGACGGGCCCCGCCGCCCCGGGCGGGGCGGGGCCCGCGTCAGGCCGCGTGGGTGCAGAGCGGGCCCGGGGACGTCGTCGGGATGCGCATGCGGCGCAGGAGGTCCCGGGTGGCGCGGAGGGTGAGGGTGCTGTGCCAGGCCGTTCCCGGGTGGCGGGCCCGCAGGTGGGAGAGGGCCCGGGTGCCCAGGCCGCTGCCCCGGAAGCGCTCGTCCAGGGCGACGTCGGTGATGACGCCCCGGGCGCACCGCGCGCACATCCGGTAGTGGACCTCCCCGACCACCTGGCGGGCGTGGACCAGGAGCAGGCGCTCCTCGCCGGGGCCCGGGTCGTCCGGGACGTGCGTGGACAGGAACTCGACCGCCCCGTACGCCAGGAACCGGTGGCGCAGGCGGGTCGCCAACCTGCCCGGTCGTGAGTGTCTGGCCGCGGGGCGGTCGGCCGACGGGGTCAGGACTGAGCCGAACATGGTGCTGCTGCCGGGGCGCGCATGGTGTCCGTTCATGGAACCCGTGTGCCCCGGCCCCGGGGAGGTATCCCCCGGGGCCGGGGCCCGCGGCAGTGCCGGTGTCGCTCAGCGGCGCCCGCGGCGGCCCCGGATGATCCTGCGCACGAGCAGGAAGCCGGCCAGGGCCGCGGTCGCGGCGACCAGCGGGGTCCTGTTGGCCTTCGCCTTGTGCGCGACCACCTCGGCCTTCTCCAGGACCGGGTCGGGGGTCTTCTCCTTGAGCAGGTCCGTGGCGGCCACCGTCTTCTCCTTGACCTGCCCGGTCGTGACCGCCGCCTTCTCCTTGGCCTGCTCCGTGGCGACCGCCGTCCTCTCCTTGAGCAGGTCGGCGGCCACCACCGCCTTCTCCTTGGCGCGTCCGGCCGCGACCGCCGCCTTCTCCCGTGCCGCGGCGACCTTCTCCTCCGCCTGCGCCTTGACGTCCGCCTTGGCCGCCAGCGCCTCCACCGTGCGCCCGAGTTCGTCACGGGTGTGCTCGGCCTGCTCGCGCAGTTCCCCGAGGTCGTTCGCGGTCCTGCCGCCCTGCGTCCGGTGGTTCATCGGTGGGCCCTCTCCTTGATCTCGGCCACGTCGGCCTTGACGTTGTCGATGGTCTGCTCCGGGGCCGGCGCGCCCGCCTCGTCGATCTGCTTCTTCCCGGCCGCGGCCATGCCCGCCGCGCCCGCCGCGAGCAGGACCGCGACGATCAGGGCCGACGCCCAGACCGGGAGGACCAGGGCGAGGGCCGCGATCACGGCGACCACGAGGGCCTGCGCGGCCAGGACGCCGACCAGGCCGGCGCCGCCGAACAGGCCGCCGCCCACGCCGTAGCGCTTGCCCTTCTCGGCCATCTCCGCCCGGGCGAGCCGCATCTCGTCGCGCACCAGCTCGGAGATCTGCTGCGACGCCCGCGAGACGAGGTCGCCCACCGACGCGTCGGCGATGTCGCCGTGGACCGGTCGTTGGATGGTGCTCATCGCGTCCTCTCTTCGTCCGTTCCCGCACTTCTCCTCTCCTCCGCCTGCTCGGTAGGAGCGTTTTCACACGGGCCCGTTCACCCCTCGGCGCCCCTCAGTCGCCCAGCACCTCCGCGAAGTGCCGGTTCACCGCGAGGAGTCCGCCGTCGACGCGGAGGACCGTGCCGGTGACCCAGGAGGCGTCCGGGGAGGCGAGGAAGGCGACGGCGGCGGCGATGTCCTCGGGGGTGCCGACCCGGCCCAGCGGGTAGACCCGCTCGGCGAGGGCCGCGAGCCCCGCCTCCCTGCCCTCCCACGCCCGCGTCGCGATCGTGCCCGGGTTGATCTGGTTGACCCGGACCCCGCGCGCCGCCGCGTCCCCCGCCAGGGTGCGGGTGAAGGAGGCGAGTCCGGCCTTGGCCGCGCTGTACGCGTGGTTGCCGAAGTCCGCCTCCGCGTTGACCGACCCGATCATGACGATCGCCCCGCGCCCGCCCGCCGCCGCCAGGTGCGGCAGCGCCGCCCGCGAGCAGCGCACCGCCCCCATGAACGTGACGTCGTGCTGGACGGACCACACCTCGTCCGGCTCGTCCTCGAAGCGGTCCCGGTCGGGGGCCACGGGCCCGAGCGCGTTGTTCACGAGGACGTCGAGACCGCCGAAGGCCTCCACCGCGTACGCCACGGCCGCGTCCACCGATCCCCGGTCGGACACGTCGCAGCGTACGGACTCCGCCCCCGGCAGCCCCTCCGCCGTCGCCCGCGCCGCCTCCTCGTCCACGTCCGTGACGAGGACCCGCGCGCCCTCCGCCGCGAGCCGCCGCGCGGTCGCCGCGCCGATGCCGCGCGCCGCGCCCGTGATCAGTGCCCCGTACCCGTCGAGTCGCCTCCCGAGATCCGTGCGGCCCGTGTGTTCCGTGTGTTCCGTGTGTTCCATGCGGTGATCACAGCACCGCCGCCACGCCTTCCGCCAGAGGCCGGGGCCGACGACCGGAACGCGGACCCGGCCCTCCACCGCCCCCTACGCGCAACAGACGTACGGATTAACACCGGACAAAGCGAAACGTCGACAATTCGGCCACATCCGAAAGCCTTTGACACACATACGGGGCGAATACAAGGATCGGTTCCGTAGCCAATCGGTCACACACAGGGGGAAAATTGTCCGCGCAGCCCCGCACATACAGTTCCGACATCGAGGAGATATGTGAATCGCTTTCCTCGAAGAGCTACAACCTCATCCCCGGCGAGAAGGTGAAGGAAATCCTCCTCCGGCGTTCCGGGACCGCACTGGACGACCTGGAGCCCTTCCGGGAGAGCTGGTCCCGGATGCCCCTCGACGGTTACATGGCGGACGGCGGGCGCTACCGCCGCCGGCGGCACGCCACGCTGAGCGCGCCCCGGGCGAGCTCCGCCCACCGCGTCGAGCCGCACCAGCCGCACTACCAGGGCCTGGACTACAACAACCTCAACGGCGGCGTGGCCCGGCACTACGAGCCGTTCGAGGAGCGGTTCCTGCGCGGCCGCACGATGGACAGCCTGGTCACGCTGGGCTGTGACGTCTTCGGCCGCCTCGCCCCGTACTCGGCCTGGCACATCGAGGCCCACCAGTTCCGCATCGAGATCGACGGCGAGGAGGTCGGCCTGCCCACGCCGGAGGGCGTCCACCGCG
Organism: Streptomyces bikiniensis; assembly: GCA_000716465.1. GTDB lineage: Bacteria > Actinomycetota > Actinomycetes > Streptomycetales > Streptomycetaceae > Streptomyces > Streptomyces bikiniensis. Next base: position 68,499 of record JNWL01000007.1, read on the forward strand.
ACGGCGTCACCTTCGTCCTGATGGCGATGATCGGCCGCTCCAACGCCATCGGCGGCGAGAGCACCGTCTACAACCTGGAGAAGGAGCCGGTGGAGAAGTTCTCCCTCACCGACACCCTCGACGTGGCCCTCGTCAACGACGAGCGGGTCTACCACGGCGTCTCGCCCATCGAGCAGGTGGACCCCTCCGCCCCGGCCTCGCGCGACGTGCTGGTGATCACCTACCGTCACAAGCCCTGAGAAAGTCCGGCGCGCGGGTGCGGGGGGCCGTCCACCACGGCCCCCCGCACCCGCGTACCACCTGATCGAGAAGACGGGAAAATGGGTCAGCTAATCGCCGTTGCGGTCATCACCGTTCTGGCTGTCATCAGCCCCGGCGCGGACTTCGCAATGACCGTCCGCAACAGTTATCTGTACGGGCGGACCGCCGGTGTCCTCGCCGCTGTGGGAATTTCCCTCGGCGTTCTGGTCCACGTCACCTACACCATGCTGGGAGTGGGTCTCCTGGTGAGCCGGACGCCGGTGCTCTTCACGGTGATGAAACTGGTCGGCGCCGCCTACCTGGTGTACATCGGCTACAAGACCTTCGTCACCAAGGCCCAGGTGGACATCGACCTGTCCGGCGACGGCGGCCTCTCGAAGGCGGGGGCGCTGCGCACCGGCTTCCTGACGAACGCGCTCAACCCCAAGACGATGCTCTTCGTGCTGAGCACCTATACCCAGGTCGTCAGCGCCGACACCCCCGTCCTCCAGCAGGTCGGCTACGGCCTGTTCATGTCGCTGGCCCACCTGGTCTGGTTCGCGCTGGCCGCGCTGCTCTTCTCCAACCAGAGCCTGCGCACCCGGCTGCTGCGACGGCAGACGGTCCTCAACAAGGTCATCGGCACGGTCCTCGTCGGCCTCGGGATGGTGCTGGCGCTGACGCCTTCGGCGGCCTGAGGGCGAGGAGCCCGGAAGGACCGGGCCCCCGGGGCCGGACTCTCAGGCGGTCGAGACGCGTTCGACGCGCGGCCCGGCGATCGCGCGGTAGTCCTCGGTGGAGAGCGCGATCGAGCGGTCCAGCCTGGCCGCGTTGAAGTAGAACTCCGGGTGGACCAGCAGGTCGGGGTCCACGATCAGTTCGAGGCGCTCGTCGAAGGAGAACGGCAGGATGGTGCCGCTCGGGGAGCCCGCGAGCTCCTCCGCGATCTCCGGGGAGGCGAAGGAGACGTACGTGCCGCCGTACAGCGCCTTCACCGCCGCCAGGTCGATCCGCCGGTCGCCGGGGACGACGACGAGCGCGAACCGCTTCTCCTTCTTGCCGATCTTGACCATCGCGATGATGCACTTGGCCGCCCGGTCGAGCGCGTGGCCCCGCAGCGCGCTGACCGCCTCGGTGGCGCCTTCGGGGGCGTGCTCGATCACCCGGTGGGCGGCTCCGCGCTCCTCGAGCAGGGCGAGCAGCTTCCCGTACGTGTCGTGCGCGCCGTCCTCGGCCCCCTGTGCCGCCGGGGTTCCCACGGTGTCCGCGGCCATGCGGTCCTCCTTCTTTCGCTGTCTCAACTGGTTTCCGTCTCCGGCTCGTTGACCCTACGCCGGTGGTCGAGGTGGCGGAGCAGCGCGACACCCGGGCCGTCCAGTTCGTACAGCACCCGTACGCCCGCGCGGCGCCGCCGCGCCACCCCGGCGGCCACCAGCGCGGTGAGGTGCTCGGAGACGGTGCTCGGGGCGAGTCCGAGTTCCGCGGCCAGGTCCGAGGTGGTGGTGGGCACGACGAGACCGCGTACGACCCCGGCCCGGCTGCGGCCGAGCAGGATCTCCAGACCGTCGCCACGGGCGGGCGCGCCGCCCGGCCGGCCGGGCGGCCGGACGTCCCCGACGAGAACGGCGGCCCCCTCCGCCTGGTACGCGACGGCCACCGTGCCGTGCGGGTCGACGGCGAAGAAGGGGGCTCCCCGGCCGAACAACAGGGGGACGAGGACGAGCCGGGAGGCGTCGGGGACGGCGACCCGGCCGGACGGGCCGACGTGCGGCCGCAGGACGTCGCCGCGTCGCGACACCCGGCCGCGCAGGCCGGCGAGGAGCTGCTCGGGTCCCTGGGTCGCGAGGACGCGGGCACGGCGCAGGACGTCCTCCTCGGTCGCGGAGCGCAGCGACGCCGCGTACGGGCCGAGGGCGGCCCGCCAGTACCGCGGCAGGAAGTCGCAGAGTTCGGCGAGGCGTTCCCGCGGGTCCGCGTACAGCGGGCGCAGCCCGGGCGGGAGGCCCCGCGGCGACCACTGGTCCAGTTCCTCCCGGACCCTGTCGGGCGGGACGGCGCGGAGCGCGGCGAGGTCCTGCACCGGGTCGCCCGGGGACCGGTCGTCCGGGGCCGGGGAGGGGACGGGGAGGAGGAAGGAGGGGAGGGCGCCGCCGCGGACCTGGTACAGGTGGACGAGCCAGCCGGGGACGGTCACGTCGGCGCGCGTCAGGGAACGGCGGGCCGCCCGCTCCCAATGGGTGTACGGCCAGGGCGCGAGCCCCCGGTGCGAGGAGAGCTGTCCGATGCTGGCAAGGGTCTCCCAGAGCCGGCTGCCGGCGATCCGGACCGGTCCGCACCCGGCCCCGGGTCCCCGTAAGGGAATCTCGATCACGTGCACCCCCGTGCGCTCCACCGGGCGGTGGGGCGCGCACACGGTACCGGCCGGTAGGCCGCGGAGGGATGCCGCGGCCCCGGAGAATGTCAGGTCATCCTCCGCCGGTGCCCGGCCGCGCGGTCCCGGCCCGCCGTCCCGTCCTGCCGGGCTCTCGGCCCGTCACCGCCCCCACCGCCCGTACGAGCGCCTGGGCGCGCGGGTCCGCCGTGACCGTCTTGCGCATGCCGTTGGTGACGTACCCGAAGGCGATCCCGGAGTCGGGGTCCGCGAAGCCGAGGGAGCCGCCCCGGCCCGGGTGGCCGAAGGACGACGGGCCGAGGAGCGGCGAGGCCGGGCCGTGCAGCATGTGCCCGAGGCCGAAGCGGGTGCCGACGAGCAGCACGCGGTCCGGGCCCGCGGACTCCTCGGTACGGGCGAGGGCGAGCGTCTCCGGGGCGAAGAGGCGTCCGGCGCCGTCGACCGGGCCGAGGGTCGCGGCGTAGAAGCGGGAGAGGGCGCGGGCGGTGGCGACGCCGGCCGAGCCGGGGAGTTCGGCGGCACGGTAGACGGGGTCGTTCTCGTCGGGCTTCGGGTCGATGACGCCGAAGGCGCGGCGGGTGAGGGAGTCCGGGTCCCGGTAGGCCTCGGTGACCGCGCGCTTGGGGCGGAGCCTGAGCGCGCCGCTCCCGGCCGGTTCGACCTCCTCGACGGGCCCGATGCGGCCGACCCGGCGGGCCTCCGCGTCCGGCAGCCCGATCCACAGGTCGAGGCCGAGCGGGCCGGCGATCTCCTCCGCCACCCAGCGGCCGACGGTCCGGCCGGTGACCCGGTGGACGAGGCCGGAGAGCAGCCAGCTGAAGGTGTGGGCGTGGTAGCCGTGAGCGGTGCCCGGCTCCCAGGCGGGGGTCTGGGCGGCGATCGCGGCCGTCGCGGTCGGCAGGTCGGCGGCCTCGGCGAGGGTGAGCGGCCGGTCGAGGACGGGGACGCCGGCCCGGTGCGCGAGCAGGTCCCGTACGGTCGCGCGGTCCTTGCCCGCCGCCTTGAACTCGGGCCAGTACGCGGCGACCGGGGCGTCCAGGTCGAGCAGGCCGCGCTGGTGGAGGAGCAGGGGGACGGCGGCGGCGACGCCCTTGGTGGCCGAGCGGACGACCTGGGCGGTGTCCTCGGCCCAGGACGCCTCGCCGCCGGTGTCGGCGCCACCCGCCCGTACCGCCTCCCCGTCGGCGTCCTCGGGCCGGTGAGCCTCCCCGTCGGCGTCCTTGGTGCCCGCCCACAGGTCCACGACCTTCACGCCGTCCCGGTGGACCGCGACGGCCGCCCCGCGCTCGCCCCGCTGTTCGAAGTTGCGCAGGAACGCGTCCCTGACGGGCTCCCAGCCCGCCGCCACCGTGCCCCGGACGTCCACGTTCCCACTCCCTGCCGCTCCGCACTCCGACCCCCATGGTGCAACGCGGCACGCGGAGGGCCGATTCCGGGGCCCTCGGAACACCGGAGGCCGGGTCCTCGGAGGGGCTCAGACCACCGACCGCGGTACGAAGCCGAACGGCAGCTCCAGGCGGTGCCGGGCCATCAGCTCCCCGTCCGCGAGGAGCGCGCCGGTCGGCCCGTCGGCGGCGATGACGCCCTCGCTGAGCACCACCGCGCGCGGGCAGAGCTCCAGGGCGTACGGCAGGTCGTGGGTGACCATCAGGACGGTGACGTCCAGGGAGCGCAGGACGTCCGCGAGTTCGCGGCGCGAGGCCGGGTCCAGGTTGGAGGACGGCTCGTCGAGGACGAGGATCTCCGGCTCCGTGGCGAGGACGGTCGCCACGGCGACCCGGCGCCGCTGCCCGAAGGACAGGTGGTGCGGCGGCCGGTCCGCGTACTCCGCCATGCCGACCCGCTCCAGGGCCCGCCGCACCACGGCGTCCAGCTCGGCGCCGCGCAGCCCGGCGGCGGCCGGGCCGAAGGCGACGTCCTCGCGGACGGTCGGCATGAAGAGCTGGTCGTCGGGGTCCTGGAAGACGATGCCGACCTTGCGGCGGATCTCGGCCATGTGGGCGCGGCCGACCGGGAGCCCGGCGACGGTGACGGTGCCCGCGCCTCCGGTGAGGATGCCGTTCAGGTGCAGGACGAGGGTGGTCTTGCCGGCGCCGTTCGGGCCGAGCAGGGCGACCCGCTCGCCGCGCCCGACGGTCAGGTCCACCCCGAAGAGGGCCTGGTGGCCGTCGGGGTAGGCGTAGGCGAGGCCGCGCACGTCGAGGGAGGCGGGAGCAGTCGCAGGAGGGGTCACAGGGTCCGTCCCAGGAGGCAGATCAGGAGGGCGGCCAGCGGCAGCGCCGCGGCGTGCGCCCACTGGGCGCGGGTGGCGGTCACCTCGTCGAGGACCGGGATCGTACCGGTGTAGCCGCGGCTGACCATGGCCAGGTGGACCCGCTCCCCGCGCTCGTACGAGCGGATGAAGAGCGCGCCCGCGGACTTGGCGAGGACGCCCCAGTGGCGCACGCCCCGCGCCTCGAAGCCGCGCGAGCGGCGGGCGACGGACATGCGGCGCATCTCGTCGGTGACGACGTCGCCGTACCGGATCATGAAGGAGGCGATCTGGACGAGCAGCGGCGGCAGCTTCAGGCGCTGGAGACCGAGGAGCAGGGCGCGCAGTTCGGTGGTGGCGGCGAGGAGGACGGAGGCGGCGGTGCCGAGGGTGCCCTTGGCGAGGACGTTCCAGGCGCCCCACAGGCCGGGGACGCTCAGGGAGATCCCGAGGACCCGCGTCTGCTCGCCGGGCACGACGAACGGCATGAGCAGCGCGAACGCGACGAACGGCACCTCGACGAGCAGCCGTCGCAGCAGGAAGCCGGCCGGGATCCGGGCCCTCGCCGCCACGGCCGCGAGGAGCGCGGCGTACGCGGCGAAGGCCCAGACGGCCTCGCGGGGCGTCGAGACGACGACCACGACGAAGCCGAGGGCGGCGACGATCTTGGTGTGCGGGGGCAGCCCGTGGACCGGCGAGTGCCCGTGCCGGTAGAGCTTGTGGGCGTGGCCCGCACCCATGTCAGACGCTTTCCGCCGCGGCGGCGCGCCGGCGGCGGACGACCAGGAAGACGCCGGTGCCGACGGCCAGGGTGGCGCCCACGCCGATGACGCCGGCCAGGCCGCCGGAGAGGCGCTCGGCGGCGATGCCCCGGACGCCGTAGTCGGCGAGCGGGGAGTCCGCGGTGGCGTGCTCGTACGCGTCGGCCTTGGCGTCGATGCCCTGGTCGGCGGCGACCTTCTCCAGGCCGTCGGGGCTGGCGGAGGCGTAGAAGGAGACGAAGCCGGCGAGGACGAGGGCGGTGACGACGCCGCCGATCCACAGCTTCTTCGGGGAGCCGGTGGAGACCGGGGCGGCCGGGGCCGCGGGCGCGGCGTCGACCAGCTCGCCGTCCACCCGGAGCTTGAGCGGGGCGGTCAGGCCGCGCGCGCCGTACACCAGGTCCGGGCGGACGGCGAGGACCGCGCCGACGGTCAGCATGGTGATGACGGCCTCGCCGATGCCGATGAGGACGTGGACGCCGACCATCGCGGTGAGGACCTTGCCGACGGGGACGTCGGTGGTGCCGCCGACCGCGTAGACCAGGGTGAAGGCGGCGGCCGCGGCCGGTACGGAGACGAGCGCGGCGACGAAGGAGGCGAGGGTCACCGAGCGGCGGGTGCGCGGCAGGACCAGGACGAGGCCCCGGAAGAGCGCGTAGGCCGTGACGACGGTGACGACGCCCATGACGTTGATGTTCACGCCGAGGGCGGTGAGGCCGCCGTCCGCGAAGAGGACGCCCTGTACGAGCAGGACGACCGCGATGCACAGGACGCCGGTCCAGGGGCCGACGAGTATCGCGGCGAGCGCGCCGCCGAGGAGGTGTCCGCTGGTCCCGGCGGCGACCGGGAAGTTCAGCATCTGGACGGCGAAGACGAAGGCGGCGACGAGCCCGGCGAGCGGCGCGGCGCGCTCTCCCCCGTGGCCTTCGGCACGGGAGGCGCCCCCGAGCTCGCGGCGGGCCCCGCGCAGGCTGACGGCGACGGCGCCCGCGGCGACGACACCGGCGACGGCCGATACGGGGGCGTTGATGAATCCGTCAGGTACATGCACGTCGGCATGATGGATGCTCCTGCGAAGGGCTTGCAAGAGCGCACGGGTCACATCATGGCCGCACCTTCCCCCGCATGGGCCGTGCGATCACGGGGAAGAAGTGCCACATTGGCTTATAGAAGGACAAAACGTCAGGAGTCACTGATGGCCACCGCATCCGCCCCCGCCGTCGACGACCGTGCCAAGGGTCGGATCATCAGCGACGCCCCGCTCTCCCGGCCCGTCCCGGTGGCCCTCCGCTACGACCCCGGCCACTCCCCCGCGACCGTCCGGTTCGTCTTCCCCGGCGCCGTCGAGTGGTCCTTCCCGCGCGCCCTCCTGGAGAAGGGCCTGCGGAACCCGACCCGGCGCGGCGACATCGGCGTCTGGCCCTGCGGCCGGGTGCAGACGGTGGTCGAGTTCCACACGGAGGAGGGGGTGGAGGTGGTCCAGTTCGACACGGCCGCCCTGGTCCGCTTCCTGCGCCACACGTACTCCTCCGGTCCCGCCGGAGCCCCGGCCGCCTCCCGCGCGGCGGGCACGCGAACGCCGTCGGCGCGTCGCTGAGACGACGTGCCGACGGCGTCGGACGTACTGCCGAAGGCGCCGAGGACCGAAGGCGCCGAGGACCGAAGGCGTCAGACCTTCACGAGGTCCGGCCTCTCCTCCGAGCCGGTCCCGCCGACGTGCCCGGCGAGGCCCTCGCCCTCCACGTCCACGTTCGGCAGGACCCGGTCCAGCCACTTCGGCAGCCACCAGGCCTTGTGGCCGAGCAGCGCGAGGACGGCCGGGACGATCGCCATGCGGACCACGAAGGCGTCGAAGAGGACCGCGACGGCCAGGCCGAAGCCGATCATCTTGATCATCTGGTCGGTCATCCCGATGAAGCCGGAGAAGACCGCGATCATGATCACCGCGGCGGCGGTGACCACCCGGGCGCTGTGCCGGAAGCCGGTCACGACCGCCTCGCCGGGGCGCTCGCCGTGCACGTACGCCTCCCGCATCCGGGTGACGAGGAAGACCTCGTAGTCCATCGCGAGGCCGAAGACGACGCCCACCATGAAGATCGGCATCATCGACATGATCGGGCCGGTCTGCTCGACCCCGAAGAGGCTTCCGAGCCAGCCCCACTGGAAGACCGCGACGACCGCGCCGAGGGCCGCGACCACCGAGAGCAGGAAGCCGAGGGCCGCCTTCAGGGGGACGAGGACCGAGCGGAAGACCAGGGTCAGGAGCAGGAAGGCGAGGCCGACGACGAGGGCCAGGTAGGGCACCAGGGCGTCGTTCATCTTCTGCGAGAAGTCGACGTTCATCGCGGTGGCGCCGGTGACGAGGACGTCGTCGCCGGTGGCGTCGCGGATGTCGTGGACCAGGTTCTCGGTGGCGACGGAGGACGGACGGTCCTTCGGGACCACCGTGATCATCGCGGCGTCGCCGGCCTTGTTCGGGGTCGCCGGGGTGACGGCGGCCCAGCCGTCGAGCTTCTTGATCGTGGAGACGGTCCCGTCGGCGGTGGCCTTGTCGCCGTCCACGACGACGAGCAGCGGGCCGTTGAAGCCGGGGCCGAAGCCGTCGGACAGCATGTCGTACGCCCGGCGCTCGCTGGTGGAGACCGGCTTGGCGCCGTCGTCCGGCAGGCCCATCTCCAGGGAGGCGGCGGGCACGGCGATCGCGCCGAGGCCGAGGACGCCGACGAGGAGCACGAGCACGGGGCGGCGGATGACGAACCGGGCCCAGCGGGTGCCGCCGTTCGGCTTCTCCCCCTTGCCGCCCTCGCCCGCACCGGCCTCCGCGCCCTTGCGCTGCTTGCGGCCGACGACCTTGTCGCCGGCGAAGCCGAGCAGGGCCGGTATCAGGGTGAGCGCGATGAGGACGGCGATGACGACCGTGCCGGCGGCGGCGAAGCCCATCTTCGTCAGCATCGGGATGTTGACGACGGCCAGGCCGACGAGGGCGATGACGACGGTGAGTCCGGCGAAGACGACGGCGGAGCCGGCCGTGCCGGTCGCACGGCCCGCGGCCTCCTCCTTGTCGCGGCCCTCGGCCAGCTCCGCGCGGTAGCGGGAGACGATGAAGAGGGCGTAGTCGATGCCGACCGCGAGGCCGATCATCATCGCGAGGGTGGAGGTGGTGGAGCCGAGGTCGAGGACGTTGGCGAGCGCCGTGATCGAGGAGACGCCGATGCCGACGCCGATGATCGCGGTGAGCAGCGGGAGTCCGGCGGCGACGAGCGAGCCGAAGGTGATGACGAGCACGATGCCGGCGATGACCACGCCGACGATCTCGCCCGCGCCGGTCTCGGGCATGGTCTGGAGGGCGTCGCCGCCGACCTCGACCGTCAGGCCCTTGCCCTGCGCCTGCTCACCGGCCTGCGTCAGGGCCTCGCGCGTCTCGTCGGTCAGCTCCATGGCGTTGACCTTGTACGCGACGGAGACGTAGGCGGTGGAGCCGTTCTGCGAGACGGCTTGCGCGGTGTACGGGTCGGCGACCGAGACGATCTGGTCCGAGCCGGACCTGAGCGCGGCGACGGTCTCCTCGACGACGGCCTTGTGCGCCGGGTCGGTCACCTTCTGGCCCTCGGGGGCCTTGAAGACGACGCGGGCGGTGGCCCCGTCGGCTCCGGCGCCCGGGAAGCGCTCTTCGAGCAGGTCGAAGGCGCGCTGGGCCTCGGTGCCGGGGATCGAGAAGGAGCTGGAGGTGGCGGCGGGCGCGGTCGCGGCGCCGACGCCGGCGAGCGCGAGGAGCGCCACCCAGAGGAGGGCGACGAGCCGTCGGCGCCGGAAGGCGGAACGACCGAGCTTGTACAGGAACGTGGCCACGGGGGCGTACTCCCGGTGTTGAGGGACAGGGGCATGGGGAGCCGGCCCGACGGCGTGAGCGGCGCGACGTCAGGTGGAGAGGGTGGTGCCGGGGCCTCCGGAGGGGCGGCCCCGTGGGGCTCAGACGCCGAGTGCGGGGAACACGACGGCGTCGACGTAGGTGCCGAGGAACGCGTGGTCGACCGGCTGATCCTCGATCAGCGGGCGGGCGACGAACGCGCCGATCAGCATGTGCGGGACGAGCTTCAGCGCCGGGTTGGCGGCGTCGACCTCGCCCCTGCGGACCGCCCGGCGCAGCACTTCCTCGAAGCCGTTCATCTCGGGTTCGATGAGCAGTTCGCGCAGCGCCCGGTGCAGGTCGGGGTTGTCGTGGACGGCATGGGCCAGACCCCGCATCAGCGCGGAGTCCTTCTCCATCTGGCAGTCGTCGGTCCGTTCGAGCATTTCCCGGAAGTCGCCGCGCAGCGAGCCGGTGTCGATCTCGGAGAGGTCGGCCGGCTTGTTGGCGCGCAGCGCCCGGGCGACCAGCTCGGGCTTGCTCCCCCACTGGCGGTAGAGGGTGGCCTTGCTGGAGTGGGTGCGGGCGGCGACGGCGTCCATGGTGAGGGCGTCGTAGCCGACCTCGCGGAGGAGGTCGAGCACGGCCGCGTACAGCTCGGACTCCCGCTCGGGGGTGAGCCTGCTGCGTGCCATGCCGTGTCTCCTGCGCGGTGGATCGACAGAGTGCGAACGAAACGGTTTCGTACCGTACGAAGATAACCCCCGCCCCCAGCGAAACGAAACCGTTTCGTACGTGTTCTGAACCACACCCGGGACAGCACCCCGAAGACGCCCGCAAACACGTACGAGTTGCCACGCCTCCTCCGCGCGGAAAGCATGGGGAGGTGAGTGACGACGTCGCGTATCTCCGCTTTCCGCACCTCCACGACGACCTGCTGTGCTTCGCCGCCGAGGACGACCTCTGGGTCGCCCCGCTCCCGGCCGAGGGCGAGCGCCCCGGCCGGGCCTGGCGGCTCACCGTCGACCGGACCCGGGTCGGGCACCCGCGCTTCTCGCCGGACGGGCGCCACATCGCGTACACGAACTGGCGCAGCCTCGACCCCGAGATCCACCTCGTCCCGGTCGGCGGCGGGGCCGCCCGGCGGCTGACCTACTGGGGCTCCACCGACACCCGGGTCTGCGGCTGGACGCCCCCCGACAAGGACGGCCGCTCCGACATCCTCGCCGTCTCCTCGCACGGGCAGCCCTTCTCGTACTACTCCTGGGCCTACACCGTGCCCACCGACGGCACCCCGGGCCGCCGGCTGCCCTGGGGCCCGGTCTCCGACATCACCGTCACCGACGGGATCACCGCCCCCGACAACGAGGCCGAGCGGTGCACGCTCCTGCTCACCGGCAAGCCGCCGCACGAGCCCGCCGCCTGGAAGCGGTACCTGGGCGGCGCCACCGGCCGGCTCTGGCTGCACGGCAGGCGGCTGCTGGCCGACCTCGGCGGACACCTGGACTGCCCGATGGCCGTGGGGGGCCGGATCGCGTTCCTCTCCGACCACGAGGGCGTCGGCAACCTGTACTCCTGCCGGCCCGACGGCACCGACCTGCGCCGCCACACCGACCACGACGACTTCTACGCCCGGCACGCCTCCAGCGACGGGCGGCGGGTCGTCTACCAGTGCGCGGGCGAGCTGTGGACCGTGGACGCCCTCACCCCCAACTCCCGCCCCCGCCGCCTCGAAGTGCGGCTCGGCGGCCAGCGGGTCGGCCGGCGGTGCTACCAGGTGCCCGCCGCCCACCACATCGACTCGCTCTCCGTGGACGAGACCGGCCGGGCCAGCGCCGTCTCCGTCCGGGGCAGCCTGTACTGGCTGACGCACCGCGACGGCCCGGCCCGCACGATCATCGACTCCCCCGGCGTCCGGGTCCGGCTGCCCGAGATGCTCGGCAGCGGCGGCCAGGTCGCGTACGTCACCGACGCCGACGGCGAGGACGCCGTCGAGGTCGCGTACCTGCCGCGCGCCAGCGGCGACCGGCCCCCGCGCCGGCTCGCCTCCGGGGACCTCGGGCGGATCGAGGAGCTGGTGGCCGACCCGGACGGCGAACGGCTCGCCCTCGCCTCCCACGACGGCCGGCTCCTCCTCCTCGACGCGAGCGAGGAGTCCAACGGAGAGGTCACCGAGCTGATCCGGTCCGTCAACGGGCCCGTCCGCGACCTCGCCTTCTCCCCCGACGGCGACTGGCTGACCTGGTCCCACCCCGGCATCGGCCGCTCCCTGCGCTCGATCAAGATGGCCCGGATCTCCGGCCCCGGCGCCCGCACGGTCGTGGACGTCACCAACGGGCGCTTCGAGGACGAGAACCCGGTCTTCACCCGGGACGGGCGCTACCTCGCCTTCCTCTCCTGGCGCGGCTTCGACCCGGTGTACGACGTGCACACCGGCGACCTGTCGTTCCCGCTGGGCTGCCGCCCCTACCTCGTACCGCTCTCCTCCGCGACCCCGTCCCCGTTCGCGCTGCTCCCGGACGGGCGCCCGGCGGCCGGCGGCCTGGACCCGGCCGACGAGGACACGGCCCCGGCGGAGGGCACGGTGACGGTGGAGATCGAGGGCCTGGCCGAGCGGGTCACGCCGTTCCCGGTGGCCGCCTCCAAGTACTCCGCCCTGCACCCGGTCAGCGGCGGCGGCCTGGTCTGGCTGCGCTGGCCCATCTCGGGCGCGCTCGGCGAGACCTTCGCCAACCCGGCCGACACCTCGGGCCGCCCCACCCTGGAGCACTTCTCCATCACCAAGGCCCGCAAGAGCGAACTCGCCTCCGACCTGGACTGGTTCGCGGTCAGCGGCGACGGCACCCGGCTCGTCGTCGCGGACGAGGGCGAGCTGCGGGCGGTGCCCGCGACCGAGGCCGGGGACGGCGACTCGACCGTCTACCTGGACCTGCGGCGCATCCTCCACGAGGTCGACCCGGGCGCCGAGTGGCGGCAGGCCTTCGACGAGGCCGGGCGGATCGTCCGCGCCTACTTCTGGGAGCCCGGCATGGGCGGGGTCGACTGGACGGCGGTCCTCGACCAGTACCGGCCGCTGGTCGAACGGGTCGCGTCCCCCGACGAGTTCGCCGACCTGCTGCGCGAGGTGATGGGCGAGCTGGGCACCTCGCACGCGTACGTCACCCCCGCCCGCCGCAACGAGGGCCCGCCGCACTACCAGCGGCCCATGGGCCTGCTCGGCGCCAACCTCGTGCCCCGCGAGGCCGGCTGGACCGTGAAGCGGATCCTGCCCGGCGAGTCCTCCGACTCCAAGGCCCGCTCCCCGCTGGCCGGTACGGGCATCCGCGAGGGCGCCGTCCTCACCCACGTCGACGGGCGGCCCGTGGACCCGGTCACCGGGCCGTACCCGCTGCTCTCCGGCACCGGCGGCACCACCGTCGAGCTGACCTTCACCCCCGCCGAGGGCGAGGGGCGCGCCCGGCGCGTCGCCGTCGTCCCGCTCGTGGACGAGCGCCCGCTGCGCTACCAGGACTGGGTCGCCAAGCGCCGGACCGTGGTCCGCGAGCTCAGCGGCGGGCGCTGCGGCTACCTGCACATCCCCGACCTGGGCGGCTCCGGCTGGGCGCAGTTCAACCGGGACCTGCGCATGGAGGTCTCCCGGCCGGCCCTCATCGTGGACGTGCGCGGCAACGCGGGCGGCAACATCAGCGAGCTCGTCATCGAGAAGCTGACCCGCCGGATCCTCGGCTGGGACCTCACGCGCAACGCCCAGCCCGTCAGCTACGCCTCGAACGCGCCGCGCGGCCCCGTCGTCGCCCTCGCCGACGAGGCCACCTCCTCCGACGGCGACATGATCACCGCCGCGTTCAAGCTGCTCGGCCTCGGCCCGGTCGTCGGGCAGCGCACCTGGGGCGGGGTCGTCGGCATGACCGGCCGCCACCGGCTCGGGGACGGCACGCAGATCACGGTGCCGATGAACGCGGCCTGGTTCCCCGAGTACGGCTGGTCCCTGGAGAACCACGGCGTCGAACCCGACCTCGCGGTCCTGCGCACCCCCCTGGACTGGGCGGAGGGCCGCCACGCCCAGCTGGACGACGCGGTCCACGTCGCCCTCGCGCTCCTGACGGAGACCCCGGCGGCGAGCCCCCCGGCGTACGAGGACCTGCCGGACCGCTCCCGCCCGAAGCTGCCGCCGAGGCCGGAGGGCTGAGTTCCCCCGCCCCACCCCGTGCGCCGGGTCGAGTGCGCACGAGCACGGCCACGGGCGCCACCGCACGAAGAACCGGCGGCGGGCGCGCGGGAGTCGCGGACGGCGGCCGGGAACGCGCGGAGGCGCACCCGGTGATCCGGGTGCGCCTCCAATGCGAACCGGCGGACGTCAGGCCTGGCGGCCCTGGTTGCGGCGGTCCCGGACCTCCTGCTGGGCGCGGTCCTGCGCGTCCTGGGAGCGGTCGCGGCCCTGGGAGGCGCGCTCGGACGCTTCGTCCTTCGCCTTGCCCATGGCCTCCTTGGCCTGGTTCTTGATCTGCTCGGCCTTGTCCTTGAACTGGTCCTGCACGCCCATGGAAGTTCACTCCTGTGAGAGGTGTGGGGGAGGTCGGGGACGCGGTGTCCCCGGCCTCGATCAGCCTCGCACGAGCGAACATTCCGCGCATTTCGATCAGTTACGGACGGTGAGACCCGGAGGTCGGGCACGGGACCCGGGGGTCGGACGCGCGCCCCGGAGACCGGGATCGGGACCCGGGGGTCGGACGCGCGCCCCGGAGGCCGGGATCGGGACCCGGGGGTCAGACCCTCTCCGTCCGCTCCTGTTCGTCGGCCGCGCCGCCCGCCCCCACGAGCCCCTTGGAGACCGTGCCGAGGCGCGGCTCGAAGCGCCTCATCTCGCGCTGCCCCACGGTCGCGATCAGACCGGGCAGGTAGCCGCGGATCGACTGCATCCCGCGCAGCCACCACTGGGCGTAGACGTGCGGCGAGCGCCGCTCGATGCCCGCGACGATCCGGTCGACGGCCGGGCCGAGGGGGTACGTGCGGTTCGACGGCCACGGCAGCCGCTGCCGCAGCTCCCGCATGACGTCGTCCTCGTCGGCGCCGCGCACCATGTCCGTGTCGGTCCAGGACAGGTAGCCGACGCCGACCTTCACGCCCTTGTACGCGACCTCGGCGCGCAGGCTGTGCGCGAAGGCCTCCACGCCCGACTTGGAGGCGCAGTACGCCGTCATCATCGGGGCCGGGGTGATCGCGGCGAGCGAGGCGATCTGGAGGAAGTACCCGCGGGACTCCATGAGGACGGGCAGGAACGCCCGGCCGGTCACGGCGCCGCCGATCAGGTTGACCTCGACGACCCGCCGCCAGGCGACCGGGTCGGAGTCCACGAACGGACCGCCCGAGGCGACACCGGCATTGGCGACGACGACGTCGACCTTCCCGAACCGCTCCTTCACCTCGGCCGCGACCCGGGACATCGCCTCGTGGTCGGTGACGTCGGCGTGCCACCAGTCGGCCTCCGTGTGGAGCCGGCCCGCGACCTCCTTGAGCTGCTCGGGCTCCAGGCCGACGAGCGCGATCTTCGCGCCGCGCGCGGAGAGCTTGCGGGCGAGGAGTTCGCCGACGCCGCGGGCCCCTCCGGTGACGACCGCGACCTGTCCTTCGAGACTCACCCTGCTCATGCGTCCTCCTTGGCGTTCACGGTGGTGGTGTCCTTCACGCCCAGGTACGTGAGGGTCAGTTCGCGGATCTGCGCGGTGACGGCCTCCGGGGCCTCCACCGGGGTCATGTGCCCCATGCCGGCCAGCTCGACCAGGCCCGTGCAGTGCGGCAGCGCCTCGGCCATCGCGCGGGAGTGGGCGGCCGGGGTGAGCCGGTCGGCGGTGCCGACGAGCACGGCGACCGGCAGCCGCAGCGCCCGCACGCCCCGTTCGAGGTCGAGCCCGGCGAGGACCTGCGACCAGCCGTGGCGGGGGCCGCGCGGGCAGGCGTGCACGATCCGGGCGCAGGCGTCGACCTTCTCGGGGGCCGAACCCGGGCCCATCGTCGCGTACTTGAGGACCCTCTTCGAGACGGCGTTGACCGGTCCGAGCGGCGCCTTGGAGCCGAGGACGGCGGCGGTGAGCCGGGTGCGCAGCCCGCCGGGCCGCAGCGGTACGACGGTGGCCTCGGCGGTCAGCCGGGAGGGGCCGGTGGAGCAGAGCAGCACGGCGGCGGCGTGGTCGCGCAGGCCGTGGCGCTCGGCGGCGGCCATGATCGTCATGCCGCCCATGGAGTGCCCGGCGAGGACGGCCCGCTCGCCGGTGGCGAGGGTGGCGGAGAGCACCGCCTCCAGGTCGTCGGCGAGCGCGGTGGTCGAGTAGCCGCCGGGGCCGGGGTCGGGCGAACGCCCGTGGCCGCGCTGGTCGTAGGCGATGACCCGGTGGTCGGTGGAGAGGGCCCGGATCTGCTCGGCCCAGAAGGCGACGGAGCAGGTCCAGCCGTGGGCCAGGACGACGGCGGGGGCGCCCTCGGGGCCGTACACCTCGACGTGGATGCGGGATCCGTCGGTGGAGGTGACGGTGAGTTCGCGGGCCCCGGGGAGCGGGGTCAGGTGCCGGTTCGCGGTGCGGTCGCTCACTTGGCGGCCTCCTTCTTCGTGCGGGAGGGGCGGGACGCGGCGGCGGGGGCGGGCGCGCGGATCACCTCGTACTCGGAGAGGTCGACCTGCCGGGTCTCGCGCCGGAACTCGCCGGTGGTGCCGGGCCAGAGGGTGGTGTTGCGGCCGTTGGCGTCGAGGTACCAGCTCTCGCAGCCGCCGGACTTCCAGACGGTCCGCTCCATCCGGGCCTGCACCTTGCGGTTCCAGGCGCCCACGGCGGAGGGCCGGGCGGCGAGGGCGGCGCGCCCGCCGAGGACGGTGAGCTGGCGCAGGTAGTCGGCCATGTAGTTCAGCTGGGACTCGATCATCAGGATCATCGAGGAGTTCCCGAGGCCGGTGTTGGGGCCGATGATCGTCATCCAGTTGGGGAAGCCGGCCGCGGTGGCGCCGCGCAGCGACTCCATGCCGTCCTTCCAGGCGTCGGCGAGCGAGAGCCCGTCGGCCCCGAAGACGCGCTCGGCGATCGGCATGTCGGTGACGTGGAAGCCGGTGCCGAAGACGATCGCGTCGACCTCGGTCTCGGTGCCGTCGGCGCCGACCAGGATCGAGCCGCGGACCTCGCGCAGGCCGGAGGCGACGACGTCGACGTTGGGCTGCGCGACCGCCGGGTAGTACGTGTTCGACAGCAGGATGCGCTTGCAGCCGATGCGGTACGAGGGGGTCAGCCTGGCCCGCAGGGCCGGGTCCTTGACCGCCCGGGCGATGTTGGCCCTGGCGAGCTTCTCGACCAGGCCCAGCTCGCCGGGGTGCTTGGTGAAGGCGCCGACCTGGAGCTCGCGGATGCCCCAGAGCAGGCCGCGGCGCAGGGTCGCGGTGAAGGGCAGGGCGCGGTGCAGCCGGCGCTCGGCGCCGGTGATGTTGCGGTCCATGCGGGGCATGACCCACGGGGGCGTGCGCTGGAAGAGCGTGAGCCTGCGGACCTGCGGCTGGATCGCGGGCACGATCTGGATGGCGGAGGCGCCGGTGCCGATCATGGCGACGCGCTTGCCGGTGAGGGCGTAGTCGTGGTCCCAGCGGGCCGAGTGGAAGACCTTGCCGGGGAAGTCGGAGAGCCCGGGGATGTCGGGGATCTTGGGGTCGGAGAGCGGGCCGGTCGCGGAGACGACGACCTCGGCGCTGAAGGAGCCGGAGGAGGTCTCGATCTCCCAGCGCAGCGCGTCGGCGTCCCACTCCATCCGCAGCACCTCGTGGTTCAGGCGCAGGTGCGGCCGGATCCCGAAGGTGTCGGTGACGTGCTCCAGGTACGCGCGGATGTGGCGCTGCCCGGAGAAGGTGCGGGGCCAGTCCGGGTTGGGCGCGAAGGAGAAGGAGTAGAGGTGGGAGGGGACGTCGCAGGCGCAGCCGGGGTAGCTGTTGTCGCGCCAGGTGCCGCCCACGGAGTCGGCCCGCTCCAGGACCACGAAGTCGGTGATCCCCTCGCGGCGCAGCCGGACGGCGGCCCCGAGGCCGCCGAATCCCGATCCGATCACCGCCACCCGTACGTGCTCGTGCTTCGCCATGCCGCCTCCCGTGCGCCCGGCCCGATTCCGCCAGCAATCACTGGCATGGTGGGGACTGTAGAGCAGCTCCATACCGAGCGGTAGGGGTACGGCGAGGGAAAGTTACCGGCGGTACAACATAGGCTGGCGGACGTGGCAGAAGGATCGGGACCCGGAACGGGCGAGCGCGCGGCAGGCGCGGGCGGCGGTGCGGCGGGTACGGGCGGAGGCCCGGCGGGTACGGGCGGCGTCGGTGCGGCGGGCGCGGGCGGAGGCCCGGCGGGTACGGGCGCGACGGGCGCGCACGCCACCGCGCCCCCGGCGGAGGGCGTGCGCGAGTACCGCATGGAGGAGCTGGCCGCCGCCGCCGGCATCACCGTGCGCACCCTGCGCTTCTACCGCGAGCGCGGCCTGATCCCGCCGCCCCGCCGCGAGGGCCGGATCGCCTGGTACGACGAGCAGCACCTGGCCCGGCTGCGGACCATCGCCGCCCTCCTGGAGCGCGGCCACACCCTCAATGGCATCGCCGACCTGACCACGGCCTTCGAGAGCGGCCGGAACGTCCGCGAGGTCCTCGCCATCGACGTCCCCAGCGAGGAGGAGCCGGTCCGGCTGACCCCCGAGGAGCTGGCGGACCGCTTCGCGGGCGAGGTGACGCCCGAGAACCTGGCCGCCGCCCTCGACCTGGGCTACCTCGTCACCGACGGCGAGGAGATCGTCCACGTCAGCCGCCGGCTCCTGGACGTCTCCGCCGCGCTCGTCCGCGAGGGCGTGCCGCTCGCGGACGTCCTCAAGGCGGGGGCGAGGGTCCGCGAGCACGCCGAGGCGCTCGCGGAGCTGTTCACCGAGCTGCTCCGCGCCCACGCGGCCGAGGAGGACCTGTGGCGGCTGCGCCCGCTCGCCAAGAGCGTGGTGGAGGCGGAGCTGTCGATGGCCCTGGACCGCCGCCTGCGCGACGCGCCCTGAACGGGACCTACAGGTCGTAGACGGCGGTGACGGGCGCGTGGTCGCTCCACCGCTCGTCGTGGGTGGCGGCCCGCTCGACGTACGCCTTCACGGCCCTGGCGGCGAGCCCCGGCGTGGCGATCTGGTAGTCGATCCGCCAGCCGCTGTCGTTGTCGAAGGCCCGCCCGCGGTAGGACCACCAGGAGTAGGGACCCTCCTGGTCGGGGTGGAGCTCCCGGACGACGTCCACGTACCCGCCGTCCTCCGCGTCGAGGACCCGGCTCAGCCACTGCCGCTCGTCGGGCAGGAAGCCGGCCTTCTTCTGGTTGGCCTTCCAGTTCTTGAGGTCGGCCTCGCGGTGGGCGATGTTCCAGTCGCCGCAGACGACGACCTCGCGCCCCTCGGCGGCGGCCCGGACGCGGAGGTCCCTCAGGTAGGGCAGGAACTCGCCCATGAAGCGGTACTTCTCGTCCTGCCG
This sequence comes from Streptomyces bikiniensis, assembly GCA_000716465.1. Taxonomy (GTDB): domain Bacteria; phylum Actinomycetota; class Actinomycetes; order Streptomycetales; family Streptomycetaceae; genus Streptomyces; species Streptomyces bikiniensis. The sequence goes on from JNWL01000007.1 coordinate 87,498, forward strand.
CTCGGTGCCGACCTCGCCGGAGGGCAGGTAGAGGCTGGCGACGGTCACGCCGGGCAGGTCGGCCTCGACGTACCGGCCGCTGTCGGCGAACTCCAGGCACCCGAAGCCGACCCGGACCGCGTCCGGCTCGCGCCGGGTGTAGAGGGAGACGCCGGCCCGCCCCTTGGCGGTGGCGGGGGCGTGCACGGCGGACCAGCCCTCGGGCGCCCGCACCTCCGGGGGCAGCTGGGCCTCCTCGGCGCGCACCTCCTGGAGGCAGAGGACGTCGGCGGAGGTCCCGGCCAGCCACTCGACGAAGCCCTTCTTGGCGGCGGCGCGGAGACCATTGACATTGGCGGTCGTGACAGTGAGCATCCCGGGAGAATACCGACACCCGCCACCCGCACACACGTACGATGAAACGCATGAACATCCGTCCCACCCCTTACGATCACCCCGACGCCGTCAAGCTCGAGGACGCGGTCCAGGCGGAGTACGCCGTCCGCTACGGCGACGAGGGCGACGCCACGCCGCTGGACGCCGGGATGTTCGTCCCGCCCCGCGGTCTCTACCTGCTCGCGTACCACCCGGAGGGTCACCCCCTCGCCACCGGCGGCTGGCGCACGCAGGACGCGAACGACCAGGGGTACGCGGACGGCGACGCCGAGCTCAAGCGCATGTACGTGATCCCCGAGGCCCGCGGCCTGGGTCTGGCCCGCCGCATCCTCGCGGCCCTGGAGGCCGACGCCCGCGCCGCCGGCCGCACCCGCATGGTCCTGGAGACGGGCACGGCCCAGCCGGAGGCCATCGCCCTCTACACCTCCAGCGGCTACGTCCCGTGCGCCAAGTTCGGCCACTACCGGGAGTACGAGAACAGCCGCTGCTACGCGAAGTCACTGGTCTGATCCGCCGGGCCCCGTCAGCCGCCGCCCCCGCCCGCGGCGCGGCGGCGACGGTAGGCCCGCGCGGTGCCCAGTCCGATGAGGACGCTGGGGAGGACGACGAGGACGCCGTTGACGGTCGGGTCCTGGTCACCGATCAGAAGGGCCGCCAGGGAGGACAGGGCGAGGACGCCGACGCCCGTCACCACCAGGAACAGCGCGAGCTCGTTCCACCGGTCCTTCGAGCTGTGGGTCACGCCCCGCATACTGCCCCGGCCCGGCAGGGGGCTTCGCGCCGCCTCGCCGGGAAAGCGGGAATCCCGCCCGATCTTCCGATCGGGCGGGATTCCGGTCGCCCGCGGGCCGGCATGATCGACAAGACGCGCCCTACGGCGTGCCGGACCCCACCGGGCTCACCACGCACTCGGCCGCCGCCCGCCACACCTCGGCGGCGAGCTCGGGCATCCGGGTGTTCTGCACCTCGGCGGCCAGTTCCTTCAGCCGGGTCACCGCGCCCATGTCGCCGGGGCGGACGGACAGCTTCTCCTGGAGGATCCGGAAGCGGACGCGGTCGCGGTACGTGAAGAGGTGGAGGCCCTGCTCGGCCTCCGCCACGAGTGCGGCCGCGCGATCCGGGTCACCGAGCTGGAAGGCCAGCTGGGCCCGGAGGAAGAGGAACTCCTGACGGTGCCGAGGCGGTCCGGCGAAGTCCAGGACCGGCTCGACGGCCGACAGCAGTCCCTGCGCCTCGTCCAGCCTCGGCGACAGGCCCTGGAGGCAGAGCGAGGCCGCGCCGAGCCGCAGGCGCATCCAGAGGGTGATGTCGTCCCGGCTGTCCAGACAGGCGATCGCCTTGTCCAGGTACTGCCGCGCACCCTCGTCGTTGCCCTGGCGGGTGCTCACCGTCGCCGCCGTCCAGTACGCCTCGGCGGCCAGCGCCCCGCGCTCGGACGGCAGCGCGGACAGGACGTCGAGGCTGATCCGCATCGCCTCGGCGACGTTGCCGACCTCGGCCTCCGCGGAGACCAGGAGCAGCCGGCTGCGGAGCAGGTCGGCGGCGGGCAGCCGGACACGGTGGTGCTCGCCCAGCCGCAGGGCCTCGCGGACCGCACGGCGGGCCAGCTCCATGTCGCCGCGGTTGCGGGCGCACCGGGCCACCCGCTGCTTCGTGTACACCTGGAGGGCGGGGCGATCCAACTCGTCACTGAGCGCGCTCAGTTCCCCGAGGACCTTGAACTCCTCGGGGAACTCACCCAGCAGGGCGTGCAGTTGGGCCAGCAGGGCCAGCGCCTGCCAGCGGGTCGAGGCGTCGGCGCCCTTGGCCCGGTCGAGCGTCTCGGCCAGGAGGTCGCGCATCTCCGCGTCCCGCTCGCTGTCCGGCCGGGACGCCAGGGTGGCGACGACGTCCGAGAGTTCGTCCTCCGTGCGCTCGGCGAAACTCTCCAGGGGAATGCCGAGGCGTTCGGCGAGGTAGTCGACGGCGCGCTGGGTGGGGAATCGGGCGCCCGACTCCAGCCGCGAGAGGTACGCGGCGGACATGCCGGGCCCGGTCAGCTCCGCCTGGGTCTTGCCCTGCTGCAGCCTCAGCTGGCGCAGGCGTCGTCCAAAGCCAGGTTGTTCCAGCACGCGACCACCGCCTTCGAGAATTTCCTCCGATGCCCCGCACAAGCATCGAGGGGGGCCATCATAGCCCCCCTCGATACATTGCGGCAAAGATTGACCAGTACTGGCAACCAAGCGCCGAAAAAACGACTCCCGAAATGGCCGAAAGGCAAACCTGGAGTTACGGCCAGTCGATCGGGGGAACGGCGAGGGCGGTGACGGTGCGTGCCTCCCCCGCGGAAGCACCCTCCCCCACGCCGGCTGAAACCGCACCCGCGAACAGGAGAGCGGAGAAAGCGACAGCGGCTATTCGGGCAACTGCGGTCTTCTTCATGGGAATCCTTTGCTGAACCTCAATGATCGCCTGCGGTGGGGCCGTGCCAATGTATCGGCCGCGCGATCACTTGGCAAGCCTTGACAAGAATGTCAACTCCAGGGCCGGACGCATGCGCATCGCCGGTTTTCGATCGGTATGACACCCTGGCCCGGCACCCGCCCCGAGGGGCCGCACCCCGCCCCTCAGGGGGATTCCGGATAGAGGAACCGCTCGTACTCGGGGCCGTAACGACGCTCCAGCGACTCAAGGGACGCCTCGGTCCACTCGGTGGCACGGGCGATCCGCGCCCGGGAGGAGACCGCTTCCGGATTCCAGGATTCCGGGTCCCAGAGCTTCGCCCGCATGAACGACTTGGCGCAGTGGAAGTACGCCTCTTCGACGCTGACCAGGAGGGCGAGGTCGGGACGGTGGCCGCGGACCACCATCTCGTCGAAGAAGGGAGCCGAACGCACCAGTCGGGCCCGCCCGTTGACCCGGAGCGTGTCGCCCCGGCCCGGAATCACGAAGATCATTCCCACCCGAGGGTTCTGCAGAACATTGCGCCAGGTGTCCAGCCGGCGATTGCCCGGCCGGTCGGGCAGCGCGAGCGTCCGCTCGTCGAGAATGCGTACGAAACCCGGTGGATCTCCGCGCGGGGAGACATCGCAACTCCCGTCCGCAGCGGCGGTCGCGACCAGACAGAAAGGAGAATTCCGAATCCATTCGGTTTCATGGGCGCGCAGTACCGGGCTCGCCTTTCGGAACACCACGGAATTCGCCGGGCCGACCAGTTCCCGCAGTTCTTCCTCGGTGCTTATCTCCTCGTACTCCATGCCTTTCTCCGTGCCGTCCCCCATGCCGTCCCCCATGCCGTCCTCCCTGTCGTGTTCCGGTCGTCCTCCGGGCCGTCACTCGGGCCGTCACTCGGCCGGATCGGCCGTCCCGGGCTCCGTGGTGACCCGGATCGTCGCGCAGGCCTTCTCGCAGAGCGCCACCGCCGCGTCGGCGTCCGGGGCCACCGCGATCACCTGGCCCAGGCGGTCCCAGCTCGACCGCAGCGGCCGGACCACGCTCCCCGGCTCCACCGGCAGGTCCACCTCCACCACTCCGTCCAGGGCCCGGGCCGCCTCCAGCCCCTCGACCGCCGTCACCGTGCCCGGCTCGGCGCCCAGGAAGCGGGTCGCCGCCGACCGCAGCGGGGCCGGCCGCTCGTCCAGGGCCGGCAGCCCGCCGCCCGGCCAGGCCACCGTGTACCGCTCGATGTCGAAGCCGTACGCCTCCTCCACCAGGTCCCGGATCCGGTCGCCGCCCGGCCGGTTGTGCGACTCGATCACCCGCGGCCCGCGCTCCGACAGCCGCACCTCCGTGTGGCTGGGACCGCCCACCACCCCGACCGCGTCCAGGAACGTCGTCACGCACTCCACGACCGCCGCCTCGTCCGCCGCGGCGATCCGGGCCGGCACCACGTGCCCCAGCTCCACGAAGTTGTCGTACGTCAGCTTCTCCGTGACGGCCACCACCACGTGGCGGCCCGCGAAGGTGAACGCCTCCACGCTGAGCTCCGGCCCGGAGACGTACTCCTCCATGAGGAAGCGGTCCAGCGGGAAGAAGCGGGCGAACTGGTGGTCCGAGTGACGCAGCCGCGTGATCGTCTCCCACACCTCGTCCAGCCGGTCCGCCGACTCGACGAGCTGGAGTCCCAGGCTGCCGATGCCGTCGACCGGCTTGACGATGAACGGGTACCCGTGGCGCGAGCCGAAGGCCGTCAGGCTCTCCCGGTCGCCGACCTCCTCCGCCGCGACCGAGACCGACGGGGCCGTGGCGGCCAGGTGCCGGCGCATGCTCAGCTTGTCCCGCAGCAGGTGGGCCACCTCGTGGGAGACGCCCCCCAGGCCCAGCAGGTCGCTGATCCGGCCCGCCGGTTCCACGCCCGCCTCCGTCGTGGTCACCACGCTCGTGAAGCCGTACGCGCGGTGCGCGGCGGCCACCAGGGGCTCGGTCACCGACCAGTCGGTGTAGTCCACCAGGAGGGCCGCGTCCACCAGGGAGGCGTGCTCGGGGGTGAACTGGCCGGGCTGCTGGAGGTAGACGACGCCGAGGCCCTGCTCCTTGGCCTTGCGGACGTTCTCGATCCGCCCGCCGACGACCAGCACGCGCTGTTCGGACATGTTGCTCCTTCACATGACGTTCGATGGTGGGCCCTTCGGGCCCGAATGACCGGGTCGCCGGACCGCTGGAATGCCGGACCGCCGGACCGCCGGGCCTCCGGCTCTCCGGCTCTCCGGCTCTCCGGACCGCCGCCTCAGGCGCCGGGGGCGGGCTCCGCGTCCCCGGTGAGCTCCACGACGGCCCCGGCGGCCAGCTCCCGGGCCAGCGCCCGCATCCGGTCCGGGGTGGCGCAGTCCAGGACCGCCCAGGCCAGCCGGTCCCCCGAGTCCTCGGCGGGACGCACCCGCGCGCCCGGCGCCAGCCTGGCGTCGTGCCGGGCCACCTCCGGCGACCGGGCCGCCCAGGCGGACAGGTCGAGGGCGGCGAGCGTCCCCGTACCGGGCGACGACAGGAAGAGGCTGCCCGCGGAGCGCACCGGGCCGTGGCCGTCCGGCACCGCCGGCTCCTCGTCCAGGGCGAGGCGCAGGCAGGCCGCGAAGGCGTCGAACCCGTGGGCCCGGCCGACGAGTTCCATGATGTGGTCGCCCGGGGTGCGGACGGCCACCTCCATGATCACCGGCTGGTCGTCGGAGACCGCCCGGAACTCCAGGTGGGCGATGCCGGTCACCATGCCGAGCGCGGCGACCACGCCGCGGCACAGCTCGTCCGCCGCCTTCCGCAGCGCGGGCCGGTCCGCTCCGTGGCCCGCCTCGTGGAGCAGCTCCACGAAGTGCGGCGGGCCGGTGGTCTCCTTACGGGTCAGATTGGTGAACAGGACCCGGCCGCGGTGGACCAGGGCCTCCACGCTGTACTCCTGGCCCTCGACGTACTGCTCGACCAGGAGCGGTCCCTCGGCGTCCCGGCGCGCGACCGCGTCCGCCCAGGCGTCGGGGGTGCCGATCCGCTCCACGCCCTGGCTGCCCTGCGAGGAGACCGGCTTGACCACGACGGGCAGCCGCGCCAGGGCCCAGTCGGTGGCCTCCGACAGCCGCCGGGTGTGGCGGTGGGCGGGCTGGGGCAGTCCGGTGCGGCCGAACTCGGCGCGCTGCAGGGCCTTGTTGCGGGAGACGGTCGCCGCGTCCAGGCCGGGCCCGGGCAGTCCCAGCCGGTGCTGGACCATCGCCGTGGCCAGCACGTGCGGCTCGGCGAAGCCCCAGACGGCGTCCGGGCCCAGCCGGGCCGCCAGGGTGGTCGCGGGCGCCAGCCAGCTCTCGTCCCGGCCCGCGGCGGCCTCGTCGACGGGTTCGAAGTCCACGAGGCACGGGAAGCGGTCCACGAGCTTGGCGTGCCGGGCGGGGGTCTCCACGACGCCCACCCGCAGCCCCAGGTCCTGGGCCGCGTGCAGGTACCCCTCGGCCATCACACCGGCGCCGACGAGGAGGATCGTGCGCTGCGTATCGTCTGCCATGGTTGGTGCTCCCAGATCTGTCTCGTACGAGGGGTGTTCAGCCCGCCGGAAGGGCGCCCGGGTCCGGCAGCGCCGGGCAGTCCGCGTCGAGGGCGGCCGCGCGCAGCAGCCGTTCGAGGGCGGCCGTCCACCGCTCGGCCCACTCCGGGGGGTGGACGGCGGTGTCGACCTGCAGGAGCAGCCGGATGCCGTCGGCGTCCACGTCGGCACTGAGGTAGTGGCTCGCTCGCCACGGATCGGCGTCGGTCCACTCCGTCTCGGCCCGGTCCGCGGCGGCCGCGAGTTCCGCCGCGGTGGTCGGGCGGACGGGCAGGGCGGTGGAGCGCGGCCGGTAGTTGAGGGTCGGGGTGGCGTCGATCCGCACGCCCCGCTCCTCCGCCACGGTCCGGAGCAGCGCGGACAGCCGGTCGGGCGGGGCGCCGCCGGCCCGGAAGGCGCGCAGCGAGGCCGCGGCGGTGCGGCGCACCAGTTCGCGGAAGCCGGCGCCGGCCGTGTCCACGCAGCAGGGGACCGGCTGGGACAGCGGCAGGACGGCCGCGGCGGTCTCGGGCCGCAGCCGGTTCGCCGCGATCAGCTGGACCGCCCCGTACCGGACGGCGCCCGTGCCGTCGCCGGCGGGCACGGGACCGGTCCTGGCGGCGTCGAGGGCCACCAGTGCGGCCGCGAGGACGGCGGCCGGGGACTCCCCGGTGCCGGCGGCGACGGCGCCGACGGCGAGGTCCAGGGCGGGGGAGCGGTGCCGGAGGAACCGGTACCGCTCCCCCGTCGGCGTACCGGCCGGGGAACCCTGCCACGGGCCCGTCACGGGTTCCGGGGCGGGGGGCATGTGCCGGTAGGCGTGTTCGGCCAGGCTCAGGGCGCGCCGGGCGGCTCGCTCGCCCGCCGGGGACGACTCGGCGGCCGCCTGCTCGCGGGGCCCGCGCGCGGGGCCGCCCCGGGCGGGCGCGGAGCGGGCCACCGGGTCGGCCTCGGCGATCCGTTCGACCAGGTGCGCGGAGACCGGGACGAGCGCGTACGCGTCGACGGCGACGTGGCTGAAGGCCAGGGCGAGGTACCGCGCGCGGTCCCCCTCGGTGACGAGCGCCGCGCGCACCGGCCAGCACTCCGTCACGTCCAGGGGCGGGGCGGCGAGCGCGTCGAGGACGGCGCGCGCACGCTCCCCCGCGGTGCCCGCGGGCGCCTCGTGGACGGCGAGGCGCAGGACGCCGTGCCGGTGCACCCGTTGACGCGCCCCGCCCGCCCCGTCCCGTACGACCCGGCTGCGCAGCACCTCGTACCGTTCGAGCAGTTCGCGCAGCGCGTCGGCGGTGCCCGCCTCGGTCGTCCCCGGACGCAGCCGGTACAGCCGGGGGACGTTGAGCCCCCGCCCGTGCTCCCGGGCCGCGTCGACCTCGGTGAGGTAGTACCGCTGGCTCCAGGTCAACGGCGCCTCGAAGGTGCCGGGGGCCGTCTCGCCGGTCGTGTCGCCCGCCGCGGGGTCCACCGCGGCCTGGAAGCGTACGGGGACGATGCGGCACGGGCCGGGGGCGGGGTGGGACACGGGCTATGCCTCCGGGGCCGTCTCGTCCAGCGGCGACCAGGTGAAGCGGAGGGTGTCGCCGGCCGCGTGGGCGCGGGCCAGGGCCTGCTCGCGGTCGGCGCCCTCGGCGATGATCCAGGCGGCCCGGTCGCGGTTGGAGCCGTTGGCCCGGTAGTCGATGCCGGCCTGGACGCCGGGGCGCAGGTGCACCTCGTGGACGCCGTCGAGGGCGAGGGCCTCGTCCACTCCGTCGACGGCGTCGAGGTGGCCGCTGGAGCGGAGCATCAGGAAGTGGATCGCGGCGGTGCGGTCGGTGGTGAGCGTGAGGTCCGGGGTGCCGCCGAGGAGCGCGGTCATGTGGAGCCGGCACATGTCGACGCCGCTGGCGATGCGGACGGCCTCCGGGATGCGGTCCCCGGCGATGCGGCCGTTGACCTCGATGACCCGGGCGTCCTTGCCGTCGGCGGTGAGCTTGAGCTCGACGTGGGACGGGCCCCAGGTGATGCCGACGGCCTTGACGGCGAGTTCGGCCTTCTCGACGAGCAGCCGCTCCTGCTCCCCGGGCAGGGCGGCCGGGAAGACGTGGCCCATCTCCAGGAAGAGGGGCGGCTCGCTGCCGATCTTCTCGGTGAGGCCGAGGACCTTGCCGTGCATGATCTCCGCGGAGTACTCGGCGCCCGGGACGCACTCCTCGACGATCACCTTCGGGGTGACCGCGTGGCCGAGGTACTCGCCGAGCCGCATGACCTCCGCGGTGATGGCGGTGACGTCCTCCGCGTTCTCGCAGCGGCGGACGAACAGGCTGCCGGTGAGGTCGAGCGGCTTGACGACGACGGGGTAGCCGATCTCCTCGGCGGCGGCCGCCGCGTCCTCCGGCGACGCGGCCACCCGGAACAGCGGGTTGAGGCCGGGCACGCCCGCCATCGCCTCGCGCATCGCGGACTTGGAGCGGCAGACGGCGACGGCATCCGGGTCGGGACCCGCCAGGCCGAGCCGGGCGGCGACCCGGGCGCCCATGTCGCAGTAGTACTCGTAGACGGAGGTGACGCCCACGAGTTCGCCCCGGGTGGCGAGCTCCTCGCAGAAGGCCACGATCGCGTCGGCGGAGTCGACGTCGCAGGCGCGGATCTCCACGCCGAGTTCGGCGTAGTCGTGGAGCAGCGAGGGGTGCAGGTGCGCCGGGTCGGCGGCGAGGATGATCGGCGTGATGCCCTGCTCCAGCAGGAAGCGGGCGCAGTCCTGGCCGGCGCCGGTCCAGGGGGAGTCGATGAACACTGCATAGCGGGGGGACACGGTTACTCCATTTCGGTTGCTCTGGGAGGGCGGGTCACGTCTCAGGTGCGCAGCGGAGCGCCGTCCGCCGCCGGGGACTCCTCGGGTGCGGGGAGGTCGCGCAGGGTCCGCAGCCGGGAGAGCACCAGCCACAGGACGCCCGCGCTCATGCCGGCGCCGCCGACGAGGAGGGCGCCGCGGACCCCGATCCACTCGCCGAGGGCTCCGCCGGTCAGCGAGCCGAGCGGCAGGATCCCCCAGACCACGAAGCGGACGCTGGCGTTCATCCGGCCGAGCAGTTCCGGCGGGCACAGTTGCTGCCGGATGCTGACCTGACCGACGTTGTAGACGACGATGCCGAAGCTCATGGCGAACCAGGGCACCGCGAACAGCAGGCTCTGCCAGCCGCTCTCGGCGAACGGGATGAGCAGGGCGGTGGGCACGGTCAGCAGGTACGAGGTCCACATCGCGCGCACCTGTCCGAACCGGCGGGCGAGGCGGCCGGCGAAGGCGGCGCCGAGCACCCCGCCGACGCCGCTGACCGCCATGAGGACGCCGACGGTGGTGCCGGAGAGCCCCATCTCGTCGACGAGCAGCAGCATCACCAGGGGCAGGGTCACCGCGTAGAAGAAGTTGTAGGTGGCGGCGGAGCCGGTGATGGCCCGGAAGACCGGCTCGCGCAGGACGTACCGGAGCCCCTCGCGGATCTCGGCGCCCATCCGGCGCCGCTCCGGGCGCTCCGGCACCGCCTCCGGGGTGCGGATGCGGGAGAGCAGGAGCGCGGAGACGACGTGGGTGGCGGCCTGTACGGAGACGGTGGCGACGGCGCCGGCGAGCTGGACGAGGCCGCCGCCGAGGGTGGGCCCGGCCAGCCGGGAGACCGCGTTGGTGCTCTCCAGCCGGGCGTTGCCCTCGACCAGGTGGTCCCGGCCGACGACGACGGGGATGTACGACTGGTAGGCGATCTCGAAGAACGCGGTGGCCAGGCCGACGAGGAGGGTCACCCCGAGCAGGACGGGGAAGGTGATCGCGTCGAGGAGGAAGCCGACGACGATCGCCGCCATCAGCAGGGCCCGCAGCAGGTCGCAGGTGATGAGGATCGGGCGGCGCCGGGACCGGTCGACGAGGACGCCCGCGGGCAGGCCCACGAGGAGGAACGCCACCGTCTGCGCGGCCTGGAGCAGCCCCATCTGGAACGGGGTCGCGGACAGGGTGCTCGCGGCGAGCAGCGGGATGGCGATCCGGGTCATGTTGGTGCCGACCATGCTGACCGTCTGCGCGCCCCAGAACAGCCGGAACTCGGGGTTCTTCAGGAGGCTCATGCGCCGTCCTGGTGGCCGACGGTGAGGCAGCGGGTCCAGAGGCCGGGGGCGGCGACGAAGGAGTTGTTGCTCCGGTTGACCCGGACGCGGCCGTCGTGCCCGTCGACGGAGCGGAGCAGGTCGAAGACGTTGCCGGCGAGGGTGATGTTGCCGGCGTTGCGGCGGGTGCCGTCGGGGCCGACGAGGACGGCGTTGGCGCCGATGGAGAAGTCCCCGGTGATGGGGTTGGAGGTGTGGGCGCCGTTGGCCTGCACCACGTGGAGCACGGTGCGGTCGGGGCGCACCTCGGTGCCGAGGTCGTCGGTGTGGCTCAGCAGCAGGTGGCCGGGGTGGACGGTCGGCATCTCCCCGTGGGGGCCCCGGTGCGCGGAGCCGGTGGCGGGCGCGCCCGCCTCGGCGGCCGTGCGGCGGGAGGAGAGGAAGCCGCGCAGGACGCCGTCCTCGACGAGCACGGTGGGGCCGGTGGGGGTCCCCTCGCCGTCCCAGGGGGTGGGGAGCGGGGAGCCGGCGGCCGTGGGGTCGTCGAGGAGGGTGACGCCGGGGGAGGCGACGCGGGCGCCCACGCGGTCCTTCAGGGGTGAGCGGCCTTCGAGGACGGAGTCGAGGAGGAACGCGGGGGCGACGAGCGTGAGCAGCCGGGAGACCACCCGGCCGTCGACGAGCAGGTCGTCGTGGTCCGGGGCGGCGGCCGGGCGGGAGGCCAGGATCCGGGCGAGGGCGACGAGTTCGGGGAGGTCGGTGCGCTCGGCGCCGTCGAGGACCTCCTCCACGGTGCGGCCGAAGAGCTGGTGGCCGATGTAGCCGGTGCCCTCGCCGCGGGCGGTGATCCGGGCGAAGAGCTGCGCGACGCCGGTGTCGTACGAGGCGGGGGCGGAGCCCGCGCGGTGGAGCCGGACCCGGGTGCGGTCGGCGCGGGCGCGCAGCTCGATCTCCAGGTCCCCGGTCCCCTCGGCGAGCGCGCGCAGCCGCGCGGTGGCGTCGTCCCCGATCCGGGGCAGGGGGGCCGCGGCGGGGGTGTGGGGGGCGCGGTCCGCGTCGGGCGCGGGGGCCGGGGCGGCCGGGGGCGGGGTTCCGGTGGCGAGGACGCGTCCGACGGCGAGGGCGGTGGTGACGAGCTCGGGGTCGGCGGCCCCCGGGGCGTTGCGGACGGCGTAGCCCTCGGTGCCGTCGGCCCACACGGTCAGCGCGGTGGCCCCGGAGGAGACCTCGCTGCGGCGCTCGACCGCCCCGGCCCGGCAGACGAGTTCCTCGGTCTCGTGCCAGGCGGTCCAGACCTCGGCGTCGGCGCCGTGCCGCGCCGCCTCGGCGAGGAGGGCGTCGCTCGCGCCGGACCCGGTGTCGGCGCCGGTGAAGTCCTCGGGCGCGCGGGAGGTGGTGGTCATCGGCCCGTACCCCCCACGAGCAGGGAACCGACCCGGAGGGTCGGGCCGACGACGCCGACCGTCACCCACTGGCCGAACTTGCCGCACTTGGCCGCGCCCACCGTGCTGTCGTCGGCGACGGCGTCGATGTCCCTCAGCACCTGTGTTCCCGTTCCCGTGATGGTCGTCTCCTCGATGGGGTCGGTGACCCGCCCGTCCACGATCAGGTGGCCGTTGGTCACTCGGAAGGTGAACTCGCCGGTGGACTCGATGACTTCGCCGCCGCCGACGTGTTCGGCGTAGATGCCGTACTCGGTGGAGGCGATGATCTCGTCGACGGTGGAGGTGCCGGCGGCGAGGCGGGTGTTGGTCATGCGCGGCTGGGGCGGCTGGAGGGCCGTGGTGCAGCGGCCGTTGCCGCTGCTCTCCAGACCGAGCCGGGCCGCGGACTCCTGGTCGGTGAGCCAGCCGGTGAGGACGCCGTTCTCGATCAGGGTGGTGGGGGTGGCGCGCACCCCCTCGTCGTCGTAGCCGTACGAGCCGACGGCGCCCGGGACGGTGGGATCGTCCGTCAGGGTCACCAGCGGGGAGGCGATCGTCCGGCCGAGCTGCCCGGCGTAGACGGAGCCGCGCAGCACCTCGTCGCCCTCCAGCGGATGGCAACAGGCCTCGTGGAGCAGGACCATGCCGCGGCCGCCCGCGACGACCACGGGCAGCCGGCCGACGGGGGCGGGCCGGGCCGCCAGGCCCGTGACGGCGCGGCGGGCGACCTCGGCCCCGGCGGCGCGCATGTCGATGCCGGAGAGCGGGCCGCTGACGCCGGGGGTGTAGAACCCGGTGGCGACCCGGCCGCCCCTGCGGGCTATGACGCGGACGGTGAGGTAGCTGAGCAGCCGGGTCTCGTCGTGCACGAGGCCCTGCGCGTCGACCAGGCAGTGGTCCTGTTCGGCGAGTTCGAAGTCGATGACGACCTGGGCGACCGCGGGGTCGAAGTCGCGGGCGGCCTGTTCGAGTTCGCGCAGGGCGGTGAGCGCCGCGCCGGGTTCGGTCCAGGCGGGGCGGTGCCCGGCCTGTCCGTCTCCGTGCGCACCGGCCCCGCCGCCGCCGCCGGCGGCGAGCCGTGCGACGGTCGGGTCGAGGCCCGGGACGGAGCGGTGCAGGAAGGTGTCGCGCGTGACGTACCGCGCCGCCGTGGCCCGGCCCCACTGCACGCTGATGTCGCTGACGCGGCCCTCGGCGAGCCGGCCGCTGGTGCGGTGCCAGGTCTGTACCTGGCCGGACGCGGCGAGGTGGCCGCGGGGGCGGTTCCGCTCCAGTTCGGCGGCCAGGTCGTGGCCCACCGCCCTGAGGGAATCACGCGGGTGCATCGATGGTCTCCTTGGCGTGTCGGAGCGTTCGGCGTTCGGGTGCGGCGCGGGGGGCCGTCAGGCCTTGGTGGACCACATCCGGAACATGTAGCGGTTGACTCCGTCCGTCCGGTCCTCGCTCATGTCGATCTCGCGGGGCCGGAAGCGGTCGTAGAACGCCGTACGGGTGTGCAGGAAGCGGTCGTCGGCGGAGACCAGGGTCTGCCCGCGCTCCAGCCGGACGCGGTACTGCACCGAGGACTGGTCGAGGACGGCGTCGAAGAAGTCGAGCGCGGCGCGCTGTTCGTCGGTGATGGGCTCGCCGACCTTGTCGTGGGCGACCTCGATATAGGTGCGGAAGTAGCGGACCAGCGGTTCGCCGTCGGCGGTGTAGCGGATGATCGGCGAGCGGAAGAAGCCGGTCTCGCCCGACAGCGACATGCCGCGCTTCTCGAACCAGAAGTCCTGCGTGAGGACGGCGAGGACGTCCGGGTGGCGCTCCAGGACCTCGTGGACGGGCTTGGCGTCGACGAGGATGGACTCGCCGCCGATGTAGGCGGACTGGCCGCAGGAGAGCAGCAGGTAGTCGATGGGGTCGACGTCGTTGACGGCGTCGTTGTGCATGTACGAGCCCTGCTTGGTCTGGTGGTAGCGGGCGCCGTCCTCGATGGTCTTGCGGACGCCGCGGTCGTAGACCTCGATCAACCGCCAGCCGTCGGTGTTCTGGACCATGGGCCGGCCGAGGGCGGTGCCGAGGACCCAGGCGTACAGCGCCTGCCCGCGGAGGCTGTCCACGCCGGCGACGCGGTCGTACACGATGAAGTGCGCCGTGTCGTCGATGACGTGGCGGGTCGCGTCGACCTCCGCCGCGAAGAGCGGGACGGCGGCGAGGTCGACCTCGACGGCGTCGACCCGGCCCGTGGGGAAGCGCCGGTCGAGCTCGGCGACGTACGCGGCCACCTCGCGCTGCGCGGGCTCCGAGAAGGCGTGGAACGTCTCTGCCGGAACCTCCAGGGTGCGGGGGTGAGTGGGCGCGAGCGTGGTGCTCATTCTCTGCTGTTCCTCTCTGGATTCCCGATGACCCGCGGCGGGTCCGGCAAGCATTGCACCATGTAGGCAAGTCATTGACAAGATTGTTGACATCCTCGCCGTCACCGCCCTAACTTCAACTCGTGTCGCCCGGCCAACACCCCGGCGACCAGAGAGAACACAGGCAGAGACGAGTCAAGGCGTTGCCTAGACATCGCTCCGGCATTGCCTACAACGGCGTAGAGCGATTCGATCCACCACATCGAACGATTCAGGAGTCTCAGGCGTGCAGCGGTCCATCTATCCTTCATTTCGCTCTGTGCTGGCCGACAACGAAATTGTTCGTGTGGCGGGCGCCAACCACGCCCTCGGCGGGCTGCTCGCAGAAGAGGCCGGGTTCCAGGCCGTCTGGTCGTCCAGCCTTGAGGTGTCGGCGTCGCGCGCCCTGCCCGACGCGAGCATCCTGAGCATGACCGAGTACCTCGAAGCGGCCGCCAACATCCAGAAGGCGCTGCGGATCCCGGTCGTCGCCGACTGCGACACCGGCTACGGCGGCAACCTCAACGTGGCCCACATGGTCCACGAGTTCGAGGCGGCCGGCATCACCGCGATCTGCATCGAGGACAAGCTGTTCCCGAAGATGAACAGCTTCGTCGCGGGCGGCCAGACCCTGCTCGGCACCAAGGAGTTCGCCGACAAGATCCGCATCGCCAAGGCGGCCCAGGCCACCAAGGAGATGTTCGTCATCGCCCGCACCGAGGCCCTCATCAGCGGGCTCGACGTCGACGCGGCCCTCGAACGCTGCCGCGCCTACGCCGACGCCGGCGCGGACGCCGTCCTCGTCCACTCCAAGGTGAAGACCCGCGACCAGGTCGTCGGGTTCCTGGAGGGCTGGGACTTCCGCTGCCCGGTGGTCATCGTGCCGACGACCTATCCGGACTGGCACATCGACGAGATCAAGCAGGCCGGCGTCTCCGTCGTCATCTACGCCAACCAGGGGCTGCGCGCCACCGTCAGCGCGCTGCGCGAGACCTACCGCTCCGTCTACGAGAACGGCGACTCCACGGCGGTCGAGGACTCCATCGCCTCCGTCCAGGACGTCTTCGCCCTGCAGCGCCTGGAGGCCTGGCAGAAGCTCGACGTCTGATCGCCGGGACGGACCGTAGGGGGCGGGACAGAAGAAGCGGAAACGACTCTTGGCCATCATCTCCACAGCGGACGAACTGTTCGACAGCGACGTCTACGTCGACCTCGGACAGACCCTTCGCCTCCCGCTGCACCTCAAGTGCGAAGGCTTCAACTTCGCCGGCTCCGTCAAGCTCAGGGCCGCCACCTCCATGATCGCGTCGGCCGAACGGCTCGGCCTGATCGACGAGCACGCCACCATCGTCGAGTCGTCCTCCGGAAACCTCGGAGTGGCGCTCAGCGTGGTGGCGGCCGCCCGCTCCCTGCGGTTCGTCTGTGTCACCGATCCCAAGTGCAACCCCTCGACCGTCAAGCTCATGCGGGCCCTCGGCAGCGAGGTCGTGGTCGCCGACCGGCCCGACGCGGACGGCAGTTACCTGTCCGCCCGCAAGGCGCTCGTCCGCGAGCTGTGCGCCCGCAACTCCGGTTACGTGTGGCTCAACCAGTACGAGAACCCCGCCAACTGGCTGGCCCACTACGAGAACACCGCGCCCCTGATCGCCAAGCAGTTCCCCGGCCTCGACGTGCTGTTCATCGGCACCGGCACCGGGGGCACCCTCACCGGCTGTGCCCGCTGGTTCCGGGACAACCGCCCCGGCGTGCGGATCATCGCGGTGGACACCGTGGGGTCCGTCAACTTCGGCATGGCCCCCGGCCCCCGGCACCTGCCGGGGCTCGGCGCCAGCGAGCCGATGCCGCTGGTGGCCGAGGCCCGGCCGGACGAGATCGTCCGGGTGCACGAGCGCGACACCGTGCGGATGTGCCGTCGCCTCGCCCGCCACGGATTCCTCATGGGCGGCTCCACCGGGACCGTCGTCAGCGGTGCCGCCCGC
This sequence comes from Streptomyces bikiniensis, assembly GCA_000716465.1. Classification (GTDB taxonomy): domain Bacteria; phylum Actinomycetota; class Actinomycetes; order Streptomycetales; family Streptomycetaceae; genus Streptomyces; species Streptomyces bikiniensis. The sequence continues at coordinate 103,699 of JNWL01000007.1, forward strand.
TGGCTGGAGCAGCACGCCACCGGCTCGCCCGCCCTCACCTCGGTGGCCATCTCCGCCGACATGGGCGACCGCTACATCGAAACGGTCTACGACGACGCCTGGGTGCGGAGCACCTACGGCGACCTCGACAAGGAACAGGAAGAGAGCAATGGCTGAGCAGCAGGGCGGCCCCCCGCAGTTCTCCGTCGTCCCCGGCGCGGCGGTGCACCGCGGCCTCGAAGGGCGCAGGGCGGAGATCATCGACCTGGTGGAGGCCGCCTACCGCCGCCACGGCGAAGGCGGGACCGTCAACCCGCCCTCGTACTTCCTGCGCTTCCCCGACCGGCCCACCGCCCGGATCATCGCCCTGCCGGCCTCGGTCGGCGGCACGGGCGGCGCGGACGGCACGGGCGACGCCGACCGCACGGGCGACGCGGACGGCACGGCCCTGACGGCCGGTGTGGACGGGATCAAGTGGATCTCCAGCTTCCCCACCAACCTGGAGCGGGGCATCCCGCGCGCCTCCGCCGTCCTGCTGCTCAACGACCCGGCCACCGGCTACCCCTACGCCTGCCTGGAGGGGTCCATCATCAGCGCCGTGCGCACCGCCGCGTCGGCCGCCGCCGCGGCCCGGCGGATCGCCGCCCAGCGCGGCTCCACGCCCCGCCGCGTCGGCTTCTTCGGCACCGGTCTCATCGCCCGGTTCGTCCAGGACTACCTGGCCGAACTCGACTGGGACGTCGACGAGTACCACGTCTTCGACCTGAGCGACGACTACGCCGCCTCGTTCGCCCGGCAGGTCCTGGAGCCCACCGGCCGGCCGGTCCGCGTCCACTCCTCCGCCGAGGACCTCGTCCGCGCCTGCGACCTGATCGTCTTCGCCACCACCGCGGCCACCCCGCACGTGAACGACCCGGACTGGTTCTCCCACAACCCGCTGGTCCTGCACGTCTCGCTGCGCGACCTGGGCACCGACGTGATCCTGGACAGCGTCAACATCGTCGACGACGTCGAGCACGTGCTGAAGGCCGACACCTCGGTGCACCTGGCCGAACAGCGCACGGGCGGGCGGGACTTCCTGGACGGCACGCTGTACGACGTGCTCACCGGCAAGGTCACCGTCCCCGCCGACCGGCCCGTGGTGTTCTCCCCCTTCGGGCTCGGCATCCTCGACCTGGCCGTCGGCGCCCACGTCCACCGCACGGCCGTCGCGGCCGGAGAGGCCGTCCCCATCGGCGGCTTCTTCCACGAGCTGGACCGCCACCAGAGCGCGGGGGCGTCATGACCCTCCGAACCGCCCCGGCCCCGGCCCCCGCCGCGCCGGTCCTCACCCCGCTGCCGCTCGCAGAGGGCGCCGCGGCCCGCGCGGGCGCGCTCTCCCTCGGCCGGTCCGCGGAGTTCGACACCGCGCCCGGCGTGCTCCACCACGTCGCGCGCTTCGCCGCCGCCACCCCGGACGCGCCCGCCGTCGTCGACGGCGACACCACCCTCACCTACCCCGGACTGCTGGCCCGCGCCGCCCGCTTCCGCGCCGCCCTCGTCGCGGCCGGCTGCGGCGCGGGAAGCGTCGTGGCCGCCGTCGGCGAACGCTCCGCGGACACGATCGCCGCGTTCCTCGCCCTCGAAGGGCTCGGGGCCGTCTACCTGCCCGTCGCCACCGACTGGCCGGCCCAGCGGGTCACCGAGGTCCTCGAACGCGCCGCGGCCGGGTTCCTGCTCGACTACTCCGGCGGTCCGGGCGGCGGCGGGGCCGCCGGGGAGACCTCGGTCGCGGCGGCCGCCGGGCTCGGCGTCACCGTCGTCGCGGCCCCCGGCCCGGACGCCACCGCCGAAGCGGACGCCACCGGAGCCCCGTACGCCCCCGACGGCCGCGACCAGTCGCTGGAGCCCCGGTACTGCATCTTCACGTCCGGCACCACCGGCCGGCCCAAGGGCGCGGCCGTCGAGCACCGCGGCATGGTCAACCACCTGTGGGCCAAGGTCGCCGACCTGGACCTCACCGCCGGGGACCGGCTCGCGTTCACCGCGCCCCTGGTCTTCGACATCTCCGTCTGGCAGATGCTCGCCCCCCTCCTCGTCGGCGGCGCCGTCGTCGTCGTACGGCAGCCCGACCTCGACTTCCCGCGCCGGGTCCGCACCGTCCTGGAGCGCACCGGCGTCACCGTCGTCGAGCTCGTGCCCACCGTGGTCGGCTGGCTCGTCGGCGAGGCCGAGCGGCGCGGCCCGGTGCTGCCGGACCTGCGCTGGCTGATCTCCACCGGTGAGGAGCTCCGCCCCGAACTCGCCGCCCGCACGCTCGCGGCCCTCCCCCACGTGCGCCTGCTGAACGCCTACGGCCCCACCGAGTGCTCCGACGACGTCACCCACCACGAGGTGACCGCCGCCGACACCGGCCTGCCCCGGCTGCCCGTCGGCCGGCCCATCGACAACGCCCGGCTCTACCTGCTCGTGCACGAGGAGGACGAGGGCGTGTGGCGGTCCGCCGAGCCCGGCGAGGCCGGGGAGCTCTTCGTCGGCGGTGTCGTCGTCGGACTCGGCTACGTCAACGACCCGGACAACAACGCCCGCGCGTTCTTCGCCGACCCGCTGGACCCCGGGTCGCCCACCGGCCGGCTCTACCGCACCGGCGACCTGGCCCGCTTCGAGGAGGGCGTGGTGCTCTACCTCGGCCGGGTCGACCGCCAGGTCAAGGTCGCCGGCGTCCGCATGGAACTCGACGAGATCGAGGCCGTCCTGCTGCGCCACCCGGCCGTGGACCGCGCCGCCGTCACCGTCCCCGTCGTCGACGGGAACCCCGTGCTCGCCGCCCACTACACGGCCCGCGGGCCCGTGACGCCCGGGGAACTCCGCGCCCACCTGGCCGGCTCCCTCCCCGAGGCGATGGTGCCGCGCCGGCTCACCGAGCTGGACGCGCTCCCCCTGACCCCCAACGGCAAGACCGACCACCGTGCGCTGCGCCGGCTCGCGCAGGACGGCACGTCCCCCGCAGAGGTGTGACATGGCAGACCAGAACCCTTCCCGTGACCTGACCGCCGAGGACCTGCCCGTCCACTCCCGGCTGCTGCTGCGGATGGCCCGGCTCCGGCTCGGTGCCGACGACGTCGCCGCCGTCCGCGAGCTGGCGAGCCGCCCGGACCTCGACTGGGGCGCCTTCCTGGAGGCCGCCGCGTGGCACAAGCTGCTGCCGCTGATCGGCCGGCACGTCGACCGCCACCGGCTGGACCGCAAGTCCGGCGAACAGCCGGGCTTCCCCTACCCCTGGGTGTTCACCGGCGCCTACCTCGCCAACCGGGCCCGCAACCAGGGCCTGTCCGACGAGTTCGGCCGGGTCTTCGCCGAACTGACCGCCTCGGGGCTGCGGTTCGCGGTCCGCAAGGGCTTCTCCCTCGGCGAGGGCGAGTACCGCGACCCGGCGCTGCGCCGCATCGCCGACCTCGACGTGCTGCTGGCCCGCGAGGACGCCCGCGCCGCCCACGAGGTCCTGCTGCGCCTCGGCTACGTCCAGGGCAAGGTCGCCGAGGACGGCGAGCGGATCGAGCCGTACAGCCGCGAGACGCAGGCGTTCTGGAAGATGAACCTGAGCAACCAGCTGCCGTACCGCAAGCCCGGCGGCCGCCCGGACATCACCGACTTCAACGTCGACATCTGCCACGACATCTTCCAGAAGAAGTCCGGGATCAGCGCGGGCGCCGCCGAGCTGCTCGACCGCGCCGTGCCCGCCGTGCTGTGCAGCGCCCCCGCCTGGGAGCCCGCTCCCGACGACCGGCTCCTGGACCTCTGCTCGCACCTGCACAAGGAGGCCACCAGCCTCCACTTCATCGAGGACCGCCAGGACCTCCAGCTGAGCAAGTTCCTCGACCTCGCCCTGGTCGCGGGGGCCTGCGGGGAGGACGCCTGGCAGCGGTTCCTCAAGCGGGTCGCGTCGGTCGGCGCCGAGGCCATCGTCTACTACGCGCTGCACTTCACCGCCGTGCTCTACCCGGAAGCCGTCCCGGCCCACGTCCTGGCCGCGCTGCGGCCCGAGGACACGGACTACCTCGAACTGTACGGGTCCCTCGACGGCCAGAGCGCCCGCTGGGAACAGCCCTTCCTGGAGCGCCTGTTCAACGCCCGCCGGCACACCGCCGGGACCCTCTCCAACGTCCCGCTCCAGTGAGCGCCACCGCCGTGTCCCCGGCTTCCGCGACAGCGCCGGGCGCCACGGAGCAGGAGCCGGGACTGCTCGTCCTCAAGATCGGCGGCAGCCTGCTCTCCGACAAGCGGCACAGCGGGGAGACCGACCACGCGGCCATCGACGCGTACGCGCGCCTGGTCGCCGAACTGGTCGCCGCACGCCCCGGCCGGGTCGTCCTGGTCACCGGCGGCGGTGCCCTCTGCCACCCGGTCGGCCTGCGGATCAAGGCCGCGAAGGACGACCCGTACGCGGCCGTCGCCCTGACCGAACCGGCCTTCCGCATGCGCTGGGCGTGGACCACCGCGCTCCGCGCCCACGGGGTGCGGGCCGTGCCGCTCCAGACCACCTCGATGCTCAACGAACTGCCCGACGGCACCACCGTCACCGAGACCGGGGTGGTGTCCCGGCTCCTCGCGGAGGGCGCGCTGCCGGTGCTGTCCAGCGACTGCGTGGTCACCGCGGCCGGCACCCTGCGCATCCTCAGCAGCGACGACGTCCCCGGGGTGGTGCTCGACGCCGCCGTGGCCGCCGGCCCCGTCCGGGTCGTCGCCCTCACCGACGTGGCCGGCATCCACCTCGCGCGGGACCCGGACAGCCCGGTCCTGCCGTACCTCGACCCCGACGACCTGACCGCCGCGCGGCGGCTGTTCTGGGACGACGCGTGGGACGCCACCGGAGCCATGGAGGGCAAGGTCGAGGCGCTCGCCGCGCACGCCCGCCGCGGCGCCGAGTGCGTCATCACCCGCGGCGACCGCGGCCCGGGGGGCCTGCGGCACCTCTTCGCCCCCCTCGGCGCCTGGCCGGGCGACGTCCCCCGCACCCTGATCCGGCGCCGCACCCCCGCCCCCGCCGCCCGGCCGACCGACCGGGCCGCCGACCGGCCCACCGAACCGTCCCAGGAGGACCCCACATGACCGGCACGCCCGGACGGCCCGACCGCGTCGTCCTGCTGAACCCGGGGCCCGTCAATGTGCACGACCGGGTCCGGGCCGCCCTGGCGGGCCCCGACGAGTGCCACCGGGAGCCCGAGACCCAGGCGCTCCTGGGCACCGTCGCGGGCAAGATCACCGAGGTCTGCGGGGCCGACCGGGACAGCCACGCCGCGGTCCTGCTCACCGGCTCCGGCACGGCGGCCCTGGAGGCCGTCGTCAGTTCGGTCGTCCCCGCCGGGGGCCGCCTGCTGGTCCTGGACAACGGCCACTACGGCGAGCGGCTGCTCCGCATCGCGGACGTCCACGGCATCGACAGCGTCCGGCTGGAGTTCGGCTGGGCCGTCCCGCTCGACCTCGACGCGGTCGACCGCGCGCTCGCCGCCGACCCGGGCGTCACCCACGTCGCGGTCGTCCACCACGAGACCAGCACCGGCATGCTCAACCCGCTGCGCGAGCTGGGCGCGCTGGTCGACCGCCACGGGCGGTCCCTGATCGTCGACGCGATCAGCAGCCTCGGCGCCGAGGACCTGGACGTCGTCCGGGACCACGTCGACTGGTGCGTCGGCACCGCCAACAAGTGCCTGGAGGGCATGCCGGGCATCAGCTTCGTCTGCGCTCCCCGGGAGCGCCTCGACGCCCTCGCGGACGTGCCCGCCCGCACCTTCTACTTCGACCTGTCGGCGAACTACCGCGCCCAGGTCCTCAAGGGCAGCCCGCAGTTCACGCCGGCCGTCCAGGTGCTGCGCGCCCTCGACGCGGCCCTCGACCTCACCCTCGCCGAGGGCGTCCCGGCGCGGACCGCGCGCTACGCGGCCCGTGCCGCCGAGATCCGCGCCGGTCTGGAGGAGCGCGGCATCGACCTGCTCCTGCCCGCGGACCAGAGGGCCGGCTCGATCACCAACGCGCACCTGGCCAACGGCATGACGTACGACGAACTGCACGACGGTCTCAAGGAGCACGGCTACGTGATCTACGCGACCCAGGAGAAGTCCGCGGGCGTGTTCCGCCTCGCCAACATGGGCCAGTTGACCGCCACCGACATCGCGGGCTTCTTCCGCGCCTTCGACGAGGTCGTGGCCCGGTGCGCGCCCTCGCCTTCCTGACCCCCAGCCGAAACCCCCTACCCGGGCCCACCGCCGGAACGCCGAGCCGGGGCCCCGGGCCGAGAAGAGAAATGGAGCGGTGAGCCGGTGACAACCGACCATTCCGTGAACGCTGCGCCGATTCACCTGGCGATCGTGGGCGGCGGCCCGACCTGCACGTACGTCCTGGAACGCCTCGCCGCGCTGGTGCGCGACCGGCGGGACGCGGTCGCCCTGGAGATCGTGATCTACGACCTCTCGGGCGAGTTCGGGCCCGGCCAGGTCCACAGCCCTGACCAGACGAGGACCAGCTACCTCAACCGCGTCGTCGGCCAGGTGGCCTTCGCCGCGGACGAGAGCGTCGTCGACGCCGGCCCGCTGCTGTCCGCGTCCGAGCGGCCCACGCTGCTCGACTGGTGCCGCAGGAAGTTCGAGGAGACCGGCGACCCGGTCTACGACATGGTCGCCGAGGACTGGCCCAAGCGGTTCGTGCACGGCGAGGCCCTGCGCGACCAGTTCCGCGGGTACGTCGAGATCCTGCGCGCCGCCGAGGGCGTCGAGGTGACCCTGCGGCAGGCCGAGGTCGTCGACCTGGAGGAGCGCGGCGACCGGTTCGCCGTCCTCACCGCCGACGGCGCCCCCGCCTACGAGGCCGACTACGTCCTCATGCTCACCGGCCACTCGTCCAACCGGCCGGAACTGGACCCGCGCCAGGCCCACCTGGCCCGGTTCGCCGACGCGCACCCGGGGGCGCACCTCATCCCCTCCGCGTACCCGCTGGAGCGGTCCCTGGACCCGGCGCACACCGGCCCGGGCACCACCGTCGCCTGTCTGGGCATGGGGCTCACCGGCATCGACGTGCTGCTCTACCTCACCGAGGGCCGCGGCGGCAGCTTCGAGCGGGACGCCGACGGCGAGCTCGTCTACCGCCCGTGCGGCGCCGAACCCGACTCCATCGTCGCGTTCAGCCGCTCCGGCCTGTTCACCTTCGCCCGGCCGTACAACGAGAAGGAACGCGACATCGCGGCCCTGGAGTACAAGGGCCCCTTCCTCACCACGGCGGCCGTGGCCGGGCTGCGGGCGACCGTCGGCGTGCCGAACGTCATCGGCGGCGCCCCCAAGCGCCAGCTCGACTTCGAGCGGCACGTCTTCCCGCTGATCCTCCTCGAAATGGCGCTCATCCAGTACGGGGTGCTGTACGGGACGGAGTTCCGCCGGGCGGCGATCCGGGCCGCGCAGCCGGCGTACGAGAAGTTCCTGGCCGACGCGGACGCCTTCGCCGACCACCACGAGGCCGGCGCGTTCCTCGTCGCGCCCGTCGAGGACCTGGCGCGGGACCTCGCGGACCGGGTCGACGACGTCCTGGCCGGCCGTACCGCCCTCGCGGTGTACGGCGACGGCGGGTCCGCCGGCGTCCTGCCGCCGGTCGACCGGGCGGTGCGCTCCTTCCTCACCGTCGTGTACGGCGCCGAACGGGCCGGGGCGCTGCTCGCGGAGGCCGGCGACCCGCACGCCTTCGCGGCCGCGGTCGCGGCGGCCGAGTCCCCGTGGCGGCACGCCACGCGGGCGGCCGACCACCGGTTCTCCTGGGAGCGGACCATCAACCCGGTGCCGGTGCCCGAGGGCGGTTACGCGAGCCCCGAGGAGTACGTCGAGACGTTCCTCGACTTCCTGGACCGGGACATCCGCTGGGCCGCCCAGGGCAATCTGAGCAACCCGGCGAAGGCGGCGGCCGACGCCGCCTGGCGCGACATGCGGGGCGTCGTGATCGAGGCGGTCGACTTCGGCGGGCTGCTCGCCTCCTCGCACCGCACCTTCCTCAACGTGTACACGCCGCACCACAACCGGCTGTGCCAGGGCGCCTCGGTGGAGGCGATGGAGAAGGTCACCGCGCTGATCAAGAGCGGCCGGGTCGACATCTCGGTCGGTCCCGGCGCCCGGGTGGAGTGCGACGAGGAGCGCGGCCTGTTCCGCGTCAGCGGCCCGGCCACCGGTGCCGAGCGGTACGCGGACGCCCTCGTCGACGCGCGGGTCCACGGCTTCGACGCCGAGCGCGACGTCATGCCGGTCTACCCGAACCTGCTGCGCCGCGGCATCGTCCGCAAGTGGGCCAACCCCGGTATCGGCGAAGCCGACTTCGTCCCCGGCGGCCTGGACCTCACCCCCGAGTTCCACCCGGTCCGCGCCGATGGCAGGGTCGAGTCCCGGATCACCTTCCTGGGCCCGCCCAGCGAGGGTGTGATGTACCACCAGATCGGCGCCCTCCGACCGAACAAGGACCACCACGTCATCCGGGACATCCTCTGCTGGATCCACGCGTTCATGCCGCAGGAGTCCCCGGCCGGGGGGAAGACGAAGGAACTCGAAAGGAACCCGTCATGAGCACCTCCATCGACTACACCGCACCCGAGTACGGCGGCGTCGACGTCCCCGAGCGGCTCAAGGAGATCCGCGCCGCGCACGACAGGCTCCGGGCCGCCGCCGCGGAGATCACGGAGGAGGGCGCCCGTGAGGCCGTCCACCTCCCGGGCTGGACGCGCGGCCACGTCCTGATCCACCTCGCCGACCTGTCGCGGGCGTTCGCCCGCCAGGCCCGGTACGCCGCCGAGGGCAAGTCCGTCGAGGTGTACGACGGCGGGCGGCCCACCCGCGACCGGCGCATCGAGGAGCTGCACGGCGAGCCGGTCGCGTGGCTGCGGGAGCAGCTGGAGGAGGGCCTGACCGCCCTGGAGGAGGCCTGGGACGCGCTCGGCCCCGACGGCTGGGAGCTGCCCTGCTCGTACCGGAACTCGCCGCTGTTCGCGACCCAGCTCGCGTGGTGGAGGGAGACCGAGCTGCACACCGTCGACCTCACCGTCGGCTACGGCTCCGCGGAGTGGAGCACCGCGCTCTCCTCGCACGTGGTCTCCTTCCTGAAGGGCCGGCTGCCGCAGGGCGTCGCCCTGCACGCCGAGGACACCGGCCAGGAGTGGTCCACCGCGGCCGAGGGCGCGACCCCGGTGGTGGTCCGCGGCTCGCTGCGCGCGCTGGCCGCCTGGATCTCCGGCCGTCCGCACCCGGTCCTGCCGGTCGCGGACGGCGACCCGGCCGCGGCGCTGCCCGAGCTGACCGCCTGGCCGTAGGACACCGGTGGGGCGGGCCCGCACCCCGCGGGCCCGCCCCGCCCCACCCCGCACACGCCGGCCGTGTGACACCCGTACGTACTCCGGAAGAGAGTTCCCTCCCCATGACAGACGCCCAGACCCTGACCGCACGGCCGCCGGCCGCCACGGGGCGCGAGAACGCGCAGCACGCGCAGAGCGCCGCCGAGGCGCTCGTCCAGGCCTTCGTGGACCGCGGGTTCACCCACTTCACCGGTGTCCCCTGCTCGCTCCTCAAGGGCGTCTTCCGGGTGCTGGAGAGCGGGGAGGGCCCCGCCGGGACCGTCTCCTACCTGCCCGCGCCCCGCGAGGACTCCGCGCTCGGCGTCGCCTCGGGCCTGTCGGCGGCCGGCGCGAAGCCCGTCGTCCTCATGCAGAACTCGGGCCTGGGCTACTCCCTGAACGTGCTGACCTCGCTCAACCTCATCTACGACCTGCACGTGCCGCTGATCGTCAGCTGGCGCGGCCACGACGGGAACGACGCGGTCGAGCACGACATCATCGGCCGCGAACTGCTCAACCTCCTCGACGTGTTCGGCCTGCGCCACACCGTCTTCGACCCGAGCGACCCCCACGGCTCCGTCGAGCGCTGCCTCGCGGCCGCCGAGGACGGACGCACCACTCCCGTCCTCATCGTCAAGGAAGGCATCTGAGCATGTTCGGCATCCAGGACGCGATCCGCGCGGTCACCGAGAAGTTCCCCACGTCCCTGTACGTGTCCACCTGCGGGTTCATCACCCGCGACCTCTACAACACCGCCGACCGGCCCGAGAACTTCTACCTGGTCGGGTCCATGGGCATGGCCGCCCCCGTCGGCCTGGGCGTGGCGCTGGCCCGGCCGGGCCGCCACGTGGTCGTCCTCGACGGCGACGGTTCGTTCGCGATGAACCCCGGCGCGCTGCCGATGATCGCCGAGCACGCCCCGGACCTGGTGCACGTCGTCCTCGACAACGGCGTGCACGAGAGCACCGGTGGTCAGCGCCCGGTGCGCATCGCCGACCCGGTGGGCATGGCGCTCGCCGCCGGCTACTCCGCCGCGCACAGCGTCTCCTCGCCCGAGGAGCTGGCCGCCGTACGGCCCGAGCCGGGCGTCACCACCCTGCTGCACGTCGCCTGCGCCCCGCGCGGCGCGCACGCCGGCAAGCGGGTGGAGTGGACCCCGCAGCAGCTCGTCGAGCGGTTCCGCGCCGCCGCGGCCGCCTGACACCCCCCACGGACACGGATAGGAGCACGCGCACCATGGAAGACACCGCCGCGACCACGTCCGGGCAGGCGGAGCGGGTCCACAAGGTCCTGCTCGCGGTCCTGGGCGGCTCCGTCGACGTCTCCTCCCTCGGCCCCGGCGCCGACCTGTGGGAGGCGGGCATGGACTCGCTGCTGAGCGTGAGTCTGCTGGTCGCCCTGGAGGACGAGTTCGACGTCGAGTTCCCCGACGAGCTGCTGACCCGCGAGACGTTCGCCTCGGAGGCCGGCATCACCGCCGCCGTCACGACCCTGGCGGCGGCCGCGTGACGGCCGCCCCGACCCCCGCCGGGACGGGCACGACCGCCGGCCCGGCCGGACTGGGCGCGCTCCCGGTCCGCTCCACCCGGCTGGTGGACCTCAACCTCCTCTCGGTACGGATCTCCAGCAACCTCGAGGCCTTCGACGCCTACGCGTACTTCTCCCGCGAGGCGCCCGCCGGAACCGAGCCGGACCACGAGATCGTCTGCGTGGACCTGGACCGGGACCCGTACGACCCGGAGGTGCTGCGGGGGCTCTGCGACCGCACGCTGCGGGCCAAGCGCTTCCGCTCGGGCTACTACCTCAACCACATCTTCGGCGACCCCGCGTACCTCGTCACCGAGGGCAGGCGCTCGTACGTCTTCGGCCGCCGCCTGGAGCGCACGGTCTGGCCGTACTTCGTCAAGCGGATCCTCACCGACTTCGCGGTCGACCACGGCTACCTGCACCTGAAGGCGGGCGGTTTCACCTTCGACGACGGCGCGGCCACGCTGCTCGTCGGGCCCAACGCCGGCGGCAAGACGGTGTTCCTCACCCAGGCCTGCCTGGACGGGGCGCGGTTCCTCACCAACACCCATGCGCTGGTGCGCGACGGGGAGGCGCACGCCGTGCCCTCGGCGGTACGGGTCCGGCGGGCCCCGCAGTTCGAGCGGCTGATCGAGGAGCACGGGCTGACCCCGCACCTGGAGAGCGGGGACTTCGTGGCCGCGCCGGAGCTGCTGTTCGCGGGCGCGCCCAGCGACAGCGGGCGGGTCCGCAACATCGTGATCACCGACTTCTCCCCCGGGCGTCCGGGGGGCTTCGCGCGGATCACCGCGGAGCAGGCGGGCCTGTTCCTCGGCCTGTTCTCGGACGGGGTGGTCAACTACGGCCTGAAGGACGACCTGCTGGACCATCACGGCGGCGACCTCGACGCGTTCACGGCCACCCTGGCCGGACTGCGCGCACAGCTCACCACCCTGGTCGAGGGCGCCCGCTGCTACCGGGCGAACGTCGACATGCTCGATCCGCTCGTCCGCAAGACGGTGCTGGCGGAGCTGAGGGCGTGACGCCGCTCGTCGTCGGAGTGGTGCTGTTCGCCGCGGTAACCCACGCGAGCTGGAACGCGATCACCCACCGCATCAAGGACGAACTGGCCTGCCTGAGCCTGGTCGGCGCCGGACGCACCCTGTCCGGCGCCGTCCTGGCGTGTCTGGCGCCGCTCCCGTCGCCGGCCGCCTGGCCGTACCTGATCGCCTCGGTCCTCCTGCACATCGGTTACCAGGTGGCGCTGATGCGCTCGTTCCGGCTGGGTGACTTCGGGCAGGTGTACCCGATCGCCCGGGGCGTGGCGCCGCTGCTGGTCACCCTGTTCGCCGTCTTCGCGCTGGGCGAGCACCTGGTGGGGGCCGGCGCGGCCGGGATCGCGGTCGCGACGACCGGGATCGTCGGCCTGGCGCTGTGGGGGGTCAGGGACCGGACCGGCCGGCCCAGCGGTCCGGCCGTGGCGATGGCCGCGACCACGGGCCTGATGATCGCCGTGTACACGGTGGTGGACGGCGTCGGTGTCCGCGAGGCCGGCGCGGCCCTCGGCTACATCGCCTGGCTGATGCTCCTCGACGGTCTGGCGATCCCCGCGTACGCGGCGGTCACGCTCCGCGGCGCCCTGCTCCCGAGGCTGCGCCCCGTCCTGCTGCCGGGCCTCGTCGGGGGCGTGCTGTCGGTCGTCTCGTACGGTCTGGTGCTGTGGGCGCAGACCAGGGCGCCGCTCGCGCCGGTGGCCGTGCTCCGCGAGTTCAGCGTGATCGCCGGCGCCGCGATCGCCGCGTTCTTCTTCAAGGAGCGCTTCGGCGGCCCGCGCATCGCCGCCGCCACCCTGATGGTCGCGGGCATCGCGCTGATGCTCGGCACGTCATAGGAAGCACGACACAGGAAGGAAGTGTCCGGTTTGCCCACGGAGACAGAACGCAAGTACCTCGTCGTCGCGGACGACCCGCGCTGGCGCGCCCTGATCCGCGCCACGCACACCCTGCGCCAGGGCTACCTCACCACGGACCGCTCCCCCGAGGTCCGGATCCGGGTCGTCGACGACAACGCGGCCTTCCTCACCGTCAAGGGCCCCCGCTCCGGTCCGACCCGGGCCGAGTACGAGTACCCCGTCCCCGTTCCGGACGCCCTGGAACTCCTCGCCCTCTGCACCGGACGCGTCCTGGAGAAACGGCGCCACTCGCTCCCGGACGACTGGATCGTCGACGAGTACACCGGTGTCCACGCGGGCCTCACGGTGGCCGAGATCGAGTGGCGGGGCGACCCGGCCGTCCCGCCGCCCGCCCCTCCCTGGGCCGTCAGGGACATCACCGGCGACCCCGCCTACTCCAACGCGACCCTGGCGCTCCGCCCGTAAGTCCCGTCCTTCTCCTCCGCCCGGCGCCCGGACGACGAAAATCCCGCCCGATCTTGCGATCGGACGGGATTCCCGTTGTCTGTGGACCTGTGGGGATTTGAACCCCAGACCCCCTCGATGCGAACGAGGTGCGCTACCAGACTGCGCCACAGGCCCTTGCGACGTGTGAAACATTAGCACCCCGACCGGCGAGAACAAAAATCGCTTCCGCCGCAGGTCAGCCGAGGGCGTCGGGGAGGGCTCCCCCGATCGGCTCGTGCCGGTACCGCCACCGGATCTCGGTCAGGGCGTCCTCCGCCTCCCGGCGGATCTCGGGGTGGGGGTGGTCGAGGAACCGCTCGGCGAGCGGTGTCGCCGCCTTGTCGTACGTGGAGCCGAGGGCCGACAGGACGTAGGCCAGGAGCGGGGGGTCGAAGCGGTCCGCCGCGTCGGCGAGCGGTTTCACGAGCGGGAGGGGGAGCGTGTAGCGCGTGCCCGCCGTGCAAACGGCGTACAGGGCGGATTCCAGGACTGCCCTGTCCTCGTCGCCGGACAGGGCAACCCCGACCATGCGTCCGACGGCCCGCTCGGCGTCCTCCTGCGTCAGCAGACCCGCCTCCAGGACGTCGCTGATCTCGTCCAGGCGGAAGTCCCGGTGCGGCGTGGCCGGGTCGTCGAATTTCTCCCAGGCCTTCTCGATCCGGGCCGTGAGGCGCGCGTAGCCGTCCATGTCCACGGGCGGGAGCCTAGGGCCTGTCCGGCGGGGTCACTCGTTGGCGGCCCGGGGGCGGTCGTCGTCCGCGTACTGGTCGAAGAGCGGGGTGCGGCCGTGGTCGCGGTCGCGGCGCGGGGCGGCCGGGCGCTTGCGGGGGGCCGGGGCGGGGGCCGGGTCGGCCGCCGTGGAGGAGCGGGCCGCGCTCCAGGTCTCCGGGTCCGTGATGTCGACGCCGCTCGACGCGCGCGGGGCGACCGGGGCGGTGACGTACGTGGGCAGCGGGACCGGGACCGGGTCCCAGCTGTCGCCGCGGGCCGGGCCGCGGTCGCGCTGCTGGTCCACCCACTCGGCGTGGTCGGTCTGTTCGACCAGGGCGCGCCGGTCCGCCTCCTGCGGGGAGACCGCCGGGGCCGTCGCGGGCGCCTGGTCGGCCTCCGGTTCGGGCGTCGGGGCGGGGCGGCGGCTCTCGCGCAGCCGGGCGGCCGCCGCCTCGGCGCGGCGCCGGTCCATCACGTACACGAAGCGGCGCCGCTCCTGGATCCGCAGGTGGACGATGTACGCGCTGAGGAGCAGGGCGGGGACGGCCGGCGCCCACAGGAAGGGGAGGCCGCCGACGGCCGCGACGACCGCGCCGAGGGTGAAGGCGAGGAAGAGGACGATCGTGGTGCGGCGGCGACGGGCGAGGACCTTGCCGCGGCGGGCGCGCTCGGCGGCGCCCCGTCCCGCCCCGGGCGCGGGCTCGGGGTCGCGGTCCGGCGCGCGGTCCGGGAGCTCCAGGCGCGCCTCCGTCCTGGCCGCGGGCGCGGAGAAGGCCCGGACGTCGACCGAGCTGAGGTGCTCGGTCGCCGCGTCCGGGTCCACGTCGGGCGTCGGGCCCTGCGCCGTACGGTCCCGCTCCTTGAGCTCCTTGGCGTAACGGCGTTCCATGCCCGCCCGTCCGGAAAGCAGCCGGATGGCGGTGCTGAAGCGTTCCGTTGGACGGGCTTCGTTCAGCTCGTCCTGCCTGCGGAGCCACATCGGTACCAAGTAGGCGGCCCAGGCCCCGACGATGACTGCGTAGATGAGGCCGCTGCTGCTCACGCTTCACACGGTAGAGGGGTTCGCACGGGGGCATAGGCCAATTGGCCCGGTGTGTCGCACGATCTGGCTGATATCACTGAACTTTTTTGTGATTGTTCAGATCGATTGACTGCCAACTCCCGATTGAATTCGAACACTTATTTCATTCTCGCCTGGCGCCAACGCCTCAGCAGTCCTTCCGGCACCTCTTCCGCCGTGAGCGCGAAGACCAGGTGGTCCCGCCACGCCCCGTCGATGTGGAGGTAGCGCGGCCGCAGCCCCTCCTCGCGGAAGCCCAGCTTCTCCACGACCCGGCGCGAGGGCCCGTTCTCCGGGCGGATGCACACCTCGACGCGGTGCAGGCCGACCGTGCGGAAGCAGTGGTCCACGGCGAGCGCGACCGCCGTCGGCATCACCCCGCGCCCGGCCACCGCGCTGTCCACCCAGTACCCCACGTGCCCCGAGCACATCGAGCCCCAGGTGATCCCGGCCACCGTCAACTGGCCGACCAGCCGCCCCTGGTACTCGATCACGAACGGCAGCATCCGGCCCGCGTTCGCCTCCGACCGCAGGTGGCGCACCATCTGACGGTAGGTCGGGCGCCGGGCGGCCGGGCCGCCCGGGGACGGCGGCGGGACCGTCGCCTCCCACGGGCGCAGCCACTCGCGGTTGCGCCGGTTCACCTCGCGCCAGGCCGCGTGGTCCCGCATCCTTATCGGCCGCAGGACCACCTCGCCGTCGACCAGGACCGCCGGCCAGGACGGGATCACGACGGTCTCGGATGGTCGCCGCCGCGGATCTGGTCGACGGCGTGCCTCAGGAGCGGCTCCAGGACGGCCAGGCCGTCCCGCACGCCGCCCGTCGAGCCCGGCAGGTTCACGATCAGGGTGCGGCCCGCGACCCCGGCGAGGCCCCGGGAGAGGGCCGAGGTCGGCACCTTCTCCCGGCCGTACGCGCGGATGGCCTCGGGGATGCCCGGGATCTCCCGCTCCAGGACGCGGCGGGTCATCTCGGGGGTCAGGTCGGTGGGCGAGATGCCCGTGCCCCCGGTGGTGACCACCAGGTCGTACCCGGCGTCCACGGCCGCCCGCAGCGCCGCCTCGACGGGCTCGCCGTCCGGGACGACCTGCGGGCCCTCGACCGCGAACCGCAGCGCGGTCAGGGCCTCGGCGATCAGCGGGCCGCCCTTGTCCTCGTACACCCCGGCCGCCGCCCGGTTGGAGGCGGTGACGACCAGGGCCGCGTAGGCGTCCGCCGGGGTCTCCCCCGGCACGGCGGGCGCGGTCGGCTCCGGGTGCCCGTGGGTGCCCGCCACCCGTCCGGCGCGGGTCACGACTCGCCCCGCGCCCAGCGGCCCGACTTGCCGCCCGTCTTCTCCTCCACCCGCACGTCGGAGATGACCGCGCCCTTGTCGACCGCCTTCACCATGTCCACGACCGTCAGGGCCGCGACCGAGACCGCCGTCAGGGCCTCCATCTCCACGCCCGTGCGGTCCGTGGTCTTCACGGTCGCCAGGATCTCGACCGCGTCGTCCGCGACCGACAGGTCGAGCGTGACGCCCGAGACCGCGAGCGGGTGGCAGAGCGGGATGAGGTCCGGGGTCCTCTTCGCGCCCATGATCCCGGCGATCCGGGCGGTCGCGAGCGCGTCGCCCTTCGGGACGCCCTCGCCGCGCAGCAGCTCGATCACGCGCGGCGAGACGAGGACCCGTCCGCTGGCGCGTGCCGTGCGGGCCGTGACGTCCTTCGCGGAGACGTCGACCATGCGGGCCGCCCCCGCCTCGTCGATGTGGGTGAGACCTTGCTGCGTGCTCATGGCCGTGACACTCCCGGTCGCTGTGTGGGACGAGACACCGTACCCCCACCCTGGCCCCCTCAGCCGAGGAGGACCACTTCCAGCTCGGCGCCCGGAGCCACGGCCTCCGTCTCCTCCGGGACCACGATCAGGCAGTCCGCGTGCGCGAGGGCCGCGATCAGGTGGGAGCCGGCACCGCCCACGGGAGTGACGGCGCCGGTCTCCCGGTCGTACACCCCGCGCAGGAACTGGCGGCGGCCCGCCGGGGACCGCAGGGGGCCGTCCGCGTCCAGGACCGCGCGCGCCCGGGGCCGGTGCAGGTCCTCCACGCCCATCAGGGCGCGGATCGCGGGCCGGACGAACAGCTCGAAGGAGACGTACGAGGAGACCGGGTTGCCCGGCAGGGCGAGCAGCGGGATCCGCTCGGCGCCGATCGCGCCGAAGCCCTGCGGCTTGCCCGGCTGCATGGCCAGCCTGCGGAAGTCGACCTCTCCGTCCGCGGTCAGCGCCTCCTTGACCACGTCGTACGCGCCGACGCTCACCCCGCCCGTGGTCACGAGCAGGTCCGCCCGGATGAGCTGGTCCTCGATGGCGGAGCGCAGCGACTCCGCGTCGTCGGCGACGGCCCCCACCCGGTAGGCCAGGGCTCCGGCGTCCCGGGCGGCGGCGGCGAGGGCGAAGCTGTTGGAGTCGTGGATCTGCCCCGGTCCCAGCGGCTCGCCCGGCTGGACCAGCTCGCTGCCGGTGGAGATGACGACGACCCGGGGGCGGGGCCGCACCCGCACCGTGCCGCGCCCGATCGCGGCGAGCAGGCCGATCTGCGGCGGCCCGAGGACCGTGCCGGCCGCGAGGGCCGGCTCGCCGGCGCGGACGTCGCTGCCCCGCGCGCGCACGTGGGCGCGTGCCTCGGCGGCGCGGTGCACCCGGACCTCGCCGGCCGCGCCCCCGGGGGAGGTGCTGGCGGCGCTCATGCCGGTGGCCGCGCCCCCGCCCGTACCGCCGTCGGTCCACTCGACGGGGACGACGGCCTCGGCGCCGGGCGGCAGCGGGGCGCCGGTCATGATCCGGGCGGCCTGGCCGGGACCGACCTCGGGCAGGCCGTCCGCGCCGGCCGCGACGTCGCCGATCACCGTGAGGACGGCGGGGAACTCCTCGGTGGCCCCGGCGACGTCGGCGACCCGGACCGCGTAGCCGTCCATGGAGCTGTTGTCGAAGGGGGGCAGCGCGACCGGCACCGTCACGTCCTCGACGAGGACGCAGCCCTGGGCGTCGAGGAGTTGCAGCTCGATGGGTTCGAGCGGGGTCACGGAGGCGAGGACGTCGGCCAGGTGCTCGTCGACCGTCCACAGGTCGCGGGCCGGGCCCGCGCAGGGGTCGTGCGCGCCCTTCTCCCGGTCCTCGTCGTGGTCGTCGTGGGACGGCGACGGTGCCGTGCTGCTGCTCAAGGCCTACATCTCCTCGCTGACGTATCTCCGGAGCCAGGCCCGGAAGTCCGGTCCCAGATCTTCACGTTCGCACGCGAGTCTGACAATGGCACGCAGATAGTCGCCGCGGTCGCCGGTGTCATAGCGGCGCCCCTTGAAGACGACCCCGTGCACCGGGCCGCCGATCTTCTCGTCCGAGGCGAGCTTCTGCAGGGCGTCGGTCAGCTGGATCTCCCCGCCGCGGCCCGGCTCGGTCTCCCGCAGGGTCCCGAAGACGGCCGGGTCCAGGACGTAGCGGCCGATGATCGCGTAGTTGCTGGGCGCCTCGCCCGGTCCGGGCTTCTCGACCAGGTCCGTCACCTTCACGACGTCCCCGTCGCCGGTGGCCTCGACGGCCGCGCAGCCGTACAGGTGGATCTGCGAGGGCTCGACCTCCATCAGGGCGATCACGCTGCCGCCCTCCCGCTCCTGGACCTCCACCATCCGCGCGAGCAGCGGGTCGCGCGGGTCGATCAGGTCGTCGCCGAGGAGGACCGCGAAGGGCTGGTCGCCGACGTGCGGGGCGGCGCACAGGACGGCGTGGCCGAGGCCGCGCGGGGCGCCCTGGCGGACGTAGTGCATGGTGGCGAGGTCGCTGGGCTCCTGGACCTTGGAGAGGCGCTCGGCGTCGCCCTTGCGGCTCAGGGCCTCCTCCAGCTCGTAGTTCCGGTCGAAGTGGTCCTCCAGGGGGCGCTTGTTCCGGCCGGTGATCATCAGCACGTCGGAGAGGCCGGCCGCGACGGCCTCCTCCACGACGTACTGGATGGCCGGCTTGTCGACGACCGGCAGCATCTCCTTCGGCGTCGCCTTGGTCGCCGGGAGGAAGCGGGTGCCGAGGCCGGCGGCCGGGATGACAGCCTTGCTGATCCGGCCGAGCCTGGGGAGCGACTGATTCATGCGGTGCACCCTAACGGTTCGGAATGAGAGAAAGATGTGGCTCCGATTAACTTCCTCCGCATAAAGGCAGTTACAGGAGCTTCGCGTATTCACGGAGGACCGTCATGACACCGGAGATGTCCGAAAAGACCTTGCTGCGCAGCCGACTTCTGGGGGCCCGCGCCGCGCTGACCCCCGAGTTCCTCGCGGAGTCGGCCGGGTCCTTCGCCCGGCAGGGGGCGGAACTGCCCGAGCTCGCCGGGGCGTCGACCGTCGCCGCGTACGTCTCCGTGGGCCGCGAGCCGGGCACGCGCGCGCTGCTCGACGCGCTCCACGCGCGCGGGGTGCGGGTCCTGCTGCCGGTGCTGCTCCCCGACAACGACCTGGACTGGGCCGCGTACGAGGGTCCGGACCGGCTCGCGCGGGCGGGCCGGGGGCTCCTCGAACCGGTCGGGCCCCGGCTCGGCCCGGAGGCGGTGTGCGAGGCGGACGCGGTGCTGCTGCCGGGGCTCGCGGTGGACGCGCGCGGGATGCGGCTGGGGCGGGGCGGCGGCTCGTACGACCGGGTCCTCGCCCGGCTCGCACGGGCCGGCGGGGACCCGGCCCTGGTGGTCCTCCTCTACGCGGACGAGGTGGTCGGGCGGGTTCCGGAGGAACCGCACGACCACCCCGTGCACGCGGTGGTGACCCCGGAGGCGGTGATCCGTTTCCGGGCCGCCCCCGCGCCTAAGGCCTGAGGACCGGCGCGTCCTCCGCCACGGCCCGACCGCTACGGCTTGAGGACCAGTGTGTCCTTCGTCGCCGCGTCGACCGCCGCCTTGCCGTGGGCCCAGTCGTACAGGTCGCCCTTCGCCCACGCGTCCGTCTGGTCGGTGTAGTGCGTGTGGAAGGCGTGGCCGGAGGCGCCGGTGAGGTTGATCCACCGGGACTTGTCCCAGTCGCCGACGTTGACGACCATCCGCATCGACGGCACCCAGATGACCTCGTAGCCGCCGGCCGCGTTCCAGCCGGTGGCGTCGACGGCCGCCTCGCCGCCGCCCAGGTTCCACGGGCCGCGGTTGAGGAGCCGCTGCACGACGCCGGGGCCGGCGGTGCCGAGGGTCTGGTTCTTCAGGGTCAGCTGGTGCAGCCGGCCCCAGCTCCAGGTGGAGACGTCCTTGCCGAGCTTGGCGGTCAGCTCCCAGCGCGCGTCCTTCATGGCGCGGGCGAGCAGCTGGTCACGGGTCTCGGTGGCCTGGTCGGTGCGGTTGCCCGGGGTGGTCCACCACTCGCTCTTCTCCTGCTTGAGGAGCGGGCGGACGACCTCGTACCAGCGGTCGCCGCCGTCCGGCTGCGCCGAGTCGGGGTCGCGCTGGCCGCACTCGCGGACGAGCTTGTTCTGCTCGTCGACCGGGCCGGTGGCGTCGGCCGGGCGCACGTTGATGCAGTCGCCCTCGGCGCGCACCTCCTTGGGCAGCTTGTTGCCGAAGGCGAGCTTGAGGACGTTGCGCCAGACCGCGTTGAAGTAGGCGGCGGCGGCCGAGTCGGGCTCCTGGGTGTAGTCCCAGCCCTCCAGGAGCTTCTGCGCCTCGCGGACGTGCGGGTCGGCGATGTCGATCTTGAGCAGGAGCGGGTTGAGCAGGGTCGCGATCTCGCTGCGGTTGTCGGTCTGCATGGTCCGCATGTCGTCCGGCGAGATCTTGCCGCCGTCCTTGATCTTCGACTCGATCAGGTCGTTGATCCGCTGGCTGCGCGAGCCGTAGCCCCAGTCCTTGGTGAGCAGGGCGGAGTAGTTCTTCGGGTCGATCACGGCCTGGTTGGCGGTGACGATGTAGCCGCGGTCCGGGTTGTACTCATAGGGCAGCTTCTCGAAGGGGATGTACTGCTTCTTCCACCCGTACGAGGAGTCCCAGCCGGGCGCGGGCAGGGTGCCGTCGCCCTTGGTGCGCTGCGGGATCCTGCCCGGCGACTGGTAGCCGATGTTGCCCTCGGTGTCGGCGTAGATCAGGTTCTGGGACGGGACCTCGAAGTTCTCGGCGGCGGCCCGGAAGGAGGCGAAGTCCTTGGCGCGGTCGATGGCGAAGATCGCGTCCATCGACTTGCCCGGCTGGAGGGCGGTCCACTGGAGGGAGACGCCGTAGCCGGTGCCGCGGTCGGGGGCGGCGTTGCCGACGGGGGCCTTCTGGCCGACCGCCTCCAGCTCGGAGGAGCGGTCGGAGACGAGCGGGCCGCGCTCGGTGGACCGCACGGTGATCCTGCGGTCGGCGCCGCCGGCGACCTTGATGGTCTCCTCGCGGGTGACGAAGGGCTTGACCTTGCCGTCGACGAGGTAGCCGTCGGGGCCGATCTTCTCCAGGTAGAGGTCGGTGACGTCGGCGCCGAGGTTGGTGAGGCCCCAGGCGATCTTGTCGTTGTGTCCGATGATCACACCGGGCATGCCGGAGAAGGTGTAGCCCGAGACGTCGTAGCGGCAGGTGGCCGAGACCGAGCGGCAGTGCAGGCCCATCTGGTACCAGAGGGACGGCAGCTGCGGCGCGAGGTGCGGGTCGTTGGCGAGCAGCGGCTTGCCGGAGGTCGTGTAGCGGCCGGCGACGACCCAGGAGTTCGAGCCGATGCCGTTGCCGTTGGGGCCGAGCAGGTCCGGGACGCCGTCGAGGACCTCGGAGAGGGCGGCGAGCTGGGACGTCATGCCGTCCGAGGCGCCGGAGCCGTTGTCCGAGCCGCCGGAACCCGTGGAGCCGTTGTCCGAGCCGCCGGAGCCCGTGGAGCCGTCGGCCGAACCGTCCGAGCCGCCGGTCGAACCGTCCGAGCCCTCCGAGCCGGCCGGGTTGGTGCCCGGGGTCTCGCCCGTCCCCAGCTCCTCGTCGTCGCCGCCCTTGCCCGCGGGGTCGAACTTCCCGGTGGAGTCGTCCACCGCGCCCCCGTCCACGATCGGCTGGTGGAGCGCGTACGGGTACTCCGGGTAGAGCTGCTCGATCTGCGCCGGGGTCAGCCGGCTGGTGAGCAGCGAGCGGTCGATCTCGTCCTGCATGTTGCCGCGCAGGTCCCAGGCCATCGCCTTCAGCCAGGCCACCGAGTCGACCGGGGTCCACGGCTCGATCGTGTAGTCGTTGGTGAGGGCCAGGGCCGCGTACTCGACGGAGACGTCGCCCGGCTTCCGGTCCTTCAGGTAGGCGTTCACGCCCTCCGCGTACGCCTGGAGGTACTTCTTGGTCTCCGGCGACAGGACCTTGTCGTACTCCTCCTGCGCGACCCGGCGCCAGCCGAGGGTGCGCAGGAAGGAGTCCGTCTCGACCTGGCCCTCGCCGAACATCTCGGAGAGGCGGCCCGCGGTCACGTGCCGGCGGACGTCCATCTCGTAGAACCGGTCCTGCGCCTGGACGTAGCCCTGCGCGCGGAAGAGGTCCTGCTCGTTGTCGGCGTAGATCTGCGGGACTCCGAGGGCGTCCCGCTTCACCTCCACCTGGCCCGAGAGCCCGTCGAGGCGGATCTCGCCGGTGGTCTGCGGGAACGAGCCCCGGACGGTGCTGACACCCCAGTAACCGCCGGCCCCGACGCCCGCGACCAGCACGAGGACCAGGAGGACGAGGAGCAGGCGGGCACGCCGCCCTTTCTTCTTGGCGGGGGGCGCGGACGTGTTGGAGGGCATCGCTGTCCTTCGAGGGGCAGGGTGGTCCTGGAGTACGGGAGCCACCTTAGGCGCAGCGTCCGGACGGCTCGGACTCGGTGTCAGGAAGAGAACCGTACTGGTGAGCGGGTGAGCCACCGGGAAGCCGTCAAGAAAACGTTAAAGATTAGGTAAGGTAACGAAGTGTCGTCCGCTGGAGGAACGATCCAGCCGCATATGAGGGGAAGGACCGGGCACTGACTGTCCACCAGCTCAACGAACTCCTGCTCGTCAGCTCGCTCGTGCTGCTGATCGCCGTCGCGGCCGTGCGGATCTCCTCCCGGAGCGGCCTCCCCAGCCTCCTGCTGTACCTGGGGATCGGCGTCGCCATCGGGCAGGACGGCATCGGCAACATCGCCTTCGACAACGCCGGGCTGACGCAGGTCATCGGCTACGCGGCCCTCGTCGTGATCCTCGCCGAGGGCGGCCTCGGCACGAAGTGGAAGGAGGTCAGGCCGGCCCTTCCGGCCGCGGCCGTCCTGTCCACCGTCGGCGTCGCGGTCAGCGTCGGCGTCACCGCCGCCGGCGCCCACTACCTCGTCGGCCTGGAG
This sequence comes from Streptomyces bikiniensis, assembly GCA_000716465.1. Taxonomy (GTDB): domain Bacteria; phylum Actinomycetota; class Actinomycetes; order Streptomycetales; family Streptomycetaceae; genus Streptomyces; species Streptomyces bikiniensis. The sequence goes on from JNWL01000007.1 coordinate 126,975, forward strand.
TGGCGGCAGGCCCTGATCATCGGCGCCGTCGTCTCCTCCACCGACGCCGCCGCGGTCTTCTCCGTGCTGCGCAAGGTGCCCCTGCCCTCGCGGGTCACCGGCACCCTGGAGGCCGAGTCCGGCTTCAACGACGCCCCCGTCGTCATCCTCGTCGTCGCCTTCTCCACCGCCGGACCGATCGACCACTGGTACGTGCTCCTCGGCGAGATCGCCCTGGAACTCGCCATCGGCGCGGCCGTCGGCATCGCGGTCGGCTTCCTCGGCGCCTACGGGCTGCGGCACGTCGCCCTGCCCGCCTCCGGCCTCTACCCGATCGCCGTCATGGCCATCGCCGTCGTCGCGTACGCCGCCGGCGCCCTGGCCCACGGCTCCGGGTTCCTCGCGGTCTACCTGGCCTCGATGATCCTCGGCAACGCCAAGCTGCCGCACGCGCCCGCGAACCGCGGCTTCGCCGAGGGGCTCGGCTGGATCGCGCAGATCGGCATGTTCGTCCTGCTCGGCCTGCTGGTCACCCCGCACGAACTGGTGAACGACTTCTGGCCCGCCGTCGTCATCGGCCTGGTCCTGACGATGGTCGCGCGGCCCCTGGAGGTCCTGGTCAGCCTGCTGCCGTTCCGCATCCCCTGGCAGGAGCAGGCCCTCATGTCCTGGGCCGGCCTGCGCGGAGCCGTCCCCATCATCCTCGCCACCATCCCGATGGTGGCGCAGGTCGAGGGCAGCGAGCGGATCTTCAACATCGTCTTCGTCCTGGTCGTCGTCTACACCCTCGTCCAGGGTCCGACGCTGCCCTGGCTGGCGAAGGCGCTCAGGCTCGGTGCCTCCTCGGACGCCTCCGACCTCGGCGTGGAGTCCGCGCCCCTGGAGCGGCTGCGCGGCCACCTGCTCTCCGTCGCCATCCCGGAGGGCTCCCGGATGCACGGCGTGGAGGTCGCCGAACTGCGCCTCCCGGCCGGAGCGGCGGTCACCCTCGTCGTACGGGAGGAGAAGAGCTTCGTACCGGGGCCCGCGACCGTCCTGCGGCACGGCGACGAGCTCCTGGTCGTCGCCACCGACCCGGTGCGGGACGCCACGGAGCGGCGGCTGCGGGCGGTCGGGCAGGGCGGCAAGCTGGCCGGCTGGCTCGGCACGGGCGGCGGCTCGACGGCGCTCGGCCCGCCACCGGGGACGGAGACGCGGTTCCACCGGGCGGGGCGCCGGCAGAAGAACCCTGCCGACTGAGACCTGGCCCACACCGATCCCCGTGATCGCAGGAATCGATTCGAAGGGGGGAGCGTTTCCCAGGCGGGAGGACGCTCCTTCCCTGTACCATGAAGGCACACCTGATCGAACCAACTCTGCCTGACGCAGAGCTGGCGCGACCGTATGGCGGCCGTGGCGCCCCTCCGCAGTGGGGCCGGCCCGGTATCTACCGCAGTTCCGCGCATGAGGACAGCTCTCGGCGACACCCGCACCACCGTGCACGGGAAGCGCTACCAGGCGGCGGAAAGGCAAGGACCGTGGCGTCCACGGTCAACACGGGCACGGTCGACACCGACAAGCGGCCCGACACGGGCAAGCGGCCCGGTTACGGACAGCTGCTGCGCACCCCCGGCGCACTGTCCTTCCTGCTCCCCGGGTTCGCCGCCCGGCAGCCCTTCGCGATGCTGACCATCGGCATCGTCCTGCTCGTCCAGCACACCACCGGCTCCTTCGGCAGCGCCGGCGCGGTCGCCGCCGTCACCGGCGTCTCCATGGCGCTCTTCGCGCCGCAGAGCGGCAAGCTCGCCGACCGGTTCGGCCAGCGCGCCGTCCTGGTCCCCGGCGTCCTCGTCCACACCGCGTCCGTCGCGCTGCTCGTGGTCCTCGCCCTGGCCGGCGCCCCGCTCTGGGCGCTGTTCCTGGCCGCCGTGCCCGCCGGCGCCTCCGTGCCGCAGGTCGGACCGATGGTCCGGGCCCGCTGGGCGGCCAAGCTCGACGGCACCCCGCTGATGCCGACGGCCGCGGCCTTCGAGTCCGTCACGGACGAGTTCACCTTCGTCGTCGGCCCCGTCCTGGCCACCGCCCTGTGCACCGGCGTCCACCCGGCCGCCGGTCTGATCGCCGAGGCCGGCCTCACCCTCGTCGGCGGCCTGTTCTTCGCCGCGCAGCGCGCCACCCAGCCCGCGTACGGCCCGGCCGCGTCCCACGCCTCCGAGCCGCACCGCTCGGCGCTCTCCGTGCCCGGCGTCCGCGTCCTGATCGTCGCCTTCCTCGGCATCGGCTCCGTCTTCGGCGGCATGCAGGTCTCCCTGACCGCCTTCAGCGAGGAGATCGGCAACCCCGGCGTCAACGGCCTGCTGTACGGGGTCTTCGCCGCCGGCAACATGCTCGCGGGCATCGCCATGGGCGCCGTCGCCTGGAAGACCGGCCCCCTGCGCCGCCTGATCCTGGGCTACGCGGGCCTCACCGTCGCCGCGTCCCTGCTGTGGTCCGTGCACTCGGTGCTGCTCCTCGGCGCCCTGGGCCTGGTCGTGGGCCTGTGCATCGCCCCCGCCCTGATCACCGGCTACACCATCGTGGAGACCCTGATCCCGGCGTCCGCCCGCACGGAGGCCTTCACCTGGCTCACCGGCGCGGTCGCGCTCGGGCAGGCGGCGGCCGTCACGGTCGCCGGCCGCCTCGCCGACGCCCACGGCGCGAGCACCGGATTCCTGGTGCCGCTGGCGGGCACGGCACTGGCCCTGACCACGCTGGTCCTGCTGCGGTCGCGGCTCAGGCCGCGCGAGGCGAGCCGGGTCGCGGCGCGTGGTGTCGGTCACCGCGTGCCGGTGGCGGTGGACTGAGGCCACGGAATACGTCAGTATGGATCGTCGTTAGCACTCGATGAGTGTGAGTGCCAGGAGGAAGTCACGTGCCGACCTACCAGTACCAGTGCACCGAGTGCGGCGAAGGCCTCGAGGCGGTGCAGAAGTTCACCGATGACGCGCTGACCGAGTGCCCCAGCTGCAAGGGCCGCCTGAAGAAGGTGTTCTCGGCCGTCGGCATCGTCTTCAAGGGATCCGGTTTCTACCGGAACGACAGCCGCGGTTCGTCGTCCAGCAGCTCGCCCGCGTCGTCCGCGGCGAAGTCCTCGACGTCGGCCCCGGCCCCGTCGGGCTCGTCGTCGGACGCGAAGCCCGCCGCTTCGGCCGCGTCGTCGTCCTCTTCCTCCTCGGCGTCCGCGTCGAGCACCGGAAGCTCGGCCGCCTGATCTCGTTCCTCCCCGAGGGCCCCGTCGCGTGCGACGGGGCCCTCGGGCGTGTCCGGGGCCGGTGCGAAGGGGGCGGGTCCCCGAGGAGGGGGCGGGTCACTCGGGAGGGCGCGGGTCACTCGGGAGGATGAGGGGGTTTTCCACAGGCGCCGGGTGATCCCCAGGGCGGAGCGGGACGGCGGCGGGGCGGGGAGAGTGGGAGTCGCTTTCCCGCTCCTTCCCTCCCTTCCCACTCCTTCCCTTCCTTCCCTCTCCGGACAGGCGGTGCCCCGTGACGACCACGCACAACTCCCCCTCCCCCGTCTCCGTGCCGGCACCGTGTGCGGTGCCGGTTTTCGAGCCCGTACGGGTACGGGGTGCCCGACCGCGGTTGCACAGGGCGCTGCGCCGGGGACGGCGGGCGCCGGTGGTGCTCCTGGCGCTGATGGCGGCGGCGCTGGCCGTGGCGGGGGCCGTGAGCGGCAGGCCGTCTCCGGGGAGCACGAAGGCCACCGCCGTCTCCCCCGTGCGCCCCGCGCCGGCCGTCCCCCTGGTGTCCGCGCCGGTGCGGATCGCCGACGCCGCGACCGTGCGGCTGCTGCGGCCCGGGGACCGGGTCGACGTGGTCGCCGCGCCCCACGCGCCGCCGGGCGGGGAGGCCGAGGCCCGGGTGGTGGCGTCGGGCGCCCGGGTCGCCGAGGTCCCCCGGGCGGACGGGGACGGCCCGGACGCGGGGGCGCTCGTCGTGCTCTCCGTGCCCCGGGCGACGGCCGCGACGCTGGCGGGCGCCGGTGCCACGTCCCGGCTCGCGGTGATCGTGTGTTGATTCGCACGCACACACCGTCGCGTAACCGTCCCGTGTGTACGGATTGGACGCCCTCGCTCCGGGCGCGGCGTAATGGCACGGCACGCAGCACGAGTGACGGAGACGAAAGGCACCTCGGTGGCGAAGAAGGAAACCGTGCTGGGAGGCTTCAAGGCCTTCCTGATGCGCGGCAATGTGATCGACCTGGCGGTGGCGGTCGTCATCGGCGCCGCGTTCACGAACATCGTGAACTCGGTGGTCAAGGGCATCATCAACCCGGTCGTGGGCGCCTTCGGCACGAAGGACCTGGAGAGCTACTCGTCCTGCATCAAGGACCCCTGCCGGATGGTCGACGGCGAGATGCAGGGCATCCAGCTCCAGTGGGGCCTGGTCCTCAGCGCGGTGCTGAGCTTCCTGATCACCGCGGCCGTCGTCTACTTCCTGATGGTCCTGCCGATGGCGAAGATCCTCGCGAAGCGCGCCGCGCACGACAAGGCGAAGGAGGGCGTCCAGGAGACGATGGAGGTCAGCGAGCTGGAGGTGCTCAAGGAGATCCGCGACCACCTGGTCGCCCAGCGCGGCCCGGCGGCGGGCACGGGGACGACTCCCGGTGCGGGTCCCGGCTCCGCTCCCGGTTCGGGCTCGGGTTCCGGTGGCGGCACGGGGGCACACCCCACCTCCTGACCGGCGCCGTGCGCCGGGTTCAGAGGTGGTGCGGCGGCTTCTCGTCGAGGAAGCGCGCGAGGTCGGCGGCGCTGTCACCGCCGGTAGGAGGCCGCTCGCCCCACCCGCGGTCCGTGTCGTCCGCGGACTGGCGGTCCAGCGGATCGTCGAAGACGATGGCCGGCCTGGGCCTGCCCTCGGGACGGGCGGGCGCGCCGGGTCGCTCCGTGTCTCGCGGGCCGTGGGCGGGGGCGGTGCTCATCCCTTCAGGGTACGCCCGCCACCCCGTTCCGCGCCCGTCCGATCCGCGGCCCCCTCCGCCCGGGGCCCGGGGTCAGCGGTCCTTCGGGTCGAGCAGCCAGAGGCCGAGCACCACGAGGAACGACAGGACGAGGAAGCCCGCGCCCCACCAGGCGGTGCCGGTGTCGCCCGACATCCACTCGTTCACCACGATCGTCAGGCCCCAGAGCTGGCCGACGACGACCGAGAGCGCCAGGGCGAGGCGGGCGGTCAGCTTCGCGGAGCGCTCGGGCTCCTGTTCCACGCCGGCTCCCGGGCCCGGCCCGGTGTGCCGGATCCGGGGATCGCCGTAGCCGCTGGTGGGCCGGATCTGCGGGTAGCGCTCGTGCAGCGGGCGGTTCAGGCGCGGCTGGACACTGCCCGGGGTGTACGCGGGGGGCCGGGGCGGCTCGGCCGGGTCCGGGGCCGGGGCCTCCGGGGCCGGGGCCTCCGGGTCGCGGGGGAAGGGGCTCTCGCTCATGCCCGCTCACTCCTCTCCGGCATCCGCGCACCCGTGCCCGCCCTCGTATCCGCTCCCCCGCCCGTACCCGCCTCCGCCCCCGTACCCGCTCCCCCGCCCGTACCCGTTCCCGCTCCCCCGGCGGCGCCCGGGCAGCCCAGGCGGGCGGCGAGGTCCGGGCGGTCCGGGCCGAGTTCGCGGCACAGGCCCTCGCGGGCGGTCTCGCCCGAGCGGGCGGTGCCGACCGCCCAGACGCTGCCGTCGGCCTCCTCCACGAGGAGCACCTTCGGGAGGCCCCGGGGCGGCGGGCCGGCCGTGACCCCTCCTGTGCGCGCGTCGAAGACGCCCTCATGGCAGGGGCAGTACAGCTCGCCCTCGCTCCCCCGGTCCTTGCGCCACAGGACGGCGCAGGCGAGGTGGGTGCAGACGGCGGAGTAGCCGGCGAGGGTGCCGTCCTCCAGGCGGACGGCGACCGCGCGGTCGTCGGCGCCGGGGTAGCGGAAGGCGAGGGAGTCGCCGGGCAGGATGCGGTCGGCGATCCGCTTCGGTTCGGGGGCGCCCTCGCTGTCGCCGTGCCGGTGCAGGATGCCGGCGGCGACGCCGACGCCACCGGCGGCGAGGCCGCCGGACACGGTGGCGACGATCCGCAGGTAGTCGCGGCGGGTGGTGAGGGAGTCGGCGGCGATCCGGTCGTGGAGCGCGTCCTGGGCGGCGTCGGTGCCCGGGTCCGGGGCGGGCGGCTGGGGGTCGGTGACGCTCAACGGACGTCCTTCCCGTTGATCTCCACGACGGGCAGCCCGCCCGGCACCGGCCACTGGACCTTGTCGGCGGGGACGACCATCGCGACCCCGGTGGAGACGGTGGTGGTGCCGAAGGTGAAGGAGTCGGCGACCTGGACGCCGGGGCGTTCGGCCCGCAGCTCCTCGACGGTGCCGTAGAAGAGGGCGCCGGTGGGGCAGACGGTGGCGCACATGGGGGCGAGGCCGTAGGCGGTGCGGTCGTAGCAGAGGTTGCACTTCATCTGGAGCTTGGCCTGGAGGTCGATCTTGGGCACGCCGAAGGGGCAGGCGTTGACGCAGTTGGCGCAGCCGATGCAGCGGGTGGTGTCGGCCTGCTGCACGACGCCGTCGGGGGTGACGAGGATCGCGTCGGCGGGGCAGACCTCGGCGCAGGGGGCGACGGGGTCCTCGCAGTGCATGCAGACGGTGGGGAGGGAGGCGACGGAACGGCCCTCGTCGGGGTAGTCGAGGTGGATCATCGACTTGCCGCGGTGGGAGTCGCATTCGCGGCAGGCGGAGACGCAGGCCTGGCAGCCGATGCAGCGGCCGGGGTCGATGAAGATCGTGCGGCCCATCATGTGCGGGTCAGCTCCTCTCGGCGGTGCCGCGGCCCTGGGGGGAGGTGGGGGGCAGCGGGTCGGTGCGGGAGACCTGGGCCTCCGGGTAGGCCGGCTGTCCCGGGGACGTGGGCGGGGCGGGGACCTCGTCGATGCGTTCGGCGGCCTCGACGCGGGCGGCGCACACCTTGTACTCGGGGATCTTGGAGCGCGGGTCGAGGGCGTCGATCGTGAGGGCGTTGGCCGCGGTGGGGACGGGCCAGTGGTAGGGCACGAAGACGGTGTCGGGGCGGATGGCGTCGGTGACGAGGGCGGGGAAGACCTCGCTGCCGCGGCGGGTGACGACGCGGACGGGGTCGCCGTTGCGGAAGCCGTGGGAGGGGTGGACCTCGACCCAGGGCCGGGGGGTCTGCTCCACGAGTCCGGCGAGGCGGCGGGTCTGGTTGCCGGAGAGGAAGTGGGCGACGGTGCGGCCGGTGGTGAGCGAGAGGGGGAACTCCTCGCTGTACGGGTCCATGGGCGGGTGCCACTCGACGGTCTGGAGGTGGATCTTGCCGTCGGGGTGGTAGGAGCGCCCGTCCTCGAAGAGGCGGGGGGTGCCGGGGTGGTCGGTGGTGGGGCAGGGCCAGGCGATGCCGCCGGTCTGCTCCAGGCGCTCGTAGGTGATGCCGTAGTAGTCGTTCACGGTCCCGGCGGAGGCGACGCGCAGCTCCTCGAAGACGGAGCGGGAGTCGGGGAAGGCGAACTTGTCGCCGGCGCCGAGGCGGCGGGCGAGCTCGCACAGGACCCAGGTGTCGGTGCGGACGCCGGCGGGGGGCTCCTGGGCCTTGTTGTGCTTGACGACGCGGGCCTCGGCGTTGGCCATGACGCCCTCGTCCTCGGCCCAGACGGTGACGGGGAAGACGACGTGGGCGTTGGCGGCGGTCTCGGAGAGGAAGAAGTCGAACTGGGCGTGGAACTGGAGGGTGTCGTAGCCGTTCTTGACGGTGGCGTAGTTCGGGAGGGAGACGAAGGGGTTGTTGCAGATGCCGATGAGGCCGCGGATCTCCTGGCGCTGCATCTGCCAGACCATCTCCATCATGGAGGTTCCGGCGGCGGGGAGTTCGGTCTCGTCGATGCCCCAGATCTCGCAGATCTGACGGCGGTGCTCGGGGTTGGTGATGGAGCGGCCGCCGGGGAGGAGGTCGGACTTCTGGCCGTGTTCGCGGCCGCCCTGGCCGTTGCCCTGGCCGGTGATGGTGCCGTAGCCGGCGCCGGGCTTGCCGATGTTGCCGGTGGCGACGCAGAGGTTGATGACGGTGAGGCAGTTCTCGACGCCCTGGGAGTGGTGCTCGATGCCCCGGGCGTGCCAGGCCATGGCCCGGTCGGCGCCGGCGAACATGCGGGCCACCTGGACGATCTGCTCCTCGGGGACGCCGCAGATCCGTGCCGCGCGGGACGGCGGGTACTCGGCGACGGTCCGCTTCACCTCGTCCCAGCCGGTGGTGCGGGCGGCGAGGTGGGCCTCGTCGGTGAGGCCCTCGGCGACGACGACGTTGAGGACGGCGTTGAAGAAGGCGGAGTCGGTGCCGGGCTTGAGGGCGACGTGGACGTCGGCGGTGCGGGCGATGGCGGTCTCGCGGGGGTCGACCACGATCAGGGTGGCGCCCCGGTCGCGGGCTCCCCACACGTACTGGGTCATGACGGGGAAGCACTCGCCGACGTTGGAGCCGGCGATGAGGAGGCAGTCGGTGAGGAGGATGTCGGAGAAGGGGTTGCCGGCGCGGTCGATGCCGAAGGCGAGCTTGTTGGCGCCGGCGGCGGAGACCATGCACAGGCGCCCGTTGTAGTCGACGTGCCTGGTCTTCAGGGCGACCCGGGCGAACTTGCCGACGAGGTAGGTCTTCTCGGAGAAGAGGCTGGCGCCGCCGAGGAGGCCGAAGGCGTCGTCGCCGTACTCGGTCCGGATGCGGTGGATCTCGGCGACGGTGCGGTCCAGGGCCTCGTCCCAGCTCACCTCGCGGAACTCCTGGTCGCGGTTGTCGCGCATGAGGGGGGCGGTGAGCCGGTCGGGGTGGTTGACCTGCTGGTAGGCGTTGATGCCCTTGGGGCAGAGCCGCATCCGGTTGATGTCGTGGTTGCGGGGTTCGACGCCGAAGACCTTGCCGTGGCGGTCGACGCGCAGGTACATGCCGCACTGGACGCCGCAGAAGCAGCAGTGGGTGGGGACGAGGGTCTCCTGGTTCTGGTCGGCGTGCCAGCGGTCGGCGGGGATGCCCCCGGCGTCGCGGAAGTCGCGGGAGCCGGGCGGGGCGAGGGAGGGGTCGAGCGACAGGGGCCGTCCCGGGACGGTCCCGGGGACGGCCGCGGGGTCGGTGGCGCTCACTTGAAGCCCTTCTTCACGTGGTCGAGGTAGGCGGTGCCGCGCAGGACGCGCTTGCAGCGGGGGCAGTACTCGGCCCAGTCCGCGAAGCCGAGGTCGAGGTCCCGCATGGTGCCCTGGAGGTTCTCCACGTACGGGGCGGTGTCGACGGGCTGTCCGCAGCGGCGGCAGGCGAAGACCTCGCCGCCCTCGTCCTTGCGGCGGGAGGTGTACTTGAAGAGCTGCATGCCGACGGCGGCGGGCCGCTGCACGATGTGGAAGAACTTCCCGAAGGGGATGTAGATCAGGGTGAAGACGACGGACACCATGTGCAGGACGGCGAGGAACTCGTAGCCGCCGCCGTGCAGGAAGATCGACGAGAAGGTCAGCAGCAGCCCTGTCACGGAGATGACGATCAGGGCGAGCAGGGGCACCAGGTCGTAGGCGAAGCGCTGGCCGGTGATGGCGCCCCGGTCCTTCATGCGGCGCCAGAGGAAGTAGCCGGCGCCGGGGATGACGAGGACGGCCGCGATGTCGAGGCCGTGGAACATGAGCCAGCCGACGATGTTCAGGGAGTCGAAGCCGAGGACCTTGAAGCCCCAGATCCGCATCTCGTAGCCGGGGCCCGAGCCGGTGGAGGAGGTGAAGGTGAACCAGCCCCAGGTGAGCGGGAAGGTGATCGCGGCGGCGAGCAGGCAGCCCCAGAAGACGAGCTGGTGGGCGGCCCAGCGGGCGTGGGAGCGGGCGCCGAGGAACTTCTGGAAGCCGAGGTAGGTGGCGATCATCCTCGGCAGGGCGGTGGGCGCGCTGCGGAAGTTCGCGACGGAGAAGAAGGAGCCCCAGCCCTTGCGGAAGAGGCGGCGGGCGCCGGGGGCGGAGATCCAGACGGTGTAGCGGTAGGCGACGCCGAAGGCGAGGAAGACGGTGGCGACGGCGTAGGGCAGGAGGGCCGAGTCGAAGTCACGGAGCAGCCGGCTGCCGAGGACGATCGCGACGACCAGCAGGGCGGAGACGACCGCGCCGACCAGGGAGGCGCGGCGGCGCACGGCGCCGGGGCTCTGCGGCGGCGGGTCGGCCGCGGCCGGGTCGGTGGCGCCGGAGGCGGGGGCGGGCCCGCCCGGCGGAGGGGTCGGCTCGGCGGTCTGCGGTGGCTCGGTCACGCGGCCACGGTAAGGCCGAATAGCCCCTTTCGCGCCTTTTGCGGGGGTGGCGTGGTGTGGACGTCGCTCGGACGGCGTTCAGGCCGCGGGCCCGGAGGCCCGGGCGGCCTCGGACGACCTGACCGGAGGCCGGAAACGGCCCGACCGGGAAGGCCGGGACGGCCCGACCGGAGGCCGGACGGCCCGACCCTGGGCCGAGGGCGGTCCGACCCGGGGTCGGGGGGCGGTGCGACCTGGGGTCGGGGGGCGGCCCGACCCGGGGTCGGGGGGCGGCGCGGCGGCCCGGGGTCGGGGGGCGGTGCGGCGGCCCGGGGTCGGGAGGCGGTGCGGCGGCCCGGGGTTGAGGACGGCCCCACCCGGGCTCGGGAACGGCCCGGCCCGGGGTCGAGGACAGCCCGGCCCGGGGTCGAGGACAGCCCGGCCCGGGGCTGAGGACGGCGCGACCCGGGGCCGGGAGCGGTGCGGCGGGTCGATGTCGCCTCCGGCGATGGCGCGCGTGGCACATGGCCGGAAAGGACCGGTCCCTGGTGTGCTGGGCACATGACCAGACCTCTCCTTCCGCTCACGGCCCGCTCCCGCGAGGAGGCCCACCGGGCCGCCACTCCGCTGGAGCTCTTCTTCGACCTGTGCTTCGTCGTCGCCGTCGCCCAGGCGGGCGCCGAGCTGGTGCACGCGGTCGCCGAGGGGCACGGGGGCACGGGCATCGCGAACTACGCGATGGTCTTCTTCGCGATCTGGTGGGCCTGGATGAACTTCTCCTGGTTCGCCTCCGCGTACGACAACGACGACGTCCTCTACCGGGTCGTCACCCTCGTGCAGATCGCGGGCGTGCTGATCCTGGCCGCCGGTGTCTCACGGGCCTTCGAGGAGCACGACTTCCTCGTCGTCTACCTCGGCTACCTCGTGATGCGGCTCGCCCTCGTCTTCCAGTGGACGCGCGCCGCGCACCACGCGACCGATCCGGCCGAACGGACGATGTGCCACCGGTACGCGGGCGGGGTGCTGCTCTGCCAGGTCGGCTGGCTGGGGCTGCTCCTCGCGCCCGGGGCCGCCCGCCCGTGGGTCTTCCTCGTCATGGCGCTGGCCGAGCTGTCCGTGCCCCTGTACGCGGAGCGGGTCGCCCCCAGCGCCTGGCACGCGCACCACATCGCCGAGCGGTACGGCCTGTTCACGATCATCGTGCTCGGCGAGACCGTCGCCGCCGCGACCGTCGCCGTGAAGTCCGGCATCGTGGAGAACGACGCCCTGGACGAGCTGCTGCCGATCGCCGCGGGCGGTCTGCTGCTCGTCTTCGCCGCCTGGTGGATCTACTTCGTGGTGCCCGCCCACGACCGGTTGACCTCCAGCCGCCAGGCCTTCCTGTGGGGGTACGGGCACTACCTGATCCTCATGTCGGCCGCCGCCATCGGGGCGGGCCTGGAGATCGCCGTCGAGCAGGCCGTGGGCGAGGCGCACGTCTCCACGCTCTCCGCCTCGGCCGCCGTGACGATCCCGTCGGCCCTCTTCCTGCTCCTGGTGTGGCTGCTGCACGCCCGCTACTTCAAGGTGGGCACCGCCCAGCAGCTCGTCCTGCCGGTCGCGGCGCTCGCGATCCTGATGTGCTCCTTCGCGGGCCGCTGGGCCGTCCTCGCGGCCGGTCTCGTCGCGGCGGCGGCCGTCGCGACCGGGGTGACCCTGACCGCCCGGAACCCGGCGACGCGGGGCGCCGGGGCCTGAGCACCGGGCGGGGGCCCGTGGTAGGCAGGGCGCATGACGGAGCCCGGGAAGACGACGGACGGCCAGGACGGGATCACCGATGTGGACGGGCTGCGCGTGGGGCACGCGCGCGTGGCCGGGTCCGGGGCGCTGAGCGGCACCACGGTGGTGCTCGCCCCGGAGGGCGGCGCGACCGCCGCCGTGGACGTGCGGGGCGGGGGGCCGGGCACGCGGGAGACGGACGCCCTGGACCCGAGGAACGTGGTGCGGCGGATCGACGCGGTCGTCCTGACCGGCGGCAGCGCGTACGGCCTCGACTCCGCCTCCGGGGTGGTGGCCTGGCTGGCGGAGCGGCACCGGGGCGTCCGGGTCGGTCCCGACCCGTCCCACGTGGTGCCGGTGGTGCCCGCCGCCTGCGTCTTCGACCTGGGCCGGGGCGGCGACTTCACCGCCCGGCCGGACGCGGCGACGGGCCGGGCGGCGGCGGAGGCGGCCCACGCGGGCGGCGACCGCGCGCGCGTGGCGACGGGCGCGGTCGGCGCGGGCACCGGGGCCGTGGTCGGCGGCCTGCGGGGCGGCGTCGGGACGGCGAGCGCGGTCCTGGCGTCGGGGATCACGGTCGGGGCGCTGGTGGTGGTGAACGCGGTGGGTTCGGCCGTGGACCCGACGACGGGCGTGCCGTACGGGAGTTACTTCGAGGACGGCAGGCCCGCCTTCCCCGATCCCGAGGTGCACGGGGCGGCGCTGCGGCGGCTCGCGGAGGCGCGGGAGGCGGCCGTCCCGCCCCCGCTGAACACCACGCTCGCCGTGGTCGCGACGGACGCGGCGCTGACCCGCGCGCAGGCGCGGAAGGTGGCGGGCACGGCGCACGACGGCATCGCGCGCGCCGTGCGGCCGGTGCACCTGATGAACGACGGGGACACGGTCTTCGCCCTGGCCACCGGGGCCCGGGAGCTGCCGGAGGGGCCGGGGCCGCTCGCCCTGAACGAGATCCTGGCGGCGGGCGCGGACCTGGTGACCCGGGCGATCGTCCGGGCGCTGCTCGCGGCCCCCGGCGGCTTGCGCGGCCCGGGCGGGGACTTCCCCTCGTACCGCGAGCTGTACGGGCCGCAGGCGGACCCGTACTCCCGGTAAGGGAAGGCGAGTTGGGGGAAGAGAGCGGGAACTTCCGTCGCGGACGGCTCGTTTTGCCGGAACACCGGACACGATGTCAGACCCAGGGACTACGTTAAGCAAGCACCAAGTGACATGCGGCGACGGCCTGGAGATCCCCTTGAACGATCCGCAGGATCACCCCGATCCGTACGAGACGACCGAGGCGCACGTCGAGCGGCTCCTCGGCCGGGCGCTCAACTCCTTCGACCTGCCCGACCCGACCGTCGAGCGCCTCGCCACGGCGCTCGCGCACTCCAGCGCGCTGCACTCCTCGCACCACAGCGCGTCGCTGCACCGCACGACCCACCGCCACACCTATCTGCTCGCCGACGGCAGCACGCTCAGCCTGTGGGAGCTGGTGCACAACGCCGGCCGGGACGGCACCGAGCAGCACGAGCTGTACGCGGAGGAGGCGGACGCCCGGCTCGCCGCCTCCCGGCTGCCCTCCGGACCGCCGACCCGCTGGTCGGCCGAGTACGCCGACGGGCGCGTCCTCGACGAGGACGACGACTTCGAGCTGCTGAGCGCCCTGCTCGCCCGCCCGATACCCGCCCAGCCCCGGATGTACGTGCCGGACAACTCCGCCGACCACGCGCGCCGCGTCCTGCGCCGCGCGGAGAACGCGGACCGGCCGGGCGAGGAGACCGCCCGCCGCCTCCGGCTCGCCTTCGCGCACCACATCACGCAGGCCTTCGGGCGCCACTGCCCCGTGGCGGGCGGCCGGGACGCCGGCTTCACCCTCTACGAGCACCAGTTCCTGCTGCTCGACGGCAGCGAGGTCAGCCTCTGGGAGGTCGAGCACACGGCGACCCCCGACGGACGCCACATGTGCGAGGTGTACGAGGACGAGGACACGGCCCGCGGGGCGATGGAGTCCCGCGCCCGGGTGCGCTGAGCCCCGCCCGTGCGCCCGTAAGCCCGTGCGCCCCGTAAGCCCGTGTGCCCGTGCGCCCGTGCGTGCGGAAGGGCCCTCGCCCCGGGACGGTCTCCCGGGGCGAGGGCCCTTCTCGGCGGGCCGCGCTCCGTGGGCGGCCGCGCTCAGTGCGCGAGCGCCGGCTCCTTCTCGACGCCCGGCTCCGGGGCGGGCTCGTCGCCGCCGCCCTCCAGGTGCTGCTTCGGCTTCGCGGGCAGCGCGAACATCACCAGGAAGATCACGGCGAGGACGCCCGCCACCCAGCCCAGGGAGTTCTGGAAGGCGTCCGTGAACGCCGCGCCCGTCTCCGCCGGGGCCCTCCCCGGGCGCTCGTCGTCGATCACGCCGAAGAAGACGACCGACACCAGGCCGAGGCCGAGCGCGTTGCCCATCTGCGTGGTCGTGTTGATCAGGCCCGAGGCCGATCCGGCGTGCTCGCGCGGCACCTCCGAGAGGACCGCGTCCGTCAGCGGCGCCACGATCAGGCCCATGCCGAGGCCCATGACGACCAGCGGCGGGACCATCTGCCAGGAGGCGATCCCCGTCCCGTACCGGCCCGCCTCGAAGAGGTAGAGCAGGACGCCCGCCGTCATCGTCAGGGCGCCCGCCTGGAGCACCTTGCGGCCGAAGCGCGGCACCAGCTTCTGCACCGACAGGCCGGCGGCCACCGAGACGGCGATCGAGAACGGCACCCCGGTGAGGCCCGCCCGCAGCGGGGTCCAGCCGAGCCCGATCTGCATGTAGAGCGTCCAGACCAGGAAGAAGACGCCCATCACGATGCCGAAGGTGAGCTGGACCGCGATGCCGGCCGCGAAGCTCTTCACCCTGAACAGCGACAGCTCCACGAGCGGCGAACCGTCCTTGCGCGTCTTGTACTTCTCGTACGCGACGAGGATGCCGAAGACGGGCAGGCTGCCGGCCATCATCAGATGGCCCCACAGCGGCCAGTCCAGCTCGCGGCCGCGCGTCAGCGGGTAGATCAGCATGAGCAGCGCGGCCGTCACCAGGAGCACGCCGACCAGGTCGAGGCGGAGCGCCTTCGGCGCCCTGGACTCGGTGATGAACTTCCGGCCCAGGAGCAGGCCCGCGATGCCGACCGGCAGGTTGATGAGGAAGATCGGGCGCCACTCCAGGCCCGCGATGTTCCACTGGGTGAGCAGCGCGCCGAGCAGCGGTCCGGAGACCGCGCCCAGGCCGACGATCGCGCCGAAGAGCCCGAAGACCTTGCCGCGCTCGTGGGCCGGGAAGGTGACGTGGACGATCGACAGGACCTGGGGCACCATCATCGCGGCCGCCGCGCCCTGGAGGAGGCGGGAGGCGACCAGCATCTCCGGGCCGGCCGCGAAGCCGCAGAGCGCCGAGGCGAGCGTGAAGCCGGCGGTGCCGAGGAGGAAGAGGCGCTTGCGGCCGTAGATGTCGCCGAGCCGCCCGCCGGTGATCAGTCCGGCGGCGAAGGCGAGCGCGTACCCGGCGGTGATCCACTGGATGGACCCGAAGGAGGCGTTCAGGTCCCGCTCGATGCTGGGGATCGCGATGTTGACGATCGTGGCGTCGACCAGGTCCATGAAGGCGGCGGTCATGACGATGGCGAGGGCGATCCAGCGCCGTTTGTCGCCGGAGTCGGTGGCGGTGCCCGTGGCGGAGACCGTGTCGGAACCGGTGCCGGACCCGGCCGGGTTCGCCGCGTCCGTGACGGCGTCGTGTGAACTCATACGAAGAAAGATAGGAGTCATATAGGTCAAGTCATGTCCTAGATGAGTCGCATCCTGGACGGCATGACGGACACTCCGGCACGACTCCTGCATCTGCTCTCGCTCCTCCAGACCCCGCGCGAGTGGCCCGGAAGCGAGCTCGCCGAGCGCCTCTCGGTCTCTCCGCGCACCATCCGCCGGGACATCGACCGGCTCCGCGACCTCGGCTATCCGGTCGAGGCGACCCTGGGCGCGGTCGGCGGCTACCGGCTCGTCGCCGGTACGGCCATGCCGCCGCTGCTCCTCGACGACGAGGAGGCCGTCGCCATCGCGGTCGGCCTGCGCGCCGGGGCCGGGCACGCCATCGAGGGCGTCGAGGAGGCGTCCGTACGGGCCCTGGCGAAGCTGGAGCAGGTGCTGCCCGCCCGGCTCCGGCACCGGGTCTCCACCCTCCAGAACGCGACGATCCCGCTGACCCGGGGCGACGGCGCCACGGTCGCGCCCGCCACCCTGACCGCGCTCGCGGGCGCGGTCACCGGGCGGGAGAAGCTGCGCTTCGGCTACCGGGCGGGCGACGGCGCCGAGACGAAACGCCTGGTCGAGCCCTACCGGCTGGTCTCCACCGGGCACCGCTGGTACCTCGTGGCGTACGACCTGGGGCGCGCGGACTGGCGCACCTTCCGGGTCGACCGGGTCAGCGACCCGCTGGCCACCGGGGCCCGCTTCGCCCCGCGCGAGCTGCCGGCGGGCGACGCGGCGCAGATGCTCACCCGCTCGATGGCCCGGTCGCAGCCGGAGCTGGACCTGGACGTCTCCTTCGAGGCCCCGGCGGACTTCGTGACGGCCCGGCTCCCGGCCCACCTGGCCCCGGCGCCGACGGGCCCCGCCGCCTGCCGGCTGCGCGCCCGCGCCGTCGACTCGGTCGAGTGGCTGGCGCTCCGCCTGGCCCTGGTCGACGCCCCCTTCACCGTCCACGGCCCGGAGGCGCTGCGGGCGCACGTGGAGGACCTGGCGGGGCGGCTCGCGGCGGCGGTGTCGGCGCGGGGGTAGACACGGCGGCCGGGGCCCGGGGACGACGCTCGTCCCCGGGCCCCGGCCGGTCGCGGAAAGGCCTCAGGCCACCGCGTCGAAGCCCGTGTCGCGGGCCATCTTCTTGAGTTCCAGGAGCGCGTGCTTCTCGATCTGGCGGATCCGCTCGCGGGTCAGGCCGTGCTCCTTGCCGACCTCGGTCAGCGTCCGCTCGCGCCCGTCCTCGATGCCGTACCGCATGCGGATGATCGAGGCCGTCCGGTGGTCCAGCTTGTCGATGAGGTCGTCCAGTTCCTCGCTGCGCAGCAGCGTGAGCACCGACTGCTCCGGCGAGACCGCCGAGGTGTCCTCGAGCAGGTCGCCGAACTGGGTCTCGCCCTCGTCGTCCACCGACATGTTCAGCGAGACGGGGTCGCGCGCCCAGTCCATGACGTCGACGATCCGCTCCGGCGTGGAGCCCAGCTCGGCCGCGATCTCGGCGGGCTCGGGCTCGCGCCCGTGCTCCCGGTTGAACTCGCGCTGCACGCGCCGGATCCGGCCGAGCTCCTCCACGAGGTGGACGGGGAGCCGGATGGTGCGGGACTGGTCGGCGATGGAGCGGGTGATGGCCTGCCGGATCCACCACGTGGCGTACGTGGAGAACTTGAAGCCCTTGGCGTAGTCGAACTTCTCGACCGCGCGCACCAGGCCGGCGTTCCCCTCCTGGATCAGGTCGAGCAGGGGGAGCCCGCTGCGCGGGTAGCGCCGGGCGACGGCCACCACGAGCCGCAGGTTGGACTTGATGAAGAGGTCCTTGGCGCGCTCGCCCTCGGCGACCAGCGCCTCCAGCTCCTCGCGGGACGCGCCGCCCGCCTCGCTGTCCACCTCTCCGTCCAGGATCTGCCGGGCGTACACCCCGGCCTCGATCGTCTGGGAGAGCTCGACCTCCTTGGCGGCGTCGAGCAGGGGCGTGCGCGCGATCTCGTCGAGGTACATGCCGACCAGGTCGCGGTCGGCGATCTCCCCGCCCACGGCGCGAACGCTGCTCGCCCGCTCCGCCCCGCTCTTCGCGGAGGTCTGACGGCGGGCGACGGCACGGGTTGCCATGCGTGCTCCCTTGCTGAGTAGGTCGCGACACCCTTTCGGGTGCCCTGCATCCGACGGAAACAACGACTGGAATCAGGACAGAATTCCCACCCGGCACATGGATTTTCCCGATCATGCAGTATCCTGCGTGGCTTCCACCCCTGCGGGCATGCCGCCGGGACCGGCGGAGGCGCAGGTCAGACCGGGCACGGAGGGTGCTGCGGCGCCTCGCGCGGGACCCTCGACCACACTGTCGGTGAGACCGCGCTCACATCCGGCGCCACCCCTTCAGACGCGGGGCGGGGACGGGCGGTTGCCTTCCGGGGACGGCCGGCCGAACTGCACGGACCGCTTGGCCAGGCCCATCCAGAAGCCGTCGATCACCGACCGCCCCGTGTCGAGGTCCCCGGCCGCGTCCGCCGCGCCCAGGGTGACGAAGAGGGGGGCGAAGTGCTCGGTACGGGGGTGGGCGAGGCGTCCGGCGGGCGCCTTGTGCGCGAAGTCGAGGAGCGCGTCGACGTCCCGCGCGGCGAGGGCCTCGCGCCCCCAGGCGTCGAACTCGGCGGACCAGCCGGGCACGCCGCCGCCGGGGTGCCGGAGCGCGGCCAGGTTGTGGGTGAAGAAGCCGCTGCCCACGATCAGGGCGCCCTCGTCGCGCAGCGGGGCGAGCCGGCGCCCGACGTCCAGGAGGCGGCGCGGATCGAGGGTGGGCAGGGAGATCTGGAGCACGGGGACGTCGGCGTCCGGGAACATCTCGACGAGCGGCACGTACGCGCCGTGGTCGAGCCCCCGGTCGGGGACGTCCTGCACGGGCGTGCCGGGCGCGCGGAGCAGCTTGCGGACGCTCTCGGCGAGCGCGGGCGCGCCGGGGGCCGCGTACGCGACCCGGTAGTAGTGCTCGGGGAAGCCCCAGAAGTCGTACACCAGGGGCACGGTCTCGGTGGCGCCGAGGGCGAGCGGGGCCTCCTCCCAGTGGGCGGAGACGACGAGGATCGCCTTCGGGCGCGGCAGGCCCGCGGACCAGGCGGCCAGCTCACCGGGCCAGACGGGGTCGTCGGCGAGCGGCGGGGCGCCGTGGGACAGGTAGAGGGCGGGCATCCGTTCCGGTGTGACCTGCATGGCGACCACCTCGACCTTCCATGATTCTTGAAACTTCAAGCTTATGGACGGCACCCTAGCCCCATTTAGTTCAACTTTCAAGAATGAGTCGTACGATGGGCCCCATGGGAGACATGACCGAACCCCGCTGGCTCACCGACGAGGAGCACCACGTCTGGCGCGCCTACCTCCACGCCACCACGCTCCTGGAGGACCACCTCGACCGCCAGTTGCAGCGCGACGCCGGAATGCCGCACGTCTACTACGGCCTGCTCGTCCAGCTCTCCCAGGCGCCCCGCCGCCGCATGCGGATGACCGAGCTGGCCAAGGACGCCAAGATCACCCGCTCCCGGCTCTCCCACGCCGTGGCCCGCCTGGAGAAGAACGGCTGGGTGCGGCGCGAGAACTGCCCCTCCGACAAGCGCGGCCAGTTCGCCCGGCTCACGGACGAGGGCATGGAGGTCCTGCGGAGGAACGCGCCCGGCCACGTGGCCGCCGTGCGCCAGGCCCTGTTCGACCGGCTCTCCGCGGAGCAGGTGAAGCAGCTCGGCGAGATCATGCGGGTGATGGCGGAGGGCCTGGAACCGGCGGGCCCGGACGCGGACCTGCCCTGGCTCCGCTGAGTACGCGCGTGCGCGCGTACGCGGGGCCAGGGCAGGGGCGGGGGGCTCCGGCGGTCAGTGGACGACCGGTCAGTGGACGGCCGGTCAGTGCGCGACGGCCGGTCAGTGCGCGACGACCGGGATCTTCACCTCGTCGTCCGCGCCCGTGCCGGATCCGGCGACCACGCCGCCCTCCGGCTTCCCGGTGTCGATGAGCACGAAGGCGATCGCGGCCGAGACGGCCAGGATGCCGACCGCCCACCAGATGGCCGCCGCGTACCCCTCGACCATGCCCTGGAGCTGGAGCAGCTTCCGGGCGGCCGGGGTGGTGGCGCCGGCCGCGCGGTCGGCCAGGTAGGCGGTGGTGGCCGAGGCGGCGATCGTGTTCAGGAGGGCGGTGCCGATGGCGCCGCCGACCTGCTGCGAGGTGTTGACCATCGCGGAGGCCACACCGGCGTCGCGCGGGTCCACGCCGTGCGTCGCGAGCGACATCGCCGGCATGAACGCCGTGCCCATGCCCAGGCCGAGCAGCAGCTGCGCGGGCAGGATCAGACCGGCGTACGAGGTGCCGATCTCCAGCTGGGTCAGGAGCAGCATGCCGACGGCGGCGGTCAGGAAGCCCGGGGCCATCAGCAGGCGCGGCGGGACGCGGGTCATCAGGCGCGTGCCGATCTGGGTGGAGCCCACGATCATGCCCGCGATCATCGGCAGGAACGCGAAGCCCGTCATGACGGGCGAGTACCCCTTCACGATCTGGAGGTAGTACGTCAGGAAGAGGAACAGGCCGAACATCGCGATGACGGCGAGGCCGAGCGACAGGTAGACGCCGCCGCGGTTGCGGTCGGTCAGGACGCGCAGCGGGAGCAGCGGGGACTTCACGCGTGCCTCGGTGAGCACGAAGGCCGCGAGCAGCACGGCGGAGCCGACGAAGAGGCCGACCGTGCCGGCGTCGCTCCAGCCCTCGGACTCGGCGCGGGTGAAGCCGTACACGAGGGCGACCAGGCCGAGCGTGGACAGGATGACGCCGGGGACGTCGAGCGGGGAGCGGTTGCGGCCGCCCGCCGGCTCGCGGACGACGAGGTACGCGCCGACGGCGGCGACCACGGCGAACGGGATGTTGACGAAGAAGGTCCAGCGCCAGTTCAGGTACTCGGTGAGGAAGCCGCCGAGGATCAGGCCCACGGCGCCGCCGCCACCGGCGATCGCGCCGTAGATGCCGAAGGCCTTGGCGCGCTCCTTGGCGTCGGTGAAGGTCACGGCGAGCAGCGAGAGCGCGGCGGGCGCGAGGAGCGCGCCGAAGGCGCCCTGGAGCGCGCGGGCGCCGAGCATCATGGCCTCGCCGTTCGCGGCCCCGCCGAGGGCGGAGGCGGCGGCGAAGCCGGCCAGACCGACGATGAAGGTGCGCTTGCGGCCCCACAGGTCGGCGATCCGGCCGCCGAAGAGGAGCAGTCCGCCGAAGGCGAGGGCGTAGGCGGTGATGACCCACTGCCGGTTGCCGTCCGAGATCCCGAGGTCCTGCTGGGCGGAGGGCAGGGCGATGTTCACGATCGTCGCGTCGAGGACGACCATCAGCTGGGCGAGGGCGATGAAGACGAGCGCCTTCCAGCGCCCGGGGTCGGGCACGGGCGCGGTGTGCGCGGGGCTGTCGGCGATTTTCGGCATGGGTCGGGCCACCTCTTGGCGCGTAAGGGAGAAAAAGGGACGTAAGGCCGTGCGGGCGTTCAGGGCCGCCCCACGGGAAAAGGGGGGTCTACGGAAGGGTCACGACGGGCAGGAGTCGCGTCTCAGGTCCTCCAGGGTGGCGGCCGCCCCGGGCAGCTCGGAGCGCGCGGGCGCCTCCAGGCCGTCGAGGAACAGTTGCAGATGGCGGCGCACGAACGGGGTGAAGGCGGCACAGGCGGTGCCCGGCAGCGGGCGGGTGAGCTGGGAGACCGCCACCATCAGGTCGCCGACGCCGACGTCGGCGCGGAGCCGGCCGGCCCGCTGCGCCCGGTCGACGATCCCCTGGACGACCCCTTCGAGGCGGTCGCGTTCGGCCACCAGGTCGGGGTGGTCCTGGTCGAAGGCGCCGTCGAGCATCGGGCAGAGGGCGCCGACGCGCTCGTCGGCGGCGCCGAGGGTGAAGCGCCGCAGGGCCTCGAAGGTGTCGTCCTCCTCGGCGGCGGCCCGCTCGGCGAGCTCGGTGACGCGGGCCATGAGGGAGAGGACGACCTCGCGGACGAGGTCGGCGCGCTCGGGGAAGTTCCGGTAGAGCGTGGCGTTGCCGACGCCGGCGCGGCGCGCGATCTCGTCGTACGGCACCTGGGCGCCGAACTCCACGAACATCTCACGGGCCGCCGTCACGATGCGCTCGCGGTTGCGCAGGGCGTCGGCCCGCGGCCGGGGCGCGCGGCGGGCGGGCGCGGCGGTGTCGGCGTTGCCGGTCACGTCGGTCCTCCTCGGAATCACGGTCGTCGTCGTACGGGGTCGCCGGGCCGCCGGGTCGCAGCCGCTCCGGCGGGTCGAGCGCGTCCACGGGAGGCCGTGGCCGGGGGTCCGTACCCGGGAGTCCGTACCCGGGAGTCCGTACCCGGGGAGCCGTACCCGGTGGATCCGGTCCGGACCGGCGATCCGTATCCGGGGAAAGGTTCCCCACTTCGCTCGACACAGGCGTAAACGGGGAAGCGCTCCCCGGTTATTTCCGGCCACTCCTGTGACCCCAGTCACACAATCCTCGTTTCACGGAATACCCACGATCGGGCCACCCGGCGCGCGCGCCCGAACCGCCCGTCACAGGCTGATCGGACAGCGCGGATCCCGCCCGCACGCGGAAACGGACCCGTCCGCCGACCTGCCCCCACCGGAGAGGCGACGCATGCAGCACCCCCGCCGACGGATACGCAGACCCGTCGCCCTGGCGGCGACCACGACGCTCTCCCTCACCCTGCTCGCCTCCGCGAGCACCACCCTCCCGGAGCCCGTCCGGGCCTCGGCGGGACCCGTCGCCGCCGCGCCGACCAACGCCCAGCTGGCACCGTGCCGCATCGCCACGACGATGGGCGTGCAGATGTCGGAGGGGCTGCCCACCGCCCCCGGGTACGTGCACTCCACGGGCCTCGTCAGGGCCCTCAACCTGATGATCGACTTCCCGGACGCGGTCGGCGACGGCACGGCGACGGGCCGCTTCCGCGAGTTCTTCCCGCAGACCGCCGACTGGTTCCGCGTCAGCTCGTACGGCCGGCTGCACTACCGGGCCGAGGCCCCGATACCCGACTGGCTGCGGATGCCCCGGGCGTTCTCCGCGTACGGGATCGAGCGCGGCTCCCCGTACGAGCCGGGCTACCGCTCCCTGGTCGAGGACATCGTGAAGGCGGCGGACGAGCGCGTGGACTTCAGCGCGTACGACCTGGTCAACGTCCTGGTGACGCCGAACGCCGGGCCCTCGGCCCTCGACACCGTCCTGTCCGTGACCTTCTCCGGCAACGACGACGCCCCGTACGCCGACGGCGTGCCGCTGGCCAACACGTCCTTCGTCTACAGCCGCCAGGACGACGGCTCCGGCAGCTTCGCGGAGACCGGCTACCGGGTCCTGCCGCACGAGAACGGGCACGTCTTCGGCCTGCCCGACCTCTACACCGCCGACGGCGGCGGCTCGGTGGGGCACTGGGACATCATGTCGGAGGACTGGGGGGCCAACAACGACCTGCTCGGCTGGCACAAGTGGAAGCTGGGCTGGCTCGACAACGAGCAGGTGCACTGCGCCTCGGCCGCCGGCACCACCGAGTACGACCTCACCCCGCTCGCGGAGCCCGGCGGCCCCAAGCTCGCGTTCGTGCCCCTCTCCGGCACCTCCGGATACGCGATCGAGGTCCGCGGCCCGGGCGGCAATGACGAGGCCGTGTGCGAGCAGGGCGTCCTCGTCTACCGCGTCGAGTCCGACGTCGACACCGGGCACGGCCCGGTGACCGTCGCCGACAGCGAGCGGGCGAGCGGCGGCTGCACGCGCCGCGCCAACGTCCACGCGGAGCTGTCGGACGCGCCGTACGGGCCGGGCGAGAGCTTCACGGACCGCGCGAACGGCATCCGGATCACGGTGCTGCACGAGGGCGCGGACGGCGCCTACCGGGTCCGCGTCACCCGGACCTGAGCGTCATCCGGACCTGAGCGCCACCCGGAACTGAGCGTCATCCGGAACTGCGCGTCACTCGGACCTGAGCGCCACCCGGAACTGAGCGCCACTCGGACCTGAGCGCCACCCGGGCCTGAGCACCCCCGGAAACGGGCGCCGCCCGGGCCCGGGCGCCATCCGCACCCGAGCGCCATCCACCGCTGGGCGTCACCCGGACCCGAGCGCTTCCCGGCCCGCCGGTCCCCCGTCTTCGAACAGCCCCCGCAGCTCCCGCTTGAGGACCTTCCCCGTCGGGTTCCGGGGCAGCTCCTCCTCCCGTACGAGGACGCGGGCGGGCACCTTGAAGGCGGCGAGGCGACCGGCGACGTGCGCCCGCAGGGCCTCCGGGTCCGGCACCGCCCCGGGCCGGTGCCGCACGACGGCCGCGACCTCCTCCCCGAGGACCGGGTGGGGCACGCCGAGGACGGCGGCGTCGAGGACGTCCGGGTGCGCGTGCAGGGCGGCCTCGACCTCGACGCAGTACACGTTCTCGCCGCCCCGGACCACCATGTCGGTGAGCCGGTCGACGATCGAGACCCGCCCGTCCGCGTCCACGCGCGCGAGGTCCCCGGTCCGGAACCAGCCGTCGTCGGTGAAGGCGGCGCGGGTGGCCTCCTCGTCCCCCCAGTACCCCCGGACCAGGGACTGCCCGCGCAGCCACAGCTCCCCCACGCCCTGCGCGTCGGGCCGGTCGATCCGCACCTCGGTGGCCGGCGAGGGCCGGCCGGCGCTGCCGGGGTGGGCGCGGTACTCGGCGCCGAAGTTCGCCAGGACCCCGCCGCAGGTCTCGGTGAGCCCGTAGCCGTTGCGGGGCTCGACGCGCTCCCCGTACGCCTCCGCCAGTCCGGCGACGATGCCGGGCGGGGCGGGGGCGCCGCCGGTGCTGAGCAGGGTCAGGCTCTCCAGCGGGTCGGCCTCGCTCCGGGCGCGTTCGAGGAGCTGGAGGGCGGTGGTGGGCACGCCCGCGTAGTGGGTGACGCGGTGTTCCCGGATCAGCCGGAGTGCCTCCCCGGCGTCCCACTTCCGCATCGTCACGAGGGTCCCGCCGGCCGCGATCACGCCGTAGAAGGAGGTGAAGGCGGCGACGTGGAAGAAGGGGAAGGTGGTCAGGGAGACGGGCGCGGGCCCGGTCCCGGGGACGTCCCCGCGCGCGAGGGCCGCGGCGGCGGCGAAGTACCGGGGGTTCACGGCGGCCCCGGCCTGCGCGAGGTGGGTGGCGACGGCGCCCTTGGGGCGGCCGGTGGTGCCGGAGGTGTAGACGATCGTGGAGTCGTGCTCGGGGAGGACGTCGACGGGCGGCGGCCCGAGGTACGGGTCGCGGTCGGGCACGTACGCGTCGAACCCCTCCCCGGCCGGGCCGCGGAAGACGATCCCGGGCACCTTCCGCTCCCGGGCCCACGCCCGCGTCCGCCCGGCCCGCTCCCCGTCCACGAGCAGCGCGCGGGGCGCGCAGTCGTCGAGCGCGTACGCGAACTCGCCCTCGGTCCACCAGGCGTTGAGGGGTACGGCGACGAGGCCGGCGAGCTGGGCGGCCCAGAAGGCGACCTGCCACTCGGGCAGGTTCCGCATGGCGACGGCGACCCGGTCCCCGGGCACGAGCCCGTACGCGCCGAGCAGCCGCCGGGCGAGTCCGCAGGCCTCGTCGAGGAACTCCCGGTAGGTCGTCCGGACGCCCTCGTGCACGAGGAACACCCGGTCCCCGTATCCCCAGGCGGCCTCCACGAACTCCCGCAGGGTCCGCGGCCCGTGCGCGTACGTCCCGCCCTCGACGGCGAAGGGCGCCCCGTCGGCCGTCAGCCTCCCGATCCCGCCGCCCACCGGCCACCTCCCGCACGTCCGCCCCGCACCCCGTCGGACCGCCGACGCTAGGCGGCTCCGGTTCGCGAGGTCAACCGGGGGCGGGCCGGGCCCGTGGACGGCGGTGGGGGGCGGTGGCGGGGCGGGCGGGTCGGGCCCGGCAGGTCGGGCGGGTCGGGCG
>JNWL01000008.1 GCA_000716465.1 Streptomyces bikiniensis
CCGTACACCCGCCCCCGCGGCCCCCGCGAACCCGCCCCCGCGGCCCTCGCGAAGGCGTCCCCGGATCCGAATGTCTGGACCAGAATGGGGGCATGATCTCGACCCCCGCGCACGCGCCCCTCACCGTCGGATTCGACCTCGACCTGACCCTCCTCGACACCCGCCCCGGCATCAGGGCCACCTGGCAGGCCTTCGCCGCCGACACCGGTGCCGCGATCGACGCCGACCTCGTCGTGACCCGCCTCGGGCCGCCGCTGGAGCACGAGATGGCGTACTGGTTCCCGCAGGAGCGCGTCCCGGAGATGGTGTCCCGCTACCGGGCGCTCTACCCGGAGCACGCGATCGCGCCCACCGTCCTGATGCCGGGCGCCGAGGACGCGCTCCGGGCCGTCCGCGAGGCGGGCGGCCGGACGCTCGTCGTCACCGCCAAGAACGGCCCGCACGCCGAGCTGCACTTCGCCCACCTCGGCATCGAGCCCGACGCGGTCGTCGGCGGCCTGTGGGCCGAGGGCAAGGCGGAGGCCCTGCGCGCCCACGGCGCCCGGGTGTACGTGGGCGACCACGTCGGCGACGTCCGGGGCGCCGCCGCGGCGGACGCCGTCTCGGTGGCCGTGGCGACCGGCCCCTGCCCCGCCGAGGAGCTGCGGGAGGCCGGCGCGGACGTGGTCCTGCCGGACCTGACGGACTTCCGTGCCTGGTGGGAGGGCTACCTGGCCTGAGCGCCCGTGCCCGCGCCGGCCCTGGCCTGGCGCCGCTGGGCCGCGATCGAGCGCATCACACCGGCGCCGGCGACGAGGAATCCGACCCCCATCAGCATGGAGACGGTGTACGCGACGGTGGGGAACGGGTCCGTCCCGAGGAACAGCGGAGCCACGGTGACCAGCGTCGCGACCGCGCCGATCACGAACACGATGCCGCCGGCCCTGACGAGGCCGTCACCCGGGGCACTGTCGTCCACCGGCACGGCGGGGGTTTCATCACGCATTCGGCCAGGGTAGTTCCCAGGCCGTAGGAACACATCGGCGACGTCTTGTCACCGGCCTCCGGACCATTAGCCTTGGTGCCGGCGGGTCGGTCGACCCGCTGTTTGCCATCCCCATCGACGAGGACGAGGACGGACGTGCCTACCGGCAAGGTGAAATGGTTCAACAGCGAGAAGGGCTTCGGCTTCCTCTCCCGTGACGACGGCGGCGACGTCTTCGTCCACTCGTCGGTGCTCCCCGCCGGAGTCGAGGCGCTGAAGCCGGGCCAGCGGGTGGAGTTCGGCGTCGTCGCCGGCCAGCGCGGCGACCAGGCGCTGTCCGTCGTGATCCTCGACCCCACCCCGTCCGTCGCCGCGGCCCAGCGCCGCAAGCCCGACGAACTCGCGTCCATCGTGCAGGACCTGACGACGCTCCTGGAGAACATCACGCCGATGCTGGAGCGCGGCCGCTACCCGGAGAAGGCGGCGGGCAAGAAGATCGCCGGCCTGCTGCGGGCCGTCGCGGACCAGCTCGACGTCTGACCCGTCCTACGGGAAGGCGAGCGCGTCCGGGCCGAGGGGCGGTACGAGTCCCTCGGCCGCGGCGCGCGTGAGCAGCCCGCGGACCGCCGCGTAGCCCTGTTCGCCGAGGTCGGCCGTGAACTCGTTCACGTACAGGCCGATGTGCTGGTCCGCCACCTTCGGGTCCATCTCCTGCGCGTGCTCCATGACATACGGCCGGGAGGCGGCCGGGTCGTCCCAGGCCATCCGCACGGACGTGCGGGCCGCGTCGGCGAGGAGCCGGAGGGTCTCCGCGCCGAGCGAGCGGCGGGCGACGATCGCGCCGAGCGGGATCGGCAGGCCCGTCGTCGCCTCCCAGTGCTCGCCCATGTCGGCGAGCCGGTGCAGCCCGTACTCCTGGTACGTGAAGCGGGCCTCGTGGATGACGAGCCCCGCGTCGACCTTGCCGTCGCGGACGGCGGGCATGATCTCGTGGAACGGCATCACGACCACCTCCCCGACCTCACCGGGCACGGCCTCGGCCGCCCACAGCCGGAAGAGCAGGTACGCGGTCGAGCGCTCGCTCGGCACGGCGACGGTCCTCCCGGCCAGGTCGGCGCCGGTCCCGGCGGACCGGGTCAGGACGAGCGGCCCGCAGCCCCGGCCCAGGGCGCCGCCGCAGGGCAGCAGGGCGTACTCGTCGAGGATCCGGGGCAGCACGGCGTACGACACCTTCAGGACGTGGTGCGCGTCGGTGCCGCCCTCGGCCCAGCCGTTGGTGACGTCGATGTCCGCGAAGGTCACGTCGAGCCGGGGGGCGCCCGGGACGCGCCCGTGGGCCCAGGCGTCGAAGACGAAGGTGTCGTTCGGGCAGGGCGAATAGGCGATCTTCAGTTCCACGGCGCCTCCTCGGGGACGGTGCGGCTCAGTGCTCCGGCGGCCCGCCGGAGCGCGTCCAGGGCGTCCCCGATGCGCCAGGCGGCGCGGTCGCGGGGGCCGACGGCGTTCGACACGGCCCGGAGCTCGACGACGGGCACGCCGTACGGGGCGGCGGCCTCGGCGACGCCGAAGCCCTCCATCGCCTCGGCGGCGGCCCCGGGGTGCCGCTCCGCCAGCTCGGCGGCGCGGCGGGCGGTGCCGGTGACGGTGGAGACGGTGAGGACGGGCGCGACGGCGCACGGCAGGCCCTCGGCGGCCAGGGCGGCGGCGACGCGGCCGGTCAGCGCCTCGGGCACGGGGTGGGCGGACCGTCCGAAGCCGAGCGCGTCGACGGCGAGGTACCCGTCGGGGGTCTCCGCCCCGAGGTCGGCGGCGACGATCGCGGACGAGACGACGAGGGACCCGAGCGGTGCGGCCGGCCGGAACCCGCCGCCGATCCCGGCGGAGACGACGAGGTCGTAGGGCCGCTCGCGGCGGTCCGCGTCCGTCAGCGCGGCGTGCGCGAGGGCCGTTCCCGTCGCGGCGGCGGCGGCCGCGGGGCCGACCCCGCCGACGAGGACGTCGACGCGCGCACGGTCGCCCTCCGCCGCGTGGCGGCGCAGGGCGTGCCCCCCGGGCAGCGGGACGCGCTCGGGGGCGGCCGGGACGTCCCGGGCCTCCGGGGTGACGGACGCGAGGCCGGCGGAGACGGAGTCCGCCTCCGCCGCCACGGCCGTCACGATCAGGATCCGGTGGACCACCGGCGGATCAGGATTCCTTCTTCAGCTGGAAGTGCCAGATGCCGGTCAGCTTCTTGCCGGTGTTCTCGACGATGGTCACCTGGGCGTTGTTCACGGTCTCGCCGGGCTGGCCGGAGAAGAAGGCGCTGGCCGGAATGGTCCGGTAGGTCTTCTTGTACGGCTCGGCCTCGGCCTGCTCGCCGCCGAGGAAGATCGTCCAGCCGTTGTCGGCGATCTCGGGGTCCACGCCGAAGCGGATCCGGTCGTCGGGCGCGACGGTGAGGGACTTCTCGGCCTTCTTGTTGAGGCACTCCTGGACCTGCGACTCCTTGATGGCGTCGCCGTCGTTGTAGCAGGCGGCCTCGGAGTGGACCGACTCGGTTCCGACGGTCAGGGTCGCGACCGGGGTCGGCTTGTCGCAGGCGGAGAGGACGAGGAGCCCGGCGGAGACGGCCCCGAGGGCGACGGCGGTCCGGCGGCGCGAGCCGGAGAAGAGCGCAACGGTCATGAGCCGAAGGCTATCGGGCCGTCGCTTCCGCGCCACGCGGGGGTACGGCGTGCCGCCCCGCCGTACGGGAAGGGCTGGGCCATCCGTACGCCGGGAGGTCCCGCCCGCACCGCACCCGTCCGTCACGCCACCCTCGTCTTCGGGCGGTTCTTCGGGCCGGGGCGGCGGGAGGCCGAGAGGAGGCCCCGGACGGCGAGGAGGGCGCCCGTGGCGAGGATCGCGGCGGCGACGGACATGCCGAGGGTGCCGTTCAGGGGGAGGGCGATGCCGATCGCGCCGCCCACCACCCACGCCATCTGCAGGGCGGTCTCGGAGCGCGCGAACGCCGAGGTCCGCACCACCTCCGGCACGTCCCGCTGGATCAGCGCGTCCAGGGACAGCTTCGACAGGGCCTGGGTGAGGCCCGCGACGGCGCCGAGGACGGCGACCATGACGCCGCCGAAGAAGATCGCCGTGCAGATCGCGGTCCCGAGCACGACGCTGATCATCGTGGCGATGATCACCTCGGGGCCGTGGCCCCGGTCCCGGAGCAGCGAGCCGACCGCCGTCCCGCAGGCGTTGCCGACGCCCGCCGCCACGCCCACGATGCCGAGGGAGACGGCGGCGCTCTGCCCGGACAGCGGGTGCTCGCGCAGCAGGAACGCCAGGAAGAAGATCAGGAAGCCGGACAGCATGCGCTGGGCCGCGTTGGCCGCGAGGCCGTGCAGGACGGCCGGGCCGACCGTCCGCAGGCTCGGCTTCTTCTCGCCGTGGGTGAGCAGGTGCGCCCGCCGCTCGCCCTTCGCGGAGTCCACCTTCGGCGGCATCCGCAGCGCCCAGAACACGCCGAGCAGGAACAGCGCGCACGCGCCGTACAGCGGCCAGCCCGGCCCGATCATCTGGAGGCCCGCCCCGACGGGCGCGGCGATTCCGGTGGCGAGCAGTCCCGCCAGGGTGACTCTGGAGTTCGCCTTCACGAGCGAGAAGTCCGGTGGGAGCAGCCGGGGCACGACCGCGCTGCGGACCACGCCGTACGCCTTGGAGGCGACGAGCACGCCGAGCGCGGCCGGGTACAGCTCGATGCCGCCAGTCGCGACGGCCCCGGACATCATGATCGCCAGGACCGCGCGGGTCCCCATCGCGCCCGCCATCGCCGCGCGCCGGCCGTGCGGGACGCGGTCCAGGAGCGGGCCGATCACGGGGGCGAGGAGGGTGAACGGGGCCATGGTGATGGCGAGGTAGAGGGCGACGCGGCCGCGGGCCTCGTCGGTCGGCACGGAGAAGAAGACGGTGGAGGCGAGGGCGACGGTGATCATGACGTCCCCGGCGCCGTTCACGGCGTGCAGCTCGATCAGCTTGCCGAGCCCCGACTCGCCCGCGCCGTGCGCGTGGGTGGCCTTCCGGATGCCCTTCGCGGTGCCGGTGAACGGCAGGTGCAGGGCACGGCCGACCGCCCGGCCCGCTCTCCGGAGCGGCCCGGTGTGATCGTCGGATCGTGCGGGGGACCGTGCGGCTGCCACCCCGTCATAGTGCCCCAAGGTCGGGGGACGAATCGTGACGTGACGCGGGAGACATCCGGACCACCGGGGGCACCTGACGGCCGGACGGAACCACCGGCGGCGAAGCCGGGCGCCCCGCACTCCGGGCGTGTCGCACCACCCCGGAACGGGACGCGCCACGCGGGACGGCCGGTCCGGGCCGGGGCGGGGCGACCCGGGGCGGGGCGGGTCGTGGCGGGGCGGGTCGGCTCGCGGCGGGGCGGGTCGGCTCGTGGCCGGGGAGCCGAGCGCCGTGCGGGTCGGGCCGGGCCGGTCGCCGGGTCTCGGAGCCGTACCGCTCTACTGTGGGCGCGCCGCGCAGGGGCGGGCAGTCCGGCCGGGTCGGCTCGTGGCCGGGAAGCCGAGCGCCGTGCGGGCCGGGCCGGTCGCCGGGTCTCGGAGCCGTACCGCTCTGTCGTGGGCGCGCCGCGTCCGGTGGCGGGTGGCTGTCCGGCCGGGATCGCGGACTTCGGCGTCCGTGGGCGCGCCGCGCGGGAGCGGGCGGGCCAGGTGGACGCGCCGCGCGGAGCCGGTCGGTCGCCGGGTTTCGGAGTCGTACTCCTCCACCGGGGCGCGCCGCGCGGGAGCGGGTGGTTCCGGTGTTGTCGGGGCCGTGGCCATGCGCCGGCCCCGCCCGTTTCGCGGGCCTCCCGAGGTGGGCGGACGGCCCTCCCGGGGCGGGTCGGCGGGCCTCTTGGGGCGGGCAGGTGGGCGGAGGCCCGCGAACGGGGTAGCGTGCGTAGCGCGTCACCGGCGGAAGCTCTCGGCCGCGCGCCTCTTCGGCATCCCGCAGAATGGATGGCGTTAGGTGTGCCCGAGACGCGCGAGACACGTCGGGCGCGGACGTCGATGCGGCCCCCCGGTCCGCTCCGCCCGCCGCCCGTTGCTTCGCTCCCGCCTCCCGGCCGGCGCACCTGTGAGACGGCGTAGGAGAGAAGCGATACCTGTGAGTGCTGCGACGACGCGAAGCGGTACCCCGCGTGCCCCGCGAGCCACGCGTACCCCCGACCGCCTGTGCGCCGAGGCGGTGGAACTCGCCCGGGAGGCCGCCGAGGAGGCGGCCGCGCCGGGGATCGTGGGCGCCCACGTGGAGGTCGTCGCGGAGGGCGACCGCGTCGTCACCCACTTCTTCGAGTGCAAGGAGCCCGGCTACCGGGGCTGGCGCTGGGCGGTGACCGTCGCGCGCGCCTCCCGCGCCAAGAACGTCACGCTTGACGAAACCGTCCTGCTGCCCGGCCCCGACTCCCTCCTCGCCCCCGAGTGGGTGCCGTGGAGCGAGCGGCTGCGCCCCGGCGACATGGGCCCGGGCGACCTGCTGCCGACCGAACAGGACGACCCGCGCCTGGAGCCCGGCTACACCGGCGAGGACGCGCCGCCGCCGAACTCCGCGGTCTCGGAGGAGCTGGCGGACCACCTCGACGCCGAGGACGCCGAGATCGTGACCCGTACCCCCTCGCGGGGCGCGATCGCGTCGGTCGCCGACGAGCTCGGCATGCGCCGGGCCCGGGTCCTGTCCCGCTACGGCCT
This sequence comes from Streptomyces bikiniensis, assembly GCA_000716465.1. Classification (GTDB taxonomy): domain Bacteria; phylum Actinomycetota; class Actinomycetes; order Streptomycetales; family Streptomycetaceae; genus Streptomyces; species Streptomyces bikiniensis. Next base: position 6,673 of record JNWL01000008.1, read on the forward strand.
GCACACGGCCGCGGACCGCTGGGACGAGGCCTTCGGGGCCAGGACCCCGATGGCGCAGGCGGCCCCCGCCACCTGCGACTCCTGCGCCTTCCTGGTGCCGCTCGACGGCTCCCTGAAGCAGGCCTTCGGCATCTGCGCCAACGAGTTCTCCCCGGCGGACGGCCGGGTCGTCTCCCTGGCGTACGGCTGCGGGGGCCACTCGGAGGCCGCCGTCATGCCGAAGCCGCCGCGCCCCGCGCTCCCGGTCCACGACTCCACGGCCGTCGACGCCTTCCCCCTCCGCCCCGCCGGGGACTCCGGCTCCACGACGGAGCCGGACGAGGTCCTGGAGGACCTGGGCCACTCGTAGCCGGGCCACCGGCCGCAGCCGGCTCCCGGCGGATCCGGCCGCTCACGGGTGAGACGAGCCGTTCGCGGGCGAGGGCCCAGGTCGCCCACGGGGCGGGGGTCCGTGCCGTTCGCGGGCGAGGGCCCAGGTCGCCCACGGGCGAGGACCCGGCCGCTCGCGCGGGCGGCTCCCTCCGCCGGGAAGGCCGTGCCGCGCGGCGCGGTACCTTCGGGCCCCGGGCCCTCGGGCCCGGGGAGCGGCACCGTACCGGTCCCGCCCCGAACCACCGCCCCGCAGAGTGGAGTCAGACGTGAGCGTCAGCGTCCGGACGACGACCGACGGAACCGACCCCTTCGGCACCGCGCGGTTGCGCCGCGGAGTCCTCGACGCCTGGGGGGCCTCGCCCGCCCGGTTCCGTGAGGACGCCAACGCCGAGGAGGACCTCGCGCTCGGCGGCTACCGCGACCGGCTGGTCGTCGAGCTGGCCCAGAACGCCGCCGACGCCGCCCGCCGCGCCGGCCTCCCCGGCCGCCTCCGCCTCACCCTGCACCCGGCGGACCGCGAGGGCCCGGCCGTCCTCGCCGCCGCCAACACCGGAGCCCCGCTGGACGCCACGGGCGTCGAGTCGCTGTCCACCCTCCGCGCCTCCGCCAAGCGCGAGCAGGGCGGCGAGGGGGACACGGGGGCCGTGGGCCGCTTCGGCGTCGGCTTCGCCGCCGTCCTCGCCGTCACCGACGAACCCGCCCTCCTCGGCCGCCACGGCGGCGTCCGCTGGTCCCTCGCCGAAGCCCGCGAACTGGCCGCCGACGCCGCCCGCTACAGCCCCGGCCTCGGCGACGAACTGCGCCGCCGCGACGGCCACGTGCCCCTGCTGCGCCTGCCGCTGCCCGCCGAGGGCACCGCGCCCGAGGGGTACGACACCGTCGTGGTCCTGCCGCTGCGCGACGCGGCCGCCCACGACCTCACCGAACGCCTCCTCTCCTCGATCGACGACGCCCTGCTGCTCACTCTTCCGGGTCTGTCCGAGGTCGTCGTGGAGACACCCGAAGGTGTACGAACGCTCCGCCGCTCCGAGGCCGACGGCTACGTCCGCGTCGAGGACTCCGCGAGCGCGGCCGTCACCGGCTCCACCGGCGGCGCGCACCGCTGGCGGACCGTCAGCCACGGCGGCCCGATCGACCCCGAACTCCTCAGGGACCGCCCGGTCGAGGAGCGCCTGCGCCCCCACTGGTCGGTCACCTGGGCCGTACCCGTGGACGACGAGGGGGCCCCGCGCTACCCGCAGACCACCCCCGTCGTGCACGCCCCGACCCCCACGGACGAACCCCTGGGCATCCCCGCCCTCCTCATCGCCTCCCTGCCGCTCGACACGGCCCGCCGCCACCCGGCGCCCGGGCCGCTCACCGACTTCCTGGTGCAGCGGGCGGCCGACGCGTACGCCGAACTCCTCGCGGACTGGCGGCCGGTGACGACCGCCGCGCTCGACCTCGTGCCCGGTCCGTTCGGCAAGGGCCCGCTCGACGGGGCGCTGCGCGAGGCGATCCTCGACCGGCTGCCGCGCGTCGGGTTCCTGGCGCCCGCCGTCCCGACCGAGGAACTGCCCGCGCTCCGCACGATCGAGGCGGAGGTCGTGGAGGGCGCGGGCGCGGACACCGTGAACGTACTGGCGGAGGTCTTCCCGACGCTCCTCCCGGCCGGTCTGGAGCGCCGCCCGGAGCTGCGCACGCTCGGCGTCGGCCGGGTGCCGCTGACCGAGGCGATCGACCGCCTGGCCGGGGTCGACCGGCCCGCCGGCTGGTGGTGGCGCCTGTACGACTCCCTCGCGGGCGTCGACCCGGACCGGCTCACGGGCCTGCCGGTGCCGCTGGCGGAGGAGGACGGGGGCGGCCGGTCCCGTACGGCGATCGGCCCCCGCCAGGTCCTGCTGCCGCAGGAGGGCACCCCGCCCGAGCTGGCCCGCCTCGGCCTGAAGGTGGCGCACCCGGACGCCGCCCACCCGCTCCTGGAGAAGCTGGGCGCCCTGCCCGCCACGCCCCGCGCGATCCTGACGACCCATCAGGTGCGGCTCGCGGTCGCGGCCTCCCTCGACGTGGGCGAGATCTGGGACGAGGACGTCGACGCCCTCGACGCCGAGGAGCTGGCGGAGACCGTCCTCGGCCTGGTCAGGGACGCGGAGCTCGCCCCGGGCGAGGAGCCGTGGCTGGGCGCGCTCGCCCTCCCCGACGAGGACGGCGAACTCGCCCCGGCCAGCGAACTCGTCCTGCCCGGCTCGCCCTTCGCCGCCGTCGTCCGCGAGGACGAGATCGCCTTCGTGGACGCCGACCTGGCCGCCCGCTGGGGCGAGCAGCCCCTCACCGCGTGCGGGGTGCTCGCCACCTTCGCCCTGGTCCGCACGAGCGACCTCGTCCTCGACCCGGACGAGGTCGAGCCCCGCGAGGGCGACTACCCGGAGCCGGACGACGCCGGGCTCCTCGACGCGGTCGACGTGTGGTGCGAGGACGTCCTCGACCGGCTCCCGGAGACCCCGGTGCCGCCGGTGGCGACGGAGATCACGGCCGTGCGGGACCTGGACCTGGTCGACGACGACGCCTGGCCGCAGGCGCTCGCCCTGCTCGCCGCACCGCCCCTGAGGGACGCCCTGATCGAGCCCGTACGGGTCCTCCTGCCGGACGGCACGACGGAGACCGTCCGCTCGTACACGGCCTGGTGGCTCCGGGACCACCCCGTCCTGGACGGACGCCGCCCGGCCGGACTGCGCGCGGCCGGCACCGACCCCCTCCTGATGGGCCTGTACGACTCCGCCGACGCGACCGGCTTCGAGGACGAGCAGGTCCTGCGGGCCCTCGGCGTCCGGACCTCGGTCCCGGCGCTCCTGGACGAGCCGGGCGGCGCGGCCGAGCTCCTGGCCCGCCTGGCGGACCCGGACCGCACGGTGTCGGCCCCGCAGCTGCACGCCCTCTACACGGCCCTCGCGGACCTGGACCCGGAGCAGGTGACCCTCCCGGACGAGCTGCGGGCGGTCGTCGACGGGGTCGTGACCGTGGTCGACGCGGCGGACGCGGTGGTGGCGGACGCCCCGGACCTCCTGCCCCTGACGGCCGGCCTCCCGCTCCTCCCGGTCTCCCCGTCCCGCGCGGTGGACCTGGCCGACCTGTTCCAGGTGCGGCGCCTGAGCGAGACGGTGGAGGCGGAGGTCACGACGACCGGCGAGGACCACGGCGTCCCGGACGCGGTCACGGCCCTCCTCGGCCCCGCGACCCCCGGCTTCTACGTCGAGCACGAGGAGCTCCGCGCGGGCGGCGTCGAACTCGACTGGCGCCGCACCCCCGACGGCACCGTCCACGCCGCGACCCTCGAGGGCGTCGCCGCCGGCCTCGCCTGGGCCGCCGGCCAGTGGCCCCGCCGCTTCGAGGTCGCGGCCCTCCTGGAGGACCCGACCCGCACGGAGGAACTGTCCCGGGACCGGTGGTTCGACTAGGCCATGTCTCTCCGATCATCGGACCGTCAATTTGGCATGGCGCCGCCCTCCGCGGTGTGACGACGGGACGGCGGCGGTGGGTCATGCCGGCGGCGGGCCGCCGGGGGTTACGACGCCGCCGATGAGGTCGCGTACGAGTTCCGCCGCCTGGGCGCGGGTCCGCTCCGGTTCGTCGGCTTCCGTGATCGTGATGGAGAGCTCGGTGAGCGCGCCGTAGAAAGCCCGGGCGACCAGAGCGGCGGGGTAGGGCCGCAGGCGTCCGGCGTCCAGTGCGGCGTTCACGACGTCCTGGACCAGGCCGCCGAGATGGAGCTGGTCCAGCTCGCGCCACCGCTGCCAGCCCAGGGCGATCGGGCCCTGCTGCAGCACGATGTGCCGGTACGCCTCCCCGCTGCAGACATCGAGGAACGCGTCGACGCCCCGGTACGCGCGCTCGCGCGGATCGGTCACGGGGGCGATCACTGCCCGGATGTGTTCGGTGGCCTGCCGCTCCAGTTCTTCGAAGACAGCCTCGAAGAGTCCGGCCTTGCCGTCGAAGTGGTGGTAGAGCGCGCCGCGCGTCAGCCCTGCCGTGCGCACCAGTTCCTCTGCGGAGACGGCCGTGTAGTCCCGTTCGGTGAAGAGGCTGAGCCCCGTGTCGAGCAGGGTGCGGCGGGTGTTCTCCGCGTACTTTTCGCGCAGCGTTTCCATACGCCATGGATATCACATACGCTATGTATGTTAGATGCACTCTGTATGAATGGTGGACGTGATGGAGAAGTCAGCGGACGTCGTGATCGTCGGCGCCGGTGTGGCGGGCCTGGTGGCCGCCCGGAATCTCGTGCGGAACGGGGTGGACGTCCTGGTCCTGGAAGCACGAGACCGCGTAGGGGGCCGGCTCCTGAACGGCGAGCTGCCCGGAGGCGCTCCCATCGAGGTCGGCGGGCAGTGGGTCGGCCCGGCCCAGCACCAGGCCATGCAACTCATCAGGGAACTCGGCCTGAACACCTACCCCACCTACGGCGAGGGCGAGCACATCGCAGAGATCCGCACCACCCGCGCCCAGTACACAGGCCGGATCCCCAAGCTCAACCCCCTCGTCCTCGCCGACATCGGACAGACCCAGTACCGCCTGGACCGCATCGCCCGCCAGGTCGCCGCCGCCGAGCCCTGGCGAGCGCCCCAGGCCGAGGAACTCGACCGCCAGACCTTCGACACCTGGCTGCGCCGCACCGCCCGCACCACGGGCGGCCGGGACTTCTTCCGGCTGTTCACCGAGGCGGTCTTCTCCAATGAACCCGAGGACATGTCCGCACTCTGGGCCGCCTTCTACGTCGGCGGCGCCGGCGGTTTCGACCAGCTGATCAACGTCTCCGGCGGAGCCCAGCAGGACCGCGTCCTCGGCGGAACGCAGCGCATCGCGCTCGAACTGGCCGAGGAACTCGGCGACCGGATCGTCCTCGACGCCCCCGTCACCGACATCGACTGGCAGCCCGCCGCCACCTCCGGCGTCCGCGTCACCACGCGCAGCGGCCTCACCGTCCGCGCCCGGCGCGCCGTCGTCGCCGTCCCGCCGCCGCTCGCCGCCCGGATCCGCTACACCCCCGGCCTGCCCGGCGACCGCGACCAGCTCATCCAGCGGATGCCGATGGGCCGCGTCATCAAGATCAACATCGCCTACGAGGAGCCGTTCTGGCGCCACGCCGGTCTCAGCGGCCAGGCCAACAGCACCCACCGCCCCTTCGGCACCGTCCTCGACAACACCCCCCACGACGGATCGTGCGGCGTACTCGTCGGCTTCCTCGAAGGACGCCACGCCGACACCGGATCACGCATGGACCCCGACGAGCGCCGCGCCCAGGTGATCAACGACCTCGTCGGCTACTTCGGCCCCAAGGCCCGCAGCCCCATCGCCTTCATCGAACGCGACTGGGCGGAGGAGGAGTACAGCCGCGGCTGCTACGGAGCCTTCGCCGTCCCCGGCGCCCTCACCCGCTTCGGCCCGGCCCTGCGCCGCCCTGTCGGTCCCCTGCACTGGGCCGGCACCGAAACCGCCACCCGATGGGCGGGCTACATCGACGGCGCCGCCGAATCCGGCCACCGCGTCGCCGACGAGATCCTCCCCAAGCTCTCCTGACCCCCGACACGCGAGCGAGGCTCCACCATGACCGACCAGCCCTCCACCCGCAGCACCACTCCCACCCCCGACATCGACGCCCTGGTCGAACGACTCGCCACCGGCGAACGCGCCTGGGCCCGCACCCACCTGTCCGAACGGCGCGGACTGCTCCTCGACGTCGCGGCCGCGACCGCGGCCACCGCCGACACATGGGTGCGCACCGCGGCCTGCATCAAGCAGCTCAACCCCGCCTCCCCGCTCCTCGGAGAGGAATGGCTCAGCGGCCCGTACGCGGTGCTCACCTACCTCCAGGCCCTCCAGGAAACCCTGCGCCGCCTCGACGAAGGGGCCGACGTCCTCGCCGACACACGGATCACCCGGGCCCCCGGCGACCGGCTCGCCGTCCAGGTCCTCCCGTACGACACCTACGACAAGCTCCTCCTGAACGGCTTCCACGCCGAGGTCTGGACGACGCCCGGCACCACAGAGGAGCAGCTGCGCGCCACAGCCGGGCTCACCCAGCGGGCCCCGCGACGGACCAGGGGCGTCGCGCTCGTCCTCGGTGCAGGCAACATCCTGTCCATCCCGCCCCTGGACGTGCTCTATCAGCTGTTCGCGGAGAACCGCACCGCCGTACTCAAGCTCAACCCCACCACCGACCCGCTCGCCGACGTCTACCGCGCGGCCTTCAAGCCGCTCATCGACCGGGGCCTGGTCGAGATCGTCACGGGCGGCCCCGATGTGGGCGGGGCACTCGCCGGGCACCCCGGCATCGCGGCCGTCCACATGACCGGCAGCGAAGGCACCCACGACGCCGTAGTCTGGGGCACCGGGGAGGCGGCGACGGCCGCCAAGGCCGCAGGCAAGCCGAAACTGTCCAAGCCCATGACCAGCGAACTCGGCGGCGTTTCCCCCATCATCATCCTGCCCGGCGAGTGGTCCGAGGCAGATCTGCGCTACCAGGCCGAGCACGTCGCCACCATGCGACTGCACAACAGCGGCTGCAACTGCATCGCCGGCCAGATCCTCATCCTCAGCTCCGACTGGCCCCAGAAGAACGCCTTCCTCACCGCGCTGCGCCGAGCCTTCGCCACCGCACCGGCCCGCCCCGCCTGGTACCCCGGCTGCGAAGCGCGCGTCCAGTCCGCCCGCGACCTCCACCCCGGCGCGGAGAAGCCCGGTGGCACACCCGAACGCACCCTCCTCACCGGACTGGACCTCACCGACCCCGACGAGACGGCCTTCACCACCGAATACTTCGGCCCGGTCCTCGGCGTCGCCGAACTCCCCGGCACCGCAACCCAGTTCCTTGATGCCGCCGTCACCGCCGCCAACGAACGCCTCCACGGAACCCTCGGCGCCAACCTCATCGCCCACCCCGACACCATCAAGGCCCTCGGCGACAGCCTGCGCGCCGCGATCGCCAACCTGCGTTACGGCACCGTCGCCGTCAACGCCTGGACCGGCGTCGGCTACGCCACCCCCCGCGCTACCTGGGGCGCCTACCCCGGACACACGCTCGACGACGTCCAGAGCGGCATCGGCATCATCCACAACGCCCTCCTCCTGGACCACACCGAACGCACCGTCGTCACCGGCCCCTTCCGCCCCGCACCCCGTTCCGTACTCCTCGGCGACACCACCATCTCCCCCAAACCCCCGTGGTTCGTCACCAACACCACCGCCGCCCGCACCGGCCGACTCCTCACCGAGTTCGCCGCCAACCCCCGATGGCAAGACCTCCCCGCCCTCTTCGCCTCAGCCCTCCGAGGCTGACGCAAGGGCGCCCGACGGGCAGAAGGTGTGCGCCGTGCCGACACGGCGCACACCGGAACGTAGCCCCCGGCGGTCCGCCCGGAGAACGTGACAAACGCTGTTCTCGTCCTCCACGCATGAAGCGATGCTTCTCCGATCAGGAGCGGAGCCAAATGACGATGGCTGCGAGCGTCACCGTGCCGAGGAAGACGTAACCGCGCTTGTCATAGCGCGTGGCCACGGCTCGAAAGCTCTTGAGTTTGTTGATCGCCCGCTCGACAACGTTGCGCTTTTTGTACCGCTCCCCGTCGAACCCGGGAGGCCGACCGCCACAGGAGCCGCGTTTGACGCGGTTGGCCGCTTGGTCGTCCTTCTCGGGAATGACATGGCGGATGCCTCGTTTGCGCAGGTAGGACCGCGTGCGTCGATTGCTGTATGCCTTATCGGCGCTCACGCTGTCAGGCCGCGTGCGGGGCCGCCCGGCGCCAGTTCGGGGAACACGGATCTCCTCCATGACCGGTTCGAACTGAGTGCAGTCCGCCCACTGTCCGGGCGTGATCAACAGGGACAGCGGGCGGCACCTGCCGTCGGCACTCAGGTGAACCTTGGTGGTGAACCCGCCGCGCGACCGGCCCAGCCCTTCACCTTCCGCACCACCTCCACCAGGTGGGCAGCCAGCCCGCTCCCCGCAGGCTCGATCTGATGTCCCATCGCCTGCTCCCCTTTTGAGCGTCGGGGAGGCGGCAGCGCCTTGCGCGCGCCAGCCGCGTGGTGGTGGGCCCGCACCACCGTAGAGTCGACCGAGATGTCCCAGTCGATATCGCCCGCGGCATCCGCAGTAGCCTGGATCTGCTGCAGTAGCCGCTCCCAGGTCCCATCGGCCGACCATTTCAGGAGCCGCTTGTGGACGGTCTTCCACGGGCCGAACCGCTCCGGCAGGTCACGCCATTGCACCCCGGTACGAATCCGGTGAAGGACACCGTTGATCACCTGTCGGTGGTCTCGCCACCTACCGCAACGTCCGCTGCTCACCGGTAGGAGCGGCTCCAGTCGAGCCCATTCCGCGTCCGTCAGATCACCGCGACCAGTCATACCAAGCTAACGATCCGATGATCGGAGAGACATGACCTAGGGGGCGTCCGGCGGTCCATGGCCGGGGCCGCGGCGCCGTACCCCGGGTCGTGGAGCACCGGTCTCAGAGCGGCCCGCCGCCCAGGCCGATCTCGTTGCCGTCCGCGTCCCGGTAGGTCACCTTGGTCACGGTGTCGTAGGTCTCGCGTCGCACGGGTTCGAGGCCCTGGCGGGCGAGTTCGGCGACCCGGGCGTCCAGGTCGTCGACGAAGGTCGTGAGGAGGGCGTTCCCCGCGCGTTCGCGGTCCTCGACGACGTAGGCGTAGCGGCCCTCGGCGAGCTGCCACACCGCCTCCGTGTCGTGCGGCAGGAACGAGGGCCGGGCGCCGAAGAGGCGTTCGTACCAGGGCAGGGCCGTGGTGTAGTCGGTCACGGGGATGCCCGCGAAGAGTTCCGTGGTCATGTCGTCCTCCAGAAGATCCGTTCGGCTACGCCGGGAACCTCCGGTCCACCCAGCGCCAGGCGACCTCCAGCAGGGCCGCGCCCGTCGCCGCGATCGCGACCGCCGCCCAGGGCATCGTCGTGCCGACCAGCTTCAGGGCGAAGAAGTCCTGGAGCCAGGGGACGACGAGGACCAGGAGGAAGGCGCCGGCCATGGTGGCGACCAGGGCGAGGCGCCACCAGGTGTAGGGGCGGGCGATGATCGCGAGGACCCAGAGGGAGACCAGGAAGAGGGTCAGGGTCGCCGCGCTGGTCTCGGCGCCCAGGGCGTCCGCGCCGCTGTAGTGGTGCCGGGCCAGGAGGTACGTGGTGAAGGTGGCCGCCGCCGCGACGACCCCGCCCGGGATCGCGTACCGCATCACCCGGCGCACGAAGTGCGGCTTCGCCCGCTCCTTGTTCGGGGCCAGGGCCAGGAAGAAGGCCGGGACGCCGATCGTCAGGGTGGACAGCAGGGTCAGGTGGCGGGGCAGGAAGGGGTACTCCACCTGGGAGCAGACCACGAGGACCGCGAGCAGCACCGAGTACACCGTCTTCGTCAGGAAGAGGGTCGCCACGCGCGTGATGTTGCCGATGACCCGGCGCCCCTCCGCCACCACCGACGGCAGCGTCGCGAAGGAGTTGTTCAGGAGGACGATCTGCGCGACCGCCCTCGTCGCCTCCGAGCCCGAGCCCATCGAGACGCCGATGTCCGCGTCCTTCAGGGCCAGGACGTCGTTCACGCCGTCCCCGGTCATCGCGACCGTGTGCCCCTTCGACTGGAGCGCCGCCACCATGTCCCGCTTCTGCTGCGGGGTGACCCGGCCGAAGACCGCGTTCTCCTCCAGCACCTCCGCCATCTTCTCCCGGTCCTCCGGGAGCGTGCGGGCGTCCACCGTGTGCTCCGCCCCCGGCAGCTCCAGCTTCCCGGCCACCGCGCCCACCGAGACCGCGTTGTCGCCGGAGATGACCTTGGTGGCGACGTCCTGGTCGGCGAAGTACGCCAGGGTGTCGGACGCGTCCGGGCGCAGCCGCTGCTCCAGGACCACCAGCGCGGTCGGGCGGGCCGCCTCCGCCGCCCCGGGGGCGCCGGGCGCGCGGTCCGTACGGGCCAGGAGGAGGACCCGCAGGCCCTGCTCGTTCAGGTGGTCGGTCTCGGCGAGCGCCGGGTCGCCGGCCTCCAGGAGCACGTCCGGGGCGCCCAGCAGCCACGACGACTCCGCGCCGCCGCCCTCCTCGAACGTCGCGCCGCTGTACTTGCGGGCCGAGGAGAACGGCAGCGCCTCCGCGCAGCGCCACCCGTCCGCGTCCGGGTAGGCCTCGATGATCGCCCGGAGGGACGCGTTCGGGTGCGGGTCGGACGCGCCGAGCGCGCCCAGGACCTTCCGTACGTGCGCCTCGTCCGTGCCGGTGCCGAGCGGGCGCAGCTCCGTCACGTCCATGCCGCCCTCGGTCAGCGTGCCCGTCTTGTCCAGGCACACGACGTCCACCCGCGCCAGGCCCTCGATCGCCGGCAGCTCCTGGACCAGGCACTGCTTGCGGCCGAGGCGGACCACGCCGATCGCGAAGGCCACGGAGGTGAGGAGGACGAGGCCCTCCGGGATCATCGGGACGATGCCGCCGACGGTCCGGGCGATCGAGTCCTTGAGGTTGGTCTCCTTGACGATCAGCTGGCTGATGATCAGACCGGTTGCGGTCGGGACCATCATCCACGTCACGTACTTGAGGATCGTGGAGATGCCGCTGCGCAGTTCGGAGTGGACGAGCGTGAAGCGCGACGCCTCCTCCGCGAGCTGCGCCGCGTACGCCTCGCGGCCGACCTTCGTGGCCGTGAACGCGCCGCCGCCCGCCACCACGAACGAGCCCGACATCATGGTGTCGCCCGGCTTCTTCACCACCGGGTCCGCCTCGCCGGTGAGCAGGGACTCGTCCACCTCCAGGCTGTCGGCCTCCGCCACCACCCCGTCCACGACGACCTTGTCCCCGGGCCCCAGCTCGATCAGGTCCCCCAGGACGATCTCCGAGGTGGACAGCTCGGCGGCGGTCCCGTCGCGCCGGACCCTCGGCTTGGCCTCGCCGATGACGGCGAGCCCGTCGAGGGTCTTCTTGGCGCGGAGCTCCTGGATGATGCCGATGCCGGTGTTCGCGACGATCACGAAGCCGAAGAGGCTGTCCTGGATCGGCGCGACGAAGAGCATGATCACCCACAGGACGCCGATGATCGCGTTGAAGCGGGTGAAGACGTTGGCCCGGACGATGTCGACGGCCGAACGGGAACTCCGTACGGGGACGTCGTTGACCTCTCCGCGCGCGACCCGCTCCGCGACCTCGGCGGAGGTGAGCCCGGCCGGGCGGTGCTCGACGGGCGGTCCGCCCCCTGCCGTCCCGCTGCTGTCGGTGTCGATCTTCGCCCGCTGCGTCATGCTCTCGACGGTACGACCGGAAGGGGGCGTTCACCTGCCGGAGAGGGGGATATGGGGGTGGGGATCGGACCCTGGGGGGACGGGGGGTGGTCCTGTGGGACTACGTCGGTGTCGCTTCCGGTGTTCTTCCCGGCGCCGGTGTTCTTGCCGGTGCCGGGTGGGGCAGGGTGGGGTTACGGGGTCGGCCGTCCCCCGGCCTCCCGCGCCGCCGCGTGCCGCTTGAGCGCCGCGTCGCGCTTCCGCACGTACCAGATGCCGATGAGGCCGAGGCCCGCGCCGGCCAGGCAGGTCCACACCCACCAGGTCAGGTCCCGGTCGTCGAACCAGCCGTAGAAGGGGACCTGGACGAGGAAGAGGACGAACCAGAGGATCGTTCCGCCGGTGATGGTGGCGACGACGGGCCCTTCCAGGGGCTCGGGTGCCTCGTGCTTCGGTGTCCACTTCGCCATGGGGGCCAGTCTAGGTGGCCCGAATTCTTGTCTACGCGCGGAGATGGACGCTCGCTCGTTCATGTGTTCATACTGAAACGGTTTGCCTGTGGCGGGTTTTCTTCGTACGAACCGCCAAAACGGACACTTTCCTACGAGGACTCCCATGAGCACCACGGCCACCGCCAAGGCCCCTTCCCCCGAGCCGTCCGGTTCCCCCGAACCGTCCTCCGGACTCGACCGCTTCTTCAGGATCTCCGAGCGCGGCTCGACCGTCGCCCGCGAGGTCCGCGGCGGCTTCGCCACCTTCTTCGCGATGGCCTACATCATCGTGCTGAACCCGATCATCCTCGGCAGCGCCAAGGACATGTACGGGCACCAGCTCGACGGCGGCCAGCTCGTCACCGCCACCGTCCTCACGGCGGCGTTCACGACCCTCCTCATGGGCGTCATCGGCAACGTGCCGATCGCCCTCGCCGCCGGCCTCGGCGTCAACACCGTCGTCGCGCTCCAGCTCGCGCCCCGGATGTCCTGGCCCGACGCCATGGGCATGGTCGTCCTCGCCGGCATCGTCGTGATGCTGCTCGTCGCGACCGGACTGCGCGAGCGCGTCATGAGCGCCGTCCCGGCCGGGCTCCGCAAGGGCATCGCGATCGGCATCGGCCTCTTCATCATGCTGATCGGCCTCGTGGACTCGGGCTTCGTCTCCCGCATCCCCGACGCCGCGCACACCACCGTCCCGCTCCAGCTCGGCGGCGACGGCCACCTCACCGGCTGGCCGGTCCTCGTCTTCGCCCTGGGCGTGCTGCTCACCCTCGCGCTGATCGTCCGCAAGGTCCCCGGCGCCATCCTCATCTCGATCGTCGTCATGACGATCGTCGCCATGGTGATCAACGCGGTGGCCGACGTCCCGTCCTGGGGCCTGACCACCCCGGAGTGGCCCGGCAACCCGGTCGCCTCGCCCGACTTCGGCCTCTTCTGGGAGTTCAGCCTCTTCGGCGGCTTCCACAAGGTCGGCGTCCTGACCGGCGTCCTCTTCGTCTTCACCGTGCTGCTGTCCTGCTTCTTCGACGCCATGGGCACGATCCTCGGCGTCGGCGACGAGGCCGGGCTGACGGACAAGGACGGGAACTTCCCCGGCATCAACAAGGTGCTCCTCGTGGACGGCCTGGCCGTCGCCTCCGGCGGCGCGACCTCGTCCTCCGCCACCACCTGCTTCGTGGAGTCCACGGCCGGCGTCGGCGAGGGGGCCAGGACCGGCCTCGCCTCCGTGGTCACCGGCGGTCTCTTCTCTGTGGCGCTGTTCCTCACGCCGCTGGCCACGATGGTCCCGTCCCAGGCCGCCACCCCCGCGCTGCTCGCGGTCGGCTTCCTGATCATGGCCGGTTCGGTCAGGGACATCGACTGGAGCGACTTCACCATCGCGGTGCCGGCGTTCCTGGCCATGGTGATGATGCCGTTCACGTACTCGATCACGAACGGCATCGGCATCGGCTTCATCGCCTTCAGCGTGCTGCGGCTCGCGGCCGGCCGGGGCCGCGAGGTCCCGGTGGCCATGTACGTCGTGTCGGCGGTGTTCGTCTTCTACTACGCGATGCCGGCGCTCGGCCTCACGTGATCCCGGGGCGGGGCGGGAGCCTCTTCCCGCCCCGCCTCCGTCCCCTCCGCGCCGTAGAACTTCTCCGTCTCGTCGACGGCGGTCTTGAACCGCTCGTCGAAATCCTCGCGAATGAGCGTCCGGGCCACGTAGTCCTGGACGCTCATTCCTCTTTTCGCGGCGTGACTCCTGAGCCGGTCGAGCAGCTCACCGTCGATGCGCAGGCTGAGCACTGTCGATCCCATGCCGTCAGGGTCGGGGCAGCCGGTGCTTCTTTGCGTCACTTTCTGGATCCGACTCACTCGTTCGGGTGATACATGGATGCCGAAGCGTGATCCGTGTCCGTGTGTGTTGTCGCGGGTGGGGGGCGTGGGGGCGGGGGCGGAGCGTGTGATGCGTGCGACGTCGGTCGGGCTCCGGTGGTATTTAGGTAGAGTAATGAGTTAAGCTAACGAACATGCCTGACCTGTCCCACGGCACCGCCGACGACGTCGCGGCCGTGAACGCGCTCCGCTCCTCCGTCATGCGGCTGGGCCGACGCCTCAAGCACCAGCGCGTCGACGAATCGCTGAGCCCCACCGAGATGTCGGTGCTCGGCACCCTGTCGCTCTGCGGCTCCGCGACCCCCGGCGAGCTGGCCCGCAAGGAGCACGTCCAGCCGCCCTCGATGACCCGCATCGTCGCGCTGCTCGAAGCCAAGGGACTGGTCCGGCTGGAGCCGCACCCCGACGACCGCCGGCAGAAGGTGGTCAGCCAGACCGAGCAGGCCGAGGCCATGCTGGAGGAGTCCCGCCGCAAGCGGAACGCCTGGCTGGCCGCGCTCGCCGAGGGTCTGGACGAGGACGAATGGGCCACGCTGCGCGCGGCCGCCCCCGTCCTGGAGAAGCTCGCACACCTGTAGACCACGAGCCGAGGAGGCGACGCACTTTGAGTACGGGACCCGGAGCAGACTCCGCACCCGTCCACAAACCCGATACCCGTACCCGCCGGGGCGGGGAGACCTTCTCCTCGCTCAGGATCCGGAACTACCGGCTGTTCTTCACCGGAGCGATCGTCTCCAACACCGGTACGTGGATGGCCCGGATCACGCAGGACTGGCTCGTCCTGAGCCTCACCGGCTCGGCCGCCGCCGTCGGCATCACGACGGCCCTCCAGTTCCTGCCGATGCTGCTCTTCGGCCTGTACGGCGGTGTCGTCGCCGACCGGTACCCGAAGCGGCAGCTCCTCCTCGTCAGCCAGGCGGCCCTCGGGCTGTGTGGCGTCGCGCTCGCCGCGCTGACCCTGTCCGGGCACGTGCAGGTGTGGCACGTGTACCTGATCGCCTTTCTGCTGGGCATGGTCACCGTCGTCGACAATCCGGCGCGGCAGTCCTTCGTGTCCGAGATGGTCGGGCCCGAGCAGCTCCGCAACGCCGTTTCGCTGAACTCCGCCAACTTCCAGTCCGCCCGGCTCGTCGGGCCCGCCGTCGCCGGTGTTCTCATCGCCGGGGTCGGGAGTGGGTGGGCCTTCCTGCTGAACGGTCTGTCCTTCGTCGCGCCGGTCGTCAGCCTGCTGCTCATGCGGACCGGTGAGCTCCACAGGGTGGAGCGGGTGCCCCGGGGGAAGGGGCAGCTGCGGGAAGGGCTGCGGTACGTCGCCGGGCGGCCCGATCTGGTGTGGCCCATCGTGCTGGTCGGGTTCGTCGGGACCTTCGGGTTCAACTTTCCGATCTGGCTCACCGCGTTCTCCGGCGAGGTCTTCCACGTCGGTGCCGGTACGTACGGGTTCCTCAACACGCTGATGGCCGTCGGGTCGCTCGTGGGTGCCCTCGCGGCGGCCCGGCGCGGGTCCACCCGGCTGCGGATGCTCGTGATCGCGGCGGGCGTCTTCGGTGTGCTGGAGGTCGTCGCCGCCCTGTCGCCGGCGTTCTGGCTGTTCGCGTTGCTGCTCGTGCCGATCGGCATGATCGGGCTCACGGTCAACGTCACCGCCAACTCCGCCGTGCAGATGGCCACCGACCCCGCGATGCGGGGGCGGGTGATGAGCCTCTACATGATGGTCTTCGCCGGGGGGACGCCCATCGGTGCGCCGCTGCTCGGGTGGGTCACCGACGCGTACGGCGCTCGGATCGGCTTTGCCGCGGGCGGGCTGATCTCGCTCGCCGCGGCCGTTGTCGTCGGGCTCGTGCTCGCCCGGGTCGGGGGGCTCAAGGTCGCCGTGGGGTGGCGGCGGGGGCATCCGCAGGTCCGGTTCGTGGCGCGGGAGCGTCTGACGACTGCGGCGTAGTTCTCGGGGCGTGGGTGACGGGTCCGGGGCCTCCGGGGGGAGGGGGTGCCCGGGCCGCGTCCCACCACGCTTCGCGGGTTCAGGACGCCTTTACGCCCGGACGCCCCCCGCTCCGGCCCCGCCCCCTCCCGTACGTCGTCGTCAGACCCGCCGCTCCAGGATCTGGCCCTGCCAGTCGCCCACGGCGAAGGTGTCCGCGCGGGTGAAGCCCTGCTTCTCGTAGTACGCGATCAGGCGGCCCTCGCTGCCCGCGAAGCAGTCCACGCGGAGGAGCGAGACGTTCTTGCGGCGGGTTTCCCCGGCGGCGTGCCGGAGGAGGGCCGCTCCCACGCCGTGGTGGTGGAAGTTCCCGTCCGTCGCCAGGAGGCGCACGTAGACCTCCGGTTCGGGTGCGGGGGGCACGTGCTTGCCCGGGTGGGGGGTCAGGGTCATCGTGCCCGCCGGTGTGCCGTCGATCTCCGCCATCCAGAGGTCGCCCTCGGCCACCGTCTCCTCGACCTGCCGTACGGCGGCGGGGCGGGCCGTGAAGGGTTCGGTGCCCCACTGGGCGGTGATGTCCTTGTCGTTCAGCCAGGTGACGGCGCTGTCCAGGATGGCCAGTACGGCGGGTATGTCTTCCGGGCCGCCCTTGCGGATCCTCATGGGGTGAGGGTAGGCGGTCGGGGGGCGGGTTCCGCACGCACGGCGCGGTGGTGGAGGCGCCGGTGCCACTCGTCGGCGTCCGGGCCGGGGTCGGTGGCCAGGACCGGGCCCGGGGCGGTCTCGATGAGGTGGAGGAGCGACCAGGCGACGCCGTAGCAGTCGTCCGGTCCGAAGCAGGAGACGAGCGCCCGGGCCTCTTCCGCGGTGACCGGCGCCGAGATCGCGTCGAGCTGCCGTACGCGCCTGTCGATCTCCTCTTCGCTCGCGTCCCAGTCGGGGAGCGGGCCGTCGGCCACGAACGCCTGCACTTCGGGTCTCATGGGCCGATGATCGGCCGGTCTCGTCGTCGCGGGCAAGCCGTCCTCCCTTTACTGGTCAAGTCGCGCCCGTCGGCGGGGACCGGGCGGTGCCACACTTCTCCGTATGAGGCTCTTCGCCGCCGTGCTGCCGCCCCCGGAGCGGTTGGACGAGCTCGGGTGCGTGGTCGACCGGTTGCGGGGATCGCCCGGGGGCGGGGGAGTGCGGTGGACCTCGCGGGAGGGGTGGCACCTCACGCTCGCCTTCATGGGGGAGGTGGACGAAGCCCTGCTGCCCGGGTTGCGGGTGCGGCTCGAGCGGGCCGCTTCCCGTACGCCCGTCTTCCCGTTGCGGCTGCGCGGGGGCGGGCACTTCGGGCGGCGGACGCTGTGGGCCGGGGTCGCCGGGGACCTGGACACGCTGCGGCTCCTCGCCGAGCGGTCCGACGCGGCCGCGCGCCGGGCCGGGATCGCGAGGGAGGAGCACCGCCGGTACCGGGCCCATCTGACCGTCGGGAGGGGGCAGGGGGCCGATGTGGGGCCCTTCCTGGGCGTGCTCGACGGGTTCGAGGGCGGCCGGTGGGAGGTGGGGGAGCTGGTTCTCGTGCGGTCCGAGCTGCCGGTGAGCGGGGTGCGGGGGGAGCGGCCCCGGTACGAGACGGTCGGATCGTGGCCCCTGGGAGGGGGCGGAAGCGGGGCGGGTTAACCTCGGAGCGTGGACCCGAAGACTCGCAACCGGATCATGGCCGGTGCCCTCGTACTGATGTTCGTCGTCGTTGCCGTGGCGTCGGTGGTCGGCCAGTAGGCTTGCCTGGAGTGCGCTCCAGGTAGTTGGCTGGTGACTCATGGAGTACACGCAGCTCGGACGCACCGGACTCAAGGTCAGCCGACTCGTCCTCGGCACGATGAACTTCGGACCCCGGACGGACGAGGCCACCAGCCACGCGATCATGGACGCGGCGCTGGACGCCGGCCTCAACTTCTTCGACACCGCCAACGTGTACGGAGGGGCCGAGAACAAGGGGTGGACGGAGGAGATCGTCGGCTCCTGGTTCGCCAAGGGCGGCGGTCGCCGGGACCGTACCGTCATCGCCACCAAGGTGTACGGGAACATGGCGGGCGCCGGGGAGGCCTGGCCCAATCACGACAAGCTCTCGGCGGTGAACATCCGGCGGGCCGTGGAGGGCAGCCTCCGGCGGCTCGGGACCGACCACATCGACCTGTACCAGTTCCACCACGTCGACCGCGCCACTCCCTTCGAGGAGATCTGGCAGGCCGTCGACGTGCTCGTCCAGCAGGGGAAGATCCTTTACGCGGGGTCGTCCAACTTCCCCGGGTACAAGATCGCCCAGGCCAACGAGATCGCCGCGCGGCGCGGAAGCCTCGGGCTCGTGAGCGAGCAGTGTCTGTACAACCTCTTCGAGCGGCGGGCCGAGATGGAGGTCCTTCCGGCCGCGCGGGAGTACGGGCTCGGGGTCATCCCCTGGTCGCCGCTGCACGGCGGGCTGCTCGGCGGGGTCCTGAAGAAGGAGGCCGGGGGCGGGCGGCGCACGGAGGGGCGCGCGGCGGCCACGCTCGCCGACCCGGCCGCGCGGGCGCAGCTCCAGGCGTACGAGGACCTGCTCGACAAGCACGGGCTCGCCCCCGGGGAGACCGCCCTGGCGTGGCTGCTCACCCGGCCCGGTGTGACGGGGCCGATCGTGGGGCCCCGGACCCCGGAGCAGCTGGCCGGCGCGCTGCGGGCCCTGGAGGTCGAGCTGGGCGAGGAGCTGCTGGCCGCGCTCGACGAGATCTTCCCCGGTCCCGGACCTTCGCCGGAGGCCTTCGCCTGGTGACGGTCCGGCCGTCAGGGGGCGGGCGCGTACGGGCCGCCCAGCCCCCACGCCTGGTGCATGGCGTCCGCGAAGGCCGCCGCCAGCTTGTGTTCGCCG
The DNA here is from genome assembly GCA_000716465.1 of Streptomyces bikiniensis. Classification (GTDB taxonomy): domain Bacteria; phylum Actinomycetota; class Actinomycetes; order Streptomycetales; family Streptomycetaceae; genus Streptomyces; species Streptomyces bikiniensis. The sequence continues at coordinate 25,462 of JNWL01000008.1, forward strand.
GTGGGGCCCGGGTGGGTGCCGTCGTAGGTGTCGGCGGAGAGGGCGTACGACTCCGGGACCGTCCCCAGGAGGAGCGGGGAGGCGGGTGAGTCCAGGTCGGCGACGGCCTTCGCGAGGAGGTCGTTGAAGCGGGCGCACTCGGCGGCGAAAGGGGCGTCGTAGGTGGCGCGGACGTTCGGGATGACCGGGAGGAGGACCGCCCGGACGCGCGGGTTCGCGGCGCGGGCGGCTCCGACGAAGGCCCGGACGTTCTCGTCCGTCTGGTCGCTGTTCGTGTAGAAGCCCAGGTCGATCAGGCCGAGGGAGACGAGGAGGACGTCCGCCCCGGTCGCCGCGACCGTCTCCCCGATCACCGGCGCCATGTGCAGCCAGCCCTCGCCCCAGCCGGCCAGGTGACGGCGGGCGGGGGCGGGGAAGTCCGGGGCGGCGTACGCCTCGGCGGCGTGGGGGCCCCCGGGGTCCTCCGGGTCGTACAGGCCCGTCCGGGGGCCCACGATCTCGTACCCGCCCGGGAGCACGGCCTCCAGGTGCTGCCACATCCGGTAGCGCCAGGTCCAGTCGCCGGCGCGTCCGATGGTCATGCTGTCGCCGACGAACAGAAAACGCATGGTCACATCATCGCGGATCGTGCGCCGGGGCTTGTTGTGATCCGGGGCACCCCCCCCGGGATCCGTCCGGGCGTCAGCGCAGGCGGCGGGCCCGCAGGACGACGTCGTCGGTGTGGTGGGCGCCCGCGCCGCCCTCCGGCACCACGCGGGGCCGCTCCTCGTCCACCTCGATCCGCCAGTCGTCGCCGAGGAGCGCGGCGACCATCGAGGGCCACACGTAGGCGGCGGGGTCGAAGGCGTCGTCCTGTCGTTCGGCGTGGTGCCCGTCCATGCCCGCGTGGTGGACGAGCAGGAGGACGCCGCCGGGCGCGACGGCGTCGAGCAGGGCGCGCTCGGCCGCCGAGTCCGGTGTGCGGAGCAGCGCCGGGTACTGCGCGGAGACCAGGTCGAAGGAGGCGGGCGGGAGCGCCGCCTCGACCAGTCCGGCGTGCACCCAGCGGACGTCGGCGCCGGCGTCCCGCGCGTGGGCGGCGGCCCGGGCGAGGGCCACCCCGGAGACCTCCAGGGCGGTGACGTCCCAGCCGGAGCGGGCGAGCCAGATGGCGTCCGCGCCCTCGCCGCAGCCGACGTCGAGCGCGCGGCCGGGGGAGAGGCCGGCGACCTCGGCGACGAGCGCCCCGTTGGGCCGCCCGCTCCAGAGCCGGTGGCGCTCGGAGTAGCGGGCGTCCCACGCGTCGCGCACGGCGGGGTCGCCGGCGTAGCCGTCGGTGGACGGCTCGGTGGAGGCGGGGAGGGCTTCTGCTGCGGTGTCGTCTGCCATGGGCCCACCGTCGCGCAGCGTTCGTGTGCCGGGCCAGTTCTGTTGCGGAAACGGCAAAGGGGCGGGGTCTGTTTCGCGGGGGGTCTCAGGCCGTGAGGAAGGTGTCCACCGCCTCCGTGAAGGCGTCCGGGGCGTCGTGCCACGGGAAGTGGCCCGCGCCGGCCAGGACGGCGAGCTCCGCCTTCGGGAACAGGGCCGCGTACGCGGCGGCCGTCGGCGGCGGGGTGTTCACGTCCCCCTGGCCCGCCACCACCAGGACCGGGCGGTCGAACTCCGCGAGCACCGCGCGCGTGGCGGGCGGGTCGTAGGCGCCCTCGCCGCCGTACGCCGCCGCGGCCCCGTCGTTGCGCCGCCGGTCGCCTGCGCCGTGCCGCTTCCGTGCCGCTTCGTCCCAGGTGCCGTGGAAGAACGGCGCGACCGCCCCGAACGCCTCCGCCGTACCGCGCCCCGCCGTGACCTCCTCAAGGGCCGCGTACGCCGGGCCGAACCACGGCTCCCCGCTCCGCAGCCGGGCCGTCGTCAGCCGCTCCTCCGGGGGCGTGTCGAGCCCCACCGCCGCCGTGCCCGGCGCGACGAGCACCAGACGGGCCACGCGGCCGGGGTGCCGGGTCACGTACAGCGCGGCCAGGTCGGCGCCCGCCGAGTGCCCGAGCAGGTCGACGGCGTCGAGGCCGAGGTGCGCCCGCAGCGCCTCCACGTCCTCCACCAGGCGGTCGCAGCGGTACGAGGCCGGGTCGGCCGGTACGGCGGACGCCCCCGTGCCCCGCGGGTCGAGGCGGACCAGGCGGCGGCGGGCCGCGAGGCCGCCGAGGCCGCCCAGGTGGGCGGAGTCCTGCATCGGGCCGCTGGGGAGGCAGAGCAGCGGGGCCCCGGGGCCGGACGCGGGGCCGGAGTCGTGGTACGCGAGTGCCGTGCCGTCGGGCGCGGTGAGGAAGGGCATGGGCGCGACCATGGCAGCGGATCCGATCATGGTCAACGGGTTACGGGCGCCCCGTGGCAGGCTTGGACGCATGCGATCTGCTCTGTGCGCCCTCGGTACGGCCGCGGCCCTGGTGCTGCTCCCGGCCGGTCATGCCCGCGCCGAAGGTCAGGAGCCCGACCGGGACTTCACGGTCCGGGACGCCCGGATCACCGAGTCCAGCGGCCTCGCCGCGAGCCGCGCCCATCCGGGGATCTACTGGACGCACAACGACCAGGACGCGCCCCTGATCTACGGCGTCGACTCCCGTACGGGGGAGACGGTCGCGACCCTGACCATGCAGGGGGTCGGCACCCCCCGGGACATGGAGGCGATCTCCGTCGGCCCCGACGGCGCCCTCTACGTCGGCGACGTCGGCGACAACCTCGACGGCTCCTGGGACCACGTCTGGATCTACCGCTTCCCCGAGCCGAAGGTCCTCGGGGACCAGAAGGTGGCGGCGGAGCAGTACGTCGTGAAGTACGCCGACGGCGCGCGCAACGCCGAGGCCCTGATGGTCCATCCGAAGACCGGCCGGGTGTACATCGCGAGCAAGAACGAGGACGGCGGCGGCCTGTACGCGGGGCCCGAACGCCTCTCCCGGTCCGGGACCAACGTCTTCCGGCGCGTGGCCGAGGTGCCGTGGGTGACCGACGGCGCCTTCTCGCCGGACGGCGAACGGCTCGTCCTGCGCGGCTACTTCGCCGCCCGGGAGTACGCCTGGAAGGACGGGCGGATCGAGGGGGAGGGGGTGTCCGTGGGGGTGCCCTTCCAGGGGCAGGCGGAGTCGGTGACGTACACGGCGGACGGCTCGGCCCTCATGTTCGGCTCGGAGGGGAAGGAGAGCCGGGTCCTGCGCGTGGACCCGCCGTCGGGCGGCGGCCGGGACGGGCAGGCCCCGGGCGGTGCCCCGGCCTCCCCCGGCGCCCCCTCCTCCGCGTCGCCGTCCGCGTCCGCCGCCCCGGGCCCCGGCGACCAGGGCGACGTGACCGTCGGCTTCCTCGTCCTCGCCGGCGCCACGCTCCTGGTGGTGGCGGGCAAGCGGCTCGTCAGGCGCCGCTGACCCTCTTCCTCCCCTCGTCCACCGTGACCGCCACCCGCGAGCTCTTCGGCGACCCGGGCGCGGGCGGCGGCTCCTGGGTCGAGCAGCACGCCGTCCTGATGGCCGTCGTCCGGCCGCTCGTCCTCGTGGCGCTCTTCCTGCCCCTCGCGGTCCGCCGCTACCAGGCCCTGAGCCGCTGACGTACACGGAGAAGGGCCCGGCACCGCGCGTGCGGTGCCGGGCCCTCTTCCCCGGGCAGAGGGGGTTACAGCTTCTCGATCACGTAGTCCACGCAGGCCGTCAGGGCCCGCACGTCCGCCGGGTCGACCGCCGGGAACATCGCGATGCGCAGCTGGTTGCGGCCCAGCTTGCGGTACGGCTCGGTGTCCACGATCCCGTTGGCGCGCAGCACCTTCGCGACCGCCGCCGCGTCGATCTCGTCCGCGAAGTCGATCGTGCCGATGACCTGCGAGCGCTTCGCCGCGTCCGCCACGAACGGGGAGGCGTACTTGGACTCCTCGGCCCACGTGTACAGCGCGTCCGACGACTCCTTCGTCCGGGCCACGGCCCAGTCCAGACCGCCCTGGCCGTTGATCCACTTCAGCTGCTCGTTCAGCAGGAAGAGGGTCGCGAGCGCCGGGGTGTTGTACGTCTGGTTCTTCAGCGAGTTGTCGATCGCGGTCGGCAGCGAGAAGAACTCGGGGACGTGCCGGCCGGAGGCGTGGATCCGCTGCGCGCGCTCCAGGGCGGCGGGCGAGAAGGCCGCCAGCCACAGGCCGCCGTCGGCCGCGAAGGACTTCTGCGGGGCGAAGTAGTAGACGTCCGTCTCGGCGATGTCGACGGGCAGGCCGCCCGCGCCGGAGGTCGCGTCCACCAGGACGAGCGCGCCCTCGTCGGCGCCCGCGACCCGCCTGATCGGGGCGGCGACACCGGTGGAGGTCTCGTTGTGGGTGTACGCGTAGACGTCGACGCCCGCCTCGGCCACCGGCTCCGGGTGCGTGCCCGGGTCGGAGGAGATCACGCTCGGGTCGGCCAGCCAGGGGGCCAGCTCGGCGGCCTTCGCGAACTTGGAGGAGAACTCGCCGAAGGTCAGGTGCTGGGACCTGTTCTCGATCAGTCCGTGGGTCGCGACGTCCCAGAAGGCGGTGGAGCCGCCGTTGCCCAGGACCACCTCGTAGCCCTCGGGCAGCGAGAAGAGGTCACGGATGCCGGTACGCACCTCGCCGACCAGGTTCTTGACCGGAGCCTGGCGGTGGGACGTACCGAGGAGGGAGGTGCCGGTGGCGGCCAGGGCGTCCAGCGCCTCCGTACGCACCTTGGAGGGGCCCGCGCCGAAACGGCCGTCGGCGGGCTTGATGTCAGCGGGAATCTGGATATCAGCCACGAGGCGGAGGGTATCGGGTCGCGGAGGCGCCGGTCGCCGGATGTCCGCCCGATGAGACGAGGGACGCGAGATCCTGGACTTGTGGGAACACACCAGGAACACGCGTCCGAACTCGCCGCCGCCCTGCGTTCGGCCGTCGCCGGGGAGGTCGACTTCTCCGCCGCCGCCAGGGCTCTGACCACCATGGACGCCTCCAACTACCGCCGCGTTCCGGCCGGTACGGTCGCCCCGCGCGACGCCGCCGACGTCGCGGCGGCCCTGGAGGCGTGCCGGGCGCACGGCGCGCCCGTGGTCGCCCGGGGCGGCGGGACGTCCATCGGCGGGCAGGCCACGGGCACGGGCGTCGTGCTCGACTTCACACGGCACATGGGCGGGATCGTCTCCCTGGACCCGGAGGAGCGGACGGCGGTGGTCCGGCCGGGGCTCGTCCTCGACCGGCTGCGGGCGGTGGCCCGCCCGTACGGGCTGACCTTCGGCCCCGATCCGTCCACGCACGGCCGCTGCACGCTCGGCGGGATGATCGGCAACAACGCGTGCGGGGCGCACTCGGTCGCGTGGGGCACCACGGCGGACAACGTGCGCTCGCTGGAAGTGGTGACCTACCGGGGCGCGGAGTTGACGCTCGGGCGGGACGGGCGGGGCGCGCCGCCCGGTCTGCGGGAGCTGGTGGGGGAGAACCTCGCCCTGCTGCGGACCGGCTACCCGGAGGGGCTGCCGCGCCGGATCTCCGGGTACGCCCTCGACGCGCTGCTCCCGGAGCGGGGCGTGGACGTGGTCCGCTCCTTCTGCGGCGGCGAGGGCACGCTCGGGGTGATCACGGAGGCGACGGTACGGCTCGTTCCGCTGCCCGCCGAACCCGTCCTGGTGGTGCTCGGGTACGCGGACGAGGGCGCGGCGGCGGACGCGGCGCCGGGGCTGCTCCCGTACGGGCCGCTGACGGTGGAGGGGATGGCCCTCGACCTCGTACCGGACGCCGTCGGGCTGCCCCGGGGCGGGGCGTGGCTGTTCGTGGAGGTGGACGGGCCGGACGCGGCGTGGCGGCTGGTCCGGGCGGCGGACGCGGTGGACGCGGCCGTCGTGCGGGACCCGGCCGGGCAGCGGGCGCTGTGGCGGATCCGGGAGGACGCGGCGGGGACGGCGACCCGGGCGCTCGACGGGGGCGAGGCGTGGCCGGGCTGGGAGGACTGCGCGGTGCCGCCGGCGCGCCTCGGCGCGTACCTCCGTGCATTCCGTTCCCTCCTGGCCGACTTCGGCCTCCGGGGGATCCCGTACGGGCACTTCGGGGACGGCTGCGTCCACGTCCGGATCGACTTCGACCTGTGGACGGAGGAGGGGGTACGGCACTTCCGCCGCTTCTCGGAGGCGGTGGCGGACCTGGTGGTCGCCCACGGCGGCTCGCTCTCCGGCGAGCACGGCGACGGGCGGGCACGGGCCGAACTGCTGCCGAGGATGTACGGGGCGGAGCTGGTCGGGCTCTTCGGCGCGGTCAAGGACGTGTGGGACCCGGACGGGGGCCTGAACCCGGGGATGCTGGTCCGGCCGGGGCGGTTGGACGAGGGGTTGCGGTTCGGCGGGCTTTCGGGGACGGACCTCACGCTCGTGGGAGTCGGGCGGGCGGCGGCCCGGTGCGTCGGGGTGGCCAAGTGCCGCGTGGAGGGCCCGAGTTCGGGTCCCGGCGTGATGTGTCCCTCGTACCGCGCGACCGGGGAGGAGCGGCACTCGACCCGGGGGCGGGCGCGGCTGCTGCACGAGATGGCGATCGGGGAGGTGATCACCGACGGCTGGCGCTCGGAGGAGGTCCGCGAGGCGCTGGACCTGTGCCTGTCCTGCAAGGGCTGCCGGAGCGACTGCCCGGTGGGGGTCGACGTGGCCGCGTACAAGGCGGAGTTCCTGGACCGGCACTACGCGGGCCCGCTCGGCCTCCTGCGCCGGCCGCGCTCGCACTGGACGATGGGGTGGCTGCCGCACTGGCTGGACGTGTTCGGGCGGGGCCTGAACGCGGGGATGCGGCTGCCGTTCGCGGCGCGGCTCGCGGGGGTGACGCCGGAGCGGACGCTGCCGAGGGTGGCGGAGGCGTCGTTCACGTCCTGGTTCGCGGAGCGCGCCTCGGACCGCCCGCCGGCCCTGACCCTCTGGCCCGACACCTTCACCGACCACCTGTCCCCGGAGGTCGGCCGGGCGGCGGTCCGGGTCCTGGAGGACGCGGGGCTGGGCGTGCGGCTGCCGGAGGGACGGGTGTGCTGCGGGCTCACGTACGTGTCGACGGGGCAGTTGGGGGCGGCGCGGAGGGTGATGCGGAGGACGCTGGACGTGCTGGACCCCTCGGGCTCCTCGGCTCCTTCGGGCTCCTCGACCCCCTCGGGCTCCTCGGCCCCCTCGGACGGGGGCCTCCCCGTGGTGGTCCTCGAACCCTCCTGCGCGGCGGCCCTCCGCACCGACCTGCCCGAGCTGCTGCCGGACGACCCCCGGGCCGCCCGTCTCGCCGCCTCCGTCCGCACCTTCGCCGAGGCCCTGGAGGAGCTGGCTCCCGACTGGGCCCCGCCGCGCCTCGACCGCCCGGTCACCGGCCAGACCCACTGCCACCAGCACGCCGTCCTGGGCGACGCCGCCGACCGGCGGCTGCGCGCCCGCGCGGGGCTCACCGGCGACCTGGCGGGCGGCTGCTGCGGCCTCGCGGGCAACTTCGGCTTCGAGCAGGGCCACTACGAGGTCTCGGTCGCCTGCGCGGAGGACCGGCTCCTGCCGGCCCTGCGGGACGCGCCCCCGGGGGCCGTGGTCCTGGCGGACGGCTTCTCGTGCCGTACGCAGATCGCCGACCTGACGGACGGACGGGGACGGCACCTGGCGGAGCTGCTCGCGGAGGGGCTGGAGGAGGAGGCGCGGTGAGGGGGTGAGCGGGGGTCCCGTACCGGAAGGTTCAGGAGGCCGTACCGGTCTCCGCGACGATCTCGCGGGCCAGCGCCGCCAGCGCCTCCGTCTCCGGGTGCGGGAAGGCGTCCCGCCAGGCCAGGACGACGGGGAGCGGGGGCGCGTCGGGGAGGGGGCGGTAGGCGACGCCCGGGTACGGGTGGAGGGCGGCCGTCGAGGCGGAGGAGACGCCGACGCCCCGGCCGGCGGCGATGGCGGTGAGCCAGTCGTCGGTGTTGGCGACGGTCAGGGTGGCCGCCGGGCGGGCGGCGGCGGGCCACAGGGCGAGGGTGGTCGCGCCGGAGACGGTGTTGAGGACGACCGTCTCGCCCGCCAGGTCGCCGAGCGCGAGCCGGGACCGGGCGGCGAGCGGGTGGTCGGAGGGCAGCGCGGCCACCCGGGGCTCGGTGGCGAGCTCCTCGGTGACCAGGCCGGGCGCCTCCACCGCGCCCCGGAGCAGGGCGGCGTCGACCTCGCCGCGGGCGAGCCCGGCGGTGCGGTCGTCGACGCGGAGGAGTTCGAGCGGGGTGCCGGGGTGCTCCCGCTGCCAGCGCCGGAGCAGGGGAGTGGTGTACGGGCCGAACGCCGACCAGGCGTGCCCGAGGCGCAGGGGGCGGCGGCGGAGCCCGGCCGGGTCGACGGCCGCGTCGAAGGCGGCGAGGGCGGCGGCGGCCCGGCCCCGGAAGGCGAGCCCCTCGGAGGTGAGGGCCAGGTGGTGGGTGGAGCGGTCGACCAGCCGGATGCCGAGGTGCTGCTCCAGGGCGGCGAGCGTGCGGGAGACGGCGGGCTGGGTGAGGTGGAGCCGGGCGGCCGCCCTGGTCAGGCTGGACTCCTCGGTGATGGCGAGGAAACAGCGGAGGTGGCGCAGCTCGATGCTCATGCGTCGGGAGCATAAACGCAGCGCAATCGGCATTTCCGCTGCCGCGCGGGGGGTCGTACGGTGAGGTGGTGCCGGGTGGGTGACCCGCCTGGCACACCTTCGTACGTGCCGTACGTCGTATCCCGTCTCGTGTGGAGGAGCAGCCGGTGGACAGTCCGGTCAAGGACGTGACCCCGGCCGCGACGGCGGCGGCCGCGGAGCCTCGGGGAGTTTCCGTACGGGAGGGATTTTCCGTACGGGACAAGGCGCCGGGCGGTCGGCTCGGGCCGGTCGCGCTGGTCGTGGCGAGCGGGCTCTCGGTGCAGTTCGGGTCCGCCGTCGCCGTCCTGCTCATGCCGCGCGCCGGCGCCCTCGGCGTCGTCACCCTGCGGCTGGTGCTCGCCGCGGTCGTGCTGCTCGTCGTCTGCCGGCCCCGGGTCCGGGGCTACGGCCGCGCGGACTGGGGGACGATCGTCGCCTTCGGTACGGCCATGGCGGGGATGAACGTCCTCATCTACCAGGCCGTCGACCGGATTCCGCTGGGCGCCGCCGTGACCCTGGAGGTCCTGGGCCCGCTGGTCCTCTCCGTGGTCGCCTCGCGCCGCTGGACGAACCTGCTGTGGGCCGGACTCGCGCTCGTCGGCGTCGTCCTCCTCGGCGGGGGCGGCTTCGACCGCCTGGACCCGCTGGGAGCGGCCTTCGCGCTCGGGGCGGGCGGCATGTGGGCCGCGTACATCGTCTTCGGCGCCCGCACCGGCCGCCGCTTCCCGCAGGCCGACGGGCTCGCGCTCGCGATGGCCTTCGGCGCGGTCCTCACCCTGCCGCTCGGCATCGCGGAGGCGGGCGGGCGGCTCCTCGTGCCGTCGACGGTCGCGCTGGGCCTCGCGGTCGCCCTGATGTCCTCGGTCCTCCCGTACACCCTGGAACTCCTCGCCCTGCGCCGGATGCCCGCGCCCACCTTCGCGATCCTGATGAGCCTGGAACCGGCCGTCGCGGCCCTGGCCGGCTTCCTCGTCCTCAGCCAGGCCCTGTCCGCCGCCGACGCCCTGGCCATCGCCCTCGTCATCGCGGCGAGCATCGGCGCGGTCCGCACGACCCGCCCGAAGGGGTAGGGGCCCGGTGGGGGAGGCGGACATGGGCAGTGAAGACGTGCGGGCCGGCGACGGCGTGTGGGACGACGACGAGGGCCGCGAGGTCCTCCGCCGCGCCGACCGGGCGACCCGCAGGGGCTGGACGGCGATCGCGGGCGTGACCGGTCTGCTCGGCTGCGCCCTGGTGACCTTTCTGGTGGTCGCCCTGCTCGCGGTGCTCGGGGGCGTGTACGTCGTGATGGTGGGGAACCGCTAGCGCGTACGGCACCGGCCGCCGCCCGCGCACAGGTCCTCGCGCGGGGTGCGGTCCTCCGGGGCGCCGGCGAGGGGGAAGCCCCGCACAGTGCTCGGCCGTGCAGGGCGTCCCCCGTCCGCGCGGGGCTACGCGCCCCGGTCGAGCTCTCCGGGTACGGGCCCGGGAGCCACGTCCACGGCGTGATCGGGGCAGGCGTACAGGATCACGTCGGGACCGCTCGCGCGGAGGTGGCAGCCGACTTCCACGGGCACGTTCGTCCGCCGTCCGCAGCGGCAGCACAGAGCACCGGAAGGATTCGGGACAGGCCTTGTCAGTCCGTCGCGGGTCATGCGGGCACCGCCGTCGCGGCGGCGGCGAGAGCCGCGAACTGATCACCGTCGTAGCCGTACGGCCCGTCCACACCGAGGGTGGCGAGGACGGCGGCCCGCCGCCGCTCGCAGATCACATCGAGTTCCCACGCGCTGCCGACACGGCAGTACGGGCGGGTGAGGGAGACGTCCTCGCCGCGGAGCGGGGCGTAGCGGTCCCGTACGTGCGCGGGAGTCGGTGTGGGCCACGGCTTCGACCACGGGTCGACGCGGACGGATTCCTCGGACCGGGCGGGGGCTTCGGTTCGGACGGATTCGGCCCGGCCGGCGAGGAAGGCGGCGGAGTGGCGTCCGGGCCGACGGGGGACGAGGAGGGAGAGCGCCCAGGAGAGGGCGCGGGCGATAGCATCGCGCATGGTCGTGCAGCTCCTAGCAAGCTGTTCGGCAAGCCCCGATGGACCGGGCCTAATCGGTCCGTCGGGGCGTTTTCATGAACGACGGTAGAGCAACTTGTATACCCTCGTCTACCTACGTAGAGGGAAGGAGGTGGGCGTGCCTGGTTGTCTACGCTGTCTCCATGAGTCCGAGCATCGACTACGAAGGCCCGACACCGCCCTATCAGCAGATCGCGGCGGAGATCGTCCGGGACATCGAGTCGGGCGCGCTCGCGGTCGATCGCCCCATCCCCTCGGAGTCGGCCCTCACCCGGAAGTGGGGCGTGGCCCGGGACACCGCACGCCGTGCGGTGCGCCACCTGCGTGACCTCGGGTACGTCTACACGGTGCCGCAGCGAGGCACGTACGTGCGGGACCGCAGCACTGGGGGCGGCGAGGGGCAGGACGACGCGTAACCCCGTTCGCGAGCCCCTTGGTGGGGCTGCGCGAACGGGGTGACGGCGGAGGAGCTGCCGCTACCGGTCACGAACGGCACCGGGGAGCCGGGCGCGCGTCAGCGAGGTCGGCGGCAGCAGCCACTCGCGGCCACCGCCCTCGGGGGCCACGAAGGCCATCCGCCGCTTCCGGCGCTCGCTCGGCCACTCGGCCGGGTCTTCCCAGTCGGGGATCACGTCGCGCAGGATGCCGACCCTCCCCGCTCCGTCCTGCACGCGCTCGCCGATGTCCTTCCGCGTGATCAACCGAGTGCCTCGGCGGACAGGGCGGGGCCGCCGCCGCCTTCTTCGCCGGCGTCCGGCTCGGGAAGGCGCAGCCCTCGGCTCTCCGCGATCCGCAGGACATCGGTGAGGCAGTCGGCGAGACGGATCCCGGCGTACCGCACGTTCGTGTACGTGGACAGGGAGTCGCCCAAGACCTCGTGGGCCTCCTTGAGCACCTCCTCGGCCAGGGCGAGCTGTGCGGCCTCCATCTCGTCGGCGAGGCGCGAGACGTACCCGCCCGCGCTGTCCGTGCTCAGCAGGCAGGACTTGCCGTCGCCGGTCGTCCACGGCAGTAACCGGGGCCTGTGCTCCGAGACGGCGTCGGCAAGGTCCTGCCGTCGCCGCCGGTCGCCGTCGATTCTCCGCATTGCTTCGGCTCCCTCTTCCCGTGGATGCGACAAGGGGGACGGTACGAGCGGACGGTCAGTCAAGCCATGTGCGCAGTGCGGTAGTTCGGTTACCGAGGGAAGGGAACCGCCACGCTCCGCAGTAGTTACCCGGTGATTCCGAGATGAGCGGCCATGCTGCGCATGTCCTCGGTCAGCGTCCGTTTCCGCGTCTTCAGGAGGTCTTCCATCACGTGCCGCGCCATCGGCTGGTGCGTCAGCCAGACGCCGGCGGCGGCGCGGAGGTGGGCGAGCTCGTCCATGGCGTCCTGGTGGGACCCGAGCAGGACGTGGGCGCGGGCGACGTCCAGCCGGTGCCGACCCCAGTTGTTCGTGCTCAACCGGCCGAAGTGTCCGACGGCCCTGGTGCTCAGGGGGCCGTCGTCCGCGCGCCGGAGGACACCCCGCCCGTCCCCCACGAGGGCGAGGTCCTCGACGGCCTTCGCCTCGGCCGTCACGGGGCCGAACGCGCTCCAGTGCGAGGGGAAGTCCGTGTGCTCGCGCTCCAGGGCGCCCCCGGCGGTGGCCGCCATGCGGCGGGCGTGCTGTGCGACGTCCGGCCGGTTGTTCCGCCGGGCGGCGGCCGCCACCCGGAGCCACAGCTCGCCCCACACGGCGAGCCGCGCGGGCGTCGCCTCGGACATGCGGGGTTCGATCTCCGCCGCCGTCCGCGCCGCGAGCCGCTCGCTCTCGTCGAACCGGTCCTGCCGGAGGAGCAGCCAGCACAGCCCTACGATCCCCGTCGCCGCCAACTGCGTCCGTCCGGCCTCGCGGGCGAGCCGGATGGCCTCCGCGAGTGCGTGGTACGCCATGTCGTACTGCCGGACCTGGGTGAGGTACTTGCCCGCGAGGAGCAGCGCGTGGCCGCGCGCGATCACGGCGTGCTCCCGCTCTTCGCCTTCGAGGGCCGACACGGCGGCCTCGGAACCGCGGAGCAGCGGGGGAAGCCGTTTCGCGACCGCGTCGTACCGGTCCGCCTGGTAGAGCGCGTGCCCGTCCTGTACGGCCCGGCGGACGGCGGCGGGGTCCCTCGCTCCGGCGGTCCCGGAGAGGGGCGTGGTGAGACCGACGGGAGGCATGAGGGCCCGCCGCAGTTCGGCCAGGTGGCGGCGGTTCTCCTCATCCCGAGCGCCGACGACGGACCTGGGGGCCTCACTGGAGAACAGGGCGGAGGTCGGGACCCCGAGGGCGCCGGCGAGGGCGGCGAGGGTGTCCATGCTGACGTGCCCGCCCTGCTCGACCTTGCGAACGGTGCTGAGCGAGAGCCGGGCCGCTTCGGCCAGCCCCTCTTGGCTCAGTCCTGCCGTTCGCCGGTACTTCCTGACGTTGTCTGCCAACCCTGCGGACATCGGCACTCACCTCACGCCAAGGGTATGCCCCGGCCCGGCCGGGCAACGTCGAACGAGAAGTGACCAGTTGTCGACCGGTACGACCCGCACGGCCGTACGTTTCCGGCGCTCAGTCGAACAGGTCCAGCAGGTCCGCCCGGGAGCCGTTGTCGGACGAGCGGGCCCGCATCGGGCGGGGGTCCGGGTAGGTGGCCGTCGCGGCCCTCGCGCGGACGGCTTCCGGACCGCCGCACGCGGCGACCGCGAAGTCGCCGAAGATACCGGCGAACGCGGCCGGGTCGCGGAACTCCACGCCGTACGCGCGCCCGTCGTGCAGCGGCACCCACACCACCCGGTCGGACCGCGTCCACTCCGCCACCGGCCGGTCGTCCGCCGTCGACCGGCCCTCCAGCCACAGCCGCGCCACGTGCAGCAGGTTCACCCGCTCCATCGGCAACCGCTCGCGCCGTACGCGCAGCTCGTGCGTCGTCAGGGTGACCAGGTGGTCCTTCCTCGGGTACCAGGCGACGCCGATCCCGAACGGCACCCACAGCAGGATCCCGATCATCGGCCAGACCAGGGCGTCGCCCCACGACCGGAACAGCCCGCCGTCCAGCAGACAGAGGGCCCCGAAGACCAGGGCCCACTTCGCCGTCATCCGCCAGAACCCGGTGCCCTGCCGGTACAGGACCCGTCGCTCCCCCGTCGTCGTCATGCCCGCACGTTATCCACCGCCCGGACGGGCGGAGCGGGCGGCCCGATTCCGTCGAACCCTGGCCGCCGGGCTGTTGAGCCGGCAGGGGCGGGGCAAGAGCATGGGGTGGTCACAGCCGCACGAGGGAGGGAAGCCGATCATGGCTCTGGAGATGCGCAACCGCTGCGAGCGCTGCGAGACGGTGGTCCTGCCGGCCGACGGACCCGCGCGGATCTGTTCGTACGAGTGCAGCTTCTGCGTGCCGTGCGCCGACGCCCTGGGGAGCATCTGCCCCAACTGCGGGGGCGAGCTCGTCCCGCGACCGCGGCGCTTCGCCGCTGGATAGGGGCGGGCGGGGAGCGGCGGAAAAGCCGTGGGACGGCGCGCATGCCGTCGGATTTCCCGGGCACACGAAGGGTGAGCGCGTGGGACCGCTCCAGAACGCCGGGCCCGTGGTTCCCCCCGTACCGCGGGCCCGGTGCATGCAGGACGCGCGGCCCGTACACCTGGCGGAGGTACGGGCCGCGCGCCGCTCTTCCGCGGCACGAATTCTGTAGGGGATCTGTCCGTCGGCCTCGGCGTACCGCGCGCGTGGCACCCCTCCCCTTCCCGGAGCGGTACGCCCGCCCCGGCGCCGACGCGGTCGCCCGGCACGCCGCCGAGCGTGCCCCTGCCGCCCGCCGCCGTCGCTGAACATCCGAAACCCGCCGGCGGGTTACTGGCTCTCCGGTGTCCGGGCCGGGATTACAGGACCTGGTCACGCCCGGCCCGTGGGGGACGGGCATCCGGTGTCCCCGACGGACCGCAAGGGGGGTTCCCCCCTTCGCAGCCGGGGGGTCGCTCCATGTCCCGGCGGAGCGGCCGACGGGCATGATCCATCCATGACTTTACGGCGAACAGGAATCCGGATTCTGGCAGGTGCGGCGGTCCTCGGCAGTGTGTCCACCCTGGTGGCTCCGGTCCCGGCGGCGGCCGGCTCCCACGATGAGCGAATGCAGGGCGGGGCCGTCGTCTCCGTCGAGCGAGCAGCCGACCTCACGGCGGAGGAAGTGGCCGGGGAACTCCAGGGCAAGATCGACTCGTCCCAGGTGCGTTACGGCGTGACCGCCTATCGGGTCACCTACCGCACCACCGACAGCGCGGGCGCCCCCACGACCGCGAGCCAGCTCGTCGTCCTGCCCAGAAACGGGGCGCGCCATCTGTCCACCGTCTCCTGGCTGCACGGCACCACCGTCCACCGCAAGGACGTCGCCTCGGAGAACCCGGAGTCGAATGACCGGCTCGTCGCGCTGCTGTTCGCCTCGACCGGGCGCGCCGTTTCGGCGCCCGACTACGTGGGCCTCGGCTCCGGCGAAGGCTTCCACCCGTACGGCGACCCTCGGGCCACCGTCGCGGCCTCAGTGGACGGTCTGCGCGCGGCCCGGACCTTCGCCCGCCGGAACGGCCGGGAACTGAAGCGGAAGGTTCAGGTCAGCGGGTTCTCGCAGGGCGGCCCCGCGACCATGCTGGTGGGCCGGGCGCTTCAGCAGGAGGGCGCCGACCGCTACTTCCGGCTGGGCGCACTCGCCCCGGTCGGCGGCCCCTACAACCTCTCGGCGTTCGAGGCCGCCGCGGCCGACGACAAGATCGCCAAATCCGGCATCTACCTCGCCTACTTCGCCACCGCCTGGAACAAGATGTACGGCCTCTACACGTCACCCGGCGATGCCTTCCGCTCCCCCTACGACAGCAAGGTGGAGGGTCTCTTCGACGGCCATCACACCGCCGGGCAGATCGTCAGCGAACTCCCGGCGACCTCCAAGGACCTGTTCACCGAGGACTTCCTGAACAAGATCCGCAAGCCCGACGGTGTCCTCAAGGACAAGCTGCGCCCGATGGACAACACATGCGACTGGCGGCCGAACGTACCGGTGGAGATCTTCCACGGCCGGGGCGACAAGGACGTCGACTTCAGCCACGCGGCTTACTGTGCGGACCAGCTGACGAGGAACGGCGCCGCACGCCGGCTGACCGACGTCGGCGATCACGACCACAACGGATCGGTGCGGCAGGCCCTGCCCCGGATCGTCAGGTTCTTCGACGAGTCGGCGAAGACCGACTGAAGCACGCCACCGGCGCCGGGTGGGAGCAGAGGATGCACGCGCAGCGGCACGCCCGCCCGACCCATGCCTTCGCCGTACGCCCGGCGCCAGTCACGCGGAGGACGCCGCGCTCCGGACCCCGGGGGTACGCGGGCCGGACCCCGTCACGGCCCCTGCGGCCAGGTCCGGCTGCAAGCGGACGAACGAGGTGCGCACCGACCGGCCCGGCTCCTGGATCCCCTGGTGGGTGGGGTGCTTGGGGCCGCCGTGGGCGAAGCGGCGCAGGACCCGCTCTGCCTCGGCGGTGCCCGGGTGGAGCGCGGTGGTGTACTTCACGATCTGGTCGTACTGCCGATGGACCGGATCGATGGTGCCCCGGCGCCGTTCGACCCCCGCCTTGATCACCACCAGCGACTCCGGCTCCTCCTGCTTGCCGCCCGGGGAGGCCCCGATCCACGGCTCGCCGTGCTTGACGATCGCGGCCCCGCCCGTGGCGCCCTCCCCCAGCGGCTGCTCCGGGTACAGCCCCAGCAGGTCGATCGCGTCCATCACCGGCCGGTGGGCGGTGTTGTTGCACTTCAGCTCCAGCGCCTTCGGCGGCGGCGACAGCATCCGCCGCAGTGCGCCGAGTACGACGACCGCAGCACGGTACGCGCCCGCGCCTTGTGGCGGGCCTCGTTCGCCGCGGCCTCCGCCTCCGGCGCCTTGAGCGTCTTCTCCCCGCCGACCACCGGGAAGACCACTCGCCGCACCGCGCCGGACGGCTCCGGCAAGACCGCCTCCGCGACCCGCAGCAGCACCGCCTCCTTGCCGCGGACCTTCTTCGGCTCCGCCCCCACTCCTGAGCGTCAGCCGTCGTGGCGGCTTCAACCGCTCCAGGTTCGCCGGGTGCTCCTTCGACGCACGGGCCCGTCAGGCGTCCACCAGCTTCTCCGACACGTTCGCGGACAGGTCCGCGGGCAGGTCCAGCCGCCGCCCCGCCCCAGCTTCTTCACCTCCGCAAGCAGGCCCTCCAGGCCCGCCGTGCCGGGGACCGTCCTCAGCTCCGTGAAGTGCGATCGCCCGCCCCCCGGCCACCGCGATGATGCCGGTGGGGACCGCCGGGTGGATCGTCGCCGTCGGGAACGGCGCAGACGCGATCGATGACCGGTCTGGCGCGGCCCCCCCTCTGGGCTCCCTCGCCCTCGTCGGCGCCGCCGCGCTCGCCTCGCTGGTGCGGCGGTCCCGGATGTGGGTCAGGCGGTCGGTTCAAGCTCTCACCAAAACTAAAGCAAGCACGCTTGCTTGTTTCTCTCCCCACTGCCATGCTCCTCCGCGAAGGCCCGTGCCCGTGCCCGTGGTCGCATCCGCGACCGCGACCGCGACCGTGACCGCGACCGCCCGTCCCCGAGGGGAGCGCACCGTGTCCGACCCCGTCGTCCTCCTTGACGACCTGCGCGACGAGAGTGACGAACTCGACCGTCTCGTGAGCGAGTTGAGGGAGGAGGAGTGGAAGGCGTCCACCCCCGCGCCCGGCTGGACGATCGCCCACCAGATCGCCCACCTCGCCTGGACCGACCGGGCCGCCCTCCTCGCCGCCACCGACGCCGACGCCTTCGCCGCCGAGACCGAGAAGGCCCTCGCTGCCCCCGACCGCTTCGTGGACGAGGGCGCCGAGGAGGGGGCCGCGCTCCCGCCCGCCGTCCTGCTCGACCGCTGGCGCGCCGACCGCGCCCGGCTCCAGGAGGCCCTGCGCGCCGCCCCGCCCGGCGCCCGATTCCCCTGGTACGGGCCGCCGATGAGCGCCTCCGCGCTGGCCACCGCCCGGCTGATGGAGACCTGGGCCCACGGCCAGGACGTCGCCGACGCCCTCGGGGTCGTCCGCGCGCCGACCGCCCGCCTCCGGCACGTCGCCTGGATCGGCCACCGCGCCCGCGACTACGCCTACCTCGTCCGGGGCGAGCAGCCCCCCGCCGAGCCCTTCCGGGTGGAACTCGTATCGCCCGGCGGGGAGTCGTGGACGTACGGGCCCGAGGGCGCCGCCCAGAAGGTCACCGGACCCGCCCTCGACTTCTGTCTCCTCGTCACCCAGCGCGTCCACCGCGACGACACCGCCCTCGTCGCCCACGGCCCCGACGCCGCGCACTGGCTTACCCTCGCCCAGGCCTTCGCCGGTCCGGCCGGAGCGGGGCGCCCGGCCCGTATGCCTTCCGAGGAGGCCTGATGGTCCTCCGCATCGGCAACGCCTCCGGCTTCTACGGCGACCGCTTCGACGCCGTCCGCGAGATGCTCACCGGCGGCGACCCCGGCAACGGCAACGGCAACGGCAGCAGCAACGGCTCCGGCAACAGGCTGCACGTTCTCACCGGTGACTACCTCGCCGAGCTGACCATGCTCATTCTCGGCCGCGACCTCCTCAAGGACCCGTCCACCGGGTACGCCAAGACCTTCCTGCGCCAGATGGAGGAGGGCCTCGGCCTCGCCCACGAGCGCGGGACCCGGATCGTCACCAACGCCGGCGGCCTCAACCCCGCCGCCCTCGCCGACGCCCTGCGCGCCCTCGCCGGCAAGCTCGGCCTGCCCGTGCGGGTCGCCCACGTCGAGGGCGACCGGCTGCCCGCCCGGGACGGGGCCCTCGCCGCCAACGCCTACCTCGGCGGCGCCGGCATCGCCGCCTGCCTCGCCGCCGGCGCCGACGTCGTCGTCACCGGCCGCGTCACCGACGCCGCCCTCGTCACCGGGCCCGCGCAGTGGTACTTCGGCTGGGGCCCGGAGGAGTACGACCGGCTCGCGGGCGCGGTCGTCGCCGGGCACGTCCTGGAGTGCGGCACCCAGGCCACCGGCGGCAACTACGCCTTCTTCCGCGACCACGACCCCGCCCTCCTGCGCCGCCCCGGCTTCCCCCTCGCCGAACTCCACGACGACGGCTCCTGCGTGATCACCAAGCACCCCGGCACCGGCGGCCTGGTCGACGTCGGCACGGTCACGGCCCAGCTCCTCTACGAGACGGCGGGCGCCCGCTACGCCGGACCCGACGTGACCGCGCGGCTCGACACCGTACGGCTCACGCAGGAGGCCCCCGACCGGGTCGGGATCGAGGGCGTCCGGGGCGAGGCCCCGCCGCCCACCCTCAAGGCCGGGCTCAGCCGCCTCGGCGGCTTCCGCAACGAGGTCGTCTTCGTCCTCACCGGCCTCGACGTCGAGGCCAAGGCCGCGCTCGTCCGGGACCAGATCGAGGACGCCTTCGTGCGGGGCGGGTCCCGTCCGGCGGAAGTGCGGTGGGACCTCGTCCGCACCGACCGGGCCGACGCCGGCACCGAGGAGACCGCGAGCGCCCTGCTGCGGCTCGTCGTCCGCGACCCCGGCCCCGACGCCGTCGGCCGCACCCTCACGGGCGCCGCCGTCGAACTGGCCCTCGCCAGCTACCCCGGCTTCCACGTCACCGCCCCGCCCGCCAAGGGTTCCCCCTACGGGGTCTTCGAGACGGTGCACGTGGACGCCGCCGAGGTCCCGCACACGGCCGTGCTCCCCGACGGGACCCGCCAGGGGATTCCCGTACCGCCCCGCACCCGCGTCCTCGAACCCGTACCCGAGCCGGAGCTTCCCGAGCCGCCCGCCGACGGGCCCGTCCGCCGCGTCCCCCTCGGCCGGATCGCCGGGGCCCGCAGCGGCGACAAGGGCGGCGACGCCAACGTGGGCGTGTGGGTGCGCACGGACGAGGAGTGGCGCTGGCTGGTCCACGCGCTCACCGTCGAGCGGTTCCGGGCGCTGCTGCCCGAGACGGCGGACCTGCCCGTCGTCCGGCACGTGCTGCCGAACCTGCGGGCCCTCAACTTCACCGTCGCCGGGATCCTCGGCGAGGGCGTCGCCTCCCAGGCCCGCTTCGACCCCCAGGCCAAGGCCCTCGGCGAGTGGCTGCGCTCGCGCGAGATCGACGTACCGGAGGGGCTGCTGTGACCGTCGTAACGAAAGCCTCCCGAGAGGAATCCCCGTGACCGTCCTCGCCTCCGCCCTCGACACCGGCGGACCCGACTACGCCGACGCCCGCGCCGCCATGCTCGACAAGCTCGCCGCCCTCGACGCCGAGCACGCCAAGGCCCTCGCGGGCGGCGGCGAGAAGTACACGGCCCGGCACCGGAAGCGCGGCAAGATGCTCGCCCGGGAGCGCATCGAGCTGCTGATCGACCCCGACAGCCCCTTCCTGGAACTGTCGCCGCTCGCCGCCTGGGGCAGCGACCACACCGTGGGGGCCTCCCTGGTCACCGGCATCGGGGTCGTCGAGGGCGTCGAGTGCCTGATCACCGCCAACGACCCGACCGTGCGCGGCGGCGCCTCCAACCCCTGGACCCTGAAGAAGGCCCTGCGCGCCAACGAGATCGCGTACGCCAACCGCCTCCCCGTCGTCTCGCTCGTGGAGTCCGGCGGCGCCGACCTGCCCTCCCAGAAGGAGATCTTCATCCCGGGCGGGGCGCTCTTCCGCGACCTCACCCGCCTCTCCGCCGCCGGCATCCCGACGATCGCGGTCGTCTTCGGCAACTCGACGGCCGGCGGCGCGTACGTCCCCGGCATGTCCGACCACGCCGTGATGATCAAGGAGCGGTCGAAGGTCTTCCTCGGCGGGCCGCCCCTCGTGAAGATGGCGACGGGGGAGGAGAGCGACGACGAGTCCCTGGGCGGCGCCGAGATGCACGCCCGGACCTCCGGCCTCGCCGACCACTACGCCGTGGACGAGGCCGACGCGCTCCGGCAGGCCCGCCGGATCGTCGCCCGCCTCAACCACCGCAAGGCGCACCCCGATCCGGCGTCCGCGGAGCCGCCGAAGTACGACCAGGACGAACTGCTCGGGATCGTCCCCGGCGACCTCAAGACCCCGTTCGACCCGCGCGAGGTCGTCGCCCGGATCGTGGACGGCTCGGACTTCGACGAGTTCAAGCCGCTGTACGGGCCGAGCCTGGTCACCGGCTGGGCGTCCCTGCACGGCTACCCGGTCGGCATCCTGGCCAACGCGCAGGGCGTCCTCTTCGGGCCCGAGTCGCAGAAGGCCGCGCAGTTCATCCAGCTCGCCAACCAGCGGGACGTTCCGCTGGTCTTCCTGCACAACACCACCGGCTACATGGTCGGCAAGGAGTACGAGCAGAGCGGCATCATCAAGCACGGCGCGATGATGATCAACGCCGTCTCGAACTCGAAGGTCCCGCACCTGTCGGTGCTCATGGGCGCGAGCTACGGCGCCGGGCACTACGGCATGTGCGGCCGGGCCTACGACCCCCGGTTCCTCTTCGCCTGGCCCAGCGCCAAGTCCGCCGTCATGGGCCCGCAGCAGCTCGCGGGCGTCCTGTCGATCGTGGCGCGGGCGTCGGCGGCGGCGAAGGGGCAGCCCTACGACGACGAGGCCGACGCCGGTCTGCGGGCGCTCGTCGAGGCGCAGATCGAGTCCGAGTCGCTGCCGATGTTCCTCTCCGGACGGCTCTACGACGACGGGGTCATCGACCCCCGCGACACCCGCACGGTCCTCGGGCTGTGCCTCTCCGCGATCCACACGGCACCGGTCGAGGGCGCGCGCGGCGGCTTCGGCGTCTTCCGAATGTGAGGCGAGTCATGATCTCCAGGCTGTTGGTCGCGAACCGGGGCGAGATCGCCTGTCGCGCCTTCCGCACCTGCCGCGACCTGGGCGTCTCCACCGTCGCCGTGTACTCCGACGCGGACGCCGGCGCCCTGCACGTACGGGAGGCCGACGCGGCGGTACGGCTGCCGGGGGCCGCGCCCTCGGAGACGTACCTGCGCGGCGACCTGATCGTGGAGGCGGCCCTCGCGGCGGGCGCGGACGCCGTCCACCCCGGCTACGGCTTCCTCTCCGAGAACGCCGACTTCGCCCGTACGGTGACCGACGCCGGGCTCGTCTGGATCGGCCCGCCCCCGGCCGCGATCGAGGCCATGGCCTCGAAGACCCGCGCCAAGGAACTCCTGGGCATCGCGCCCCTGGACCCGGCCCGGCTCATGGAGGCCGACCTGCCGGTCCTGGTGAAGGCGGCGGCGGGCGGCGGCGGCCGCGGCATGCGGATCGTACGGGAACTGCCCGATCTGGCAGGTGAGTTGGAGTCCGCGTCGGCGGAGGCGGCGGGCGCTTTCGGGGACGGCGAGGTCTTCGTCGAGCCGTACGTGGAGGACGGGCGCCACGTCGAGGTGCAGCTGCTCTGCGACGCCCACGGCACGGTCTGGGCGCTCGGCACCCGCGACTGCTCCCTCCAGCGCCGCCACCAGAAGGTGATCGAGGAGGCCCCGGCCCCCGGCCTGCCCGCCGCCCTGGAGGCCTCCCTCCTCGACACGGCCGTCCGCGCCGCCAAGGCCGTCGGCTACGTCGGCGCGGGCACGGTCGAGTTCCTGGTCGCGGACGGCCGGGCGCACTTCCTGGAGATGAACACCCGCCTCCAGGTCGAGCACCCGGTGACGGAGGAGGTGTACGGGGTGGACCTCGTCGCCCTCCAGCTCGCCGTCGCCGAGGGCGCGAAGCTGCCGCCGGAGACCCCGGCCCCGCGCGGCCACGCGATCGAGGCCCGGCTGTACGCGGAGGACCCGGCCCGGGGCTGGGCCCCGCAGACGGGCGCCCTGCGCCTCTTCGACGTGCCGGGAGGGGTCCGGCTCGACACCGGGTACGCCTCCGGGGACGCGATCGGCGTCCACTACGACCCGATGATCGCCAAGCTCACCGCCCACGCCCCCACCCGCGCCGAGGCCGTCCGCAAGCTCGCCCGCGCCCTGGAACGGGCCCGGATCCACGGCCCGGTCACCAACCGGGACCTGCTCGTCGCGTCCCTCCGCCACCCCGAGTACGCGACGGCGGACCGCCTCGGCACCGGCTTCTACGACCGGAACCTGCCCGCGCTCACCACCGCCCCGGAGGGCGGGGAGCTCGCGGCCGTCGCCGCCGCCCTCGCCGCCGCCTCCACCCGCCGGGGCCGCTTCGGCGGCGGCTGGCGCAACCTGCGCTCGCAGGACGAGACGCGGACGTACGGAGGGGCGTACGGGGGAGCGGGCGGAGGGGCGGACGGGGACCACGAGGTCCGCTACCGGCCGACGCGGGACGGCGGCTACGAGGTCACCGCACCGGAAGGGGTACGGGTCGTGGCGGCGGCCCCGGACCGGGTGAGCCTCGAAACGGCCGGGGTCGTGCGCCACTTCGACGTGACGGCCTACGAGGACGGCACGGTCCACGTGGGAGGCCACCGCCTCACCGCCCGCCCCCGCTTCACCGACCCGCGCGAGCAGACCGCGCCCGGCTCCCTGCTCGCCCCCATGCCCGGCACCGTCGTCCGGGTCGCGGACGGCCTCACCGTCGGCGACGCGGTCACCGCCGGGCAGCCGCTCCTCTGGCTGGAGGCCATGAAGATGGAGCACCGCGTCACCGCTCCCGCCTCCGGCACGCTCACCGCGCTCCACGCCGCCCCCGGCCGCCAGGTCGAGGTCGGCGCCCTGCTCGCCGTCGTACAGACCGAAGAACGGCCCGAAGCGCAGTCCTGAGAACGGCCCGTCGTACCGCCCGATGCACAGGAGGACCCGTCCGCATGAGCACCATGATCGAGACCGAAGAACTCACCGCCCTCCGCGCCGCCGTCTCCGCGCTCGGCCGGCGCCACGGCCCCGGCTTCGACCGGGCCGAGCTGTGGGCCGAGGCCGGGAAACTGGGCTACCTGGGCGTGAACCTGCCCGAGGAGTACGGCGGCGGGGGCGGCGGCATGGCCGAGCTGTCGATCGTCCTGGAGGAGGCGGGCGCGGCCGGCGCGCCGCTCCTGATGATGGTGGTGTCGCCCGCGATCTGCGGCACGGTCATCGCCCGGTTCGGCACGGAGGAACAGAAGCGGGCCTGGCTGCCGGGGCTCGCGGACGGCACGAAGACGATGGCGTTCGGGATCACGGAGCCCGACGCCGGCTCGAACTCGCACCGCATCACGACCACGGCGACCCGCACCGAGG
Source organism: Streptomyces bikiniensis (assembly GCA_000716465.1). Lineage (GTDB taxonomy): Bacteria > Actinomycetota > Actinomycetes > Streptomycetales > Streptomycetaceae > Streptomyces > Streptomyces bikiniensis. Next base: position 49,227 of record JNWL01000008.1, read on the forward strand.
AGGGCTGGGTCCTCAACGGCCGGAAGGTCTTCGTCTCGGGCGTGGACATCGCGGACGCGACCCTGATCGTGGGCCGCACGTCGGACGCGCGGACGGGCAGGCTGAAGCCCTGTCTGTTCATCGTGCCGCGCGACGCCCCCGGCTTCGGGCGCCGCCACATCGAGATGGAACTCGACGCGGACGAGAAGCAGTTCGAGCTGACCCTGGACGACGTGCACCTGCCCGAGGACGCGCTCGTGGGCGACGAGGACGCGGGACTCCTCCAGCTCTTCGCGGGGCTCAACCCGGAGCGGATCATGACGGCCGCGTTCGCGATCGGCATGGGCCGGTACGCGCTCGCGCAGGCCGTGACGTACGCGAAGGAGCGCCAGGTCTGGAAGGCCCCGATCGGCGCCCACCAGGCCGTCGCCCACCCGCTGGCCCAGGCGCACATCGAACTGGAGCTGGCCCGCCTGATGATGGCGAAGGCGGCGCGGCTCTACGACGCGGGCGACGACTTCGGCGCGGGCGAGGCCGCCAACATGGCCAAGTACGCGGCGGCCGAGGCCTGCGTGAAGGCCGTCGACCAGGCCGTCCACACCCTCGGCGGCAACGGCCTCACCAAGGAGTTCGGCCTCGCCCGCCTGATCACGGCGGCCCGCGTGGCCCGGATCGCCCCCGTCAGCCGCGAGATGATCCTCAACTACGTGTCCCATCAGACGCTGGGGCTGCCGAAGTCGTACTGACGTTCCCGGAAGGGGCCCATCGGGTCCGGTTTTTGAAAGAAGAAGGTGCAGGCGTGAATGACCTGTGTACGATCTCGTCACTTCGCACACAGGTCGTTCACGCCTGTGTTCCATGCCCGCCGGGGAGACGTACGTGTACACACCGCCGCAGCCCTATCCGTATGCCCCTCCGCCTCCGCCCCGGCCCCTCCGCCGCTGGTGGCAGCACCCCGCCCTGATCATCACGCTGCTGGTGATCTTCCCGCCGGCCGGTATCGCCCTGGTCTGGACGAGCCTCTGGAAGAAGTCGCAGAAGATCGTGGCGACCGTCCTCTCGGCCCTGTGGTTCCTGCTGCCGTTCCTCACCGCGGACCCGCCGAAGGACGACGCGAAGGCGGACCGGCCCGCGGCCGGCGCGTCCCCGAGCCCCACCCCGACCCCGACGCCGACCCCGACTCCCACCCCGTCGGAGACGGAGGAGGTCCCGGTGATGCCCTCGCTCGTCGGCGGCGCCTACGCCTCCGCCGAGCCGATCGTCACCGCCAACCTGGGCCGGGCCTACGCCGCCTACAAGGACGTGGACCTCCCCGCCGAGTACGGCACGTGGCTGGTCTGCTTCCAGCGCCCGGACGCCGGCGCGCCGGTCACGTCCGCGGTGCCGGTGGTGTACCTGACGGAGCCCGGCGTCCCGTGCCCGGCGTCGCCGAACACGGTCCTCCACAAGCCGACCCCGAAGCCGACCCCGCCCCCGTCCCCGAAGCCCCGGCCGACCACCCAGCCGCCGACGGCGGCCCCCGAACCGGAACCGGAGCCGGAGCCCGAGCCCACGCAGGAAGCCGCCGAAGAGGACGTCTACTACCGCAACTGCACGGCCGTCCGCGCGGCCGGAGCCGCACCCATCCACCGGGGTGACCCCGGCTACGCCCGCCACCTGGACCGCGACGGCGACGGCGTGGGCTGCGAGAACTGACGGCCGGTCGGCTCGGAGAAGGTCCTGCGGGAAGAACACGGTGGCCTCCCCGCCACCCGCGCCGGCGCGGCCGTTACCACCGTCCACCCGCTCGCCACCCCCGAGGAGTTCGCCAAGCAGCTGCGCGACTCCTCCGCCCGCTGGATCGTCACCGTCTCGCCCCTGCTCCCCGCCGCCCGCGCCGCCGCCGAACTCGCGGGCAGCATCGAGGAGATCCTCCTCTGCGACCAGCCGCCGGCGGAGGAGACCGTCCGCTCGCTCCAGGCCTTCCTCGGCTCCACCGGACCCGTCCCCGAGATCGAGGTCGATCCGGACGAGGACGTCGCCGCCCTCCCGTATTCGTCCGGCACGACCGGGGTACCCAAGGGGGTGATGCTCACGCACACCTCCATGGCCACCAACCTGGCCCAGCTGGAGCCGTTCGTCCCCATGGGCCCGGGCGACCGCATCCTCGCCGTCCTGCCCTTCTTCCATGACGCTGGATCTAAAGGGGAGCGACATGGTTTGACTGCTTGAACTGCGGAAACGCCATGGCCCCGCCTCCTGGCCAGGGATGCTGAGCCGTCTCGCGCTCACAGCGGCATCCCGGACATGTGCGAGAGCCGAAGCAACTCGGGGTTGCTTCGGCGATGCAGCGAGGCGAGGACCCGGAAGACCTCGCGGGCCGTCGGATGGATACGGGCCATCTGCGGCGCCGCCTCCCACGCCGCGGACAGGTTCGCGAGGGCGGCCTCGCGGTCTCCGACGTCGAGGTGCGCGCGGGCGACGTTCAAGCGCGACGGAGCCACCCGGGTGGCCGGCAGGCCGTCGAGGACCGTGTCGAGGTTCTCCGCGACGGCGAGGGCCTCCCGGGGGCGGCCGAGATCGAGCCGGGTTGCGAGGACGTGCGTAGCGGTGTTCTGCGGTCCGAAGATCATCGAATGCCGGTTCGCGTCGCCACCGCTGAACCACTCGTCGGCCACCCGCTCGGCGGAGGCGATGTGCCGTTCGGCCTCGCGGGCCCCCTCGGTCTTGTCCTCCAGGCGGCCGGCCAGCGTCATCCCCCGCAGGTTCAGTACCCCCACCGCGAACGCGCGGTCCTGCCCGGACAGGGCCTCTTCCGCCCGCGCGATGGCCCGGTCCACGACCACAAGACCGCCTTCGGCGTCGCCGCCGTTGAGGTAGGCGCCGGCACGGTCCCGTGCGGCGATAGCCTCCCCGAGTGGGTTGGCGCGCTGTTCGACGGCCCACCGCTGCCGGGTCACCGCCAGCTCGGCCATGTCCATCCAGCGGTGCCGGGCGGCGAGCCAGTAGACGGAGCTGTAGACCTCCGCCAGGAGCATCCATGCCTCGGTCGTGTTCTCCGCGTGCGCGTACGTTGTAGCGCTGCGCAGCAGGCCCGGCAGCCGGGCGAGAACGTGGTGCACCCGGGCCTCGTCGCGGGCCTCCCGTACTGATTCCACGGCGGCCAGGACGGCGCCTTCCTCGGCCTGGATGCGGCCCGGCAGGTCGTAGTCCCGAACGGCGGACCGTAGGTCGGTCAGCCGTTCCTCGTCGTCCTCGGCGATCCGGGCCTTGCCCAGGACTTCCGCCATGGACAGACCGAGGGACTTGCCGATCGTCGCGGCGACCGTGGGCGTGAGCGTCCGGTCTCCCACCTCGATCTTCGACAACAGCGACACGGACACGTTGGCCATCCGCGCGAGCTGCGCCTGGGAGAGGCCGCGCTCCTTCCGGATCAGGGCGAGGTTCGCCCCCGGTGCGACTTCGCTGGTTGCGCTCATGCAGTCCGTCCTACCCCGTCGAGGTCAGGTCACGGGCCATGCTCACAGGCCCCGCCTGGCTGTGCGCCCCGGTGTGCAAACCGTGTGCAAGTTCTCGCACACACACAGTTGTTAACTGGTTACAACAGCCGGAGCAAGTCCGAGCAGGAGGAACCGTGGTGTTCGCGTTGCCGCCCGTCCCTGTCACCCCTGTACCCGACCCGAGCCTCGCCGCCACCCCGAACCCCACGCGGGCCGACCCGCCCGCCCCCGTCACGGCGGCCGAGGGCGAAAGCGACCTCAGCGACGGACAGCCGGCATGAGGTACCGGGAGGGCGACTGCGTGGTCGACGGCACGCGCGCACTGGTGGGCCAGGTGCACGCCGTCGACGGCGCCCTCCTCACCCTCACGCGTCCAGGAGGATACGAGTGGACCGCCACCGCGAGGGACTGCTGGACGGCGAGCCCGCAGGAGCGCGAGAGCCTTACGCCGCGTGGAGCCGCGCGGGTCATCAGCACCGTGCCGGTCCCCTCGTCGCCCGCGCCGCGACCTTCCTGACCGCAGCGGCCGTGGGCGGATTCTTCGCGGCCCTGTGGCTCCGCATCCCCTAGGCAGCCGCCTCGCCGACGCGGAACCCCGTCTGCTCGGCGGGGCGGCGATCCACCCCCCGCTCCCCTGACCGAGCGCCACGGGAGCGGGGCTCTGCAAGTGCAGCACGTCCAGGCACCACCGAGTGAAGGGCACGCACATGATCAGTACGGACCGCTGGGTCACCGTCCAGGGCGGCGAGGACCAGGGCAACAAGGACATCGAGTCGGGCGACGGCGGCGGCTCGAACCCGACCCACGGCTGCGGCGACAACTGACCCTGGAGAACGGCGAGTCGCGGGCCCCGCTCTGGCAGGATCGGAGCGGGGTTCCGCACGCGAGGAGAGGCGCCATGGCACGCGAAATCAGCGGTACAGGCAGGGTGACGGTGTTTCCCCTGCTCCATCTGTGGCCGGACATCTACGGTGTCGCGGCGTACGCGACCACCGGACGTTTCGGCGTGACTGCCGCCGTGGGATACATTCCGATTCCCGAAGTCCCCGACATGAGCCTCCTCGACGTCGGCGCACGGCACAGTAGTGCCAGCGCGGACCGGGCGGCCCACGCCGAATGGGTCCTGTGCACTGCCTGGAGCGCTCGCACCGTCGCAAAACCGGGATCGTGGGACCTTCCGTCGGCCGAATGGTCCCTTGAATGGGACGCGCGTGCCGAACCGAAGGGGAACGGAGGCAACATGTACGGACACGGCGAGCTGTATGTCGGCCGCTTCGCCCTCACCGACGAGGTACTGATGAAGCAGGCCAGGGAGTTGCTTCCCCAGCTCGCGCGACGGTAGTCCTCTCGGGCGCGCCGAAATCGCCCCTCCGACGCCCGCGTGGTGCGGGACGGACGCACGCGGACCTCCGGTCCGCCTTCTCCCAGGGACAAGGATTCATTCTGTTACGGCCCCGCGCTTCGGTGCGGGGCCGTACCGGTTTCCTCGTGAACCCCGCACGGCACCGCCCCAAAACCATGCATGCGTGCTTGATTGTTCTACGGGGTACTGACAGGGTCTCCCCAAGTCGCCGCCCCACCCGCGATCCTGGCGCTCACCTTCCACCTCTCCAGGGGGTCACACATGGTGTTCCACAGCGCGTACGAGGACGTTCCGGCCGTCTCGCTCCCCATCCACGACGCGGTCCTCGGCCGCGCCGCCGAGTACGGCGACACCCCGGCCCTCGTCGACGGCTCCGGCGCGGAGGGTGCGCTCACCCTCACGTACGCCCAGGTCGACGCCTTCCACCGGCTCGTCGCCGCCGGGCTCGCCGGGGCCGGTGTCCGCAAGGGCGACGTGCTCGCCCTGCACAGCCCCAACACCGTGCTCTTCCCCGTCGCCTTCTACGCCGCCACCCGCGCCGGCGCGGCCGTCACCACCGTCCACCCGCTCGCCACCCCCGAGGAGTTCGCCAAGCAGCTCCGCGACTCCTCCGCCCGCTGGATCGTCACCGTCTCGCCCCTGCTGCCCGCCGCCCGCGCGGCGGCCGAACTCGCGGGCGGGATCGAGGAGATTTTCCTCTGCGACCAGCCCCCGGCGGGGGAGACCGTCCGCTCGCTCCAGGCCTTCCTCGGCTCCACCGGGCCCGTCCCCGAGATCGAGGTCGATCCGGACGAGGACGTCGCCGCCCTGCCGTATTCGTCCGGCACCACCGGGGTACCCAAGGGCGTGATGCTCACGCACACCTCGATCGCGACGAACCTGGCCCAGCTGGAGCCGTTCATCCCCATGGGCCCGGGCGACCGCATCCTCGCCGTCCTGCCCTTCTTCCACATCTACGGGCTCACCGCCCTCATGAACGCCCCCCTCCGCCAGGGCGCCACCGTCGTCGTCCAGCCCCGCTTCGAGCTCGACGCCTTCCTGAGCGCCGTCCAGGAGCACCGCATCAACGGCCTGTACGTCGCCCCGCCGATCGTCCTCGCCCTCGCCAAGCACCCGGCCGTCGCGAACTACGACCTGTCCTCCCTGGAGTACGTCGTCAGCGCCGCCGCCCCCCTCGACGCCGCCCTCGCCGAGGCCTGCTCGAAGCGGCTCGGGCTCCCGCCGGTCCGGCAGGCGTACGGCATGACCGAGCTGTCCCCGGGCACCCACGTCGTCCCCCTCGACGCCGAGACGCCCCCGCCCGGCACCGTCGGCAGGCTCCTGCCCTCCACCGAGATGCGGATCCTCTCCCTGGACGACCCCGCGAAGGACGCCGCGCCCGGCGAGGAGGGCGAGATCGCCATCCGGGGACCCCAGGTCATGAAGGGCTACCTGGGCCGCCCCGACGCCACCGCCGCCATGATCGACGCCGAGGGCTGGGTCCACACCGGGGACGTCGGGCGCGTCGACGGCGACGGCTGGCTCTTCGTGGTCGACCGCGTCAAGGAGCTCATCAAGTACAAGGGCTTCCAGGTCGCCCCCGCCGAGCTGGAGGCGCTGCTCCTCACCCACGAGGGCATCGCCGACGCCGCCGTCATCGGCGTCACCGGCGACGACGGCACCGAGATCCCCAAGGCCTTCGTCGTCCGCCAGCCCTCCGCGCCCGGCCTCACCGCCGAGGAGGTCGTCGCGCACGTCGCCGCGCGCGTCTCCCCGTACAAGAAGGTCCGCGCCGTGGAGTTCGTCGACACCGTCCCCCGGGCCGCGTCCGGGAAGATCCTCCGAAGGGAACTGAGGCAGCGCTCATGACCGCACTCGTCACCACGTCCGAGGAACGGGGCATCACCACCCTCACCCTGAACTCCCCCGCCACCCGCAACGCCCTCTCCGCCGCCCTCGTCGGCGAGCTCGCCGACGCGCTCGCCGCCTGTGGCAAGGACCCGGGCGTACGGGCCGTGGTCCTCGACCACACCGGCACCACCTTCAGCGCGGGCGCCGACCTGAAGGCGCCCCCGAGCCCGTACGACTTCGTGGCCCTGCTCCGGCGGATCGTGGAGCTGCCGAAGCCGGTCGTCGGCCGGGTCACGGGGCACGCGCGCGCGGGAGGCCTCGGGCTGCTCGGGGCGTGCGACGTGGTGGTGGCGGGGGAGGGCGCGGACTTCGCCCTCACGGAGGTACGGATCGGGGTCGCGCCCTCCGTCATCTCCCTGACCCTCCTGCCGAGGCTGGAGCCGCGCGCGGCGGCCCGCTACTACCTGACGGGCGAGCGGTTCGGGGTGCCGGAGGCGATCGCCATGGGCCTGGTCACGGCCGGGGACGACGCCCTCGACGGCATCCTCGACGCCCTGCGCGCCGCGTCGCCGCAGGGCCTGCGGGAATCGAAACGGCTGGTCACCGCTAGAGTCCTGGAGACCTTCGAACGCGACGCGGAGGACCTGGTGCAGAGGTCGGCCACGCTCTTCGCCTCCGCCGAGGCGCGCGAGGGGATGACGGCCTTCCTCGAACGACGGGACCCCGCATGGCGGCTGTGACCGCACCCAAGCAGGACAGGAGCCGCGCCACCCGGCAGCGGCTCCTGGAGGCCGCCGTGTCCTGCCTGGCCGAACACGGCTGGGCGGGCTCGACGGTCTCCGCGGTGGCGGAGCGGGCCGGCGTCTCCCGGGGCGCCGCCCAGCACCACTTCCCCACCCGCGAGGACCTCTTCACCGCCGCCGTCGAGTACGTGGCCGAGGAACGCTCCCAGGCGCTGCGGGCCCTGCCCTCCGACGACCGGGAGGCGGCCGTCGCCGCCCTCGTGGACCTCTACACCGGCCCCCTCTTCCGGGCCGCCCTCCACCTCTGGGTCGCCGCCACCGGCGAGGACCAGCTGCGCGCCCGCGTCACCGAGCTGGAGGCCCGCGTCGGCCGCGAGTCCCACCGCATCGCCGTCGAGGTCCTCGGCGCCGACGAGACCCGCCCCGGCGTCCGCGAGACCGTCCAGGGCCTCCTCGACATGGCCCGCGGCCTCGGCCTCGCCACCCTCCTCACCGACGACCGCACCCGCCGCGAACGGGTGGTGTCCCAGTGGGCGCGGCTGGTGAACGAGGCGCTGAGGTAGCGACACGCTCCGGGACCGGAGCGGCGGCACGCTCCCGACCGGGAAGAGCGCCCCGGCCCGGAAGGACGCCCCCGGCCCGGAACGAGAAGACCGTCCCGTTCCGTGACCCGCGCCACACCCCTCCCGGCCCCCTCGCAGTACCCTGTCCGCATGCCTCCGCTCGTACGCCGTCGCCACGTGGACTTCGTCCGCGTCACGAGCATGAGCTGTCGACGCTCCGTCTGACCCCCACGGCCTTCCGGACCACCGGCCTCCCGCGCCGCGAGGCTCCCCGAGCCCCCGGCCCCCAAGCCGCCCGGCCCTCCGGCCACCCGGCCTCCCGGGTCCTCCGGACCCGCCCGGCCCCCCAGACCTTCCGGGGTACCACTCCACCCACCCCTCCGGGTCCGTCACCGAGCCCCAGCAGACCGGCACCCGTGGCACCCGCCCCACCCCCGGCGGCCGCCCCGGGCACCCGTAGACCCCGCGGACACCTCATGACCAGCAGCTCGTACTCCTCGCAGCTCCCCATCGTGGACCTCTCCGCCGCCGACCGCGGCCCGCAGGCCCGGAGGCTGCTCCACGCCCAGCTCCACTCGGCCGCCCACGACGTGGGCTTCTTCCAGCTCGTCGGGCACGGGGTGACCGAGGCCGAGACCCGGGCCCTCACCTCCGCGATGCGCGCCTTCTTCGCGCTGCCCGAGGCCGACCGGCTGGCCCTCGACAACATCAACTCGCCGCACTTCCGTGGCTACACCCGCATCGGCGACGAGCGGACCCAGGGCGCCCGGGACTGGCGCGACCAGCTGGACATCGGCGCCGAGCGCCCCGCGCACGCCCCCGCGCCCTGGGAGGCCCCGTACTGGTGGCTCGAAGGCCCCAACCAGTGGCCCGAGGCCCTGCCCGAGCTGCGCACCGCCGCCCTGCACTGGATCGACCGCCTCAGCGGCGTCGCCGCGCGCCTGCTGCACGAGCTGCTCGCCTCCATCGGCGCGCCCGAGGACTTCTACGACGACGCCTTCGGCCCGCACGCCCACCCGCAGCTCAAGCTGGTCCGCTACCCGGGCAGCAGCGGCGAGGGCGACGACCAGGGCGTGGGCGCCCACAAGGACTACGGCTTCCTGACCCTGCTGCTCCAGGACCAGGTGGGCGGGCTCCAGGTCCAGAGGGAGGACGGGAACTTCCACGACGTGCCGCCGCTGCCGGGCGCCTTCGTCGTCAACCTGGGCGAGCTCCTCGAAGTGGCCACCAACGGCTACCTGCTCGCCACCAACCACCGGGTGGTCTCCCCGCCCGGCGCGACGGAACGGTTCTCCGTACCGTTCTTCTACAACCCGCGGCTCGACGCCCGGATCGCCCCGCTGGACTTCCCGCACGCCTCCACGGCCCCGGGCGTCACCACGGACCCGTCGAACCCGCTGTTCGCGGAGTACGGGCGCAACGCCCTGAAGGGGAAGCTCCGCGCCCACCCGTCGGTGGCGGCCCGCCACCACGCGGAGCTCCTGCTGCACCCCGAGGGTCAGCCGGCGATGTCGGCGTAGCCCTCGATGTCGCGCGGGTCCCGGCGGCCGGGGCCCGTGTAGCGGGCCGAGGGGCGGACCAGGCGGCCGGTGCGCTTCTGCTCCAGGATGTGCGCCGACCAGCCGGCCGTGCGGGCGCAGGAGAACATCGAGGTGAACATGTGCGCCGGGACCTCGGCGAAGTCCAGGACGATGGCCGCCCAGAACTCCACGTTCGTCGCCAGGACGCGGTCGGGGCGCCGGTTGTGCAGCTCCTCCAGGGCGGCCTTCTCCAGCGCCTCCGCGACCTCGAAGCGCGGCGCGGCCAGCTCCTTGGCCGTACGGCGGAGCACGCGCGCGCGGGGGTCCTCGGCGCGGTAGACGCGGTGGCCGAAGCCCATCAGGCGCTCGCCCTTGTCGAGGGCCTGCTTGACGTACGCGGTGGCGTCGCCGGTCCGCTCGATCTCCTCGATCATGCCGAGGACGCGGGAGGGCGCGCCGCCGTGCAGCGGGCCGGACATGGCGCCGACGGCGCCGGAGAGGGCGGCGGCCACGTCGGCGCCGGTGGAGGCGATGACGCGGGCGGTGAACGTGGAGGCGTTCATGCCGTGCTCGGCGGCCGAGGTCCAGTACGCGTCGACGGCCTTGACGTGCTTCGGGTCGGGCTCGCCGCGCCAGCGGATCATGAACCGCTCGACGATCGACTGCGCCTTGTCGATCTCGCTCTGCGGGACCATCGGCAGGCCCTGGCCGCGCGCGGACTGCGCGACGTACGAGAGGGCCATGACGGCGGCGCGGGCGAGGTCGTCGCGGGCCTGCTCGGGCGAGATGTCCAGGAGCGGTTTGAGGCCCCAGACGGGCGCGAGCATCGCGAGCGCGGACTGCACGTCGACGCGGATGTCACCGGAGTGGACGGGGATCGGGAACGGCTCGGCGGCCGGCAGGCCGGGGTTGAAGGCGCCGTCGACCAGCAGGCCCCAGACGTTGCCGAACGAGACGTGGCCGACGAGGTCCTCGATGTCGACGCCGCGGTAGCGGAGGGCGCCGCCCTCCTTGTCGGGTTCGGCGATCTCCGTCTCGAACGCGACGACTCCCTCAAGCCCGGGTACGAAATCGGACATCAGGCGGCTCCTCTATCGATGATCGATCAACGGGGTTGGTCGATGGCGGGAATCAACAGTCATCCAGCCGAAGAGTCTGTACGGTTCCGATGATGCGGGGAAGCGTGACATCCGGCACACTCCGCCGATCCGGCGGGAGAGGGTTAGCCGCCTCCGGTGCCGGGCAGACTGGCCCGCTGCCGCAGAATGGCCCCGTGACCGATCCCGTGAACGATTCCGCGAGCGACGATTCCACGCACGGCCCGGGGTCCGAAGAGGCCCCCGACCCCGCCGGCATGCGCGAGCAGTACCGGACCACGGAGCTGACCCCGGCCGACCTCGCCCCCGAGCCGGTCGCGCAGTTCACCCGCTGGTTCAAGGAGGCCGCGGGGGACCCGGCGATCCACGAGCCGAACGCGATGGTCGTCTCCACCGCCACCCCCGACGGCCGCCCGTCCTCCCGGACGGTCCTGCTCAAGCACTACGACGCGGCCGGCTTCGTCTTCTTCACCAACTACGACTCCCGCAAGGGCCGGGAGCTGGCGGCCAACCCGTACGCCTCGCTGCTCTTCCCCTGGCACCCGGCGGCCCGCCAGGTCGTCGTCACGGGCCGGGCCGAGCGCGTCGGACGCGAGGAGACGGCGGCGTACTTCCGCACCCGCCCGCACGGTTCCCGGCTCGGTGCCTGGGCCAGCCCCCAGTCCTCGGTGATCGCCTCCCGCGAGGAACTGCTCGCCCGCTACGACGACCTGGCCGCCCGCCACCCCGAGGGCACCGGGGTCCCGGTCCCCCCGCACTGGGGCGGCTTCCGGGTCGTCCCGGACGCGGTCGAGTTCTGGCAGGGCCACGAGAACCGCCTCCACGACCGCCTGCGCTACGTCCGCGAGGACGGCGACACCTGGCGCGTGGAGCGCCTGGCCCCGTAAGGGCCCCGGAAACTCCGCGGGGGCCCGTACACGCAGACGACCCGTGAGCCTTGGTCCCGTCCGCCCAGGCGCCTGGGTCGGACGGGAGCCGGCCGGACTTACCGGCGGCTCACGGGTCGGGTGACTGCGTTGGTCTTCGGCAGACTGGCCTGCCGAGGTGCACAGAGTGCGACGGCAGGCCTCAGCCCGCAGTCACCTCGCTGGTCCGGTAAGAAATCACTTCCGGATCACCTCCTTTCATGCGTGGTTCCACCGTACGAACTCCGCCCGGGACGCTCAACCGATTTATTCGGCGGTTTTTCCGACCCCCCGACCGGCGCCCCCTCAGGCGTCCCGGCGGCGCATCGCCCACCACCCCGCGAGGAGCGCCGCCGCCGTCCACAGCGCCGCCACCCCGAGGCCCGCCCAGGGGCCGACCTGCCCGACCGGGTCCTGGTGGAGGATCTGCCGCCCGGCGCGGTCCGGCAGGTAGTCGGCGGCGCCCGCCGCCACGTCCCCGATCACGAACGGCAGCATCAGCAGCGCCGGGGTCAGGATGCTCAGCGTCGCGACCGCGCTGCGCAGCAGGAACGTCAGCCCGAAGGCGAGCAGGGCCATCAGGGCGAGGTACATCCCGGCGCCGAAGCAGCCCCGCAGCGCCCCCGGCTCCCCGATGCCGATGGCGTACTCGCCCGCGAACGCCTGCCCAGCGAAGAAGGTGGTGAACGAGGTCACCAGACCCACGACGAGGGCCGCGCCCCCGGTGACCGCCGCCTTGGCCGCGTAGAGCAGCCCCCGGCGCGGCACGGCGGCCAGCGAGTTGCGCAGCGCGCCATTCAGGTACTCGGACGACACGGCGGTCGCGCCGAAGGAGATCGCGGCGAGCTGCGCGTAGTTGGTCTGGAAGAGGGCGCGGAAGACGGGGTCCCCGGCGCCGTCCGGCTCCGGGCCGCCCACGCTGACGTACAGGGCCAGGTTGAGGGCGAGGGCGACGACGAAGACCGCGAGGAGCGATCCGGAACTGGCCCGCACGGAGCTGATCTTGATCCACTCGGAGCGGACGACTGCGGTGAACGGCACGGTCAGGCCTCCAGGGACGCGGAGCGGGGGCGGGGAGCGGCGGCGTGTTCCGCCTCCTCCGAGGTGAGCGCGAGATAGGCCTGCTCCAGGGAGGCGCGCTCGTCGGCCAGCTCGAAGACGGGGATGCCCTCGCGGGCCGTGACGGCCCCGATCTCCTCGGCCGAGGCGCCCTCGACCACCCACCGGCCGGCCTCGTCGGCGCCCTCCCCGACCACCCACCCCTCGGCCAGGAGCGTGGCCCGCAGGCGTACGGGATCGCCGGTGCGCACCCGTACGCGCGCGTGGCTGTGGGCGTCGATGAACTCCCGCATCGGCACGTCCGCGAGGAGCCGGCCCCGGCCGAGGACGACGAGGTGGTCGGCGAAGAGGGCCGTCTCGTTCATCAGGTGGCTGGAGACGAAGACCGTACGGCCTTCGGCGGCGAGCCCGCGCAGCAGCTCGCGGATCCACACGATGCCCTCGGGGTCGAGGCCGTTCGCCGGCTCGTCCAGCAGGAGCACGGCCGGGTCGCCGAGCAGCGCGGCGGCGATGCCGAGCCGCTGGCGCATGCCGAGCGAGAAGGTGCGGACCCGGCGGCGGGCGGCGCCCGCGAGACCGGTCCCGGCCAGGACCTCGTCCACGCGCCGGTCCGGGATGCGGTGGGAGGCGGCGAGGGCCCGCAGGTGGTTCCGGGCGGTCCGGGAGCCGTGGGCCGCCTGCGCGTCGAGGAGGGCGCCGACGGTACGGAGCGGCTCGGCCAGCGCCGTGTACGGGCGGCCGCCGACGGTGGCGGTGCCCGAGCTCGGCCGGTCGAGGCCGAGGACGAGCCGCATGGTGGTGGACTTCCCGGCCCCGTTCGGGCCGAGGAAGCCGGTCACGCGGCCCGGTTCGACGGAGAAGGTCAGCCCGTCGACGGCCCGCTTCGGCGGCCTGCCGGCGTACTCCTTCGTGAGGTTCCTGACGTCGATGCTGGTCATGGCACGATCCTCGGCGCCCGCCGCCCCCGGGCCATCCCCCGCCCGGGGAGGCCGTCTCCCCCGCACGGGGGAGCCGCGGGCGCGGGGCGCCCTGCCAGGATGGCGGGATGCCCGGACCCTTCCGCCGGCCGACGCGCCCCGCTCCGCGCGCCCCTCGCCGCCGCCCACTCGCCCGAGCGACCACCGGCCGCGCCGACCGGCTCCACCCGCTCGCGAGCGCGGTCCCGCACGGCGCCCGCCGGTTCCGGCCGTCCACCCGCGCGGCCACCCACCGCGCCGGCCGGTTCCCGCTGCTCGCGAGCACCGCCGCGCAGCACGCCCGCCGGTTCCTGCTGCTCGCGAGCGCGGCCACCCACCGCGCCCGCCGTGTTCGTCCGCCGGCGAGCGCCATCGCCCGCCGCGCCCGCCGCCTCCGGCCGCTCGCCCGGGCCGTCACGTACACCCGCTGGCTCCATCTCCTCGTGGGCGCGACCGTGCCGCTCGCCGCCGGACTGGTCTACCCCGGCCTCTCGCGCCCGTCCCCGGCGGACTGGCTGCTGGTGGCGGTGCTCCCGGTGCCGCTGGTCGCGGCCGTCGCCCTCGTGCCGTCGGCCCGCCGTGCCGAGGGCCTCCAGGCGCGCCTGATGCTCTTCCCGGGCAAGCACGCGCGCGCGTGGAGGACGCCGGAGGGCGCGGACGTCTCCGCGTCCCCGTCGGCCTCGTGGACGGACCGGGGCAGGACGGCCCTGTGGCTGGTGTTCCGGATGGAGGCGGGGCTCGCCGCCTGGCTGCTGTCGGTCGGACTGCCCCAGTACGCGCTGACGCTGGCCGGGGTGCACGTCGAGGAGCCGGTCGTGGCCGGCCTGACCCTGCCCTCCGGCGGGGACCGGTGGTCGGCGTTCCTGGCCCCGCTCCCGGTGCTCGTGCTCCTGGCGGTGGTCGTCGCGGGCGGCGCGCTGTCCGCACGGGTGGCCCGTACCCTCCTCGGCCCCTCGGTGAAGGAGCGCATGGCCGCCCTGGAGGGGCGCACCGAGCGGCTCCTCGAACGCAACCGGATCGCGCGGGAGCTGCACGACTCGCTCGGCCACGCCCTGACCCTGGCCGTGGTGCAGGCCGGGGCCGCGCGGGCCGCCGCCGACCCCGAGTTCACCGACCGGGCCCTGGAGGCGATCGAGGAGACGGGCCGGGCGGCCCTGGAGGACCTGGAGCGCGTCCTGCTCCTGCTGCGCGAGACGGGCCGCCCGGCGGCCGCGAGCCCCGGTCTGGACGAGGCGGCCCGGCTGCTCGACTCGGCGCGCTCCTCGGGCGCGCGGGTCGACGCCGAGGTCACCGGGCCGCTGGAGGAGGTGCCGGGCCCGGTCTCCCGCGAGGCGTACCGGATGCTCCAGGAGTGCCTCACCAACGTGCTGCGGCACGCGGGCCCGGTCCCGGTCGCCGCCCGCGTGGCGGTGGAGGGCGCCGTGCTCCGCCTGGAGGTCCGCAATCCGCTGGCCCCGGGGCGGGAGGAGCGCACCGGCTCGGGCAGCGGGCTGCGCGGGATACGCGAACGGGCCGCGCTCCTGGGCGGTTCGGCCCGGACGGGCCGGGACGGCGACGCGTGGCTGGTCCGCGTGGACCTGCCGCTGCGCTGACCGGAGCGGGCGTACCGCGCGGCCGGAGCGGGCCGGACGGGGAACCGGGATCGCCGTCCGCGCCCGTACGCCTGATCTACGCTGGCCGCATGCCGATCACCGTCCTCCTCGTCGACGACGAACCGCTGGTCCGGGCCGGTCTGCGCGCCGTCCTGGAGGCGCAGCCCGACATCGAGGTGGTGGGCGAGGCGGCCGACGGGGCCGCCGTCATCCCCCTCGTGCGCCAACGGCGTCCCGACGTCGTCGCGATGGACGTCCGCATGCCGCTGATGGACGGCATCGAGGCGACCCGCGCGGTCCTGCGCACGGTGCGCGAGCCGCCGAAGATCCTGGTCGTCACCACCTTCGAGAACGACGAGTACGTGTACGGGGCGCTGCGCGCGGGCGCCGACGGCTTCCTGCTCAAGCGGGCCCGCCCGGCGGAGATCGTGCACGCGGTGCGCCTGGTGGCGGAGGGCGACTCGCTCCTCTTCCCGGCGGCGGTACGGCAGTTGGCCGCCTCGTACGGGCGGGAGCGGAACGGGTCGGAGGCCCGGGAGGCGCTGGAACGGGCCGGCCTCACCGAGCGGGAGGCGGACGTGCTGCGGCTCGTGGCGCGCGGCCTGTCGAACGCGGAGATCGCCGCGCGCCTGGTGGTGGGCACGGAGACGGTGAAGTCCCACGTCAGCTCCGTCCTGGCGAAGCTCGGCGCCCGCGACCGCACCCAGGCGGTCATCGCCGCCTACGAGTCGGGCTTCGTCTCACCGGGCTGAGCCGGGCCCGTCGCCCGGCCCCGTCGCCCGGGCCCGTCGCCCGGGCTCTGAACCGTCCCGGAACCGTTCCGACCGGACGTACCGGCCACCGTTTTCCGCGAAGGTGATGTGCTCTGCGTCACGTTCCAGTTGAATGGTCCACAGCATGGGGGGTGTCGGGTGAGTGCTTTCGCGGAGTCCACGAGTGAGACCGCCGTTCCCGGGGCGGGGGCCGATCTGCTGGCCGCGCTGCTCGACGGGATGGACGCGGCGCTCTGCGCCTTCGACGCCGACGGGACGGTCACCCACTGGAACCGGGAGGCCGAGCGCATCCTCGGCTGGACCGCCGGGGAGGCCGTCGGGCGGCGCGGGTTCGAGGGGTGGGCGGCGCGGAGCGCGGACGCCGAGGAGACCCTGGGGCGCCTGATGGGGGCCATGAAGGGCCCCGGCCGGCAGGTCCACGAGTTCGTCCTGCTCCGCAAGGACGGCGGGCGGGTGCTCGTACGGAGCCAGGCGGCCGGGGTGCGCGGCGCGGACGGCGCGCCGGCCGGGGTGTACTGCGCGTTCAGCGAGGTCCACGTCCAGCTCGACCTGGAACGCTCGGTCGCCCTCAGCGAGGCCCTGTTCGACGACGCCTCCTGGGGCGTCGTCCTGGTCGACGCCGACCTGCGCCCCGCCATGGTCAACGCCCACGCGGCCCGGTCCTTCGGGGCCGGGCGCACCACCCTGCTGGGCCGCCCGCTCGGCGAGGTCGTCGTGCACGGGGCCGAGGAGCTGGAGGCCGCCTTCCAGCACGTCCTGGCGGAGGGCACCCCGCCCGCCCCCGCCGAGGTGTGGGTGACGCTGCGGACGGCCTCGGGGGAACGGCGCCGGTGCTGGCGCAGCGGCTTCCTGCGCCTGGGGTCCCCGATGACGGAGGCGGCGGTGCCGCTGGGGGTCGCCTGGCTGTTCCAGGACGTGACCGAGGAGCGGTTCGCGCTGCGGGAGGCGGACCGGCTGCGGTTCCGGTGGAGCCAGCTGCACCGGGCGGGCGCGGCGGCGGCCGAGTGCGAGGACCCGGCGGAGGCGGCGTCGGTCCTCCTGGAGTTCGCCCTGGCCGGGTTCGCGGACCACGCCCTGGTGGACCGGGTGGCGGGCGACCGGCGCCTGACGCGGGCCCTGGCCGTCCCGGCGTCCGTCCCCGGCCCGTCCTCGCCGCCCGTGGGCGGCGGCATCCCGCTGCGGTACGGGCCGAGGCACCCGGCGCTCCAGGCCTGGGACCGGACGGGCGCGGTCCGCGCGAGCGCGGGCCGTACGGCCGAGGTGTGGGCGGAGGCCCACCAGTGGCCCGGCGACGCGGCGCACGCCCTGTGCGCGGTGCTGCGCTCCCGGGGCCGGACCCTCGGCGTCCTCACCTTCCTGCGGGCCGCCTGCCGTCCGGCCTTCGAGCGCGAGGACGTGGTCTTCGCGGAGTCGGTGGCGACGGGGGTGGCGTCGTTCCTGGCGCTGGGGGACGGACACGGCGACGGGCCCCCGGCGTACTGACCGGGGGCCCGTGTGTGAGGTTTCCGCGCCCGTCACGCCGGGTCGCGCCGGAAGGCGGCCGTCGACCAGCGGTAGCCGAGCACGGTGAGGGCCAGTGACCAGGCGACGGCGAGCCAGCCGTTGTGGCCGATCTCGGTGCCGAGCAGCAGGCCGCGCAGGGTCTCGATGGCCGGGGTGAAGGGCTGGTACTCCGCGACGGGCCGGAACCAGCCGGGCATCGACTCCAGCGGCACGAAGGCGCTGGAGATCAGGGGGAGCAGGATCAGGGGGGTGGCGCTGTTGCTGGCGCCCTCGGCGTTGGGGCTGGCCATGCCCATGCCGACCGCGATCCAGGTGAGCGCGAGGGCGAAGAGCGCGATCAGGCCGAGGGCGGCCAGCCATTCCAGGACGGTGGCGTCGGTGGAGCGGAAGCCGATGGCGAGGCCGACGGCGCCGACGAGGAGGACGCTGGCGAGCGACTGCATCACGCTGCCGACCACGTGCCCGACGAGGACGGAGCCGCGGTGGATGGCCATGGTGCGGAAGCGGGCGATGATCCCCTCGTTCTTGTCCATGGCCACGGACACGGCGGCGCCGACGACGGTGGAGCCGATGGTCATGAGCAGGATGCCCGGGACGACGTAGGCGATGTAGGCGTCGCGGCCTCCGCCGCCGGCCAGGCCCGCGCTCATCGCGTCGCCGAAGACGTAGACGAACAGCAGCAGGAGCATCACCGGCGTGAGCAGCAGGTTCAGGGTGAGGGAGGGGTAGCGGCGGACGTGCAGGAGGTTGCGGCGCAGCATCGTGGACGAGTCGCGCACGGCGAGGGCGAAGGTGCTCATCGGACGGTCTCCTCGGTGGGGGAGGGCTGGGCGGGGACTCCGGCGGTGCCGGTGAGGGCGAAGAAGACGTCGTCGAGGTCCGGGGTGTGCACGGTCAGTTCGTCGGCCTCGACGCCGGCCGTGTCCAGTCGGTCCAGGACGGCGCGCAGGGCGCGCTGGCTCCCGTCGCCGGGCACGTGGAGCGTGAGCGCCTCGTCGTCCGGGGCGGCTCCGGGCAGGTGCGCGGCGGCGGAGCGGTAGGCGACGGGGTCGGAGAAGCGCAGCCGCACGTGTCCTCCGGGGACCATCCGCTTGAGCTCCTCGGCGGTGCCCTCGGCGGCGATCCTTCCGTCGTGCAGGACGGCGATGCGGTCGGCGAGCTGGTCGGCCTCCTCCAGGTACTGGGTGGTGAGGAAGACGGTGGTGCCGCCGGCGACCAGTTCGCGGACGATCCGCCACATGGTGTGCCGCGAGCGGGGGTCCAGGCCGGTGGTGGGCTCGTCGAGGAAGATGATCCGGGGGGCGCCGACCAGGGTCATGGCGATGTCCAGGCGGCGCTTCATGCCGCCGGAGTAGCCGGCGGCGGGCTTCTTCGCCGCCGCGACCAGGTCGAAGCGCTCCAGGAGTTCGGCGGTCACCCGGCGCCCCTCCCGCTTGGACAGGTGGTGCAGGTCGGCCATCAGGAGCATGTTCTCCTCGCCCGTGATCAGGCCGTCGACGGCGGAGAACTGTCCGGTGACGCCGATGGCGGCCCGTACCGCCTGCGGGGCGGTGGCCAGGTCGTGGCCGCCGACCCGCAGGTCACCGGCGTCGGCGGTGATGAGGGTGGAGAGGATCTTGACGGCGGTGGTCTTGCCGGCGCCGTTCGGGCCGAGCAGGGAGAAGACCGTTCCTTCGGGGACGGCGAGGTCGACGCCGTCGAGCACGACCTTGTCCCCGTAGGACTTGCGCAGCCCGGTCGCCGCGATGGCCAGGTCGGTCATGGTGATGCTCCTTGGGGAGTGGCGCGGGAAGGGGGGGGAGGGCTCAGAGGCTGCGGGCGGTGACGTCGCCCCGGGTGGTGGTCGCGTGGACGGCGAGCACGGCGGTGCCGTCGTTCTTCAGGTCGTTGACGACGCGGCCGAGGGTGGTGCCGGCGTCCAGGGAGGCGGACACCCCGGCGGCGGCGCCGACCGAGATGTCGCCGTCCTGGGTGCGGAGGACGACCTCGCCCCGTACGGCCTCGGTGATCCGGATCGAGCCCCGCGCCGTGCTGATCTCGGCGGGGCCGTTCAGCCGGCCCACCTCGACGTCGCCGTCGGTGGCGGTGAGGTGGACGGTCGCGGCCTCGTCGATCTCGATCCGCCGGTACGCACCGTCGAAGGAGACGTCGCCGAGCCGGCCCACGGCCCGGAACTCGGTGGCGGCCGCCTTCGCCTCGACGCGGGAGCCGGTGGGCACCCGGACCGTCACCTCGACGGACCCGGAGGGGCCGAAGTTCCCCTTCTTGGAGGGGACTTCGATCCGCAGGACGCCGTCGGCGTACGCGACGCCGGTCTGCTCGGCGGCCTTCACGTCGCGGCCCTTCGAGGCGTCCGCGGGGAGGACCTCGACCACGGTGTCGTCGCGGTCGGCGGCGATGATCCGGATCCGTCCGGCGGGGACGTCGAGGACGGCGGAGATCGGGGCGGGGGTGGCGAAGGTCTGCATGGCGGGTGCTCCTTGGTCCGCGCCGTCTCCGGCGCTTCCGTTGTTTCCGATGCAGGAAAAGCTACGTTGCGTTCGATGAGTTGGCAACAAGCTAGTTGCGTAGAAAGTGCATAACCGCAGTTCAAGTGGAGTAAATCGTTGCACTGGAGATGGATTTAACGCAACGTTGGGCGATGCTTGCATTGCAATGAGGTGAAGGTGAATGCTATGCTGGGAACCTCAGGGGACGAAGGAGGCCGTGATGCCGGGAGGCAGGCTCACTCAGCAGGACCGTCAGCAGATCGCACTGGGGCTGGCCGAAGGCCTCGCCTACGCGGAGATCGCCAGGGGCCTGGACCGTCCGACCTCGACGATCACGCGCGAGGTGATGCGCAACGGCGGTCCCGCCGGGTACCGCGCGGACCTCGCGCACCGCGCCACGGAGCAGCGCGCCCACCGGCGCAGGCCCGCCGCCCCGCCCCGGGGCCCCGCCGAGTCGGCCCCCCAGCCGCACGGACGCGACCCCGAGGCCGTGCGCGCGTACGAGGAGCTGTTCACCACCGTCATGATGCGGTCGGGCCTGCCCAAGATGATGTCCCGGGTGATGGTCGCGCTGCTCCTGACCGACGCCGGCAGCCTGACGGCGTCCGAACTCGCCCGGCACCTCCAGGTCAGCCCGGCGACCGTCTCCAAGTCGATCGCGTTCCTGGAGAGCCAGACCCTCATCCGCAGGGAGCGCGACGAGCGCCGCCGCGAGCGGTACGTCGTCGACGCCGACGTCTGGTACCAGTCGATGGCCGCCAGCGTCCGGTCCCTCGTCGACCAGGGCGAACTCGCCCGGCAGGGCGTCGGCGTCCTCGGCCCCGGCACTCCGGCCGGCGCCCGCCTGGAGAACGTCGCCCGCTTCCTCGACTTCGTCGCCGAGAGCCTCGCCCGCGCCGCCGAGCAGGCCCGCGAGGTCCTCTACACGGAGCCGGAGCCGGAGCCGACACCGGACGAGGGCGCCTGAGGGCCGCGTCCGGGGCAACGCCCTACACCCACTTTTTTGTGGGTACTTGTCGCTCCCCGGCGCCCCGGGAGAACCTGGTGCCGGGCCCGAGGAGAGGGGAGCGACAGGGCCTCAGGAAGCGGTCCGCGCCTCCGCGAGCCGGTCCAGGCGCCGGTGGCCCCAGTCCGACAGGGGGCCGAGCAGTTCGGACAGTTCGCGCCCGGGGCCCGTCAGCGAGTAGACGGTCTTCGGCGGCAGGACGTCGTGTGCCTCGCGGTGCACGAGGCCGTCCTCCGCCATCTCCCGCAGCGCCTGCGTCAGCACCTTCTCGCTGAGCCCGGGGAGCTTGCGGCGCAGTTCACCGGGCCGGTGCGGCCCGGACTCCAGCATCCACAGCAGCGCCGTCTTCCACTTGCCGTCGATCACGGAGATCGCCGCGGTGACACCGCAGACGTCCGTGTCCTGGCCCCGGCGGCTCGTCATGCGCGCCCCTCTCCTCGCTCGGTCACGTATTCACTTCATGACAAAGGAACCACAGCCATGCCTTCTTCCCCGCAGCCGAACCCCGATCGGCGCCCCGCCCCCCTCTCCGTCACCGTCCTCGGCCTCGGGCCGATGGGCCGGGCCCTGGCCGGCGCGTTCCTGGCCGCCGGAGTGCGGACCACCGTCTGGAACAGGACCCCCGGCCGGGAGGGCGACCTGGTCGAGCGGGGCGCGGTCCTCGCCGCGAGCGCCGAGGAGGCGGTCGCCACGAGCGGTCTGACGGTGGTCTGCCTGGTCAACTACGACGCCACCGACTCCGTGCTGCGCCGCCCGGAGGTCACGGCCGCGCTCAAGGGCCGGACGGTGGCGAACCTGAGCGCCGACACCCCGGAGCGGGCGCGCGACACCGGCCGCTGGGCGGAGGAGCACGGCATCGGGTACCTGGACGGCGCCATCATGACCCCGACCCCGAGCATCGGCACGCCCGGGGGCGTGTTCCTCCACAGCGGCCCCGAACCGCTCTACGCAGAGCACCGGCCGGTGCTCGACGCGCTGGGCGGCTCCCACTCGCACCTGGGCGAGGACGTCGGGCGGGCCGCCGCGTACGACCTCGCGCTGCTCGACCTCTTCTGGACGGCGATGTCGGGGTACGTCCACGCCCTCGCGCTCGCCCGCGCGGAGGGGGTGACGGCCCGGGAGCTCGCGCCGTTCGCGCAGGGCATCGGGGCGATCCTGCCGCCGCTGTTCCAGGAGTGGGCGGAGGACGTGGACACCCGTACGTACTCGGGCGAGGGCAACCCGGTCACCTCGGGCCTGTCGACCATGGAGCACGTCGTGCACGCCGCCGAGGGCCACGGGCTCGACGCGAGCGTCATGCGCGCCACGGCCGCCCTGGCCCGCCGCGCCGTGGACCGGGGCCACGGCGCGGACGGCTTCACCCGCGTGACGGAGCTCCTGGACCTGCGCTGAGGGGCGCGGCGGGCCGGTCGCGGCGCGCCGGGCGGATCGCGGCGCGCCGGGCGGGGCCGTCGGCGCCGGGCGGGCGGATCGCGGCGCGCCGGGCGGGCGGGGCCGTCAGCGCCGGTAGAAGATCCGGTCCCCGTACTCCGTCATCACGCGCCCGTTCCACTCGTGCCCGCCGTCCACGTTCCCCGAGCGCAGCAGCGGCGGCTCGATGCCGCGCCGGACGAGCTCCTCGGCGGCGGCGGCCATCATGGCCTGCATGAGGGCGCTGGTGACGACGGTGGACGCGGGCGCGAAGGGGGCCTCGATGCCCTCGTGGGTCAGCTCGGCGTCCCCGACGGCGATCCGGGAGTCGAGGACGACGTCGCAGTGGTCCTTGAGGTACGTCCCCGAGACGTGCCGGGACTTCGTCTCCGTCGCGTACGCCACCGAGGTGACCCCGATGACGGTGAGGCCGAGCGCGCGGGCGTTCATGGCCATCTCGACGGGCAGGGCGTTGCGCCCGGAGAGGGAGATGACGATCAGGACGTCCCCGGCCCTGGCGGGGGAGGAGTCGAGGACCGCGCCCGCGAGGCCGTCGACCCGCTCCAGGGCGGAGCCGAGCGTGGCCGGCATGACGTCGACGCCGACGACGCCGGGGACGGCGAGCAGGTTCATGAGGGCCAGGCCGCCGGCCCGGTAGACGACGTCCTGCGCGGCGAGGGAGGAGTGGCCCGCGCCGAACGCGAAGAGCCGGTTGCCGTTCGCGACGGCCTCGGCGATGGCCTCTCCGGCGGCGGCGATCTCGGCGGAGTCACCGTCGCGCACCTCCTGGAGCAGGCCGATCGCGGCGTCGAAGAACTGTCCGGCCAGCTTGCTCTCGCCCATCGCGGCGGCTCCTTCTCGTCGTGGTCGCCGATCACGGTGCGGTCTGGACCATTGCTCTGTCAATACCGCCTCCGGGGCCCCCTCACCCCGGCGAGGCCCGGTTGTCCGCCCGATGCGTCAGAATTGGTGCCAGGGCCAGCGCACGACTCATCGAGGGGCACGTATGTCCGGACTGATCGACACCACGGAGATGTATCTCCGCACCATCCTCGAACTTGAGGAGGAAGGCGTGGTCCCCATGCGCGCCCGGATCGCCGAGCGGCTCGACCAGAGCGGGCCGACGGTGAGCCAGACGGTGGCCCGGATGGAGCGCGACGGCCTGGTGGCCGTGGCGAGCGACCGCCATCTGGAGCTCACCGACGAGGGGCGCCGCCTCGCCACCCGCGTGATGCGCAAGCACCGCCTCGCGGAGTGTCTGCTGGTCGACGTGATCGGCCTGGAGTGGGAGCAGGTCCACGCCGAGGCGTGCCGCTGGGAGCACGTCATGAGCGAGGCCGTGGAGCGGCGGGTCCTGGAGCTGCTGCGGCACCCGACGGAGTCGCCGTACGGGAACCCGATCCCGGGCCTGGAGGAGCTGGGCGAGAAGGCGGAGGCCGAGGCCTTCCTGGACGACTCGATGGTCTCCCTGGCGGACCTGGACGCGAGCGGCGGCAAGACGGTGGTCGTGCGCCGGATCGGCGAGCCGATCCAGACGGACGCCCAGCTGATGTACACCCTGCGGCGCGCGGGCGTGCAGCCCGGCTCCGTGGTCTCCGTCTCGGAGTCCGCGGGCGGCGTCCTGGTGGGCAGCAGCGGCGAGGCCGCCGAGCTGGACCCGGAGGTCGCGGCGCACGTCTTCGTCGCGAAGCGCTGAGGTTCCGTCGTACGGAGGTGAGGGGCGTCCGCCGGTCGGGCGCCCCTCACCGCTGCCCGGCCCCGGTCACCACCCGGCGCTCAGAGGTACGGGGCGAGGACGCCCCACAGGCCGAGCGCGAGCAGGGCGAGCGCGCCGAGCATGCCGAAGCCGTTCTTCAGGACCACGACGACGAGCGGGGCCCGGGGCGCGTGGCGGCTCGGATGCCGCGGGTCGTAGACGACGTGGATGTGCTGCGTCGGGCGGTTGCGCGCCTCCTGGGAGTACTCGTTGCCGTGGGTGTCGGTGAACTGGTAGTAGTCCGACTTCTTTCCGTTCGGGAAGTACTTCGCGGTGGCGACGACGGTGACGCCGCGCCGGGCGAGCACCACCCGGTCGGCGATGGTGGCGGCGGCTCCGAGCACGCTGCCGAGACCGATGAGCGTCCCGAGCGCCGCGAAGAAGGAGATGAAGGCCGTGTTGCCGCCGTGGGCGACGGCGGTCCACCAGACGTAGGCGACGTAGAGGCCGGCGAAGGCCGCGCCTCCGGCGAACAGCCACCACGTCCGCACCCCGTGCTCGTCCTCGACGGTGACGAGGGCGCTGCCGGCCGGGTCGCGTTCCTCGGGCAGGGCGGCGGTGAGGGCGTCGTGGAACAGGGTGGTGGCGGTCGCGTTGCCGCCGTGGATCCAGTGGTCCGCCCCGTCGGTCAGGGTGACCCTGAGCGTGGTGTCGTTCTCCCGGTGGACCTCCCGGACGACGGCGAGGGGGATTTCCTTGCGCCGGCTGACCGTCGTGACGACGAGCCGGTCGGGTTCGAGGACCGCGGATTCGTCCGCCTTGGCGAGTACCTGATGTGAGAGCACGGTCCGTGGACCGACGAACGGACGATCGGGTTGTACGGAAGCGGGGCACGGATCCGTACCGGTGCGGGCGCTCCCGGGCAACGGGCCGCCGTGCGACCCGGTTTACGTCGGAATGGCCCCGCCCGCCCCTCCGGCGTGCCACGCTGGTACGAGCCCGGGCGTGGAGGGGGTGGGGCCGTGAGGGCCGTGAACGACGCCACTGACGACAGAGGGCCCCGGCGCCCTAGGGCGCCGGGGCCTGTCCTCCCCGGTCACGACCTGGAGCCCCGAGCTCTCAAGGTCGTTCCCCTCGGACCGTTTTTCCCCGAGCGGTCCGCCTCCCGCTCAAGATCTCCCCTCGGTCACGGGCGTCAATCCTTGAGGCCTGTCACTCGAACGAGGGGTGTTGGGTGGCAGAAGAGCATTTTCGAATGCGAGTTCGATACTCTGGCGAGGTCCGACGGAAAAGAGGGGGTGCCGGAGACATGGCGCGACGACTCGACGTCACCGGGGCCGACGGCGTCCGGCTGACGGCCTGGGACCACACGCCCGGGCCCACGGGCGACGGCACCACGGGCTGGGACGCCCCCGGCCGGAGCGTCACCGCTCAAGCGCCCGGGGGCGGCGGCACCGTCGCCCTCCCCGGCATCCTCCCGCAGCCCGGCCCCGCCCGGGGCGCCGTCCCTCGCCCGGCCGGCCGCCCCGCGCCGGAGGTCCACCGGGCCCCCGCCCCCGGCGTGTTGCTGCTCCACGGGCTGATGGGCCACGCCGGTCACTGGGCCCGGGCCGCGAGCCGCCTCACCGGCGGGCACCGGCTGGTCGCCCTCGACCAGCGCGGCCACGGCAGCAGCGAGAAGCCCGCCGCGGGACCCTTCACGCGCGAGGCGTACGTGGCGGACGCGGCCGCCGTGGTCGAGCAGCTCGGCCTCGGCCCCGTGACCCTGATCGGCCACTCCATGGGCGCCCTGACGGCCTGGCAGCTCGCCGCCGAGCGCCCGGACCTGGTCCGCGCCCTCGTCATCTGCGACATGCGGGCCTCCGCGCTCGGCGCGGCCTCGCAGCGCGCCTGGCAGGACTGGTTCCGGACCTGGCCGACGCCCTTCCCGTCCCTGGAGGCCGTGCACCGCTGGTTCGGCGCCGAGGACCCCTGGGTGGAGACCCCGAACCCGGCCAGGGGCGCCTTCTTCGCCGAGGTGATGACCGAGCACGCGGACGGCTGGCGCCCGGTGTTCGACCCGGAGCAGATGCTGACCTCCCGCGAGACCTGGGTCCACGACGCCCACTGGGACTCGCTCGCCCAGGTCCGCTGCCCGACCCTCGTCCTCCGGGGCCTGGACGGCGAACTGGGCCGCGCGGAGGCCCAGGAGATGGTCCGGGTCCTCCCCCACGGGGAGTACGCGGAGATCCCCGACGCCGGCCACCTCCTCCACTACGAACACCCGACCGCCTGGCACGAGGCCGTGGAGCCCTTCCTGAACGGCGTGCTGACCCCGTAGGGCCCGGCAGAAGACGGGATCGGCGGGCTCAGTGCGCGCGGGCCGGCCGCTTCCGCGCCTCCGCCCTCACGTCCCCGAACCGCTCGTCCTCGTCGGCCGCCGACCGGGCGACCGACTCGGGGGTGAGTTCGCACCCGAAGGCGCGGGGAAACGGACGGTCCTCGAAGCAGGAGTTCACCAGCGGGTCGTGATCCTCCTCCTCGTGGTGGTCGAGGAAGTCCTCCGAGTTCCACCACCTCCTGCCGTCGCACCGGAAGACACCGCCGGCCAGGTGGAGGGTCGCGCCGCTCTCCTCGCCCACGACGGTCGAGCGCGGTTCGCCGTTCGGGCGTGAAGCCGGACGCCGTCCGCCATGGCGCGAGCCCAGGGCCCGTTTCAGAAGTGGTCTTCCGAGGTGTCAGTGGGCGTTGCGCTCGGCGGCGGCGTGCCACCAGCGGGGTGGCGACGGGTTCGTGGCCCTGGCGGTCGGCTGGTCGGGATGCAGCCCGAGCCGTCGTAGTGCGTCGGGGTGGACCCGGACGGTGAACCAGCCTTTCCAGTGGCCGTCAGGGCCGAGGCCGCAGGACAGGTCCCAACGGACTTCGTCCGGAGCGAACGGCATCCAGTCGACGCCCCGGTCACGCAGTCAAGCGCGGACGGCGGCCATCGGGTGGAGGCGGCCGAGGTTCTCGTAGGCCGCGACGGTGATCCAGTCGGTGCTCGTGGTGTCCATGGCGATCATGATGCCGCCCGGTCCGCCCGGTTCACCAGGCGGGCCGGATCGGCCCCGGTGGGGTGAGTCGGGCGAGGTCCGTGACGAGGGCGCCGAAGCGCTCCTCGCCCAGTGCCTCCCGCCAGGGTGCGACGGCCTCCCGGGCCGCCCGGTCGGCGGCCCGCGTGGCGGCGAGCCCGGAGCCGGTCAGGGCCAGGAGCTTGGCGCGGGCGTCGCGGGGGTGCGGGCGCCGCTCCACGTACCCCTTGCGGACCAGTTCCTCGACGAGCTGGGCGGCGGCCTGCTTGGTCACCCCCAGGTGCGCGGCCAGGTCGGCGGTGGTGGCGTCGCCCCGGGAGATCCGGGCGAAGGCGAAGCCGTGCGCGGGCCGCAGGTCCTCGAACCCCTCCCGGGCCACGCGGGTGTGGATCTCCTGCACCAGGTGGCCGGAGAGGGCCAGCACGAGCGAGGAGAAGGCCAGGGCGTCGTCCATGCCCTTGACTATAACTCGACAAGTTGCTTGTCTTTATGGACAAGCCGCTTGTCCAAAGGAGCTCACCATGCCCTTCATCCGCGCCGACGACGCCGTCGTGCACGAGATCCACGGCGTCCGCTTCGTCTCCTACGTCCGTACGGACACGGGCGGCCGGGACCTGGCCGCCTGGCGCGGCGAGGTCCCCGCCGGCACGTCCGGCCCGGCCCATGTGATCAGCCGCGAGGAGGCGTTCTACGTCCTGTCCGGCCGCCTGTGCCTCACCGTCGACGGCGAGAGCGCCGAACTCGCCGCCGGTGACGCGGCGGTGGCCCCGGCGGGCTCCCGCCTGGCGGTCGCCAACACGACCGACCGCCCCGCCCACATGTGGGTCACCACCCGTACCGGCCTCACCGCCGAACTCCCCGACGGCACCACCCTCGCGCCGCCCTGGGCCCGCTAGGCCGTGTATCGAAAGTGGATCCGAGTTGTGAATGATCAAGGTTCATGGGTCTCTTGCCCGCACGGGCTCGCCGAATCAGGCGAGGTGCTTGCCGAAGAACTCGATCAGCCTGGCGACGGCAGGGGTCACGTACTCGTCGCGGTCGTACAGGTCGACGTGGGTGGCGCCGTCGACGAGGAACAGTTCGGCGTTGCCGGGGCTGTCGGCGACGGCCTTCTCGGAGAACCCGCGGGTCACCGCCTCGGTTCCGGCGATCATGAGCAGCGGGCGGGGGGCGATCTTGGCGACGTCGGCGAAGGAGTCGAACTGGTCGAGGAGGTCGGCGCTGCGCACGACCATGTCGCCCGTGGAACGAGGGTGATGGCCGCGGGGCGTCTTGTAGTAGTCGACGAATTCGGCCGTCGGGGCGGGGGTGTCGGCATCAGCCTTCTCCGGCAGCACGGCGAACGTCGCCGCGGGCTCGCCGGCGGCCTCGGCGCTGCGGAGGTTCCCGGAGCTGGCCACCATCTGCTGCCAGCCCTCGGGGTCGGCGCCGCGGAAGAAGCTGGGGACGTCGGTCCCGGACACGCCGGCCACCGCCTTCATGCGGTGGTCGGTCTGGGCGGCGTAGGGCACGTAGGCTCCGGAGCCGCACACACCCATCACACCGATGCGCTCGGGGTCGATCTCGGGGCGGGTGGTGAGGTAGGAGACCGCCGCACGGAAGTCCTCGGCACGCTGGAAGGGGTCCTCCAGGCCCCGGGGCATGCCCTCGGACTCGCCCTGGAAGGCGGCGTCGAAGGTCAAAACGGCGAATCCCTCCTTGACCAGGCGCGTCGCGTACGCCGCCGGCGCCTGCTCCTTGACTCCGGTCGTGGGATGGCCGACGACGATGGCGGCGAGCGGACCGTCGACGCCGTCGGGGAGGTAGAGGTGGCCGGCGAGCTGCAGGCCGTTGGTCGGGAAGCGGACATCAGTCCTCATGTGCTGCTCCTGCGGGATCGTGTGGCCGGCGATCTGCGGGCCTGTATCCACTCTCCGGCCGGCAACCCGGCGCAGGAAGGTCGCGTCGCTTCCTAGGAAGGATCCTTCCCAGGCAGAGCCTTCTCCCCGGTGCCATGCTGAAGGAATGACTGGTTCCGCCCATCTTCGCGAGCTCGGCGAGTTCCTCAAGCACCGCCGTGGCGAACTCACACCCGCACAGGTGGGGCTCCCCGAGCGCGCGCACACCCAGCGCCGCGTGCGAGGACTGCGCCGCGAGGAGGTGGCCGAGCTCGCCGCGATCAGCACCGACTACTACGTACGCATCGAACAGGGCCGACTGGCACCGTCACCGCCGGTGCTCGACTCCCTCGCGCGGGAGCTGCGACTGGACGCCGACCAGAGGACGTACGTGGAAGGTCTGGTCGCCCAGGCCGCGCGGGCCGGACACCGCAAGACACCGCGCCGGTCCGTCCGCCCCGAAGCGCACCCGCACCTGATCCGGCTGCTCGCCCAGCTCACCGGCACACCCGCCATCGTCTTCGGCCCGCGCCTCGACATCCTCGCGTGGAACCCGCTGGCGGCGGAGCTGCTGTGCGACTTCGCGGCCGTGTCCGAGCCCGAGCGCAACTACGTCCGCATGGTCTTCACCGACCCGGTGATGCGCGACATCTACCCGGATTGGGAGGACGTGGCCCGCACCTGTGTCGAGGTCCTGCGGATGGAGGCCGGAACGAACCCGGCCGACCCGGCCCTCACCGCCCTCGTGGGCGAACTGGCAGTCGCCGACCAGCACTTCCGGGCCTGGTGGGCCGAGCACCGCGTCGCACACCAGGACTTCGGCAGCAAACGCATCGCGCACTCCACCGTCGGCGAACTCACCCTCGACTGGGACACCTTCCGCTACGCCGGCGCCCCGGAGCAGCAGCTCGTGCTCTGGTCGGCCGATCCCGACACTCCGGACGCGGAACGACTGGCCGCTTTGGCTCGCGGCACGGCTCAGAGGCCGTGACCTTCCTGAGCATCAATGCAACTGAAACGTCGAGCAGCAGTCGACCATCGCCGCTTACGAAACAGACCCTAGGACCCGTCGCCGTCCTCCCCGTCGCGCGGCCAGACGGCGAGGGCGATCAGCACGGCCGCCCACACCGCCAGCGGCGTGACCGGCCAGTAGGAGGTCAGCTCCCCCCTCCGCGCGCAGTCCGCGCCCCAGATGCCGGACATGATCACCGCCCCGCCCAGCCAGTAGCGCCACTCGGCCAGCCACTCCCGGAGGTCCTTGCGGTCCCGCTCCGCGCGGGACGGCGCGGGCACGGGCAAGTCGTACGTCAGCGCGGCGAGTTCACCGGCCGTGCGCGCCTCCAGGGCGCGCCCCGCGCGTATCCCGTGCTCGTGCGGGTCGAGTCGCCCCTCGGCCAGCGCCGCCGCCAGCACGCCGAGCGTCCGGTCGCGTTCGCGGTCCGACACCCGTACGGCGGGTGCGGAAGGTACGGCGGGGGGTTCGCGTCGGTCGTCCACCAGTCGTCTCCTTCGGGTTCCGTGCGCCACCTCACCTGACGGCAGGTTAGAATACGACTGTATCTCAAAGAGGGAGTGCCGCCGATGCCCAGGACCGTCGACAGGGACGAGCAGCGCCGCCGGGTCGGTACGGCCCTGCTCCGGCTGGTCGCCGAGCGCGGCCTCGACGAGGTCAGCGTGCGCACCGTGGCGGCCGCGGCGGGCTGTTCCTCCGGCGCCGTCCAGAAGTACTTCCGCACCAAGGAGGAGATGCTCGCCTTCGCCGCCGAGCTGGCCGGCGAGCGCGTCGAGCGCCGGATGGCCGGCGTGGACACCGCGCTCCCGCCGCGCCGGGCCCTGCGCGACCTGGTCCTGACCACGCTCCCCGTGGACGCCGAGCGGCGCGCCGAGGCCGTCGCGCAGCTCGCCTTCGCCGTCCACGCGGCCCACCACCCCCGCCTCGCCGAGATCCGGCGGCGGATCGACCGGGACATCCGCCACGCCCTGGCCGCCTGGCTGGAGTCCACCGGGTACGCGACCGGCGCGGTGCCCGTCGCCGACGCCGTCATCGCCCTCTCCGACGGCCTGGCCCTGCGCATGCTGTACAGCCCCGGGGAACAGGCCCGGTTGCTCGCGGCCCTGGACCGGGCCCTGGACGACCTGATCCCGGACCCGGGAACGGACCGGCCGCCCCGCGCTTGACCTCACGTTCGGTCGAGCTTCTGCGTGCACGGTCATCGGCGACCACTGGCGCGAGGAGGCGGCCCCGTGGCCACGCCCACCATCCCCGAGAACTGCCGCACCGCCGTCTTGTCCACGACGTGGACGCGCTCATCCGCCGGGCCCGGGAGCACGGCGCCGAGCGGTGAACCGCCCGACATGACGGAGGGCCCCGCCCGGAAACGGGCGGGGCCCCCGTACGCCGTCACACGCCCGAGACGAACGCGGCCCAGGCGGCCGGGGAGACCTCGAAGGAGGGGAGACCGGTGTCCTTGGAGTCACGTACGTGGACGGTG
Source organism: Streptomyces bikiniensis (assembly GCA_000716465.1). GTDB lineage: Bacteria > Actinomycetota > Actinomycetes > Streptomycetales > Streptomycetaceae > Streptomyces > Streptomyces bikiniensis. Next base: position 80,609 of record JNWL01000008.1, read on the forward strand.
TGCGCGCAGGTGGCGACCTCGACGCAGTCGCCGCCCTGGCCGCCGCTGTACGAGGACTTCACCCAGGTGACGGCGACCTCGACGCAGGCGCCGCCTTGCTCGCTGCTGTAGGAGGACTTGATCCAGTGGAGATCGGTGCTCATAGCTCTCGTGCCGCCTGTTCGATGCGTCGTACGGATTCCTCCGGAGGGAAGGCCTGCGCCCGCAGAGTGCTGTAGCGGGCGAAGACGTCTCCCACGTCCGGCTGCTCGCTCAGAAAGTACCTTCCGCCCTGCCCTTCGACATAGACGAGTTGTTCTCGGCGTCCTTCGGTCTCCAGGAGGGTGAAGGGGCCGTTCAGTCCTGCGTGGGTCTCCCGGTCTTCCGGCATCAGCTGGATCTCGACGTTGGGCAACTCGGCCATGTCGAGGATGTGCAGCAGGTTCTTGCGGAGCACGTCCTTGCCGCCGAGTGGCTTGGTGAGGGCGGCCTTCTCCAGCACGAAGGTGATCAGCGGTGAAGGCTTGCGGAAGAACACCTGCTGCCGTTCCAGCCGCGCCGTGACGCCTGCCTCTATTTCGTCGCTCTCCAGCGGCGGGCGCTCCGAAGCGAACACGGCCCGCGAGTAGTCCTCGTTCTGGAGCAGGCCGGGGATCAGGTGGTTGTCGTACTTGTGGATGCCCGCCGCCCTGGCCTCCTCCCACAAGTAGTCCTCGAACCACGCCGCGACACCGCTGGCCGTCACCTCCTCCGCCACCGCCAGAAGTGCACCCTGTGCACCCGTCAGTTCGTCCGCGATGCCGACGAAGTTCCCCTTCGCCCGGCGCTCCCCGCGCTCGATCATCGCCACCTGGGACTTGGAATAACCGGTCTTCAGGCCCAGCGCCTCCTGCGAGACGCGCGCGCGTTCGCGATGGAAGCGCAGGAGTACGCCGAAGGCCTTCGAGGCTCCCGGAGCCTTCTTCTTCTCGTTGTTCACACCCGACCTCCCGAGTGCACAGTCCGGCACAACCGGACTGTGTCGCTGGTCACAGGAGACCACGACCGGGAAGCTGGCCGCATGAATCTGCGCAAGCCCCTTGACAGCGCGCCCACTTGGGTTCCCGCAACCGGACACGCCCTCCGTCACGCGGGCGTGCACTTCGACGCCGTACGGATCGGGGGATTCCTCGGGGAGGACGTGGCGTACCGCCTGATGGCGTTCACGGACTTCCAGGCGGGCCCGATCGTCCGGGAGGCGACGGGGGAGCGGAACCTGTACTTCCTGCTGCCGCCCCGCACCGCCGCCGAGTACGCGTGGCCGGCGCCGGTGCGGGCGCTGAGCGGGAACGGCAGGAGCGAGGCGTACGTGGGGATCCCGGCGCTGCACGGGACGACGTGGCCGCTGGACTGGAGGTCGCGCCCGACACCCGAAGATCCCTTCGTGGAGCCGAAGTTGCTGCACCAGCTCGTGAAGTCCGCCGTACGGTGAGCCCGTCGCCGCGCCCCGCGTGAAGGGCGGCCGGGCCGCAGACGGCTCGCCCACGGCGGTTCGCTGACCCTGATCCGGCCCAGCCTCGGGGACTTCATCGCCGATCGGTCCGAACTGCTCCGACGGGCCGCCGACGTGTTCGAGTGGGTGCGCTCCAAGGCGCTCGAAGTCACCGTGACGGGCCGCTACGCGTTGTCCGAGGCCGCCCGGGCCCACGGCGATCTGGAGGCCCGGCGCACCACCGGCAAGCTGCTCCTCGTACCCGGTGCGGCCGCTGTCGGACGCCACGAGGAGACGCGGAGCTGATCGCGGGTGACGAGGCCGGGGATCTCGGAGACCGGGACGTCGAGGGCGTGGCCGACCGTCATCACCGAGATCCCCGACCGAGGTCCCCGACCGGGATCCTGACCAGGATCCCCGGCGACGTCGGGCGCTTCGAGATCCCTCGGCCGAGACCCGGCCCACCCGTCCACGACCTCCCGGGACAGAACACCCGGGGCGTGTCCGGCGGGCCGGGATCGGCCAGCATCTAGCCGGCGTCGAGCTGGTGGTCCGCCCAGACGTAGGCCTCGGGCAGCAGGTCGGCGACGGGAACGGTCCGGAGGCGGTCGCCCCGGCCGACGACGACCCCGAGGGACGGGAAGTAGTCGAGGAGGGCCTGGCGGCACCGGCCGCACGGCGGGACGACCCCCCGGTCGCGGTCGCCCACGGCGACGATCGTCTCCAGCTCGTAGGCGCCCTGGGCGGCCGCCGTGCCGATGAGGACCAGCTCGGCGCAGGGGCCGCCGGTGAAGTGGTAGGCGTTCACGGCGGTGACGATCCGGCCGTCGGCGGCGCGGGCCGCGGCCGCCACGGTGTGGTTGTCGCCCCGGCAGCGCGTGCGGGCGACGTGCTCCGCCGCCCGGACGAGTTCGTGGTCGACGGGGCGGGGCTGCGCGGTCATCTTCTCTTCCTCCGTGGGGTGCGGGCCGACGCGACGTTGCCGGGTGCGGCGGGGGCCCGCAAGCGAGTATCGGCGGGTCGGCCCCCCTCGGCCCCCTCGCCCCGCCCTCGGACCCCCTTCGACCCCCCTCGGCCCCCCTCGCCCCCCTCGGACTCCTCGGACTCCTCTCGGACCCCGATCGCCCGTCGCTACGGATCGGTCACGTCTTCCCCGTACCGTACGGAACCCGCGCGACCGGCCCGCAGGATGAGGGACATGACCCGACGTCCCTCCTCCCGCACCGCCGCGGGCACGCTGCTGTTCGCCGTCCTCGCCTCCGTCCTCGTCGCCGGCTGCGCCGAGCCCTCCGAGGACCCGCGCGCGAACGCCTCCGGCACCCCCGGCGGCGGCATGCGGTACTGCCCGGGCCCCGGGGAGCCGCCGATCGACCCCTCGGTGCCGTGCATCTCGCAGGACCCCGCCCGGAAGTACGCCGAGAACCACGCCTACCGGAAGGAGATGGAGATCGGCGAGGAGGAGCGAGCCGGGGCCCGGACCAAGGCGGACGCGCTCGCCGAGGCCCTGAAGGGCCTGGCGGGGAAGCCGGTCGGGGAGGTCGAGGTCCGCGCGGCGGCCGCCGCCGCCCTCGGCCTCGAACCGGCCGACGTCGAGTACCGCGCGGGCACACCCGGCAAGGTCCTCAAGGACGTCGTCGTCGGCGGCGGCCGCGGCAAGGTCTGCGTCAACGGGAACGTCGACTCCCGGGGCAACGCCACCGCCGAGGTCGCCGGCCGCACGATGGACGGCACCTGCCTGCCGGGCCTGGGCGGCCACTGAACCTCCCCGCACCGCAAGACCGATGGTTCAAGGGCCTTGCAGCGCGATTTCATCGCCGGGCTGTGGGATGGAGGCGAGCGGTACCCGCGTGCGGCGTCCGGTACCCACCGCACCGCACCGCACCGCCGCGGCGACGAAGGGGTCCAGGGGAGGACGACATGACCGAATCAGGCACGGCGCCGGGGCTCGGCGCGCTGCGGGCCACCTACGGGGCCAGGCGCCCGCCGTGGACCGGGTACGTGGTGGGCGGCGTCCTCCTCTTCGGCGGCGGCACGCCCCTGCTGGTCGCGCTGCTCGTCGCAGGGACGGGACCGCTGCCGGTGCTGGCCTTCGCGATCGGCTACGCGGGATACACGTGGATGCTGGTCGACCGGGTCAAGCTGGCCCGGCGCGGCAAGGGCGCGCGGCTCGACCTCCACGAGCGCGGCGCGGTGGTGACCCTCGGCGGGGGGAGCGTCCACACCTTCGACTGGGACACCGTCCGGGTCCACCAGGACGTGCTCCACTCGCGGAAGAACGGCGTCACCGTCTCCAGCCACGTCTACACGCTGATCGGCACGGACGGCGTGGCCTGCACCATCGGGGACAGCGGCAGGATCGGGTCCTCCCGCTACGCGGGCATCGTCACCCGTGTGAAGGGGGCGGAGTTCACCGAGCCCGAGCAGTGGGGCCCGGCCGTCGTGCGGGCGGTGGCCGACGCCCAGCTCGGCCGCGTCCTGGAGGAGGTGGCGCACGGGCAGAGGCTCGAATTCAACACGATCGCCCTCGGCCTGCACGGGGTGGAGCACAAGGGGCGGTCCCTCCCGTGGGGGCGCGTGGCCGAACTGCGGGTGGTGAACGGCCGCTTCCACGTCAAGGAGGACGGGCGGCGGCTCCTCGCGATGGACGTCCCGGTGTCCGCGATCCCGAACTTGCCGGTCTTCCACACCGTGGCCAAGAGGCTCCACGAGGCGACGCGAAGGCAGTGAGACGACGCCCGTGAGGCCCGGGGCGGGTCCGGTCGGGGCGGGATCACCCCGCCCCGACCGGACCCGGACCGTCACCCCTTGCTCACCGCCGCCAGGATCTCCGGCAGCCGGTTCGCCGTGCGCGGGGCCGCCAGCCGGAGGCCCGCCCACACCAGGAGCGCGCCGTAGAGGGTCCCGGCCGGGAAGAGGAGCCAGAGGAGGGAGTGGTGGTCGGCGACGCGGAAGTAGATCACCGCGCCGATCAGCGGGGCGCACAGCAGCGCCGCCACCAGCATGCCGCCGAAGATCGAGATCCAGGCCAGGCCCGCCTGCCCCGGGACCACGTTCTTGTACCCGCTGTCCTGCGGGATCGAGTACGGGAAGAGGGCCGAGGCCACCGCGCCCGTCCCCAGCATCGCGCCGAGCAGCCCGAACGCCAGGCCGAGCCCCTCCGGGAGGCGCCCCCAGTCGCCCAGGACGGCGCACGTCAGGGCCGTCACGAGGACCGTGAACGGCAGCGTGACGGCGAGCAGCGCGTACGCCCGCGCCCGCAGCTCGGCGTACGCGTCGGCCGGGGTCGAGAGGGTCTGCGCGACCATCCAGAACGCCGACGTGTCCTGCCCGAACTGGTTGTACATCAGCATGCCGAGCATGCCGGAGGCGAAACACGCCCAGTAGATCGAGCCCGCGCCCTGGAGCGCGTTGAACAGCGGCACGATCAGGCCGATGGCGAGCGAGGTCACCCACGCCGCCTTCGTCTTCGGGTCCCGCCACATGTACCGCAGGCTGCGCTCCATGACCGCGCCCGTCCGCCCGTCCGGCAGGAACCGGCCGAGGAACCCCGTGCCGTCCTTCCCGCGGGCGGCCGGGTCCGGGGCCGCGCCGATCGTGGAGCCGTCCGGCTCGACCATCAGGCGCACGAGGCTCCGCCGCCACCAGTGCACGAGCCCGGCGAGCGCCGCCGCCGTGAGCAGCAGCCGGGCCGCCGCCACCGCGTACGCGCCCTCGCCCGCCGCGTCCACCGCGCCGATCGCGGCGGCGGGCGGCAGCCAGCCGACGACGGCCGCCGCCGGCTCGACCGCGTCCATCCCGCCCGGCTCGCTGAGCCGCTGGGCGGCGAAGTTCACGACCTGCATGCCGACCGCGATGACCAGACCGCTGAGCAGCGCCAGGTCCCGGCCCTTGCGGGAGGTGAGCAGCCGGATGTTGGCGGCGGCCACGGCCCGCGAGAGCGCCACGCACGTGACCGTCACCAGCGGGACGGCGAGCACGGCGACGCACGCCGCGGCGGCGCCGTGCGCCACGGACAGCGCCGCGCCGAACGCCAGGAGCAGCGTCAGCACGGGGCCGACGCCCACGAGCGAGGCCACGAGCAGCGCCCGGACCAGCGGGGCGGGGAGCAGCGGCAGCATCACGAGCCGCGACGGGTCGAGGGTCTCGTCGCCGCTCGGCACGAACAGCGGCATCACCGCCCACGCGAGCGCGACCACGCCGGTGAGGAGGATCGCGGCGGTGCCGGCGCTCTCGTGGCCCCTGAGGAGGACGAAGGCGAGGAACATCCCCGCCGCGAAGAGGACGCCGAAGACGGCGGAGACGACGTACGCGGCGGTCCGCCCGCCCGACTGGCGCAGCCCGTTGCGCAGCAGCGACAGCTTGAGCCGTACGAAGACGGAGGTGAGGGAGGGGGCGGGAGCGGAGGCGGGCGCGGAGGCGGGCGCGGGGGAGGAGGTGACGGCACTCATCACTGCGCCCCGCCGCCGGCACCCGAACCCGTACCGTTCCCGGCGGAGCCCGTACCGCCCAGCCAGTCCAGCGAATCCCCCGCCGCCGCGCGCTCGTTCGCGCCCACCAGTTCCAGGAACGCCGCCTGGAGCGAGGGCGCGTCGCCGCGGACCTCGGCCAGCGGGCCCTGGGCCCGGATCCGGCCCGCCGCCATGACGGCGACCCAGTCGCAGAGCGATTCGACCAGTTCCATGACGTGGCTGGAGAAGACGACGGTCGCGCCGGAGGCGGTGTACCGCTCCAGAACGCCCCGGATGGTCTGCGCGGAGACCGGGTCCACGCCCTCGAACGGCTCGTCGAGGAAGAGGACCTCGGGGTTGTGCAGGAGCGCCGCCGCCAGGCCGATCTTCTTCCGCATGCCGGTCGAGTAGTCCACGACCAGCTTGTGCTGCGAGTCCGTCAGGCCGAGCACGTCGAGGAGTTGCGCGGCGCGCTTGTCGACCTCGTCGCCCGGCAGGCCGCGCAACCGGCCGCTGTACGCGAGGAGTTCGCGGCCCGAAAGGCGCTCGAAGAGCCGCAGGCCCTCCGGCAGGACGCCGATGCGGGACTTGACCCGGGCGACCGACTCGGGGTCGGCCCACACGTCGTCCCCGGCGACCAGGATGCGCCCGTGGTCGGGCCGCAACAGGCCGGTGATCATGGAGAGCGTGGTGGTCTTGCCCGCTCCGTTGGGCCCGACGAGCCCGATGAACCTGCCCGCGGGCAGCACGAGATCGATCCCGTCCACCGCGATCTGCTGCCCGAAGCGCTTCCACAGCCCTTCGACCCGCACGGCGGGCGCGGCACCGTCCCCCGGTGCCGTGCCCGCCTTCTCGAACGCTCCTCCTGATGCCTGGTCAGGCATGCTCCGTCAGCCCCTCGGTCGTCCCCGTCATGACGGGCCCCACCCTACGGCGGGGCCCGTGGGGCTCATGGAACCCATGGAACCCATGGAACCCACGGGGCCACGGGGCCACGGGGCCTGCGGGGGCCCGGGGTCAGGAGGCGCGGGACGCCCTCGCGTCCGCCGCCTCGCGCCCGCACGCGTACGCGAGGGCGCTGATCAGCTCCTCCGCGTCGGGGAGCCAGCGGTTCGCCGGGGTGGGGCGGCGGGCCCACTGCACGGCGCCCCGGCCGCCGATCCGGGTCGGCGGGGCCGCCACGTAGTGCCCCTCGCCGCGCGTGACGAGGTCGAGGGAGGACGGGATCCAGCCCAGCTTGCGGACGAGCTCCGGGACCTTGGTCGCGGCGCCCGGCAGCACGAAGAAGTACATCCGGCGCTCCGGGGAGCAGGTCACCGGGCCGAGCGTCAGCTCCATCCGCTCCATGCGGGCGAGCGCGAGGAAGCCCGCCGACTCGGAGACCTCGATCGCGTCGAAGGTGCGTCCGGTCGGCAGCAGGATCGAGGACTTCGGCTGCTTCGACCACATCCGGCGGGCGCCGACCCCGCTGCCGGTCGCCTGGGTCGACCAGTCGGGCCGGGACGCGTGGGCACCCGGCAGCGCGCAGTCGTCCGCGCCGCAGGAGCAGCGCTCCCTGCCTTCGGCGGCTTCCAGCCAGGTCCCCGGGAACACGTCCCAGTGCCGCTCTTCCGCGTACCGCACGGCGCTGTCAAGCAGCTGCTCGCTCCGCTGCTCGGGGACCCGCGCGGCCTCCGTGACTCCCATGGTCTCTTCCACGGTGAGCACAACTCCCCGCACCACCCGGGGTTACGGGCGGCGCGGAGAAGCGGGGTGGCGCAACGATTCCGCACGCGGGGCGCACCGGTGCACGGACGGGGGCGCGCGGAGGGCCGGGGCGCGGGGGCGGGTACCCACAGGTGGGGGCGCCGGCGAGGACTCGCGGCCGACGTGTCCGGTTTCGCGTGTTCGCATCGGCATTGACCGGATATTCACCGGGCAGTGATCCCTTCTCCGACGATCACCCGCACGGTTCCAGGGGGTACCACATGGCAGCCAGGCCACTCGTCCCGCGTCAGGTCAACGAACGGCTCCAGGCGCTCATCCAGGAGGCGGCCTGCTCCAACGCCGGCCTCGCCCGCAGGGTCAACACGGTCGGCGCGGAGCGCGGCCTCGACCTGCGGTACGACAAGACGTCCGTGGCGCGCTGGCTGCGCGGGCAGCAGCCGCGCGGCCGGGCGCCCGGGATCATCGCGGAGGCGCTGAGCCGCAAGCTGGGCCGCACGGTCACCATCGACGAGGTCGGCATGGCCAACGGCCGGAACCTCGCCGCCGGGGTGGGACTCCAGTTCGCGCCGACCGTGCCCGGGGCCATCGAGCAGGTCTGCGAGCTGTGGCGCAGCGACGTGGGGCACCGGGAGTTCCTGGCCGGGTCCACGGTGGCGGCCTCCGCCCTGGTCGAGCCCAGCCGGGACTGGCTGATCACGGTGCCGGACGCGCACGTGGCCCGGACGGCGGGGGCCCGCGTCGGGGTCGCGGACGTGGCGGCCGTACGGGAGACGACGGCCGCGCTGGTCGACCTCGACCGGCGGTTCGGCAGCGGGCACGTGCGCCCGGTGGTGGTGCACTACCTGGACAGCGTGGTGTCGGGGATGCTGTCCGGCTCGTACCGGGAGGCGGTGGGCAGACAGCTCTTCGCGGCGGCCGCCCGGCTGACCGAGCTGGCCGGGTACATGGCGGTGGACACCGGCGAACCGGGCCTGGCCCAGCGGTACTACATCCAGGCGCTGCGGCTCGCGCAGGCGGCCGGGGACCGGGGCTACGGCGGCTACGTGCTCGCCGCCTCGATGAGCCATCTCGCCGCGCAGCTCGGAAACCCGCGGGAGATCGCCCAGTTGGCGCGGGCGGCGCAGGAGGGGGCGCGCGGGAAGGTGCCGCCCCGGGCGGAGTCGATGTTCCTGGCGGCCGAGGCGCGCGGGCACGCCCTGATGGGCGACGTCCGGGCTTTCGAGGAGGCGGCGGGCGGCGCCGTGCGGGCCCTGGAGCGGGCCGATCCGGAGGCGGGCGACGAGCCCGTGTGGATCACCCACTTCGACCACGCGTACCTGGCGGACGAACTGGCCCACTGCTACCGGGACCTGGGCCGCGCGGAGGCGGCGGCGCGGGCGGCGGAGGAGTCGGTCGCCGGGCACCCGGAGACGCGGGCGCGGCGGCGGGCGATCGGCCTCGCCCTGCTCGCGGCGGCGCAGATCCAGCAGCGCGAGGTGGAGCAGGCCTGCCGCACGGGCGCCCGGGCGCTCGAACTCCTGGGCACGCTCCGCTCGTCGCGCGGCATGGAGTACCTGGACGACCTGAGGGACCGCCTGGAACCGTTCTCGGGGGAGGCGGCGGTACGGGAGTTCGGGGTGCGGATGGAGCTGTACGCGGTCTGAGCCCGCCCCGGGGGAGCGGTACGGACCGGGCGCGTGAATCAGTTCTGTAACCGGTCTCACACGTGTGTGCGGACCCCCGGGCCCAGCCGGTAGCGTGAACCGACGATTCCGTAGGTCCATCAGTAGGAGTCCCGGTGACGCAGAACGGACAGGGTCCGGAGCCGCAGTACCCGGCGGTGCCCCCCGCGCACGACGGTGCCCACGGGGGAGCGCGGCCGTGGGACGGCGGCTGGGCCCCCGCCGGCGGTCAGCCGGGCGGACAGCCGCTGCCGCCCGCGCAGCCGCTGCCCCCGGAGGCGGCACCGGGCGCCGCCGACCTGCAGTCCACGCAGTACCTGCCGCCGATACCCCCGCAGCCCGGCTACGGCTACCCGGGCCCGGGGCCCGCCGCCGACCTCCAGGCGACCCGGCACATCGCCCCGGTGCCGGGCGCGATGCCGCCGGCGCAGGCCCCGCAGCCGGGCTACGGCTATCCGCCGGCCCAGGCGCAGACCTCCCAGCCGGGCTACGGCTACCCGCACCCGGCCGCCGCCGACCTGCAGGCCACCCAGCACATCGCGCCGGTGCCGCCGCAGCGGGGCGGCGGGGACTCGACCCAGTTCCTGGGCACGGGACCACTGGCGCACCAGGGCGGACCCGGCCAGGGCGGACCCGGCCAGGCCGGGGCCTCCGACGCGACCCAGTACATCGCCCCCGTCCCCCCGGGCGCCCCCGTACCCCCGGCCGCGTCCGGCGAGCGGCAGCCGCCCGCCGAGTTCGACAGCCTCTTCCGCACGGAGGCGCCCCGGGCCCCGCAGCAGCCCCAGCCCTCGCAGGGCTACCGGCCTCCGCCGCCGGCCCCCGCCCCGTACCAGCAGCAGCCGCCGCAGCCCCCGCAGCAGGGGTACGGCCACCAGGACGCCTACTACGACGACGAGCCCGCGCCGCGCCGCAAGTCGCCGGTCGCCCTGATCGCCGTCGTCGTCGTCGGCTGCGCGGCCGTCGGCCTCGGCGCCGGGGCCCTGCTCAGCGGCGGCGAGGACGACAAGCAGGGACCCGAGAAGAGCGGTTCGACCGTGGCGGCGACCTCCTCCGCGCCGCCCGCCGAGCAGCCGGCGGAGCAGGCGGCCGATCCGGCGGAGGCGCAGGCGCGGGAACTGGGCAAGCTCCTCGCGACCAGCAGCGACAGCCGGGACACCGTGATCAACTCGGTCGCTTCCATCAACCGGTGCAAGAACCTGGACAAGGCCGCCGCGGACCTGCGGGGCGCCGCCGAGCAGCGCCGGGGCCTGATCACCAGGCTCCAGTCCCTGTCGGTCGACAAGGTCCCGGACAACGCCCGGCTGACCGCCGCGCTCGTCGAGGCCTGGAAGGCCTCCGCGTCCGCCGACGACCACTACGCGGCCTGGGCCGAGCAGGTGAAGGCGAAGGACGGCTGCAAGGGCGGCAAGGCCCGCAGGACGGACAACCTGGGCGCGGCGGAGAAGGACAGCGGGGACGCCACCCGGGCCAAGAAGAAGGCGGCCGGGCTGTGGAACCCGACCGCCGAGAAGTACGGACTGGAGAGGCGCGCCTACCACCAGCTCTGAGCGGCCGGACCCGCCCCCCAGGGGGTCAGGTCACGGCGAGGAGCGTCTCGCCGACGTCGACGAAGCCGGGCTTCTGCGCCACCAGCTGTCCCTGGCGCACCACTTGGAAGGTCACCTGGTGGTTGACGATCCGGGGGAAGCCGGAGGCGCCGAGCAGGTCCGCGTACTTCCAGCGCAGGGCCGGGGTGAGGCCGCCGGTGTCGATCCGCTCGCCCCGGTCGAGGGCGTGGGCGATCTCCGTGGCCGTGATCCGGTCCCGGTCCAGGGACTCCACGACCTGCTTGAGGACCGTGTAGGCGATCCAGGTGGTCTGGACGCCCGTGTCGGCCGGGTCGACCCGGTTGTCGACGAACGCGTGCTCCTGGACGACCTTGCGCATCGGCGCCCAGCTCTTGTCGCCCGCCTCCGGGTACCAGCCGGTGACGAACGCCCCCTCGAAGGGGCTGTGGGAGCCGCCGGTGCGGTCGATCACGGGCTGGTCGACGCTGCCGAGGATCGAGGAGATGCGGACGTGCCCGCCCTTGCCGTCCCGCCCGCCGCGCCGCTTCTCCTCCGGCAGCCGGCGGAAGGAGTCGAAGAAGATCTGGGTGCGCTCGCCGAGCACGGCGGTCACGCAGCCGCCCGCGCCCTTCGCCCCGGACCTGGCCCTGCCCGCCTGCCGGGTGTACTCGCCGGCGTCCTCGGCGGCCGGGATGTCGAGGGCGCCGCCGTGCTTCGCCCGGCGCAGGCCGGAGTCGAGCAGGGCGGGCAGCCGGTCCCCGCCGACGGTGTCGGGCCGGACGAGGGCGACCTTCTCGCAGACGCTGGCGAGCTGCATGCCGTGCCCGGCGACGAGGGAGGCCTGTCCGCCGTTGACGGGGTACGAGAGCGGGCTGGTGAACTCGTCGTCGGTGACGCCGTAACCGCCGATGTACGGGATGCCGGCCGCTTCGAGGGCGTTCATGAAGTCGCGCCCGTGCTGGCTGTACGAGCCGACGACGGCGACCGCCTTCTGGTCGATCGCCTGGCGGGCGCAGTCGGCGGCGCCCTCGGAGGTGTTGCGCTCGTTGCAGGTGAGGACGCGCAGTTCGTGGCCGTCGATGCCGCCCGAGGAGTTCACCCAGCGGGCGAAGGCCTGCGCCATGGCGGGCATGCCGGGCATGTTGGTGGCCTTGGTCCGGTCGGGGGCCCAGGTCATCACGGTGAGGGGCTCCCGGGAGTCCCCGGCGGAGCCGGGGAGCACGCCGCATCCGGTGAGCAGCGACGCTCCGGCCGCCGTGGCCGTGACGTACGCGAGGAGTGGGGTCAGTCGCCTGCCGGTCATGGACACGCACATTTCCTCCCCAGGGGTAACGCGGGAGTGAGCGCGGGTCGACGGTGGGTGACGGGACGGTGAATTGCGGGGGTCGGGCGGGGGTGGGTCCGCTTGCCGGACAGGGGAACGTACGATCGAAACGTGTCCAGTCCCGCCATCGACCCCGCCACCGGCCCGGGCCCCGGTCCGCACACCGGCCGGGCCTCCGGTCCGGCCCCCGATCCGTCCCCCGGTCCGGTCTCCGGTCCCGGGAACCCTTCCCGTCGCGGCCGTCGCTCCTCCACCATGGGCGGCATGCCGCTCAACGACATGCCGTGGTGGCGCTGGCGCAGCAACGTGCGCTCGGCGCTGCACATGCTCTCGGACCCCGTGTTCCACGAGACGACCTGGCTGGCCGGCCGGGAGGGGTACGGCGACGTCACCGACGCCGTCTACCGCCTGGTCGAGGACACCTGGCTCGACAACTGGTCCGCCGAGAAGTACGTCGGCGCGATCTTCCGGGACTCCGGCGAGGCCGCCCTCGTCGACGTCGCCGTCCTGCGGGTGCTGCGCATCCTGCACCAGGTCGGACCCGACGCGCCCGTCTCCGCCTACCTGGAGCACCAGGGCTGGCCGGAGGCCGTACGGGCCGCCCGCGAGGCCCACGTGCGCCTCGCGCTCGCCGACGGAGAGGACCCCGACGCGCCCCCGCGCTCCCTCGACCTGCTCCGTATCATGACGCGGTCCTGAACCGTTCCGCCTGCCGGACGGTGCGCCTCGCACCCGGCCGGGTGTGGCAGGCTGACGGGATGACCGACCAGTACGTCCTCACCCTCTCGTGCCCCGACAAGCAGGGCATCGTGCACGCCGTGTCGAGCTACCTCTTCATCACGGGGTGCAACATCGAGGACAGCCAGCAGTTCGGGGACCGGGACACCGGGCTCTTCTTCATGCGGGTCCACTTCTCGGCCGAGGCGCCCGTGGACGTGGAGAAGCTGCGGGCCAGCTTCGCGGCGGTCGGCGACGCCTTCGGCATGGAGTGGCGGATCGACCGGGCCGACCAGCGCATGCGGGTCGTGCTCATGGTGTCGAAGTTCGGGCACTGCCTGAACGACCTGCTGTTCCGCTCCCGGATCGGGGCGCTGCCGGTGGAGATCGTGGCCGTCGTCTCCAACCACACGGACTTCGAGGAGCTGGTCGGCTCGTACGGGGTCCCGTTCCGGCACATCCCCGTCACCAAGGACACCAAGGCGGAGGCCGAGGGCAGGCTGCTCGACCTCGTCCGCGAGGAGGACGTCGAGCTGGTCGTCCTCGCCCGCTACATGCAGGTCCTCTCCGACGACCTCTGCAAGCAGCTCTCCGGCCGGATCATCAACATCCACCACTCCTTCCTGCCGAGCTTCAAGGGCGCCAAGCCCTACCACCAGGCGCACGCCCGGGGCGTGAAGCTGATCGGCGCGACCGCCCACTACGTGACGGCGGACCTCGACGAGGGCCCGATCATCGAGCAGGAGGTCGAGCGCGTCGGCCACGAGGTGACCCCGGACCAGCTCGTCGCGATCGGCCGCGACGTCGAGTGCCAGGCCCTCGCCCGCGCGGTCAAGTGGCACGCGGAGCACCGCATCCTGCTCAACGGCAGCCGCACGGTCGTCTTCGCCTAGATCTTCACAGGCGGCTGAGGGACGCCGCCGCGGCCAGGACGTCGCGGATCGCCTCGCGGTCGCCGTCCTGGCCCGCCGCCGCTTCCTCCGGGGAGACGCGGCCCGCCACGAGCTGGCAGAACTCGACGCCCTCCATCGCGACCTGCGCCACCGCCTGGTCCGGGTCGCCGACCGCGGCCGGGGAGTCGAGCGCGATGTACCAGTGGCCGCCGCCCGCGCCCTCCACCTCCAGGTGCAGCGAGCGGCCCGGCGCGCCCGCCGCGACCAGCTGCCGGGCGGGCGCGGCGAGACCGCTGCGGCGGCGGCCGGCCAGGGCCGCCGGAAGCAGCCGCGTCGCCAGGTCGATCATCTCGTGCAGATGGGCGCCGCAGGGCGGGTCGTACGGGTACGCCACCGCGTGCGCGATGTCGTCCGCGTGCAGCCAGCACTCGAAGGCCCGCTCCAGGAGCGAGTCCCGCAGCGGCAGCGCGAAGTCCTTGTAGGTGACCGTGAGGTCGGCCACTCCGCGCCCGGCGAAGGAGACCGTACGGATGAGGGCGTGGCTCTGGTCCCGCCAGGGCTCCCGCAGGGCCCGGCCCGGCGGCCGCTCCAGGCCCGACCAGAACGCCTCGGTCCGCTCGGACGGCGACAGCTCGGGCGTGCCGGCGCCCAGCGGGTCGTCGAGCCCGAGGGCCCCGGCCACCAGGCCGTCCACGGCGAAGAGGTGGCCGATGACCCCGGCGACGGTCGCCTTGCGCCGCACCGGCCGGTCCTCCTCGTACCACTTGAGCCGCACCGGCGCGTGCCACTCGGACTCGCCGATGTCCCGCAGCAGCGCGTCGAGCCGGGCGGTCTCCGCGTCGTACGGCGTGACCCAGCCGGGGATCGGGATGCGGGCGGGGCGGCGGCCCAGGCAGTTCTCCAGGACGCGGGAGCGCAGCAGCGGGTCGAGGTCCAGGTCGCGGTCCCGGTGGAGCAGGGCGACGGCGTCGCGCAGCCGCAGCGCCTCGTCGGCGCACGGGCCGCACTCGGTGAGGTGCGCCTCGACGGCCGCGGTCTCCCCGGCGGAGCACGCCGAGAGCGCCCAGGCCCCGAGCAGGGACTTGAGCACTCCGTGGCTGAGGACGGGCACGTCCGGCTCCTCCACCGGTTCCTCCGGTTCCCTCTCCTCCGGGGTCCTTCCCGTCAGGTCCGCGTGGTCGTCCGCCGACCGGCGGGGGCCCGGTATGCGGGGAACGCGCGCGACGCCGTCCGCGCCGTCGTCCGCCGGGGTCACGGCGTCCGTCCGTGGCCGGGCGGGGAGGTCCCTTCGAACGGCCGGGTGTGCGCCGTGGAGAGCAGCTGGAGGCCGAGCCGGAGCCGCCGGCGCGCCTCGTCCTCGGTGACCCCGAGGTCGGCGGCGGTCTGGCGGTAGTCCCGCCGCTGGAAGTAGGCGAGTTCGAGCGCGGCCCGCAGCGGCGCGGGCATCGACGTCACGATGTAGTCGGCGCGGGCCGCGACCGAGGCCCGGCGCACCTTCTGCTCCAGCTCCTCGGCGGAGCCGACGCCCGTCTCCGCGTACGCCGTCGCCTCCGCGAGCCGCAGCCGGTGCACGGCCTGCCGCTGGGTGAGCCGGGCCACCCACGCGCGCATGTTCCCCTGCCGGGGGTCGTACGCGTCGGGGTTCTCCCAGATGTAGCCGAAGACCTCGCGGGTGATCTGGTCGGCCGCCGCGTCGTCGTCGAGGACCCGGTGCGCCAGGCTGTGCACCAGCGAGGCGAACCGGTCGTACAGCTCCCCGAGGGCAGCGGCCTCCCCGCGCGCCAGCCGCTGCTGCATCCTGCGGTCCCAGCGCGGTGGTGTGTCCTTCGCCATCCGACCCTCCACCCGTGCCGACCTTCCGGTTCTCCTCCAAAGTAATGCGCCGTCCCGACGGCGCACCCCTGTTTGCGGCAAGTGCGCCCTTGACGGAGGCTCAAGTGGTAGAGGGACCGCCCCGTCCTACTGGACCGTAACGAACTGCTAACCATAGGAGTCTCACAGGCGACTCCTATGTTCTACTTTTTGACAGATTGGATTGATCTTCCTTCTGGATCGCCCATATTCGAAGGGATCTTGCTCAACTCCTTTCGCATGAAAATGCCCCCGTGGCTTCCGTGCGCCCCGGGGCCCTCCGTGGAGCCCTGGTGGGCGGCATACCGTCACCGCTCCCGACCGGGGGCACTGGAGGTTGTAGGAATGGCCGCTTCCGGCCGGGAGAACAGGCTGTACGCACTGGACGGACTGCGTCTGGTCGTCGCCTTGATGGTGGTCTTCTACCACTACGTCGCCCTCGCCGCCCCGTGGGGCCATTCCACGGTGACGATCTTCCCCACGGCGCACCAGTTCGCCCGTTTCGGATGGCTCGGCGTCGAGGTCTTCTTCCTCATCAGCGGCTTCGTCATCTGCATGAGCGTGTGGGGGCGCACCCTGGGCGACTTCGCGATATCCCGCCTGACGCGGCTCTTCCCCGCGTACTGGGTGGGGGTCCTGCTGACCGCGCTCGTCGTGAAGATGTGGCCGGTCATCAGCGAGATCGAGGGCTGGGGTTCGGTGATCACCAACCTCACGATGCTCCAGGCCGGGAACAACACGCAGCCGGTCGACCAGGTCTACTGGACCCTCTTCGTCGAGCTGAAGTTCTACCTGCTGATGGCCGTGGTGGTCTTCTTCGGGGTCACGTACCGCACCTGCCTGGTGTTCTGCGGCGTGTGGACCGCCGCCGCCGCGCTGGCGCCGGTCATGGGCAGCACGCTCCTGACGCAGTTCGCCATGCCGATCTACGCGCCGTTCTTCATCGCCGGCATCGCCTTCTACCTCATGCGCCGCTACCGGCCCAACGCCGTGCTCTGGACGATCGTCGGCTTCCAACTGCTCCTGTCCCAGCGCTACGTGGACTACCGCATGGAGGTCAGCCTCGGCAAGGAGCTGGCCGCGGCGCTGCCCACCTGGCCCGCCCGCCTGATCATCGTCGCCGGCTTCGCGGTCGTCGGGGCGATCGCCCTCGGCGCGTTCGACCGCATCCAGTGGAAGTGGCTCACCCACGCCGGGGCCATCACGTATCCGCTGTACCTCATCCACATGCACATCGGCATGACGCTCATCTACAAGCTGCGCGACCGGATCCCCGCCGCCCCCCTGGTCCTCCTGGTGACCGTCGGCATGATGGTCGCGGCCTGGCTCATCCACCGGCTCGTCGAACGGCCGCTGGGCAAGTGGATGCGCAACGGACTCAAGCGGGCGGTCCAGGACGTCCGCCGCGAGACGCGGCCGGGCGGCCTGCGCGGCCGGTGGGACGGGAGCCGGCCGGAACCGGCGGTCCCGGGCACGGCTCCCGCGGCCTCCGCCGCTCCTGCGGCCTCTGCCTCTGCCAGAGCCTCCGCCGCTCCCGCCGCCTACGCCGGGCATCCGGACCCCGAGACCCTCCAGCTCTCCGCCCCGGTCGGTCTCGTCCCCGGGCAGCGTTCCTCGCACTCCGCGCCGCACCCCGCGCAGGGCGACGGCCACCGCGCCTCCTGAGGGCCCGCTCCTCCGGGAGCGTGACGGAACGTCGATACCGGGTCGTGTCCCGCGGCGGGGCCGTCACGGCCCGGAGTCGGCCTCCGGCTCCGGTACTCTCCGTGGGATGCGAGTGCACGTTGACCCGGATCGTCCCGGTGTCGCCCCTGTGGTGGCTCCGTGTCCCGGAATGCGCCCCGCTCGCGCCCCCGGGAGGCGCCCCGCGCGCTCCTGTTCGACTCCCCGCAGCGTGCGTCGCACAGTATGGACCATGCGTACTCCTTCGCGCTGGAATATGCCCGAAGCGCTTGTTGCGGTGACTGTACGTCAACCATGCTGTCTCGCAAGGGAATCACGTTCCGTAAGGACGTCGACGGCTGTGAGGCGCGAGGCGATGTGTCCGCCGGTTCGGGTGGTGTGAACGGTGCAGGTGCTTCAGGTTCAGTTGGAGGTCGGGCCGGACCCGGCCGAGGTGGGGCGCGCCCGGAGGTGGGCCCGGTCGCGGCTCGCCGGTTCGGGCATACGGGAGGACGAGCCGCTGGCCGAGACGCTGGTGCTGATCATCTCCGAGCTCGTGACGAACGCCGTGGTGCACACGGGCTGTCCGGCCGTGCTGCGGATGCTCTTCGCGGCGGAGGGCGGGGTGCGGGTCGAGGTGGCCGACGCGAGCGACTGCCCGCCGAGGCCCCGGCGCGCACACGGCGACGACACCAACGGACGCGGCCTGGAGCTGGTGGACGGCCTCGCGGACCGGTGGGGCTGGCAGCCCGAGGGCTCCGGCAAGAGCATCTGGTGCGAGGTGGACCGGGCGGCTCCGGCCGCTCCCGCGCCCGTGGTGGCTCCGGGCGCTGCGGTGACTTCAGGGGTCGGGTGACTCCGGGGACCGCCGTTGCGCCGGGGCCCTGTGGCGCCCGGTGCCCCGGTGGCGCCCGGACGGGTGCCCTGTTGACGGTTCGTTCCGTTTTGCCCACCCTGGGGTGAGCGATTCGCGGCGAGGGGAGCCGAGGGCCGTACGGGCCCTCGGCGTGTGCGGGTCGCGGCCGGGCGGCGGCGGGTCCGTGCCGTGCTCGGGGCGCGCGCGAGCGCGCCGCCGCCCGGGCGCCGGACCTCTCGGCGCGCGTGCGTTCAGCCCCCGGACACGGTCTCCGTCCCCGTCACGCGGAACGTGCGCCGGTACGAGGTCGGGGTCACCCCGATCGCGCTCATCAGATGCGTCCGCAGCGACTGGGCCGTGCCGAAGCCGGCGTCCCGCGCGACCCGGTCGACGGGCAGGTCGGTGGACTCCAGGAGGTGCCGGGCGCGTTCGACGCGCTGCTGGACGAGCCACTGGCCGGGGCTGATGCCCACCTCGTCGCGGAACCGGCGGGTGAACATCCGTACGCTCATCGCCTCCTTCTCCGCCAGGTCCCGCAGCTGGATCGGCTCGTGGAGGTGGGCCAGCGCCCAGGCGCGGGCCGTGGTCGTGGTGTGCGTCCCGGCCTGCGGCAGGGGCCGCGCGACGTACTGGGCCTGACCGCCGTCCCGGTGCGGCGGCACGACCGTCCTGCGGGCCACCTCGTTGGCGACGCCCGTCCCGTGGTCGCGGCGCACCAGGTGCAGGCACAGGTCGATCCCGGCGGCCACGCCCGCCGAGGTCAGCACGTCGCCGTCGTCCACGAAGAGGACGTCCGCGTCGACCCGCACCTTCGGGAAGAGGCGCTGGAAGTGCTCGGCGGCGGACCAGTGGGTGGTGGCCGGGCGCCCGTCGAGGAAGCCCGCGGCGGCGAGCACGTACCCGCCGGTGCAGATCGAGACCAGCCGGGTGCCGGGCCGGATGTGCGCGAGGGCGGCGGCCAGTTCGGCGGGCAGCCTGCCCTCCTCGTAGACCGGCCCCAGCTCGTACGAGGCGGGCACCACGACCGTGTCGGCGGCGGCGAGGGCCTCCGGGCCGTGCTCCACCTGGACGGCGAAGTCGGCGTCGGTGCGGATCGGGCCCGGGGCCGTCGCGCAGGTGGTGATCTCGTACAGCCGCCGCCCCGCGGAGTCCCGGGCGCCGCCGAAGATGCGGTGCGGGATGCCCAGTTCGAAGGGGAGGAGGCCGGGCAGGGCGAGGACGGCGACGCGGTGCGGCGACGGTGGCGACGACGACACGGGCGGTCTCCTTCCGGAGGACGGTGGCGGTGGCGGTGGCGGTGAAAACCGGTGGTGGTCCAGACCAGTTTCCGGTAGCTGTTCTGGACCGTGACGGACAACACGTACGACAGCGCGCGCATCCCCGCGCACGAGGACGGCACGTACGAGGACAACACGTACAAGCCCGAAGCCCTCGAACGGATTCCCCTCCCGGACCGGCCGCCCGCCCTCTGGAACCGTAACTTCCGGCTCTTCTTCGTCGCCCGGGGGGCCGCCGTCTTCGGCGAGGGCACGGTCCCCGTCGCCTACGCCGCCGGACTCCTCGGCGCCGGCCACCCCGGCTCCGCCGTCGGCTACGCGCTCGGGAGCTGGACGGCCGCCTTCGCGCTCTTCGTGCTCTTCGGCGGCGTCCTCGCCGACCGGTTCACCGCCCGGCGCATGATGGTCCTCGCGGACCTGCTGCGGCTGCCCGGCGCCGCCGTCCTCGCCGTCGCCTTCGCGCTCGGCAGTCCACCCCTGTGGGTGGTGTACGTCCTCTCCGTCACCGGCGGCGTCGGCGCCGCCCTCTTCCAGCCGGGCGTCGCCTCCACGATCCCGCGCATCGCCCCCGACGTGCAGCGCGCCAACGCCGTCCTGCGGGTCGCCGAGGCCCTGACGACCATGGCGGGCCCGGCCGCCGCGGGCCTGCTCGTCGCCGTCTGGAACGCGGGCGCCGCCTTCGCCGTCAACGGCGCCACCTTCGCGGTCAGCGCCCTCTGCCTCGCCCTGATGCGGCTCGCCCCGCTCCCCTCCGACACGATGGAGCGCGACTCCCTGCGCGCCGAACTCGTCGGCGGCTGGCGCGAGTTCCGCTCCCGCAGCTGGCTCTGGGGGGTCATCTCCATCTGGACGGTGTACGGCCTGACGGTCGCCGGGCCCATGGTGCCGCTCACCGCGAGCCTGGTCACCGGGGACCACGGCCCGGCCGCGTACGGCGTCCTGATGGCCGTCAACGGGGCCGGGAGCGCGGCCGGCGGGCTGCTCGCCCTCCGGCTGCGCCCGGGCCGCCCCCTCGCGTGGGGCGCGGTCGCCCTCCTCGGCCTCCCCGTGAACCTCGCCCTGCTCGGCCTGGGCGCGCCCGTGGAACTGCTCGGCGCGGGCCAGTTCATCGGCGGGGCGGCCTTCGCGTACTGGCTGGTGATGTGGTCCACCGCCGTCCAGACGCACGTCCCGCAGGAGGCCCTGAACCGGATGCACGCGTACGACGTGGCCGGATCGCTCCTGATGATGGGCGTCGGCCGCACCCTCTCGGGCCCGGTCGCGGCGGCGGTCGGCACGGAACGGGTCCTCCTCGCGGGCGCGGGCATCGCCGTCCTCGTGGTGGCCGCGCTCCTCGCCGTACGCCCGATCAGGACGCTGCCGAGGGCGTGAGGCGCGCGGGGGCGGCGCGGACCCCGGCGGACGGTGCGCACGACCGAGCCGCCCCCGGCCGCCGGGGTGGCCCGATCCGTTGGAAAGCTGTCGTCCGGGCCAATGGTCGGGGGCGGGGCCGGCCGGGATGCTCGGTGGCATGGCTCAGACAACCGAGACCCCCGCCCGTACCCCCGGGGACGGGCCGGCCCGCACCCCCCGCGTCCACCGCGCCTGGTTCGTCGCGGCGGTCACCTTCGTCACGATCATCGGCGCCGCGGCCTTCGCCTCCCTGCCCGGCCTCCTGATCGAGCCGCTGCACGCCGAACTCGACTGGTCGCGCGGCACGATCGGGTTCGCGGTCTCGGTGAACCTCGCGCTCTACGGCCTGACCGCCCCCTTCGCCGCCGCGCTCATGGACCGTTTCGGCATCCGCCGGGTCGTCGCCGTCGCCCTCTCCGTCATCGCGCTCGGCGCGCTCCTCACCGTGTGGATGACCGCCCCCTGGCAGCTCGTCCTCTACTGGGGGATCCTCGTCGGCCTCGGCAGCGGTTCCATGGCCCTCGCCTTCGCCGCGACCGTCACCAACCGCTGGTTCACCGCCCGCCGCGGCCTGGTGACCGGGGTCCTCACCGCCGCCGGCGCCTCCGGTCAGCTGATCTTCCTGCCGCTGCTCTCCTGGCTGGTCGAGCACCACGGCTGGCGGCCCGCCTCCGTGACCGTGGCCCTCTCCGCGCTCGCCGTCGTCCCGTTCGTCTGGCTGCTGCTCCGCGACCACCCGGCGGACGTCGGACTCGCCCCGTACGGCGGGGAGTACGAGGCGAAGCCCGCCCCCGTCACGGGCGCCGCCCGCCGGGCCGTCACCGTCCTGTTCAAGACGGCCCGCACCGGCCCCTTCTGGCTCCTCGCCGGCTCCTTCGCGATCTGCGGCGCCTCCACCAACGGCCTGGTCCGCACCCACTTCGTGCCCGCCGCCCACGACCACGGCATGCCGATCACGGCCGCGGCCGGACTGCTCGCCGTCATCGGCGTCTTCGACGTCGTCGGGACGGTCGCCTCCGGCTGGTTCACGGACCGCTTCTCCGCCCGCCGCCTCCTCGCGGTCTACTACGCGCTGCGCGGGATCTCGCTCTGCTTCCTGCCGCTCCTGCTCGCGCCGTCCGTGCACCCGCCCATGCTGTTCTTCATCGTCTTCTACGGCCTGGACTGGGTGGCGACCGTCCCGCCCACGATGGCCCTGTGCCGCGAGCACTTCGGCGCGGACTCGGCGATCGTCTTCGGCTGGGTCCTCGCCTCCCACCAGGTCGGCGCGGCCGTCGTCGCCTTCGCGGGCGGCCTGGCCCGCGACGTCTTCGGCACCTACGACGTCGTCTGGTACGCCTCGGGCGCGCTGTGCGCGGCGGCGGCCCTGATGGCCCTGGTCATCAGCCGGCCCCGGACGGGGGAGGGGCTCGCGGCGGGGGCGTGACGCGTCTCCGGGGCCGTACGCGGAGAAGCCCCCGGGGCGGCGGTCCGTCCGCCGCCCCGGGGGCTTCCCGTCGTCTCCGGGAGCTCCGGGGCTTCCCGTCGCTCCCGAAGGGCTCAGGCCGCGACCGCTCCCGTGGCCGGGGTCCACGCGGTGCCCGAGGCGTGGCCGGTCCGGTGCGCCGTCACCCGGACGGTGATCCGCAGGCCGCGCTGGGCCTTCGACGGCGTGAACGTGCCCTTCGTCGCCCCGCTGATCGCCCGCCCGTTCGCGTACCACTGGTAGGCGTACGAGGTAGGGGCCGGCGTCCACGTCCCCCGGTTCAGGGTGAGCGTCCGCCCCACCTTCACCGTGCCCGTGAGGTACGGGGCCCTGGTCGCCTTCGGCGCGAGACCGGTGGCGACGGTGTACCCGGCCGACGTGGCCACGCCGCTCAGGTGCCCGGTGCGGTGCGCCGTCACCGTGACCGTGAGCTTCTTCCCCAGGACGGAGGCGGGCGGGACGTACGCGGCGGCGGTGGCCCCGGCGATCGCGACCCCGTTCGCCCGCCACTGGTAGGCGTACGAGGTCGGCGCGGGCGACCAGGTGCCGACGACGGCCGCCACCTTGCTCCCGACCCGCACGGCACCGGACACGGCCGGTGCCTTCGTCGCCTTCGGCGCGATCCCCTTCACCACCGCGGCGGCGCTGACGGCGGTCACCGTCGGCTGCCCTGCCGCGCGGGCGGTGACGGCGACGGAGAGCTGCTTGCCCTGGAGGGACGCGGGCAGGACGTACGCGGCGGTGGTGGCCCCGGCGATCGCGACCCCGTTCGCCCGCCACTGGTAGGCGTACGAGGCCCCGGACGGCGACCAGGAACCGGCCGACGCGGTCACCTTGCCGCCGACGACGGCGGTGCCTGTGACGGTGGGGGTGGCGGTGGCGCGGAGCGCGGCGACGACGGTGACCGAGCCCTTGAGGTACTGCATCCCGTGCGCGAACACGCTCGCGGACAGCGGGCCGAGCGGGGCGTTCGTCAGGTCGAGGGCGACCGTCATGCTCCGCCGGTCGGGAGCGACCGAGACGGTCGTCGACCGGGCGTGGAAGCCCCCGGAGGACAGCTCGACCGCGGCGCTCTCGTGCAGCGCGCTTCCGGTGACGGTCATCGTGACCCTGCCCCGGCCGACCGTGGCCGGGCCGACCGTGCCGACGGTCCGCTCGTCGGGGCCGCAGAGGTGGAAGGTGCAGGGGAAGTCCGCCCGTACGGCCGTGGAGGCCCGGGCGGGCTGCTCCGGCAGTCCGATCACGACCGTGCTGGGCCGGGACGCCTTCGGGTAGGCGCCCGGCAGGTAGCACTGGTAGTTCTCGCCCTCGCTGGAGTACGACCCGTGGCAGTTGCTCTTCAGGGTGGCCCGGTCGTACATCCAGGGCGTCGGCGACTGCTCGAACGTCCCCGCGGGCGTGAACCGCACGTCGAAGTAGTCGCCCGACGCGGTCGGCAGCACCGCGCAGATCGCCGTCCTCTGCTCGGACAGGGTGCCGGTCAGCGGGCCGAAGCCGTAGCTGACGTTCGGGACCCGGACGCACTCGGGTGCGGGCCCGGCCGCCGTGCCGATCCGCAGTGCGTCGAGCCGGTAGGCGGGCGCGGCGGTCTTGCCGTCCGGGACCTGGACGAGGACCTGGTAGGCGGTGGAGCCGGTGGCGGCGCAGCCCGCGGCGAAGTAGTCGCAGACGACGTCGCCGCTCGCGTCGTACGCCAGGAGCCGCGCGGTGCTCCGCACGTCGCGGACGTTCAGGTGCAGGGCGTCCCCGGCGCCGGCCGTGGTCACCCGGTGACACAGGAAGGTGCCGGGCGCGGCCGGGACGCCGCCGGTGGACGGGCCGCCGACGGGCACGGCCGGGGTCGGGACGCAGCCGCGCGCGGTGGCGGTGACGTCCAGGCGGGTCAGGGCGAACTCGCCGGGTACGTCGCGGCCCTGGACGAGGACCGTGTGCGCGAGGCCGGGCGTCAGGGCGCAGGTGGAGAAGGTGTTGTAGGAGGAGCTGATCGAGCAGACCTGCTTGCCGGTCGCGTCGAGGACGCCGACCGAGGCGGCCGAGGCGCCCGACACCTTCTGGATCTGCACGAGTTCGCGCGCGGAGTGGCCGCCCGCCGGGACGGTCAGGCAGTCCGCGAAGACGCCCCCACCGCTCTTGACGCTCATCCGGACCGGCTTGCCCGAGAAGTCGCCGGGCAGGAAGGTGCGGCAGGCGCTCGGCAGGTCCGTGCGGTGGACGACGAGACCGTAGCCGTCGCCCTCCCTGTAGGGGTCGCTCTCGGTGACGAGGGCGCGGTACGGGGCGGTGCCGCCCAGGGCGCAGGTGCCGTCCGTCAGGCCGTCCGAACAGAGGACGGCGCCCTGCGCGTCGACGACGGTGACGTCACCGGCGCGATCGGTCAGGACGGCGATGCGGGCGCCCTGCGGCACCGGCAGGTTCAGGCAGTCGACCTCGCCGGGGACGGCGAACGTACCCCGGTGGTCGCGCGCGAGCACGAGGCCGTCCTCGCAGCCCCGCGTGGCGGCGCGGTCCAGGATCCGGACGGCGGAACCGGTGAGCAGGGTGTACGGGACGCCCGCGGTGAGCGCGCAGTCCTCGCCGTACGCGCAGACGGTGGAGCCGTCCGCCGCGTACACCTCGATGCCGGAACCGGCGCCGTCGGCGTCGACGGACCGCACGTCGTAGCGGCCGGTCGCGGCCGGGGTGAACGTCCTGCACTCGGTGCCCGGCGCGGCCTGGGCCGGGGCGGAGCCGTACGCGGTGGCGGCGACGGGCACGCAGCCCGCCGGGTGCGACAGGCGCCGGACCTTCAGGGTGTACGCGGCGGGAAAACCGTGCTCGGCCTCCCGGACCTCGGCGAGGACGCGGTAGCCGCCCGTGCCCTCGGGCAGGACACAGCCGTCGCTGTCGTCCTCGTTCCGGTAGGGGCACAGTCGCTTGCCGGTGCCGTCGGTGATCCAGTGCTGGGCGCCGCCGTACTCGTCCAGCCGGAAGTCGGCGGTGATCCGGTCACCGGGGGCGGCGGTGAACGCGTGGCAGACGACGCCCAGGCGGTCGGTGGCGCGGCCCGTCGTCGGGGCGGAGTCGTAGCCGGTGCCGGCGACGTCCGGACAGCCGGGGGCGGCCGTCAGCGGGATGAGGGCGACCCGGGTCTCGACGGTCTCCCAGTCGTAGTGGACGACCTTGAGCGTGTACGTGCCGGCGGCCAGCTCGCACCAGGAGTCACGGTAGTTGGAGTCCTCGCACTCGACGTGCTCCTCGCCCGCGTACAGCGACGGGTAGGAGTACTGGTCGGCGACGAGCAGCCGGTGCAGGCCCGGCTTCTCCACGGTGACCGTGAAGCAGGCGGCGACCTTCGGCTGCAGCGTGACGCGTCCGACCGCGTCGCCCGGGTCGCCGAGCGGGGCGAGCGCGAGGGGCGCGCAGGGCTCGGGGGTGGGCGTGGGGTCGACGGTCTCCGTCGGGTCCGGGGTCGGGTCGTCCGTCGGTTCGTCCGTCGGGTCCGGGGTCGGTTCGTCCGTCGGCTCCGGAGCCGGCTCGTCCGCCGGGTCATGCGCGGGTTTCGCCGTCAGATCCTGCGCGGGTTCTGTTGTCGGCGTTGCGGGCGCAGGTGTGGCGTTCGTCGGTGTCCCGGGCGACGGTGTGGCGGACGGAACCGTCGCGGCGAGCGCCGTCCCGGTCGGGAGCATCGGGCCGAGCAGGGCCGTCAGCAGGGCGGGAACCAGAAGAAGGGATCTTCCGGATCTTCGGGACCTTGTGCGCGAGCGCACGGAGTTGGGCATTCCGTTCCCCCCGGAGCGGTGTTGGCATATGCGCGTCACACAGTACGGGGCGCCTCGGACATCCGTCGCGCGACTATTCCGCCGTGCCCTCCAGCCAGGACGGATCCGCGAGGAGGGCCTGCAACTCGTTGACGAGCCGGGCCGTGTGGAATCCGTCCGCGGCGGCGTGGTGCACCTGCACGGCCAGGGGGAGCAGGGTCCGGCCGTCCCGCTCGGTGTAGCGGCCGAGGGTGAAGATCGGCGCGAGGTGGTCCCAGCCGTTGCCGCCGATGTTGAGGTTGAACCCGGTGAAGGACGCCCAGGGCAGACTCGACACGTCGAACGTGTCGGCCGGCGGTGCTCCCAGGGGGAAGAAGTCGGTGGCGTGGGCGTGCTCCGCGAGCAGCGGGGCGGCCGCGTCGTGGAACGCGCCGAAGTCGGGATCGTGGGCGGCCCACACGCACGCGAACGTCTCGCGTTCCGGGTTGAACACCGTGAAGGCGGGGTGCACGACGGGCCGGACGGCCGGCTCGCCCGACGCGGTGAGGCACATCCTGAACTCGTCGTGCTGGTTGACGACCCTGGAGAGCGCCCAGACCTGCGCGACGTACGACTTGCGCGGCGACCGGCGCAGGGTCGCGGCGAACGCGGTCACGTCCAGCTCCACCGTCATCGCGTACGTGCACGGGACGCGCCGGCGGTAGTGCTCGAAGTGCTGCCGGCGCGGCCACGTGTCGAGGTCGATCGGGGTGGGAACGTCCATCCGCCCATCGTGTCAGCCGCCGGGGCGCGGCCCCACCGGATTGTCGCCACGGGGGCTTCAGGCGCGCCCGGCCCGCGCCGCCCGCCGCGCGATCGCCCGTGCGATCTTCTCCGCGTCGATCGCCAGCTCCCGGAACATCCCGCTGATCGGATTGGTGAAGCCCGTGAAGTACAGGCCCGGGGCCTCGCGGGGGCAGCGGGCCCCGTGGGCCACCGGGCGGCCCCGCTCGTCCAGGACGCCCAGGGCGCCCACCAGGGGCTCCAGGGCGCGGCGGTAGCCGGTCGCCGCGACGACCGCGTCCGGGGCGATCCGGGAGCCGTCCGCGAGCAGCACCTCGCCGCCCTCGAAGCCCTCGACGGCCGCGACGATCTCGACCTTCCCGGACCGCACGGCGGCGACCAGGCCCACGTCCTGCACCGGGATCGCCCCCTGCCGCTGGCGGGTGGCGAGGCCGGTGTCAGGGCGGGGCAGCCCGTACGCCGAGAGGTCGGGCGCGGCGAAGCGGGCCGCCACCGCCCCCAGCCGGTCGACCACGGGCACCGGCAGCCGCCGCACCAGGATGCCGCTGCGCTGGGCCGGCCACCCGGCCGTCGTGCGCCGCACGATGTGCGGGACCGTCCGCACCGCCAGCCGCACCCGTTCCGCGCCGCCCCCGGCGAGGTCGGCCGCGATCTCGGCGCCGGTGTTCCCGGCGCCCACGACCAGGACGTCCTTCCCGGCGTACGGCTCCGGATTGCGGTACGCGCGCGCGTGGATCAACTCGCCCCCGTACGCCTCCACGCCCGGCCACTCGGGCAGGCGCGGGGTGTGGTTGAAGCCGGTGGCCACGACCACCGCGCTGCCGACGAGTCGGCGCCCTCCGGTCGCGTGCAGGACCCACTCCCCGCCGGACCGCTCGACGCCGAACACCTCGACGCCGGTCACCACCTCCAGCTCGTGGTGCTCCGCGTACTTCTCCAGGTAGCGGACCACGTCGGCGCGGGCGACCCAGCGCCCGAACGAGCGGGGCATCTTCAGGCCCGGGAGCGCGGAGAGCCGCCGGGTGGTGTGCAGCCGCAGCCGGTCGTAGTGGGCGCGCCAGGAGGCGCCGACGGCGTCGGACTTCTCCAGGACGACCGCCCGGACGCCCCGTCCGCGCAGGGCGGCGGCGACCGCGAGCCCGCCGGGCCCGCCGCCTATGACGTAGACGGGGTGGGCGGGGTGAACGGGCGGTTCATGGGGGGTGGTGACCATGAGTGCTGAGCGTAATGACGTGTACACGCAGTGGGTCTCGACCGGGCGGGGTTTCGGTTGCGAATCGGTATACACGCGCCCGCGTACCGGCTACAGGGCCCCGATGTTCCGCCAGGCCTGGCCGCCCTGGTTCGCCCCGCACGTGTAGGTCGACACGAACGCCCCCGCCATCAGGCACCACCCGTCGCTCGCGTTCTTGAGGAGCCGCCCGGCGGACGACGAGGAGAAGACCTTCCAGGACTGGAGGGAGGAGCCGTTGCAGGCGGCGGTGGTGACGCTGCTGTTCCCGGCCGGCTGGAGGCAGCGCCCGCTGTACTTGTTGACCAGCCGGAACGTGCCGTTCGAGCCGGACACGTACCGCCAGGCGAAGCGGTAGGGGGTGCCGTTGTTGCTCGTGGAGCCGCACGCGACGGACGTGACGAGGATGCCGAAGCCGGGGTCGTACTCCGCCAGGCAGTTGCCGCTCGTCCCGTTCTCCAGGGAGTACGTCCCCGAGGGCGCCGAACCGCCGCCACCGCCGCCACCGCCGGTCGACGGGGGAGGGGCGGGCTTCTGGGTCGTCGGCTTCGGGGCCGGGGGCCGGGTCGTCCGCGTACCGCCGGAGGGGACGGTGGGGGCCGCACCCCCACCACCGGACCCGGACCCGGAACCAGACCCCGACCCGGAACCAGATCCCGGCCCCGAACCGGACCCGGAGCCCGCCCCCGACCCCGACCCACCCGGCAGGGCACCGCCCCCTCCACCCCCGCCACCCGGCGGCGGAACCACCCCCGGCGGCTGCTGCCCGGCCGGAGGCGCGGACGGCGCCCCCGACGAGGGTGACGGCGTAGACGTGGACGCCGAAGGGACCGGGGGCGTGCCCGACGGCCCGCCCGCCGGAGGCGCCGCCGCCGGCTGCGAGGCCACGCCGGACGGCGGGGCGGAGTCCTGCGGGGCCGCGCCGAGGCGCCCGACCTCGTACGGCCCGAGGGCCACGGTCAGGGTGGTGCCGGTCGTCACGACGACGGGCACGGCGAGCATGACGAAACGGTTCCGCCGCTTCTCCGGCTTCCCCGTACCCCCGGCGGCGGTCACGGCGAGCGCGTCCGGCGAGGCCGTCGCGGGCTCCTTCCCCGCCTGCGGGGTGAGCGAGGCCGTCGGAACGTCCTCGGCGGGATCGGCCGCCTCGAGGTCCGCGAGCTGCCCGGCGGTCGGCGCCCCGGCCGCGAAGGCCGCCCGCTCCTCGATCCGCGCGGCGACGACCTCCGGCCACGCGGCCCCCGCCGCCCCCTCCTCGGTGAGTTCCACCAGCTCGGCGGCGGTCGGCCGCTCCGCCGGATCCTTGGAAAGACACTTCTGTACGAGCTCCGCGAGCGCGGGATCGGCCTCGGCGAGGCCCCCGAAGTCGGGCTCGCCGTGCACGACCCGGTACAGCAGGTCGGGACCGGAACCGTCACCGAACGGCGGCCGCCCGTTCGCCGCGTACAGCAGCAGGCTGCCGAGCGCGAAGACGTCGGCGGCACCCGTCAGGACCGGTTGCGCGACGGCCTGCTCGGGGGCCATGTAGGCGGGGGTGCCGATGACCATGCCGGTCCTGGTCAGCCGGCTCTGGTCGGCGGCGCGGGCGACCCCGAAGTCGATGAGGGAGAGCCCGTTCCCGGTCAGCATCACGTTGGACGGCTTGAGGTCCCGGTGCACCATGTCGGCGCCGTGCACGACCCGGAGTCCCGTGGCCGCACCCCGGAAGAGCCGCCACAGGGCCCCGCCGGACAGCGGGCCGCCGTTGAGCCGGATCGCCTCGTCGAGGGTGATGCCCGGGATGAACTCGGTCGCGAACCACGGCGGTTTCGACGTGCGGTCGCTCGCGAGCAGCTTGGTGTCGGCGCCGCCGGGCAGCCGGGCCAGGTTGTCCAGCTCGTGCCCGAAGTGGCTCAGGAAGTCCGCGTCCTCCGCGAGGATCGGCAGCACCCGCTTCACGGCGGCGAACTTCCCCGGCACGGCGCCGAGATAGACCCGGCCCATGCCCCCGGACCCGAGCACGCCGAGCAGCCTGAAGGCCCCGATCCTCCGAGGGTCCTCAGCGGCCAACGGCATGGCCCCGCTGCCGCTCAGACCGTCCGGGCTGGAATTCTTGTTCGGCTCCCCCTGCATGGGCGTCACCCTAGCCGAGCGGCCCGACACCCAAGGGTCCTCGAACTCCCTCTTTCTGCAATGTAGTTGAAGGAACGATGGACGAACGATGAAAGCCCTGGTGGAGACCGGGTCAGTCCGGCGCGTCGGAGCGCTCGGCGGTGACGAGGAAGGCGGCGGCGGCCCGGGGCCCTTCACCGGCGGGCAACTCCTCCACCCGGATCCCGGCGAACCCGGCCCCCTCCAGGACCTTGGTCCACACGTGCTCCCGCAGCACCCACCGGCGCAGGGTGGCACTCCCCCCGTCCGGGGTCTTCGCGGATACGTCGACCGCCGTGACGTCCGGCTGCGCGGGCTCCCCGGACGGGCGGTGCGCGAGCGTGGAGAAGCCCAGGACCTGATCCTGCGCGAGCTGCGCACCCTCACCGAACGGGCCGCCCCCTTCGCCGCCGTCCTCCTGATGCCCGCACCGGAGGAACGCCCCGCCGGCGCCCCCGCCACCGACCGCATCCGCGCCCTCAAGGAACTCCGCCCCGGCCTGACGGCCCACTGCCGCGGCCTCGCCTTCGTCGCCCCGGCCGACATCCCGGAGGAACGAGCCGGGGCCGTCCACAGCAGCGGCAGCCTCTGGGGCTGTCCGACGACGGCCACCCAGGACGCGGAGGCGGCACGCGCCCGGGTACGGAGCCGGTGACCCGGACCCCGGGTCAGGCCCCCAGCGCCGCCAGGACGTGCGGGGCCGCCTCCGCCAGGGTCGGGAAGTGGCGGTGGGCCTCCGGGTGCGGGGCCGGGACGTTGACCGTCCAGACCGTCATCCCGGCGTCGAGCCCCGCCCGTACGCCCGAGGGCGCGTCCTCGATCACCAGGCAGTCCGCCGGGTCCGCGCCCAGCTTCTCGGCGGCGATCAGGTACGGGACGGGCGAGGGCTTCCCCTCCGCCACCGAGGCCGCGTCGACGATCAGCCCCGGCAGCGGGAGGCCGGTCCGCTCGAACCGTCCCCGCACCCGGTGCTCGTAGTTCGACGTCACCAGCGCCCACCGGTCCGCCGGGAGCGCGCCCAGCAGCCCGGCGGCCCCGTCGAAGGCCGTGTACGTGCCCGTCCGCACGTCCTCGTCCTCCAGCTCGTGCAGGAGCGCGAGGCACGCGGCCGGGTCCTCGGCCGGTACGACCGCCGCGAACGTCTCGACGGGGCGGGTGCGCAGCGCCACGGCGTACACCTCGTCCCCGTCGAGCCCGTACCGCCCGGCCCACTCGTGCCAGACGCGGCGCTGGTTGGCGACGGCGTCCATGAGGGTGCCGTCGACGTCGAAGAGTACGAACTTCTTACTGGTCACACGGTGGAGGCTACGTCCACGAACGCGGCCCAGGCAGCGGGGGCCACGGCGAGCTGCGGGCCGTGCGGGACCTTGGAGTCACGGACGTGGACGGTGGTGGGGTGGGCGGCGACCTCGACGCAGTTGCCACCTTCGGAGCTGCTGTAGCTGGACTTCCGCCAGTCGTAGGCGATCTCGACGCAGTTGCCACCCTCGGGACCGCTGTAGCTGCTCTTGAACCAGGCCAGTTGCGCGGTGTTCATCGTTCTCCCAGCAGTTTCTCGATCCAGTCCAGGGACTCGCGCTTGGTGAGTGCCTGAGCCCGGATGATCCCATAGCGCTCGGTGTACATGCGCACCTCTTCCGGGTCGGTGATCAGCCGGGAGTGGCCGTAGATCTCGGTGTACGCGACTTCCCGCCGTCCCTTCGCAGTGATCAGGGTGAAGGGGGCTCCCAAGTAAGGGTGTTCGGGCTTGTCCTGCGGCATGATCTGAAGCTCGATCGTGCGCCGCCGGGCTACTTCGAGGATGCGCCTCAACTGCTCGCGGTGTACTTCCGGGCCGCCGAACGGCCGGAGGAGGGCGGCCGCCTCCAAGACGAAGCTGATCGTCGGGGCAGGCCACTGATCGAGCAGCACCTGTCGAGAGATCCGGTCCGCCACCCGCTTCTCGACGGTGGCCTCGTCCAGCAGAGGACGGCTGTGCTCGAACAGTGAGCGCGCATACGCAGGTGTCTGGAGAACGCCCGGCACCGCCTGCACCTCGTAGTAGTGCAGCGCGACCGCCTTCGCCTCCTCGTGGGCGAAGTCCCGGAACCAGTCCGGGTGTCGTACCCGCGCCTTCGCCAGCGCGGCCCGCACCTCGTCCGCCGTCGCCGCCAGCACCCCGCCCGCCTTCACCAGCGGGTCCACCCGCACCAGGAAGTCCGGCTGCGGAGTCCGTACGCCCCTCTCCACCGACGAGATCAGGTCCTCGCTGCAATGGGCCAGGTCGGACAGTTCCGCCTGGCTCAGTCCCGCATTGCGCCGCAGGACTTTCAAGATCTTGCCCAGAGCTTGGAAGAGGTGCGCCGTACCGTCCACCTCGGAGGGCCGTTCCGGCCTCTCCTCCTCGTTCCCCGACATCCGTACCGCCTTCTTGGCGTGCCCCTACCGTTACGCAGCGTCGTCACGTCGCTGCTGGTCAGCGTAGGGGCGGCGGTCCAGTCTCGGGGCATGAAGTCAGAAACCACCACCCCGACCGGTGAGTTCGTGCTCCGTCTCTCCGCCACGCGCCGGGGCGCGCGCCTGGCGCGTCTGCTGGGCGCGCAACAGCTCCGGGACTGGGGCGTGACCGGCCCGGCGACCGAGGCCGCCGAACTGGTCCTCGCCGAGCTGGCCAACAACGCGGCCCTGCACGGGCGGGTGCCCGGGAGGGACTTCGAGGTGCGGATGGAGCGCGGCGAGGGGCACGTACGGATCGAGTTGTCCGACGCGCACGGCGAGCGGCGGCCGTTACCGTCCGCGACGCCCGACGAGGGCGGCTACGGGCTGCTGCTCGTCGCCGCCCTCGCCACCGCGTGGGGCGTGAAGGAGCGGGAGGTCGGCAAGACGGTCTGGGCGACCGTCCCGCTGACGCCCCGGTGACGGGAGTCGTCAGCGGGCCCGCTCCACCACACCCCGTACGTACGCCGCCTGCCCCGCGTGCTGGAGGTCGTCCGCGATCACCGACACCAGGCGTACGCCGAGGGTGACCGGCGGGTCCCAGGACGTGTCCACGACCCGGTCGAGGTCCGCGTTCGTGACCGCCCCGACCAGCTCCGCCGTCCGGTCGTGCACGGCGTCGTGGTAGCCGAGGAGGAGGTCCGCGGGGGCCCGGACCCGGCCCGTCTGCGCGGGCGTCTGGCCGTACCCGGTGGCCTCCTCCGGGAAGGGCAGGCCGAAGCGGTCCGCCCAGCCCTCGGTGGTCCACAGCTGTTCCGTGCCGAAGGCGCCCGCCAGGTGGTCGTCCTGGATGCGGGTGAGGTGCCAGACGAGCCAGGCGATCGAGTTCGCCTCCGGATCGATCCGGGCGGCCAGCTCGTCCTCCGTCAGGCCCTCCACGGCCCCGTGGACGGCCTCGCGCACCCGGCCGAACGAGTCGACCAGCAGACCGGCGCTGTTCATGGGGACTCCTCGCGGTGGGAGGGGGCCGCGGACCGGGCCGCCCGCCACCGCTCCACCGTCGCCTCCACGTCGAAGGGCTTCAGGTTCAGCGGCGGCCCGGGCGGCGGGCGCAGCAGGGCCCCGGCGATCTTCGTGTTGATCTCGCCCAGGATCCGGCGGACCTGGCTCTCCGAGACCGCCGCGGCCACCGCCGCCTCCGCGTCCTCGGCCTCCTTGCGCAGGGCGAGGGCCGGCGGCAGCACGGACGCGCCCTCGCGGTGCATCTTCCCCTTGATCCACCACAGCTCGTCGTACGGCGCCGCGTCGTCGGGGAGCGGCTTTCCGAAGCCCGGCAGGCTCCGGAACTCGCCCCGTTCCGCCGCCTCGCGGATCTGCTTGTCCACGAACGACTCGAAGCTGACTCCCGGCGGCTTGCGTTCGGTCATGTGTCCAGACTACGTAACCGGCCCGGTCCGGGTGTGGCTCACGCGGTCTACTGCGACACGCGATCTTGCGGCACCCTGAGATCCGTTCAACGCGCGTCGACCCTTGTCCCGCCACGCTCCACCACGTCCCGCCACCCCACGTACCGGAGGACGCATGCGTGCACGGATCACCCCGCTCGGCACCCTGCTCGCGCTCGTCGCGGGCCTGCTCACCGCGCTCGTCACCACGACCCCCGCCCAGGCCGCGCCGCTCTTCAAGGCGCCCTTCGCCTGCGGCCAGAAATGGACCTACAGCCACCACTCGGCCGAGGTCCGCCAGGCCCTCGACTTCGTCCGCTCCGACGGCGGCGGCACCGCCGGGGCCCCGGTCCTCGCCTCGGCGTCCGGCACCGCCTACCGCTACTCCCAGCCGTCCGGCGCCGGGAACTACGTCGTGATCGAGCACGGCGGCGGCTGGAAGACGTACTACTTCCACCTCAACGCCTACTCGGTCGCCCACGGCGCCGCCGTCTCCCAGGGCCAGCAGATCGGCACCACCGGCTCCACCGGCAACAGCTCCGGCGCCCACATCCACTACGAGCAGCTGTACAACGGCGTCGGCCAGCCCGTCACGATCAACGGCGCCTCCCTCGCCCCCTACCCCGGCTCCTACGGCTCCCGGCACCTGACCAGCGACAACGGCTGCTCCGGCGGGGGCGGGAAGTACTGGGTGGACACCTTCGCCAACGCCGTCGGCTACGCCCAGGCCGACACGGGCGACGCCCAGGGCGTGCTGAACGCCGGCACGAACTACGTCTACTGCAAGGTCTGGGGCCAGGAGATCCGCGACGCCTCCGGCAACTACAACCACTGGTGGCTGCGGACCGACCTCGACACGGTGTACGCCGGGAAGAACGGGCGGGGCGCCTACGTCTCCGCCTACTACCTGTCCCGCTGGGGCAACGACGAGGCCCGGGACAACAACGGGACCGTGATCCCGAACTGCTGACCCCGAAAGGGACGGGTCCCGAAAGGGACAGGCCCCGGAAAAGGGCAGGAGCCCCGCTCGTGCCGTGAGGCACGGAGCGGGGCTCCTTGGGTACTGCTCTAGTCGTGCGCTGTCGCCGACCCGGGCACCTTAGGCCGGGGTGACGTTCTCCGCCTGCGGGCCCTTCGGGCCCTGCGTGACGTCGAAGGTCACGAGCTGGTTCTCCTCGAGCGAACGGAAGCCGTTCGCGTTGATCGCGGAGTAGTGGACGAAGACATCCGGGCCGCCGCCGTCCTGGGCGATGAAGCCGAAGCCCTTTTCAGCGTTGAACCACTTGACGGTTCCGGTAGCCATAAGCCCTCCTTGGGCCAAAGGGTTGCCCTGCTCCAGAACCTGCAAACAAGTCTGAAAACTACAAAAGCCTGCGGGTCACATGCTCCGCAGGCTCTGTACTGCAAGGGAAACCAAACTGCAACTTGCGTTGAGCGTAGCACGCAGAACGCTCTGGAGGGTAGAGGGAAAGATCACGTCACCCGAGTGTTTGAACGTCTCTTCCGTGCTGACGCGCGTGCCCCGGCGACGCCCGGTCCGTGAGACGGGTCTAGCCTCACGATGTGGACAAAGCAACCGACGACCAGCGCAGCCGGCCCCGCGTCGGACACATCCAGTTCCTGAACTGCCTCCCCCTCTACTGGGGCCTGGCGCGCACGGGGACGCTCCTGGACCTGGAGCTCACCAAGGACACCCCGGAGAAGCTCAGCGAGCGGCTGGTCCGGGGCGACCTGGACATCGGCCCCGTCACCCTCGTCGAGTTCCTCCGCAACGCGGACGACCTGGTCGCCCTCCCGGACATCGCCGTCGGCTGCGACGGACCGGTGATGTCCTGCGTGATCGTGTCCCAGCGGCCCCTGGAGGAGCTCGACGGCGCGCGCGTGGCGCTCGGCTCCACCTCCCGCACCTCCGTACGGCTCGCCCAGCTGCTCCTGGCCGAGCGGTACGGCGTGTCGCCCGACTACTACACCTGCCCGCCGGACCTCGGCGTGATGATGCAGGAGGCCGAGGCGGCCGTCCTCATCGGCGATGCCGCCCTCCGGGCCTCGCTCCACGACGCGCCCCGGCTCGGGCTCCAGGTCCACGACCTGGGCCTGATGTGGAAGGAGTGGACGGGCCTGCCGTTCGTCTTCGCCGTCTGGGCGGTGCGGAAGGACTACCTGGCGCGCGAGCCGGAGACCGTCCACGAGGTCCACCAGGCGTTCCTGGCCTCGCGCGACCTCTCCCTCGAAGAGGTCACCAAGGTCGCCGAGCAGGCGGCCCGCTGGGAGGCCTTCGACGCCGAACTCCTGGAGCGGTACTTCCGCACCCTCGACTTCCGCTTCGGGCCCGAACAACTGGCGGGCGCCCGCGAGTTCGCCCGCCGCACCGGCCCCACGACCGGTTTTCCGGCGGACGTCGCGGTGGAACTCCTGGAGCCCCCGCGCGACTGACCGCACGGGCCCGGTGGCGAGCCCGGTACGGGTCCGGGACGGGCACCCGTGAATTCACACGAATGTAATTCCGGTCGTGTCCCCGGACCCATTCCGGACGCCCGAAAGGCGGGGACGGTTTCCCGGTCGTTCACCCGCCGGGACCCCGGACGCCGGTAATTCACCGGAATGGCCGGGCGGCTTCCCGGGCGCTTCCCGGTGACTCCCCGGCCGCTCCCCGCCGGAGGCGGCCCGGACCCCTGGCGTACGCTGGTTCGGTCTGTCAGTACCCCTCCGAAAGGGACGAACCCGGTGACCGAGAAGGCCGAACTGCAGTCCGTTCTGGACCGCGCCGCCGCGGGCGGCCGGATCACCCCCGAGGAGGCGCTCGACCTCTACCGCTCGGCGCCCCTGCACGCCCTCGGCGCCGCCGCCGACGCCGTGCGCCGCCGCCGGTACGCGGGGACCGAGCACATCGCGACGTACATCATCGAGCGGAACATCAACTACACGAACGTCTGCGTGACGGCGTGCCGGTTCTGCGCGTTCTACGCCGCCCCGAAGGACACCGCGAAGGGCTGGACCCGGGACCTCGACGACATCCTGCGCCGCTGCGCGGAGACCGTCGAGCTGGGCGGCACCCAGATCATGTTCCAGGGCGGCCACCACCCGGACTACGGCGTCGAGTACTACGAGGAGCACTTCGCCGCGATCAAGGCCGCGTTCCCGCAGCTGGTCATCCACTCCCTCGGCGCCTCCGAGATCGAGCACATGGCCCGCATCTCCGGCGTCCCCGTGGAGGAGGCGATCGGCCGCATCCACGCGGCCGGCCTCGACTCCTTCGCCGGCGCGGGCGCCGAGCTGCTGCCCGAGCGCCCCCGCAAGGCCATCGCGCCCCTGAAGGAGTCCGGCGAGCGCTGGCTGGAGATCATGGAGATCGCCCACAAGCTGGGCGTGGAGTCCACCTCCACCATGCTCATGGGCACCGGCGAGACCAACGCCGAGCGCATCGAGCACCTGCGGATGATCCGCGACACGCAGGACCGGACGGGCGGCTTCCGGGCCTTCATCCCGTACACGTACCAGCCCGAGAACAACCACCTCAAGGGCCGCACGCAGGCCACGCTCTTCGAGTACCTGCGCATGATCGCGATCGCCCGGCTGTTCCTGGACAACGTCGCCCACATCCAGGGCTCCTGGCTGACCACGGGCAAGGAGGTCGGCCAGCTCTCCCTGCACTACGGCGCCGACGACCTCGGCTCGATCATGTTGGAGGAGAACGTCGTCTCCTCGGCCGGTGCCAAGCACCGCTCCAACCGCCTGGAGATCATCGACCTGATCCGCAAGGCGGGCCGCGTCCCGGCGCAGCGCTCCACCACGTACGAGCACCTGATCGTCCACGACGACCCGGCGAACGACCCGGTGGACGAGCGCGTCGCCTCCCACATCTCGTCCGTCGCGATCGAGGGCGGCACGGCCCACCCGGAGCTGAAGCTCCTCGACGCCCACTGAGATCCGTGCTGACGATCCACGTCGCCGAGGCGACCCCCGAGAGCGCCGTCCTGGTCGACGGCGCCCTCGTCGCGGCCGTCGGCCCCTACGAGGACCTGGCCGCCGTACGCCCCGGGGCGCGGGTGCGGCGGTGGCCCGGCGTCCTCACCCCGGGCCTGCTCAACCCGTACGGGCCCGAGCTGCTGGAAGCCACTTACCACCCGGACCCCCGGGAGGCCGAGGGGTTCGGCACCGAGCCGATCACGGGAGAGCGGGCGCGGCGGCTCTTCCGCGCCGACCCCGCGCGGCGGGGCGCCTCCGCGCGCCGGGGCGTGCAGCGGCTCCTGGCCCACGGGACGGTCGCGGTCGCGGGCGAGCTGCGCGACCGGGCCGCCGTGGACGCCGTGCGCCGGGCCGGTCTCGCCGTGGGCCGCCGCCCGGAGCGGCTGCCCGGTCCGCCGTCCCTGTCCCCGGTGCCGCTGGTGCTGCTGCCCGCCCTCGCCCCGGGGAGCCCCGCCCGCTTCGCGGTCTTCGACGTCCCCGACCGGGCGTCCCTGGTCCGCCTCGGGGCGTCGACCTGCGTCGCCACCGTGCTCGGCGGGCGGCTCGTCCACCGGGCCCGCTGAGCGCCCGGCGGCGCCGAGCGCGCCCTGCCGACCGGGACGGGAGGGGCCCTGAGACAATGGGACCGCCCGCCCGTCTCCGATTCTGCGAGGCCGAACACCCGTGACCCGCGCCACCCTGGACAAGCAGCCGCACGAAGTCGCGTCGATGTTCGACGACGTGGCGGCCAACTACGACCTCACCAACGACGTGCTCTCGCTCGGCCAGGACCGGCGCTGGCGCAAGGAGGTCGCGAAGGCGGTCGACGCCCGCCCCGCGCAGAAGGTCCTCGACCTCGCCGCCGGCACGGCCACCTCCTCGCAGCCCTTCGCGCGCGCGGGCGCGTACGTCGTGCCGTGCGACTTCTCCCTCGGGATGCTGCGGGTCGGCAAGAAGAACCACCCGTGGATGCCGTTCACGGCGGGCGACGGCACGAAACTGCCCTTCAGGGACGACGTGTTCGACGCCGTCACGATCTCGTTCGGGCTGCGGAACATCCAGGACACCGAGCAGGCGCTGCGCGAGCTGTACCGGGTGACGAAGCCCGGCGGCCGGGTCGTCATCTGCGAGTTCTCGCACCCGACCTGGGCGCCGTTCCGCACGGTGTACGAGGAGTACCTGATGCGCGCGCTGCCGCCGGTGGCCCGCGCGGTCTCCTCCAACCCCGACGCGTACGTGTACCTGGCCGAGTCCATCCAGTCCTGGCCGGACCAGCCGACCCTGGCGGGCCTGCTCCAGAAGGCCGGCTGGTCGAAGGTCGCCTGGCGGAACCTGTCGGGCGGCATCGTCGCCCTGCACCGCGGCTTCAAGCCGTAACCCCCGCCGCCCCACCGCCCCGCACCTAGACTTCCCCCATCCTTCCCTCGACCCCTTAGGGAGACCCGCCGTGACCGAGCAGCCCCTCTCCGAGCACAGCGCAGATGTGATCGTCGTCGGGGCGGGCCCGGCCGGCTCGACCACCGCCTACTACCTGGCGAAGGCGGGCCTGGACGTCCTCCTCCTGGAGAAGACCGCGTTCCCCCGCGAGAAGGTCTGCGGCGACGGCCTCACCCCCCGCGCCACCAAGCAGCTCGTCGCCATGGGCATCGACATCTCCGAAGAGGCCGGCTGGCTGCGGAACAAGGGCCTGCGGATCATCGGCGGCGGCGTCCGCCTGGAGCTGGAGTGGCCGGAGCTGGCCTCGTACCCGGACTACGGACTCGTCCGCAAGCGCGACGACTTCGACGAGCAGCTGGCCCGGCAGGCGCAGAAGGCCGGCGCCCGCCTGTACGAGCGCTGCAACGTCGGCGCCCCGATCGTCGACGACCGCACGGGCCGGATCACCGGCGTCCACGCCAAGCTGGGCGAGGAGAAGCGCGAGGTCACCTTCCACGCCCCGCTGGTCGTCGCCGCCGACGGCAACTCCAGCCGCATCTCGCTCGCGATGGGCCTGCACCGGCGCGACGACCGGCCGATGGGCGTCGCCGTCCGCACGTACTTCACCACCCCCCGGCACGAGGACGACTACCTGGAGTCCTGGCTGGAGCTGTGGGACCGGCGCGGCCCGCAGGACCGGCTGCTGCCCGGCTACGGCTGGATCTTCGGCATGGGCGACGGCACCTCGAACGTCGGCCTCGGCATCCTCGACTCCTCCTCCGCGTTCAAGGAGCTGGACTGGCGCGAGGTGCTGAAGGCCTGGTGCGCGTCGATGCCGGAGGACTGGGGCTTCGTCCCGGACAACATGACGACCCCGATCCGGGGCGCCGCCCTGCCGATGGCGTTCAACCGGCAGCCGCACTACACCAAGGGCCTGCTGCTCGTCGGCGACGCGGGCGGCCTGGTCAACCCGTTCAACGGCGAGGGCATCGCGTACGCCATGGAGTCGGGCCAGATCGCGGCCGACGTCATCGTCCAGGCGCACGCGCGCGCGACCCCGGCCCAGCGCGAACTGGCCCTGCGGAACTACCCGCAGGTCCTCAAGGACACCTACGGCGGCTACTACACGCTGGGCCGCGCCTTCGTGAAGCTCATCGGCAACCCGAAGATCATGAAGATCGCGACCCAGCGCGGCCTGACCCACCCGCTCCTGATGAAGTTCACCCTGAAGATGCTGGCGAACCTCACCGACCCGACGGGCGGCGACGCGATGGACCGCATCATCAACGGCCTGTCGAAGGTCGCGCCGAAGGCCTGACGGGGGCGAAGGACGCGAGGGGCGGGCGGGAGCGTGCGGGACGACGGGGGCGAAGCGGACGACGCGGAGTTCCCGGAGTTCTACGGGGGCGACGGGGACGACGGGGACGACGGGGACGAGGGCGCCGACGAGCAGGACGGCCCCGAGGCCCTGGAGCCCGTGGCCTTCCCCGGGGGCGCGCAGGAGGACCGGGTGCTCGCGGCGGCTCTGCTCGCCGTGCGCCACACCGCGCTGCTCGCGCCCGTGGCGGCCTCGCCCTGGGTCGGCCCGGTGCGCGACGCGCTGGTCCGGGCGCACTCCACCGCCGTGGTCATGCTCCGGGAGGGGTACGGCCCCGGCGGCGAGGTCGGCGCCTTCGACATCGGGCTCACCCGCTGGATGCTGGCGGGCGCTGCCGGGCTGCCCGGGGCGGTCCGGCGGCCGGAGGCGGCCGTCGACGGGCAGCTGGAGCTGGCCCGCGCGGTCTTCGACGCCGTCGCGCACCCGGGCGACGGGGAGCGGTTCGCCGGGGCGTGTGAGCTGGCGGAGCGGCTGGCGGGACCGGCCGCGGCGGAGGAGCGCGCGCTGCGGGCCCGGGACCTCGCGGACCTCGCGGCGGCGCGGGAGGCCGGCCGGCGGCCGGACGGCGCGGCGCTGGAGGCGCGTTCGGCCGTCTTCGGCCGGGTGCGGGCGGACCGGGTGCGGGCGGAGCTGCGGGCCCGGGGGCACCGCATCGGCGAGGTGACGACCGACTTCCCGGTGACGGCGACGGCGACGGCTCCGGTGCCGGTGAGCGAGCGGGGCGCGGAAGTGGTGCGCGCGATCGTGGCGGAGATGGCGGGCCGGTTCCGGGTGTCCGAGGAGGAGGCCCGGAGGCGGGTCCTCGCGCACTTCTCGGACCTGGACCTCGCGGACGAGTCCGACATGGGGGACCTGGACCACATCGACCACCAGAAGCCGGACCAGTGGGCGGGCAGCATCTACCTGGGCCTGGAGTTCCACGAGGTGCGGTGGGACGTCGACCTGAGCACCCGGACGCCGGTGCCGGAGCAGCCGGAGCAGCCGGAAGAGCAGGAACGGCCGAAGGGCCGTCACTCCCCCGAGGAGTGACGGCCCTTCCGCGCGAGCGCACGAGCGCTGCGATCGGGAGCGCTCAGAGGATGCGCACGGCGCCCGACGGCGGGTCCCAGTCCAGGGAGCGCTCGACGACGCCGGTGGAGGAGTTCTGCGCGCCGACGTACTTGCCGCCGCCGACGTAGATCGCGACGTGGTACGAGCCGCTGCGGCTGCCCCAGTACAGGATGTCGCCCGGCTGGAGGTCGCTCAGGGAGACGGAGCTGCCCCTGCTCGACTGCTGGTACGAGATGCGGGGCAGGTCGATGCCGGCCGCGCGGTAGGCGGCCTGGACGAGGCCGGAGCAGTCCCACGAGTTGGGGCCGGTGCCGCCGGTGACGTAGGAGTCGCCGACCTGGGCGCGGGCGAAGGCCACGATCGAGGCGGCGGAGCCGCTGGGGGCCTCCGAACGGCTGCCGCTGTCCGAGGCGCGCGAGCCGCTGTCGGAGGACGACGAGGACGGGCCGCCGTCGTCCGAGGAGCTCGCGGAGGTGGTGGCGAGCTGGGTGCGCGCACGGGTGCGGGAGGCGCGCTCGGCGGCCTCCTCGGCCTCCTTGCGCTCCTTCTCGGCCTTCAGGCGGGCCTTCTCGGCGCGCTCGGCCGCGGCCTTGCGGTCCGCCTCGGCCTTGGCCTTCTTGGCCTCCTGGGCGGCCTTCTGGAAGGCGGCCTGCTCCAGGGTCTGGAGGCTCTGGTCGAGGGCCTCCTGCTGGGACGCCTCGGCGGAGGCGGCGACCGCGCTCGCGAGGTTCGTACCGGCGTCGAGCGAGCCCAGGGTGGGCATTTCGATGGTCTCGGTCACCGGCTCGGCGTTCGCCGGTCCGGCGGCACCGGCCACCGCGATGGTGCCGAGGACGCCACCGGCAACTCCGGCGCGGAGCGCGAGCTTCGAAGCGCTGCGGCGGGGCTTCCGGTGGCTGGGTATGTGAGCGGTGTGGGACATGGGAACAACCGCTATCAGGGCTTGACGGTTCCCTTCAAGAAACGTGGGTTGCGCCACAGTTACGTTCGGAACCTGTGAATCCGCTTCTGTGGCACCCTTATTGACGCCGTAACGGGCAAATCGGTCATGGGCCATCCGGGC
Organism: Streptomyces bikiniensis; assembly: GCA_000716465.1. Taxonomy (GTDB): domain Bacteria; phylum Actinomycetota; class Actinomycetes; order Streptomycetales; family Streptomycetaceae; genus Streptomyces; species Streptomyces bikiniensis. The sequence goes on from JNWL01000008.1 coordinate 123,455, forward strand.
CTTGATCACGGGTTTTCAATGAAAAGCCCGAATTGCCCGACGCCTACCACTCCTTGACACCCTTGGCCAAGCCCCCTTCTTTTCGCGCCTCGGGTCTGTGGTGCAGATCACAACGCGGCTCGTGAAAACGCGCACGTGTCCACCTGCGTACGCGCGACCCCCCGACCGGGCGACGAGCGGGTCCTTTATCACCCGGCCGCGTCCACCGCCAATTTGCCTGTAGGGGCCAGCATTTGATAGTGCGACACCCCCTCCGAACAGCGATTTCCGGTACGGATGTCACATCTGGTGATCACCTGGGCGCTTCGCGCGACAAGATCACCGCTCATCCGACTTCATGATCCTTCGTCAGGTGGTGGAGATCACAAACTACGTGCTGCACCCCGTGTCGCAGATCACAGAGGGGCAGGCATAAGATGCGGGGCAGCCGGGCTTGTGAACTGCCTCACATGGGGGCGATCTTTCACGGCGCGGCGGTGCGGTCCAACGGTCAAGGACGACTGGAAGGAGCGAGGAGCGTGAATGCGTACGCGCCCGTCCTCGTGCTCGGTGCCCTGGGTGCGGGGTTTGCGATCTTCTCCGTGGTCATGGCCACGATCATCGGGCCAAAGCGGTACAACAGGGCGAAACTGGAGGCGTACGAGTGCGGCATCGAGCCGACGCCCACGCCTGCCGGAGGCGGCCGCTTCCCGATCAAGTACTACCTGACGGCGATGCTCTTCATCGTCTTCGACATCGAGATCGTCTTCCTCTACCCCTGGGCCGTCACCTTCGACGCCCTGGGGCTTTTCGGGCTCGTGGAGATGCTGCTCTTCGTGCTCACCGTCTTCGTCGCCTACGCCTACGTGTGGCGGCGCGGCGGCCTGGAATGGGACTGAGGGGCTGAGGGGCACCTATGGGACTCGAAGAGAAACTCCCGAGCGGCTTTCTGCTGACGACGGTCGAACAGGCCGCGGGCTGGGTGCGCAAGGCGTCCGTCTTCCCCGCGACCTTCGGCCTCGCCTGCTGCGCCATCGAGATGATGACCACCGGAGCCGGCCGGTACGACCTGGCCCGCTTCGGCATGGAGGTCTTCCGCGGCTCGCCGCGCCAGGCCGACCTGATGATCGTCGCCGGCCGGGTCAGCCAGAAGATGGCGCCCGTCCTGCGGCAGGTCTACGACCAGATGCCCAACCCCAAGTGGGTCATCTCCATGGGCGTCTGCGCCTCCTCGGGCGGCATGTTCAACAACTACGCGATCGTCCAGGGCGTCGACCACATCGTCCCGGTCGACATCTACCTGCCCGGCTGCCCGCCGCGCCCCGAGATGCTGATCGACGCGATCCTCAAGCTCCACCAGAAGATCCAGACCTCCAAGCTCGGCGTGAACGCCGAGGAGGCGGCGCGCGAGGCGGAGGAGGCGGCGCTCAAGGCACTGCCGACCATCGAGTTGAAGGGTCTGCTCCGGTGAGCGACGAGACACCCAACCCCGACAAGGACCTCAGCGCGCAGAACCTGCCGGGCCAGCGCGGGGACCACGGCGAGGAGGTCCGCGTCCAGCGCGGCATGTTCGGCGCCCAGAGCGGCGGCGACACCTCCGGATACGGCGGCCTCGTCCGCTCGATCCGGCTCCCCGGCCCGGCCACCCGCCCGTACGGAGGATGGTTCGACGAGGTCGCCGACGAGCTGGAGGGCGCCCTGGAGGAACAGGGGCTGCTCCCTTCGAGCGCGATCGAGAAGACGGTCGTGGACCGCGGCGAGCTCACCTTCCACGTCGAGCGCGAGCACCTGGTCCGCACGGCCCGCACCCTGCGCGACGACCCGGCGCTCCGCTTCGAGCTCTGCACCGGCGTCTCCGGCGTGCACTACCCGCACGACAAGGGCCGCGAGCTGCACGCCGTCTACCACCTGCGCTCGCTCACCCACGGCCGGACGATCCGCCTGGAGGTCTCGGCCCCGGACACCGACCCGAGGATCCCGTCCCTCGTCGCCGTCTACCCGACGAACGACTGGCACGAGCGCGAGACGTACGACTTCTTCGGCATCGTCTTCGACGGCCACCCCGCCCTCACCCGGATCATGATGCCGGACGACTGGCAGGGCCACCCGCAGCGCAAGGACTACCCCCTCGGCGGCATCGCCGTCGAGTACAAGGGCGCCCAGATCCCGGCTCCGGACCAGCGGAGGTCGTACTCGTGACCACTCCCCATGCGTCTCCGCGAGAGACGACAGAAGGCGCCGTCTACACGGTGACCGGCGGCGACTGGGACGAGGTCGTCCGGTCCGCCGCCAAGGCCGACGACGAGCGGATCGTCGTCAACATGGGCCCCCAGCACCCGTCCACCCACGGCGTGCTCCGCCTCATCCTGGAGATCGACGGCGAGACCGTCACCGAGGCCCGCTGCGGCATCGGCTACCTCCACACCGGCATCGAGAAGAACCTCGAGTACCGGACCTGGACGCAGGGCACCACCTTCGTCACGCGCATGGACTACCTCACCTCGTTCTACAACGAGACGGCGTACTGCCTCGGCGTGGAGAAGCTCCTCGGCATCACCGACCAGATCCCGGACCGCGCCAGCGTCATCCGCGTCCTGCTCATGGAGCTCAACCGGCTCTCCTCGCACCTGGTCTGCATCGCCACCGGCGGCATGGAGCTCGGCGCCACCACGATCATGATCTACGGCTTCCGGGACCGCGAGATGATCCTGGACCTGTACGAGCTGATCACCGGCCTGCGCATGAACCACGCGTACATCCGCCCCGGCGGCCTCGCCCAGGACCTCCCGCCCGGCGCCGTCGACGCCGTGCGCGAGTTCGTGAAGACCATGAAGAAGAACCTGCCGGAGTACGACAAGCTCGCCACCGGCAACCCCATCTTCAAGGCCCGCATGCAGGACGTCGGCTACCTCGACCTCACCGGCTGCATGGCGCTCGGCGCCACCGGACCGATCCTGCGCTCCGCGGGCCTCCCGCACGACCTGCGCAAGACCGACCCGTACTGCGGCTACGAGGAGTACGACTTCGAGGTCCCCACCGCCGACACCTGCGACTCCTACGGGCGGTTCCTGATCCGCCTGGAGGAGATGCGCCAGTCGCTGCGGATCGTCGAGCAGTGCCTCGACCGCCTGGAGCCCGGCGCGGTCATGGTCGCCGACAAGAAGATCGCCTGGCCCGCGCAGCTCGCGCTCGGCACCGACGGCCTCGGCAACTCCCTCGACCACATCAAGAAGATCATGGGCACCTCCATGGAGGCCCTGATCCACCACTTCAAGCTGGTCACCGAGGGCTTCCGGGTCCCGCCCGGCCAGGCCTACGCGGCCGTCGAGTCCCCCAAGGGCGAGCTCGGCGCGCACGTCGTCTCCGACGGCGGCACCCGTCCCTACCGGGTCCACTTCCGCGACCCGTCCTTCACCAACCTCCAGGCCATGGCGGCGATGTGCGAGGGCGGCCAGGTCGCCGACGTCATCGTCGCCGTCGCCTCCATCGACCCCGTGATGGGAGGCGTCGACCGATGACCGAGCAGATCAGCCTGGGCATGCCCCAGCTCCCCGCCCCCGGCTACCCGGCGGACGTCCGCGCCCGCCTGGAGGAGGACGCGCGGGCCATCGTCGCCCGCTACCCGGACTCCCGCTCCGCGCTCCTGCCGATGCTGCACCTCGTGCAGTCCGAGGAGGGCCACGTCACCCGCACCGGCATGGCGTTCTGCGCCGACGTCCTCGGCCTCACCACCGCCGAGGTCACCGCCGTCGCCACCTTCTACACCATGTACCGGCGCAAGCCCTCCGGCGACTACCAGGTCGGCGTCTGCACCAACACCCTCTGTGCGGTCATGGGCGGCGACGCCATCTTCGAGGAGCTCAAGGAGCACCTGGGCGTCGGCAACAACGAGACCACCGAGGACGGCAAGGTCACCCTCGAACACATCGAGTGCAACGCGGCCTGCGACTTCGCGCCCGTCGTGATGGTCAACTGGGAGTTCTTCGACAACCAGACCCCCGAGTCCGCCAAGAAGATGGTGGACGACCTGCGGGCCGGACGGACCGTCGAACCCACCCGGGGCGCCCCGCTCTGCACCTTCAAGGAGACCGCCCGCATCCTCGCCGGCTTCCCCGACGAGCGCCCCGGCGCCGTCGAGGCCACCGGCGGCGCGGGCCCCGCCTCCCTCGTCGGCCTCCGACTGGCCAAGGGCGAGCAGCCGCACCGTCGAATCGTCCACCCGCGCGGCGAGACCTCCGGACAGGAGGGGGAGTGATGACCTTGGCCACCGAGATCAACAACGGCAGCAGCAGCCCCGAGAAGCTGCTCGCCCCCGTCCTCTCGGCCTTCTGGGACCAGCCCGATTCCTGGACCCTGGAGACCTACGAGCGCCACGAGGGCTACCGGGGCCTGCGCAAGGCCCTCGCGATGAGCCCCGACGACCTCATCGCGTACGTCAAGGAGTCCGGGCTCCGCGGCCGCGGCGGCGCCGGCTTCCCCACCGGCATGAAGTGGCAGTTCATCCCGCAGGGCGACGGCAAGCCGCACTACCTCGTCGTCAACGCCGACGAGTCCGAGCCCGGCACCTGCAAGGACATCCCGCTCCTCTTCGCCAACCCGCACTCCCTCATCGAGGGCATCGTGATCGCCTGCTACGCGATCCGCTCCAGCCACGCCTTCATCTACCTGCGCGGCGAGGTCGTCCCCGTCCTGCGCCGCCTCCACGAGGCCGTGCGCGAGGCCTACGCCGCCGGCTACCTCGGCCGGAACGTCCTCGGCAGCGGACTCGACCTCGAACTCACCGTGCACGCCGGCGCCGGCGCGTACATCTGCGGCGAGGAGACCGCGCTCCTCGACTCCCTCGAAGGCCGCCGCGGCCAGCCCCGGCTGCGGCCCCCCTTCCCCGCGGTCGCCGGCCTCTACGCCTGCCCCACCGTGGTGAACAACGTCGAGTCCATCGCGTCCGTTCCCGCGATCCTCAACAAGGGCAAGGACTGGTTCACCTCCATGGGCAGCGAGAAGTCCCCGGGCTTCACGCTGTACTCGCTCTCCGGGCACGTCGCCTCGCCCGGCCAGTACGAGGCCCCGCTCGGCATCACCCTGCGCCAGCTCCTCGACATGAGCGGCGGGATGCGCCCCGGCCACCGCCTCAAGTTCTGGACCCCCGGCGGCTCCTCCACCCCGATGTTCACCGACGAACACCTCGACGTGCCCCTCGACTACGAGGGCGTCGGCGCCGCCGGCTCCATGCTCGGCACCAAGGCGCTCCAGTGCTTCGACGAGACCACCTGCGTGGTCCGGGCCGTCACCCGCTGGACCGAGTTCTACGCCCACGAGTCCTGCGGCAAGTGCACGCCCTGCCGCGAGGGCACGTACTGGCTCGTCCAGCTCCTCCGCGACATCGAGGCGGGCAAGGGCGAGACGTCCGACCTGGACAAGCTCAACGACATCGCCGACAACATCAACGGCAAGTCGTTCTGCGCCCTCGGCGACGGCGCCGCCTCGCCGATCTTCTCCTCCCTGAAGTACTTCCGCGAGGAGTACGAGCAGCACATCACGGGCAAGGGCTGCCCCTTCGACCCGGCCAAGTCGACCGCCTGGGCGGACAACCACAAGGAGGTGACCGCATGACCGTCACCGAGTCCGGACCGACGGGAGGCGCCGGCCCGGCCGTGCCGCCGGAGGACCTCGTCACGCTGACCATCGACGGCATCGAGGTCTCCGTCCCCAAGGGGACCCTGGTCATCCGCGCCGCCGAACAGCTCGGCATCGAGATCCCGCGCTTCTGCGACCACCCGCTCCTCGACCCCGCCGGCGCCTGCCGCCAGTGCATCGTCGAGGTCGAGGGCCAGCGCAAGCCCATGGCCTCCTGCACCATCACGTGCACCGACGGCATGGTGGTGAAGTCGCAGCTCACCAGCCCCGTCGCCGAGAAGGCCCAGCACGGCGTGATGGAGCTGCTGCTCGTCAACCACCCGCTCGACTGCCCCGTCTGCGACAAGGGCGGCGAGTGCCCCCTGCAGAACCAGGCCATGTCCCACGGACAGGCCGAGTCCCGCTTCGAGGGCGTCAAGCGCACCTACGAGAAGCCGATCCCGATCTCCACCCAGGTCCTCCTCGACCGCGAGCGCTGCGTGCTCTGCGCCCGCTGCACCCGCTTCTCCAACCAGGTCGCGGGCGACCCGATGATCGAGCTGATCGAGCGCGGCGCGCTCCAGCAGGTCGGCACCGGCGAGGGCGACCCCTTCGAGTCGTACTTCTCCGGCAACACCATCCAGATCTGCCCGGTCGGCGCCCTCACCTCCGCCGCCTACCGCTTCCGCTCCCGCCCCTTCGACCTGGTCTCCTCGCCGTCGGTGTGCGAGCAGTGCGCGGGCGGCTGCGCCACCCGCACCGACCACCGGCGCGGCAAGGTCATGCGGCGGCTCGCCGCCGAGGACCCGGAGGTCAACGAGGAGTGGATCTGCGACAAGGGCCGCTTCGGCTTCCGGTACGCGCAAGCGCGCGACCGGCTCACCACCCCGCTCGTACGGAACCAGGCGACCGGTGAGCTGGAGCCCGCCTCCTGGCCCGAGGCCCTGGAGGCCGCCGCCCGCGGGCTCGTCCGCGGCCGCACCGGCGTCCTGGCCGGCGGCAGGCTGACCGTCGAGGACTCCTACGCGTACGCCAAGTTCGCCCGGGTCGCCCTCGACACCAACGACGTCGACTTCCGGGCCCGGGTCCACTCCGGCGAGGAGGCCGACTTCCTGGCCTCCGCCGTCGCCGGCCGGGGACGGGACCTGGACGGCAGCGGAGTCACGTACACCTCGCTCGAAGCCGCCCCGGCCGTGCTCCTCGTCGGCCTGGAGTCCGAGGAGGAGGCCCCCGGCGTCTTCCTGCGGCTCCGCAAGGCCTGGCGCAAGCGCGGCCAGAAGACCTACGCCGTCGCCGCCTTCGCCACCCGGGGCCTGGAGAAGGCCGGCGGCACCCTGCTGCCCGCCGCCCCCGGCACCGAGACCGAATGGCTCGACGCCCTCACCTCCCGGGTCGGCCTCACCGGTGACGGGCTCGCCGCCGCCGAGGCCCTGCGCCAGGAGGGCGCCGTCCTCGCCGTCGGCGAACGCCTCGCGGGCGTGCCCGGCGCGCTCACCGCCGCCCTGCGCGCCGCCACCGCCACCGGCGCCCGGCTCGTCTGGATCCCGCGCCGCTCCGGCGAACGCGGCGCCGTCGAGGCGGGCGCGCTGCCCTCGCTGCTCCCCGGCGGCCGGCCCGCGACCCACCCCCGCGCGCGCGAGGAGGTCGCCGCCGCCTGGGGCCTGCGCGAGCTCCCCGCCCGCTACGGCCGCGACACCGGCCAGATCGTCGAGGCCGCCGCCACCGGCGAACTCGCCGCCCTGCTCGTCGGCGGCGTCGAGGTCGCCGACCTGCCGGACCCGGCACGCGCGCGCGAAGCGCTCGACGCGGCCTTCGTCGTCTCCCTGGAGCTGCGGCCCGGCGAGGTCACCGACCGCGCCGACGTCGTCCTTCCGGTCGCCGCCGTCGCCGAGAAGCCCGGCACTTTCCTCAACTGGGAGGGCAGGGCCCGGCTGTTCGAGGCCGCGCTCAAGCCGGAGCAGATGACCCGGCCGCTTGCCCCGACCGACACCCGCGTCCTGCACATGCTGGCCGACGCCCTCGACGCCCACCTGGGCCTGCCCGACCTCAGGGCCGTACGGCGGGAGCTGGACCGGCTCGGCGGCTGGGCCCACGAGCGGGCCACCGAGCCCACCGAGCCCGGCCGGCCCGCGCCCCGCACCGGCGACGGCGAGGCCGTCCTCGCCGGACACCGGCTCCTGCTCGACCTCGGCCGCCTCCAGGAGGGCGACACCGCCCTCGCCGGCACCCGGCACGCGGCCGTCGCCCGGCTCTCCGCCGCCACCGCCGCCGACACCGGCGTCAAGGACGGCGACGTCCTGGAGGTCACGGGCCCGGCCGGGTCCACCGCCCTCCCGCTCCTGGTCACCGAGATGCCCGACCGCGTCGTCTGGCTCCCGCTGAACTCGACCGGGCACGGCGTCCTCTCCGACACCGGCGCCCGCCCGGGCGACCTGGTCCGCATCGGCCCGGCGGCCCCGCGCCCCGCCGACGTCACGGAGGTGCAGGCATGAGCGTGCCGCTCGCCGCTGAAGACCTGTCCATGTTCGGCACGGACCCCTGGTGGCTCGTGGCGCTCAAGGCCGTCTTCTGCTTCGCCTTCCTGATGGTGACCGTGCTCTTCTCCATCGTGTGGGAGCGCAAGGTCGTCGCCTGGATGCAGCTGCGCGTCGGCCCCAACCGGCACGGCCCCTGGGGCCTCCTCCAGTCCCTCGCGGACGGCATCAAGCTGATGCTCAAGGAGGACGTGATCGTCAGGAGGGCCGACAAGGTCGTCTACGTCCTCGCCCCGGTCGTCGCCGCGATCCCCGCCTTCATGGCGATCGCCGTGATCCCCTTCGGCCCGGCGGGCAACGAGGTCTCGATCTTCGGCCACCGCACCACGATGCAGCTCACCGACCTGCCGATCGCGATGCTGTACGTCCTCGCGGTCGCCTCCGTCGGCATCTACGGCATCGTCCTCGCCGGCTGGTCCTCCGGCTCCACGTACCCCCTCCTCGGCGGACTGCGCTCCTGCGCGCAGATGATCTCCTACGAGATCGCCATGGGCGCGGCCTTCGCCTCCGTCTTCCTCTACTCCGGGTCGATGTCGACCTCGGCGATCGTCGAGGCGCAGGCGGACCGCTGGTTCGTGATCCTGCTTCCGGTCTCGTTCATCATCTACGTCGTCACCATGGTCGGCGAGACCAACCGCGCCCCCTTCGACATGCCGGAGTCCGAGGGCGACCTCGTCGGCGGCTTCAACACCGAGTACTCGTCCATCAAGTTCGCGATGTTCATGCTCGCCGAGTACGTGAACATGGTGACGGTCTCGGCCGTGACGGTGACCCTCTTCCTGGGCGGCTGGCGGGCCCCGTACCCCGTCTCCACCTTCTGGGAGGGCGCGAACCACGGCTGGTGGCCGATGCTCTGGTTCGTGATCAAGGTGCAGCTGCTGCTGTTCTTCTTCATCTGGCTGCGCGGCACCCTGCCCCGCGTCCGCTACGACCAGCTGATGAAGCTCGGCTGGAAGGTCCTCATCCCGGTCTCCGTGGTCTGGCTGATGCTGGTCGCCACCGTCCGGGCGCTGCGCAACGAGAACATCGCGTTCACGAACATCGTCCTGTACGTGGCCGGGGCCGTGCTCGCCCTGCTCCTCCTCTCCTTCGTGGTGGACCTCTTCCGCGACCGGAAGGCGAAGGCGGCGGCGCCCGCGCCCGAGGAGGAGCGCGCCTTCGACCCGATGGCCGGAGGCTTCCCCGTACCGCCCAAGCCCGGACAGTCCCTGCCGCCCGTGCCCCGGCGCAGGTCACGGCACCAGCGGGACCTCGTTGTCAGTGGCGCCCCCGATACTGCTACTGCGAGTGATGGAAAGGAGACGGACGGTGTCTGACTTCCAGAATCCGGTGGCCGGCTTCGGCGTGACCTTCAAGGCCATGTTCAAGAAGCGGCTGACCGAGCAGTACCCGGAGCAGCAGAAGACGACGGCGCCCCGCTTCCACGGCCGGCACCAGCTCAACCGCCACCCGGACGGCCTGGAGAAGTGCGTCGGCTGCGAGCTGTGCGCCTGGGCCTGTCCCGCCGACGCCATCTACGTGGAGGGCGCGGACAACACGGACGAGGAGCGCTACTCGCCCGGCGAGCGCTACGGCCGCGTCTACCAGATCAACTACGCCCGCTGCATCCTGTGCGGCCTGTGCGTCGAGGCCTGCCCCACGCGCGCGCTGACGATGACCAACGAGTTCGAACTGGCCGACTCCTCCCGGGCGAACCTGATCTACACCAAGGAGCAGCTCCTCGCCGGCCTGGAGGAGGAGATGGTCGACACCCCGCACGCCATCTTCCCGGGCATGGACGAGCAGGACTACTACCGGGGCCTGGTCACCGGGGCCGCGCCCGGCACCGTCCGCCAGACCGCCACCTCCAAGGGGGAGAAGGACGACGCCGACGAGGAGGTGGACGCGTGAGCGCGCACCTCGCGGCGTACGCGACCTCCACCGGCGAGGCCGTCCAGTTCTGGGTCCTCGGCACCGTCGCCGTGATCGGCGCGCTGTGCACGATCCTGATGCGCAGGGCCGTCCACTCCGCGCTCTGCCTCGCCGGGACCATGATCATCCTGGCGGTCTTCTACCTGGCCAACGGCGCGTACTTCCTCGGCGTCGTCCAGATCGTCGTCTACACCGGCGCGATCATGATGCTGTTCCTCTTCGTCGTCATGCTGGTCGGCGTCACGGCCGCGGACTCGCTGAAGGAGACCATCAAGGGCCAGCGCTGGTGGGCCGTCGCCTGCGGCCTCGGCTTCGGGATCCTGCTCTCCGCCGGCATCGGGAACGCCTCGCTCACCGAGTTCGCCGGCCTCGGCGCCGCGAACGGCGCGCGCGGCGGAAACGTCGAGGGCCTGGCCGCCCTCATCTTCACCAAGTACGTCTTCGCCTTCGAGATCACCGGCGCGCTCCTCATCACCGCCTCCGTCGGCGCGATGGTCCTCACCCACCGAGAGCGCACCGAACGCGCCCGCACCCAGCGCGAGCTCGCCGAGCAGCGCGTGCGCGAGGGCAAGCACGTGCCGCCGCTGCCCGCGCCCGGCGTCTACGCCCGGCACAACGCCGTGGACGTCCCGGGCCTGCTGCCCGACGGCACCCCGGCGGAGCTCACCGTCATGGGGACCCTGCGCAAGCGGGGCCAGATCCGGGACGTGTCCGCCGAGGCCATGGCCGACCTCAAGGCCCTGGAGCAGCGCTCCGAGGAACGGCTCGGCCGGGACCGGGACGCGCGCGACCAGGACGCCTTCGGCCGGGACCGGGACGAAGAGGAGGCCAACCGGTGAATCCCGTCAACTACCTGTACCTCTCCGCCCTGCTGTTCACCATCGGCGCGGCCGGGGTGCTGATCCGGCGCAACGCGATCGTGGTCTTCATGTGCGTGGAGCTGATGCTCAACGCCTGCAACCTCGCGTTCGTCACCTTCTCCCGCATGCACGGCAACCTCGACGGACAGATCGTCGCCTTCTTCACGATGGTCGTCGCCGCCGCGGAGGTCGTCGTCGGGCTCGCGATCATCGTGTCCGTCTTCCGTGCCCGCCACTCGGCCTCGGTCGACGACGCAAGCCTGATGAAGCTGTGAGGGGCTGACCGTGGAAAATCTCATCGCTCTGCTCGTCGGGGCGCCCCTGCTCGGCGCGGCCGTGCTGCTCTGCGGCGGCCGCCGGCTCGACCGGACCGGCCACTGGATCGGCACGCTCCTCGCGGCCGTCTCCTTCGCGATCGGCCTGGCGCTCTTCGCCGACATGCTCGGCAAGGGGGCCGAGGAGAGGGCCCTGTACCAGCGGCTCTTCACCTGGATCCCCGTCGAGGGCTTCCAGGCGGACATCGCCTTCCAGCTCGACCAGCTCTCCATGACGTTCGTCCTGCTGATCAGCGGGGTCGGCACCCTCATCCACGTGTACTCCATCGGCTACATGGAGCACGACGAGCGGCGCCGCCGGTTCTTCGGCTATCTGAACCTGTTCGTCGCGGCGATGCTGCTGCTCGTCCTCGCCGACAACTACCTGCTCCTGTACTTCGGCTGGGAGGGCGTCGGCCTCGCCTCGTACCTCCTGATCGGGTTCTGGCAGCACAAGCCCAGCGCGGCCACCGCCGCGAAGAAGGCGTTCCTGGTCAACCGGGTCGGTGACATCGGCCTCTCGATCGCCATCATGATCATGTTCACCACCTTCGGGACCTTCGCCTTCGGGCCGGTCCTGGAGGCGTCCGGGCAGGCCTCTCAGGGGACGCTGACCGCGATCGGCCTGATGCTGCTCCTCGCGGCCTGCGGCAAGTCGGCCCAGGTGCCGCTGCAGTCCTGGCTCGGGGACGCGATGGAGGGCCCGACCCCGGTCTCGGCCCTCATCCACGCGGCCACGATGGTGACCGCCGGTGTCTATCTGATCGTCCGCTCCGCCGACATCTTCAACGCGGCCCCGGACGCGCAGCTCGTCGTCACGATCGTCGGCGCCGTCACGCTCCTCTTCGGTGCGATCGTCGGTTGCGCCAAGGACGACATCAAGAAGGCGCTGGCCGGCTCGACCATGTCGCAGATCGGCTACATGATCCTGGCGGCCGGGCTCGGCCCGATCGGCTACGTCTTCGCGATCATGCACCTGGTGACGCACGGCTTCTTCAAGGCCGGGCTCTTCCTCGGCGCCGGTTCGGTCATGCACGGCATGAACGACGAGGTCGACATGCGGAAGTACGGCGGCCTGCGGACGTACATGCCGGTCACCTTCGTCACCTTCGGCCTCGGCTACCTCGCGATCATCGGCTTCCCCGGCCTGTCCGGCTTCTTCTCCAAGGACAAGATCATCGAGGCGGCCTTCGCGAAGGGCGGCGCCGAGGGCTGGATCCTCGGCGCGGTCACCCTGCTCGGCGCGGCCATCACCGCGTACTACATGACCCGCGTGATGCTGATGACCTTCTTCGGCGAGAAGCGCTGGCAGCCCGACGCGGACGGCAACCCGCCGCACCCGCACGAGTCGCCCAGGTCCATGGTGATCCCGATGGTGCTGCTGGCCGTCGGATCGGTCGCCGGGGGCGCGGTCTTCGAGTTCGCCGGGTTCGTGGAGTGGCTGGAGCCGGTCACCGGGTACGAGCACGGCCACCCGCCGATCGGCGCCGCGGCCGTCACCGCCTGCACCGTCGCCGTCATGGTGATCGGCGTCGGCCTGGCCTACCTCCAGTACGGGCGCCGGCCCGTCCCGGCGGTCGCCCCGCGCGGCTCGCTGCTCACCCGGGCGGCCCGCCGCGACCTGCTCCAGGACGACTTCAACCACGCCGTCTTCGTCACGGGCGGCACGCACCTCACCCGCTCGCTCGTCTACGTCGACCACTCCCTGGTGGACGGCGTGGTCAACGGCACCGCGGCGAGCGTCGGCGGGCTCTCCGGCCGGCTGCGCAAGCTCCAGAACGGCTACGCCCGCTCGTACGCGGTCTCCATGTTCGGAGGTACGGCGGTGCTGATCGCCGCGACCCTGCTGATGAGGGCGGTGTAACTCCCCATGTTCGGAACAAGCACAGCCTTCCCGCTCCTTACGGTGACGGCAGCGGTGCCGGCGGTCGGTGCGATCCTGACCGCCGCCGTGCCCGCCGCCCGCCGCACCGCCGCCAAGTGGCTGGCGCTGCTCGTCTCGCTCGCCACGCTCGTGCTCGCCGGGATCGTCTTCGCCCGGTTCGAGCCGGGCGGCGAGCGGTACCAGCTGACCGAGTCGTACGCCTGGATCAAGGACTTCGGGGTCCGGTACGAGCTGGGCGTGGACGGCATCGGGGTGGCGCTGATCGCGCTCACCGCGCTGCTGGTCCCGTTCGTGATCCTGGCGGGCTGGCACGACGCCGACCCCCTGGAGACGTCCTCGAAGCGCTGGCGGCCGACGCAGGGCTTCTTCGCCCTGATCCTCATGGTCGAGGCGATGGTGATCCTCTCCTTCGAGGCCACCGACGTCTTCCTCTTCTACATCCTGTTCGAAGCCATGCTCATCCCGATGTACTTCCTCATCGGCGGCTTCGGGGACCGGGCCCACGCGGGCTCCGACGAGAACGCGGCGGCCCAGCGCTCCTACGCGGCCGTCAAGTTCCTCCTCTACAACCTGGTCGGCGGCCTGATCATGCTGGCCGCCGTCATCGGCCTGTACGTGGTGGCGGGGAACTTCTCGCTCACCGAGATCGCCGGGGCCCGGGCCAACGGCTCCCTGGAGATCGCGACCAGCACCGAGCGCTGGCTGTTCCTCGGCTTCTTCTTCGCCTTCGCGGTGAAGGCGCCGCTGTGGCCGCTGCACACCTGGCTGCCGAACGCGATGGGGGAGGCCACCGCCCCGGTCGCCGTCCTCATCACCGCCGTCGTCGACAAGGTCGGCACCTTCGCGATGCTCCGCTTCTGCCTCGGGCTCTTCCCCGAGGCCTCGAAGTGGGCCACGCCCGCGATCGTCGTCCTCGCCCTGATCAGCATCGTCTACGGGGCGCTCGTCGCGGTCGGCCAGCGGGACATCAAGCGGCTGGTCGCCTACGCGTCCATCTCGCACTTCGGCTTCATCATCCTGGGCATCTTCGCGATGACCAGCCAGGGCCAGTCCGGTGCCACGCTCTACATGGTCAACCACGGCATCTCGACGGCCGCCCTGATGCTGGTCGCCGGGTTCCTGATCTCCCGGCGCGGCTCGCGGCTCATCGCCGACTACGGCGGCGTTCAGAAGGTCGCGCCGGTGCTCGCCGGCACCTTCCTGATCGGCGGCCTCGCGACCCTGTCGCTGCCCGGAATCGCGCCGTTCGTCAGCGAGTTCCTGGTCCTGGTCGGCACCTACGCCCGCTATCCGGTGGCCGGCGTCATCGCCACCACCGGCATCGTCCTCGCCGCGCTCTACACCCTCGTCCTGTACCAGCGGACGATGACCGGGCCGGTGAAGGAGGAGGTGCGGAAGCTGCCGGACCTGCGGCCGCGCGAGCTGGCCGTGGTCGTCCCGCTGATCGCCGTCCTGATCTTCCTCGGGGTCTTCCCGAAGCCGCTGACGGACGTCGTCAACCCGGCGGTGCGGCACACCATGTCCGACGTCCAGCAGAAGGACCCCCAGCCTGAAGTGGAGGCGGCCAAGTGAGTGCTCCCGCTGTCGCATCCTCCGTCCACACCCTGTGGACGACCGCCGCCGTCGAACCGCTGGAGAAGATCCCGGCGCCCCACATCGAGTACACGCAGCTCGCGCCCGTGCTCATCGTGGTCGGCGCCGCGGTCCTCAGCGTCCTCGTCGAGGCCTTCGTGCCCCGCAGGGGCCGCTACACCGCCCAGGTCTTCCTGAGCGTCCTCGCGCTCGCCGCCGCCTTCGCCGCCGTCGTCGGCCTGGCGGCCGGCGGCTACGGCTCCACCAAGGCCCACATCGCGGCCATGGGCGCCATCGCGGTCGACGGACCCGCCCTCTTCCTCCAGGGCACGATCCTGCTCGCCTCGATCGTGGCCGTCTTCACCTTCGCCGAGCGCAGGCTCGACCCGGCCGACCACGGCCACCGGGTCGACTCCTTCGCCGCCGAGGCCGCCGCCGTGCCCGGCAGCGACCACGAGAAGGCCGCCGTCAGGGCCGGGTTCACCACCACCGAGGTGTTCCCCTTCGCCCTCTTCGCCGTCGCGGGCATGCTGGTCTTCCCGGCGGCCAACGACCTCCTGACGCTCTTCATCGCCCTGGAGGTCTTCTCCCTCCCGCTGTACCTGCTGTGCGCCCTCGCCCGCCGCAAGCGGCTGATGTCGCAGGAGGCGGCCGTCAAGTACTTCCTGCTCGGCGCCTTCTCCTCGGCCTTCCTGCTCTTCGGGATCGCCCTGCTCTACGGCTACGCGGGCTCCGTCTCGTACGCCGTGATCGCCGACGTGGTCGACGGGACGGTCGCCTCGGTGAACCCGGCGCTCGCCGGCACCATGGGCAACGACGCGCTGCTCCTCATCGGCTTCGCCATGGTCCTCATGGGGCTCCTCTTCAAGGTCGGCGCCGTGCCGTTCCACATGTGGACCCCGGACGTCTACCAGGGCGCCCCGACCCCGGTCACCGGCTTCATGGCCGCCGCGACCAAGGTCGCCGCCTTCGGCGCCCTGCTCCGCCTGCTGTACGTGGTGCTCCCGGGCCTCACCTGGGACTGGCGGCCGGTCATGTGGGGCGTCGCGATCCTCACCATGCTGGGCGGCGCGATCGTCGCCATCACCCAGACCGACATCAAGCGGCTCCTGGCGTACTCGTCCATCGCGCACGCGGGCTTCCTGCTCGCGGGCGTCATCGCGGCCACCCCGAGCGGCATCTCGTCCGTTCTCTTCTACCTGGGCGCGTACTCCTTCGTGACGATCGGCGCCTTCGCCGTCGTCACCCTGGTCAGGGACGCGGGCGGCGAGGCCACCCACCTCTCCAAGTGGGCCGGTCTGGGCCGCCGTTCGCCGCTGGTCGCGGCGGTCTTCGCGGTCTTCCTGCTCGCCTTCGCCGGCATTCCGCTGACCTCCGGGTTCTCCGGGAAGTTCGCGGTCTTCAAGGCGGCGGCGGAGGGCGGCGCGGGCGCCCTGGTGGTGGTCGGCGTGCTCTCCTCGGCGATCGCGGCCTTCTTCTACATCCGGGTCATCGTGCTCATGTTCTTCAGCGAGCCCAAGGCCGACGGCCCCACGGTCGCCGTCCCCTCGGCCTTCACCACCGTCGCCATCACGGCGGGCGTGGCGGTCACCCTGGCCCTCGGCCTCGCCCCGCAGTACTTCCTGGACCTGGCGAACCAGGCGAGCGTGTTCGTGCGGTGACCCCGCGGGGACGCGCGCGAAGGGCCCGGCTCCTCCAGGAGCCGGGCCCTTCGGCGTACTTCACCCCCGCCGGACGCCGTGTCATCGTGGGAACCGCACCCAATGGTCTGTACCAGTCGTGGAGGGATGGTTCCATGCGCGGCACCACCGTCTTACCCGGCACCCCCTGCGCCGTCCCCCGGCCCGGTGATCCGCCCGTGCACCGGCTGGAGCTGAGGCTGCCCGACCGGGTGCCCTTCGCCGCCGGGGGGTTCGACGCGATGGGGCCGATGTCGCGGGCCGCGTACCCGCACCGGCACACCTTCTACGAGATCGTGCACGTCACCGAGGGGAGCGGGACGCACGTGCTCGATCTGGAGCGGTACGAGGTGCGGCCGCCGCAGCTCGGGGTGATCCTGCCCGGGCAGGTGCACCACTGGGAGGGCGTGCGCGGGCTCGAAGGGTCGCTCGTGCTCTTCACGCCCGAGTTCCTGGTCGGCGGGCCCGACGACGAGGAACTGCTGCGGCGGCTGGGGGAGCGGCCCTGGGTGGACCTCGACGCCGCCACCCACGAGCGCACGAGCCGGCTCCTGGGCGACCTGGCCGAGGAGTACCGGCACGGGGCCGACGGGTTCGCCGGGGTGCTGCGGTCCCTGCTGCACGTGCTCCTCGTACGGGCCTCCCGGCTGCCCGGCGGCGGGGGAGCGGGGGCGCCGCCGCCCGGTCTCGCCGAGGAGTTCCTGCGCCTCGCCCGTACCGCCGGGACCGCCGGGCTCTCCGTACGGGAGTGCGCCGAGCGCATCGGGGTGACCCCCGGGCACCTCACCGAGGTGGTGCGGGCGGCCACCGGCCGCACGCCCGCCGCGCTCCTGCGCCAGGAGCGGGCGCGCGAGGCGCAGCGGCTGCTCGTCGCCACCGGGCTGCCCGTGCGGCAGGTGGCCGCCCGCGTCGGGTTCGACGACGCCGCCTACTTCTGCCGGTTCTTCCGGCGGGAGGTCGGGTGCAGCCCCGGCCGCTTCCGAAAAGACCACGACCGCCGTGTTCCGTCCATCGAACCCGGTGGCGCGGGCCCCTAGGTTCGGTGCCGATCCCAGCCCCCACCCGAGGAGCCAGGCACATGGACCACGAGACCAGCACCGGGCACGTGACCCGCAAGACCGTCCTGCGGGCCGCGCTCGCGGCCGGCATGGCGGCGCCCGCGGTGCTCATGGGCGTCCCCGCGCTCGCCCGCACCCTGACCGGCGGCGAGGAGGCGCCCGAGCTCACCCCCACGTGCGACGACGGCGACGACCCCACCCCGGCGCAGATGGAGGGCCCGTACTTCAAGCCCAACTCCCCCCGGCGCTCAAGCCTGTTGGAAGGGAACACCCCCGGCGTCCGGCTCACCGTCAGCGGGTACGTCTTCGGGCTCGCCTGCCGGCCGATATCCGGGGTCCTCCTGGACTTCTGGCAGGCCGACACCAACGGCGCCTACGACAACACCGGGTTCCGCTTCCGCGGCCACCAGTTCACCGGCGCCGACGGCTCCTTCAAGCTCACCACGATCGTGCCCGGCCTCTACCCGGGCCGCACCCGGCACATCCACGTCAAGGCACAGGCCCCCGGCCGCCCGGTGCTCACCACCCAGCTGTACTTCCCGGGCGAGCCCCGCAACAACACCGACAGCCTCTTCGACCCGCGGCTGCTCATGACCGTCAGGGACGCGGGCGGGGCGCGCGAGGCCGCCTTCGACTTCGTCCTGAACGTGCCGCAGAACCCCGGCCCGACGCCGACGCCGACGCCGACCCAGACCACCCAGCCGCCGGGGGGCAGCTGGGCGGTCGGCACCGCCTACCGGGCCGGGGACGCCGTCACCTACGGAGGAGCGGCCTACGTGTGCCTCCAGGCGCACACCGCCCAGCCCGGCTGGCAGCCGCCGAACGTCCCCTCCCTCTGGCGGGCCGTCTGACGGTCAGGCGGCGGGGGCGATCCGGCCTCGGACCTCGCCCAGGGCGACCCGGGTGCCGTCCGGGCCCGGCGCCCACGCCGTCAGGACGACCTCGTCGCCGTCCTCCAGGAACGTCCGCTTCCCGCCGGACAGTTCGAGCGCGTCCCGCCCGTTCCAGGTCAGCTCCAGGAGCGAACCGCGCTGGTTCACCTCGGGTCCGGAGACCGTCCCGGAGCCGTACAGGTCGCCCGTGCGCAGCGACGCGCCGTTCACCGTCATGTGGGCGAGCTGCTGGGCCGCCGTCCAGTACATCGAGGAGAACGGCGGCTCGGCCACCACCTCGCCGTTGATCTCCACGGAGATCCGCAGGTCGAAGCCGCCCGGCTCCTCCTCGTCCGCGTCGTCCAGGTACGGCAGGAGCGGGAGGTCCCGCGCGGGCGGGGCGGTGCGGGCCGCGTCCAGGGCCTCCAGGGGCGTCACCCACGCCGAGACCGAGGTCTGGAACGACTTGCCGAGGAACGGGCCGAGCGGCACGTACTCCCACGCCTGCACGTCCCGCGCCGACCAGTCGTTGAGCAGCGTCAGACCGAAGACGTGCTCGCGGAAGTCGGAGAGCGGGACCGGCCGGCCCAGCTCCGAGGGGGTGCCGACCAGGAAGCCGACCTCCGCCTCGATGTCCAGCTTCACCGACGGCCCGAAGACCGGGGCCGGGTCGGTGGGCGCCTTGCGCTGCCCGGAGGGGCGCACGACGTCGGTGCCGGAGACCACGACCGTGCCCGCGCGCCCGTGGTAACCGATGGGCAGGTGCTTCCAGTTGGGGGTGAGCGCGTCGCCGTCGGGGCGGAAGATCCGGCCCACGTTGGTCGCGTGGTGCTCGCTCGCGTAGAAGTCGACGTAGTCCGCGACCTCGTACGGCAGGTGCAGCGTCACCGCGTCCAGGGGGTGGAGGAGCGGTTCGACGTCGGCCCGGTGCGCGGGGACCGTCACCCAGGCCGTGAGCGCCCGGCGGACGTCGCGCCAGGCGGTCCGCCCGGCGGCGAGCAGCGGGTTCAGGCTCGGCTGCGCGAGCAGCGACGCGTACGGGGAGCCGAGCGCGTGCGCCGCGGCCCCCGCGTCCAGCACGTACCCGCCGATCCGGACGCCGAGCCGGCGCCGGTCGGGCTCCTCGGCGGTGGAGAAGACGCCGTACGGGAGGTTGTGCGGGCCGAAGGGGTCGCCCTCGGCCAGGTCGAGCGGGCTGTGCTCGGACATCGGTACCTGCCTCGCTTTCCACGGGTGTGGGGGACACGTTACGGGGCGGGCCGCCGGGCGCTGATGACATGGATCACACGGAAAGTGCGGCCTCCGTGGGCAACTGTCCGCGTTCGCTCCCTTTGGGTGCTGGGCGCTCGTTCCCGCCCGCCCGGGGCCGCGGAGACGGGCCTCCCGCGAAGGCGCCCACGGCCATACGATCACGGTGGCGACGCGCCGCGTGACGTAGCCGCAGGAGCGCGCCCCGTTTTTCTTCGACCCCCTGACCAGGGAAAGGTCCACAACGTGAAGATCCGCCGCATGCTCGCGACCGCCGTGGCCGCCGCCGTCACCACGCCGCTCGTGCTCCTGTCCGCCACTCCCGCCCTCGCCGACACCAAGCCGTCGCCCGCCTCCACGCAGAAGCCGGCGGCCGGCGAGGACGAGAAGCCGCCCACGCCGGCGGAGCTCAAGGCCGCCGTCGAACTGGCGCAGAAGGAATACGACGCGGCCGTCGCCGAGGTCGCCAAGGCCAACGCCGCCATCGAGGCCCTGGAGAAGGCCGACCACCCGCTGGTGGTGGCGGCCTCCGACGCGAAGAAGGCCGCCGAGGCGGCCGCCGCCGCCAAGGCCGCCGCCGACGCGGAGCTCGCCAAGGCCGAGGAGGCCCGCGAAAAGCTGGCCGAGGACGCCACCGACGAGGAGAAGAAGGCCGCCGACGAGGCCGTCGCGACGGCGAAGGCGACCGCCGAGGCGGCCGCCGCCGCCAAGGCCGCCGCCGACACGAAGGCGAAGGACACCGCCAAGGCCCTGGAGGAGGCGCGCGTCGCCGCCTTCACGACGCTCGGCCTCGCCCAGAAGGTGGAGAAGGCCGCCGCCAAGGAACTCGCCGCCGCCAAGCAGGCCCTGGCGGACTTCGAGGAGCTCGGCCAGGAGTGCGCCGAGGACAAGTCCGTCACGGTCGCCCTCAGCGGTCCGAAGAAGGTCACCGCCGGCACCAGCGCCCTCTTCTCGCTGCGCGTCTCCAACACCTCCGAGGAGACCTTCGACGAGGTCGAGGCCTACGCCTTCGCCGCCGCGCTCCCCGACAGCATCGAGGAGGACGACTTCTTCGAGGACTACATCACCGTCGAGTGGTCCTCCGCCGCCCACCCGAAGTGGACGGAGGTCACCGAGGAGAACGACGCCGTCCGGGTCGGCAGCCTCGTCAAGGGCGGCCACGCCGACGTGAAGCTGCGCCTCACCCTCGACAGCAAGACCCCGGCCGGCCCCGGTGTCGTCTTCGCCGTCGGCGCGTACGAGAACAACGACGGCTCCTGCGGGTTCGGCGAGGAGTTCGCGACCGCCGACTTCGAGATCCTCGCCGCCAAGGGCGACAAGCCGAAGCCGACCCCGTCGCCGTCGACCTCGACGCCCGCCCCGGCGCCCACCGCCGGCAACACCGGCACCACCCCGCAGGGCGGTTCGTCCTCCACCCCGGTGACCGGTGGCAACCTCGCCGCCACCGGCTCGAACGACGCCCTGCCGATGATCGGCCTCGCCGCCGCCGGGGCCGTCGCCCTCGGCGCCGGCGCGGTGTTCGTCGCCCGCCGCCGCAAGGCCGGCGCGGACGCGTAGGGCGGGACACCGGTCCCCCGCACGGCGTGCTCAGCCCGCCGTGCGGGGGATCCGCTTCTCCCAGGTGCGGTGGAAGACGACCTCGTCGCCCTCCCGGCACACCACCTCGTTCGAGGTGTGGAAGGCCTCCGCGTCGCAGGTGATCTCCGAGCGGGTCTCCACGCCGACGTCCCAGCCCCGGTCGGGACGGCGCAGCCGGATCGTCCAGTCCGAGCGGGTGCGGGCGGTCAGCGGGCCGCTCTCCTCGATCGTGTAGGTCTCCAGGGCGTCCTCGGTGAACTCCAGACCGTCCGGATACACGCGCGTGCCCCCGTACTTCGGGTCCACTTCGAGGCGCCACTCGCCCTTGGCCACGTCCCGGACCACCACCCGCTCCGGGCGCCGCTCCTCCGGGGAGGCCGGACGCACGACCTCCAGGGGCTCGGCCTGCTCCGGCTCCTCCCACACGACCGCGTCCTCGGTGCGGCGGCGGACCGGCAGGGTGAGGGAGGAGCCCGCCGGGTCGAGCGTGAAGCCCGCCGCGTCGGGCCGGGGCCAGATCCACGGCCAGTACGTGGAGGAGACCGCGAGCCGCACCCGGTGACCGGGCGCGAAGGCGTGCCCGATGCCGTTCAGCTCGAAGGTGAAGCCCTCCGTCTCCCCGATCCTGGCCGGCTCGGCCCGGTCGCGGCCGTGGCGGGCGGAGAAGTTCAGGGCGCCCCGGGTGACCAGGGTGGAGGAGCCGTCCGGGGCGATGTCGCAGAGCCGGGCGATCACCTGCCCGGTGGGCGCGGCGGTGCGCAGGGACAGGGTCACGGACGGGCGGCCCAGGATCTCGACGGGCCCGCCGTCCTCGGGCACGGGGAAGTCGAAGCAGGCCGAGTGGGCGTCCTCCTCGCGCTGGTCGGGCGGCAGGTCGGCGTCGTTGCCGAAGGGGAAGAAGCGACCCGCGTCGATCCCGGTCTGCTGGGGCGAGTCGACCACCACCGGGGAGCCCTGGAAGCCGTACGTCACGGGGGTGACGTGCGGGGACGGCCAGGCGGGGTCGGCGACCCAGCGGCCCGGCAGCTCCTCGTACACGGTGGCCGGCGGGTGCGAGTCGCTGATCCAGGACCGCAGCAGGGGCTCGTCCATGACGCCGTTGGCGGCCCCCTTGAGGTGGTGGTCCCACCAGCGCAGGGTCTCCTGGAGGAAGCCGATCGCGGGCCCCGGCGGAAGGCCCCGGTCCGGGTACTGGTGCGACCAGGGCCCGACGATCCCGCGCACCCGGTCCGCCGGCAGGTGCCGGACGAGCCGCAGGACGGTGTCCCGGTACGGGTCGTGCCAGCCGCCCACGGTGAGGACGGCGGCCCCGATCGCCCCGTAGTCCTCGCAGACGCTGCCGTGCTTCCAGTACGCGTCCCGGGTCTGGTGCGAGAGCCAGGTGTCCACGAGCGGTTCCACGGCCTCCAGGCGCCGCAGCCACGTCGACCGCCACTCGTCGCCGACGTGCTCCGGGTCCGGCGGGCGGCAGGAGAAGGCGAGCATGGCGGCGCCCCAGGCGTGCATGTCGACGCCGAGGACCGAGCCGCCCATGTAGTGCACGTCGTTGTCGTACCGGTCGTCGGTGGAGCAGACGGTGACGACCGCCTTCAGGGGTTCGGGCGCGAGGGCGGCGATCTGGAGCGCGTTGCAGCCGCCCCAGGAGATCCCGAACATGCCGACGTCCCCCGTGCACCAGGGCTGCTCGGCCAGCCAGTTCACGACGGCGACGCCGTCCGCCAGCTCGGTCGCGTCGTACTCGTCGCCGGGCAGGCCCCCGCTGTTGCCGTGGCCGCGCACGTCCACCCGTACGGAGGCGTAGCCGTGGCCCGCGTACCAGGGGTGGCGCTGCTGGTCGCGGGGCGCGGTCCAGTCGGTCAGGCGGTACGGCAGGTACTCCAGGAGGGCCGGTACGGGCTCCTCGGTGACCGGGCGCCACACGCGCGCGTACAGCGAGGTGCCTCCCCCGGAGCCTTCGGCCCGGGAGGTGCCCCCGGGCATCGGGATGCGGACGTCCTCGCGGCAGGTCTCGTACGGGAAGTCGGTGCGGATGCTTGTTCGGGACAAAGCGCCTACTCCTGCTCGTATCGTCTGATCACGAACATACCGGGGGTGACGGGAAGGCGCCCACGGTGATCGAAAGGTGACCGGATACGCTGGCTTGAGTGAATCCAGCGACACATCGACAATCCGCGTGATCGTCCCGTGTGATCGCTGCCGACCGTGTGATCGACAGCAGGCGTCAGCAGACAGGAGACTCCCTCGTGACCGTCGTCGGGCCGTTCGGCCTCAGCGTGCGGGACCAGGCTCTTGAGGCCGATGTCCAGACCGGTCTGGCGGCCGTGGAGGCGGGTCTCCTGGACGCCACCAAGAGCGACGTCCCCTTCATCACGGAGGCCGCGCAGCACCTCGTCCTGGCCGGCGGGAAGCGCTTCCGCCCGCTGCTCGTGATGCTCGCCGCCCAGTTCGGAGACCCCTACGCGCCCGGCATCGTGCCCGCCGCCGTGGTCGTCGAGCTGACCCACCTCGCCACGCTCTACCACGACGACGTCATGGACGAGGCCGACGTCCGGCGCGGCGTCCCCAGCGCCAACACCCGCTGGGGCAACTCGATCGCCGTCCTCACCGGCGACTTCCTCTTCGCCCGCGCCTCCCACACGCTCGCGGACCTCGGCCCCGAGGCCGTCCGCATCCAGTCCGAGGCGTTCGAGCGCCTGGTGACCGGCCAGATCCTGGAGACCGCCGGACCCACCGACGGCCGCGACCCCGTCGACCACTACCTCGACGTCCTCGGCGGCAAGACCGGCTCCCTCGTCGCCGTCGCCTGCCGCTTCGGCGCCATGATGGCCGGCGCCGACGAGGGCGTCGTGGACACCCTCACCCAGTACGGCGAGCGGCTCGGCGTCGCCTTCCAGCTCGCCGACGACGTCCTCGACATCGCCTCCGACTCCCACGAGTCCGGCAAGACCCCCGGCACCGACCTGCGCGAGGGCATCCCGACCCTGCCCGTCCTGCACCTGCGGGCCGCGGCCGCCGCGCACGGGCGCCCCGAGGACGTCGAGCTCGTCGCCCTCGTCGACGGCGACCTCACCGACGACGCCCGGCACGCCGAGGTCCTGCGCCGGCTGCGCGCCCACCCGGCCCTGGAGCAGGCCCGCCGGGACACCGTGCGCTACGCGGAGGAGGCCCGCGCGATGCTGGCCCCGCTGCCCGACGGCTACGCCAAGTCGGCGCTCGCGGAGCTGTGCGACGCGGTGGTGTACCGGGCGGGCTAGCTTTCCGGTTCGGCTTTCCGGCCCAGTCTTCCGGTTCGGCTTTCCGGCTCGGTTTTCCGGCTCAGCTCTTCGGCCGCGGGGGCGAGCCCGCCTCCAGGTCCCGGGCGAGCGCCCGCAGCCAGACCTCCACGTCCGTGAGCGGGGCCAGCAGCGGCGCGGGGACCCGCTCGGCCACCTCCGGCGGCAGGGAGGCGGGGCGGACCCGCACGCCCTCCGGGGGGAAGCCTGCCGCCCGTACGGTCGCCGCGGCCACCTCCTCGGCCGCCTCCCGCGCCCAGCGCCGCGCCTCCGGCGGAAGCCCCGGCATGCCGTCCGTACGGGGCAGCCAGTAGGCGCCGACCAGCGTGCGCGACCCGTGGTCGAGCACCGCGAGCCAGTCGCGGGCGGCGTCGGCGGTGTCGGGGGCGGGCTCCGTCCGGTACTGCGCGTAGGCCGCCTCGGCGATCCGGAGCCGGTGGAGGGTGAGGCGTACGCCGGGGGAGGGGGAGCCGGGCCCTCCGGGGACGCGGTCCGGGGCGGTGCTCTCGCCGGTCCCGTCCTTTCCGGAACCGGTCCCGCTCCCCCCGCTTCCCTCCGTCACCGCCCTCGCCGTGGCCCGTACCACCGGTGCCGCCGCCCGCAGCAGGGCCGACATCGCGTACCGGATCTCGGCGCGGGCCCCGGCCGGCCAGGCCAGGAGGCCGCACAGCAGGCCGATCGCGCTGCCGGTGAGCACGTCGACCAGACGGGCCTCCGCGAGCCGCCAGGTCACCGGCGCGATCTGCGCGAAGGCCGTGGCGACGACCAGCGTGAAGAGCCCCTGGCCCCACGCCGGGCCGCCGAGCGGGCCCAGCGTGAAGGCCACCAGCATCATCGGCACGAGCAGCGCCGCGTACACGTCGGAGGAGCCCCCGGCCCCCACGATCAGGAGCCCGGCGGCGAACGCCCCCGCCAGCGTCCCGGCCGCGGCCGCCCGTACGGCCGACCAGGTGGCGCCCGCCGTGGTCCGCCCCAGGGTCAGGACGGCGAGCAGCACCCAGAAACCGTGCGACAGGTCGAGCGAACCGGCCACCAGCCGGGCGAGCGCCAGGCCGAGCGCGGTGCGCAGGGCGTTCTGGAAGACGACCGAGCGCCGGGTCAGATTGCCCCTGACCCGGACGGCCAGCAGCCGGGCCGGGCCCTCCGCCGCGTACCAGAACTGCTCGCGGGGCAGCCCGTACAGCCGTTCCCGGCCGCCGAGCGCGAGGGAGGCGGCCGTGCGGACGGTCACCGCCGACACCGCCGCCGTCAGGACCGTCGACCGCCGGACCAGGACGGCGCGCGGGGCGGGGACGCCGGCCCTCGCCCTCAGGAAGTCGGCGACCAGCTCTTCGAGGAGCTGCGGCCCGGCGAGGACCCGCCCCGCACGCCTCCGCCGTCCCCGGCGCAGGGCCGCGGCCGTCTCCGTACAGCTCGCCGCGACCCCCCGCAGCAGCTCCGCCGAGGCCGTGTCCCCGGGCGCCGGGCCGTGCCCGGCGAGCAGGGCCAGCTGGTCGAGGAGCCGGCGGGCCGCGGCCCCCGCCTGGGCCAGGGCCCGGTCCGTCCGGCCCGCGCCCGTCGGCCGGGCCCCGGCGGGCAGCCGCGACAGGCGCAGCTCCCGCCCGGCCGCCCCGAGCCGCGCGGCGGTCTCCGGGTCCGGCCCCTGCCCGCGCACGACCCCGGAGGCGGCGCGGGCCGCCAGGTCCAGGGCCCCGGCGATCCGCGTACGGTACGAGGGCCCCGGCGCGTCCGGGAAGAACACCGCCTCGGCCAGGGCCAGGAGCGCCCCGCCGACGGCGAGTCCGACGAGCCGCTGCGGCAGCGTCCCCGGCTCGTACGGCGGGAAGCAGGCCAGGATGTAGAAGAGCTGGAGCCCGGGGGCGGCGCCCGCGGTCCGGGGCCCGCAGGCCGACCCGAAGGCCAGCGCGAACCCCACCGCCAGCATGCCCGCGACGGCCGGCCAGGTCCCGACCGCGAGGACGGTCCCGAGGGCGACGAGCACGGCCGCGGCGGGCACCGCCCGCAGCACGGTCCCGGCCCGCTCCCGGCCCGCCCCGGGCAGCGGGGAGAGGATGCCGAAGGCGATGGGGGTGAACAGGGCGTAGATCCCGGCCACCGGCCGGTCCAGGAGGTGGAGCGCCGGGTAGAACCCGGCGGCCGTCGCGGCCGTGACGTGCGCGGCGTGACGCCCGGTGCGCGCCACCGCGGAGAGCCCCTCGGCCATGCCGGCTCCTCTCGACCCGCCTCCTTCCAGTCTCGCCCGGGAGCGCGCGCCCCGCCTTCGCGGAAGCGGGCGTTCCGGCCGTACGGGGACCGCGCGGGCCGCACCGGTCTCGGGGTCGGGTCATCCCCAAGGGGTAGGCGGGGTTGATCCCCGGGGCTGACGCTTCCCGTCGCCCCGTTTGGTGAGATGGAGTACATCGACCACACGGGGCCGTACGAGGCCCCTTCAGGGCGCACGGAGGTAGCGGAGACCATGGCAGCGAACGAAGTCCCCGGCGGGACCGCCGGCGAGATCCGCGGCGAGGCTCGTGGCGAGACCCGTCGCCGGGCGAGCCGGTACGTCGTCCCCGTCGCGGTGGCCGGCGTGGCCGCGGCGACCATCGGTCTGGTCCCGGCGCTCGCGGCGTCCGGCGACCCGGACCTGCCGGAGATCACGGCACAGCAGCTCATCGAGAAGATCGCGGGCTCGGAGACCCAGACGCTCTCCGGCACCTTCAAGGTCTCCACCGACCTGGGCCTGCCGGCCCTCGGCGGCCTGGCGTCCGGCCTCGGGAGCCTGGGCGGCGGGGCGGGCTCCTCCACGGCGGACCCCTCGCAGAAGCTCACCGAACTCGCCTCGGGCACCCACACGCTGCGCCTCGCGGCGGACGGTCCCGAGCGCCAGAGGCTCACCCTGCTCGACGGCTCCGACGAGTACAGCCTGATCCACAACGGCGACGACGTCTGGGCCTACGACAGCAAGTCGAACGAGGTCTTCCACGAGAAGGGCGCGGCGGAAGGCCCGGAGGCCGGGCAGAAGGAGCTGCCCGCCACGCCCAAGGAGCTCGCGGACGAGGTCCTGAAGGCGGCCGGCGACACGACGTCGATCACGGTCGACGGCACGGCGAAGGTGGCGGGCCGGGACGCGTACCAGCTGCTGATCAAGCCGAAGCAGGCCGGTTCGACGGTCGCTTCGGTGAAGATCGCGGTGGACGCGGCGAACGGCACCCCGCTGAAGTTCACCCTCTCCTCGGTCGAGGGCGGCAAGCCGGTCGTGGACGCGGGCTTCACGAAGGTCGACTTCGCCCGTCCGGACGCGTCGGTCTTCGCCTTCGAGGCGCCGAAGGGCGCGAAGGTGACGGAGGGCGCGGAGGAGGCGCGGAAGTCGGAGAAGCTCCCGGAGGACTTCGAGAAGGAGTTCGGCAAGGACTTCGAGAAGGAGTTCGGGGGCTTCGGCAAGGGCCTGAACGTCATCGGCGAGGGCTGGACGACCATCGCGAGGCTCGACACCGGCGCCCCGGCGCCGAAGACGGACGAGGCGCCGAAGGAGATCCAGGGCCTCCTGGACTCCTTCGGCGACGAGGTCACCGGGAAGTTCGGCTCGGGCACCCTCTTCAAGACGAAGCTGGTGAACGCGCTGCTGACCGACGACGGCAAGGTCTACGTCGGCGCGGTGACGAAGGACGCGCTGGTGGACGCGGCGAACGCCGGCAAGTAGGCGCCGACCGGGTTGGGACCCCGGGCGGGTCGGGGGCTGTGGTCACCGACCCGCCCGGGCGTTTCGTCGGACCGTCCGCTACGGGAAGGTCAGCTTGACGGCGTTGATGTAGCCGACGTCGGCCGGACCCCTGTCCTGGACGCGGAGCTTCCAGGCGCCGTTGGCGACCTCGGAGGAGGCGTTCACGGTGTAGGTCTGGACGATGTTGTCGGCGCTGCCGCCGGTCTGGTTGTGCAGGTTGTAGACCGAGCCGTCGGGGGCGACGAGGTCGACGACGAGGTCGCCCTTGTAGGTGTGGACGATGTCCACGCCGACGGAGAGGTTGCGCGCCGGTGAAGAGGCCGCCGACGGGGACGCCCGCGCTCTTGAAGGGGGCGTGGTCGGAGCGTCCGTCGCCCTCGGTCTCGATCTCGGTCGGGACGCCGAGGCCCGCGAAGTAGTTCTTGAAGGTCTGCTCGATCGTCGGGTCGTCGTCGTAGACGAAGTAGCCCGGGTTCGGCGAGCCGATCATGTCGAAGTTCAGATAGCCCTTGATCTTCGAACGCTCGGTCGCCGGAAGGTTGTTGACGTAGTACTTGGAGCCGACGAGGCCCAGCTCCTCGGCGCCCCACCAGGCGAACCGCAGGTGCTTGGAGGGCTGGTAGCCCGCGCGGGACACGGCGAGGGCGGTCTCCAGGATCGCGGCGGAGCCGGAGCCGTTGTCGTTGATGCCGGGGCCGGAGGAGACCGAGTCGAGGTGCGAGCCGGCCATCAGGACCTGGTTGGGGTCGCCGCCCGGCCAGTCGGCTATCAGGTTGTAGCCGGTGGCGCCGCTGGTGGTGAAGGTCTGGAGGCTGGTGGTGTATCCGGCGGCGTCCAGCTTCGCCTTCACGAAGTCGATGGACGCCTTGTAACCGGCGCGGCCGTGGGCCCGGTTGCCGCCGTTGGCGGTGGCGATGGACTGGAGGTCCGTCAAGTGCTGCTTGACGGCGGTGAGCGAGATGTCGGGCGCGGCGGCGGCGCCGGCGGCCTCGGCGGGCCGGGCGGTGGCGCTGGTCCCGGTGAGACCACCGAGCGCGAGCGCCGCGAGGGCGGCGACCGCGGTGACGCGTCTGGGCACGGAGATGTTCATGTGGGGGCTCCGGATTCCGAACGGGGATGGGACGGAACGTGCGAGACGCCCCGGGCGTGGGAGGCCGCGAGGCGTTGGAGCTGTACGAATGCGTGCGTGCTGTTCAGTTGTTGTTGCGCGAGTGTTCCGCTGTGCGTGCTGAATGTTCAGTGACAGGATGTGTCCACGTCAAGAGCGGAAACCGGTCAGTCCCGTTCGCTCAGCGGACGAGCACGTCGGACACGGCCTCCCGCACACCGGGGTCGGCGTCCGAATCCCGCCGGTGCGCGGGGCGGGGAAGGGCGACGCTGGAGCCATGCGTACAGCCGAGACCTCCCACGGCCCCCGGGGCGCCGAGACCTCCCACGTCCCCCGGGTCGCCGAGACCTCCCACGTCCCCCGGGTCGCCGAGACCTCCTACGTCCCCCGGGCCGTCGCGCCCGCCGCCCTCGTCGAGTTGCGCGCCGTCGACGACGCCGGGCGTCCCTGTGTCCCGTACACGGCCACCGAGGGCGGGGAGCCCCTTCGCTGCTGTCTGCGGCCCGCCGCCCCCGGCGAGCGGATCGCGCTCGTCTCGTACGCGCCGCTGCGCCGCTGGGCGGCGGAGACGGGGGCCGAGCCCGGCGCGTACGACGAGCAGGGCCCCGTCTTCGTGCACGCCGGGGAGTGCGGCGGGCCCGCGCCCTCGGGGACGTACCCCTTCGCGCGGCCCGGGGCCCTGCGCGCCCTCCGCCGGTACGACGCGGAGGGCCGGATCGTCGGCGGCCGGCTCCTGGAGCTCCCGGAGGACCCGGCGGAGGGCTTCGACCTGGCCCTCGCGGAGGCCTTCGACGACCCCGCCGTGGCCCTGGTCCACGTCCGGGCCGTCGAGTACGGCTGCTTCCACTTCGAGGTCCGCCGCCCCTGACCCCTCCCGCCCTACTGCACGCAGAACTCGTTCCGCTCCGGGTCCGCCATGACCACCCACGAGCCCGACGGCTCGTCCACCTCGCGCAGGACCGTCGCGCCGAGGTCGATCAGGCGGGCGACCTCCTTGTCCCGGGCGCCCTCCTCCGCGTGGAGGTCCAGGTGGAGGCGGTTCTTGACGGTCTTCGCCTCCGGGACCCGCTGGAAGAGGATCCGGTGGCCCAGACCCGCGTCGGTGTCCTCGTCGTACGGCTCGTCCGGGTGCCGCACGGCGGCGAGGTCCCGCCAGCCGAGCCGTTCGTGCTCCGTCCCGCCGTGCACGGTGGTCGTCACCTCGTCGGGGACGGCCCCCATCCCGAGCAGCCGGCGGACGAGCGGGCTGTGGTCCTCCTCCCGGTAGCGCAGGGCGGCGGCCCAGAAGGCGGCCTGGGCGTGCGGGTCCGAGGCGTCGACGACGAGCTTCCAGTGCAGGGGTTTCATGCCCCCGGTTCTAGCGCCCCGTTCCCGCCCGTGCCACCGGAACGGTTCTTTCCGCTGGAACGGCGGTCCTGCCCGACCCGCAGGTGGTCCAGGAGCCCCTCCGGCTCCGGGTACGGCTCCTCCCGGGGGAGCAGGGCCCGGGCGCCGTCCACGTCCCCGGCCCGGACCAGGGCGTGGACGCGGTGGGCGAGCGGGGTCGCGTCGGTGATCGACACCGTCCACTCGTCCGCGTACCGGCGGGACGCCTCGCCCGCCAGGCCGAGCTGGAGCGAGCGGTACGGGAGGGGATTCAGGCGCGGGTCGCGCTCCGGGTCCCACTGGACCCGGGCCGGGGACTCCCGCAGCTGCCGCCGCCACGCGTCCCGGTCGGGGTGGAAGCCCCGCTCGTAGGGGGAGAGGCAGGCGTTCCGCAGGGCCCACTCGAAGCCCTCGCGGGTGATCTCCACGGCGAGGACGGTCTCCTGCCCCTCCTTCAGGCCCCAGCCCGAGCGGTACATCATCCACAGGAACGACGGTTTGATCCACGTCATCCGGTCCCGCTTCCAGGCGGCCGGAAACCGGCCCTCCCGCGCCGCCGGGAGCCCGATCGCGGGCCTGTACGCCTGGTAGACGGTGACCGTGCGCTCCGTGTGGAGCGCGCGGATCCGGTGCTTCGGTTCCTCCATGGGGTTCAGGGTGGGGGCGGGCCCCTCGTACCACCACCGGTTATTCCGGGGCCGTCCGGTCCGCGAGCGCCTTGCACACCTCGGCGGTCAGGGCGTCGGCCTCGTCCAGGACCGCCGCCAGG
The DNA here is from genome assembly GCA_000716465.1 of Streptomyces bikiniensis. GTDB lineage: Bacteria > Actinomycetota > Actinomycetes > Streptomycetales > Streptomycetaceae > Streptomyces > Streptomyces bikiniensis. Next base: position 154,772 of record JNWL01000008.1, read on the forward strand.
GAGGCCGGATCCGTGCCGGGGGCGGCGAACAGCCGGTGGGCGCGGTCCGCGAAGTCCGGCGGGGCGGCGGGCAGCCCGTCCGCCTCCCGTACCGCCCCCTTCTCGTTCAGGACCCAGCTCCCCGCGTGCGCGTGCAGGGCGTGTACGAGGAGGCCGACCGCGCGGAAGAGGCAGCCCGCCACATAGAAGACGTCCCCGCGGGCCGCTCCCTTCCGGGCGCAGGCCAGGGTGAACGGCGCCTCCCAGCACGCGTTCTCGACGAGCGCCGTGCGCAGCGCGTCCGGGTAGGGGCGGACCCGCTCCCGGAGGGCCCGCAGCTCGCCGGTCGGGTCGGACAGGACGCGGCCGAGCGCCAGCTCGCCCGCGTAGGACGGGGAGAAGAAGCCCAGGGGGTGGCCGGGCTGGGCGCCGAACTCGAAGCGGCCCGCCTCGCACTCCTCCCGGACGCGCCGCACCCGGTCCAGGTCGCGGTAGATCCAGTCCACGTGGTGGCCGTCGACGGTCAGCCAGCCGCCGCCGTCCACCCACGGCCCCCAGCCGCCCGGCTCGGTCACCTCCACCGGCCCGCCGGTCAGTTCGGCCGCGATCCGGCGCAGGGCGTCGGTGTCCAGCGGCCGCCGGTAGTACAGGCCGAGGTCGAAGTCGGAGGCCGGGGAGTGCGTCCCCCGCGCCCGGCTGCCGCCCAGGCACACCCCGACGACCCCCTCGACCTCGGACAGACGGGCCGCGATCTCCTGCAAGCGTTCCATCCGGCCCATTCTGCGGAGGCCGCCCGCCGCCCGCGAACCGTTTGCGGGCGCCCCGCCGTGGCGGCGACCGATGAGTTTCCCCGTGCTCCGCGGTCATGTGTCACGGCAGGAGCGCGGCGGTCGCGAAGGAGGACGGGCGCGCACCGGAGGAACCGCCTGCCGACCGGACACGAGAGACCGAGGATGCCTTCCATGCGCACTCTGATCAGCACCGCCTTCATCTCGCTCGACGGCGTCGTCGAGGCCCCGGGCGGCGAGCCCGGCTACCGGAACTCCGGGTGGACGTTCAAGGACGTCGAGTTCCTTCCCGAGGCGTTCGAGATCAAGGACCGGGAGCAGAAGGAGGCCGCGGCGATGCTGCTCGGCCGCGTCAGCTACGAGGCGTTCGGCGCGGTGTGGCCGGACATGGAGGACTTCGCCGGCTACAAGGCGATGCCGAAGTACGTCGTCTCCACCACCCTCGCCGAGGACGACCTCGTCCCGAACTGGGGAGAGACCACGATCCTGCGCTCGCTCGACGAGGTCGCCGCGCTCAAGGAGACCGAGGGCGGCCCGATCATCGTCCACGGCAGCGCCGCGCTGAACCGGGCCCTGTCGGACGCCGGCCTGATCGACCGGTACCACCTGCTCGTCTTCCCCCTCCTGCTCGGGGCGGGCAAGCGGCTCTTCAGCGCCACGGACAAGGACGCCCAGAAGCTGAAGCCGGTCGAGCACGAGGTCTACGCGAACGGCCTGCAGAAGCAGGTCTTCGACGTCGTCCGGCCGGACGCCTGAGCCTCCGGCCCGCCGTCTATGGGCACGGTCACAGGCACGGGTACGGGTACGCCGTCAGCGTCCGGTCGAGGGCGCGGTCCCGACCGGCCCCGGGGCCTCGACCGGTTGCGAGGACCCGGCCGTACCTGCCGCTGCCGCCGCTGCCGCCGCCGCGACCGCCGCCCGGTTGCGCCGGTTCGCGCGCAGGGCGTCCCACGTGAGGATCGTCAGGGCCAGCCAGACGAGGGAGAAGCCCGCCCAGCGCTCCGCCGGCATCGCCTCGTGGAAGTAGAGGACGCCCAGGAGGAACTGGAAGGTCGGCGCGAGGTACTGGAGGAGGCCGAGCGTCGACAGCGGGACGCGGATCGCCGCCGCGCCGAAGCAGACCAGCGGGATCGCCGTGACCAGGCCGGTGGCGGCGAGCAGAGCGGTGTGGCCGGCGCCGTGCGAGCCGAACGCCAGGGTGCCCTGGCCTCCGAGCCAGACCAGGTACGCGAGGGCGGGCAGGAACTGGACGGCGGTCTCGGCGGCCAGCGACTCCAGGCCCCCGATGTTGACCTTCTTCTTCACCAGGCCGTAGAGCGCGAAGGAGAAGGCGAGGACGAGCGAGATCCACGGCGGCTGCCCGTATCCGATCGCGAGGACGAGCACGGCCGCGAGGCCGATGCCGACCGCCACCCACTGCGCCGGGCGCAGCCGCTCCTGGAGGACGAGGACGCCGAGGGCGATGGTGACGAGCGGGTTGATGAAGTAGCCGAGGGAGGCCTCGACGACGTGGCCCGCGTTCACGGACCAGATGTAGAGGCCCCAGTTCACGGTGATGACGGCGGCGGCGAGGGCGATCAGACCGAGCTTGCGCGGGCTGCGCACCAGCTCCCGCACCCAGCCCCAGCGGCGCAGGACCAGCAGGGCGAGCCCCACGAAGGCCAGGGACCACACCATGCGGTGGGCGAGGATCTCGATCGCCCCGGCCGGTTTGAGGAGCGGCCAGAAGAGGGGGACCAGGCCCCACATGGCGTAGGCGCCGATCCCGTGGAGCAGGCCTGCTCGTCCCTCGTTCTCCGTCTTCACCGGACCTCCCGCCCTGTGCCGCGCCGTCCTGTCGGCCGCTTCGTCGACGGTAGCGCCGCACGGGGCGGGTTGTCATGCCCGTACCGCTATACGGTCATGACGGTCGGACGGTCAGCGGGAGGCGTCCAGGGCCTCCTGGACCGAGACGCCGACCGGGGTGGTCGGGCGGCCGATCAGCCGGGCCAGGTCGCCGGTCCGCAGGGCGAGCGCGCCGTGCCCGGCGGCCCGGTCGACGTCGACCAGGATCTCGGCGAAGGGGCGCGGGAGGCCGGCGCCGGTGAGGATCTCCAGATGGGCCTCGGCGGAGACGGGGGTGTACGCGACCTCCCGGCCGGACCGGGCGGCGACCTCGGCCGCGTACTCGGCGAAGGACCAGGCGGTGTCGCCGCTCAGCTCGTACACCCGGTTCAGGTGCTCCTCGGCCGGGCCGGTCAGGACGGCGGCCGCGGCGGCGGCGTAGTCGGCGCGGGAGGCGGAGGCGATCCGGCCCTCGCCGGCGTTGGAGACGACGGCGCCGTGGGCGAGGACGGGGGCGAGGTTCGCGGTGTAGTTCTCGCTGTACCAGCCGTTGCGCAGGAAGGTGTACGGCAGGCCGGAGGCGAGGATCAGGCGCTCGGTCTCCTTGTGCTCGGCGGCCAGCTCGAAGTCGGCGTCGTCGCCGCCGAGGACGCCGGTGTATGCGAGCTGCGCCACCCCCGCCGCCCTGGCCGCGTCGATCACGGCGGCGTGCTGGGCGACGCGCCGCCCGACCTCGCTGCCGGAGATCAGGAGCACCCGGTCACCGGCCCCGAAGGCGCCCGCCAGGGTCTCGGGGCGGTCGTAGTCGGCGATCCGCAGCTCGACCCCGCGCTCGGCCAGGTCCGCCGCCTTGTCCTTGTCGCGGACGACGGCGACGACCTGTTCGGCGGGGGCGGTGCCCTCGGCGGGGGCGGCGGCGAGGAGGGCGTCGACGACGAGGCGGCCGAGCTGCCCGGTGGCTCCGGTGACGACGATGCTCATGGTGCTTCCTTACGCGTGGGGTGCGGTGGACGGTGCACTCACCGTACGACGGGCACTAACTTTTCGACAGTGCCCACTTTGAAGTAAGGTACTGGCATGGGAGTAAGTGAAGAGGTGGGCGCGACGGCCCCGCTGCCCGACGTGTTCGAACCGATGTGCCCCTCGCGTGCCGTCCTGGAGCACGTCACCAGCCGCTGGGGCGTCCTCGTCCTCGCGTCCCTCCTGGAGCGCCCGTACCGCTTCAGCGAGCTGCGCCGCCGCATCGGGAACGTCAGCGAGAAGATGCTCGCCCAGACCCTCCGGACCCTGGAGCGCGACGGCTTCGTCCACCGCGACGCCAAGCCCGTCATCCCGCCCCGCGTCGACTACGCCCTCACCCCGCTCGGCACCGAGGCCGCCCGCCGGGTCCGGGAGCTGGCCCACTGGAGCGAGCGGCGGGTCGCCGCCGTCCAGGAGGCCCGCGAGCGGTACGACGGGGCGCGTCGCGAGAGTGCCACCGCTTCGTCCCAATGAGGTTGCGGGCACGGCCGGTTGCCCCGCCAGGTCGTACGATCTGATCGCCGTTCGGGTGATTCGGGTCATCCGCGTAGGGACCGTGGGGGGACTGTGGCGTACGGGGACCGAAGACTGCTGCGTGCCTGCTGTGCCGTGCTGGTGGGCGGACTGATCGCGACCGGATGCGCCGACGGGCGCGACGACGGGGCGAAACCCGACGGCAGGGCGAGTACGAGCGGGGCGTCGACCCCGGGCGGTACGGCCCCGGCCCCCGCGCCCACCCCGACCCCCACCCCGACCGCCCTCGACTTCACCCCCGACCCGAAGCGCGCGCCGAAGAACGCCGCCGACGCCCGGAGGCTCGCCCTCGCCGTCGTCGCGGGGCCCGACGCCTGGGGCCCGGACTACGTGAAGCGCACCCCGCACCTCAGCGACCCCGACTACTGGCCCGTGCTCGGGGAGGGCTGCTCCTGGGGGACCGGGACCCGTCCCTCCACCGTCCTGCACAGCGTCACCGCCTACAGCGAGGTCCCCGCCGTCGACGGCCGGGGCACCCTCCGGGTCGCCGCCACCGTCACCGTCCACCGCACCGAGGAGGACGCGGACTGGGAGATGGCCGGGACCCTGGAGGAGGCCCTGCGCTGCCCGAACCAGAGGCTGCGCGACGGCGAGCGCATCGAGGGGCTCATCTCCCTCGGCAACCCCTTCGGCCTCGGCGGCAACTACACCGCCGCGGACTCCCTCGGCGAGCGCGGCGGCTACTACAACGACGAGTTCCGCGGGAGGCAGTTCTACGGCTGGTACCAGTCGAGGATCGGCCAGGTCACCGTCGCCACCGTCGTCAAGGGCGCCCCGGGCTACAGCGAGGAGACGACCGACACGACGATCGGCACCGTCACCGCCCAGGTCCAGGCCCTCGTCACCATGCTCGAACGCGTCAAGGACGAGCTGGAGGTCCAGTCATGAGCCCCGTGAACCCGAGCGACGCCCACGAGCCGGAGGACGTCCGCGAGGCGGGGGGCGCCCCGGGTGCGGGCGCCGACCATGGACCGGAGGACGCGCGCGCGCCGGAAGGCGCCCCGGGGACGGAGCCGGGTGTCGGCCACGGGCCGGAGGACACCCGGACGCCGGAGCCGCGCGCCGACCGCGCGCCGGAGGACGCCCGGGGGCCGGAAGCCGGCCGCGGGCCGCAGGGCGGCCGTGAGCCGGGGGACGGGGCCGGGCCCCGGGCGCCGCGCGACCCCCGGGTCGGCCCCCTGCCGGGCGTCCCGGCCCGGCCGGGCGCCAGGCGTCGGCCCCAGGGCGCGGCCCGGCCCGGGCCCGGCCACCAGGACCCGCCCGCCGCCGATCGGCGGAACCGGCCCGGCACCGGGGGCGAAGCCCCCGGCGAGACCCCGCCGGGGACGGAGCACCAGGAGCACCAGCCCCCGACCCCGTCCCAGCCCCCGGCAGGGGACCCGCCCGCGTACCCGCTCCGGCCCCCGGCAGAGGCGCCGGCGAGGGACCCGTACCCGCTCCAGCCTCCGGCAGGGAACCCGCCCCCGCCAGAGGACCCGTACCCGCTCCAGCCCCCCGCAGGGAGCCGGCCCCCGGCCGAGCCCCCGCTCCCCGCCCAGCCCCCGGCAGGGAACCCGCCCCCGGCAGGAAACCCGCCCCCGGCACAGGCGCCGGCAGGGGCGCCGGCAGGGAACCCCTCCCCCGTGAAGGCCGCTCCCGGCGACCTTCACCCCCTCCTCCCCTCCGACCCCTCCTCCCTCGCCGGTTACCGGCTGCTCGGGCGGCTCGGGGCCGGGGGCATGGGCGTCGTCTATCTGGGCCGTACCGCCAACGGCGAGCTCGCCGCCGTCAAGGTCACCCACGCCGACCAGGCCGACCAGCCCGACTTCCGGGCCCGGTTCCGCCGCGAGGTCGAGGCCGCCCGCCGGGTCTCCAGCCCCTGGGCCGTCCCCGTCACCGGCGCCGACCCGGACGCCCCCGAGCCCTGGATGGCCACCGCCTTCGTCGCCGGGCCCTCCCTCGGCGAGGCCGTCACCGCGCACGGCGCGCTGCCCGAGCGGAGCGTCCGGCTCCTCGGGTGGGCCGTCGCCCGCGCCCTCGCCGCCGTGCACGCGGCCGGACTCGTCCACCGGGACGTGAAACCGGGGAACGTCCTCCTCGCCGTCGACGGCCCCCGCCTCATCGACTTCGGCATCGCCCGCTCCACCGGCGAGACCGCCCTCACCGCCACCGACATGGTCGTCGGCACCCCCGGCTTCCTCGCCCCCGAGCAGGCCGAGGCCCGCGCCGACGCCATCGGCCCCGCCGCCGACGTCTTCGCCCTCGGCTGCCTCCTCGCGTACGCGGCGACCGGGCGCCCGCCCTTCGGCACCGGCACCCCGGACGCCCTCCTGTACCGGACCGTCCACGACGAACCCGACCTCACCGGCGTGCCCGAGGGGCTGCTCGACCCCGTCCGGGCCTGCCTCGCCAAGGACCCGGCCGCCCGCCCGACCGCCGCGGAGATCGGCGTACGGCTCGTCGAGGACGCCCCCGGCGACGCCGCGGAGTGGCTGCCCGCCCCCGTCGTCCGGACCATCGCCGAGCGCTCCGCCCGGATGCTCGCCCTGCCCGAGATCGACGCGACCGCGCCCGGCACCGGCCCGGCGGAGCCGCCGAAGCGCAGCAGGCGCGGCTTCCTGCTCCTCGCCTCCGGCGCCGCCGTCCTCGCCGCGGGCGGCGGAGCCCTCGCCGTCCGGTCGCTCCTCGGGGACGACGACGAGGGGGGCGACGGCAAGAACCCCCCGCCCCGCACCTCCTGGAAGATCGGCGTCCTCGCCGACCTCTCCGGCCCCGCCCGGGAGATCGGGCGGGCCCAGGAGCGCGGCGCCCGCCTCGCCGTCGAGCAGTTCAACGCCCGCGCGGACAAGCCGTTCGCCCTCGAAGTCGCGGTCTCCGACGACCGGGGCGACCGGCGCACCGCCCTCGAAGCGGCCCGCCGGCTCACCACCGACCCCGGCGTCGTCGCCGTCCTCGGCCCCACCTCGGACGACACCGGACAGGCCGCGCTCCCCGCCTTCGAGGAGGCCGGCCTCCCGCTGCTCACCACCTCCGCCGGGTTCAACCTCTTCACCCTGCGGGACGAGAAGAGCCCGCCCAACGTCACGGTCCTCCGGGCCGTCCCCAACCACCCCATGGGCGGCACGTACCTCGCGTACACCGTCACGCTCCTGCCCACCATCAGGAAGCCCGGAGTCCTCCAGGAGCGCACCGACGACCAGTACAGCTGGCTCCTCGTGCGCGGCGTCCAGTTCGGCTTCGGACAGGCGAAGATCACCCCGCTCTACCGGGTCGTGCCCGCCCGCGCCCGGGACTACCGCCGGATCCTCGGCGAGATGATCGACGCGGGCATGGACGCGTACGTGCACTGCGGGGTCCGCGGGACCGCCGTCCTCGCCGCCCGCGCCCTCCTCGAACTCGGCTTCACCGGACCCCGGTTCGGCGGCCAGCACCCCTTCGGGCCCGCCTTCCTGAAGGAGGCCGGGCCCGCCGCCGAGAACTGGTTCTTCGGCGCGCCCGTCCTCGACCCCCTGACCCGCGAGAAGGACACCAAGATCAAGACGGAGGAGCGGCAGAAGGCCGTCGCGTTCGTCGCCGCGCACCGCAAGCGCTACGGCGCCCCTCCCGCGTACTACACGGGCGAGTCGTACGACGTCGTCAACATGGTCCTGGACCAGCTCGCCCGGAACGCGAAGGCCGGCCGGCCACCGGCCCGCAAGGGCCTCTGGGCGCAGCTCCGGGCGAAGGAGTACACGGGCGCCATGGGCGGCTACTCCTTCGACAAGTACGGCGACCTCGCCGGCGTCGGCACGTTCGTGCACGGCGTGCAGAACGGCGCCTACAAGTCGCTCGGCGTCGCGCCCCCCGCCCCGCAGAACCGGCCGAAGGCCTGACCGCCCGTGCAGCCGCTCCGCAGGGCCGACCCGTCCTCGATCGCCGGCCACCGGCTCCTCGGCCGCCTCGGCGCCGGCGGCATGGGCGTGGTCTACCTCGCCCGCACCGCCGGCGGGACGCTCGCCGCGCTGAAGATCGTCCGCGCCGAGCACGCCGCCGACCCCGGCTTCCGGGAGCGGTTCCGCCGCGAGGCCCGGATCGCCGGGCGGATCACCGGCCGCTGGGTGGTCCGCGTCCTCGGCGCCGACCCGGAGGCCCGGGAGCCGTGGCTGGCGACCGAGTTCGTCCCCGGGCCCTCGCTCGCCGAGGCCGTCGGGCTGCACGGCGCCCTGCCCGAGCCGACCGTACGGGCCCTGGGCGCCCGGCTCGCCGCCGCGCTCGCCGACGTGCACGCGGCGGGCCTCGTCCACCGGGACGTGAAACCGGGCAACGTCCTCCTGGCCCTCGACGGCCCCCGCCTCATCGACTTCGGCATCGCCCGCTCCGCCGGGGCCACCGCGCTGACCGCCACGGACGCGATGATCGGCACCCCCGGCTTCCTCGCCCCCGAGCAGGCCCGCGTCGGCACCGCGGACGAGGTCGGCCCGGCCGCCGACGTCTTCTCGCTCGGCTGCGTCCTCGCGTACGCCCTCACCGGGGAACGCCCCTTCGGTACGGGCGCGGTGGCCGCCGTCGTCTACCGCACCGTCCACGAGGAACCGGACCTCCGCGAGGTCCCGGACACGCTCCTGCCCCTGGTCGCGGCCTGCCTGGCCAAGGACCCGGCGGCCCGCCCCACGGCCGCGCGGGTGCGGGCCGCCCTCGGGGAGGCCGAAGGCCCGGCGGGGGACTGGCTGCCGCCCGGCCTGCCCGCGCTCATCGCGCAGCGCTCCTCGCGCGTCCTCGACCTGCCCGTACCCGAACCGACCCTGCTCGCGGCCCCCGAACCCGCCACGGGCGCCTCGCGCCGCCGCGTCCTGGCGGCCGGCTCGGCGCTGGCCGTCGCCGGGGCGGGCGGCCTGACCGCCTGGCTCCTCGGCCGCACCTCCGCCGGGAAGGGCGCGGGCACGGAAACGGGCAAGGGCGCCGCCCTCCCCTCGTACACGATCGGCCTCCTCACCGATCTGAGCGGCCCCACCGCGGCGGCCGGGCGGGCGCAGGAGCGCGGCGCCCGGCTGGCCGTGGAGACCTTCAACGCCCGCCCGGACCGGGCCTTCGACGTGGTCCTGCGGGCGATGGACGACGGCGGGCAGGGGCCCCGCGCCGCGGCCGCCGCCCGCGCCCTGCTCGAGGACGGGAGGCTCGTCGGCGTCGTCGGCCCGACGACCGTCCCGAGCGTGGTCGCCGCCGTGGCCGAACTCGTCGACCGCTCCGTCCCCCTGGTCAGCGTGCTCGCCGCCGTCCCGAACGGCACCACGCTGGAGGGCCAGACCACCAAGCGCACCTACTTCGAACCCCGCCCCTCCCCGGACTCGATGATCGTCCCGTTCGCGCGCTACCTCTCCGAGCGCGAGGTCGTCCGCACCGCCGTCGTGGAGGACCGCGACGGCGGCCGGTCCACCTGGTTCGCGGTCAACAGCCTCAGGAAGACCCCGCCCTCGCAGGCCCGGGGCGGGACGGCGACCGCACACCCCGTCGAGGCGGACAGCGAGGACTTCGCCTCCGCCGTACGGGCCGCCCTCGCGACGGACCCGCAGGGCGTGATGTACGTGGGGACCTCGCCGCGCCGGGCCGCCCTCTGCGCGAGGGCCCTGCGCGACCGGGGCTTCCGGGGCCCCTGCGGCAGCGTCGAGCAGCCCTTCACGCGGGAGTTCACCGACCTCGCGGGCCCGGCGGCCGAGGGCTGGTACTTCGGCACGTCCCACGTCGACCCGGACGGCCTCCCGAAGGCGAGGGACTTCGCCGCCGCGTACCGCAGGCGCTGGGGGCTGCCGGGCACCACCCCCGTCGATCCGTACGCCACGGAGGCGTACGACGCCGTCAACTGGACGCTCCAGGCGCTCGGCACGACGGTCGGGAACCACGCGGAGTCGGTGGCGTCCGGAGTGGCGAACGCCCTGCGGCAGACCCCGTACAAGGGTCTCGCCAAGACGTACTCCTCGGCGGGCCGGGAGAGCGTCGCCGCGAGCCTCGTCGGGCTCTTCCTCTGGCAGGTGAGGAACGGGGAGCCGCACTTCCTGGGGGAGTTCGCGGACGCGGCGGTGGCGGAGGCGAGGAGGACGGGGAAGACGGGGGCGGCGGGGACGACGTGAGGGAGGGCGGGCCCGTGAGGACCCGCCCCCGCCCCGTGCCGGTACGTCAGCCGACGACGGTCCAGGTGTCGTTGCCGGCGAGGAGCCGGGCGAGGTCGCCCTTGCCGTGCTGCTCCACGGCCGCGTCCAGCTGCTCGGCCATGAGGGTGTCGTAGACCGGGCGCTCCGCCGCCCGGAAGACGCCGATGGGGGTGTGGTGGAGGGTGTGGGGGTCGGCGAGGCGGGAGAGGGCGAAGGCGGTGGTGGGGGTGGCGGCGCGGGCGTCGTGGACGAGGACGTCGCCCTCGTTGGCGGGCGTCACCTCCACGATCTCCAGGTCGCCGGTGGCCGGGTTCCGGACGACCCCCTTGGCGAGGTCGGTGCCGAAGCGGATCGGCCGCCCGTGCTCCAGGCGGATGACGGCCTCCTGGGCCCGCTCCCTGTCCTTGAGGGTGTCGAAGGCCCCGTCGTTGAAGATGTTGCAGTTCTGGTAGATCTCCACCAGCGCCGTGCCGTCGTGGTCGGCGGCCTGCCGCAGGACCTCGGTGAGGTGCTTGCGGTCGGAGTCGACCGTGCGGGCCACGAAGGTGGCCTCGGCGCCGAGCGCGAGGGAGACCGGGTTGAAGGGCGCGTCCAGGGAGCCCATGGGGGTGGACTTGGTGATCTTGCCCGTCTCGCTGGTGGGGGAGTACTGGCCCTTGGTCAGGCCGTAGATCCGGTTGTTGAAGAGCAGGATCTTCAGGTTGACGTTGCGGCGCAGGGCGTGGATGAGGTGGTTCCCGCCGATGGACAGCGCGTCGCCGTCACCGGTGACGACCCAGACCGACAGGTCGCGGCGCGAGGTGGCCAGACCGGTGGCGATGGCGGGGGCCCGGCCGTGGATGGAGTGCATCCCGTAGGTGTTCATGTAGTACGGGAAGCGGGAGGAGCAGCCGATGCCGGAGACGAAGACGATGTTCTCCCGGGCCAGGCCGAGTTCGGGCATGAAGCCCTGGACGGCGGCCAGGACGGCGTAGTCGCCGCAGCCGGGGCACCAGCGCACCTCCTGGTCGGACTTGAAGTCCTTCATCGACTGGACGGCCTCGGCCTTCGGCACCAGGCTCAGGAGCGATTCCGTGCGCCCGGGCTCCGTGTGCTCGGGTCCTGTGTGCTCAAGCTCCTCGTGCTCAGGCATCGATGGCCTCCTTGAGGACGGCGGCGAGCTGTTCGGCCTTGAACGGCATGCCGTTGACCTGGGTGTGGCTGCGCGCGTCGACCAGGTACTCCGCCCGCAGCAGGGTGGCGAGCTGGCCGAGGTTCATCTCGGCGACGACGACCTTCTCGTAGCCCTTGAGGACGTCTCCGAGGTTGCGGGGGAAGGGGTTGAGGTGGCGCAGGTGGGCCCGGGCGACGTGCCCGCCCTCCCGGCGGATCCGCCGCACCGCCGCCGTGATCGGCCCGTACGTCGAACCCCAGCCCAGCACCAGCGTGCGGGCCCCGTCCGGGTCGTCCACGTCCAGGTCCGGGACGTCGATGCCGTCGACCTTGGCCTGGCGGACGCGGACCATGAAGTCGTGGTTGGCCGGGTCGTAGGAGATGTTCCCCGTCCCGTCCTGCTTCTCGATCCCGCCGATGCGGTGTTCGAGGCCCGGGGTGCCGGGGACGGCCCAGGGGCGGGCCAGGGTCTCCGGGTCGCGCTTGTAGGGCCAGAACACGTCCGTGCCGTCGGCCAGGGTGTGGTTCGGGCCGGTGGCGAACGCGGTCCGCAGGTCCGGGAGTTCCCCGGTGTCGGGGACGCGCCAGGGTTCGGAGCCGTTGGCGAGGTAGCCGTCGGAGAGCAGGAAGACCGGGGTGCGGTAGGCCAGCGCGATCCGGGCCGCCTCCAGGGCCGCGTCGAAGCAGTCCGCCGGGGTCCTCGGCGCCACGACGGGGACGGGCGCCTCGCCGTTGCGGCCGTACATCGCCTGGAGCAGGTCGGCCTGCTCGGTCTTGGTCGGCAGGCCGGTCGAAGGGCCGCCGCGCTGGATGTCCACGATCAGCAGCGGCAGCTCCAGGGAGACCGCCAGGCCGATCGTCTCGCTCTTGAGCGCCACCCCGGGGCCGGAGGTGGTCGTCACGGCCAGCGAGCCGCCGAAGGCCGCGCCCAGCGCGGCTCCGATGCCCGCGATCTCGTCCTCGGCCTGGAAGGTGCGGACGCCGAAGTTCTTGTGCTTCGAGAGCTCGTGCAGGATGTCCGAGGCCGGGGTGATCGGGTACGAGCCCAGGTACAGCGGCAGGTCGGCCTGGCGGGCGGCGGCGATCAGCCCGTACGACAGGGCCAGGTTCCCCGAGATGTTCCGGTACGTGCCCGCCGGGAACGCCGCCGTCGCCGGGGCGACCTCGTAGGAGACGGCGAAGTCCTCGGTGGTCTCCCCGAAGTTCCAGCCGGCCCGGAACGCGGCCACGTTCGCCTCGGCGATCTCCGGCTTCCTCGCGAACTTGCGGCGCAGGAACGCCTCGGTGCCCTCGGTCGGCCGGTGGTACATCCACGACAGCAGCCCGAGCGCGAACATGTTCTTCGACCGCTCGGCCTCCTTGCGCGGCAGCCCGAAGTCCTTCAGCGCCTCCAGGGTCAGCGTCGTCAGGGGCACCGGATGCACCCGGTACCCCTCCAGGGAGCCGTCCTCCAGCGGCGAGACCGCGTACCCGACCTTCGCCATCGCCCGCTTGGCGAACTCGTCGGTGTTCACGATCACCTCGCCGCCGCGCGGCACGTCGGCGATGTTCGCCTTCAGCGCGGCCGGGTTCATCGCCACCAGTACGTCCGGCGCGTCGCCCGGGGTGAGGATGTCGTGGTCGGCGAAGTGCAGCTGGAACGAGGAGACGCCCGGCAGGGTCCCGGCGGGCGCCCGGATCTCGGCCGGGAAGTTCGGCAGCGTCGACAGGTCGTTCCCGAACGACGCCGTCTCCGAGGTGAAGCGGTCACCCGTGAGCTGCATGCCGTCGCCCGAGTCGCCCGCGAAGCGGATGATCACCCGATCGAGGCGGCGGACCTCCTTCGCGTCGCCGTCGTGGGACACGGCCGGGGCGCCTCTCTGCTCCCCGAGCAGGGCCTCGCCGGCCTCGCTGCTGACCTGGCTGGTCACTGAACTGGACCTCCCTCGTGGCAAGGGGAACTCTCCGCCGGAGGCGGGGAGGGGCTCGCGGCGCGGTCGGCCGATCACCGTCCGTCCCGCTGCCCACCCTACGACGGCGAGGTCGGGTCTCCCCGGACTTCTTGCATCATGGACCGCTTTTCGGAAACGTTCTGTCAGGTTTCGTCACGCCGTGTCGCCGCCCGAAGTGTTGCGGAAGGTCGGATTCCGGCCTTTCTGTCGCTTCAGGGCCCCTCAAGGCCTCTCAAGGCTCCTCCGGGCCCCCAGGACTCCTCAAGGTCCCCCAAGACCATGCAAGACCCCCCAGGACTCCTCGGAAGTGGCCGGGACCGGTCAGGACCTCAAGTACGTCAACACGGCGAGCACCCGTCGATGGTCGCCGTCACTCGGCGAGAGCCCCAGCTTCAGGAAGATGTTGCTGATGTGCTTCTCCACCGCGCCATCGCTCACGACCAGCGCCTTCGCGATCGCCGAGTTCGTCCGCCCCTCCGCCATCAGGCCCAGGACCTCCCGCTCGCGCGGGGTCAGGTTCGCCAGGACGTCCTGCTGCCGGCTGCGGCCGAGGAGCTGCTGCACGACCTCCGGGTCCAGGGCCGTGCCGCCCCCGGCGACCCGCACGACCGCGTCCACGAACTCGCGGACCTCCGCGACCCGGTCCTTCAGGAGGTAGCCCACGCCCCGGCTGGAACCGGCCAGGAGTTCGGTGGCGTACTGCTCCTCCACGTACTGCGACAGGACGAGGACCCCGAGCCCCGGGTGGTCCCCGCGCAGCCGCACCGCCGCCCGCACCCCCTCGTCCGTGTGCGTCGGCGGCATCCGCACGTCCGCCACCACCACGTCCGGCAGCGCCCCCTCGGCCGCGAGCTTCCCCACCGTCTCCACCAGGGCCTCGCCGTCACCGACCTTGGCGACGACCTCGTGCCCCAGGTCGGTCAGGAGCCGGGTCAGCCCCTCCCGGAGCAGTACCGAGTCCTCGGCGATGACCACCCGCACCCGCTCCGCCACGTTCCGCTCTCCCACGCCCCACAGCCCCCGTGATCCGGTCGTCCGGTCTTCCGTCGGAGCCCAGCATCGCACCCGGCGCCGGTGAGGGGCCTACGCGCGCCAGGGCAGTTCGACCGTCACCGTCGTCGGCCCGCCCGCCGGCGAGTCCACGGCGAGCACCCCGTCCACCGCCCCGACCCGCTCGGAGAGCGCCGCCAGGCTCCGCCCGGCCGCCGCCTCCGCGCCGCCGGCGCCGTCGTCCCGGACCTGGACCATCAGCCGGTCCGCCGTCCGCCACACCTCCACCCAGGCGCGCCGCGCCCGCGCGTGCTCGGTGACGTTCCGCAGGAGCTCCGAGACCGTGAAGTACGCGATGCCCTCGATCGCCGGGACCGGCCGCGCCGGCAGGTCCACGTCCACCGACACCGGGACCGCGCAGCGCGAGGCCACCGCCGACAGGGCCGCGTCCAGGCCCCGGTCGGTGAGGACGGCCGGGTGGATGCCCCGGGCCAGGTCCCGCAGCTCCTGGAGCGCGAGCTTCACCTCGCCGTGCGCCTCCTCCACCAGGGCCGCCGCCGCCTCCGGGTCCTGCGCCAGCCTCTCCTTCGCCAGGCCCAGGTCCATGGCGAGCGCCGACAGCCGGGCCTGCGCGCCGTCGTGCAGCGCCCGCTCGATGCGCCGCAGGTCGGCGGCGGCGGTGTCCACGAGCACGCCCCGGTCCGACTCCAGCTCCGTCACGCGCGAGGCCGGCCGGGACGGGCCGAGCAGCCCGGCCACCAGGAACCGGTCCACGGCGACGAACCCGCGCAGCAGCCACGGCCCGACCATCACGAACAGCAGGCCGACCAGGCTCGTCACCGCGATCTCGAAGGGCGAGTCCAGGTAGAGGCCGTGCGTCCCGTCGCCGTACAGCTGGATCCCGTCCTGCCCGACGTACGCGGGGAACGTCCACTGCCACAGCGGGTACGTGAGGAGGCCCCAGCCCCACCCCCAGAACGCCACCGTCACCGAGAAGGAGAACACCGCCCACGGCATGTGCACGAACGCGTAGAGCAGGTGCCGCCAGGACGCCCCGCTCTTCAGCACGGCCCCCATCCACGAGAACGGCCCGCCGGTCCGGCCGCGCACCGGCTCCGGCGCCGCCACGTCGAGGCCGAGCAGCGCCCGCGCCCGGGCCCGCTCGACGACGCCGAAGCCCCGGCACAGGGCGAGCGCCCCGGCCAGGACCGGCACGCCGAGGAAGGTGACGAGCAGCCCGGCGCCGGCCGAGACGAGGGAGACGGAGAGCGCGAACCAGCAGACGCTCAGCGGGAGGCCGATCAGGACGTACCCGAAGGCGCGCCAGGTGCGGCCCTCGAACGGCGCGCGGATCGCGGCGGGGGGGGCGGGGGGAGGGCATGGCGAACGTCCTTCTCTGCGGGTGGGCGGGGTCCGTCGGCGGCGCGACGCGGGGCGGTACGTGGTCCAGGATTCCGTTCCGGCGGGTGCCGGACCATGAGGGAGGTCGGCGTCTGCGGGCGGGGGTTTTCCCCACCTCGGAACCTGGGGCCGGGCCCCGGGACCCGGGCCTGGGGGCCCGGGCCTCGGGTTCCCGGGCTTGGCCCGGCCCCCGGCCCCGGCCCTTCCGCCCGCCCCCCCGGGTGGCGGCTACCGCGCGCCCGCGCCCCGCCCCCGCCACGGCAGCTCCGCCGTGACCGTCGTCGGGCCGCCCGCCGGGGAGTCCAGGACCAGGACGCCGTCGACCGCGCCGAGGCGCTCCCCGAGCCCGGCGAGCCCCGTGCCGCCGCCGAGGCGCGCCCCGCCGGTGCCGTCGTCCCGGACCTGGAGCATCAGCCGGTCGCCCGCCCGCCACACCTCCACGGAGGCGGACCGGGCGCGGGAGTGCTTGGAGACGTTCTGGAGCAGCTCCGAGACCGTGAAGTACGCGATGCCCTCGATCGCCTCCGCCGGCCGCTCGGCCAGGTCGACGTCGACCCGCACCGGCACCGTGCAGCGCGCGGAGACCGAGGACAGGGCCGCGCCGAGCCCCCGGTCGGTGAGGACGGCCGGGTGGATGCCCCGGGCCAGGTCCCGCAGCTCCTGGAGCGCGAGCTTCACCTCGCCGTGCGCCTCGTCCACCATCGCGGCGGCCGCCTCCGGGTCGTCCAGGAGCTTCTCCTTGGCCAGGCCGAGCCCCATCGCGAGGGCGACGAGCCGGGCCTGCGCGCCGTCGTGCAGGTCGCGCTCGATGCGCCGCAGGTCGGCGGCGGCGGTGTCCACGACCACGCCCCGGTCCGTCTCCAGCTCGGCGATCCGCCGCTCCAGCTCGTCGGAGGGCGAGAGCAGCCCCCGGACCATCCCCCGGTCGGCGCTCGCGAGCAGCCGCGACGCGAAGGGCAGCAGGGGCCAGAGGACGAGGAGGGAGACCAGGGTGACCGTGAACGTCAGGATGCCCCAGGGCAGCCGGATCAGCCCGTACAGCTGGGTCCGCCAGGCCACCGGGTCCTTCAGCGCGGACCAGAGCCAGTCGAGGAAGCCGTCGTGCCGGGGCAGCGGGGACGGCTCCCGGACCGCGACGCCGAGCAGGCCCCGGGCCCGCGCCCGCTCCGACCGGCCGAGCAGCCGGGCGCCGCCGAGGCCGAGGGCGAGCAGCGGCAGGCCGACCACGGTGACCGAGAGGCCCACGCCGAGCAGCACGCTCACCACCGCGTAGACGAAGCCGACCAGCGTCGTGACCAGGTTGGAGAGGAGGAAGGCGACCGCCTTCCAGGTCTCCTTGCCGTAGGCGGTGCGGGGACGCGCCGTCGTGCCGGAGGGGGCGGCGGCGGAACCCGTGGAAGGGGCGGCGGCGGAGTCGTGATCGGCACTCATGGGCCCCAGGGTGCCCGGCGCGCCTCCCGCGCCGCCATGGGGGAGGTGGGCCGGTGGGAGAGGGGGTTAACCCCACCGGAACCGGCCACCGCGACTGCTTACGGTCCCTTTAGCAGGGCCTAGACTCGCGTGCGTACAGAACAGAAGTGACCCATGGGACACCTGGAGCGAGGGGCGGACGTGCGGGAACCGACCGTTGTCGCGGCCGACGCGGCGGACTACTTCCAGACGTACTCCGTCGTCGGCCTGCTCGCCGTCGTCGGCGTGCTCTTCGTCGCCGTGGCGTTCGGCGCCGGCCGGCTGCTCCGGCCCGTCGTGCCGACGCCCGAGAAGCTCCTCACGTACGAGTGCGGTGTCGATCCCGTGGGGGAGGGCTGGGCGCACACCCAGGTGCGCTACTACGTGTACGCCTTCCTCTACGTGATCTTCGCCGTCGACTCGATCTTCCTCTTCCCCTGGGCGACGGTCTTCGCCGCGCCCGGCTACGGCGCCACGACCCTGGTCGAGATGTTCGTCTTCCTCGGCTTCCTGGCCGTGGGGCTGCTCTACGCGTACAAGAAGGGCGTCCTGGCATGGACGTAACACCCGAAACCGGATCCGGCCCCGTGGCCCTGCCCGCCCCGAAACTGGGGACGCTCGCCCGCCTGGCCCCGGAGCCGATGAAGGTGGTCCTCAACTGGGGCCGCCGCTACAGCCTGTGGGTCTTCAACTTCGGACTCGCCTGCTGCGCGATCGAGTTCATCGCCGCGTCGATGGCCCGGCACGACTTCATCCGCCTCGGCGTGATCCCCTTCGCGCCCGGCCCGCGCCAGGCCGACCTGATGATCGTCTCGGGCACGGTGACGGACAAGATGGCACCGGCCGTGAAGCGCCTCTACGAGCAGATGCCCGAACCGAAGTACGTCATCTCCTTCGGCGCCTGCTCCAACTGCGGCGGCCCGTACTGGGACTCGTACTCGGTGACGAAGGGCGTCGACCAGATCATCCCGGTCGACGTGTACGTGCCGGGGTGCCCGCCCCGGCCGGAGGCGCTGCTCCAGGGCATCCTCAAGCTCCAGGAGAAGATCGCGCGGGAGAACCTGGCGGAGCGGTACGGCCGGTCCGCGTCGGTGCCGGAGCTGACGAGCCCGCTGACGCCCCCGCCGGGAGGCACGGCATGAGCACGTACGGCGATCTCCCCGAGTCGGTGACGGAGGTCTTCGGCGAGGAGGCGACGGCGGAGCGGGCGTACGACCTGCTGACGGTCGACGTGCCGCCGGCCTCCTGGACCACCGCCCTGACCACGGCCCGCGACGAGCTGGGCTGCACCTACTTCGACTGGCTGAGCGCGGTCGACGAGCCGGGCACGGGGATCCGGGTCTGCGCCCACGTGGTGGCGCTCGGGGAGGGCGGCCCGCGCCGCCTCCTCGTCCGCACGACGGTTCCGCACTCCGCCCCCGTCCTCCCCACGGCGGTGGAGGTGTACGCGGGCGCGGGCTGGCACGAGCGCGAGACCCACGAGATGTTCGGCGTGGACTTCACGGGCCACCCGAACCCGGCGCCGCTCCTCCTCCCCGAGAACTTCGAGGGCCACCCGCTGCGCAAGGACTTCGTCCTCGCGGCCCGGGTCGCCAAGGCGTGGCCGGGCGCGAAGGAACCGGGCGAGTCCCACGACGGCGGCGCTCCCAAGCGGCGCCAGATGCTCCCGCCGGGCGTCCCGGACCCCAACGAGTGGGGCCCCCTCAAGGGCCAGCTCCCCCCGGCCCCCACCCGACCCGAACGCCCGGCCCGCCGCACCCGCACGACGACGGACACCACTCCGACGCCTTCACCCCGCCGCACCCGCACGGCCTCGGAGGACCCGGCGAGCCAGGAGACGCCGGCGGCCCCGCCCCGCCGCATGCGCTCGGCGTCGGACGGCTCGGCGAGCCAGGACCCGGCGGCCCCGCCCCGTCGCATGCGCTCGGCGTCGGACGGCTCGGTGAGCCAGACGGCGGGGGATCAGACGGCCCCCCGGCGTACCCGCAGCTCGGACGCCCCCTGGCACCACGCCCGCCCCGCCTTCGACGAGGAACCCGAGGCCCCGGCGGAGCCGGACACCGCACCGGCCCCGCAGGTGGCCCCGGCAACTCCGGCGGAGCCGGACACCGCCACCGAGCCGGACACTGCCGCCAAACCGGACACCGCCACCGAGCCGGCCGCCCCGGCCGAGCCCGGCACGGACGCCGAGCCCGGCAAGGACGCCGAGCCCGGCAAGGACGCCGAGCCCGGCAAGGAAAAGCCCACCGCCCCGGACACCGACTCCGACCCCACCCACCCCGCCGGAGGCGATCCCGCGTGAACGACGTACTCGACGTCGCCCTCCGGCTCCTCGTCGTCTTCGCCGTCTTCCTCGTGCTGCCCCTCGTCGTCGGCCAGACCGAGCACAAGGTCATGGCCCACATGCAGGGCCGCCTCGGCCCCATGTACGCCGGCGGCTTCCACGGCTGGGCCCAGCTCGTCGCCGACGGCGTGAAGTTCGCGCAGAAGGAGGACGTGGTCCCGAAGGACGCCGACCGGCGGGTCTTCCAGCTCGCGCCGGCCGTCGCCCTCCTCCCGTACCTCCTCGTCCTCGTCGCGATCCCGGTCGGCCCGGGCGAGGGGGCCGTCGGCCAGGTCGTCGACGCGGGGATCTTCTTCGTGCTCGCCGTGATGGGCGTCGGCGTCCTCGGCAGCCTCATGGCCGGCTGGGCGTCCGCGAACAAGTTCTCGCTGCTCGGCGGCCTGCGGACCGCCGCCCAGCTCCTCGCGTACGAGCTCCCGATGCTCCTCGCCGCCGCCTCCGTCGCGATGGCCGCCGGCACCGTCTCCCTCCCCGGCATCCTGAACGCCTTCGAGTGGTGGTGGCTGCCCTGGCAGATCGTCGGCGCGCTGGTCTTCTTCGTGGCCGGCCTCGCCGAACTCCAGCGGCCCCCGTTCGACATGCCGGTCGCGGACTCCGAGATCATCTTCGGCGCGTACACCGAGTACACCGGCCTCCGCTTCGCGCTCTTCCTGCTCGCCGAGTACGCCGGCATCGTCGTCCTCTGCGGCCTCACCACCGTCCTCTTCCTCGGCGGCTGGCACGGCCCCCTCGGCGCCGACGGCCTCGGCTGGGTCTGGACCCTCCTGAAGACCGCCGTCCTCGCCTTCGTCGTCATCTGGCTGCGGGTCAGCTACCCGCGCCTGCGCGAGGACCAGCTCCAGCGCCTCGCCTGGACGACGCTCGTCCCGCTCGCCCTCGCGCAGATCGCGCTCACCGGCATCGTGAAGGTGGCGATCAACTAATGGCCCCTCTTCTCCCGCCCTCCCGACCCGGCATCCCCGGCTCCGGCCTCGCCAAGGGCCTCGCCGTCACCCTCCGCACGATGACGCGGCGCTCGCACACCGCGCAGTACCCCGACGTGCAGCCCGAACTCCCGCCCCGCACCCGCGGGGTCATCGGCCTGTTCGAGGAGAACTGCACGGTCTGCATGCTCTGCGCCCGCGAGTGCCCCGACTGGTGCATCTACATCGACTCCCACAAGGAGACGGTGCCGCCCGCCGCCCCCGGCGGCCGCGAGCGCAGCCGGAACGTCCTCGACCGGTTCGCCATCGACTTCGCGCTCTGCATGTACTGCGGCATCTGCATCGAGGTGTGCCCCTTCGACGCGCTGTTCTGGTCGCCCGAGTTCGAGTACGCGGAGACCGACATCCACGAGCTGACGCACGAACGCGACAAGCTCCGCGAGTGGATGTGGACGGTCCCGGAGCCGCCCGCGCTCGACCCGCGCGCGGAGGAGCCGAAGGAGATCGCCGCCGCCCGCAAGGCGGCGGAGAAGGCCGCGGCGGCAGCGGCGGCGGCCGAGGGGGAACAGCGGTGATCCTGACAACAGCACAGGCAGCACAGGCAGCACAGGTGGCACAGACGGCACAGGCGGCACAGGCGGCACAGGAACACGGCTTCCTCTCGCCCACCGGCGTCGAGATCGCCTTCCTCCTCGTCGGCCTCGTCACCCTCGGCGCCGCCGTCGTCACCGTCACCACCCGCCAACTGGTGCACGCCGCCCTCTGGCTGGTCGTGGCCCTCGGCGGCCTCGCCGTCGAGTACCTGCTCCTGACCGCCGAGTTCATCGCCTGGGTCCAGGTGCTGATCTACGTCGGCTCCGTCGTCGTCCTCCTCCTCTTCGGCCTCATGCTCACCAAGGCCCCCATCGGCCGCTCCCCGGACACCGACTCGGCCAACCGCCCGGTCGCCCTCGCCGTGGCCCTGGCCGCCGCGGCCGCGCTCGTCTGGGTGGTCGTCGACGCGTTCCGCACGACCTGGATCGACCTCGACGGGGCCGTCCAGGGCTCCACCGAGGTGACCGGTTCGATCCTCTTCCGGCACTGGGTGCTGCCCTTCGAGGCGCTGTCCGTGCTCCTCCTGGCCGCCCTGGTCGGCGCCATCGTGCTCTCCCGGAAGAAGAAGGAGGGGGAGCGCTGATGCACCTCGCCTACCCCGCCGTCCTCGCCGCCCTCCTCTTCTGCACCGGCCTCTACGGCGTCCTCGCCCGCCGCAACGCCATCCTCGTCCTGATGTCCGTCGAGCTGATGCTCAACGCCGTCAACCTCAACCTCGTCGCCTTCGACGTCTGGCTCCGCGACGCCCTCCACGCCGGGCAGGCCCTCACCCTCTTCACCATCGCCGTCGCCGCCGCGGAGATCGGCATCGGCCTCGCGATCGTCCTGATGGTCCACCGCAACCGCGGCACCTCGGACGTCGACCGCCTCCGCGAGACGGCGGAGCACCCGCACGAGGACCCGGACACGGACCCGCACGAGGACCCGGACACGGCCCCGCACGCCCACGCGGGCCCGCACGACGAGAAGGCCGAGGCCGCCGCGTGACCACGACCACCCTCGCCGTCCTCGTCCCCCTCCTCCCCTTCCTCGGCGCCGCCGCCGGGCTCCTCCTCGGCCGCACCGCCCCCGGCTTCGTCCGCCCCCTCGCCGTCCTCCCGACCCTCGCCGCCGCCGTCCTGGCCGTGCTCGTGGCGGTCCGGCAGGGCGGCGGGAAGGCGATCGACGCCGCCACCCAGCTCACCCCCACCGGCTCGGTCCCGATCGACCTGGCCCTGCACGTCGACGGCTTCGCCGCCCTCGTCGCCGTCCTCGTCGGGGTCGTCGCGACCTGCGTGCAGGTCTACTCGACCGGCTACCTCCGCGAGGACCCCCGCTACCCCTCGTACGCCGCGCTCGTCTCCCTCTTCACCGCCGCGATGCTCCTCGTCGTCTACTCCGGCGACCTGATGGTGCTCCTGGTCGGCTGGGAGGTCATGGGCATCTGCTCGTACTTCCTCGTCGGCCACTACTGGGAGACCCCCGAGGCCCGGTCCGCCTCCCTCAAGGCCTTCCTCGTCACCAAGCTCGGCGACGTCCCCTTCCTCATCGGACTCTTCGCGCTCGCCGTCGACGCCGGCACCTTCCGGATCACCGGGGTCCTCGGCGCCGTCGCGACCGGCGGCCTCGACCACCCCACCCCGATCGCGCTGCTGCTGCTCGCCGGCGTCGCGGGCAAGTCCGCCCAGTTCCCGCTGCACACCTGGCTCCCGGACGCCATGGCCGGCCCCACCCCCGTCTCCGCGCTCATCCACGCCGCGACGATGGTCGCCGCCGGCATCTACTTCACGGCCCGGCTGCTCCCCGTCTTCGCGGCCTCCGCCGCCGCGATGACCGTCCTCGCCGTGATGGCCGCGATCACCATGGTCGGCTCGGCGCTCGCCGCGCTCGCCCAGGACGACATCAAGCGGGTCCTGGCATACTCGACGATCGGCCAGCTCGGCTACATGGCCGGCGCCCTCGCCGTCGGCGACCGGGGCGCCGCCGTCTTCCACCTCCTCTCGCACGCCGCCTTCAAGGCGCTCCTCTTCCTCGCCGCCGGCGCGGTCATCCACGCCGCCGGTACGAACTCGCTCACCGCCATGTCCCGCATGAGCGGCCTCGCCCGGCGGGTCCCGGACGCGTACTGGACGACGACCGTCGCCCTCCTCGCGCTCGCCGCGATCCCGCCCTTCGCCGGCTTCTTCTCCAAGGAGGCCGTCCTGGTGGCCGCCGAGCACACCGCGCTCGGGGACCGGACCGTCGCCCCCGCCGGGGCCGGCTGGACCGTCCTCGTCGCGGGCCTCCTGACCGCCCTCCTCACCGCCGCCTACGCCCTCCGCCTCTGGCTGCGCGCCTTCCGCGGCCGGGGCGCCGAAGCCCCGGACCACGGCCGTCAGCCGATCGCCATGACGAGCGTCCTGTGGGTGCTCGCCGTCCCCTCCCTCGGCTTCGGCCTGACCGTCCGCCACCTCCCCGACTGGTTCGACGGGCACGACCTCGCCCCGACCCTCGTCACCACCGTCCTCGGCACCGGCCTCGCCGTCGCCGGGGCCGCCGTCACCTACGCCGTCTGGCGCACCCTCGCCGTCCGGGCCCTCACCGCCCCGGCGGCCGCCGCCGTCCCCACCCCGCACGTCGCCCACCCGGACGCCGACGCGGGCCTGGTCGAGGCCGAGGCGCTGCACCTGCCGCACCCCGCCGAAGACCCGGCCGACCCCGGCCGCGCCCTCCTCGGGCCGCTGCACCGCCCCGCCGCCGACGGCTTCCACCTGGACGCCGCCTACCGGGCCGCCTTCGTCCGCCCCGTACGCGCCGCCGCCTCCCTGGTCCGCTTCCTGGACCGCGAGGTCGTCGACACCTACGTCCGGGGCGCCGCCGGCTCCGCCAAGGGCCTGGGGTGGCTCGTCCGCCGCGCCCAGACCGGCAACGTCCAGACCTATCTGAGCGCCCTGCTCGCCGGCTCCGTCGTCCTGGCGATCGCCGCAGTCGCCCTCGCCAACGCCGTCGCCGGAGCGTGAGCCGTGATCGATATCAGCGAATCCGTGATGCAGTTCCTTCTGGCGTTGATCGTCGCCGGACCGCTCCTCGGCGCCGCCGCAGCCCTCCTCCCGGCCCTGCCGGGGCTGAAGGGGAAGTCACCCGACCAGGCCGTCCTGCGCCACGGCGTCACCGTCACCGGCGCGATCCTGCTCGCCACCCTCGTCCTCGCGGCCGGCTTCGACCACGACCACCCGTCGAGGATGCAGGCCACGACGGACATCAGCTGGATCAGGGCACTGGACGTGCGCATCCACCTCGGTGTCGACGGCATCTCCCTCCCCCTCCTGGTCCTGACCGCGCTCCTGTGCTTCCTCTGCGCGCTCCACAGTTACTTCAAGCCCCCGGCCGGCCCCGCCCCCAAGGCCTTCGTCGCCCTCCTGCTCCTCCTGGAGTCCGGCACCCTCGCCACCTTCGCCGTCCTCGACCTCGTCCTGTTCTTCCTGGCCTTCGAGACGGTCCTCATCCCGATGTACTTCCTCATCGCCCGCTGGGGCGGCGAGGGCAGGCGCGCCGCCGCCACCAAGTTCGTCCTCTACACGCTCCTCGGCTCCGTCGTCATGCTGCTCGGACTCCTCCTCATCGGTGTGAAGTCGGGCACATTCGACATGGTGGCACTCGCCACTGACAACGGCCGCGGACTGACCGCGTCCGTGCAGGTCATCGCCGTTCTCGCGATCGGGATCGGGCTCGCCGTGAAGACCCCGATGTGGCCGCTGCACAGCTGGCTCCCGGACGCCCACACCGCCGCCCCCACCGTCGGCTCCGTCCTCCTCGCCGGCGTCCTGCTCAAGATGGGCACGTACGGCTTCGTCCGGATCGTCCTGCCGATCGCGCCCGACGGCATGCGGACCTTCGCCCCGTACCTCGCCGCCTTCGCCGTCGCCGGGATCGTCTACGGATCGCTCGCCTGTCTCGCCCTCGCGCGCCCCGGCGCCAAGGGCGACCTCAAGCGCCTCATCGCGTACTCCTCCGTCGGCCACATGGGCTTCGTGCTCCTCGGCATCGCCAGCATGACCCCCACCGGGGTCAACGGCGCCCTCTTCGCCAACGTCGCCCACGGCCTCGTCACCGGCCTGCTCTTCTTCCTGGTCGGCGCGGTCAAGGACCGATACGGCACCGCCGACCTCGACACCCTCGCCGGAGCCACCGGCGCCGCCCTCTACGGCCGCGCCCCCCGCCTCGGCGCCCTCCTCGCCTTCGCCGCCGTCGCCTCCCTCGGCCTGCCCGGCCTCGCCGGCTTCTGGGGCGAGATGCTGGCCCTCTTCGGCGCCTTCGACCCGGCCGAGGGCCTCAGCCGCCCCGCCTTCCTCGCCTTCACGGCGATCGGCGCCTTCGGCACCCTGCTCACCGCCGCGTACCTCCTGATCGTCGTCCGCCGCGTCTGCATGGGCGGCCCCCGGCCCGCCGGGGAGGCCCCGATCCCCGACGTCCAGGGGTACGAGTTCGCCGCCTGGACCCCGCTCGTCGCCCTCACCGTCCTCGCCGGACTCTGGCCCGCCGTCCTCCTCGGCCTCACCGACCCGGCCGTCCAGAAGCTCCTCGCCGGAGGCACCCAGTGACGTCGCAGCTCGTCCAGTCCGTCGACTGGCTCACGATCGCGCCCCCCGTCCTCACGGCCGCGGTCGCCCTCGCCGTCCTCGTCGCCGACCTCTTCGTCCCGCCGGAGCGCAAGCGGCTCCTCGGCTGGACCGCGATCGCCGGCCTCACCGCCGCCCTCGCCCTCCTCGTCCCCCTGCGGGCCGGCGACCGCTCCACCTTCTGCCTCACCCCCGACACCCGGGTCACGGCCTGCAGCTACACCGCCGACCACTTCACCCTGGTCGTCCAGCTCCTCGTCCTCGGCGGAGCGCTCCTCACCGCGCTGCTCTCCCTGGACGAGACCCGCGAGAGGCTCCCGGCCAGCGGAAAGCCGTCGCCCCGCGAGCCCCTCCCGGCCGGCGAGTACTGGTTCCTGCTGCTCTCCTCCGCCGCCGGAGCCGCCCTGCTGCCCGCCTCCCGGGACCTCGCGACCCTCGTCGTCGCCCTGGAGGTGGCCTCCCTGCCCGCCTTCGCGCTCGTCGGCCTCAGGCGCGGCGACCGCAGGTCCGGCGAGGCCGCCCTCAAGTTCTTCCTCTCCTCCGTCACCGCGACCGCCGTCACCCTGCTCGGCGCGAGCTTCGTGTACGCGGCGACCGGCACCCTCCACCTCACGGAGATCGCCCAGCGCCTCGACGAGGTCCCCGGGCAGCTCCAGACCCTCGCCGAGGCGGGCGTCGCCCTCACCCTCGTCGGCTTCGCCTTCAAGACGGCCGCCGTCCCCTTCCACTTCTGGGTCCCCGACACCTACGTCGGCGCCCCGCTGCCCGTCGCCGCCTACCTCTCCGTGGTCGGCAAGGCGGTCGGCTTCACCGGCCTGATCCTGGTGGCCGTCGTCGCCTTCCCCTCGTACGCGGACGTGTGGGGCCCGGCGCTCGCCGTGCTCGCCGCGCTCACCATGACCGCCGGGAACGTCGCCGCCCTGCGCCAGTCCTCCACGCGCGCGTGGAGCGCGGTCCGGCTCCTCGCCTGGTCCTCCGTGGCCCAGGCCGGCTACCTCCTGGTGCCGATCGCGGCCGCCGCGTACTCCAGCGACGACCAGATCGGCGCCACCGTCGCGTACGCCCTGATGTACGCCGTCGTGAACCTCGGCGCCTTCGCGGTCGTCGTGCTCGTCGCGCGCGCGCGTCCCCGGAACCGGATCGAGGACTACCGGGGCCTGTACGCGGCGAGCCCCGCCGCCGCCCTCGCGCTCGCCTTCTTCCTCCTGAATCTGGCCGGTTTGCCCCCGGGTATCATCGGCCTCTTCGCCAAGGTGACCGTCTTCTCGGCGGCCGTCGACGCGGGCCTGGGCTGGCTGGCCGTGGTCATGGCGCTCAACGTCGTGATCGCGCTGTACTACTACCTCCGCTGGACGGCCCTGCTCTTCCGCACCCCGGAAGGAGCGCCGGAGGAGGCGCCGGGAGAGGTCCCGGCGGGAGCGCGGGGAGAAGCCCCGGCAGCGGTCCCGGAAGGCGCCGGGAAGGGCAGCGCCGCCCTCCACCGCCCCTCCGCGCCGGTCACCCTGGCGATCGCGCTGACCGCCGCGGCCGGAGCCGTCCTGTCGGGCTACCCGCAGTTCGCCCTCCGCTTCGCGACGACGACGCTCTTCTGACCCCCACCCGAGCAGAACCCAGGAGCAGGACCCCGTGCTGAACGGATTCAAGGACTTCATACTTCGCGGGAACGTCATCTCGATGGCCATCGGTCTGGCCGTCGGAACGGCGTTCACCTCCGTCGTCACGGGCTTCAGCAAGGCCTTCATCACCCCGCTCATCGGCCTCGCCACCGGCTCCGTCGGCAACTTCAACGACGCGACGTTCCACGTCGGCCGGACCGTCTTCCCCTACGGCCTGGCCATCTCCGCGACCATCGCCTTCGTCATCACCGCCGCGGTCCTCTACTTCCTGATCGTCGTCCCCATGACGAAGATCCAGCACAGGTTCGCCAAGGAGGAGGCGGCCGACCCCAAGTCGGAGAAGCGCGACTGCCCCCACTGCTACAGCGAGATCCCGGCCATCGCCTCCCGCTGCGCCTTCTGCACCGGAGAGGTCGAGCCCGTCGGCACCCTCCTGGAGAAGGTCGAGGTCCCGGCGCCCCGCTGACCACCCGGACGGCCCACGGCGGCCCCCCGGCGCGGCCGGGGGAACCCGAGCCTCCCGCCTGGCGTTGACCAGTACGGGAGGGTCCACTGGGGGAGTGGACCACCACGCAGAAAAGGGTTCCCCTGCCGCACCACCTGGAGGGCGTACCGTGCACCGCCGGCACAACGGGCTGAGGACCGCCGTACTCCTCGGAGGGCTCTCGGCCCTCATCATCGTCATCGGCAGCTTCTTCGGGCGTACGGGACTGATCGTCGCGCTCGTCGTGGCGCTCGGCACCAACGCGTACGCGTACTGGAACAGCGACAAGCTGGCGCTGCGGGCCATGCGCGCCCGCCCGGTCAGCGAGTTCGAGGCGCCCGCGCTCTACCGGATGGTGCGCGAGCTCTCCACGCAGGCGCGCCAGCCCATGCCCCGGCTCTACATCTCGCCCACCCAGGCGCCCAACGCCTTCGCCACCGGCCGCAACCCGCGCAACGCCGCCGTCTGCTGCACCGAGGGCATCCTCACCCTCCTGGACGAGCGCGAGCTGCGCGGGGTCATCGGGCACGAGCTGAGCCACGTCTACAACCGGGACATCCTGATCTCCTCGGTCGCCGGCGCGCTCGCCTCCGTGATCATGTTCCTGGTGAACTTCGCCTGGCTGATCCCCGTCGGCCGCTCCAACGACGACGACGGCCCCGGCCTCCTCGGCTATCTCCTGATCCTGATCCTCGGCCCGGTCGCGGCCTCGGTCATCCAGCTGGCCATCTCCCGCTCCCGGGAGTACGAGGCCGACGCCTCCGGCGCCCAGCTCACCGGCGACCCGCTCGCCCTGGCGGGCGCCCTGCGGAAGCTGGAGGCGGGCACCAAGCAGCTGCCGCTGCCGCCCGAGCCCCGGATCGAGACCGCGAGCCACATGATGATCGCGAACCCGTTCCGGCCCGGCCAGGGCCTCTCCAAGATGTTCTCCACCCACCCGCCGATGGCCGAACGCATCGCCCGGCTCGAACAGATGGCAGGTCGACGCCCGTGAAGACGATCCTGAACGTCATTTGGCTGATCCTGTGCGGCTTCTGGATGTTCCTCGGCTACATGCTCGCGGGACTCCTGCTCTGCATCACGATCATCGGCATCCCCTTCGGGCTCGCCGCCTTCCGCATCGGCCTCTACGCCCTGTGGCCCTTCGGCAAGACGGTCGTCGACCGCCGCGACGCGGGCGCGCCCTCCTGCGTGGGCAACGTCCTGTGGCTGATCCTCGCCGGCTGGTGGCTGGCCCTCGGCCACATCACCACGGGCATCGCCCTCTGCCTCACGATCATCGGCATCCCGCTGGGCATCGCGAACTTCAAGCTGATCCCGGTCTCGCTGCTGCCGCTCGGCAAGGAGATCGTCTCCACGGACCGTGCCGCGGGCGTCCACGTCCCGCAGGGCTACTGACCGGACCGCGGGATCCCGGTCTCCCGCAGGGTGATGTTGAGCCGCCCCCGCAACCCGAGACCGGGCTCGGCGGTCCCGGGAAACACCCGGGGCACCCCGTGGTGCGCCCACCGCGAGGGCCCGCCGAAGACGAACAGGTCCCCGGAGACCAGCTCGACGTCCCGGTAGGGCCGCCCCCGGCCCTCCGCGTTCCCGAACCGGAACACGCACCGGTCCCCGAGGCTCAGCGACACCACCGGCGCGCTCGAACGCTCCTCCCGGTCCTGGTGCATCCCCATCCGCGCCTCGGGCGCGTAGAAGTTCACCAGCGCGGTGTCGGGCGCGAAACCGCCGTGCTCCCCGTACGCCTCGGCGACGGCCTCCCGCCCGAGCGAAACCAGCCACTCGGGCAGTGGCACCCCCACGGCGTCGAGATACCGATACGGCACCCACTGCCGCCCCAGACACAGCGACCGCACCGACATGACGCCCCCGCCCGGCAGCACGGTCCGCCGGTACGGGAAGGGCCCGCGCCCCCACTCCCGGCAGGCGTCCACCAGCTCCCGCTGCCGCGAGAACGGGAGCCACGCGGGCACGTGCACGGCCCCGGGAGCCACGAGGACCCGGTCCCGCGGAAAGAGCCCCTCACTCACACCAGGGCCCCCTCCAGGCCCAGCAGCCGCTCCTTGCGCTCGACCCCGGCGGCGTACCCGCGCAGGGCCCCGTCGGCCCCGATCACCCGGTGACAGGGCCGCACCACGAGCAGCGGATTGCGCCCGATCGCGGTCCCCACGGCCCGCACCCCGGCCCCGGCCGAACCGACCCGCCGGGCGATCTCCCCGTACGAGACGGTGGAGCCGTACGGCACCTCTTCGAGGGCCCGCCAGACCCGCCGCTGGAACTCCGTCCCGGCACCGTCGTCGCAGGGCAGCTCGAACCGCTCCCGCTCCCCGGCGAAGTACTCCCCCAACTGCCCGGCGGCCTCCTCGAAGGCCCCGGGGGCGAGCGTCCACCCGTCCTCGACCGCGACGGCCCCCTTCTGCCCCGGCAGGGACAGCGAGCGCAACACGGCACGACCCCCCGGCGCGAGCCGCCCGACGAGCAGCATCGCCCCCAGGGGGCCGTCGACGTACGCGTACACGGTCATGACTGCTTCCTCTCCCGCACGGGCCTTCCACGCCCAGTGTGCGGGCCCGCCGACCCGAAGGCTGGCGGGATTCGGACACGACCTTCGCCGCCGGACAGGCCCTAGCGGTAGTTCACGAACTGGATCGCGAAGTCGAAGTCCTTGCCCTTGAGGAGCGCCTGGACGGCCTGGAGGTCGTCGCGGCTCTTCGAGCTGACCCGCAGTTCGTCGCCCTGCACCTGCGCCTTGACGCCCTTGGGGCCCTCGTCGCGGATGGTCTTCGCGACCTTCTTGGCGTTCTCCTGGGAGATGCCCTCGGTGACCGAGGCGAAGAGCTTGTACTCCTTGCCGGAGAGCTGCGGCTCGCCCTCGACGTCCAGCGACTTGAGCGAGATCCCGCGCTTGATCAGCTTGGACTGGAAGATGTCGAGGATCGCCTTGACCCGCTCCTCGCCGTTCGCCTGCATGAGGATCTTCTCGCCCGACCAGGAGATCGAGGCGTTGGTCCC
This sequence comes from Streptomyces bikiniensis, assembly GCA_000716465.1. Taxonomy (GTDB): domain Bacteria; phylum Actinomycetota; class Actinomycetes; order Streptomycetales; family Streptomycetaceae; genus Streptomyces; species Streptomyces bikiniensis. The sequence goes on from JNWL01000008.1 coordinate 185,494, forward strand.
CTTGAAGTCGTAGCGCTGCGAGATCTCCTTGACGGCCTGGTTGAGGGCATTGTCGACCTCCTGCCGATCGACCTTGGAGACGATGTCGAAACTGGAGTCGGCCATGACTCGTGGCTCCTTGCTCGGATGCTGTGGGGTACAGCGCAAAGCCTAGGGGGTGAGCGACGGCCCGAACCGCTGATCAATCCGGTGGCGGAGCACCCCCGGGGATCAGGTATTGTTTACGTCGTTGCCACGGAGCACCGCCGGAAGGCGGATCTACAGGGCAGCGATCCCATGGCGGTGTGCCCGAGTGGCCAATGGGAGCGGACTGTAAATCCGTCGGCTTAGCCTACCCAGGTTCGAATCCTGGCGCCGCCACGCGATGAAGAAGGTCCCCGGTACTCGTACCGGGGACCTTCTCTCGTTGTGCGGGCTCTCGTCGTACGGGCCGGGGCGCTAGGGTCCCGGTCCATGGGGGCGATCGAGATCGAAGTGGGGCCGCTGGCGTGCAAGTGGTGCAAGCGGCCGGTTCCGCAGCGCCGTTGGTGGCGGCGGAGGCGGTACTGCAACGGCTGGCACCGGGTGAAGAAGTGGGTGGCCCGGATCTTCGAGTTCGTCGGAGAGGTCCTTTCCTCCTGACCTCCCGGGAACACCCCCGCGAGGTCTCCTCCTGGCCTCCCCGGGGACACCCCCGCGAGGTCAGTTTCCGGCCACCGCCTTCACCGCCACCGAGACCGGCGTCGACCCCGAGGTCAGTTCCAGGGTGAGGCCGGCCGTCGCCGGGGTCTCCAGGAGTTCCGCGACGACCGCCGCCACGTCGTCGCGGGGGACCGGGCCGCGGCCCGTGCGGGCCTCCAGGCGGACCAGGCCCGTGCCCGCGTCGTTCGTGAGGGCGCCGGGGCGCAGGATCATCCAGTCCAGGGCCGTGCGCGAACGGATCTCGTCGTCCGCCGCGCCCTTGGCCCGCAGGTAGGTGTCGAAGACCTCCTCGCCCGGGTGGGACGCGTCCGCGCCCATCGAGGAGACGACCACGTACCGCCGCACCCCCGCCCGTTCCGCCGCGTCCGCGAGGAGCACCGCGGCCCCCCGGTCCACCGTGTCCTTGCGGTCCGCGCCGCTGCCCGGGCCCGCGCCCGCGGCGAAGACCACCGCGTCCGCGCCCCGCAGGGCGTCGGCCACCATGTGGGACGAGGCCGTCTCCAGGTCCAGGACGACGGGCTCGGCGCCCGCCTCCCGCAGGTCCGCCGCCTGCTCCGGCCGGCGGATGATCCCCGCCGGTTCGTGTCCGCCCGCCGAGAGCAGCCTCTCCAGGCGCAGGGCGATCTGTCCGTGTCCTCCAGCGATGACGATGCGCATACTCACGACCGTACGACGGGACCGGCCTGCGGGCTCCCCGGCTCGGGCGGCCGCTTCGTCCGCGCCTGCCGCGGCAGGTCGAGCGCCGCCGCCGAGTCGCAGTACTCCCGCACCGCGCTCGTCCGCGCCACCACCCGCCCCCGGTGCACCACGATCCGGCTGTACGCCAGGGACAGCACGCCCGCCAGCCGCTCGCCCCGCACCGCCAGGAGCTCCGCCGGGAAGCCCGCCTCCACCCGCACCTCCGGAAGCCCGAGGACCGCCCGCGCCTCCGCGCCCACCGCCCCGTACGCCTCCTCCGGCGCGAGCCCGCCCTGCGACGCCAGCAGGTACGCCGCCTCCAGCGGGTCCCCGCGCCCCACCGGGTTCGCCGCGTCCCGCAGCGCCCCGCTCCCGGCCGCCACCCGCACCCCCGCCGCCCGCAGCAGCCCCACCGGCGCCACGCCCCGCGACCCCGCGTCCCGGCACCCGCCCTGCGGCAGGCACACCACCGCCACGCCGGCCGCCGCCAGCCGCTCGGCCGCCCGACCCGCCACCCCGGCGGGGAGCCGGGCCAGCCCCGCGCACGGTCCGATCGTCACCCCGGCCCCCAGCCCCCCGGCCATCGCCGCCAGCCGGGCCAGCCACGCCGGATCGTCCCCCTCCGTGTGCAGGTCCACCGGTACGCCGTGCTCCGCCGCGACCTCCAGGGCCGCCGCCACGTGCCCGGCCGGATCGGGGTCCAGGTCCGGCCGGCCACCGACCGCGACCGCACCCCTCCGCACCGCGTCCCGCAGCAGCGCCCGCCCGTCCGCGCCCGCCGCCCCGGTCAGCAGCCGGGGTACGGCGACGGGCAGCAGCTCGCCGAGGCCGTGCAGCGAACGCCGGGCCCGGAGCACCTCCTCCAGCGGCCCGAGGCCCTGCCCGTCGTCGATCCGCACGTGCGCGCGCAGCGCGGTCGCGCCGTGCCCGAGCTGGAGCAGCGCGGCCTCCGTGGCCCGGCGCCGCACCTCCTCCCCGTCGTACGGGACGCCGTACGACACGGGCCCGGGGCCGGGGGAGCCGGCGGAGAACGCCGTGTCGGCGTGCGCGTGGGGCTCGGCGGGCGCGGGCAGCAGCAGATACCCCGTGAGGTCCACCCGGGCGCCCGCGGTCACGGGCCCGAGGCCGCCCGCCGCCCCGACGGCCTCGATCCGGTCGCCCGCGATCCGTACGTCCACGGTCCGCCCGTCGGCGAGCCGCGCGCGCGAGAGCAGGAGCGAGGTCGTGCCGGCGCCGGTCGCGGCCCCGTCCTCGGGCGGTTGGGGCTGCTTCCTGTCGGCTGACATCCGGCTCCTCAGGCCTCCTCGGGATCGGGTACCACCCGGCGTGCGCCCGAGCCTAGGGGCGCCCGCGGTGACCTGCGGGGAAGGGCGCGGCGGGGGTACCCGATCGGGGCACGAGTGGCGTACGTGACACCGGACGGGAAGGGTCGCAGCGGCTCCGGGAAACGGATTTGGGAGATGGGCCGGGGACCGTGTAATGTCTTCCTCGCTCGCCCCAATAGCTCAGTCGGTAGAGCGTCTCCATGGTAAGGAGAAGGTCTACGGTTCGATTCCGTATTGGGGCTCTGGTGAGAAGGACCCGCCTTCGGGCGGGATCCGGATCATCAAAGCGGTGTAGCTCAGTCGGTAGAGCAAGCGGCTCATAATCGCTGTGTCACCGGTTCAAGTCCGGTCACCGCTACACACGGTAGCCGATTGTGGGGTCGGTCCTTCGATCGGCTACCCTTTTATGCGTTCATCCGTCCAACCGTCCGTCCAAGGAGCACTCACGTGGCTGCCACCGACGTCCGCCCGAAGATCACGCTGGCCTGCGTGGAGTGCAAGGAGCGGAACTACATCACCAAGAAGAACCGGCGTAACAACCCGGACCGTCTTGAGATGAAGAAGCACTGCCCTCGCTGCAACTCGCACACCGCGCACCGCGAGACGCGCTAACCAGGCTCGTACACGAGGCCGTCCCCTTTCCGGGGGCGGCCTCGTGTCGTTTGTCGGCAACAGATCCAGGAGGTATCGAGTCCATGGCGCTCGACCAGTCCTTCGTGGGCCGGACCTATCCGCCCACCCCGCCCTACGAGGTCGGCCGCGAGAAGATCCGCGAATTCGCCGAGGCGATCGGGGACGCCAACCCCGCGTACACCGACACCGAGGCGGCCAAGGCACTCGGCCACCCCGACGTGATCGCCCCGCCCACCTTCGTGTTCGCCATCACGTTCAAGGCGGCCGGACAGGTCGTGGAGGACCCGCAGCTCGGCCTCGACTACAGCCGGGTCGTCCACGGCGACCAGAAGTTCGCCTACACCCGTCCCGTACGGGCCGGCGACCGGCTCTCGGTCACCTCCACCATCGAGGCGGTCAAGTCCCTCGCCGGCAACGACATCCTGGACATCCGCGGCGAGGTCCACGACGAGACCGGCGAGCACGTCGTCACCGCCTGGACCAAGCTCGTCTCCCGAGCGCCCGAGGAGGCCTGACCATGACCGCGAAGATCGCCTACGACGAGGTCGAGGTCGGCACCGAGCTGCCCGCGCGGACCTTCCCCGTGACCCGCGCCACCCTCGTCCGGTACGCCGGCGCCTCCGGGGACTTCAACCCCATCCACTGGAACGAGAAGTTCGCGGTCGAGGTCGGCCTGCCCGACGTCATCGCCCACGGCATGTTCACCATGGCCGAGGCGATCCGCGTCGTCACCGACTGGGCCGGCGACCCCGCCGCCGTCGTCGAGTACGGCGTCCGCTTCACCAAGCCCGTCGTCGTCCCCAACGACGACACCGGCGCCCTGATCGAGGTCGCCGCCAAGGTCGCCGCCAAGCTGGACGACGGCCTGGTACGGGTGGACCTCACCGCGACCAGCGCGGGCCAGAAGGTCCTGGGGATGAGCCGGGCCGTGGTGCGGCTCGCCTGAGACCCGCACTTGCGTACGGGGTGCGATCGCAGCCGCGGTCGCACCCCGTACGTACTCTTGTCCTCGTGCAGCTCCTCAATGACGCCCCCCTCGCCCCCCTCACCACCTTCCGCCTCGGCGGCCCCGCCTCCCGCCTCGTCACCGCCACCACCGACGACGAGGTGATCGCGGCCGTCCGCGAGGCCGACGACGCCGGGACGCCGCTGCTGGTCATCGGCGGCGGATCCAACCTGGTCATCGGGGACAAGGGCTTCGACGGCACCGCGCTGCGGATCGCCACCACCGGCTTCTCCCTCGACGGGACCCGCCTGGAGCTGGCCGCCGGAGAGGTCTGGACGGACGCCGTCGCGCGGACCGTCGAGGCCGGCCTCGCCGGGATCGAGTGCCTGGCCGGGATCCCCGGCTCGGCCGGGGCCACCCCGATCCAGAACGTCGGCGCGTACGGGCAGGACGTCTCCGCCACCGTAACCGAGGTCGTCGCGTACGACCGGACCACCCGCGAGACGGTCACGCTCACCAACGCCGAGTGCGCCTTCTCGTACCGGCACAGCCGCTTCAAGGAACACCCCGAGCGGTACGTCGTGCTGCGGGTCCGCTTCGAGCTCGAGGACGCCGACGGGCTCTCCGCGCCGCTCCGGTACGCCGAGACCGCCCGCGCCCTCGGCGTCGGGGCCGGCGACCGCGTCCCGCTCGCCGCCGCCCGCGAGACCGTCCTGAAGCTGCGCGCCGGGAAGGGCATGGTCCTGGACCCGGAGGACCACGACACCTGGTCGGCCGGCTCCTTCTTCACCAACCCGATCCTCGACCCCGAGCAGTACGAGGCCTTCCTCGCGCGCGTGGCCGGGCGCCTCGGCCCCGACGTCACCCCGCCCGCCTTCCCCGCCGGGGACGGGAGCGACCGCGTCAAGACCTCGGCGGCCTGGCTGATCGACCGGGCCGGGTTCACCAAGGGGTACGGCACCGGGCCCGCCCGGATCTCCACCAAGCACACGCTCGCCCTCACCAACCGGGGCGAGGCGACCACCGAGGACCTGCTCGCCCTCGCCCGCGAGGTCGTCGCCGGAGTCAGGGACGCCTTCGGGATCACCCTCGTCAACGAGCCCGTCACGGTGGGCGTCGAGCTCTAGGACAGGCCCCGGGCGGGATCGGCGCCGATCCAGTCGTCGATCCCCGCCAGCAGCTTCTCCCGTACGCCCTCCGGTGCCGCCGAGCCCCGTACCGACTGCCGGGCCAGTTCCGCCAGTTCCGCGTCCGTGAAGCCGTGGTGCCGGCGGGCGATCTCGTACTGGGCCGCCAGGCGGGAGCCGAAGAGCAGCGGGTCGTCCGCGCCGAGCGCCATCGGCACCCCCGCCTCGAAGAGGGTCCGCAGCGGTACGTCCTCGTGCCGCTCGTACACCCCGAGGGCCACGTTCGACGCCGGGCAGACCTCGCAGGTCACCCCGCGCTCGGCGAGCCTGCGCAGCAGCCCCGGGTCCTCCGCCGCCCGCACCCCGTGGCCGACCCGCGCCGCCCGCAGGTCGTCCAGGCAGTCCCGCACCGACGCCGGACCCGTCAGCTCGCCGCCGTGCGGGGCCGCGAGCAGACCGCCGTCCCGGGCGATCGCGAAGGCCCGGTCGAAGTCCCGGGCCATGCCCCGGCGCTCGTCGTTGGAGAGCCCGAAGCCCACCACGCCCCGGTCCGCGAACCGCACCGCGAGACGGGCCAGGGTGCGCGCCTCCAGGGGGTGCTTCATCCGGTTCGCCGCCACCAGGACCCGCATCCCGAGCCCGGTGTCCCGGGACGCCGACTCGACCGCGTCCAGGATGATCTCCAGGGCCGGGATGAGCCCGCCGAGGTGCGGGGCGTACGAGGTGGGGTCGACCTGGATCTCCAGCCACCCCGAGCCGTCCCTGACGTCCTCCTCGGCCGCCTCCCGGACGAGCCGCCGGATGTCCTCCGGCGCGCGCAGGCAGGAGCGGGCGATGTCGTAGAGCCGCTGGAAGCGGAACCAGCCGCGCTCGTCGGTCGCCCGCAGCTTCGGGGGCGTACCGCTGCTCAGCGCTTCGGGGAGGTGCACGCCGTACTTGTCGGCCAGCTCGATCAGCGTCGTGGGCCGCATCGAACCGGTGAAGTGCAGGTGCAGATGGGCCTTGGGCAACAGGGTGAGGTCGCGGTAGTCGTGCTCCATCGACCGATCCTGCCGCACCCGAACGGGCGAAGACAGCCCCTTTCCCCGATCGGGTTCCTCCCGAACGCAGAAACGGGCCCCGGTTCGGAGGAACCGGGGCCCGTGCACGGCTGCGATCAGTCCGTCGCCTCCGCCAGGAGCTTCTGGATCCGGGACACGCCCTCCACCAGGTCCTCGTCGCCGAGCGCGTACGACAGGCGCAGGTAGCCGGGGGTGCCGAAGGCCTCGCCCGGGACGACCGCGACCTCGGCCTCGTCCAGGATCAGGGCGGCCAGCTCGACCGAGCTCTGCGGGCGCTTGCCGCGGATCTCCTTGCCGAGCAGCTCCTTGACCGAGGGGTACACGTAGAACGCGCCCTCCGGGGTCGGGCAGACGACGCCGTCGATCTCGTTCAGCATCCGCACGATCGTCCGGCGGCGCCGGTCGAAGGCGGTGCGCATCTCCGCGACCGCGTCCAGGTTCCCGGAGACGGCGGCGAGCGCGGCGACCTGCGCGACGTTGCTCACGTTGGACGTGGCGTGCGACTGCAGGTTCGTGGCGGCCTTCACGACGTCCTTGGGGCCGACGATCCACCCGACGCGCCAGCCCGTCATCGCGTACGTCTTCGCCACGCCGTTGACCACGACGCACTTGTCGCGCAGCTCGGGCACGATCGCCGGCAGCGAGGTGAACTTCGCGTCGCCGTAGACCAGGTGCTCGTAGATCTCGTCCGTCAGGACCCACAGGCCGTGCTCGACGGCCCAGCGGCCGATCGCCTCGGCGTCGGCCTCGCTGTAGACGGCGCCGGTCGGGTTCGAGGGGGAGACGAAGAGGACGACCTTGGTCTTCTCCGTGCGGGCCGCCTCCAGCTGCTCCACCGAGACCCGGTAGCCGGTCGTCTCGTCGGCCACGACCTCGACCGGGACGCCGCCCGCGAGGCGGATCGACTCGGGGTACGTCGTCCAGTACGGCGCCGGGACGATGACCTCGTCGCCCGGGTCGAGGATCGCGGCGAAGGCCTCGTAGATCGCCTGCTTGCCGCCGTTGGTCACCAGGATCTGGGACGCGTCGACCTCGTAGCCGGAGTCGCGCAGCGTCTTGGCGGCGATGGCGGACTTCAGCTCGGGCAGGCCGCCGGCCGGGGTGTAGCGGTGGTACTTGGGGTTCTTGCAGGCCTCCACGGCCGCCTCGACGATGTAGTCGGGGGTCGGGAAGTCGGGCTCGCCCGCGCCGAAACCGATCACCGGGCGGCCGGCGGCCTTGAGGGCCTTGGCCTTGGCGTCTACGGCGAGGGTGGCGGACTCGGAGATCGCACCGATCCGGGCGGAGACCCGACGCTCGGTGGGAGGGGTAGCAGCGCTCATGCGGCCATCGTCCCAGACCGCCTCGGCGGCGGACACACAGGTTTCACGGAGCGGACAGGAACGGTCATTCCCGGTCGTACGCGCGCCCGTCGGCAGGTCGGCGCGGTTTCTGTTCGACGTAGGGGCCCATGACCACGTATGCTCACTCCTCGTTGGTCCGCACCGGCCGCGTCTCACGATGCGGTAGGTTGGGTAACTGACAAAGGGTCGTAGCTCAATTGGTAGAGCACCGGTCTCCAAAACCGGCGGTTGGGGGTTCAAGTCCCTCCGGCCCTGCTACACACACCGCCAGGTGTTGTGCGCATGTACGTACTTCATTGCACCGCCGTGCGGCTCCACCCGGGCGCGGCACGGCCGACCCGGAATCAGGTGAGACATCGTGACGGACGCCGTAGGCTCCATCGACACGCCTGATGCCGACGACGAGACGGCGGAGTCGAAGAAGAAGTCCCGCAAGGGCGGAAAGCGCGGGAAGAAGGGCCCCCTGGGCCGCCTCGCGCTCTTCTACCGCCAGATCATCGCCGAGCTCCGCAAGGTCGTCTGGCCCACGCGCAGCCAGCTGTCGACGTACACCACCGTGGTGATCATCTTCGTCGTCATCATGATCGGCCTCGTCACCGTGATTGACTATGGCTTCCAGGAAGCAGTCAAGTACGTCTTCGGCTGACTTTTTGTTCCACCCCATCTGTATCGCAGGAAGAAGCAGCCACCGTGTCTGACGCGAACCTGAACGACGCCTTCGAGTCCGAGTCCGTCGAGGACGAGCTGGACATCGTCGAGGCCGCCGACGAGGACCGGGCCGACGCTGCTGACGACGCTGCGGACGAGGCCGCCGCCGACGAGACCGTCGAGGACGAGCTCGCCGAGGACGAGGCCGACGCCGACGAGGCCGCCGCCGAGGCCGGGGAAGAGACCGAGGAGGAGGCCGAGGAGGCCGCTCCGGTCGACCCGGTCGCCGCGCTCCGCGAGGAGCTGCGCACCCTTCCCGGCGAGTGGTACGTCATCCACACCTACGCGGGCTACGAGAAGCGCGTGAAGGCCAACCTGGAGCAGCGCGCCGTCTCGCTCAACGTCGAGGACTTCATCTACCAGGCCGAGGTCCCCGAGGAAGAGATCGTCCAGATCAAGGGCGGCGAGCGGAAGAACGTCAAGCAGAACAAGCTCCCCGGCTACGTGCTCGTCCGCATGGACCTCACGAACGAGTCCTGGGGCGTCGTCCGCAACACCCCCGGCGTCACCGGCTTCGTGGGCAACGCCTACGACCCGTACCCGCTGACCCTGGACGAGATCGTCAAGATGCTCGCCCCGGAGGCCGAGGAGAAGGCCGCCCGCGAAGCCGCCGAGGCCGAGGGCAAGCCGGCTCCGGCCCGCAAGCTGGAGGTCCAGGTCCTGGACTTCGAGGTCGGCGACTCGGTCACCGTCACCGACGGCCCCTTCGCCACCCTCCAGGCCACGATCAACGAGATCAACGCCGACTCGAAGAAGGTCAAGGGCCTCGTCGAGATCTTCGGCCGCGAGACCCCGGTCGAGCTCAGCTTCGACCAGATCCAGAAGAACTGATCCCACGGTTTTCCGACCAGGTCAGAGTGGCTGTCGCAGCCGCTCTGACCTGCTCGGTTTTTAGCCGCACGTGTATACCCGTTATCGTGGTGCGGTATGCCTCCATCCGGATGTCCGGGTGGCGGGCTGAACACTCTCACTAGGACCCGGAGAGAGCAATGCCTCCCAAGAAGAAGAAGGTCACGGGGCTGATCAAGCTCCAGATCAACGCCGGTGCGGCCAACCCGGCCCCGCCGGTCGGCCCCGCGCTGGGTCAGCACGGCGTCAACATCATGGAGTTCTGCAAGGCCTACAACGCCGCGACCGAGTCGCAGCGCGGCATGGTCGTGCCGGTGGAGATCACGGTCTACGAGGACCGTTCCTTCACCTTCATCACCAAGACCCCGCCGGCCGCGAAGCTGATCCTCAAGGCCGCTGGTGTGGACAAGGGCTCCGGCGAGCCGCACAAGACCAAGGTCGCCAAGCTCACGGCCGCCCAGGTCCGCGAGATCGCCTCGGTCAAGCTCCCCGACCTGAACGCCAACGACCTCGACGCCGCGTCGAAGATCATCGCCGGCACCGCCCGTTCCATGGGCATCACGGTCGAGGGCTGATCACCCCCCTCGTGATCCAGTGGTAGGACCAAGCGCTGGTCCGCACCACGACTCCACACCTGAACCAACAGGAGAAGAAGTGAAGCGCAGCAAGGCTCTCCGCGGCGCGGACGCCAAGGTCGACCGCGAGCGGAACTACGCTCCCCTCGAGGCCGTCCGTCTCGCCAAGGACACCGCCACCACGAAGTTCGACGGCACCGTCGAGGTCGCCTTCCGCCTGGGTGTCGACCCGCGCAAGGCCGACCAGATGGTCCGTGGCACCGTGAACCTCCCGCACGGCACCGGCAAGACCGCCCGGGTCCTGGTCTTCGCGACCGGTGAGCGTGCCGAGGCCGCGATCGCCGCGGGCGCCGACATCGTCGGCTCCGACGAGCTCATCGACGAGATCTCCAAGGGCAACCGCCTGAACGAGTTCGACGCCGTGGTGGCCACTCCGGACCTCATGGGCAAGGTCGGCCGCCTCGGCCGCGTCCTCGGCCCGCGTGGTCTCATGCCGAACCCCAAGGTCGGCACCGTCACCCCCGATGTCGCCAAGGCTGTCAACGACATCAAGGGCGGCAAGATCGAGTTCCGCGTCGACAAGCACTCGAACCTGCACTTCATCATCGGCAAGGTCTCCTTCGACGAGACGAAGCTGGTCGAGAACTACGCCGCGGCCCTGGAGGAGATCCTCCGTCTGAAGCCGTCCGCCGCCAAGGGACGCTACATCAAGAAGGCGACCCTGACGACGACGATGGGCCCCGGCATCCCGCTGGACTCCAACCGCACCCGCAACCTCCTCGTCGAGGAGGACCCGGCCGCGGTCTGAGCCCCATCGGCTCGCTGAAGTGGTCAGCCGGCCCCGTACCTCTCCGGAGGTGCGGGGCCGGCTCTTTGCTACGGTCCGAGAGATCGTGAAGAACTGAACGACATGAACGACCAGGGGTGGGGAACCATGAGCAAGTCCGCATGGAAGCGCGCGGGCGTCGTCCTGACGGCAGCCGCCGTCGTGACGGGCCTCGCGGGCTGTCAGGACGACGGCGGGGACAAGGGGGAGAAGAAGGCGGCGGCTCCGGCCCCCGCCACGACGCCCGCCGCGCCGCGGACGCAGACCCTCGGCGAGGCCACGGAGGTCATCCGGGCCGCGTACACGAAGACCGCCGGGGCCAAGGCCGCCAAGGTGAAGATGACGATGAGCATGACCGGCCTCGGGGAGGAGTCCGGCACGGCCGAGATGACCGGCGTCCAGGGCTGGAACCCCGCGGTGATGGACATCACCATGAAGGGCTCCCTGCTCACCGCGGGCGACCCGGGCGCCCCGGAGCAGTCCCGCATGATCATCCTCGACGACGTCACGTACGTGGACATGGGCGCCGAGAAGGCCGCCGAGCGGGACGGCAAGCGCTGGATGAAGCTGGACACGAAGGCCGCCGCCGAGGCTTCCGGCGACCCGGCGACGCAGAAGCAGATGACCGGCGGAGCTCTGGGGAACATGAACCAGGACCCGGCGCAGCAGCTCGCCCTGCTGCTCGACTCCCCGGACCTCAAGCACGTGGGGGCCGAGAAGATCAACGGCATGGAGACGCAGCACTACAAGGGCACGCTCACCTTCGAGCAGATGCTCAAGGCCAACAAGACGTCCGAGCTCCTCTCCAAGAAGGACCACGACGCCCTCATAGCCGCCGTGAAGCTGGCCGGGCTCAAGGGGTACGACACCGAGGTCTGGGTCAACGAGGACGGCTACCCGGCCCGTATGAACGTCGACATGAACATGGGCTTCGGCTCGATGAAGCTCCGCGCCGACTACAGCGACTACGGCACCGCGACCGCCGTCAAGGCCCCGCCGGCCAAGGACACCTACGACCTCCTCGAGATGCTGAAGGAGCTGGAAAGGCCTGGAAGGCACGGAGGGGCTGGAAGGGCTGGAGGAGCCGGAAGGGCTGACGGAGGGCTGATTTGCCCCTGGCCGACCCGGTCACGTACTCTTCCACAGAAGCCAAAGACCGCTGGTCGTCTCTGCGCCCGTTCGGGTGCGGTGGCCGAAGGATTCGCTGAGAGATGCGAACGACCCGCGCAGGTGACTGTGGAAGAGTTCCCGATTCCTTGTGAAACGGTCGAGCTGAGCCCCGTGCGCCTGCGCCCGGGGCGTTTTGTTTTGTTCAGCCCCTTCCGAGCGGTCCCATCACCCGGAAGGAGGCCGACGCTTATGGCAAGGCCCGACAAGGCTGCCTCGGTGGCCGAGCTGGAGGACCAGTTCCGCAGCTCGAACGCCGCTGTGCTGACCGAGTACCGGGGTCTCACCGTCGCGCAGCTCAAGACGCTGCGTCGTTCGCTCGGTGAGAACGCCCAGTACGCCGTGGTGAAGAACACGCTGACCAAGATTGCGGCCAACCAGGCCGGGATCACCGCGCTGGACGAGCACTTCGCTGGTCCGACCGCGGTCGCCTTCGTCACCGGTGACCCGGTGGAGTCGGCGAAGGCCCTGCGTGACTTCGCCAAGGAGAACCCGAACCTCATCATCAAGGGCGGTGTCCTTGACGGTAAGGCGCTCTCCGCGGATGAGATCAAGAAGCTCGCGGACCTCGAGTCCCGCGAGGTTCTGCTCAGCAAGCTGGCCGGCGCGTTCAAGGGCAAGCAGTCCCAGACTGCCTCGCTCTTCCAGGCGCTGCCGTCGAAGTTCGTCCGCACCGCGGAGGCGCTTCGCGTCAAGCTCGCCGAGCAGGGCGGTGCCGAGTAACTCGGCTCGCGCATTGACCCGCGCCGCCTAGCGCGCGGGTCGCAGCGGGCCGACAGTACGCCCGCCTCTACATACATCCGGCACCTGCCGAATTAGTGGAAGGATCGCCCATCATGGCGAAGCTCTCTCAGGACGACCTCCTCGCCCAGTTCGAGGAGATGACCCTCATCGAGCTCTCCGAGTTCGTGAAGGCCTTCGAGGAGAAGTTCGACGTCACCGCCGCCGCGGCCGTCGCCGTCGCCGGTCCGGCCGGCCCGGGCGCCCCGGCCGAGGTCGCCGAGGAGAAGGACGAGTTCGACGTCATCCTCACCGGCGCCGGTGACAAGAAGATCCAGGTCATCAAGGTCGTGCGTGAGCTGACCTCCCTGGGCCTGAAGGAGGCCAAGGACCTCGTCGACGGCACCCCGAAGCCGGTCCTCGAGAAGGTCAACAAGGAGGCCGCTGACAAGGCCGCCGAGGCCCTCAAGGGCGCCGGTGCCTCCGTCGAGGTCAAGTAACACCTCCTCGGGTCACGAGCTGACTCCGGTCCCCGTGTAACGCGGGGGCCCCGAAGGGCGATCATCCACATGGGTGGTCGCCTTTCGGCGTTCCCGGGTACGGGCGTGGCGGGCGTCCGGAGGGGCGCCGGAAGCGGAGTATGGTGATCTTCGCCGTGCGCCCCGCGGGACGGGGCCCCTTGACGAACCGCACGCAGCGCGCAATTCTCAGGACGCGTCGTCACAACGATCCGTATCCGAGGCATGGATCGACGGCGGAACGGGCAGTATCGAGGTGCGCCGCACGGCGCGAGGTAGCGCGGAGTTGAGAGCAACGAGGGTCGCGAAGAACTCGCCCTGGACATCAGTGAGCCAAGTGGCTACACTGACCCTTTGCGCTGCCTGTTAGCTGCCCCCTGCCCGTCACCAGGGGCATACCTTCGCATCCGTTTCATCGGCCGACCCCTTCTGACCTGGCCTTTCGGTCATTTCAGGAAACGTCTGCCCTGAAGCTCTGCTGGGGACCGGTACGCGCGTAGTGAGTCCGAGCCCTCGGAAGGACCCCCTCTTGGCCGCCTCGCGCAACGCCTCGACCAATACGAACAACGGCGCAAGCACCGCCCCGCTGCGCATCTCCTTTGCAAAGATCAAGGAGCCCCTCGAGGTTCCGAACCTCCTCGCGCTGCAGACCGAGAGCTTTGACTGGCTGCTCGGCAACGCCGCCTGGAAGGCTCGCGTCGAGGCTGCCCTTGAGTCGGGACAGGACGTCCCCACGAAGTCCGGCCTGGAGGAGATCTTCGAGGAGATCTCCCCGATCGAGGACTTCTCCGGGTCGATGTCGCTGACCTTCCGCGACCACCGCTTCGAGCCGCCGAAGAACTCGATCGACGAGTGCAAGGACCGTGACTTCACGTACGGCGCCCCGCTCTTCGTCACCGCCGAGTTCACCAACAACGAGACCGGCGAGATCAAGTCCCAGACGGTCTTCATGGGCGACTTCCCGCTCATGACCAACAAGGGCACCTTCGTCATCAACGGCACCGAGCGTGTCGTCGTGTCGCAGCTCGTCCGCTCCCCGGGCGTCTACTTCGACTCCTCGATCGACAAGACGTCCGACAAGGACATCTTCTCCGCCAAGATCATCCCGTCCCGGGGTGCCTGGCTGGAGATGGAGATCGACAAGCGCGACCTGGTCGGCGTCCGCATCGACCGCAAGCGCAAGCAGTCCGTCACCGTCCTCCTGAAGGCCCTCGGCTGGACCACCGAGCAGATCCTCCAGGAGTTCGGCGAGTACGAGTCCATGCGCGCCACCCTGGAGAAGGACCACACCCAGGGCCAGGACGACGCGCTGCTCGACATCTACCGCAAGCTCCGCCCGGGCGAGCCGCCGACCCGCGAGGCCGCCCAGACGCTGCTCGAGAACCTCTACTTCAACCCGAAGCGCTACGACCTCGCGAAGGTCGGCCGCTACAAGGTGAACAAGAAGCTCGGCGCGGACGAGCCGCTGGACGCCGGCGTCCTCACCACCGACGACATCATCGCCACGATCAAGTACCTCGTGAAGCTCCACGCGGGCGAGACCGAGACGATCGGTGAGAACGGCAACGAGATCGTCGTCGAGACCGACGACATCGACCACTTCGGCAACCGCCGCCTGCGCAACGTCGGCGAGCTGATCCAGAACCAGGTCCGTACGGGTCTCGCCCGTATGGAGCGCGTCGTGCGCGAGCGCATGACCACCCAGGACGTCGAGGCGATCACGCCGCAGACCCTGATCAACATCCGGCCGGTCGTCGCCTCCATCAAGGAGTTCTTCGGCACCAGCCAGCTGTCGCAGTTCATGGACCAGAACAACCCGCTGTCGGGTCTGACGCACAAGCGTCGCCTCTCGGCGCTCGGTCCCGGCGGTCTGTCCCGTGAGCGGGCCGGCTTCGAGGTCCGAGACGTGCACCCGTCCCACTACGGACGCATGTGCCCGATCGAGACCCCCGAAGGCCCGAACATCGGTCTGATCGGTTCGCTCGCCTCGTACGGCCGCGTCAACGCGTTCGGCTTCATCGAGACGCCGTACCGCAAGGTCGTCGACGGCCAGGTCACCGACGAGGTCGACTACGTCACCGCCGACGAGGAGGACCGCTTCGTCATCGCGCAGGCCAACGCCGCGCTCGACGACGAGCTGCGCTTCTCCGAGAACCGCGTCCTGGTCCGCAAGCGCGGCGGCGAGGTCGACTACGTCGAGCCGTCGGACGTGGACTACATGGACGTCTCGCCGCGCCAGATGGTGTCGGTCGCGACCGCCATGATCCCCTTCCTGGAGCACGACGACGCCAACCGCGCCCTCATGGGCGCGAACATGATGCGTCAGGCGGTGCCGCTGATTAAGTCGGAGGCCCCGCTCGTCGGCACCGGCATGGAGTACCGCTGCGCCACCGACGCCGGCGACGTGCTCAAGGCCGAGAAGGACGGCGTCGTCCAGGAGCTGTCGGCCGACTACATCACGGTCGCCAACGACGACGGCACGTACATCACGTACCGCCTGCACAAGTTCTCCCGCTCGAACCAGGGCACCTCGGTGAACCAGAAGGTCGTCGTGGACGAGGGCGACCGCGTCATCGAGGGCCAGGTCCTCGCCGACGGCCCCGCCACCGAAGACGGCGAGATGGCGCTCGGCAAGAACCTGCTCGTGGCGTTCATGCCGTGGGAGGGCCACAACTACGAGGACGCGATCATCCTGTCGCAGCGCCTCGTGCAGGACGACGTCCTCTCCTCGATCCACATCGAGGAGCACGAGGTCGACGCCCGTGACACCAAGCTGGGCCCCGAGGAGATCACCCGGGACATCCCGAACGTCTCCGAGGAGGTCCTCGCCGACCTCGACGAGCGCGGCATCATCCGCATCGGTGCCGAAGTCGTCGCCGGCGACATCCTGGTCGGCAAGGTCACGCCGAAGGGCGAGACCGAGCTGACCCCGGAGGAGCGCCTGCTCCGCGCGATCTTCGGCGAGAAGGCCCGCGAGGTCCGCGACACCTCCCTGAAGGTGCCCCACGGCGAGATCGGCAAGATCATCGGCGTGCGCGTCTTCGACCGCGAGGAGGGCGACGAGCTTCCCCCGGGCGTGAACCAGCTGGTCCGCGTCTACGTCGCCCAGAAGCGCAAGATCACCGACGGTGACAAGCTCGCCGGCCGTCACGGCAACAAGGGCGTCATCTCGAAGATCCTGCCGATCGAGGACATGCCGTTCCTGGAGGACGGCACCCCGGTCGACATCATCCTCAACCCGCTCGGCGTCCCGTCCCGAATGAACCCGGGACAGGTCCTGGAGATCCACCTCGGCTGGCTCGCCAGCCGCGGCTGGGACGTCTCCGGCCTCGCCGACGAGTGGGCGCAGCGCCTCCAGGCCATCGGCGCCGACCAGGTCGCCCCCGGCACCAACGTCGCCACCCCGGTCTTCGACGGCGCGCGCGAGGACGAGCTCGCGGGTCTGCTCCAGCACACCATCCCGAACCGCGACGGCGAGCGCATGGTGCTCCCGTCCGGCAAGGCGAGGCTGTTCGACGGCCGCTCCGGCGAGCCGTTCCCGGACCCGATCTCCGTCGGGTACATGTACATCCTCAAGCTCCACCACCTGGTCGACGACAAGCTGCACGCGCGTTCGACCGGCCCGTACTCGATGATCACCCAGCAGCCGCTGGGTGGTAAGGCCCAGTTCGGTGGCCAGCGCTTCGGTGAGATGGAGGTGTGGGCGCTGGAGGCTTACGGCGCCGCGTACGCCCTCCAGGAGCTGCTGACGATCAAGTCCGACGACGTGACCGGCCGCGTGAAGGTCTACGAGGCCATCGTCAAGGGCGAGAACATCCCTGAGCCCGGCATCCCCGAGTCCTTCAAGGTGCTCATCAAGGAGATGCAGTCCCTGTGCCTCAACGTGGAGGTGCTGTCCTCGGACGGCATGTCCATCGAGATGCGCGACACCGACGAGGACGTCTTCCGCGCAGCGGAGGAGCTCGGCATCGACCTGTCCCGGCGCGAGCCGAGCAGCGTCGAAGAGGTCTGACGGGAGTCCGGCCGGGGGGACCCGTACAGGTCCCCCCGCCGGCCCCAGGACCCCCGTATCAGACCCACAGCCTTACAACCCTGAGAGGGATTGACGCATAGTGCTCGACGTCAACTTCTTCGACGAGCTCCGGATCGGTCTGGCCACCGCTGACGACATCCGTCAGTGGAGCCACGGCGAGGTCAAGAAGCCGGAGACCATCAACTACCGTACGCTCAAGCCCGAGAAGGACGGACTCTTCTGCGAGAAGATCTTCGGTCCGACCCGGGACTGGGAGTGCTACTGCGGCAAGTACAAGCGCGTCCGCTTCAAGGGCATCATCTGCGAGCGGTGTGGCGTCGAGGTCACCCGCGCGAAGGTGCGCCGCGAGCGGATGGGCCACATCGAGCTCGCCGCCCCCGTCACCCACATCTGGTACTTCAAGGGCGTCCCGTCGCGCCTCGGGTACCTGCTCGACCTCGCCCCGAAGGACCTGGAGAAGGTCATCTACTTCGCGGCGTACATGATCACGTACGTCGACGACGAGCGCCGTACGCGTGACCTGCCCTCGCTGGAGGCGCACGTCTCCGTCGAGCGCCAGCAGATCGAGAACCGTCGCGACTCCGACCTGGAGGCCCGCGCCAAGAAGCTCGAGAACGACCTCGCCGAGCTGGAGGCCGAGGGCGCCAAGGCCGACGTGCGCCGCAAGGTGCGCGAGGGCGCCGAGCGCGAGATGAAGCAGCTGCGCGACCGCGCGCAGCGCGAGATCGACCGTCTGGACGAGGTCTGGTCGCGCTTCAAGAACCTCAAGGTCCAGGACCTGGAGGGCGACGAGCTCCTCTACCGCGAGCTGCGTGACCGCTTCGGCACGTACTTCGACGGCTCGATGGGCGCCGCGGCGCTGCAGAAGCGCCTGGAGTCCTTCGACCTGGAGGAGGAGGCCGAGCGCCTCCGCGAGATCATCCGCACCGGCAAGGGCCAGAAGAAGACCCGTGCGCTCAAGCGCCTCAAGGTCGTCTCCGCGTTCCTGCAGACCGCGAACAGCCCCAAGGGCATGGTCCTCGACTGCGTGCCGGTCATCCCGCCGGACCTGCGTCCGATGGTGCAGCTGGACGGTGGCCGCTTCGCGACCTCCGACCTGAACGACCTGTACCGCCGCGTGATCAACCGCAACAACCGCCTGAAGCGGCTTCTCGACCTCGGCGCGCCCGAGATCATCGTGAACAACGAGAAGCGCATGCTCCAGGAGGCCGTCGACGCGCTCTTCGACAACGGCCGTCGTGGTCGCCCGGTCACGGGCCCCGGCAACCGTCCGCTGAAGTCGCTGTCCGACATGCTCAAGGGCAAGCAGGGTCGTTTCCGTCAGAACCTGCTCGGCAAGCGAGTCGACTACTCGGCCCGTTCCGTCATCGTCGTCGGCCCGCAGCTCAAGCTGCACCAGTGCGGTCTGCCGAAGGCCATGGCCCTGGAGCTCTTCAAGCCGTTCGTGATGAAGCGCCTGGTCGACCTGAACCACGCGCAGAACATCAAGTCGGCGAAGCGCATGGTCGAGCGCGGCCGCACGGTCGTGTACGACGTCCTCGAAGAGGTCATCGCGGAGCACCCGGTCCTCCTGAACCGTGCGCCCACGCTGCACCGCCTCGGCATCCAGGCCTTCGAGCCGCAGCTGGTCGAGGGCAAGGCCATCCAGATCCACCCGCTCGTCTGCACCGCGTTCAACGCGGACTTCGACGGTGACCAGATGGCCGTCCACCTGCCGCTCTCCGCGGAGGCGCAGGCCGAGGCCCGCATCCTGATGCTGTCCTCGAACAACATCCTCAAGCCGGCCGACGGCCGCCCGGTCACGATGCCGACCCAGGACATGGTCCTCGGTCTGTTCTTCCTGACCACCGACGGCGACCTCCGTGACACCAAGGGCGAGGGCCGCGCGTTCGGCTCCACGGCCGAGGCGATCATGGCGTTCGACGCCGGCGAGCTCGCGCTGCAGTCGCCGATCGACATCCGCTTCCCGGTGGGCACCATCCCGCCGCGCGGCTGGACCCCGCCGGCGCGCGAGGAGGGCGAGCCCGAGTGGCAGCAGGGGGACTCGTTCCGCCTGCGCACCACCCTGGGCCGCGCGCTCTTCAACGAGCTGCTGCCCGAGGACTACCCGTTCGTCGACTACTCGGTGGGCAAGAAGCAGCTCTCCGAGATCGTCAACGACCTGGCCGAGCGCTACCCCAAGGTCATCGTGGCGGCGACGCTCGACAACCTGAAGGCGGCGGGCTTCTACTGGGCGACCCGCTCCGGCGTCACCGTGGCCATCTCCGACGTCGTCGTCCCCGAGGCGAAGAAGGAGATCGTCGCCGGGTACGAGGCGCAGGACGAGAAGGTCCAGAAGCAGTACGAGCGCGGTCTGATCACCAAGGAAGAGCGCACGCAGGAGCTCATCGCGATCTGGACCAAGGCGACCAACGAGGTCGCCGAGGCGATGAACGCGAACTTCCCCAAGACCAACCCCATCTTCATGATGGTCGACTCGGGTGCCCGAGGAAACATGATGCAGATGCGGCAGATCGCGGGTATGCGCGGTCTGGTGTCGAACGCGAAGAACGAGACCATCCCGCGTCCCATCAAGGCGTCCTTCCGCGAGGGCCTGTCCGTCCTCGAGTACTTCATCTCGACGCACGGTGCCCGTAAGGGTCTCGCCGACACCGCCCTGCGCACCGCCGACTCGGGTTACCTGACCCGTCGTCTGGTGGACGTCTCGCAGGACGTCATCATCCGCGAGGAGGACTGCGGCACCGAGCGCGGTCTGAAGCTGCGGATCGCGGCGAAGGACGAGACGGGTGTCCTGCGCAAGACCGAGGACGTCGAGACCTCCGTGTACGCGCGGATGCTCGCCGAGGACGTCGTCGTGGACGGCAAGGTCATCGCGCCGGCCAACGTCGACCTGGGTGACGTGCTCATCGACGCCCTGGTCAACGCGGGCGTCGAGGAGGTCAAGACCCGTTCGGTCCTGACCTGCGAGTCCGCCGTCGGCACCTGTGCGTTCTGCTACGGCCGTTCGCTCGCCACCGGCAAGCTGGTCGACATCGGTGAGGCGGTCGGCATCATCGCCGCCCAGTCCATCGGTGAGCCCGGTACCCAGCTGACGATGCGTACCTTCCACACCGGTGGTGTGGCCGGTGACGACATCACCCAGGGTCTGCCCCGTGTCGTCGAGCTCTTCGAGGCCCGGCAGCCGAAGGGTGTCGCCCCGATCTCGGAGGCGGCCGGCCGCGTCCGCATCGAGGAGACCGAGAAGACCAAGAAGATCGTCGTCACCCCGGACGACGGCACCGACGAGACGGCCTACCCGATCTCGAAGCGTGCCCGTCTGCTCGTGGGCGAGGGCGACCACGTCGAGGTGGGCCAGAAGCTCACCGTGGGTGCCACCAACCCGCACGACGTGCTCCGGATCCTCGGTCAGCGCGCGGTCCAGGTCCACCTGGTCGGCGAAGTCCAGAAGGTCTACAACTCGCAGGGCGTGTCGATCCACGACAAGCACATCGAGATCATCATCCGGCAGATGCTGCGCCGCGTGACGATCATCGAGTCCGGCGACGCGGAGCTGCTTCCGGGCGAGCTGGTCGAGCGGTCGAAGTTCGAGACCGAGAACCGTCGTGTGGTCACCGAGGGCGGTCACCCCGCCTCCGGCCGTCCGCAGCTGATGGGCATCACCAAGGCCTCGCTGGCGACGGAGTCCTGGCTGTCGGCCGCCTCCTTCCAGGAGACGACCCGAGTGCTGACGGACGCGGCGATCAACGCCAAGTCCGACAGCCTCATCGGCCTCAAGGAGAACGTCATCATCGGTAAGCTCATCCCGGCCGGTACGGGTCTGTCCCGCTACCGCAACATCCGGGTCGAGCCGACCGAGGAGGCCAAGGCCGCGATGTACTCGGCCGTCGGCTACGACGACATCGACTACTCGCCGTTCGGCTCGGGCTCCGGCCAGGCCGTTCCGCTGGAGGACTACGACTACGGCCCGTACAACGGCTGAGGGTCGTCCGTCTGACGAAAAAGCCCCCCGCCGCTCCGAGAGGAGCGGCGGGGGGCTTCTTCGTGTGCGTGCCGTACGGCCTTCCTCCCCCGGGGGCGGGGCCCCGGGGGAGGGGGGAGGTCACTCCGCCGGTGCGCCGGTACGGGCCCGGCGGCGGGCGACCACGGTGACGGCGATCAGGGTGAGCAGGGCCAGGGCCGAGGCCGCCAGACCGGGCAGGAAGCCCTTGGGCGTGAAGGTGCAGGAGACCTTCTCGGCGCCGGAGGAGAGGTCCAGGGCCACCAGGCCGTGGAACTCCTTCCGGGGGGCCGAGCACTGCCAGCCGGGGACGTCGGTCATGGCGAACACGGCGGTGCCGGTGCTGCCGGCGGGCAGGACGGCCTCGATGGTGTGGCCGCCGGCCTTCACCTCGGTGGCCCCGGTGGCGGTGAGGGTCCGCACGGCCCTGTCGAGGGCGGAGCGGTCCAGGCAGCCGATCGGGTACTCCGGGGCGTCGGCGTCGCTCCTGGTCCTGACGGTGGCCTCGACGGTGCCGTTCGCGGGGACCGGGCCCAGCCCGACGACCCCGGTGAGGCGGTCTTCGAGGTGCAGGGCGGTGCCGGCGGCGGTGAGGGTGCCCTTGAGGGCGGGGGAGTACCAGTAGGCCTCGGTGCCGGGGCGGCAGGTCGCGGTGTACGTCCGGGTGGTGCCGGCGTCGGTGCGGGTCGTGCGGGGCACCTGGTACACGGCGCTGCCCAGGACGTCCTCCTGGTGGGCCCAGACGCTGCCGGCCGGGGCGGGCGACGTGAAGGCGGCGCCGCGGACGGTCACGAGCGGGGGCGCGGGGAAGGTCCGGCCGGCCCAGGCGTTCTTCTTCCCGGGGACCGGGGCGACCCGGGCGCCGATGGAGAAGACGGCGTCCAGGACCGGGTTGTCGGCGCCGAAGAAGGTGCGGCCGTCGTTCTTGTAGCCGTAGCCCAGCGGCTCCAGGGCCCGGAAGGTGGTCTCGGGCAGGTAGCTGCTGTAGTACTGCGGGCCCTCCGCCCGGAGGGCGAGCGCGTCGTTGTACGAGGTCTGCGGCTGGCCCGAGTCCGTCCGGTACGCGGGCCAGCCGTCCACGGAGCGGACGGCGTCGAAGTGCGCGGCGATCGACTTGCTCGACGTGACGGCCGGCTTGGCCCACCGCTCCCGGACCCGCTTCTCGTCCGCGTTGAAGGCGGACAGGGCGGACTCGGCGAAGACGACGCCGGCCATCAGCACGGCGGCGACCGGTATCAGGACGCGCCGGCGCTCGCCCGCTCCCAGCAGGAGCAGCGCGAGCAGGGACAGCGCGCCGCCGCCCAGGACCGCGTACCAGGTCTCCACCGAGAAGTCGTCGGTGTTCCGGAGCAGGAAGGTGGCCGCGACCATGATCCCCGTCGCGATCGCCAGGTGCAGCGGGCGCGGGCGGTGGGCCAGCGACAGCCAGGCCAGGATCACCAGCAGCCCGCTGAACACGAAGGCCTCGCGGTACGGGTTGCCGTTCGGGACCGCGAGGCCGTGCCAGACGTACTGGGTCGGCGGGAACTGGAACGAGGCCGCCACCAGCACCACGGCCAGGCCCCACGCCAGTCGCGTCTTCTTCGCGATCGCGGAGTTCATCAGGAAGGCGAGCGCCAGGATCAGGCCCAGGGAGGCGATGTAGAGCCTCGGTCGGCCGCCCCAGAGGTGGGTGGCGGGCAGCATCCCGGTGAGGAAGACGTCCAGCCGCTGCGGGTCGAACTCGGCCGCCTTGGTGGGCTGGGCGGCGCCGCTGGAGAGGAAGGCGGGGAGCAGCAGCGGCAGGGTGAGCAGGATGCCGGTGGCGGCCGCGGTGGCGGCCCGGAACAGGGCGCGCAGCCGCTGCCGGCCGGTCATGTCCAGGGTGACGAGGCGGACGGCCAGCAGGACGCAGGCCGCCATCGTCGCCA
Organism: Streptomyces bikiniensis; assembly: GCA_000716465.1. Lineage (GTDB taxonomy): Bacteria > Actinomycetota > Actinomycetes > Streptomycetales > Streptomycetaceae > Streptomyces > Streptomyces bikiniensis. The sequence continues at coordinate 208,591 of JNWL01000008.1, forward strand.
TCATCCCGGTGTAGAAGTTGCCCAGCCAGGCCAGCGCCACGAGCAGGGTGACGCCCGGCCAGCGCCGCTCCTCCAGGCACCACTCGACGGCGATCCCCAGCAGGGGGAGCGCGACCAGGCCCCACAGCCACATCGGGATGTACGAGGCGTCGCTGAGCGCCCACCCGCACAGTCCGTACGCCGCGCCGAGCACTCCGCGCTGCCACCAGGGGCCCGGCACGAGCCGGCCCAGGTAGACGGCCATCACCGCGGCGGCCAGGCCCATGGTGAGCGGGGAGACGGCGAAGACCACCAGGTCCACGTGGTTCCGCGGCACCAGGGTCACCAGCCAGGAGAACGGGTTGCCCAGGTAGGTGTGGTAGTCGGACAGGAACTGCTGTCCGAAGGCCCCCCGCCAGGTGAACAGCGCGTCACCGGCGGCCTGCCCGTGCACCAGGTCCCAGAGCGCCCGGTGGAAGGGGATGTACTGGTTGGCCTGGTCGTTGATGGCCCGCCCGGTGTTCCCGAAGGGGAAGCTGCCGCGCAGCGCCCACGCCGTGCAGAACGCTACGGAGGTGAGGGCGAAGGCGAGCAGGGGGGCGTACAGCCGCTTGATCCGGCTCGCCAATGTGTAGCTCCCTGAAACTCGATACGATGACTCGTTCGGACAGTTTAGGTGTCGGCCCGGAGGGCCCCGCCGGGCGCCCGGGGCCGGTGCGCGCAGGGGTCCTGGGCATTTGTTTTGACCGGAGTCCGTGCGATAGGTACGCTCAAGCCTTGTGCCTGGGGTGTGCCTGGGCTCGTGTGCGTGTCCTCAACCGCACGGCGAGTTCTGCACCGGCCACCGTGGTCCGCGCTTTTTCCCGCCGTCGGCGGGGGTCCGCGAGATTCGACACACCCGACCGCGTGGGTCGGTGAATGTTCCAGGTTAGTTTTACCGACGGCACACAGAAACCGGAGAAGTAGTGCCTACGATCCAGCAGCTGGTCCGCAAGGGCCGGCAGGACAAGGTCGAGAAGAACAAGACGCCCGCACTCGAGGGTTCCCCTCAGCGTCGCGGCGTCTGCACGCGTGTGTTCACGACCACCCCGAAGAAGCCGAACTCGGCCCTCCGCAAGGTCGCGCGTGTGCGTCTGACCTCCGGCATCGAGGTCACGGCCTACATCCCGGGTGAGGGTCACAACCTGCAGGAGCACTCCATCGTGCTCGTGCGCGGTGGCCGTGTGAAGGACCTGCCGGGTGTTCGCTACAAGATCATCCGCGGTTCCCTCGACACGCAGGGCGTCAAGAACCGTAAGCAGGCTCGCAGCCGCTACGGCGCCAAGAAGGAGAAGTAAGAATGCCTCGTAAGGGCCCCGCCCCGAAGCGCCCGGTCATCATCGACCCGGTCTACAGCTCTCCTCTTGTCACCTCGCTGATCAACAAGATCCTGCTGGACGGCAAGCGTTCCACCGCCGAGCGCATCGTGTACGGCGCCATGGAGGGTCTTCGCGAGAAGACCGGCCAGGACCCGGTCATCACGCTGAAGCGCGCGCTGGAGAACGTCAAGCCGGCCCTCGAGGTCAAGTCCCGCCGTGTCGGTGGCGCCACCTACCAGGTGCCGATCGAGGTCAAGCCGGGCCGCGCGTCCACGCTCGCCCTCCGCTGGCTCGTCGGTTACTCCCGCGCCCGCCGCGAGAAGACGATGACCGAGCGCCTCATGAACGAGCTCCTCGACGCCTCGAACGGCCTCGGTGCTGCCGTCAAGAAGCGTGAGGACACGCACAAGATGGCCGAGTCCAACAAGGCCTTCGCGCACTACCGCTGGTAGTCGCAACCCACATCGAGACCGAGAGAAGACTGAGCCGATATGGCTACCACTTCGCTTGACCTTGCCAAGGTGCGCAACATCGGCATCATGGCTCACATCGACGCGGGCAAGACGACCACCACCGAGCGGATCCTGTTCTACACCGGTGTCTCGTACAAGATCGGTGAAGTCCACGACGGCGCTGCCACGATGGACTGGATGGAGCAGGAGCAGGAGCGCGGCATCACGATCACGTCCGCCGCGACGACCTGCCACTGGACGCTCGAGAACGTCGATCACACGATCAACATCATCGACACGCCGGGCCACGTCGACTTCACCGTCGAGGTGGAGCGTTCGCTGCGCGTGCTCGACGGTGCTGTCACCGTGTTCGACGGCGTGGCCGGCGTCGAGCCCCAGTCGGAGACCGTCTGGCGCCAGGCGGACCGCTACGGCGTTCCGCGCATCTGCTTCGTCAACAAGCTCGACCGCACCGGCGCCGACTTCCTGCGCTGCGTCGACATGATCGTGAACCGCCTCGGCGCGACCCCGATCGTCATGCAGCTCCCGATCGGTGCCGAGGCCGACTTCCAGGGCGTCGTGGACCTGGTCCGCATGAAGGCGCTCGTCTGGTCCGCCGAGGCCAGCAAGGGCGAGATGTACGACGTCGTCGACATCCCGGCCGAGCTGACCGAGCTGGCCGACGAGTACCGCGCCAAGCTGGTCGAGACCGTCGCGGAGAACGACGAGGAGATCATGGAGCTGTTCCTGGAGGGCGTCGAGCCCACCGAGGAGCAGATCTACGCCGCCGTCCGCCGCATCACCATCGCCTCCGGCAAGGGCGGCGACACCACGGTCACCCCCGTGTTCTGCGGCACCGCGTTCAAGAACAAGGGCGTCCAGCCCCTGCTCGACGCGGTCGTGCGCTACCTCCCCTCGCCCCTGGACGTCGAGGCCATCGAGGGCCAGGACGTCAAGGACCCCGAGGTCGTCGTGCGGCGCAAGCCGTCCGAGGACGAGCCGCTGTCGGCCCTCGCGTTCAAGATCGCGAGCGACCCGCACCTCGGCAAGCTCACCTTCGTCCGGATCTACTCCGGTCGCCTGGAGGCCGGCACCGCGGTGCTGAACTCCGTCAAGGGCAAGAAGGAGCGCATCGGCAAGATCTACCGCATGCACGCGAACAAGCGTGAGGAGATCGACTCGGTGGGCGCCGGCGACATCGTCGCCGTCATGGGCCTCAAGCAGACCACCACCGGTGAGACGCTGTGCGACGACAAGAACCCGGTCATCCTGGAGTCCATGGACTTCCCGGCGCCGGTCATCCAGGTCGCCATCGAGCCCAAGTCCAAGGGTGACCAGGAGAAGCTGGGTGTCGCCATCCAGCGTCTCGCGGAGGAGGACCCCTCCTTCCAGGTCCACTCGGACGAGGAGACCGGCCAGACCATCATCGGTGGCATGGGCGAGCTCCACCTCGACATCCTCGTCGACCGCATGCGTCGCGAGTTCAAGGTCGAGGCGAACGTCGGCAAGCCGCAGGTCGCGTACCGCGAGACGATCCGCAAGGCCGTCGAGCGCGTGGACTTCACCCACAAGAAGCAGACCGGTGGTACCGGTCAGTTCGCCAAGGTGCAGATCGCGATCGAGCCCATCGAGGGCGGCGACGCCTCGTACGAGTTCGTGAACAAGGTCACCGGTGGCCGCATCCCGAAGGAGTACATCCCTTCGGTCGACGCGGGTGCGCAGGAGGCCATGCAGTTCGGTATCCTCGCGGGCTACGAGATGACTGGCGTTCGCGTCATCCTTCTCGACGGCGCCTACCACGAGGTCGACTCCTCCGAGCTCGCGTTCAAGATCGCCGGTTCGCAGGCCTTCAAGGAGGCCGCGCGCAAGGCTTCGCCCGTGCTCCTCGAGCCGATGATGGCCGTCGAGGTCACCACGCCCGAGGACTACATGGGTGAGGTCATCGGCGACATCAACTCCCGCCGTGGCCAGATCCAGGCCATGGAGGAGCGTGCCGGCGCCCGTGTCGTCAAGGGCCTGGTGCCGCTTTCGGAGATGTTCGGCTACGTCGGAGACCTCCGCAGCAAGACCTCGGGTCGCGCAAGCTACTCGATGCAGTTCGACTCCTACGCCGAGGTTCCGCGGAACGTCGCCGAGGAGATCATCGCGAAGGCCAAGGGCGAGTAACTCTTCCGAGTCCACGCTTTAGGCTTGACACCAGTCACCGGGGCCCGGCCCCCGAAACCCGAGGAATCGGGCCCCGGTTGACTGGCATCCCAGCAAAGATCACCTGGCGCCGATGAAGCAAGGCGTTCAGAACCACTCCAGGAGGACCCCAGTGGCGAAGGCGAAGTTCGAGCGGACTAAGCCGCACGTCAACATCGGCACCATCGGTCACATCGACCACGGTAAGACGACCCTCACGGCCGCCATTACCAAGGTGCTGCACGACGCGTACCCGGACCTGAACGAGGCCTCGGCCTTCGACCAGATCGACAAGGCTCCCGAGGAGCGCCAGCGCGGTATCACGATCTCGATCGCGCACGTCGAGTACCAGACCGAGTCGCGTCACTACGCCCACGTCGACTGCCCCGGTCACGCGGACTACATCAAGAACATGATCACGGGTGCCGCGCAGATGGACGGCGCCATCCTCGTGGTCGCCGCCACGGACGGCCCGATGCCGCAGACCAAGGAGCACGTGCTCCTGGCCCGCCAGGTCGGCGTTCCGTACATCGTCGTCGCCCTGAACAAGGCCGACATGGTGGACGACGAGGAGATCCTGGAGCTCGTCGAGCTCGAGGTCCGTGAGCTCCTCTCCGAGTACGAGTTCCCGGGCGACGACCTGCCGGTCGTCCGCGTCTCGGCGCTCAAGGCGCTCGAGGGCGACAAGGAGTGGGGCGAGAAGCTCCTCGGCCTCATGCACGCCGTGGACGAGTCCATCCCGCAGCCCGAGCGTGACGTCGACAAGCCGTTCCTGATGCCGATCGAGGACGTCTTCACGATCACCGGTCGTGGCACCGTCGTCACCGGTCGTATCGAGCGTGGTGTCCTCAAGGTCAACGAGACCGTCGACATCATCGGCATCAAGACCGAGAAGACCACCACCACGGTCACCGGCATCGAGATGTTCCGCAAGCTGCTCGACGAGGGCCAGGCCGGTGAGAACGTCGGTCTGCTCCTCCGTGGCATCAAGCGCGAGGACGTCGAGCGCGGCCAGGTCATCATCAAGCCCGGCTCGGTCACCCCGCACACCAAGTTCGAGGCCCAGGCCTACATCCTGTCGAAGGACGAGGGTGGCCGTCACACCCCGTTCTTCAACAACTACCGCCCGCAGTTCTACTTCCGTACCACGGACGTGACCGGCGTCGTGACCCTCCCCGAGGGCACCGAGATGGTCATGCCGGGCGACAACACCTCCATGTCCGTCGAGCTGATCCAGCCCGTCGCCATGGAGGAGGGCCTGAAGTTCGCCATCCGTGAGGGTGGCCGGACCGTCGGCGCCGGCCAGGTCGTCAAGATCACCGCCTGATCTCGAACCGACCTGGTGACTCGCAGGAGTCGCTGAGCAGTAAGGGGAAGCCCCGCACCGGAAGGTGCGGGGCTTCTTCGCGTTCCCGGGGCCGTGCCCCGGAGCCCCTACGGCTTCCAGCTCCACGGCCGCCCGTCCGCGCCGAGCCCCACCACGGTCGCGCCCCGCGCCCCCAGGTGCAGGGCGGCCGGGGCCGCCGCCCCGCCCTTCGCCGTACGCACATGGGTCCGGCCCCCGGCCCGCACCACCGCCCGGCCGCGCGCGTCCGTGCCGAGCAGGACGGTGCCGAGCGCCGCCGACCGCGCGGCGACCACCTCCCCGTACCCGTCGAGACCGGTGTCGCCGGCCGGGCCGAGCAGCCGCGCGTCCGCCGGCGGCCGGTGGAACAGCTCGCCGTCCGCGCTCGCCAGCGCGGACCCGGAGAGCGGCAGCCGCTCCGTCCGCTCCCGCCCGTCCACCCAGTGCCGTACGGACTCCCGCCCCGCCGCGTACACGTGGACGCGCCCCGCCGGGTCCACCGAGACGGCCGGACCGTCCTGGACCTCGGCGTCCCCGGGGAGCGTCCGCCACGGGCCCCAGGAGCCGTCGACCGCCCGGACCCGGGTCGAGAGGCGCTTGTCCGCGTTCCGCACGAAGAGGTGGACCCGGCCGTCGGGGGCCGCGACCGCCGCCGGGGAACCGAGCCTGCGTCCCCGGTCGTCCCCGTGCTCCGGGTTCCCCAGGCCCCGCCAGGGGAGGAACGGGCCGCCGGGGGACCGCTGTTCGAGGAGGACGACCTCGCGCCGGTTGACGCCGCCGTGCCCGTCGAGCGCGGCGAGCCGCACCCCGAGGAGCAGCACCCGCCCGTCGGGCAGGACCGCGGAGCCGAGCGCCGGGGCGAGCGGGCCGCCGCCGAGGTCCTCCGGGTCGCCCCAGACGCCGCCGGGCGCCGACTCGCGCCAGCGGACCGCGCGCAGGCCCAGGACCCCGTACGCCGCGAGCCGGCCGTCCGGCTCCTCGGCGAGGGCCGGGCGGGCGCCGGGCCAGCGGTGGTGGGTGGAGCGGACCCAGCCCTTGCGGTTGGTCAGCGGGCGGTCGCCGCCGACGCCGTAGTCGCCGCAGCCCGAGGGGTTCCCGCACCGCCAGGAGGGGTCGCCGCCGTACGGGACGAGCCGGGCCGCCTTCTCCTCCAGGACGCCCGGCGGGAGGTTCTTGGGCCAGTGCCGGTTGTAGTAGCCGCGGAAGGCCGTCGTCGTGAACGCCGGTATCGGCTCGCCGTCCCGGACCGCGTCCGAGACCCGGCGGCACAGCGCCGCCCAGGTGAAGCAGGCGACCGCCGTGTGGTCCCCGTGGTCCGCGTAACCGGGCTGCTCGGAGTCCCGCCGCCGGGTCGCCTCGTCGCTGTGCTGGACGTCCGGGTCGGGGTCCAGGGTGTGCACCACCGTGGGCCGGTAGCGGGCGAGGAGTCCGGCGAGGACGCCGACGAGGCCGTCGTAGTCGTAGGCGTCGGCCCGGGTGACGGGGGAGCCGGCCGGCAGGTGGGTGCGCAGCTCCAGGGCGCGGTCCTCCCAGAGCGCGGGCAGGGCCATGTACCGGCGGGGGGTGTGCATCGGCAGGTTGAGGAGGACCAGCTCGACCCGGCGGCCGCCGTGCGCGAGGACGTCGACCTCGGCCCGCCGGCCGCCGGCGAGTTCCAGCGTCCCCCGCCGCCACGGCGTGAACAGCGGCAGGCCGAGCGCCGCCGCGTACGACTGGCGCAGGCCCTGGTGGCGGGCGGCGGAGTAGGCGGCCCGGTCCGGGGGAGTCCCGGGCATGCCCGGGATCCGGTTCACGCCGTTGTGCTCGCCGGCCGTCACGTACACGGAGACGAGCGGGACGCCCGCGTCGAGCAGTCGCTGCGAGTCCGGGTTCATGAAGTACAGGTCGTCGTCCGGGTGCGCGGCGAACTGCATCAGGAGCGCCCGGCGGGCCGGTGCCGGGGCGATCGGCTTCCCCGGCGCCGGATCGGCGGTCGGCGCGCTCCGGCGCGGCGCCGGTACGGAACACCCGGCGGCGGCCGCGGTGGCGGCGAGGGCGGTGGCGAGCACCGCCCGTCGGCGGGGTCGGGTGTGCTGCACTGCGGGGCCCTTCGCTCGGCGGTCCCCTGGAAGACGGAAATCTGTGCGAAGGGGTTGTGCGTGTACGACGGGCACGGGCGCGTACGGGGAGGGCGCGGGCGTACGAAGGGCTCGTGGCCGTCTCGGATGGCGGACCCACGCGTCCGCTTACTGGTGCTTGCATTCACATGGATGTAACAGTGGGCACGGCGGCGGGGACGACGAGGTCCCGGAGCGGCCGTCCGTCCCTCCCCGCGCGCGGCAACGGCGCCGAGCGCTCCCACCCGGTTCTCCGCCGGCGTACAGCCGTGCCAGAAGGGGGTTCCACGTGCCGAACCGGCCCGACCCGCAGACCGCCCGCTCCACCCTCGACGCCCTCCGCGCCGAGATCGAGCACCGCAATCCGGCGCAGCCCGAGTTCCACCAGGCCGTCCACGAGGTGCTCGACAGCCTCGCCCCGGTGCTCGCGGCCCGGCCCGAGTTCGCCGAGCCGGGGCTCCTGGAGCGGATCGTCGAGCCCGAGCGGCAGATCGTCTTCCGGGTGCCGTGGCAGGACGACCGGGGGCGCACGCACGTCAACCGGGGTTTCCGCGTCGAGTTCAACAGCGCCCTCGGCCCGTACAAGGGCGGCCTGCGGTTCCACCCCTCGGTGAACCTGGGGATCGTCAAGTTCCTCGGCTTCGAGCAGATCTTCAAGAACGCCCTCACCGGGCTCGGCATCGGCGGCGGCAAGGGCGGCAGCGACTTCGACCCGCACGGGCGCAGCGACGCCGAAGTCATGCGGTTCTGCCAGTCGTTCATGACCGAGCTGTACCGGCACCTCGGCGAGCACACCGACGTGCCGGCCGGCGACATCGGCGTCGGCGGCCGGGAGATCGGCTACCTCTTCGGCCAGTACCGGCGGATCACCAACCGCTGGGAGGCCGGCGTCCTCACCGGCAAGGGCACCGGCTGGGGCGGCTCCGCGATCCGCCCGGAGGCCACCGGCTACGGCAGCGTGCTCTTCGCGGCGGCGATGCTCCGCGAGCGCGGCGAGGACCTGGAGGGCCGGACCGCCGTCGTCTCCGGCTCCGGCAACGTGGCGCTGTACACGATCGAGAAGCTGCTCGCCCTCGGCGCCAACCCGCTCACCTGCTCCGACTCCGGCGGTTACGTGTACGACGACAAGGGCATCGACCTCGATCTGCTGAAGCAGGTCAAGGAGGTCGAGCGCGGCCGGGTCGCCGACTACGCCGAGCGCCGGGGCGCCTCGGCGCGCTTCGTGCCCGGCGGCCGGGTCTGGGAGGTCCCCGCCGACGTCGCCCTGCCGTCCGCGACGCAGAACGAGCTGGACGAGGACGACGCGGCGGCCCTGGTCCGCAACGGCGTGAAGGCCGTCGCCGAGGGCGCCAACATGCCCACGACGGCGGAGGCGGTCCACCTGTTCCGGCGGGCCGGCGTCGCCTTCGGCCCGGGCAAGGCCGCCAACGCGGGCGGCGTCGCGGTCAGCGCCCTGGAGATGGCCCAGAACCACTCCCGTACGTCCTGGAGCGCGGAGAAGGTGGAGGCGGAGCTGGCCGGGATCATGACCTCGATCCACACCGCCTGCCACGAGACGGCCGAGCGGTACGGGGCGCCGGGCGACTACGTCACCGGGGCCAACATCGCGGGCTTCGAACGGGTCGCGGAGGCGATGCTGGCGCAGGGCGTCATCTGATCCACAGGTGACCCACGGGTCCGACGGAGGGGCGCACGGCTTCGGTTCGTGCGCCCCGGCGCATGGGTGGACGTGACGTGGGGTACAGTCTTGGACCCCGATTGGCGGCCGGATGGTCGCGTGTGGCAGACTGTCGGGGTTGCTCGGTTGAGTGCCGATGCTGCGCGCCTCCCGTCGGGAGGACCGGAAGCGAGTCCCACAGTACTCGTCGCCCCTCGTCAGGGGCGGACGTACGGGAATCTTCTGGGAAGCGTCAGCGGGGTACCGGCCAGGCACTCGGTGGGCCTTCGCAGACCTCTGCAGCCGCCCCCGGCTCGCGGTCCCGGGACCGCGCCCCCTTGGTTGGGAAATCCTCAGGGACTTCTGCGTAGAGGGAGCGCGACACGCCCGACCGCGTGGGTCGGAGGCGGAACCATGAGAGCCCCCGAGTCCAGAGCGTTACGAGACAAAGGACTACTAGTAGCCATGGCGGGACAGAAGATCCGCATCCGGCTCAAGGCCTACGACCACGAGGTCATCGACTCCTCGGCGAAGAAGATCGTCGAGACGGTGACCCGCACTGGTGCGTCGGTCGCGGGCCCGGTGCCGCTGCCCACTGAGAAGAACGTGTACTGCGTCATCAAGTCGCCGCACAAGTACAAGGACTCGCGCGAGCACTTCGAGATGCGCACGCACAAGCGCCTCATCGACATCCTCGACCCCACGCCGAAGACCGTCGACTCGCTCATGCGTCTCGACCTGCCGGCGGGCGTCGACATCGAGATCAAGCTCTGAGGTGACGCGCGAGATGGCTAAGAACATCAAGGGCATCCTGGGTGAGAAGCTCGGCATGACGCAGGTCTGGGACGAGAACAACCGGGTCGTCCCGGTGACCGTCGTCAAGGCCGGCCCCAATGTCGTGACCCAGGTGCGTACGAACGACACCGACGGCTACGAGTCGGTCCAGATCGCCTTCGGCGAGATCGACCCGCGCAAGGTGAACAAGCCCCTCAAGGGCCACTTCGCCAAGGCCGACGTCACCCCGCGCCGCCACCTGGTGGAGCTCCGCACCGCTGACGCCTCCGAGTACACGCTCGGCCAGGAGATCACCGCCGAGGTCTTCGAGGCCGGCGTGAAGGTCGACGTCACCGGCAAGAGCAAGGGCAAGGGCTTCGCCGGTGCGATGAAGCGCCACAACTTCCGTGGTGGCAAGGCGTCGCACGGTGCCCACCGCGTGCACCGCAAGCCCGGTTCCATCGGTGGCTGCGCCACCCCGGGCCGTGTCTTCAAGGGCATGCGCATGGCCGGTCGCATGGGCAACGAGCGTGTGACCACCCAGAACCTGACCGTCCACGCCGTTGACGCCGAGAAGGGTCTGCTGCTCATCAAGGGCGCCGTCCCCGGCCCGAACGGTGGCCTCGTCCTGGTCCGCACCGCGGCCAAGGGGGTTTGAGGAACCGATGAGCACCATTGACATCCTTTCGCCGGCAGGCGACAAGGCCGGGACCGTCGAGCTCCCCGAGGAGATCTTCGGCGCGAAGGTCAGCGTTCCGCTGATCCACCAGGTCGTCGTCGCGCAGCTGGCCGCGGCCCGTCAGGGCACGCACAAGACCAAGACCCGTGGCGAAGTCCGCGGTGGTGGCAAGAAGCCTTACCGCCAGAAGGGCACCGGCCGCGCCCGTCAGGGTTCGACCCGCGCCCCGCAGTTCGCCGGTGGTGGCGTCGTGCACGGTCCCGTGCCGCGTGACTACTCGCAGCGGACCCCGAAGAAGATGAAGGCCGCCGCCCTCCGCGGTGCCCTCTCGGACCGGGCGAACCACTCCCGCATCCACGTCGTCACCGGCGTGGTCGAGGGTGAGATCTCCACCAAGGCCGCCAAGACGCTGTTCGGCAAGATCTCGGAGCGCAAGAACCTGCTCCTGGTCGCCGAGCGCTCCGACGAGGCCGCGTGGCTGTCCGCTCGTAACCTGCCCCAGGTGCACATCCTGGAGCCGGGCCAGCTCAACACGTACGACGTGATCGTCTCCGACGACGTGGTCTTCACCAAGGCCGCCCTCGAGTCCTTCGTGTCTGGCCCCCAGACCGCTGAGACCGAAGGGAGCGACGCCTGATGAGCGAGGCCGTCGTCACCAGCAAGACCTTCTCGGACCCGCGTGACATCCTCGTCAAGCCGGTCGTCTCGGAGAAGAGCTACGCCCTGCTCGACGAGAACAAGTACACGTTCATCGTCGCGCCCGGCTCCAACAAGACCCAGATCAAGCAGGCCGTCGAGGCGGTCTTCTCGGTCAAGGTCACCGGGGTCAACACGATCAACCGCCAGGGCAAGCGCAAGCGCACCCGCACCGGTTTCGGCAAGCGCGCCAACACCAAGCGCGCCATCGTGACCCTTGCTGAGGGCAACCGAATCGACATCTTCGGCGGCCCGACCGCCTGACGGCGGTCGAGTCGTCCGATATCGGACGAGGACTGAGAAATGGGTATCCGCAAGTACAAGCCGACTACGCCGGGCCGTCGTGGCTCCTCCGTAGCCGACTTCGTCGAGATCACGCGGTCCACGCCGGAGAAGTCGCTGGTCCGCCCCCTGCACAGCAAGGGCGGCCGTAACAACACCGGTCGTGTGACCGTCCGTCACCAGGGCGGTGGCCACAAGCGCGCCTACCGCGTGATCGACTTCCGTCGTCACGACAAGGACGGCGTGCCGGCCAAGGTCGCTCACATCGAGTACGACCCCAACCGCACCGCGCGCATCGCGCTGCTCCACTACGTGGACGGCGAGAAGCGCTACATCATCGCCCCCAAGGGCCTGACGCAGGGCGACCGCGTCGAGAACGGCCCCGGCGCGGACATCAAGCCCGGCAACAACCTGGCGCTCCGCAACATCCCGGTCGGTACCACGATCCACGCGATCGAGCTCCGTCCCGGTGGCGGCGCCAAGTTCGCGCGCTCGGCCGGTGCCTCCGTGCAGCTGCTCGCGAAGGAGGGCACGATGGCCCACCTCCGCATGCCCTCCGGCGAGATCCGTCTGGTCGACGCCCGCTGCCGCGCCACCATCGGCGAGGTCGGCAACGCCGAGCAGTCGAACATCAACTGGGGCAAGGCCGGACGCAAGCGCTGGCTGGGTGTTCGCCCGACCGTCCGCGGTGTGGCGATGAACCCGGTCGACCACCCGCACGGTGGTGGTGAGGGCAAGACCTCCGGTGGTCGCCACCCGGTCTCCCCGTGGGGTCAGAAGGAGGGTCGTACTCGTTCGCCGAAGAAGGCTTCGAACAAGTACATCGTCCGCCGCCGCAAGACGAACAAGAAGCGCTAGGAGCGGGTTTAGATGCCGCGCAGTCTCAAGAAGGGACCCTTCGTCGACGGCCACCTCGTCAAGAAGGTGGACGCCCAGAACGAAGCCGGTACCAAGAACGTCATCAAGACCTGGTCCCGTCGCTCGATGATCATCCCGGCCATGCTCGGCCACACGATCGCGGTGCACAACGGCAAGACCCACATTCCGGTGTTTGTCACCGAGTCGATGGTCGGCCACAAGCTCGGCGAGTTCTCGCCGACGCGCACCTTCCGGGGTCACGTGAAGGACGACCGGAAGTCGAAGCGCCGCTAGTAGCGGGGTGGAATGACCATGACAGACACTGGAAGGACAACCATGGAAGCCAGGGCCCAGGCGCGGTACATCCGCGTCACGCCCATGAAGGCCCGCCGCGTGGTGGACCTTATCCGTGGCATGGACGCCACGGAGGCTCAGGCGGTCCTGCGTTTCGCCCCGCAGGCCGCGAGCGTGCCGGTCGGCAAGGTGCTGGACAGCGCCATTGCCAACGCCGCGCACAACTACGACCACAGTGACGCCTCTTCGCTGTACATCAGCGAGGCGTACGTGGATGAGGGCCCGACCCTGAAGCGGTTCCGTCCGCGCGCCCAGGGCCGTGCCTACCGGATCCGTAAGCGGACCAGCCACATCACCGTGGTCGTCAGCAGCAAGGAAGGAACCCGGTAATGGGCCAGAAGGTTAACCCGCATGGGTTCCGGCTCGGCATCACCACGGACTTCAAGTCCCGCTGGTACGCCGACAAGCTGTACAAGGACTACGTCAAGGAAGACGTCGCCATCCGCCGGATGATGACGTCCGGCATGGAGCGCGCCGGCATCTCGAAGGTGGAGATCGAGCGCACCCGTGACCGTGTGCGTGTGGACATCCACACCGCGCGTCCCGGCATCGTCATCGGCCGCCGCGGCGCCGAGGCCGACCGCATCCGCGGCGACCTCGAGAAGCTCACGGGCAAGCAGGTCCAGCTGAACATCCTCGAGGTCAAGAACCCCGAGATGGACGCCCAGCTGGTCGCCCAGGCCGTCGCCGAGCAGCTCTCCTCCCGCGTCTCCTTCCGCCGTGCCATGCGCAAGAGCATGCAGGGCACCATGAAGGCCGGCGCCAAGGGCATCAAGATCCAGTGCGGCGGTCGCCTCGGCGGCGCCGAGATGTCCCGCTCGGAGTTCTACCGCGAGGGCCGCGTGCCCCTGCACACGCTCCGCGCGAACGTCGACTACGGCTTCTTCGAGGCCAAGACGACCTTCGGCCGCATCGGCGTGAAGGTCTGGATCTACAAGGGCGACGTCAAGAACATCGCCGAGGTCCGCGCCGAGAACGCCGCGGCCCGTGCCGGCAACCGCCCGGCCCGTGGCGCCGGCGCCGGCGACCGCCCGGCCGGCCGTGGTGGCCGCGGTGGCGAGCGTGGCGGCCGCGGCCGCAAGCCGCAGCAGCAGTCCGCGCCGGCTGCGGAGGCCCCCAAGGCCGACGCTCCCGCCGCCGCTGCCGCTCCGGCTGAGAGCACCGGAACGGAGGCCTGACCGACATGCTGATCCCCCGTAGGGTCAAGCACCGCAAGCAGCACCACCCCAAGCGCTCTGGCATGAGCAAGGGTGGTACGCAGGTCGCGTTCGGCGAGTACGGCATCCAGGCCCTCACGCCGGCGTACGTGACCAACCGCCAGATCGAGGCGGCCCGTATCGCGATGACCCGCCACATCAAGCGTGGCGGCAAGGTCTGGATCAACATCTACCCGGACCGCCCCCTCACGAAGAAGCCCGCCGAGACCCGCATGGGTTCCGGTAAGGGTTCTCCCGAGTGGTGGATCGCGAACGTCAAGCCGGGTCGGGTGATGTTCGAACTGTCCTACCCGAACGAGAAGATCGCGCGCGAGGCTCTGACCCGTGCGGCTCACAAGCTGCCGATGAAGTGCAAGATCGTCAAGCGCGAGGCAGGTGAGCTGTGATGTCGGCCGGTACCAAGGCGTCCGAGCTGCGCGAGCTGGGCAACGAGGAGCTTCTCAACAAGCTCCGCGAGGCCAAGGAAGAGCTGTTCAACCTCCGCTTCCAGGCGGCGACGGGCCAGCTCGAGAACCACGGTCGGCTCAAGTCCGTCCGTAAGGACATCGCCCGGATCTACACCCTGATGCGTGAGCGTGAGCTGGGCATCGAGACGGTGGAGAACGCCTGATGAGCGAGAGCAACGTGACTGAGAAGACCGAGCGCAACGCTCGCAAGGTCCGCGAGGGCCTGGTCGTCAGCGACAAGATGGACAAGACCGTCGTCGTCGCTGTCGAGGACCGCGTCAAGCACGCGCTGTACGGCAAGGTCATCCGCCGTACCAACAAGCTCAAGGCCCACGACGAGCAGAACGCCGCCGGCATCGGTGACCGCGTCCTCCTGATGGAGACCCGGAAGCTGTCCGCCACGAAGCACTGGCGCGTCGTCGAGATCCTCGAGAAGGCCAAGTAATCACCTAGGGGGTTTCCCTTAGGTTCAGTTCCGCCAGGCTCGGCAGGGGCTTCCGCGCGAAGCCCCTGCCGGGAACCGGCAGACAATCAGGAGATAGACGTGATCCAGCAGGAGTCGCGACTGCGTGTCGCCGACAACACTGGTGCCAAGGAGATCCTTTGCATCCGTGTTCTCGGTGGCTCGGGTCGCCGCTACGCGGGCATCGGTGACGTCATCGTCGCCACCGTCAAGGACGCGATCCCCGGTGGCAACGTGAAGAAGGGTGACGTCGTCAAGGCGGTCATCGTTCGCACCGTCAAGGAGCGCCGCCGCCAGGACGGCTCGTACATCCGCTTCGACGAGAACGCCGCCGTCATTCTCAAGAACGACGGCGACCCTCGTGGCACCCGTATCTTCGGCCCGGTCGGCCGTGAGCTGCGCGAGAAGAAGTTCATGAAGATCATCTCGCTCGCGCCGGAGGTGCTGTAAGCATGAAGATCAAGAAGGGCGACCTGGTCCAGGTCATCACCGGTAAGGACAAGGGCAAGCAGGGCAAGGTCGTCACGGCCTTCCCCCGCGAGAACCGCGTCCTCGTCGAGGGTGTCAACCGGGTCAAGAAGCACACCAAGGCCGGTCCCTCGCAGGCCGGCGGCATCGTCACGACCGAGGCCCCGATCCACGTGAGCAACGTTCAGCTCGTCGTGGAGAAGGACGGCAAGAAGGTCGTCACGCGTGTCGGTTACCGCTTCGACGACGAGGGCAACAAGATCCGCGTTGCCAAGCGGACGGGTGAGGACATCTGATGGCTACCACCACTCCGCGTCTCAAGACGAAGTACCGCGAGGAGATCACGGGCAAGCTGCGTGAGGAGTTCTCGTACGAGAACGTCATGCAGATCCCCGGCCTCGTGAAGATCGTGGTCAACATGGGTGTCGGCGACGCCGCCCGTGACTCGAAGCTGATCGACGGCGCGATCCGCGACCTCACGACGATCACCGGTCAGAAGCCGGCCGTCACGAAGGCCCGCAAGTCCATCGCGCAGTTCAAGCTCCGCGAGGGCCAGCCGATCGGCGCCCACGTCACGCTCCGTGGCGACCGCATGTGGGAGTTCCTGGACCGCACCCTGTCGCTCGCGCTCCCGCGCATCCGCGACTTCCGCGGCCTGTCCCCCAAGCAGTTCGACGGCCGTGGCAACTACACCTTCGGTCTCACGGAGCAGGTCATGTTCCACGAGATCGACCAGGACAAGATCGACCGTGTCCGGGGTATGGACATCACCGTGGTGACCACGGCGACCAACGACGACGAGGGCCGTGCCCTTCTGCGTCACCTCGGCTTCCCGTTCAAGGAGGCGTAAGCGAGATGGCGAAGAAGGCTCTCATCGCGAAGGCTGCCCGCAAGCCCAAGTTCGGCGTGCGCGGCTACACGCGCTGCCAGCGCTGTGGTCGTCCCCACTCCGTGTACCGCAAGTTCGGCCTGTGCCGCGTGTGCCTCCGTGAGATGGCTCACCGTGGCGAGCTGCCGGGCGTGACCAAGAGCTCCTGGTAACTCCCTCTCGCCCCCTGGGCGTTAGGAGTTCCGGAGACTCTCGGTAAGCATTGGGTCGGCGGAGGCCCGCCCCCGTCATGCCGTAGGCTGGTGGGGTTGGGCGTCCGCCGCCCCTCACGACTTACTACGCCGTAGGTCCCCGCGCCGCACCCGTCCCGCCCCTGTGTGGGGAGAGGGATGGCGCACTGGAAACCCCGGCGAGAGAGGCCGAAGGCCAATTCATGACCATGACTGATCCGATCGCAGACATGCTCACGCGTCTGCGCAACGCGAACTCGGCATACCACGACACCGTGACGATGCCGCACAGCAAGATCAAGTCTCACATCGCGGAGATCCTCCAGCAGGAGGGCTTCATCACGGGCTGGAAGGTCGAGGACGCCGAGGTCGGCAAGAACCTCGTCCTCGAGCTCAAGTTCGGTCCGAACCGTGAGCGCTCCATCGCGGGCATCAAGCGGATCTCGAAGCCGGGCCTCCGGGTCTACGCGAAGTCCACCAACCTGCCGAAGGTCCTCGGCGGCCTGGGCGTGGCGATCATCTCCACGTCCCACGGTCTCCTGACCGGCCAGCAGGCAGGCAAGAAGGGCGTAGGTGGGGAAGTCCTCGCCTACGTCTGGTAGTCGGGAACGGAGGAATAGCTAATGTCGCGTATTGGCAAGCTGCCTATCCAGGTTCCCGCCGGCGTGGACGTCACCATCGAGGGCCGCACGGTCACGGTGAAGGGTTCCAAGGGCACCCTGAGCCACACCGTCGCCGCGCCGATCGAGATCGTCAAGGGTGAGGACGGCGTCCTGAGCGTCACCCGCCCGAACGACGAGCGTCAGAACAAGGCCCTCCACGGCCTGTCCCGCACGCTGGTGGCCAACATGATCACCGGTGTGACCCAGGGTTACGTCAAGGCGCTCGAGATCAGCGGTGTCGGTTACCGCGTCGCCGCGAAGGGCTCCAACCTGGAGTTCCAGCTCGGTTACAGCCACCCGATCCTGGTCGAGGCGCCCGAGGGCATCTCGTTCAAGGTCGAGTCGCCGACCAAGTTCTCGGTCGAGGGCATCGACAAGCAGAAGGTCGGCGAGGTCGCCGCCAACATCCGCAAGCTGCGCAAGCCCGACCCGTACAAGGCCAAGGGCGTCAAGTACGCGGGCGAGGTCATCCGCCGCAAGGTCGGAAAGGCTGGTAAGTAAAGCCATGGCATACGGTGTGAAGATCGCCAAGGGCGACGCCTACAAGGGCGCCGCCAAGAAGCGCCGCCACATCCGCATCCGCAAGAACGTGTCGGGTACGGCGGAGCGTCCGCGCCTCGTCGTGACGCGTTCCAACCGCGGCATCACCGCTCAGGTGATCGACGACCTCAAGGGCCACACCCTTGCGTCGGCGTCGACCCTGGACGCGTCGATCCGCGGTGGCGAGGGCGACAAGTCCGCGAAGGCCAAGCAGGTCGGTTCCCTGGTCGCCGAGCGCGCCAAGGCCGCCGGCGTCGAGGCCGTCGTGTTCGACCGCGGTGGCAACAGGTACGCCGGGCGCATTGCCGCTCTGGCTGACGCCGCCCGCGAAGCCGGGCTGAAGTTCTGAGCCCCGGTTCCGGGACCAACGGACGTAACAGAGAGAGGTAATCCAATGGCTGGACCCCAGCGCCGCGGAAGCGGTGCCGGTGGCGGCGAGCGGCGGGACCGGAAGGGCCGCGACGGTGGCGCTGCCGCCGAGAAGACCGCGTACGTTGAGCGCGTCGTCGCGATCAACCGCGTCGCCAAGGTTGTCAAGGGTGGTCGTCGCTTCAGCTTCACCGCGCTGGTCGTGGTGGGCGACGGTGACGGCACCGTAGGTGTCGGTTACGGCAAGGCCAAGGAAGTTCCCGCGGCCATCGCCAAGGGCGTCGAGGAAGCCAAGAAGAACTTCTTCAAGGTTCCCCGCATCCAGGGCACCATCCCGCACCCGATCCAGGGCGAGAAGGCCGCGGGCGTCGTCCTGCTCAAGCCGGCTTCCCCCGGTACCGGTGTGATCGCCGGTGGCCCGGTGCGCGCCGTCCTCGAGTGCGCCGGCGTTCACGACATCCTGTCGAAGTCGCTCGGCTCCGACAACGCGATCAACATCGTGCACGCGACCGTGGAGGCCCTCAAGGGCCTGCAGCGTCCCGAGGAGATCGCGGCCCGCCGCGGTCTGCCCCTCGAGGACGTCGCCCCCGCGGCTCTGCTCCGTGCGCGTGCAGGGGCGGGTGCGTAATGGCTCGCCTCAAGGTCACGCAGACGAAGTCGTACATCGGCAGCAAGCAGAACCACCGCGACACCCTGCGCTCGCTCGGCCTCAAGAAGGTCAACGACGTGGTTGTCAAGGAGGACCGCCCCGAGTTCCGCGGCATGGTGCACACCGTCCGCCACCTCGTGACGGTCGAGGAGGTTGACTGACATGGCGGAGAACAACCCGCTGAAGGCCCACAACCTCCGTCCCGCCCCCGGTGCCAAGACCGCGAAGACCCGTGTCGGTCGTGGTGAGGCGTCGAAGGGTAAGACGGCCGGTCGTGGTACGAAGGGCACGAAGGCCCGCTACCAGGTTCCGGAGCGCTTCGAGGGTGGGCAGATGCCCCTCCACATGCGCCTCCCGAAGCTGAAGGGCTTCAAGAACCCCTTCCGCACCGAGTACCAGGTCGTGAACCTGGACAAGCTGGCCGCGCTCTACCCGCAGGGTGGCGAGGTCACGGTGGCCGACCTGGTCGCCAAGGGTGCGGTGCGCAAGAACCAGCTCGTCAAGGTCCTGGGCCAGGGCGAGGTCTCCGTGGCGCTGCAGGTGACGGTCGACGCCGTCTCCGGCTCCGCCAAGGAGAAGATCGCCGCCGCCGGCGGCACCGTCACCGAGCTCGTCTGAGACGACCGCTCGATGGCCTGAACATCCGACCGGGGATGCCTCTCAAAAGGGGCATCCCCGGTTGGTCGTTCCTAGGGGGGCATGGTCGCCGGTAAGGTGGCGTGCACTGTCCAGGCTCCATGCGGTATGCCCGCACGGAGCCGACGACTGAATCATCTATTCGTCGAACCTCAAGACCGTCACCCTTGACGCATAGCGCGGGGGTCGCAGGAGGCACCGTGCTCACCGCGTTCGCCCGGGCGTTCAAGACGCCCGACCTGCGCAAGAAGCTGCTCTTCACGCTCGGCATCGTCGTGCTGTACCGGCTCGGGGCCCACGTCCCCGTGCCCGGCGTCAGCTACGAGGCCGTCCAGCAGTGTGTCAAGCAGGCCAGCGAGGGCAACAACAGCCTGTTCGGCCTGGTCAACATGTTCAGTGGCGGGGCGCTGCTGCAGATCACCATCTTCGCGCTCGGCATCATGCCGTACATCACGGCGAGCATCATCCTGCAGCTGCTGACCGTCGTGATCCCGCGCCTCGAAGCCCTCAAGAAGGAGGGGCAGTCCGGTACCGCGAAGATCACGCAGTACACCCGGTACCTGACGATCGCCCTCGCCATCCTCCAGGGCACCGGCCTCGTCGCCACCGCCAAGAGCGGCGCGCTCTTCAGCGGCTGCATCGTCGCCGACCAGGTCGTGCCCGACCAGTCGATCTTCACCATCGCCGTCATGGTCCTCACCATGACCGCCGGTACGGCCCTCGTCATGTGGCTCGGTGAGCTCATCACCGACCGCGGCATCGGCAACGGCATGTCGATCCTGATGTTCATCTCGATCGCCGCCGGCTTCCCGGGCGCCCTGTGGGCCATCAAGGAGAGCGGCACCCTGGCCGACGGCTGGATCGAGTTCGGCGTCGTCATCCTCATCGGCTTCGTGATGGTGGCCCTCGTGGTCTTCGTCGAGCAGGCCCAGCGGCGCATCCCGGTCCAGTACGCGAAGCGCATGATCGGCCGGCGCTCCTACGGCGGTACGTCCACGTACATCCCGCTGAAGGTGAACCAGGCAGGTGTGATTCCTGTCATCTTCGCGTCGTCGCTGCTCTACATTCCGGCGCTCGTGGCGCAGTTCTCCAGCTCCACCGCCGGCTGGAAGACCTGGATCGAAGCCCACTTCGTCAAGGGTGACCACCCGTACTACATCGCCGTGTACTTCCTCCTGATCGTGTTCTTCGCCTTCTTCTACGTGGCGATCTCGTTCAACCCCGAGGAAGTCGCCGACAACATGAAGAAGTATGGTGGCTTCATCCCGGGTATCCGGGCCGGTCGACCTACTGCCGAGTACCTGAGCTACGTGCTCAACAGGATCACTTGGCCGGGCTCGCTGTACTTGGGTCTGATCGCTCTCGTGCCGACGATGGCGTTGGCAGGCTTCGGTGGCGCCAATGCCAACTTCCCCTTCGGCGGGACGAGCATCCTCATCATCGTGGGTGTGGGGCTGGAGACCGTGAAGCAGATCGAGAGCCAGCTCCAGCAGCGCAATTACGAAGGGTTCCTCCGCTGATGCGAATCGTCCTCGTCGGACCGCCCGGTGCGGGCAAGGGCACGCAGGCCGCGTTCCTTGCCAAGAACCTGGACATCCCGCACATCTCCACGGGTGATCTGTTCCGTGCCAACATCTCGCAGGGCACGGAGCTGGGACTCAAGGCCAAGGCGTTCATGGACGCAGGTGACCTGGTGCCCGACGAGGTGACCATCGGGATGGCCAAGGACCGGATGGAGCAGCCGGACGCCGCCAACGGCTTCCTGCTCGACGGCTTCCCCCGCAACGTGGCCCAGGCCGAGGCGCTCGACGCCGTCCTGAAGGCCGAGGGCATGGAGCTGGACGCGGTCCTGGACCTGGAGGTCCCCGAGGACGAGGTCGTGAAGCGGATCGCGGGCCGCCGCATCTGCCGCAAGGACAGCGCGCACGTCTTCCACGTGACGTACAACGCGCCGAAGACCGAGGGCGTCTGCGACGTCTGCGGCGGCGAGCTCTACCAGCGCGACGACGACTCCGAGGAGACGGTCCGCCGTCGCCTGGAGGTCTACCACACGCAGACCGAGCCGATCATCGACTACTACCGGGCGCAGAACCTGGTCGTGACGATCTCGGCGCTCGGCAAGGTGGACGAGGTCACCGCCAAGGCGATGGACGCGCTCAAGAAGTAACCCCGGTTCGTTCGACACGGCCGCGGTGCCCCTCGGGGGCGCCGCGGCCGTATCGTTGTTCCGTCCCCTTTTTTGCCGATGGAAAGGCCCCGGCCACGATGGTGCAGATCAAGACCCCCGAGCAGATCGCGAAGATGCGCGAGGCGGGGCTGGTCGTCGCCGCCATCCACGCGGCGACCCGCGAGGCGGCCGTGCCGGGCGCCACGACCCGGGACCTGGACGAGGTCGCGCGCAAGGTGATCGCCGACCACGGGGCGAAGTCGAACTTCCTCGGGTACGGCGGGTTCCCCGCGACGATCTGCACCTCGGTGAACGAGGTCGTCGTCCACGGCATCCCCGACGACAAGACCGTCCTGAAGGACGGCGACATCATCTCGATCGACTGCGGCGCGATCGTGGACGGCTGGCACGGCGACGCGGCGTACACGGCCTTCGTGGGCACGGGCCACGCCCCGGAGCTGGTCGAGCTCTCCCGGGTGACCGAGGAGTCGATGTGGGCCGGCATCGCGGCCATGAAGACCGGCAACCGGCTGGTGGACGTCTCCCGGGCGATCGAGACCTACATCAAGCGGCAGCCGCGCCCCGCGGTCGGCGACCACAGCCTGGGCCGGTACGGGATCATCGAGGACTACGGCGGCCACGGCATCGGCACCGAGATGCACATGGACCCGCACCTGCTGAACTACGTCTCCCGCAAGCGCGGCAAGGGCCCGAAGCTGGTCCCCGGCTTCTGCCTGGCCATCGAGCCGATGGTCTCCCTCGGCACCCCCCGCACGGAGGTCCTGGAGGACGACTGGACGGTCATCACCACCGACGGCACCTGGTCCTCCCACTGGGAGCACAGCGTGGCGGTGACGGAGGAGGGCCCGCTGGTCCTGACGGCGGTCGACGGCGGGAAGGCGAAGCTGGCGGAGCTGGGGGTCACGGCGGCTCCGGATCCGCTGGCCTGACGGGGGCGGTGCCCCCGCGTCCGCCGGTCGGAGGCCGGCGCAGCCCCTCGAAGCTTGTGAGGCGCCCTGGCGCCGAGCCCGCGAGAGGGGCGTCGGGGGTGGGACGGCGGGAAGGCGAAGCTGGCGGAGCTGGGGGTCACGGCGGCTCCGGATCCGTTGGCCCAGGCCTGGAAGGTACGCATTTTCTACGGCGTGGCGGCTTGCGTAAGGATCATTTCAGGTGGGCAGACTTCCCGATTCGTCTTTTCCCGGGCCCTGACGTAGACTGATGCGTCGGCTCTCGTGTACCCGTGTGTCCGCACGCGGCGGCGAAAGTCGATCAAGGTAGCCGATTCGAAAGGCGAAGCGTGGCCAAGAAGCAAGGTGCCATCGAGATCGAGGGCACCGTGATCGAGTCCCTCCCGAACGCCATGTTCAAGGTGGAGCTCCAGAACGGTCACAAGGTCCTCGCGCACATCTCCGGCAAGATGCGGATGCACTACATCCGTATCCTCCCGGACGACCGGGTCGTCGTGGAGCTCTCTCCGTACGACCTGACGCGTGGCCGGATCGTCTACCGCTACAAGTAGATCTTGCCCGCACCCCGCCTCCGCGCGCGGGTGGTGGCACTGACCCGGAGAACCTCACATCCCATGAAGGTCAAGCCGAGCGTCAAGAAGATCTGCGACAAGTGCAAGGTGATCCGCCGTCACGGCCGGGTCATGGTCATCTGCGACAACCTGCGCCACAAGCAGCGCCAGGGCTGACGCACGCCGACCGACCTGCATCTCGCAGTTCTTCGCGCGACGCATAGCAACACGTACATACGCAGAGCCCGTCCGACCGCGTCCCGCGGTTGACGGCACCTCCGGCGGGGGCCGGGGACCCGACCTGTACCTCATACGGCAGCCGGGAACGGTTCTGCAGCAGACCCCCGAGAACACAGGAGCCATTGAATGGCACGCGTTTCCGGTGTTGACATCCCGCGCGAAAAGCGTGTGGTGGTCGCACTCACCTACGTCTTCGGCATCGGGCGCACCCGGTCCGAGGAGATTCTCGCCGCGACCGGCGTGAACCCGTCCACCCGTGTCCGCGACCTGGCCGAGGAAGACCTCGTCAAGATCCGCGAGTACGTGGACGCCAACCTCCGTACCGAGGGTGACCTCCGCCGTGAGATCGCCGCCGACATCCGCCGCAAGGTCGAGATCGGCTGCTACCAGGGCCTCCGCCACCGTCGTGGCCTGCCCGTCCGCGGTCAGCGCACCAGCACGAACGCCCGTACCCGCAAGGGCCCGCGTCGCGCCATCGCCGGCAAGAAGAAGCCGGGCAAGAAGTAGTCCTCAGCGGACGCTTGACCAAGCGGTCTTCGCTGTAGGACCGACCACCTCCCGTAGGAGTTATAGATGCCCCCCAAGGGTCGTCAGGGCGCTGCCAAGAAGGTGCGCCGCAAGGAAAAGAAGAACGTCGCTCACGGCCACGCGCACATCAAGAGCACGTTCAACAACACGATCGTCTCGATCACGGACCCCTCGGGCAACGTGATCTCCTGGGCCTCCGCCGGCCACGTCGGCTTCAAGGGCTCGCGCAAGTCCACCCCCTTCGCCGCGCAGATGGCCGCCGAGTCGGCCGCCCGCCGCGCGCAGGAGCACGGCATGCGCAAGGTCGACGTCTTCGTCAAGGGTCCCGGCTCCGGCCGTGAGACCGCGATCCGCTCCCTCCAGGCCACCGGTCTCGAGGTCGGCTCGATCCAGGACGTCACCCCCACGCCGCACAACGGCTGCCGTCCCCCCAAGCGCCGCCGCGTCTGACGTACGGCTGCTTGGATTCAGGACCTCGGGCGGTACGGCTCTTCGGGGCCGTGCCGCCCGTACCCTTGCAGTACGAGTCGGACGTCAAATAGTGGGCGTCCACGACTGAAGGACACAACATGCTTATCGCTCAGCGTCCGTCGCTGACCGAAGAGGTCGTCGACGAGTTCCGCTCCCGGTTCGTGATCGAGCCGCTGGAGCCGGGCTTCGGCTACACCCTCGGCAACTCCCTCCGCCGTACCCTCCTCTCCTCGATCCCGGGTGCCGCCGTCACCAGCATCCGCATCGACGGGGTCCTGCACGAGTTCACCACCGTGCCGGGCGTCAAGGAGGACGTCACCGACCTCATCCTGAACATCAAGCAGCTGGTCGTCTCCTCGGAGCACGACGAGCCGGTCGTGATGTACCTGCGCAAGCAGGGCCCGGGTCTGGTCACCGCCGCCGACATCGCGCCCCCGGCCGGTGTCGAGGTGCACAACCCCGACCTCGTCCTGGCGACCCTGAACGCCAAGGGCAAGCTGGAGATGGAGCTGACCGTCGAGCGCGGTCGCGGCTACGTCTCCGCCGTGCAGAACAAGCAGGCGGGCCAGGAGATCGGCCGCATCCCGGTCGACTCCATCTACTCGCCGGTGCTCAAGGTCACGTACAAGGTCGAGGCGACCCGTGTCGAGCAGCGCACCGACTTCGACAAGCTGATCGTCGACGTCGAGACCAAGCAGGCCATGCGCCCGCGCGACGCCATGGCGTCCGCCGGCAAGACCCTGGTCGAGCTGTTCGGCCTGGCGCGCGAGCTCAACATCGACGCCGAGGGCATCGACATGGGCCCGTCCCCGACGGACGCCGCCCTGGCCGCCGACCTGGCGCTGCCGATCGAGGAGCTGGAGCTCACGGTCCGCTCGTACAACTGCCTCAAGCGCGAGGGCATCCACTCCGTGGGCGAGCTCGTGGCGCGCTCCGAGGCGGACCTGCTCGACATCCGCAACTTCGGTGCGAAGTCGATCGACGAGGTCAAGGCGAAGCTGGCCGGCATGGGCCTGGCGCTCAAGGACAGCCCGCCCGGGTTCGACCCGACCGCCGCGGCCGACGCCTTCGGCGCCGACGACGACGCGGACGCCGGGTTCGTCGAGACCGAGCAGTACTGAGAACTCGGACCTCACGGCCCGTACCCGGCCGCGGGTGAGCTGTGCTTGATCGCGCTCACACGGCGGAGCCGTACATCGGCTCCGCCCCGCGCCCCTTCCGGGCGCCTCCACGAGGCCTTCCGGATCTCCGACGGGTGACCGCCCGCTCGGACACTGACATCGGTACCTCATACGGCCGGTGCAGATCACAAGGAGAAACACCATGCCGCGTCCCGCGAAGGGTGCCCGCCTCGGCGGTTCCGCCGCGCACGAGAAGCTGCTCCTCGCCAACCTGGCGAAGTCGCTGTTCGAGCACGGCCGCATCACCACGACCGAGGCCAAGGCCCGTCGCCTGCGTCCGGTCGCCGAGCGCCTGATCACCAAGGCGAAGAAGGGCGACATCCACAACCGTCGCCTGGTGCTGCAGACGATCACCGACAAGGGCATCGTCCACACCCTCTTCACCGAGATCGCCCCGCGTTACTCGGAGCGTCCGGGTGGCTACACCCGCATCACCAAGATCGGCAACCGTCGTGGCGACAACGCCCCGATGGCCGTGATCGAGCTGGTCGAGGGCGAGATCGCCAAGAAGGCGACCGTCGCCGAGGCCGAGGCCGCCACCAAGCGCGCCGTCAAGGAGGCCGACGAGGCCCCCAAGGCCGAGGAGACCAAGGCCGACGAGGCTCCGGCCGAGGAGTCGAAGGACGCGTAAGCGTTTTCCGGCTGTTTTCGTGTGCGGGCCCGTACCCCTCGTGGGTGCGGGCCCGTTCCCGTGTGTCTGAGAGGATCTTCCGCGTGAGCGACGACGTGCAGGACGGTTTCGTACGGGTCCGGCTGGACCTTTCGTACGACGGCAGGGACTTCTCCGGCTGGGCCAAGCAGGCCCACGGGCAGCGGACCGTCCAGGGGGACGTCGAGGACGCCCTGCGGACCGTGACCCGGTCCAAGGAGACGTACGAGCTGACCGTCGCCGGCCGGACCGACGCCGGGGTCCACGCGCGCGGCCAGGTCGCCCACGTCGACCTGCCCGTGGAGCTGTGGGAGGAGCACCGCGACAAGCTGCTGCGGCGGCTCGCGGGCCGCCTCGCGCACGACGTGCGGGTCTGGTCCCTGACCGAGGCCCCCAGCGGCTTCAACGCCCGTTTCTCGGCGATCTGGCGCCGCTACGCCTACCGCGTCACCGACGACCCCGGCGGCGTCGACCCGCTGCTGCGCGGACACGTGCTCTGGCACGACTGGGCCCTCGACGTGGACGCCATGAACGAGGCCGCCGCCGCGCTCGTCGGCGAGCACGACTTCGCCGCGTACTGCAAGAGGCGCGAGGGCGCCACCACCATCCGCACCCTCCAGGAGCTGCGCTGGGAGCGGCGGCCCGACGGCGTCCTCGAAGCGACCGTGAAGGCGGACGCCTTCTGCCACAACATGGTCCGCTCGCTCGTCGGCGCGCTGCTCTTCGTCGGCGACGGGCACCGGCCGGTGGACTGGCCGGGCAAGGTGCTCGCGGCCGGCGTCCGGGACTCGGCCGTGCACGTCGTGCGGCCGCACGGCCTCACCCTCGAAGAGGTCGGCTACCCGGCCGACGAACTGCTCGCCGCCCGCAACCGGGAGGCGCGCAACAAGCGGTCACTGCCCGGGAGCGCCGGCTGCTGCTGAGGCCTGGGACTTGCCGCGGGCGTAGATCTGGTTGAAGGCGAAGGTGCCCAGGTCGTCGCTGGAGCGGAAGACGCCCTGGTCGGCGGTGGTGACCTTCTTGCCGTTGGTGAAGCCGGCCTGGGTGAAGTACGCGTAGCGGCCGATCGCGTTCGACCGGCGCAGGCAGACCGTGGCGCGGCAGAAGTCGCCCACGCCCGCGCCGGCCAGGGGCGCGATGCCGCCGGTGGCCTGGTCCTTCGCCTTGAGGGCCGCGGCCTCGGAGGGGAAGACGGCGACGCCGACGGTGACCGCCACGCCGTCCCTGACGTAGGTCGCCCGGAGCACCTTCTGGCAGCCGTTCCCCTTCAGGACGCTGCCGAGGCCGCCCTGGGTGACGGCCGCGCAGTTCGTCGTGGCGGAGGTCGCGCCCTTCTTGTACGGGCGTCCGCTCATGGTCAGCCTCTTGCCCGGGAAGAGGCCCTCGGCGGTGAGCGGGGCCTTGTCCTTCTTCGGGTCCGAGATGTAGTCCTTCGGGTTCGGCGGGGGCGGGGGCGCCACCGAGGAGAAGGTCGGTTCGGGGGTGGGTGCCTCCGTGGGGGAGGCGGAGACGGTGGGGGCCCCGCCGCCGTTCCCGGCGGTCTCGTCCTTCTTGCCGGTGGCCACCACGGCGGTGGCGACGACCGCGCCGACGACCAGGGCGGCCAGGACCCCGCCGCCGATCATCAGCAGGCGCTTGCGGCGGGCGCGGGAGGCCGAGGCGTCGGCCAGGGCGCTCCAGTCGGGGGTGGGGCCGCCGCTGTCCAGGGGGCCGGGGGCCGGGGTGCCCGGGAAGGGGGCCGGTGCGCTGCCGTCCTGGGGACCGGAGTACGGGCCGGGGTATCCGTAGCCGCCCTGGGGGCCGGGGTATCCGTAGCCGCCCGCCCCCTGCCCGTACCCCTGCCCCTGGTCTCCGTGGCCGCCGGGCCGCTGCCCGTACCCCTGCGGTCCGCCGTACCCCTGCCCCTGCCCCTGCTGCTGCGGCTCCTGCGGCCACTGCGGTCCCCCAAAGCTCATGCCGCGCATCCTAAACCGGTTGGGCCGGGCCGACGCGGGCGGTGACAATGCACTCCATGGGACACGTCGAGGCCGCACATCTTGAGTACTACCTTCCCGACGGGAGGGTCCTGCTCGCGGACGCCTCCTTCCGGGTGGGGGAGGGGGCCGTCGTCGCCCTCGTCGGGGCCAACGGCGCCGGCAAGACCACGCTCCTCCGGATGATCTCCGGGGAGCTCCAGCCGCACGGCGGCTCCGTCACCGTCAGCGGTGGCCTCGGAGTGATGCCGCAGTTCGTCGGCTCCGTACGGGACGGCTCGACCGTCCGCGACCTGCTCGTCTCCGTCGCGCAGCCCCGCATCCGGGAGGCCGCGAAGGCGGTGGACGAGGCCGAGCACCTGATCATGACCGTCGATGACGAGGCCGCGCAGATGGCGTACGCGCAGGCGCTCTCCGACTGGGCCGAGGTGCAGGGGTACGAGGCCGAGACCCTGTGGGACATCTGCACCACGGCCGCGCTCGGCGTCCCGTACGAGAAGGCGCAGTTCCGGGAGGCCCGGTCGCTCTCCGGCGGCGAGCAGAAACGCCTCGTGCTCGAAGCGCTGCTGCGCGGCCCCGACGAGGTGCTGCTCCTGGACGAGCCGGACAACTACCTCGACGTGCCCGGCAAGCGGTGGCTGGAGGAACGGCTGCGGGAGACCCGCAAGACCGTGCTCTTCATCTCCCACGACCGGGAGCTGCTGTCCCGGGCCGCGCAGAAGATCGTCGCTGTCGAGCCCGGCCCGGGCGGTTCGGACGTGTGGGTGCACGGCGGCGGCTTCGACACCTTCCACGAGGCGCGGCGCGAGCGGTTCGCGCGCTTCGAGGAGCTGAAGCGGCGCTGGGAGGAGAAGCACGCCCAGCTGAAGAAGCTCGTGGTGAACCTGCGGCAGGCGGCCTCGGTCAGCCACGAGATGGCCTCGCGGTACGCGGCGGCGCAGACCCGGCTGCGGAAGTTCGAGGAGGCCGGGCCGCCGCCGGAGCCGCCGCGCGAGCAGGACATCAAGATGCGGCTGCGCGGGGGACGGACCGGGGTGCGGGCCGTGACCTGCGAGAACCTGGAGCTGACCGGGCTGATGAAGCCGTTCTCCCTGGAGGTCTTCTACGGGGAGCGGGTCGCCGTCCTCGGCTCGAACGGCTCCGGCAAGTCGCACTTCCTGCGGCTGCTCGCCGGGGACGAGTCGGTCGCGCACACCGGGACGTGGAAGCTGGGCGCCCGGGTCGTGCCCGGCCACTTCGCGCAGACCCACGCCCACCCGGAGCTGGCCGGGCGCCCGCTCGTGGACATCCTGTGGACCGAACACTCCAAGGACCGGGGCGGGGCGATGTCCGTGCTGCGCCGGTACGAGCTGGAGCGCCAGGGCGACCAGCCCTTCGACAAGCTCTCGGGCGGGCAGCAGGCCCGGTTCCAGATCCTGCTGCTCGAACTGGCGGGGACGACGGCGCTGCTCCTGGACGAGCCGACGGACAACCTGGACCTGGAGTCGGCCGAGGCGCTCCAGGACGGTCTGGAGGCGTACGAGGGGACGGTGTTGGCCGTCACGCACGACCGCTGGTTCGCGAAGAGCTTCGACCGTTACCTGGTCTTCGGCTCGGACGGGGTCGTACGGGAGACGTCGGAACCGGTGTGGGACGAGCGGCGGGTGGAGCGGGCGCGGTAGGGGGCGCTGTAAGGGGATGCGGCGGGGCCCGCGCGTTTTGACCCGTCCGGGGTGGCGCGGGTACTGTTGCGGTTTGTTATGCGCAGTGGCTTCGTCGTTCTCACGCGAAGGGCCTCGCGCAAGTTCCCTGGAGCAGTTACCAGTGGCTCGCATACGGGCGGCGTCCCGGCAGTGCAGGCCCCAGCTGCATGATCGCTTCAGGTGTGTCTGGACTCCATCCACTGAAGAAGCGAAGGCTACGAAGTGCGTACGTACAGCCCCAAGCCCGGCGATGTCACTCGCCAGTGGCACATCATCGACGCGCAGGACGTTGTCCTGGGCCGTCTGGCGACCACGGCCGCGAACCTCCTGCGAGGCAAGCACAAGCCGGTGTACGCCCCCCACATGGACATGGGCGACTTCGTCATCATCATCAACGCCGACAAGGTCCACCTGTCCGGCAACAAGAAGACCCAGAAGCTGGCGTACCGCCACTCCGGCTTCCCGGGCGGTCTGCGCTCCGTCCGCTACGACGAGCTGCTGGACAAGAACCCCGAGAAGGCCGTCGAGAAGGCCATCAAGGGCATGATCCCCAAGAACTCCCTGGGCCGTCAGATGCTCTCGAAGCTGAAGGTCTACGCGGGCGAGAACCACCCGCACGCTGCCCAGCAGCCGGTTCCGTTCGAGATCACCCAGGTCGCGCAGTAATTCCGGCCACACCCCCTAAGAACGAAAGAAATCTGAGGAGCATCGTGGCCGAGACCACCCCCGAGACCCCCGTCGACGAGTTCGAGGGCGTCGAGGAGTACACCACCGAGACCGAGCTCGTCGAGGGTGAGTACACCTCCGAGTCGCTCGCGTCCCGCTTCGGCGACCCGCAGCCGGCCGCCGGCCTGGGCCGTCGCAAGAACGCCATCGCCCGCGTCCGGATCGTTCCGGGCACCGGCAAGTGGAAGATCAACGGTCGCACCCTTGAGGACTACTTCCCCAACAAGGTGCACCAGCAGGAAGTCAACGAGCCCTTCAAGGTGCTCGAGCTCGACAACCGCTACGACGTCATCGCCCGCATCGCGGGTGGCGGCGTCTCCGGCCAGGCCGGCGCCCTGCGCCTCGGCGTGGCCCGTGCGCTGAACGAGGCGGACGTCGAGAACAACCGCCCGGCGCTGAAGAAGGCCGGCTTCCTCTCCCGCGACGACCGTGCGGTCGAGCGCAAGAAGGCCGGTCTCAAGAAGGCCCGCAAGGCTCCGCAGTACAGCAAGCGCTAATCGCCTGCTCGGTCTGCATTCCGTACGCCCCGGCGGCACTGCCCGTGCCGTCGGGGCGTACGTTTTTTCATACGCTCTTTCATCACCCCGGGCACGTATTTTCGGAGGACAGCTGTGGGACGACTCTTCGGCACGGACGGCGTACGCGGCGTCGCCAACGCGGATCTGACGGCTGAGCTGGCGCTCGGCCTCTCCGTCGCGGCGGCGCACGTGCTCGCCGAGGCGGGCACCTTCGAGGGGCATCGGCCGACCGCCGTGGTCGGGCGCGACCCGCGCGCGTCCGGAGAGTTCCTGGAGGCCGCCGTCGTGGCCGGCCTCGCCAGCGCCGGCGTCGACGTGCTGCGCGTCGGCGTCCTGCCCACCCCGGCCGTGGCCCACCTCACCGGCGTCCTCGGCGCCGACCTCGGCGTGATGCTCTCCGCGAGCCACAACGCCATGCCCGACAACGGCATCAAGTTCTTCGCGCGCGGCGGCCACAAGCTGGCCGACGAACTGGAGGACAGGATCGAAGCCGTGTACGAGGAGCACCGCACGGGCGCCCCCTGGGACCGTCCGACCGGGGCCGGCGTCGGCCGCGTCCGCGACTACGACGAGGGCTTCGACACGTACGTCGCCCACCTCGTCGCGGTCCTCCCCAACCGCCTCGACGGTCTGAAGGTCGTCCTGGACGAGGCCCACGGCGCCGCCTCCCGCGTCTCGCCCGAGGCCTTCTCGCGGGCCGGTGCCGAGGTCGTCACCATCGGCGCCCGGCCGGACGGCCTCAACATCAACGACGGCTGCGGCTCCACCCACCTCGACCTGCTCCGGGCCGCCGTCGTCGAGCACGGCGCCGACCTGGGCATCGCGCACGACGGCGACGCCGACCGCTGCCTCGCCGTGGACGCGGCGGGCAACGAGGTCGACGGCGACCAGATCCTCGCCGTGCTCGCCCTCGCCATGCGCGAGGCCGGCACCCTGCGCGGCGACACGGTCGTCGCGACCGTCATGTCCAACCTGGGCTTCAAGCTCGCCATGGAGCGCGAGGGCCTGAACCTCGTCCAGACGGCGGTCGGCGACCGCTACGTCCTGGAGGCCATGAAGGAGCACGGCTTCGCGCTCGGCGGCGAGCAGTCGGGCCACGTCATCGTGCTCGACCACGCCACCACCGGCGACGGCACCCTCACCGGCCTCATGCTGGCCGCCCGGGTCGCCGCCACCGGCAAGTCCCTCGCGGAGCTCGCCGGGGTGATGGAGCGGCTGCCGCAGGTCCTCATCAACGTGAAGGACGTCGACAAGTCGCGCGTCACCACCTCCGCCGACCTGGCCGCCGCCGTCACCGAGGCCGAGCGCGAGCTGGGCTCCACCGGCCGGGTGCTGCTCCGCTCCTCGGGCACCGAGCCGCTGGTCCGCGTCATGGTCGAGGCCGCCGACATCGAGCAGGCCCGCTCGGTCGCGCAGCGCCTCGCGGACGTCGTGAAGTCCGCTCTGGGCTAGCCTTCCCGAGGCACCGTCATGCGGGGACGGCCCCGCCGCACCGGACTCCGGTACGGCGGGGCCCTCTCCGTTTCACAGGGTCCCGTCAGCGGCCCTTGCGCGACGTGCGGCGCCAGCGGCCGCGCTGGGTGCGCCAGAGCAGCTTCTGGCCGTACAGCGTCAGCACCCCGGCCAGCATGATCCCGAGCAGGTTGAGCAGCAGCTGCTCGATCGAGCCCCACATCTGACCCAGGTCGCCGTAGGCGAGCGCCACCGCCGCGTTCGCGCCCGCCGGGACCGTCGTCACCGAGATCGCCACGCCCACCAGGGCCCCGGACTTCGCCGAGGTCAGCGAGAGCACGCCCGCCGCGCCCGCGAGCAGCGCCACGACGAAGGAGAACGGGTCCGGCTGCCAGATGAAGCTGGTGTTGGGCCGCTCCGCATCCAGCCGGTCCCGGCTGAACAGGTCGAACGCGTCCATCCCCAGGCTGAACAGCGTCGTGGCCGCGATCGCCACGGCGAAGCCGACGAGCAGCGCGATCAGCGAGCGCGCCGCGAGCCTCGGAGCGCGTCGCACCATCGCCGTACAGACGCCGGCGAGCGGGCCGAACTCGGGTCCGACGGCCATGGCGCCGACGATGAGGACCGCGTTGTCCAGGACGACGCCGCAGGCCGCGATCATCGTGGCCAGGGCCATGAACGCGACGTACGTGACCGAGAGCGTGGATTCCTCGTGCGTCGCGCCCGTCAGCTGTTCCCAGATGACCGCGTCGGCGGGCTCGCCCGGGGCCTCCTTCTCGGCGGTGACCGCCCGCTCGGAGAGGGTGAGGCCGATGTCGTCGACGGCGATCGAACCGACCTGGTCGATCCGCAGCCCGCGCAGGCCCTTGAGGAGCTCGTCGCCCGCCTCGCGGGCCACGTCGCACAGCACCACGTCCCCGGCGGGGGACCGGGCCGCGCCGGGGAGGACCACCAGGTGCGTGGTGCCCACCGTCGACTCGATGAGCTCGGTCACGGCCGGGGTGGTCCCGCTCGGGACGATCATCCGGAGATGCAGCATCCTCAGAGCTTACGGAGGCTCAGCTTCTGCACCTTGTGGTCGGGGCCCTTGCGGACGACGAGGGTGGCCCGGCCGCGGGTGGGCGCCACGTTCTCCAGGAGGTTGACCTTGTTGACGGTCCGCCACATGGTGCGGGCGTAGTCGAAGGCCTCCTCCTCGGAGACCTGGGTGTAGCGGCGGAAGTACGAGGAGGGGTCCTGGAACGCGGTGTCGCGCAGCTTGCGGAAGCGGTTCAGGTACCAGCGCTCGATGTCCTCCGGCCGCGCGTCCACGTACACCGAGAAGTCGAAGTAGTCGGCGAGGCCGACGCGGGTCCGGCCGTCCTTGCCGGGCAGGGCCGGCTGGAGGACGTTCAGACCCTCCACGATCAGGATGTCCGGGCGGCGCACCACCAGCCGCTCGCCGGGCACCCGGTCGTAGATCAGGTGCGAGTAGACCGGGGCCGTGACCTCGTCCTTGCCCGCCTTGATGTCCGCGACGAACCGGGTCAGGGCCCGGCGGTCGTACGACTCGGGGAAGCCCTTGCGGGACATCAGGCCGCGCGCCTTCAGCTCCTCCATCGGGTAGAGGAAGGCGTCCGTGGTCACCAGCTCCACGCGCGGGTGCTCCGGCCAGCGGGCGAGGAGCGCCTGGAGGAGGCGGGAGACGGTGGACTTGCCGACGGCGACCGAGCCGGCCACCCCTATGACGAAGGGGGTGCCGCGCTGCTCGGCGCTCTCGCCGAGGAAGGTGTTCAGGGCGCCGCGCAGACCGCTGGTGGCCTGCACGTACAGGTTGAGCAGCCGGGACAGCGGCAGGTAGACGTCCCGCACCTCGTCGAGGTCGATGACGTCCCCGAGGCCGCGGAGCCGTTCGACCTCCTCGGCGGTGAGGGGCAGCGGCGTCTTGTCGCGCAGGGCGCTCCACTCGGCCCGGGTGAGGTCGACGTACGGGGTCGCCTCGGACGGACGGCGGTGTCCGTTTCCGTGGCGGGGGCCCTGGGGCCCGCCCCCGGGGCCGTCCCCGTGGGCGCTTCGTGGCGGCGAAGTGATCACACCGCCATTGTCGGGGGTCGGGGGCGGCCGCGGGTGGTGGGGTCGGTCACGCGGCGAAAGGATTGGACGAGGCCGGGTCCGTGGGCAATCATGCGGGGGCCGCGTGGGCTCCTGATCGCACGCGGGGGGAGCCGCCCTCGGGCGGCACGAAGAGAAGCAGAGAGTCACCACGCATGCGTACGTCCATCCGAAACGCCGCCGTCGCCGCGACCGCCGTCTCGCTCGCCCTGCTCGCCACGGCCTGTGGCGGCGGGGAGAGCGGCGACAAGGGCAAGGACGCCGGGAAGGGCTCGGCGGCGCCGAGCGCCTCCGCCACCTCCGAGGCCCCCGCGGCCAAGGCGCTCTCCGACGCCGAGCTGGAGAAGCTGATCGTCGAGAAGGCCGACCTCAAGGGCTACCAGGTCCAGAAGACCGAGGCCGGCGACGTCGTCCCGGCGTCCGAGGTCGTCACCGAGAAGCCCGGCTGCGCCCCGATCGCCCACGCGATGTCCTTCATCTCGCCCGGCTCGCCCGCCGCGTCGGCCGAGCGCCAGGTGCTCGCGGAGCCGAAGAAGGACGCCACGGCCGACCCGGAGGATGCGCTCCTCGGGGCGCTCGGCGTCGAGATGAGCGCGGTGGTGCTCGGCTCGTACGACGGGCAGGGCGCCCAGGAGGCCCTGGCCTCGGTGAAGAAGGCCGGCGCCGACTGCGCCGGCGGCTTCACGGTCTCCCACAAGTCGGAGAAGAACAAGGTCCTGAAGGTCGTCCCGGAGAGCTTCACCGCCGGTGAGGAGGCGGCCTCCTTCACCCTCACCAGCGACCTGGAGGGCGAGACGCTGATCAGCAAGCTCGTCGTCCTGCGCCAGGGCAACACGCTCGCGTCCTTCTCGACCGTCAGCTTCGGCCCGGGCGGGGTCAAGGCGTTCCCGAAGGCCGTCATCGACGCGCAGGTGAAGAAGCTGGGCTGACGCCCCGGCAGGACCCCCGTCCGCCCCGCCGGACGGAGCCCGTGTCGGCTCCGTCCGGTGGGGTGGATTCCGCCGTAGTCTTCCGGCATGTGCGGAATCGTGGGATACGTCGGCGGTCAGTCGGCGCTTGATGTGGTGGTCGCGGGCCTCAAGCGGCTCGAATACCGGGGCTACGACTCGGCCGGTGTCGCGGTGCTCTCCGACGGGGGGCTCGCCGCGGCGAAGCGGGCGGGGAAGCTCGTCAACCTGGAGAAGGAGCTGGGCGAGCGGCCGCTGCCCGGCGGAGCCGTGGGGATCGGGCACACCCGCTGGGCCACCCACGGCGGTCCGACCGACGCCAACGCGCACCCGCACCTGGACAACGCCGGGCGGGTCGCCGTCGTCCACAACGGCATCATCGAGAACTTCGCCGTGCTGCGCGAGGAGCTGGCCGGGCGCGGTCACGACCTGACGTCCGAGACGGACACCGAGGTCGTCGCGCACCTGCTCGCCGAGGAGTTCTCCTCCACCGGCGACCTGGCCGAGTCCATGCGGCTCGTGTGCCGGCGGCTCGACGGGGCGTTCACCCTGGTCGCCGTGCACGCCGACCAGCCGGACACCGTCGTCGGCGCCCGCCGCAACTCCCCGCTCGTCGTCGGCGTCGGCGAGGGCGAGAACTTCCTCGCCTCCGACGTCTCCGCCTTCATCGCCCACACCCGCTCCGCGATCGAGCTGGGCCAGGACCAGGTGGTCGAGCTGACCCGGGACGGCGTCACCGTCACCGACTTCGACGGGACGCCCGCCGACGTGCGGGCCTACCACGTCGACTGGGACGCCTCCGCCGCCGAGAAGGGCGGCTACGACCACTTCATGCTCAAGGAGATCGCCGAGCAGCCCAAGGCCGTCGCCGACACCCTCCTCGGCCGGATCGACGCCTCCGGGCGGCTCACCCTGGACGAGGTGCGCATCCCCGACACCGTGCTCCGCGAGGCCGACAAGATCGTCGTCGTCGCGTGCGGCACCGCCTTCCACGCCGGGCTCATCGCCAAGTACGCCATCGAGCACTGGACCCGCATCCCCTGCGAGGTCGAGCTGGCCAGCGAGTTCCGCTACCGGGACCCGATCCTCGGCCCGCGCACCCTGGTGATCGCGATCTCCCAGTCCGGCGAGACGATGGACACCCTGATGGCGCTGCGGCACGCGCGCGAGCAGGGCGCGAAGGTCCTCGCCGTCTGCAACACCAACGGCTCCACCATCCCGCGCGAGTCCGACGCCGTGCTCTACACGCACGCCGGGCCCGAGGTCGCCGTCGCCTCCACCAAGGCCTTCCTGACCCAGCTCGTCGCCTGCTACCTGCTCGCGCTCCACCTCGGGCAGGTCCGCGGCACCCAGTGGGGCGACGAGGTCCTCGCCGTCGTGCGCGAGCTCGCCCGGATCGGCGAGGAGGTCGAGCGCGTCCTGGAGACGATGGAGCCCGTACGGGCCCTCGCCCGCTCCCTCGCCCACAAGGACACCGTCCTCTTCCTCGGCCGTCACGTCGGCTACCCGGTGGCCCTGGAGGGCGCCCTGAAGCTCAAGGAACTGGCGTACATGCACGCCGAGGGCTTCGCCGCGGGCGAGCTCAAGCACGGGCCGATCGCCCTCATCGAGGAGGACCTGCCGGTCGTGGTCGTGGTCCCCTCGCCGGAGGGCCGCTCCGTCCTCCACGACAAGATCGTCTCCAACATCCAGGAGATCAGGGCGCGCGGCGCCCGCACGATCGTGATCGCGGAGGAGGGCGACGAGACGGTCGTCCCGTACGCCGACCACCTCGTCCGCGTCCCCGCCACGCCTACGCTGCTCCAGCCGCTGGTCGCCACGGTGCCGCTCCAGGTCTTCGCCTGCGAGCTCGCCACCGCGCGGGGCAACGAGGTCGACCAGCCGCGCAACCTGGCCAAGTCCGTGACCGTGGAGTGAATGGGCTCGGGGGCGAGCGGGACCGTGGAGTGAGCGGGACAGGGGAGTGAGCGGGAAATGATCATCGGGGTGGGGATCGACGTGGCGGAGATCGACCGGTTCGCCGCGTCGGTCGAACGGACGCCGGGGCTGCTGCGGCGCCTCTTCGTCGAGGGCGAGCTGTGCCTTCCGAGCGGCGAGCGGCGCGGGATCGCCTCGCTCGCCGTGCGGTTCGCCGCGAAGGAGGCCCTGGCGAAGGCGCTCGGCGCACCGGCCGGGCTGCACTGGACGGACGCAGAGGTGTACGTCGAGGAGAGCGGGCAGCCGCGCCTGCGGGTCCGGGGGACGGTGGAGGCCCGTGCGGCGGAGCTGGGCGTGAAGCACTGGCACGTGTCGCTGAGCCATGACGCGGGGGTGGCGTCGGCGGTGGTGATCGCGGAGGGGTGAGCGGTACGACCCGGGGCCCGGCCGCTTCCGAACGGCCGGGCCCCGAGTCGTGTGGCGCGCGCGGCCGCCAGGGCCGGCGACGGGATGTGTGTGCCGCGCGCGTGCGGAGTGGTGTGACGCCATCCGACTTACTTAGGTAAGGCTAAGCTAAGTTACATGGCGAGGGGTGTCAACCCCGCCTCCCGGCGGACGTCCCGGGTCTGCGGCAGACTGCTGGGCATGCGTACCGCTCACCGCGTGGAGACCGTCCGGGCCGCCGAGGCCGCCCTCATGGCCCGCCTCCCGGAGGGCGCCCTCATGGGCAGGGCCGCCGCCGGACTCGCCGCCGCCTGCTGCTCGCTGCTCGGGAAGGGACGGGTGTACGGGGCCCGGGTCGTCCTCCTCGTCGGCACCGGCGACAACGGCGGCGACGCGCTGTACGCCGGGGCCCGGCTCGCCCGGCGCGGCGCGGGCGTGACCGCCGTGCTGCTCGGCGCGCGCGCCCACGCGGGCGGGCTCGCGGCGCTCCGGGCGGCGGGCGGGCGGATCGCGGACGACCCCTTCGAGCCGCTGGCCGGCGCCGACCTCGTCCTCGACGGGATCACCGGCATCGGCGGGCGCGGCGGGCTGCGGCCCGACGCCGTACCCGTCGCGCGGGCCGCGCGCGGCTCCGACGCGGTCGTGGTCGCCGTCGACCTGCCGAGCGGCGTCGACGCCGACACCGGGGAGGTCGCCGGGGAGGCGCTGCGGGCCGACGTGACGGTCACCTTCGGGACGTACAAGCCGGGGCTGCTCGTCGACCCGGCACACGCGTACGCGGGCGCGCTGCGGCTCGTGGACATCGGGCTCGACGCGGTCCTGCCGGGGGTGCCGGACCTGGAGGCGCTCCAGCACGAGGACGTGGCGCGGCTGCTGCCGGTGCCGGGCGCCGAGAGCGACAAGTACCGGCGCGGGGTCGTCGGCGTCGTTGCCGGCTCCGAGCGCTACCCCGGCGCCGCCGTCCTCGCCGTGACCGGGGCGCTGCGGGGCGGGGCGGGGGCCGTGCGGTACGTCGGGGCCGGCGGGGACGCGGTGCTCGCCGCGCACCCCGAGACCCTGGTGCACCCCTGGCCGCCGCGGAAGGCCGGACGGGTCCAGGCCTGGGTCGTCGGACCGGGCCTCGGGGAGGAGGCCGGGGCGCGGGAGGCGGTCGCGGAGGTCCTCGCCTCGGACGTGCCGGTCCTGGTCGACGCGGACGGGCTGCGGGGCCTCGACCCGGCGGTCGTACGGGGCCGGGGCGCGCCCACGCTCCTCACCCCGCACGCGGGCGAGGCGGCGGCGCTGCTCTCCGTCCCCCGGGAGGAGGTCGAGGCGGGGCGGCTCGCGGCGGTCCGGGAGCTGGCGGACCGCTTCGGCGCGACGGTCCTCCTCAAGGGCTCCACGACGCTGGTGCACGGGGGCGCCGGCCGTCCCGTACGGGTGAACCCGACCGGGACGTCCTGGCTCGCCACCGCCGGGAGCGGCGACATCCTCTCCGGCCTGGCGGGCTCGCTGCTCGCGGCGGGCCTGCCGCCCGTCGACGCGGCCTCCTGCGCGGCCTACCTCCACGGCCTCGCGGCCCGCCGCGCCTCGTCGGGCACGGCTCCGGTGACGGCGACGGAGGTGGCGGGGGCGTTGCGGGGGGCGTGGCAGGACGTGACGGCACCGTCGTAGGGCGGCCGCCCGGGCGCGGTGTCGCCCGTAAGGGTGATCGGCGCTACAGCCCGGGGAAGCGGTGTCGGGGGCGGCACCTGAGAGACTGGGCGCGATGACTGAGACACCGCCGCCCCGCAGAGCCCGCGCCGAGATCGACCTCGGCGCGCTGCGTGCGAACGTCCGCACGCTGCGCGCCCGCGTCGCCCCCCACGTCCGGATCATGGCCGTGGTCAAGGCCGACGCGTACGGACACGGCGCCCTGCGCTGTGCCCGGGCCGCCTTGGAGGCGGGGGCGGACTGGCTCGGCACGGCCACCCCGCACGAGGCGCTCGCGCTGCGGGCCGCCGGGATCACGGACGTCCCCGTCATGTGCTGGCTCTGGACCCCCGGCGACCCCTGGGACCGGGGCATCGAGGCCGGGCTCGACATGTCCGTCAGCGGACTGTGGGCCCTGCGGGAGGTCGTCGCGGCCGCCCGCGCCACCGGGAGGAGCGCGCGCGTCCAGCTCAAGGCCGACACCGGGCTCGGCCGCAACGGCTGCCAGCCCGCCGACTGGCCCGAGTTGGTCGGGGAGGCGCTGAAGGCCGAGGCCGAGGGCCTCCTCAAGGTCACCGGACTCTGGTCGCACTTCGCCTGCGCCGACGAGCCCCACCACCCCTCCATCGCCGCCCAGCTCGACGTCTTCCGTTCGATGCTCGACCACGCCGAGAAGGCCGGCGTCGAGCCCGAGGTCCGGCACATCGCCAACTCGCCGGCCACCCTCACCCTCCCCGAGGCCCACTTCGACCTCGTCCGGCCCGGCATCGCCGTCTACGGCATCTCGCCCAGCCCCGAACTCGGCACCTCCGCCGAACTCGGCCTGCGGCCCGTCATGTCCCTCAAGGCGAGCGTCGCCCTCGTCAAGCGGGTCCCGGCCGGGCACGGCGTCAGCTACGGCCACCACTACGTCACCGAGGGCGAGACCACCCTCGGACTCGTGCCGCTCGGATACGCCGACGGCGTCCCCCGGCACGCCTCCGGCCGCGGCCCCGTCCTCGTCGGGGACGCGGTCCGCACGATCGCCGGCCGCGTCGCCATGGACCAGTTCGTGCTCGACCTCGGCGGGGAGACCCCCGAGCCCGGCACCGAGGCCGTGCTCTTCGGCCCCGGCGACCGGGGCGAACCGACCGCCGAGGACTGGGCGGTGGCCGCCGACACCATCGCGTACGAGATCGTCACCCGGATCGGGGCACGCGTCCCGCGCGTCTACCCGGGCGAATGAGAGGAAGCGTCCGTGGGGGAGTCCAGTAGCGGCGGCACCTGGCGCCGCGCCGGTTTCGCCGGCGCCGCGATAGGCGTCCTGGCGGCCGGAGCCGCCGCCGGGGTCGCCGTCGAACGGCTCACCGTCGGCCGTTCCGTACGCCGGAAGGCGCGGCTCGCCCTGGACTCCACCGGCCCCTACGGCGGACTCCGCGGCACCCCCGGCCGTGCCCTCGCCGACGACGGGACCGTTCTCTACTACGAGGTCGACGAGGTCGACGAGATCGACGGGGGTGGCGAGGGCGGTGACGGCGCCGAGGCCCCCGCCCGGCTCCGGCGGCTCTTCGGGCGCCGCGAACCCGCCCCCGTCACCGTCGTCTTCAGCCACGGCTACTGCCTCAACCAGGACTCCTGGCACTTCCAGCGGGCCGCCCTGCGCGGTCTCGTACGGACCGTCCACTGGGACCAGCGCAGCCACGGGCGCTCGGGACAGGGCGTCACCCAGGCGGGACCCGGCGCCGTCCCCGTCTCCATCGACCGGCTCGGCCGCGACCTCAAGGCCGTCGTCGACGCCGCCGCCCCCGACGGCCCCCTCGTCCTCGTCGGGCACTCCATGGGCGGCATGACGGTGATGGCGTTCGCCGAGCAGTACCCGGAGCTGACGCGCGAGCGCGTCGCCGGCGTCGCCTTCGTCGGCACCTCGGCCGGAAAGCTGCACGAGGTGACGTACGGACTGCCCGTCCTGGGCGTCAACGCCGTCCGGCGGGTCCTCCCGGGCGTCCTGCGGACCCTCGGCGCCCAGGCGGAGCTGGTCGAGCGCGGCCGCCGGGCGACGGCCGACCTCTTCGCCGGGCTCGTCAAGAAGTACTCGTTCGCCTCGAAGGACGTGGACCCGGCGGTCGCCCGCTTCGCCGAGCGGATGATCGAGTCCACCCCCATCGACGTGGTCGCCGCCTTCTACCCGGCCTTCGCGGAGCACGACAAGTCCGCCTCCCTGCCCGCCCTCCGCGACCTGCCGGTGCTCGCGCTCGCCGGGGACCGCGACCTCGTCACCCCCAGCTCCCACACCGAGGCCATCGCCGCCCTGCTCCCCGACGCCGAGCTGGTGATCGTCCCGGACGGGGGCCACCTGGTGATGCTGGAGCACCCGGAGGCCGTCACCGACCGCCTCGCCGACCTGCTCGTACGGGCCGGAGCCGGGCCGGAGGCGACGACGGCGAGGACGGAGCCCGGAAAAAGCTAGATTGGCGGTATGGAAGCAGCGCACCCGTCCGTACCCTCCACCCCCTCCGTCCCCTCCGCGCCCGGCGACGCCACGCCCGTCTCCGAGGCCGCCCTCTCCGTCGACTCCCCGGAGCGGATGCAGGAGCTGGGCCGCCGGCTCGCGAAGATCCTGCGCCCCG
Organism: Streptomyces bikiniensis; assembly: GCA_000716465.1. GTDB lineage: Bacteria > Actinomycetota > Actinomycetes > Streptomycetales > Streptomycetaceae > Streptomyces > Streptomyces bikiniensis. The sequence continues at coordinate 250,596 of JNWL01000008.1, forward strand.
GCGACCTCGTCATGCTCACCGGTGAACTCGGCGCCGGGAAGACCACCCTCACCCGCGGCCTCGGCGAGGGGCTCGGGGTGCGCGGCGCCGTCACCTCGCCGACCTTCGTCATCGCCCGCGTCCACCCGTCCCTGGTCGGCGGCCCGGCCCTGGTCCACGTCGACGCGTACCGCCTCGGCGGCGGGCTGGACGAGATGGAGGACCTCGACCTGGACGTGTCGCTGCCCGAGTCCGTGGTGGTCGTGGAGTGGGGCGACGGCAAGGTCGAGGAGCTGACCGACGACCGGCTGCACCTGCTGATCCACCGCGTCACCGGCGACACCGACGACGACCGGCGCACGGTCGTGCTGCGCGGCGTCGGGGAGCGCTGGACGGGGGAGGACCTGGGCGCGCTCTGAAACCCCCGCACACGCGCTTTCCGGCCCGCGCCCACGTATGTTCCGACAACGTGTCGGCAAAATGTTGCGTGGGCCGCGCGCGCCGTGGTCCCATGGACGCACGAGCTGGTTAGGTGTACCTAACCTACGGGAGGCAGGCATGGCGACGCCGGAGCGCGCGGAACCCGGTCGGGAGCACGTCACGATGAGCGAGCTGCTGGCGTCCTGCGCGGCCGCCCGCACCCTCTCGACCCCGCCGAGACCGCAGGCCGAGGACGACGCGCGGGAGCGGGACGCCGCCGCGTACGACCGGTACGGGCGGGCGGAGGACGAGGCCGCCTAGCCTCTGACGGGGCCGCCTGGCTCCTGACGGGGCCGCCCAGCCTCTGACGGGGCCGCCCGGGCGCCGCTTCGAGCCACGCGCGGGTCAGGGGACGACGACGACCTTCGTGCCGATCACCGCGAACGTCCACAGCGCGTTCCCGTCGGCGCGCTTCATGCGGACGCCGCCGGTCCTCTTCGCCGGGTCCGGCTCCGGCAGCGAGCCGTCCACCGCCGCGCTGAAGCCGATCGCCACGTCCTGGGCCGTCGCGAACCGCACCACGTGCTCGATCTGCACCCCGTCCGAGCCGCGCACCGTGCCCGACCGCGAGGTCACCGCGTACGAGCCGGGCGGCGGGGACACCGTGCTCGGCACCACCGTGAAGGTGCGGGTGGCCTTGCCGCCGTCATCCACCAGCCACACCCGGCGGTCGGCCAGGCCGTACACCACCCGCTCCCCGGTGCCCGAGCCCGCCGGTACGGCGAGGGGGTCGCGGACCGGCTGCTTCGGGCCGCCGCTCGGGGAGGTCGAGGGGGCCGCCGTGCTCGGGGCCTTCGGCTCGGCCGAGAGGTCCGCCGGGACGTTCGCGGAGGCCTGGTAGGCGAGGAAACAGACCGCGGCGACCGCCGCCGCCGTGAGCCCGGCCACGAATCCCGAGCTGCTCCGTGCCACCGTGCCCACCTCTCGTACGAATGTGTCGAAGGGTGACGGTAGCAGCCGCCGCCCCGGGGTTCGGGGCAGCGTGCCCGGGAGCCGTAGGCTGTTCGCGTGCTGTTGCTCGCCATGGATACCGCCACCCCCGCCGTCACCGTCGCCCTCCACGACGGCGAGGCCGTCGTCGCCTCGTCCGGCCAGGTCGACGCCCGCCGCCACGGGGAGCTGCTGCTGCCCGCCGTCGACCGGGTCCTCGCCGAGGCCGGGCTGAAGCTCGACGCGGTCACCGGCGTGGTCGTCGGCGTCGGCCCCGGCCCGTACACCGGTCTGCGCGTCGGCCTCGTCACGGCCGCGGCCTTCTCGTCCGCGCTCGGCGTGCCCGTGCACGGCCTGTGCACCCTCGACGGACTCGCGTACGCCTCCGGGATCGAGGAGCCCTTCGCCGTCGCCACGGACGCGCGCCGCAAGGAGGTGTACTGGGCGCGGTACGCCGACTCCCGCACCCGCGTGACCGACGCGGCCGTCGACCGGCCCGCCGACATCGCGGAAGCCCTTGCCGGGCTCCCGGTCGTCGGCGCGGGCGCCCGCCTCTACCCCGGGGCCTTCCCCGACGCCCGCGACCCCGAGCACCAGTCGGCCGCCGCGCTCGCCGCCCTCGCGGCGGAGCGGCTGGCGGCCGGGGACGGCGGGGCCGGGAGCGGGGGTTTCCTCGACCCGCTGCCGATGTACCTGCGCCGCCCCGACGCCCAGGTGCCCAAGAACTACAAGGTGGTCACCCCCAAGTGACCGGCCAAGCGACCGGCGGCGTCGGACTGCGCGAGATGCGCTGGTGGGACATCGCACCGGTGCTCGCCCTGGAGGACGAGCTGTTCCCCGAGGACGCCTGGTCGGCCGGGATGTTCTGGTCCGAACTCGCGCACTCCCGGGGGCCGGGCGCCACCCGCCGGTACGTCGTCGCGGAGGACCCCGGCGGCCGGCTCGTCGGCTACGCCGGGCTCGCCGCCGCCGGCGGCCTCGGGGACGTGCAGACCATCGCCGTCTCCCGCGACCAGTGGGGGACCGGGCTCGGCGCCCGGCTCCTCACCGACCTGCTCCAGCACGCCACCGCCTTCGAGTGCGACGAGGTCCTGCTCGAAGTGCGCGTGGACAACACCCGGGCCCAGAAGCTCTACGAGCGCTTCGGCTTCGAGCCCATCGGTTTCCGGCGCGGCTACTACCAGCCCGGAAACGTCGACGCGCTCGTGATGCGACTGACCGTTCAAGGAACCGGAACCGATATCTGATGGCTGCTGACGAACCCCTCGTGCTCGGCATCGAGACCTCCTGCGACGAGACCGGCGTCGGCATCGTCCACGGGACCACCCTCCTCGCCGACGCCGTCGCCTCCAGCGTCGACACCCACGCCCGCTACGGCGGCGTCGTGCCCGAGATCGCCTCCCGCGCGCACCTGGAGGCGATGGTCCCGACGATCGAGCGCGCCCTGAAGACCGCCGGCGTCTCCGCGAAGGACCTCGACGGCATCGCCGTCACCGCCGGTCCCGGCCTGGCGGGCGCGCTGCTCGTCGGCGTCTCGGCGGCCAAGGCGTACGCCTACGCCCTCGGCAAGCCGCTCTACGGCGTCAACCACCTGGCCTCCCACATCTGCGTCGACCAGCTGGAGCACGGCAAACTGCCCGAGCCGACGATGGCCCTGCTCGTCTCCGGCGGGCACTCCTCGCTGCTGCTCTCCGCCGACATCACCTCCGACGTGCGCCCGATGGGCGCCACCATCGACGACGCGGCCGGTGAGGCCTTCGACAAGATCGCCCGCGTGCTCGACCTCGGCTTCCCCGGCGGACCGGTCATCGACCGGCTCGCCAGGGAGGGCGACCCGAGGGCCATCGCCTTCCCGCGCGGTCTGAGCGGTGCCAAGGACCCGGCGTACGACTTCTCCTTCTCCGGGCTCAAGACCGCCGTGGCCCGCTGGATCGAGGCGAAGAAGGCGGCCGGCGAGGAGGTGCCGGTGCGGGACGTGGCCGCGTCCTTCCAGGAGGCGGTCGTGGACGTGCTCACCCGCAAGGCCGTCCGGGCCTGCAAGGACGAGGGCGTCGACCACCTGATGATCGGCGGCGGCGTGGCCGCGAACTCGCGGCTGCGCGCCCTCGCCCAGGAGCGCTGCGAGCGCGCCGGCATCCGGCTGCGGGTGCCCCGGCCGGGCCTGTGCACGGACAACGGCGCGATGGTCGCGGCCCTCGGCGCCGAGATGGTCGCCCGGAACCGGGCCGCCTCCGACCTGGAGCTGTCGGCGGACTCCTCGCTGCCGGTGACGGACCCGCACGTGCCGGGCGCCCACGCGCACGGCCACTCCCACGACCACTCCCACGATCACGTGCACGAGGTCAGCAAGGAGAACCTGTACTCGTGAGGCTCACCCTCATGTGGGAGGCGCGGGCCGCGCAGGGGCGGGGCCCCGAGCTCCTGGAGTGGGCCCGGGAGCGGTCCCGGGTCCTCGCGTACGAGCCGGAGCGCCGGGAGGTCTTCCGCGCGCCCCAGGACCGGGTCCTCGTCCTCACCTGGTGGGAGGCGGAGGCCTTCGACGCGGAGCTGCCGGAGCTGCCGGAGCCGGACGCGGAGCTGATCACCCGGCCGGTCCACCGCTGGCGGTTCGAGGCGGTCGAGTAGCCGTACGGCCGGGAGTCTCGTCGGTCACACGTACGTCCGTCGGGCAACCTTTCGAGCCGTACGGGCATCTCCCGGCGCGTGAAGAAGACGATCGCGCTCCGGACGGCGCTGACCGCCGCGGCCCTGCTGGTGACCGGCTGCACGGCGGAGCGCCCTCCCGCCGCCCCCGTGTCCGCCCCGGCCCCGCCGACGTCGTCCGCGCCCCGGCCCGCCGCGGAGGAGAGCGGGACCCCGGGCGCCCCGGCGGAGGCCGCCGCGTACCGGAAGTGGGGTCTGAAGCCCTTCGCGGCCCCGCCCGCACCGCCGGCGGTGAAGCCGGTGGTCCGCAAGCCCGGGGAGCCGGTGCCGGTCGTCAGCGACATCCCCACCGAGGAGAAGATCGTCTTCGTCACGATCGACGACGGGGCGGAGAAGGACCCCGGGTTCGTCACGATGATGAGGGAGCTCAAGGTCCCCTTCACGATGTTCCTGACCGACTCCGCCATCCGCACCGACTACGCCTACTTCTCCCCGCTCGTCGCCCAGGGCCACGGCGTCGCCAACCACACGCTCACCCACCCCGATCTGCGCACCCTCTCGCCGGAGGCCCAGCGCCGCGAGATCTGCGGCCAGCAGCAGAAGCTGAAGGAGCGCTACGGCACGGCCCCGCGCCTCTTCCGCCCGCCGTACGGCAACTGGAACGAGGCCACGCGCACGGCGGCCGGGAGCTGCGGGGTGGACGCGATCGTGCTCTGGCGCGAGTCCATGCAGATCAAGAACATGCAGTACCAGCGCGGCGACCGGAAGCTCCACCCCGGCGACATCGTCCTGGCCCACTTCCGCGGCCCGTCCGAACTCAAGGGCCGCACGATGACCGAGATGACGGCCACGATGCTCCGCCGCATCCAGGAACAGGGCTTCACGGTGGCGCGGTTGGAGGACTACGTCTGAGCCGCGCCGGGGGCCCCTCGTGGAGACGTGGGCTCACTCGGCCCCGGCCGGTCGGGCCGGCCGGCCGATCAGCATCGTCGGGGCCCCTGCCACCCGGGTGAGCAGGACCGTCGCCGCGTTCGGGCCCTTCGGCTTCACCTTGCGGCGGACCTCCTCCGGCTCGACCGCCGAGCCCCGCTTCTTCACGGTCAGGGTGCCGACCTCGCGCTCCCGCAGCAGGGCCTTCAACTTCTTGAGGTTGAAGGGGAGTTCGTCGGTGATCTCGTACGCGGCGGCGTACGGGGTGGGGACCAGGGCGTCCGACGTGACGTACGCGATCGTCCCGTCGATCAGGCCGCCGTCCAGCTCCTCGGCCACCTCCGCCACCAGGTGCGCGCGGATCACCGCGCCGTCCGGCTCGTACAGGTAGCGCCCGACCGGCCGGACCGCCGGGTCGGGCAGCCCGCGCCCGGCGAGGGTCGCGCCGGAGGGCAGCAGCGTGGCCCGGCGCGCGCCCGGCTCCGTACCGAACCACAGCACCGCCTCCTTCACGTCCCCGCCGTCCGAGATCCACTCGGCCTCGGCCTCCGCCGGAACCGCCTCGTGCGGGATGCCCGGCGCCACCTTCAGGGCCGCGTGCGGGGCCTTCCGGGCCGCCTCGACCGCCCAGGAGAGCGGCGGCGAGTACGCCTCGGGGTCGAAGATCCTGCCCCGGCCGCCGCGCCGCGCCGGATCCGCGAAGACGGCGTCGTACGGGCTCGTGTCGATCTCCGTCACGTCCGCGCACCGCACCTCGATCAGGCCGGACAGGCCGAGCGCGTCGGCGTTGGCGCGGACCGCCTCGGCGGTCGGCGGGTCGCGGTCGACGGCGAGGACGGAGATCCCGGCGCGGGCCAGGGCGATCGCGTCGCCGCCGATCCCCGAGCACAGGTCCGCCACGCTCCCGACGCCCAGCGCCTTCATCCGGGCCGCGCGGTACGCGCCGACCGAGGCGCGGGTCGACTGCTCGACGCCGTTCGGCGTGAAGTACATCCGGTGCGCGTCCTCCGCGCCGAACTTCGCCACCGCCCGCTGCCGCAGCCGCGCCTGGCCGAGCGCCGCCGTGACCAGCTCGGCGGGATGGTCGCGGCGCAGCCGGGACGCGACCGCCAGCTCCCGGGCGGGGTCGTAGTCGCGCAGGGCGGCGAGGAGCGTCTGCCCCTCGGGGGCGAGCAGGGCGGCGAAGGAGGCGAGGTCGGTCACCCGTCCCATTCTGGCCCCTGTCCCGGGCTCCGGGAGCTGTGGGCCGGCCGGGGGACGGCGGGCCGGGTACGGCGGTGTCGCGGCCCGGAGGGACCACCGCGCTGACAGGATGCGGCGCCATGCAGCTCGTACGACAAAAGGAAGAAAAGATGGCAGAAGGCGTGCACCGCTCCCGTCGGACGCTCGGAGCGGCGCTCGTCGTCGCCGCCCTCGCCTCCGCCGCCACCGCCTGCTCCGGCGCCGGACCGGACCACGCCGCGCCGCCCTCCCCCGCCTCCGGGCAGCAGGGCCCGAAGCAGGCCCCGAAGCAGGGTGCCGCCGCGCCCGAGTCGCAGGCGCAGAAGGCCGAGAAGGCCCGTCTCCAGAAGGCCGCCCGCGCGCTCGCCGCCAAGAAGTGGGGCCTCGCCGAGCCCCCGCTCGAAGCGCCCGCCCCGCCCGCCGTGAAGCCGAGGATCACCACGCGCAAGGGCTTCGAGACCAGGAGCGAGGGCATGCCGCCCGTCTTCACCACCGTGCCGACCAAGGAGAAGATCGTCTTCCTGACGATCGACGACGGCTCGGAGAAGGACCCCGAGCTGCTGCGCATGATGGAGGAGCTGCGGATCCCCTACAGCGCCTTCCTCAGCGACTACGTCGTCAGCGACGACTACGCCTACTTCGCCCGGATGCAGAAGTCGCAGAAGGGCGGGGTCGCCCTCCACAACCACACCCTCAACCACCGCTACCTGCCGGGCCTGTCGTACAGCCGGCAGGAGCGCGAGATCTGCGGCATGCAGGACGTCATCGAGAAGAAGTACGGCAAGCGGCCCGAGCTCTTCCGCCCGCCGTACGGCAACTACAACGACGACACCCTGCGCGCGGCCAAGTCCTGCGGCATCAAGGCCGTCCCGCTGTGGGCCGCCGAGGCCTTCCCCGACCGCATGGAGTGGCGCGAGTGGGACCGGGACCTGCACCCCGGAGACATCGTCCTCACCCACTTCCGGGGCGAGGAGGACTGGAAGGGCAGCATGGCCGACATGGTCCGCCGCGTGATGAACGTGATCACGGCCAAGGGGTACGCGGTCGCGAAGCTGGAGGACTACGTGTGAGGACCGGCGGACGCGGGCGGCGGCGACGGGCCGCCGCCCTGGCCCTGACCGGGGCGCTGCTCGGCCTTCCGGCCCTCACCGCCTGCGCGTCCTCGGCCGACCCGGTGGACTCGATCCAGCGGCTCGGCCGGAGGGCGGCGGAGGAGATGGGGCCCGGGGCGTCGGCGTCCCCGTCCCCGTTCCCGTCCCCGTTCCCGGGGGAGCGGGAGCGGGTCGGGCGGGCCGCGGTGGAGGGGAAGCCGGTCGAACGGGCGGCCGTACGGACCGCAGACCGGGAGGGGAGGCGCTGCCTGCGGGCCCGGGAGCTCCGTGCGGAGGGCAGGGAGGAACCCCGTACGGAGGTGGAGGCCCGGGGGAGCCGGGGACCTCGCGCGGAGGCCCGGGGGCCTCGTGCAGAGGCCCCGGAATCCCGTACAACCGCGCCTCCGGTCACGCCACGGAGCGATGAATTGGCACTCCGCTTGACCGAGTGCTAATCGCGGTCATAGTCTCGGCTCTGGCACTCCCCACCGGAGAGTGCCAACACAGCGACGGGCAGGTCCGGCACCCGCGACGACGGATCCACCTGGTTCGCCACCTCAGACAGTCAACCCCGTGATCTCCGAAGGGGGAGGTCGGATCGTGACGACCACCAGCTCCAAGGTTGCCATCAAGCCGCTCGAGGACCGCATCGTGGTCCAGCCGCTCGACGCCGAGCAGACCACCGCCTCTGGCCTGGTCATCCCGGACACCGCCAAGGAGAAGCCCCAGGAGGGCGTCGTCCTGGCCGTGGGCCCGGGCCGCTTCGAGAACGGCGAGCGCCTGCCGCTCGACGTCAAGACCGGCGATGTCGTGCTCTACAGCAAGTACGGCGGCACCGAGGTGAAGTACAACGGCGAGGAGTACCTCGTCCTCTCGGCCCGCGACGTGCTCGCGATCGTCGAGAAGTAAGTCATCCCGAGCCAGAGGCTTTGAGCTGCGCCCCGAGGCCCCTTCCCGGGCGCCCCGGGGCGCCGTTCGTTCCACCAGAATTCCGAGAGGGCTGAACCGCTCCCATGGCGAAGATCCTGAAGTTCGACGAGGACGCCCGTCGCGCCCTTGAGCGCGGCGTCAACAAGCTTGCCGACACGGTGAAGGTGACGATCGGCCCCAAGGGCCGCAACGTCGTCATCGACAAGAAGTTCGGCGCCCCCACCATCACCAACGACGGCGTCACGATCGCCCGCGAGGTCGAGATCGAGGACCCGTACGAGAACCTCGGCGCCCAGCTGGTGAAGGAGGTGGCGACCAAGACCAACGACATCGCGGGCGACGGCACCACCACCGCCACCGTGCTCGCCCAGGCGCTCGTCCGCGAGGGCCTGAAGAACGTCGCCGCCGGCGCCTCCCCGGCCGCCCTGAAGAAGGGCATCGACGCCGCCGTCAAGGCCGTCTCCGAGGACCTCCTCGCCACCGCGCGCCCGATCGACGACAAGGCCGACATCGCCGCCGTCGCCGCGCTCTCCGCGCAGGACCAGCAGGTCGGCGAGCTCATCGCCGAGGCCATGGACAAGGTCGGCAAGGACGGGGTCATCACCGTCGAGGAGTCCAACACCTTCGGCCTGGAGCTCGACTTCACCGAGGGCATGGCCTTCGACAAGGGCTACCTGTCCCCGTACATGGTGACCGACCAGGAGCGCATGGAGGCCGTCCTCGACGACCCGTACATCCTGATCCACCAGGGCAAGATCTCCTCGATCCAGGACCTGCTCCCGATCCTGGAGAAGGTCATCCAGGCCGGCGCCAGCAAGCCGCTCCTGATCATCGCCGAGGACGTCGAGGGCGAGGCCCTGTCGACCCTGGTCGTGAACAAGATCCGCGGCACCTTCAACGCGGTGGCCGTCAAGGCCCCCGGCTTCGGCGACCGCCGCAAGGCGATGCTCGGCGACATGGCCACCCTCACCGGCGCCACCGTCATCGCCGAGGAGGTCGGCCTCAAGCTCGACCAGGCCGGCCTGGACGTGCTCGGCACCGCCCGCCGCGTGACCGTCACCAAGGACGACACCACCATCGTCGACGGCGGCGGCAACTCGGAGGACGTGCAGGGCCGCGTCAACCAGATCAAGGCCGAGATCGAGTCCACCGACTCCGACTGGGACCGCGAGAAGCTCCAGGAGCGCCTCGCGAAGCTGGCCGGCGGCGTGTGCGTGATCAAGGTCGGCGCCGCCACCGAGGTGGAGCTGAAGGAGAAGAAGCACCGTCTGGAGGACGCCATCTCCGCGACCCGCGCCGCGGTCGAGGAGGGCATCGTCTCCGGTGGCGGCTCCGCGCTCGTCCACGCCGTCAAGGTCCTGGAGGGCAACCTCGGCAAGACCGGCGACGAGGCCACGGGTGTCGCGGTCGTCCGCCGCGCCGCCGTCGAGCCGCTGCGCTGGATCGCCGAGAACGCGGGCCTGGAGGGCTACGTCATCACCTCGAAGGTGGCGGAGCTCGACAAGGGCCAGGGCTTCAACGCCGCGACCGGCGAGTACGGCGACCTGGTCAAGGCCGGCGTCATCGACCCGGTGAAGGTGACGCGCTCCGCCCTGGAGAACGCCGCCTCGATCGCCTCCCTCCTCCTCACCACCGAGACCCTCGTGGTGGAGAAGAAGGAGGAGGAGCCGGCGGACCACGGCCACGGCCACGGTCACGGCCACTCCCACTGAGGCGCGTAGCCGACCGGCCGGCCGACCGGCTCTGATCAGCCGGCCGACCACCGAGGCCCGGTGCCCCCGTCGCGGGGGCGCCGGGCCTCGGTGCTCTCCCGGCCCTCCCGCTACTCCTCCACCGCGCCCAGCCGCTCCATCAGCCCGAGCATGTCGTACTGCCACCAGTCCTCGACCACCTTGCCGTCCTCCCGGAAGCGCTGGATCAGCGTGCCGGTGATCCGGACGTCGATGCCGGTGGGCTGGAGGCCCATGAAGTCGCCGGTGTGGGTGGCGTCGCAGCTCCAGCGGGTGCAGACGCGGTCGCCCTCGGCGATCTGGTCCTCGGCGGTGAAGGCGAAGTCGAACCCCTGCCGCCACATCCCGATCCCGCGGCGGATCGCGTCCATGCCGATGGAGTCCTGCACGTCGGAGGGGTCGTGGCTGTGGCACCCCTCGGCGATCACCTCGTCCAGCGGCGGAAGCTCCCCCGGCGTGCCGATCAGCTCCAGGAACCGGCGCGCGGCGGCCTTGTACAGCTGCTCGTCCCGTACGACGTCCAGGTCCGTGAAGGTCGGCATCCCGTCACAGAGCGCGACCATCTCGTGGAAGAGCCGGTCGGTCTCGGGGAGGTGGGAGTTGCGCATCGCCTCGTCGTACGAGGGGAACTCGACGATCTCCACGAAGTGCGAGCCGTCGGACCGGTCCTTCCCGAGGACGCTGTGCGTGGCCGTCCGCCTCCCCTTGGTCTGCTCGGCCCACCGGTCCATGAGCCGGTTCATCTCGTCGAAGCGGCTCGTCCTGCAGTCGATGATCTGCATGAAGGTCATGACGCCTCCCGGGGCGGCAGGGACGTTTCCAGTCTAGGTTCGGGAAGCCCGGGGCGCCCTGGCAGCATGGAGCCCATGGAGCGGGGGATCGACGTCGACAACGAGGCGGGCGTCGTCGTCATAGGCGACGGCAACACGGTCGGATTCGGTACGGGCGCGGGGGCGGCGGTCCGCTCGGCGTACCGGGAGCAGGTCCGCCGGATCGCCCCGCCGGAACTCGTCGGCCGCGAGGAGGAGTTGGCGGAACTGGCGGAGTTCTGCCGCACGGGGAGCGGGTACCGGTGGTGGCGGGCGGACGCCTGGGCGGGCAAGACGGCGCTGATGGCGTGGTTCGCGCTCGACCCGCCGCCGGGCGTGCGGATCGTGCCCTTCTTCGTCACGGCCCGGCTCGGCGCGCAGAACGACGTGGCCGCGTACGTGGACGTGGTCCTGGAGCAGCTCGCGGAGCTGGCGGGCGAGGGACTGCCGGCCCTGCTGACCGCCGCCACCCGCGAGGCCCACCTGCTGCGCCTGTACGCCTCCGCCGCCGAGGCGTGCGCGGCGCGCGGCGAGCGCCTGGTCCTCCTCGTGGACGGTCTGGACGAGGACCGGGGCGTGACGACGGGCCCGGACGCCCGCTCGATCGCCGCGCTCCTGCCGTACGGCGCGCTCGACCTCCCGGTCGTCGTCTCCGGCCGCCTCAACCCGCCCCTCCCGCCGGACGTCCCCGGGGACCACCCGCTCCGGGACCCGTCGATCGTCCGGCTCCTGTCCTCCTCCCCGAAGGCCCGCGCGATCCGGTCGGAGGCGGAACGGGAACTGAAGCACTTCGTGCAGGGCGGAGGCCTCCCGTACGAACTCCTGGGCCTGCTCACCGCCGCCGGCGGCGGCCTGACGGCGGACGACCTCGCGGAGCTGACGGGCGGGATCCCGTACCGGGTGAGGGACGTCCTGCGCACGGGCCCGGGACGGACGTTCGCACTGCGGGGCGAGGCGTACCTGCTGGCGCACGAGGAACTCGTCGCCGGGGCACGGGAGATGCTGGGCACGCGCGAACTCGGCCGGTGGCGCGCGGTGCTGCACGCGTGGGCGGAGTCCTGGAGCGGACGGGGCTGGCCGGACGGGACGCCGCACTACCTGCTGCACGGGTACGTGCCGATGCTGCGGGCGGCGGAGGACGTGGAACGGCTGGTGGCCTGCGTGGTCGACGGCCGGCGGCACGCACGGCTCCTCGCCGCGACCGGGGGCGACGCGGCGACCCTCGCGGAGATCCGGTCGGCGGAGGACGCCGTACTGGACGAGGCGGACCGCGAGGACGCGGTGACGGCCGCACTGCGGCTCGCGGGGTGCCGGGCGACACTCCTGCGGGACAGCGGAAGCGTCCCGCTCCCGCTGCCGGCCGGCTGGGCGGCCGTCGGACAGCCGGACCGCGCCGTGGCCCTCGCCCGGAGCATGGAGGGGCCCCGGGCCGTCGCGGGGCTGTGCGCGGTGGCGGAGAAGCTCCTGGACGCGGGGGCGCGGGAGCGGGCCGAGGAGCTCGCCGACGAGGCGGAGCCGCTGACGCGGGGCTTCTCGGACATCGTCCCCGCCCCGATGGGGGACGCCCTTCCCCTGCTGCTCATCCGGCTCGGCGCGCAGGAGCGGGCGGAACGGCTGGTGCGGGCGTGGCACCCACGCCTGACTCCTCGTTCCCGCCGGAAGCTGGTGGACCTCCTGCTCGCGGAGGGGCGCTACCGGCGGGCCGCCGTCCTCGTGGAGGAGACGGACGATCCGAGCGTCCGCCCGGTCCTGCGGGCCGCCGTCGTGGAGGCGCTGGTCCGGGACGGTCACGCCGACGAGGCCGTACGGGAGGCGTACCGGGGGGACGAGGAACCGGGCGGGCGGACTGTGGTCCTGCTCCGGGCCTCGGCCGCGCTGCGGGCGGCCGGGCGTCCGGACGCGGCGGAGAGGCTGCTGGGCGATGCGACGGCGCGCGCGCGGAGCCTGCCCGCCGTACAGCTCGTGAGGTTCGGCGGGCAGCTGTTCGACGCGCTCCTCGCCGCCGGGGAGACCGGGGCGGCGCGCGCGCTCGGCACCGGCAAGGAGGCCTTCTCGTACGCCGCCGCGCTGGTGGGGCACGGCCGGTGGGACGAGGCCCTGGAGATCGCGGAGACCATGGACGACAGCGACGGGGACGCCCTGCGCGGGCGTGTCGCCCGGGAGCTGGCCCGGACCGGTGACGTCGAGCGGGCCATGGCGCTGGCTCCGGCCCCGCCCCCGCGCTGGTACACGGACGACCCCTGGCCCGCCCTCGCCGGGGCCCTGCTGGCACGCGACGACCTGGAGGCGGTCGCCCGGCTGTGCGGAAGGCTCGTGGAGAGGCCGGAGGCGTCGTGGAGGTCGTCCGGGTGGAACGCCGGAGGACTCGGGGTGCTCGGGGCCTTCCTGCGCCGGCTGGTCGCGCGGGGGGAGGTGGACCGGGCCCGCGCGCTGGTCGCGGGGATCGGCGAGAACACGGAGGCCCTCGTCGTCCTCGCGGAGGTGCTGCACGGGGCCGGTCACGTCGCCGAGGCCCGGCGGCTGCTCGCGGCGGAGGAACGGCGGGTGCGCGTGCCCGCCCGCGAGGCCCTGGTCGGGGACCTGGTGGCGCTCGCCGGGGCCCTGGCGGAGGCCGGGCGGCGGGACGAGGCGGTGGAACTGCTCCGGGCCGTGGAGGACGAGCCGGGCCTGGTGCCGCGCGACGCCGCCCGCACGGCGATCGCGGCGGGACGGCTGGAGTGGGCGGAGACGCTCCTCCGGGAGCACCCGTGGGCCGACCACGACCTGCTCTCCCGGCTGGTCGGGGCGTACGTGGCCGAGGGGGAGCCCGACCACGCCCTGCGGCTGGCCGGGCTTCCGGGCGCGAGGGGGAGCCTCGCCCAGGAGGCGGCCGTGGCCTTCGCGGGCGCCGGCGACCGGCAGCGGGCGGAGGAACTGGTGGCGCGTTCGCCCGGGGCGCCGAACCTCGTGGAGGTGTACGCGCGGATGGCACTGGCCTGCGTACGGCGGGGGCGCCGCGAGGACGCCGGGCACTTCCTGGCCGCCGCCCGCGGGAAGGCCCTCGACGGACCCGCGGCACTGCACCTCCTGCGGGCCGTGTACGCCGTGGAACCCGAGAACGCGACCGCCTTCGGTGCCGCGTGCTTCGCCCGGTTCCCGTGGCTGAGGAACTCGCCCGTCGCGCTCGTCGTCACCGGCGCCCACGACGAGGTGGTCGACCTCTTCCGCCGCAAGCCGCACGCCTTTCCGGGGGGATGGTCCGTCAGCGTGGTCACCGAACTGCTGCGGGTCGGCCGGTACGACCACGCCGCCGCCCTCCTCGACGGAATGCACCACGTCGGCCCGCCCTGCGGGGAGGCCTACGCCCTGCTGGCGCGGGCCGAACCCGACCCCGTCCGGGCCCGGCGTCGGGCCGTCCTCGCACTGCGGCTCGGCGAACGCCTCTCCGTGCTGCCGGCCGTGCTCGCCGTGGCGCCCGAAACGGTTCCGCTCGTCCTCGCCGAAGCCGACCGCCTCCGCCGGGTGCTGGAGGTCTGAGCGGGGCCCGGCGGCTACGGCGCCGGGCGCCGGAGGTCCGGGGGCGAGCCCGGCGGCCGCGTCGAGCGCCGTAGGGCCGAGCGGAGGCACGGAGCCTACGCCGACCGCGTCAGGTCCGACGCCCGCACCTCCTCCGCGAACGCCTCCCCCCGTACGTAACGCTCCACCTCCCCCACCGCCCGGTCCGCCATCCGGTGCAGTTCGTTGCCCAGGGAGCCGGCCACGTGTGGGGTCAGGAGGACGTTCGGGAGGGTCCACAGGGGGGAGTCGGGCGGGGGGAGTTCCGGGTCCGTGACGTCGAGGACCGCGTCGAGGCGGCCCGTGAGGAGGTGGGGGAGGAGGGCGCGTTCGTCCACCAGGGAGCCCCGGGACGTGTTGATCAGGGTCGTTCCGTCCGGCATCGCCGCGAGCTGTGGCGCGCCGATCATGCGGTACGTGGACGGGAGTTGCGGCGCGTGGACCGAGACGACCGTGCTGCGGGCGCAGAGTTCGTCCAGGCCCACCAGTTCCGTGCCCGGGGGCGGGGTCTCGGCGTACGGGTCGTACAGCAGGACCTCGAAGTCGAAGGGGCGCAGGAGGTCGATCACCCGGCGGCCGATGCGGGAGGCGCCGACGACGCCGACCGTGCGGCGGTGGTTGCCCCAGTCGGCGGACTCCTCCAGCCAGGCGTGGTCGGCGCGGAGTTCGGCGTACCGCCGGGCCGAGCGCAGGACCCGCTTCCCGGCGAAGAGGATCGCGGCGAGCGTGTACTCGGCGACCGGCAGCGCGTTGGCGGCGGCGGCCGACGTGACCCGCAGGCCCCGTTCCCAGCAGGCGTCGGTGACGTGGTGCTTGACCGAGCCGGCCGCGTGGACGACGGCCCGCAGCCGGGGCGCCCGGTCCAGGACCTCGGGGGTGAGCGGGGTCGCGCCCCAGCAGGTGAGGAGGAGTTCGGCCTCGGCGAGGGCGGCGGCCGTCCGGGCGTCCGGGGCCGTCAGGTCGTGGGCGACCAGGTACGGGTCGGTGCGGGTGAGGGCCGCGAGGCGGGTGCGGTGGGCCTCGGTGAGCAGGCGGTCGGCGACCCCCGGGCCCATCGCGAGGAGCAGGGCGGGGCGGTTGTCAGTGGTGGGGTGCATGGTGGGAGCAGGCCTTCCTCACTTGACGCTGCCGGCCGTCAGACCGGCCTTCCAGTGGCGCTGGAGGGAGACGAAGGCGATGACGAGGGGGACGACGGCGAGCAGGGAGCCGGTGACGACGAGGGGGTAGAAGTCGGGTTCGGCGTGGGCGTTGCTGTTCCACGCGTACAGGCCGAGGCTCAGCGGGTACAGCTTCTGGTCGGACAGCATCACCAGGGGGAGGAAGAAGTTGTTCCAGACGGCGGTGAACTGGAAGAGGAAGACGGTCACGAAGCCGGGCATCACCATGCGCAGGCCGATCGACCAGAAGACGCGCAGCTCGCCCGCCCCGTCGATGCGGGCGGCCTCCAGGGCCTCGTCGGGGACGTAGCCGGCGCAGAAGACCCGGGAGAGGTAGACGCCGAAGGGGTTGACGAGGACGGGGACCAGGACGGCCCAGTAGGTGTTGACGACGCCGACCTCGCTGGCCAGGAGGTACATCGGCAGGGCGAGCGCGGTGGTGGGGACGAGCACGCCGAGCAGGACGAGGCCGAAGAGCTTCTCCTTGCCCCGGAAGTCGTAGACGTGGAAGGCGTATCCGGCGGCGACGCTGACGAGCGAGCAGGCCAGGGCGCCGAGCCCGGCGTAGAGGAGGCTGTTGAGGTACCAGTGGAAGTAGATGCCGTCGTTGTACTCGGCGAGCCGGGAGAGGTTGCCGCCGAGGTCGAAGCCCTCGAAGGAGAAGGCGTTCCCGGCGAGCAGGCCGCCGGCGTCCTTGGTGGCGGCGGTCAGCAGCCAGACGAGCGGGAAGAGCATGTAGACGGTGGCGAGGACGAGGGCGCCGTTGACGGCCGTCTGCGACAGCCACCTGTTGGCGGGGCGGGTTCTTCCCGTACGGGTGGCGCTCATGCGGTGCGCTCCTTCCGTGCCGCCCGGCGGCCGGTCAGGCGCGTCACCGCGAAGGAGAGCAGCGCGGCCGTCAGGGCGAGGAGCACGGAGGCCGCCGCGGCGAGCCCGTAGTCGTTGCGGTCGAAGGCCGCGGTGTAGGCGTACATGTTCGGCGTCCAGGTGGAGGTGACGGCGGAGCCGGTGCCCTTGCTGAGGATCAGCGGTTCGGTGAAGAGCTGGAGGGAGCCGATGATCGTGAAGATGCCGACCATCGCGAGGGAGGCCTTGACCAGCGGGACCTTGACGGAGAAGGCGATGCGCCAGGCGCCCGCCCCGTCGACGGTCGCCGCTTCGAGGACGGAGCGGTCGATGGCCTGGAGGGCCGCGTAGAAGATCACCATGTTGTAGCCGAGCCATTCCCACAGGGCGATGTTCACGACGGAGGGCAGGGCGCCTTCGGGGGAGAAGAAGTCGAAGCCGGTCCCGCCCGCCTCCATGGCCTTCACGACCGGGCTGAGCTGGGGCGTGTAGAGGTAGACCCAGATCAGGGCGGCGATGATGCCGGGGACGGCGTGCGGCAGGAAGAGCGCGAGCTGGAAGAAGCGGCGGGCGCGGGCGAGCGCCGAGTCGAGCAGGAGGGCGAGGCCGAGGGCCCCGGCGAGCAGCAGCGGGATGTAGAACAGGCAGTAGCCGAGCAGGACGCCGAAGCCCTCGCGGAAGGCCCGGTCACCCAGTGCCGCCGTGTAGTTGTCGAGGCCGGTGAAGACGGTCTCGGTGCCGCCGAAGCCCAGTCCGGACTGCTTCTCGGTGAAGAGGCTGAGCCAGACCGCGTATCCGATCGGCACCACCATCACCGCGGTGAAGAGCACGAAGAAGGGGGTCAGCAGGATCGTGGCGGCGCGGGTGCGGGCCTTCACCGGGTCAGCCCTCGACCTTCAGGCCGCGCTTGGTGAGTTCGGCGACGGTGGCGTCGTGGCCGGCCTTCACGGCGTCGGCGAGGGACGGGCCGCCGGGGGCGATCTTCCCGAACTGGTCCTTGATGGTGGTGTTGGTGGTGCCGGTGGTGGGGCCCCAGGCCCAGCTGGGGTCGATGGAGGCGCCGGCGGTCTCGAAGAGGGCGTAGATGTCCTGGCCACCGTAGTAGCCGGCGTCGAAGGCCTGCTTGGCGACCGGGCGCAGGGCCGCGGCGGCGGGGAAGGCGGAGGAGGTGCCGGAGGCGATGCGGGCCCTGACGCCCTCCTCGGTGGTGGACATCCACTCGGCGAAGGCGACGGCCGCGGCCTTCTGCTTGCTGTCCTTGGTCACGGCGAAGGAGGTGCCGCCGAGCATGCCGCTGGCGGGCTTGCCGTCCCAGCTGGGGATCGGGGCGACGGCCCACTTGCCGCTCTGCTCGGGCAGGGTGCCCTTGAGGACGCCCGCGCCCCAGGAGGCGCCGAGGTAGCCGAGGGTGGTGCCGTTCTTGAGGGAGCCGACCCACTCGGGGGAGAACGAGGCGTTCTTGTGGACCAGGCCGGTGTCGAGGAGCTTCTGCCAGTAGGCGGTGACCCTGGTGGTGGCCGGGTCGGTGGTGTTCACCTTCCAGGTGTCGTCCTCGGCCTTGAACCACTGGGCGCCCGCCTGCCAGGCCATGGCCTCGAAGGTGGTCGGGTCGTCCGGGAAGAAGGTGGCGATGCGGGCCCTGGCGTCGGCCTTCTTCACCTGCGCGGCGGCCTTCTCGAACTCGTCCCAGGTGGTGGGGACCCGGACCTTGTACTTCTCGAAGAGGTCCTTGCGGTAGAAGAAGGCCTGCGGGGAGGCGTCGAAGGGGACGGCCCAGGACTTGCCGCCGAGGGTGGTGAGTTCGACGGTCTGCGGGAGCAGCTTGGCGCGGTCGGCCTCGGTGAACTCGCCGCCGATGTCCTGGAGGGCGCCGGAGCTCACGAACTCGGGGAGCGAGGAGTACTCGATGGAGACGAGGTCGGGGGCGTTGCCCGCCTTCACGGCGTTGGAGATCTTGGCGTAGCCGCCGGCGGTGCCGGAGGGGATCTCCTCGAACTTCACCTTGACGTCGGTGTGGGAGGCGTTGAAGGCGTCCACGACGTCCTTGGTGCCCTTGGCCCAGCCCCAGAAGGTGAGGGTCACGGGGCCGTTCGGCTTGTTCGCGGTGTCGTCACCGCCGCCGCCGCAGGCCGTGAGGACGGCGAGGGCGGTGGCGATGCCGGCTATGACGCGGGTCGTTCTGCTCCGGGAAGGGGTCACGGCACGGCTCCTGAGGGCGGGGCGGCTGGGAGGTTGTGGCCGCGATCCTGTGACCGTTCATGACCGAAGTCAAGAGCGAAAGATTGATTGATCGAAAAAAGAACAGTTCGATCAGTCCGATTTTCTATGGACGGGGGTCCGGGGTCCCGCACGAGGACCGGACCCGCAGCCACGGCAGCAGGCTCAGATGGCGGCGCGCCTGCGCCTCGGCGACCCCTTCGCCGCCCTCCGTGAGCCGCTCCACGAGGAGTTCCGTCGCGTGCCGCCCCACCTGCCGCTTGGGCGGGGCGACCGCCGTCAGCGGGATGTCGGCGAGCGCGGCGACCTCGTCGTCGTACGCGATCAGGGCCAGGTCGTGCGGCACCCCGACCCCCAGCTCGGCGAGGCGGCGCGCGATCTCGATGGCGTCCACGTCGTTGTGGACCAGGGCCGCGCTCGCCAGGCCGGAGCCGACGGCCTCGTGCAGCGCCCGCACCGCCCGCTCGAACCCCTCCGGGTCCGCCTCCGCCGGTACGGAGTCGATGACCGGCCGCGGCTCGGCCAGGCCCAGGGTGCCCAGCGCCTCGGCGTACCCGGCGCGCACCGCGAGCGCGGTCGGGGAGTCCCGGCGGGCGACGAGCAGCGGCGTCGCGTGGCCCAGGGCGAGCAGGTGGCGCAGGGCGAGCAGGACGCCGTGGGCGTGGTCGGAGGCGACCCGGTCCAGACCGTCGAGCGGGCTGCCGGGCTCGGCGCGCCGCTCCAGGAGCACGGCGGGCACGGGCAGTTCGGCCGGCCAGTCGCCGTACGCGAGCCGGTCCTCGGGGCCCCGCCAGCCGGGCGCGACCAGGACGCCCTCGGCGCCCGCCGCGAGCAGCCCCTCGACGCGGGCCCGGTCCTCCTCCGGGCGGTAGTCCGAGACGCGCAGCACGAGCCGGGCCCCGGCGCGGGCCGCCGCCTCGTGCGCGCCCCGGATGACCTCGGCGAAGTAGTACGTGGCGGAGGGCACGAGCAGGCCGAGGACCAGGCCCTCGCCGGGCCGCCCGGCCCCCGGCGCGCCCTGCCGCTCCGGCCAGGACACCTGGCCGTGGACCCGGTCGAGCAGGCCCCGGCCGGCCAGGAGCTCGACGTCCCGGCGGGCGGTGACGGGGGAGACCCCGAGCCGTTCGGCCAGCTCGGAGACGCGGGCGGTGCCGCGCTCGCGCACCAGGGCCAGCAGTCGGTCGTGTCGTTCGGCAGCACTCTCGCGCACGGCGCGGTTCCCCCTCGCGGTGGTGGTGGTTCCCCGAGTCTAGTTCAGAATGATCGAACGGAGGGAGTTTCGATCATTCGCTCGCGAAGTCTTGACGTTCGATCGGGGTCTGTCCAGGATTCCCCCGGTCGAACGTCGGCGACACAGACGTCACCACGGGGGCCGCAGGGCGCCGCCGGAACCACCGGAACCGTCCCAGGGAGCAACATGCCCACGCCACCCGAGAACCGCGAGATCGGTGTGCCCGCGCCGCCCGGGGGCCGTGAGATCGGTGTGCCCGCGCCGCCCGGGGGCCGTGAGATCGGTGTGCCCGCACCGTCCGAGGAGCGTGAGCCCGACATGCCCCCGCCACCCGAGAACGGCGAACCGGCCCGGCCCGCACCGTCCGGGCGGGGTGAACCCGCCCGGCCCGAGCCACCCGGGGGGTGCCGGACCGTCCCGCCCGCGCATCACGAACCCGCGCCGCTCGTCCCGCCCGCGCATCGCGAACCCGCGCCGCTCGTCCCGCCCGCGCATCGCGAACCCGCGCCCCCCGAAGACCGCGGGCTCAGCCCGTACACCGGCTGGACCCGGGCCCACTGGGAGGCCGCGGCCGACCGGCTCCTGCTCGACGTGCGCCCCTTCGCCTCGCCCCGGCGCGGCCTGATCGGCCTCCCCGGCCCCCGCCCCAGCTGGTCGGGCCCCCGCTCCGACGCCCTGGAAGGCTGGGCCCGCACCTTCCTCCTCGCCGCCCTCCGCGTCGCGGGCGCGCGCGGCGCGGACCCCCACGGCCACCTCGACCGGTACGCCGAAGGGCTCGCCGCCGGGACGGAGGCGCCGGGCCGGGACGACGCCGAGTCCTGGCCCCTCATGGCGGACACCCGGCAGGCCGTGGTCGAGTCCGCCTCGATCGCCCTCGGCCTGCGCCTCACCCGCCCCTGGCTCTGGGACCGCCTGGACGACCGCGTCCGCGCACGGGTCGCGGACTGGCTGCTGCCCGCCCTCGGCCCGTCCCCCGTCGACAACAACTGGTGGCTCTTCGGCCTCACCGTCGCCGGCTTCCTCCGGGACGCCGGGATCGAGACCGACCGCGCCGCCGCCACGATCGGCCGCTCCCTCGACCGCGTCGAGGACTGGTACCTCGGCGACGGCTGGTACAGCGACGGCGACAACCGCGCCTTCGACCACTACAACGCGTGGGCCCTGCACTTCTACCCCGTGCTCCACGCCCACCTGTCCGGCGACCGCGCCCTCCTCGACCGGTACGGACCCCGGCTCCGCGCCCACCTCGACGATCACGTCCACCTCTTCGACGCGAACGGCGCCCCCGTGCCGTACGGACGCTCCCTGACCTACCGCTTCGCCGCGGCCGCCGCCCCCTGGCTCGGCGCCCTCACCGGTCACACCCCGCTCACTCCCGGCGCCACCCGCCGACTCGCCTCCGGGGCCCTGCGGCACTTCCTCGACCGGGGCGCCACCGACGCGCGCGGGCTCCTCACCCTCGGCTGGCACGGCCCGTACCCGCCGCTCGTCCAGGAGTACTCGGGCCCCGGCTCCCCCTACTGGGCGTCCAAGGGCTTCCTCGGCCTGCTGCTGCCCGCGGACCACCCGGCCTGGACCGACCCCGAGGAACCCCTGCCCGCCGAACGCGCCGACACCGTCCGGGCCTTCGCCCCCGCCGGGCTGCTCGTCCAGACCACCGCCGCCGACGGGCTCGTACGCCTCCACAACCACGGCAGCAACCACGTCGGCAGCCGCGCGGGCGGCAAGGACGACCCCGGCTACGCCCGCCAGGCCTACTCCACCCGTACGGGACCCACCACCGGGTCCGCCCCGGCCGACAACCACTTCGCGCTGCTCGACGCCGAGGGCCGGGCCACCACCCGGGGGCCCGCCGCCCCCGCCGGCACCGGCCCCGGCTGGGCCGCCTCCCTGCACGTCCCGCGCCCCGGCGTCCGGGTCCTCTCCGCGACCCTCGCCCACGGCAGCGCCGAACTCCGCGCCCACCTCGTCCTCGGCGCCCCGGAGGGGACGCCCGTACGGCAGACCGGCTGGGCCACCACGCCCGGCGGGCCGCGCGCCACCCTCCACCCGGTCCACGGCTACCCGCCCGAGGCCCCGGCCGCCGTCCTCCCCGCGGGGGAGACCCTTCAGGGACCGGACGCCCGCGTCCTCGCCCTGCACGGCACCACGCGCGGCCCGGCCGCCCTCTTCGCCGCCCTCGTCTCGCTCACCGCCGCGCCCGACCCGGCCCCCGCCCCCGGCCACGCGCGCGTACGGGTCGACGGCCGCACCCTCCACGTGACCTGGCGGGACGGCACCACGACGCGCCTGGACCTCGACGCCCTGCTGTGAACGGGCCGCCCGCGCGGATCACTTCGGGCCGTACTTGCGCCCCGCCCTGGAGGAGACCCCGCCGAGCAGACCGCGCGGCGCCAGCTTCACCACGCCCATCAGGGCCTTGTAGCGGGGGTCCGGGATCGACAGCGTCTTCCCCCGGTCCAGGTCGGACAGGGCCGCCGTCACCAGCTTGTCCGCGTCGAGCCACATCCAGCCCGGGATGTTGTCCGTGCCCATCCCGGCCCGCTCGTGGAACTCGGTCCGAACGAAGCCGGGGCACAGGGCCATGAGCCGCACCCCGCTGCCCGCCAGGTCCTTCGCCGCGCCCTGGGTGAACTGCACGACCCACGCCTTCGACGCGCCGTACGTGCCCCGGGGCACGAAGGCCGCCACCGAGGCGACGTTCACCACCCCGCCCCGGCGCCGCTCCCTCATCGAGGCGGCGGCGGCCGAGGTCAGCCGCAGCACGGCCTCGCAGTGCACCGTGAGCATCTTCAGCTCGTCGGCCATGGACACTTCCAGGAACCGGCCCTTGTTGCCGAAACCGGCGTTGTTCACGAGCAGGTCCACCGGCCGCCTCGGGTCCGAGAGCCGCGCCTCGACGGCGGCGATCCCCTTCTCCTCGGAGAGGTCCGCCGCGAGCACCTCGGCCTCCACCCCGTGCCGGTCGTGCAGCTCGGTCGCCTGCTCCCGGAGCCGCTTCACGTCCCGGGCCACGAGCACGACGTCGTGGCCGTCGGCCGCGAGCCTCCGGGCGAAGGCGGCCCCGATGCCCGCGGTGGCCCCCGTAATCAGTGCAGTCGTCATACGGGAACGTTAATGCCCCGGCCGCGCGGGGGAACCGGCCCCGTGCTCCGGTGTCCCGCTCCGCCCGCTTCCCCTCCCCCTGCCCCCTTATCACCCCTCCTTCTTCTCCGCGTGCTTCTCCGCGTACTGGCGGGCGAAGTCGAGCAGACCCGACTCCATCCACGCGGCGGCGGCCAACGTGCTCGGCAGGAGGGACCGTTCGACGGTCGCGGCCCGGTGGAGCAGCGCGACGGTGACCTCGTGGTCGGGCCGGTGCACGACGGTGATCGGATCGCCCGCCCGCACCTCGCCCGGCACGATCACCCGCAGCAGCGCGCCCGGCCCCGCCTCCGACCGTGTGAACCGCTTGACCCAGCCCTTCTCGCCCAGGAAGCCCGCGAACGTACGGCACGGGATGCGGCCGCCGGTCACCTCCAGGACCACCTCGTCGCCGATCCGCCACCGCTCCCCGATCAGCGCGTTGTTGACGTCGAGGCCCCGGGTGGTGAGGTTCTCGCCGAAGGAGCCGTTGGCCAGCTCGCGGCCCAGCTCCCGCTCCCACAGGTCCATGTCCTCGCGGGCGAAGGCGTACGCGGCCCGGTCGGCGCCGCCGTGGAAGCGCAGGTCGCAGACCTCGTCCCCGGCGAGCCCGCTCCCCCCGACGCCGGGCGGGCCGGGCGCCTCCATCCGTACGGCGCCCTCGACGGGACGCTTGTCGATGGCCGTACGGCCGGCGGGGGCGTCGGTGTAGTCCACGGCCCTGGCCCGGCCCACATTCACACTCAGCAAGGTCATGCGGGTACCTTACGGGCGCCCATCTCAAAGCCCATTGGCAGCATTCGCTCTCTTCCCCAAGCCTCGCTTATGCTGGAGCGCATGATCGAGGCACGCCATCTCCGCGTCCTGCGCGCCGTCGCCGCCACCGGCTCCTTCTCGGCCGCCGCGCGCGAACTCGGCTGCACCCAACCTGCCGTCAGCCAGCAGATGAAGGCGCTCGAAGCCTCCGCCGGCACGCCGCTCCTGATCCGCACGGGCCGCGAGATGCGCCTCACCCAGGCCGGCGAGGTCTTGGTCCGCCACGCCTCCGGCATCCTCGCCGGGCTCACCGCCGCCGAGGAGGAGGTCGCCGCCATCGCCGGGCTCCGCGCCGGCCGGGTCCGCCTGGTCTCCTTCCCCAGCGGCAGCTCCACCCTGGTCCCCACCGCCCTGGCCGCCCTGCGGGCCGCGCACCCCGGCACCCGGGTCTCCCTGGTCGAGGCCGAGCCGCCGCGCTCGATCGAGATGCTCCGGGAGGGCGACTGCGACATCGCCCTCGCCTTCCGGTACGGGGCGGGGCGGGCCGAGTGGGACGACCTGGTCGTCCGCCCGCTGCTCGCCGACCGGCTCGTGGGTCTGGTCCCCGAGGGGCACCGGCTCGCCGGGGCCGGTCCGGTCGGCATCGCGGAGCTGGCGGACGAGTCCTGGATCGCGGGCTGCCCGCGCTGCCGCCGCCAGCTCGTGGACGTCTGCGAGGAGGCGGGCTTCACGCCCCGCATCGACTTCGCGACCGACGACTACCCGGCCGTGGTGGGCCTGGTGGGGGCGGGCCTGGGCGTGGCCGTCCTGCCGGCCCTCGCCATCGAGTCCGTACGGCCCAGGGGGGCGCGGACCGTGGCCGTGGAGCCCGCCGTGGAACGGGAGATCGTGGCCCTGACCCTGCCGGACCTGGCGCAGGTCCCGGCGGTCGCCGCCACGCTGGACGAGCTGACGCGCGCCGCCGCGCGCGTGTAGGCGTGTCCTTCACCGCGCGCACCGCCACGCGCGCGTAGGCACCTGCCCGGTGCCCTTACGCGCGGGGGCGCGGTGGGCGTCGCCGTTCCCGGTGCGACACCGGGTCCCGGAGCGCGAAGGTTCCGGGGTGTTCGAAGAAACGTTCCTTCACATGGACGTCGGCGCGGCCGTCGAGGCCGCGGAGGGCGTCGTGATCAGACGGTTGCGAGCGCGTCCCATGAGCTCTTCGCGTTCGTCCTCGGTGAGGCCGCCCCAGACGCCGTAGGGCTCCCGCACGGCGAGTGCGTGTGCCGCGCACTCCGCGCGCACCGGGCACCGCATGCAGACCTCTTTCGCCGAGTTCTCACGCGCACTCCGTGCCGCGCCGCGCTCCCCCTCGGGATGGAAGAACAGGGAGCTGTCGACCCCGCGGCAGGCCGCGAGCAGCTGCCAGTCCCACAGATCGGCGTTGGGTCCGGGAAGGCGGGAGAAATCTGCCATTGCGCTTGTCCCCTTGAAACCGTGTCGAACGGATAGGCGGGCGGGTGGATGGCTGACGGCCGGGGCTCCTTCCGCTCCCCGACAGCTCGGGTCGTTACACCTACTGTCTAAGTAGATGTAAATATGACTCATTGCGAATCTAGCCATAGACACTGCGAAAAGGGAAGAAATCCCGCTAAATGGGGCATAGCTTTTGATCTCGGGGCGCAACGGCCGCGTCGCTCTTCTCCGCGCACGGTCCCTCACGTAGAGTGCCGAAGCCTGCCGTCCGACCCGTAACTCTTTCGAGTGACCGTCGTTGAGAGTGCGGAGGCGGTTGGAGGAACAAGCGATCGGGCAGGTGTCCGAGAGCGTCAACCGCACAGGTGACGATACGTACAGCCCTGGAGGCTCAAGGTGACGCGCAACAGCTGCGAGAGCCGCGGAGGTCAGGCATGACATCCGTCCTCGTCTGCGACGACTCCCCGCTTGCCCG
Source organism: Streptomyces bikiniensis (assembly GCA_000716465.1). GTDB lineage: Bacteria > Actinomycetota > Actinomycetes > Streptomycetales > Streptomycetaceae > Streptomyces > Streptomyces bikiniensis. The sequence continues at coordinate 276,133 of JNWL01000008.1, forward strand.
AGAGGCGCTCCGCCGCGCGGTCGCGACCGTGCCCGGCGTCGAGCGCGTGACCACCGCGGCCAACGGCGAGGAAGTCCTCCGCCGCTGGGGCGCGGACCGCTCGGACCTGATTCTGATGGACGTGCGCATGCCCGGCCTGGGCGGCGTGGAAACCGTCCGCCGGCTGCTCTCGGCGGACCCCGGCGCCCGCATCATCATGCTCACGGTCGCCGAGGACCTCGACGGCGTCGCGCTCGCGGTCGCCGCGGGTGCCCGCGGATACCTGCACAAGGACGCCTCGCGCGCCGAGCTGCGGGCCACGGTCACCCAGGCGCTCGCCGACCCGACCTGGCGGCTCGCCCCGCGCCGCCTCCGCTCGGCCGAGATGGGCGCCGCGCCCACCCTCACCGCGCGTGAGATCCAGGTCCTCGAAGGCATGAGCCACGGACGGTCCAACGCCGAGATCGGGCGCGAGCTCTTCCTCTCCGAGGACACGGTCAAGACCCACGCCCGGCGCCTCTTCAAGAAGCTCGGCGCCTCGGACCGCGCCCACGCCGTCGCACTCGGCTTCCGCTGGGGCCTGGTCCGCTGACGTCGCAGGTCACCCGCCGTATCCCCGTCCCCGTCCGCGTCCTTCGCGGGGTGGACGGGGTGGGCTTGTGTCACTTCCCCGCCGGATGACGCATCCTTGAGATGTGGAGTTCCTCGGGGACGAGTCGATCGAGCGGGAGGGGAGGGCGCGGGGGATGGGTTCCGGCGCACCTGCTCATAACGCTTCGGTGCACAACTACGGACGCGGTGCCACGGACGCGGAAGCGCCGGGGCACCATGGAGCGATGCGCGACGACGAGACCGCGGGGTCCCCCATGCCTGCCGGGCAGGGGGAGATCGGCGCGCTCGTCCACCGCGCGGTCGACGGCGACGCGCAGGCCACCCACGACCTCCTCGCCCGCGTGCACCCGCTCGCCCTGCGGTACTGCCGCACCCGTCTCAACCGGCTCCCCGGCGACGCCCGCCACTTCGTCGAGGACCTCGCCCAGGAGGTCTGCGTCGCCGTCCTGATGGCGCTGCCGCGCTACAAGGACACGGGCAGGCCCTTCGAGGCCTTCGTCTTCGCCATCGCCGGACACAAGGTCGCCGACCTCCAGCGGGCCGCCATGCGGCACCCCGGGTCCACGGCCGTGCCCTCCGACGAGATGCCCGAGCGGCCCGACGACTCCCTCGGCCCCGAGGAGCGGGCACTGCTCAGCGACGACGCCGAGTGGGCCAAGAAGCTGCTCGCCAACCTCCCGGAGAACCAGCGCGAACTGCTCGTGCTCCGGGTCGCCGTCGGGCTCACCGCCGAGGAGACCGGGCAGATGCTCGGCATGTCCCCCGGCGCCGTCCGGGTCGCACAGCACCGCGCCCTCAGCCGGCTGCGCGCGCTGGCGGAGCAGTAACACCCGCGCCGCGGTCCCGACGCGTCCGGCGGTTCCGGCCGGGCGGTAAGTCCCGACGGCTCCCGTCATCCCTTTCGTCCACGTGCGAACGTCCAAAGCTGCCCGCTGATCTTGCTCGTGGAATGAGACACCGCTCCGGCCCGTTAGCATGGACATCCCGCACCGATCAAGGCCATTTGGGAAGGTGTCATGACTGCCAACGTCGACGGAGTGCCCGACAAATTCGCGACACTCGGGCTGACCTACGACGACGTGCTGCTGCTGCCGGGAGCCTCCGAGGTCCTCCCCAACGCGGTCGACACCTCGTCCCGCATCTCGCGCAACGTCCGCGTCAACATCCCGCTGCTCTCGGCGGCGATGGACAAGGTGACCGAGTCCCGCATGGCCATCGCGATGGCCCGCCTGGGCGGCGTCGGCGTGCTCCACCGCAACCTGTCCGTCGAGGACCAGGTCAACCAGGTCGACCTGGTCAAGCGCTCCGAGTCCGGCATGGTCACCGACCCGATCACCGTGCACCCGGAGGCGACCCTCGCCGAGGCGGACGCGCTCTGCGCCAAGTTCCGCATCAGCGGCGTCCCCGTCACCACCCCCGACGGCAAGCTCCTCGGCATCGTCACCAACCGCGACATGGCCTTCGAGACCGACCGCGACCGCCAGGTCCGCGAGGTCATGACGCCGATGCCGCTGGTCACCGGCAAGGTCGGCATCTCCGGCGTCGACGCCATGGAGCTGCTGCGCCGCCACAAGATCGAGAAGCTGCCGCTGGTCGACGACCAGGGCGTCCTCAAGGGCCTCATCACCGTCAAGGACTTCGTCAAGGCGGAGAAGTACCCGAACGCCGCCAAGGACGCCGAGGGCCGGCTGCTCGTCGGCGCCGCCGTGGGCGCCAGCCCCGAGGCCCTGGAGCGCGCCCAGGCGCTCGCCGCCGCCGGCGTCGACTTCCTGGTCGTGGACACCTCGCACGGCCACAACAGCAACGCCCTGAGCTGGATGGCGAAGATCAAGTCGAGCGTGGACGTCGACGTGATCGGCGGCAACGTCGCCACCCGCGACGGCGCGCAGGCCCTGATCGACGCCGGCGTCGACGGCATCAAGGTCGGCGTGGGCCCCGGCTCCATCTGCACCACCCGCGTGGTCGCCGGCATCGGCGTCCCGCAGGTCACCGCCATCTACGAGGCCTCCCTCGCGGCCCGCGCCGCCGGCGTCCCGCTGATCGGCGACGGCGGCCTGCAGTACTCCGGCGACATCGGCAAGGCGCTCGCCGCCGGCGCCGACACCGTGATGCTCGGCAGTCTCCTCGCCGGCTGCGAGGAGTCGCCCGGCGAGCTGCTCTTCATCAACGGCAAGCAGTTCAAGTCGTACCGCGGCATGGGCTCGCTCGGCGCCATGCAGTCCCGCGGCCAGGGCCGGTCCTACTCCAAGGACCGCTACTTCCAGGCCGAGGTCTCCTCCGACGACAAGCTCGTCCCCGAGGGCGTCGAGGGCCAGGTGCCCTACCGGGGCCCGCTCTCCAACGTCCTGCACCAGCTCGTCGGCGGCCTCCGCCAGACCATGGGCTACGTGGGCGCGGCCACCGTCGCGGAGATGGAGTCCAAGGGCCGCTTCGTCCGGATCACCGCGGCGGGCCTCAAGGAGAGCCACCCGCACGACATCCAGATGACGGTCGAGGCGCCGAACTACAGCAGGAAGTAACGCGCACGCGGGTGAGGGGCGGTTCCGGGATGTGGCCGGAACCGCCCCTCCCACGTGTGTCGGGGATACTGGTAGGCGCAGACGTAGAGGGAAAGGCCACACATCGTGACTGAGATCGAGATCGGGCGCGGCAAGCGCGGCCGCAGGGCGTACGCGTTCGACGACATCGCCGTCGTGCCCAGCCGGCGCACCCGGGACCCGAAGGAGGTCTCGATCGCCTGGCAGATCGACGCCTACCGGTTCGAGCTGCCGTTCCTGGCCGCTCCGATGGACTCGGTCGTCTCGCCGCAGACCGCCATCCGGATCGGCGAGCTGGGCGGCCTGGGCGTCCTGAACCTCGAAGGCCTGTGGACCCGGTACGAGGACCCGCAGCCGCTCCTGGACGAGATCGCGGAGCTGGACGAGGCCACCGCGACCCGCCGTCTGCAGGAGATCTACTCCGCCCCCATCCAGGAGGAGCTGATCGGCAGGCGCATCAAGGAGGTGCGCGACGCCGGCGTCGTCACCGCCGCCGCGCTCTCCCCGCAGCGCACCGCCCAGTTCTCCAAGGCCGTCGTCGACGCCGGGGTGGACCTCTTCGTCATCCGCGGCACCACGGTCTCCGCCGAGCACGTCTCGGGCGCGGCCGAGCCGCTGAACCTGAAGCAGTTCATCTACGAGCTGGACGTCCCGGTCATCGTCGGCGGCTGCGCCACGTACACCGCGGCCCTGCACCTGATGCGCACCGGCGCGGCGGGCGTCCTGGTCGGCTTCGGCGGCGGCGCCGCGCACACCACCCGCAACGTCCTGGGCATCCAGGTCCCGATGGCGACCGCCGTCGCGGACGTGGCCGCGGCGCGCCGCGACTACATGGACGAGTCCGGCGGCCGGTACGTGCACGTGATCGCGGACGGCGGCGTGGGCTGGTCCGGCGACCTGCCGAAGGCGATCGCCTGCGGCGCCGACGCGGTCATGATCGGCTCCCCGCTGGCCCGTGCCACGGACGCGCCCGGCAAGGGCCACCACTGGGGCATGGAGGCCGTCCACGAGGACGTGCCGCGCGGCAAGCTGGTCGACCTGGGCATCGTCGGCACCACCGAGGAGATCCTCGCGGGCCCGTCGCACACCCCGGACGGTTCGATGAACTTCTTCGGCGCCCTGCGCCGCGCGATGGCCACCACGGGCTACAGCGAGCTCAAGGAGTTCCAGCGCGTCGAGGTCACGGTCGCGGACGCGCAGCACAAGCGCTGACCTTCCGTACGTACGCGAGAGGGGCCCCGCACCGGGTGGTGCGGGGCCCCTCCCGTACGTCCGCTCAGAGGCGGTGGGCCGCGCCCGCCGGGGTGGCGCCGCGGGTGTCGAGGAGGAGCTGCGCCTTCACCGACAGGCCCTGGAGGTCGTAGGTGCGGTGGTGCTGGAGGAGGACCGTCAGGTCGGCGTGGGCGGCGGCCTCGTAGAGGGAGTCCGCGCGGGGGACGGGGAGTTCGCGGACGCGCCAGTCGGGGACGTGCGGGTCGTGGTAGCTGACGGCCGCGCCCAGGTCCATCAGGCGGCGGGCGATCTCGTCGGCGGGGGAGCCCTGCCGGTCGGGCAGGTCGGGCTTGTACGTGATGCCGAGCAGCAGGATCCTGGCCCCGCGCGCCGACTTCCCGTGCTCGTTGAGGAGGGCGGCGGCGCGCCGCACCACGTACGCGGGCATGCGCTCGTTGACCTGGCCCGCGAGTTCGACCAGGCGGAGCGGGCGGTGGGCGCCGACGGTGTCGACGGGGGCGCCGTGGCCGCCGACGCCGGGGCCGGGGCGGAAGGCCTGGAAGCCGAAGGGCTTGGTCTCGGCGCAGCGGATGACGTCCCACAGGTCGACGCCGAGTTCGTGGCAGAGGACCGCCATTTCGTTGACGAGGGCGATGTTGACGTGCCGGAAGTTGGTCTCCAGGAGCTTGACCGTCTCCGCCTCGCGGGGTCCACGCGCGCGTACCACCTTGTCGGTGAGGCGTCCGTAGAAGGTGGCGGCGGACTCGGTGCAGGCGGGGGTGAGGCCGCCGATGACCTTGGGGGTGCCGGCGTAGCCGTGGGTGCGGCTGCCGGGGTCGAGCCGGCCGGGGGAGTACGCGAGGTGGAAGTCGCGGCCCGCGCGCAGTCCCGAGCCGGTTTCGAGGACGTCGCGGAGCAGGCCTTCGGTGGTGCCCGGCGGGACGGGGGACTCCAGGACGACGGTGGTGTGGGGGCGCAGCCTGACGGCGAGGGCGCGGGCGGCGTCGGTGACGGCGGTGAGGTCGAGGGCCCGGTCGGGGCCGAGGGGGGTCGGGGGGCAGAGGACGGCGGTGCGGACCCGGCCGAGTTCGGCGGGGTCGTGGGTGGGGCGGAAGCCGCCCGCGAGCATCCGGCGGACCTCGGGGACGGTGAGCGGACCGTCGGCCGGGGAGCGCCCGGCGGCGAGTTCGGCGGCGGGCAGCGGATCGGTGTCGTAGCCGACGGTGCCGATGCCCGCGGCGGTGGCGGCCTGGGCGAGGGGGAGTCCGTGGTGGCCGAGGCCGATGACGGCGAGATCAGCGGGCATGGGGGGTGGGCCGTCCTTCCCAGTAGCCGGAGGGGGCGCGAGGTGCAAGCCCGGTGGGCGGAACGGGTCGCACGCAATGTCAGACTAGGCGTAAATATGACCGATGTGTCGCATTGAGGGCCGCAGGTCGCCGAGTGTTGTCCACAGGGCGTTGTCCACAGGGCGGGTGCGAGGCGGTGGCTGAAGTCGCCGAGGCGGGACAGAATCGAGCTGTGAGCCGGACCACACGGTCCCGGCTCGCTCGCGGGAAGGCCGTGTGCGGGAGCCAGGTGCGGGAAGGCCGTGTACGGGGGCCGGAGGCGGGAAGCCGCGGACGGGAGAGCCCGTGCGCGGGAAGGACGGGGGACGACGGGAGGCGGCAGACGTGAGGACAGCGACACTGGGACCGGCCGAGCGCGCCGAGGCGCTCGTCGCCATGGCCGGGCGCGAGCTGGACGTGCTGGTCGTCGGTGCCGGGGTGGTCGGCGCCGGGACGGCCCTCGACGCCGTCACGAGAGGACTCTCCACCGGCATCGTCGAGGCCCGCGACTGGGCCTCGGGCACCTCCAGCCGTTCCAGCAAGCTCATCCACGGCGGCCTGCGCTACCTGGAGATGCTGGACTTCGCCCTGGTCCGGGAGGCGCTCAAGGAGCGCGGTCTCCTCCTGGAGCGGCTCGCCCCCCACCTGGTGAAGCCGGTCCCCTTCCTCTATCCCCTCCAGCACAAGGGCTGGGAGCGGTTCTACGCCGGTTCCGGCGTCGCGCTGTACGACGCGATGTCGCTATCCTCCGGGCACGGCCGGGGCCTCCCCGTCCACCGGCACCTCTCCCGGCAGGGCGCCCTGCGCGTCGCCCCCTGCCTGCGGAAGGACGCCCTCGTCGGCGCCCTCCAGTACTACGACGCCCAGATGGACGACGCCCGCTTCGTCACCACCCTCGTGCGGACGGCCGCCTCCTACGGCGCGCTCGCCGCGAGCCGGGCCCGGGTCGTCGGCTTCCTGCGCGAGGGCGAGCGGGTCGTCGGCGCGCGCGTCCAGGACGTCGAGGCCGGCGCCGAGTACGAGATCCGGGCCAAGCAGGTCGTCAACGCCACCGGGGTGTGGACCGACGACACCCAGGCCCTCATCGGGGAGCGCGGCCAGTTCCACGTCCGCGCCTCCAAGGGCATCCACCTCGTCGTGCCCAAGGACCGCATCCACTCCACCACCGGCCTGATCCTGCGCACCGAGAAGTCCGTCCTCTTCGTGATCCCCTGGGGACGCCACTGGATCGTCGGCACCACCGACACCGACTGGGACCTCGACAAGGCCCACCCCGCCGCCTCCAGCGCCGACATCGACTATCTCCTGGAGCACGTGAACACGGTGCTCGCCACCCCGCTCACCCGTGACGACGTCGAGGGCGTCTACGCCGGTCTGCGCCCCCTGCTCGCCGGCGAGTCCGACGCCACCAGCAAGCTCTCGCGCGAGCACACCGTCGCCCACCCGGTCCCCGGCCTGGTCGTGGTGGCCGGCGGCAAGTACACGACGTACCGCGTGATGGCGAAGGACGCCGTGGACGAGGCGGTCCACGGCCTCGACCAGCGCGTCGCCCCCTGCGTCACCGAGGACACCCCGCTCCTCGGCGCCGAGGGCTACCGGGCCCTGTGGAACGCGCGGGCCGGGATCGCCGCCCGGCACGGGCTGCACGTCGTGCGGGTCGAGCACCTCCTCAACCGGTACGGCTCCCTGACGCAGCAGCTCCTCGACCTGATCGCCGAGGACCCCCGGCTCGGCGCGCCCCTCCCGGCGGCCGACGACTACCTGCGCGCCGAGATCGTCTACGCCGCCTCGCACGAGGGCGCGCGCCACCTGGACGACGTCCTCACCCGGCGGACCCGGATCTCCATCGAGACCTTCGACCGGGGCACGCGCAGCGCCCGCGAGTGCGCGGAGCTGATGGCCCCGGTCCTCGGCTGGGACGCCCACCAGATCGACAAGGAGGTCGAGCACTACGAGAAGCGGGTGGAGGCCGAGCGCGAGTCGCAGCGCCAGCCCGACGACCTGACGGCGGACGCCGCGCGGCTGGGGGCGCCGGACATCGTGCCCCTCTGACCGGGCCCGGACCTTCGGTCCGCGCCCCCGTGGGAGCCTCCGCTCCTGCACCTGTGGACAACTGACGGAACGTCCGTTCCGGCGGGGCGCCCGGGTCGTCCGCATACCGGTGGGAACCTGGGAGGCGCGCTGCGGCGTCGTCATCCCGGAGTACGGACCCGGGGGCGCCGCCGGTCCCGAGGTGAGGGACAATGGGCTCTCTTCCAGGGCGGGTTAACGCATCACGCGGGAAGCGGCAGACGCGGCGAAGATCAGGGATCGCAGAGGGGACGCATGTCGGAGGCGGAGCAGTCGCGGGACACGGCGAAGGACCCCGGGCGGGACGCTGCGGGGGCCGCGACCGACAGCGACCGAGGAACGGTCCCGGCCGCGCGTGAGCCGGAGCGGGACGCGAAGGACGCGCAGGTCGAGCGGGGTGCGCTGACCCCGGAGGACGGTGCGGAGCGGGAGCCGGGCGGCGGGCCCGCCGGAACGGCGGAGGAAGCCGGGGCCGCTTCCGGGGCCGTTGCGGAGGCCGAGTCCGTTCCGGGCGATGCGGGCGGGAAGTCCGCTTCGGGCGCCTCGGGCGCTTCGGGCGCCTCGGGTGCCCCGGGCGTCTCGGTCGTGAAGGGCGCCGGAGATCCGCGGTCTGACGGCGTGACGGCTTCCGGAGCCGACGACGCGGCGGCCGGATCCGGATCCGGTGCCGGTGCGGCCGCCGGGCGGCTGCGGGGGACCGAGCCGTCCACCGGACGGGCCGGGTTCGGCGCCGGGGACGGCGACGGCGGGAGCGGCCGCGGGACGCCCGCGACCGGCACGGCGCGCGGTGGCGACAGGCTCCGCAAGGCCCCCGCCGGTGAAGGACGCCTGCTCGCCGGGCGCTACCGGCTCGGCGCGGTCCTCGGACGCGGCGGCATGGGCACCGTGTGGCGCGCCGTCGACGAGACCCTCGGCCGTACCGTCGCCGTCAAGGAACTCCGCTTCCCCAGCAGCATCGACGAGGACGAGAAGCGCCGCCTCATCACCCGGACCCTGCGCGAGGCGAAGGCCATCGCCCGGATCCGCAACAACGGCGCCGTCACCGTCTACGACGTCGTGGACGAGGACGACCGCCCGTGGATCGTCATGGAGCTCATCGAGGGCAAGTCCCTCGCGGACGCCGTGCGCGAGGACGGCACGCTCACGCCCCGGCGCGCCGCCGAGGTCGGCCTCGCCATCCTCGACGTGCTGCGCTCGGCCCACCGCGAGGGCATCCTGCACCGCGACGTGAAGCCGTCCAACGTGCTGATCGCCGAGGACGGCCGGGTCGTCCTCACCGACTTCGGCATCGCCCAGGTGGAGGGCGACCCCTCGATCACCTCCACCGGCATGCTCGTCGGCGCCCCCTCGTACATCTCGCCGGAGCGCGCCCGCGGCCACAAGCCCGGCCCGGCCGCCGACATGTGGTCGCTCGGCGGCCTCATCTACGCGGCGGTCGAGGGCAGTCCGCCGTACGACAAGGGTTCCGCCATCGCCACCCTCACGGCGGTGATGACCGAGCCCGTCGACCCGCCGAAGAACGCGGGCCCCGACCTGGAGAAGGTCATCTACGGCCTCCTCGCCAAGGACCCGGCGCAGCGGCTGGACGACGCCGGCGCCCGGGTCCTGCTGCGGGCCGTGCTCGACGCCCCGGAGGCGGCGCCCCCGACCTCGCCCGAGGTCACCAGGGTCGTACCGCTGCCGCCGGTTCCCGGACGGGCGCCGACGGCCCCGGCGGCCGACCGGGGCGGGGCCTCCGACGCGGCCGCCGACCGGGTGCGGGGCGCCCTGAAGTCCGTGCGCAACGCGGCGGCCTCCGCGAAGGCCGAGCCGAGGACGAGGACCGCGCCGACGCCGGGCACCGCGCCGGTCCGGGGCGGTGGCAGGCAGGCTCCGGCCCGCGCGCCGCTGACCGACGTCGTACCGCGCCGCACCCTCGTCATCATCGCCGCGGTCGTGGTCGTCGCCCTGCTCGGCACGATCCTGGCGGTCTCCCTCGGCGGCGGAGGGAACGAGGGCAACCAGGGCAAGGAGGGCACCACGGCCTCGGCCGGCGCCTCCACGGGCGGTGACGGCGGGTCGGGCGGGTCCGGCGGCGGCAAGAACCAGACCCCGGCCGACCCCGGCCAGCAGGGCGGCGTCCAGCCCGGCGGTGAAGGCGCCGACGGTTCGGCGGGCACCGACGGCACGACGGGATCGACGGGCACGACGGGGACGACCGAGGGCGGGAACGGCGCCACGCCGTCCGGCAAGCCCGACGGCGGCACCGGCGGCCGACTGCCCGCCGGGTACGCCCTCGTCACCAGCGACCGGTTCCACTTCTCCATGGCGATGCCCGCGAACTTCAGGATGAGCACCATCCCGGGGTACTCCCTCGGCGGGATCTTCAGCGAGGACGGCGGCTTCCCGCGCGTCCAGGTCGACTACAACAACAGCCCGAAGGACAACGCCGCGAGCGCCTGGGAGCTGGCCAAGGTCGGCGTGATCGCCACCAGCAAGGACTACCGGCACTTCGGCATACGGCCCGTCTCCTACAAGGGCTACCCGACCGTCGCCGACTGGGAGTTCGAGCGCACGCAGAAGGGCGTGCGCGTCCACGTGCTCAACCGCGGGTTCAAGGTGGACTCCAAGTGGGGCTACTCCATCATGGTCAGCTGCGAGGCGGACGAGTGGAACGGCGAGGAGTGCCGGACCCTGCGGGAGACGGCGTTCGCCACGTTCAGCCCCAAGAACTGACCGGTGCCCCGTATCGTGGGGACCCGGGAGTCGTACGGAATCGAACAGAGCCGTTGGCCGCACGGCCCCTGAACGGACCGACGGGACCGACGGGACTGACGGGACCTCCGGGACTGACGGGGCCTACGGGACCGATCGGACCGACCGGAACCGGCGGACTCGCGTGATTCCGCACGATCCGGGGAATCCGAGGAGTCCCGGGAAACAGGGAACCCGAGGAATCCCGGGGGTTCGGGGAATCCGCGGGTCCACGGGGGACAGCGCGGGCGTGGGGAGGCGTCGTGGACGACTACGCGGGAAGGGTGCTCGCGGACCGCTACCGCCTGCCGCTGCCGCCGGCGGACGAGGCCGGGGACGCGCACGACCCGACGGAGACGCGCGCCTTCGACACGTACAGCGGGCAGGAGGTCCTGGTCCGCCAGGTCCCGCTGCCGGAGTTCGTGGACGCCGAGGTGCTCGACGGCGCCGGCCCCGGAGGCTCCGCAGGCCTCCACGGCGGCGCGGGGCGGGCCACCCGCAGGCCCGCCGAGCCCGTCGTGCGCCGGGCGATCGAGGCGGCCCAGGCCGCCGCCCAGATCCCCGACCACCCCTTACTGGACCAGGTCTTCGACGTCTTCGCGGAGGCCGGTTCGCTGTGGATAGTCAGCGAACGCGTGGTGGAGGCCCGGCCGCTGGCCGCGCTCCTCGCCGAGCGGCCCCTGAACCCGTACCGGGCGGCCGAGATCGGCGCCGACGTCCTCACCGCCCTGCGCGCGCTCCACGCCCACGGCTGGGTGCACCGGAACATCACCTCCCGGACCGTCCTCGTCTGCGACGACGGCCGGGTGGTCCTCTCGGGCCTCGCGGTCGGCGCGGCCGAGGAGGCCCTCTGCGGCTACGCGCCGGTGCCGGAACGGGACCGGATCGACGAGTTCGCGTACCCGCCCCCGCCGCACGAGGCGGAAGAGCCCGCTCCGGACGCGTACGAACCCGGGGTGTACGAGGCCGAGACGTACGAACCGGAGGCGGACGAACCCGGGGCGGACGGATCCGGGGCGCGCGGGTCCGGTGCGTACGCCCTTGAGACGTACGCCTCGGGTGCGTACGAGCCGGAGGTGTACGCGCCCGAGCCGTACGAGCCCGAAATGCCCGCGCCCGTCGAGGCGTACGGCGAGGAGTACGGCGAGGAGTACGGCTCCGGCCGGTACGGGTCCGGAGAGTACGGATCAGGGGTGTACGGCTCCGAGACCTACGGTTCCGAGGAGCACCGCCCCGAGGAGCACCGCCCCGAGGAGCACCGGGCCGAGACGTACCGCCCCGAGCCGTACGCGCTGGAGGCCCCGGCGGAGACCGGGCGGGACGGCGACGGGACGGACGGCGGACCGGACGGCGGGCCCGGTGCGAGTCCCGGTCCCGGTCCTGATGCCTACGGTGCCGACCCCTATGGGAAGTCCACGGCGGCCCCCGCCGGCCCGAGGCCCGCGGCCACCCCGCCGGCCGCCGACGTGCGGGCCGCGCGGGCCGGGGCCATCGCCGCCTACCGGGCCGGTGCGCGGGCCGCCGCCCGGCTCGGCGAGACGGGGGCCCTGCCCGTGCAGCGCCCCGCCCCCCCGGAGCCGGCGGGCCCGCCCC